>NZ_JBQFUT010000001.1:0-1136724 GCF_056539305.1 Ruegeria sp. BC1
CGGTGAACCCTTCCGCCGCGACGCCATGAAAAAACCCGTCGCCGTCGCAGGCATCAACGCCAACGACATGAAA
Organism: Ruegeria sp. BC1; assembly: GCF_056539305.1. Lineage (NCBI taxonomy): Bacteria > Pseudomonadati > Pseudomonadota > Alphaproteobacteria > Rhodobacterales > Roseobacteraceae > Ruegeria > Ruegeria sp. BC1. The sequence goes on from NZ_JBQFUT010000001.1 coordinate 74, forward strand.
CCGCAAGCCGAGGCGTAAGGTCAGTCAAAACAAGGACCCGGGTCTGACAGGACCCGGCAACCTTTGGGCTTTCCCGACGGGAAAGCCTGATTTTTTGATAGAGGAAGCATGATGCAAGATATGACTGCATCCCCATCACTGATGTCCAAAGCCGAGGCATTTGTGCGCAAGAACGGTCGCGGATTTCTTGTTTCCGTTGTTGTAGCCGCAGCGGCGAAATTTCTGTCCGAGCACTACGGCGCCCCGGCCATGCTGATGGCGCTTTTGCTGGGCATCGCGTTTCACTTTCTGGCGGAGGAAGACAGCGGAAGCTGCAGGCCCGGAATCGAATTTACCGCCCGCACCGTTTTGCGGTTTGGCGTGGCGCTGCTGGGCGCGCGCATCTCGGTGGAACTGATGATGAACCTCGGCTCGGATCTGATCCTTGTCGTGATCGCGGGCGTCATTCTGACGATCCTGTTTGGCCTTTTGGGCGCGCGTCTGCTGGGCCGCGGCTGGCGGTTCGGTATTCTGACAGGCGGGTCTGTTGCGATCTGCGGAGCATCTGCCGCGATGGCGCTGTCGGCCATTCTTCCCAAGAACGAACATTCCGAGCGCAACCTGATCTTCACGGTGCTGTCCGTGACCGTGCTGTCGACCATCGCAATGATCGCCTATCCGATCCTAACCGAAGCCTTTGATTTCAATGATGAGATTTCGGGCGTGTTTCTGGGTGGTACAATCCACGATGTTGCACAGGTGGTTGGTGCCGGGTTCTCGGTCTCGGATCAAACCGGTGAGGTCGCCACGCTGGTCAAGCTAATCCGCGTCGCCATGCTGGCCCCGGTTGTTCTGGTGATCTCGGCGCTGGTACGTCGCCACGCGGAGTTTGCCGAAGAGGGTAAGCGTCCCCCGATCCTCCCTATGTTCGTGGTTGGCTTTCTCGTCTTTGCGACGCTCAATTCGCTGGGGCTGATCCCGGCGATGGTGTCCGAGGCGATGTCGAGCCTCAGCCGGTGGGCGCTGCTGATTTCGATCGCTGCGGTAGGGATGAAAACCTCGCTCAAGCGCATTCTCGATGTGGGCGGGCAGGCCATTGCGCTGATCGTTGCTGAGACAGTGTTTATTGCGCTGTTCGTGCTGCTGGGCGTCTATCTGGTACATTACTGAAGCGGGTAAGGTGGCGTTTGGGTGCTTTGCGAATTGCCTGAACGCCAAGGGGGCTGATACCCGGCCCCTTAGCCCAGCGGCCTGCACCGTCACAGGCCCGCAACTAAAAAAGAAGGTGGAAAAATGAACACTCAGGTCATCAACCTTTTCGAAGCCCCCGAAACCCGTAGCGAACGCCGCCTTGCGGATTTGCCGGACCGCGTGGTTGAAGGCGACCCGTATCACAAGGTCGGTATGCATTTCACCAGCCCCGACGGAAAGTTGTCGGCCGGTACCTGGACATCGACGCCGGGCAAGTGGCATGCGTTCACGGACAAAGACGAATACTGCTATATCGTCGAGGGTCATTGCGCGCTGATTCATGAGGACGGAACCCGGCAGGATTTCCGCACCGGCGACAGTTTTATGATTCCGAACGGGTTTCGTGGGTTTTGGGAGGTGGTCGAGACCACAACCAAACACTTTGTCATTCGTGACCATAACTAAGGCGTACAAAGGATTGCGCGTCCCAAAATGCGCAACTTCACGGATCAGGTGGCCTGACCGGACCGCTTAAATTTCCCAGCGGTTCACTTTCTGAATATGTCCAGATTCCGGTCCAGCACCGCGCGTACATGCTTTCCAATGCCCGGTGCCTCGGAATTTCGGGGCCCAGCAACATTCAAAATTGCGATGGGCGTACTGTCCAACCAGGACCGAACCCTAAGCGCGCAAGCATCTGTCCCTTCCGTGACATCTACAACTAGATGCGGTTTTCCAGCCTCTCTGGCGAAAACAAGAGTTTGGTCCGTACCGGGGCTGTTTGAGCCATCCACAAAAATCAGTGTGGCGTCGCTGGTTTCAACGTTGCATCTTGTTCGTTCCGCAACATTTTCGGATTTCGTTTCCATCATTCCATTGAAGTGATCAGGAATGCGACCGGCTTCGTTGGCTCGCCCTTTGGGCACCCAACCCCCATAGGCAAGCCCGTTCTGGCGCGCAAATTCCAACGTCGCCAAATCCACACCGGTTTGCCCGCCTGACACAATCTTCATGGCATCTTCTCTCAGGTTTCGGCCAGCGTAGTCTCAACGCTTTGGTGCTGCAAACTGTTGATCCGAATTGCGGTGAAACCGGGGGTATTCACGACTTGAAGCAAGCGCGGGAAACGTCGTTGATGGACCTTGCAGCAGGGCGTCGAGAATACGCGTTCCGACCATAATATTGTCACGATGAAGTTTATGTCTGGCACAGAGCAGAAGATAACGGGAACAGGCATTGTTAAACGCCATAATTAACGCCGCAGCACAGCGTCACATGGATATCCGGTTGAATGCCTCGGGAGGGTATCGCGTTCGCATCGTCGAACGTCCGGGCCTTTGGATGTCGTCATCTGAGCTGGACGACCTGGTTGCCAAACTGCGTCAGGTGGCATCAAAAACTCTGCCCGCAGGGGATCTGACTTACGGTGTGTTCTCGGGCGATCGCGAAAGGCTGGGGCAATCGATCATTACTCTGGTGTCGCGTCGGGACGACAAGACACCAGTTGCCTTTAATGCTCTGGCGTTGATGGAGATTGATTTGGGGCACCGGACAGAACAGGTGCTGCATCTCGGGCTGGTCATGGTCGATCCGAACCTGCGCAGTCAGGGCCTGAGCTGGGTGCTGTACGGGTTGACGTGCGTACTGATGTTGTTCCGCAATGGCATGCGGCCTCTGTGGATATCAAATGTCACTCAGGTGCCCGCAGTGGTGGGGCTGGTCGGGCATGGGTTTGCGCGGGTTTTTCCAACGCCCGCTGGTGACGCGCAAAACCGGCGCAGTCTTCTGCACCTGATGCTGGCTCGCAAAATCATGCAGCACCACCGCTATGTGTTTGGTGTCGGGTCCGAGGCCGATTTTGACGAAGATCGCTTTGTCATTACCAATGCCTATACCGGGGGGTCGGATCACCTGAAGAAGACCTTTGCAGATGCGCCCAAGCATAGGGATCAGGCCATCAACGATTTTTGTCGCGAGCAGCTTGATTACGATCGTGGCGATGATGTTCTGCAATTGGGGCAGATGGATACGCCAACCGCGCTTTCTTATGTCGGGCGCGAGGTTCCCCGCGGATCGTTTGCCGCCGTAACGCTTGCCGTGGCCGCTGCGGTAATTCAACGTCTGGCGATGCCGCTGTGGCAATGGGCAGATACGCAGCGGGATTTTGGTATCCTGCGGGCAAGAGGGCAGGGGCAATGACCTTCTTTTCATATTCCGAATTCACGACGCGCAATCTCGGCTTTGTCTCTGAAGCCGACCAAGACACGCTGCGCAACTCCTGCGTATTTGTCTGCGGCACCGGTGGGATGGGAGGCAGTGTAATCATGACCCTGATCCGCGCCGGGGTGGGGCGATTGATCCTTGCCGATCTGGACAGTTTCGAAGTTTCGAACCTAAACCGGCAGTTGTTTGCGACCTTGGCGACTGTTGGCCGGGATAAGGCCATGGCGACCTGTGACCAGTGCCTTCAGATCAACCCTGAGGCCGAAATCGAAGTGCTGGGCGCAAACTGGTCTGATCAGGTGGATCGGCTGGTGCAAGCTGCAGATGTGGTCATCAATGGGACCGACGATCTTGGCGCAAGCCTGTTGCTATACCGGACAGCCCGCGCCAAGGGCCGCGCTGTGATTGATGCTTATGCGTCGCCGTTGCCGTCGGTTTACGTCACACAGCCCGCCGACCCGATGCCGGAACAACGTTTAGGTTACCCAACCCAAGGCACCGAATGGAACGCGTTGACACAAGAGATGCGCGATGGTGCTGCCGCTGCCGAGGCTGAATATGTGCTGACCCATTCTTCATCTCGTCATCATGTCGATCTTGCGTTGGCGGGTGAAGTGATTGCTGGGAAACGCAGCCGGATGTCCTTCGCGCCCATGGTGATCATGGCAGGCACGTTGATGGGGGGCGAGGCGTTGCACGCCGTCTTGGGGCGGGCGCATGGCGCGGATTATCGCGGCTGGTTTCTGAACCCCCATACCGGTAAGGTCGAACGCCCCTTACCCGGTGTTCTAGCTGCCATTATGCGGCCGTTAGTGCGTCGGCAAATGAACAAGCTGTTGGCGTCATGAGCGATACAGCCGCCTTTTTGTCTGACGCGTGGGTCTCGGCCTGCGCCGCATTGGGTGCGGTCATCGTGCTGTTGCATCTGAGTGATCTGGTGCGCAGGCCCGAGCTTGCCAGACGGTTTCGGTTCTGCCTGTGGCTACTTGTCATTCTGATGGTTGCTCGGATCGGACATTGGGGCGGCTGGGGATGGTTTTTTTCCGCTCTCACAAACTGTTGCGCCGCATTGTTGCCCTTGGCTGCGCTGCTTTTGGCCGAAGGTTTGTTGCGCCGCCATGCGCCTCCGGCATTAAAGCTGATATGCGTTTTAGGGGCAGCGGTGTTTGTGTTCCTGGGCCTCTTGCAATTTGCTAGCCTTGAGGTCTGGCGGCTGGCTGGTTTGTTGCTGTTCCAACTGGCAGGGCTGATAGGCGTGGCCTTGTTCGTGCTGAGGCGTGACTGCGACACCCTGTCACCAGCCGAGAACAGAACCATCAACAGAATGAGCCTGTCATTCCTGCTGATCCTGCCGTTTCTGGCTACAGATTTCATGCGCGAGGCGGTGATTGATGCACCGGTCCGATTGGGCGGTGTGGCCGTGCTGGTGTTGTGCTGGTTGTCCATTGGTATGAACCGGTCCGGATTGCGGGCAGTGGACATCTTACGAAGCTTTGGGATTGTTTTCTTGGTGACCGGACTTCTGACCCTGATCCTGTCGGGGCTCTTGCCTATGGACTGGAGCATCGCAGTGCAGGTCATGGCGGTCACGGTATCTGCGCTTATTCTGCTGGCGATCTGGCAGGCCGCAATTGCACTGCGGATCGAAGATCGCCAACTGATTGCATTGCGCGAGATTGCCGAGGTCGAGGGCCAAGGGCCAGAGGCCAGTCTCAGCCTGCTACGCCGCGCAGCAGGGGCACCGGACGCGGTTCTGGTGGAAGAGGCGGAATTGACGGAAATGGATGTAGACGACCTGACAACCTGCCTTACCGCTGCACCCGTCCAGCAACTGGGAACGGCTAGCGACGAGCAGGTCAATTGGCTGTTTGCCCGTTTCGATGCCACTCATGCCGTGCTGTTGTCTATCGCGCCACTCCGCGTAGTTATGATGAATAACCCAGACATCGCGACGCTGGACAGTACAGGGGCGGCCCTGCGTGCAGTGCAGCGGATGGCAGGCGTTGTGATGGCGAGGGGGGAAGCATGATCGACCTGTTGGAGCGGGATTTTCCGAGCTTCTTTGCCGCTCCGTTTCATGCCTATGGGCCTGATACGCCTTACGTTTCACCGATGAGAGCGGATCTGAAGCGGTTTTTGTCGCTCAACAACCCCCTGTTTTTCGAGGGTTCGGATTTTACCTACTTTACCGCTCTGCGTAGCGGAAAGCCGGTCGGCCGGATCACTGCGCATCTGCACCGTGCGTCGAATGAACTGCACGCCGAAGCCCGTGGGTGCTTTGGTTTCTTTGATTGCGCCGATGATCCCGAAACCGCCACCGTATTGCTGCAAGCCGCTGAGAATTGGGCCCGCACAAAGGGAATGACGCGACTGAGTGGTAATTTCAACCTGACGGCGATGCAGCAGGCCGGTGTCATGACCGGTGGGTTTGATCAGGCACCGTTTACCGATCAGATTTGGGGCGCGCCTTATCTGCCTGACCTCCTCAAGGCAAACGGGTATGCGCAGCATTTCCCAATGACCACTTTCGAACGCCGCTTGGACACCAGCCCAGCCCCACAGGTGTTGTCGGATGCGCAGCGCTCAGATTTGCTGGGGCAGGGTTTTTCCTTTGCACCGGTCACGCGCGCAACCATTGCGGCGCGGCTCGAGGATGCCCGCGCCATCCTGAACCGCAGTTTCAAGGACAACCCGATGTTTGTGCCGGTCTCAGCCGAAGAATTCACGTTTCAGGCAAAAGATTTGAAATGGATCATGGACCCGCGGATTTCCAAGGTTGTCCACTATCAAGGCAAACCCGCCGGAGCGGTGATTGCTATCCCGGACCTCAACCCGCTTTTGCGCAGGATCGGGTCACGGATGCGTTTGTCATTGCCTTGGCATTATCTGCGCTACAAATCTCGCCGTGACCGTGCCGTGGTGATTTTTCAGGGCGTGATGCCCGAGTTTCAAGGGCGTTCGGTCAACCCCTTGATGCTCAGTGAGATGACGGAAGACATGATTGCGGCTGGATATAAAACGGTGGGCGGCACATGGATCGCGGATGAAAATGCGGCCAGCCTCCGGCAAACCGAAAAGGCGGGGGCCGTACCGCTACATCGTTTGCATCTGTTTTCGAAGGAGCTGGTGTGATGGACCGCCAGGACTTTGAGCAGGTTGTTTCTCAGGCGATGCTGGCCCCCTCTGCCCACAACACGCAGCCGGCACGTTGGGCGCTGCGAGACGGAGCGATAGAAATTTACGCGGACCTCTTTAGGCGCTTGCCTGTAGGCGACCCCACTGATCGCGATCTTGAGGTCTCGTGCGGCGCGGCGGTCGAGGGCACTGTTCTGGCCATGGCCGCACATGGGGTAGGGGCCAAAGTGACGCTCGCCATCAGTACCACAGAAAAAAACCTGCGCCCCATTGCGCGCATTGTCACCAATGGGGCTCCGGACAACGAGGATATAGCATTGGCCTCGCTGGCGTCCGCGCGCCTGACGCATCGCGGCGGTTTTGCGCCGACGCCCCAGTCTGCCCTCCAAGGCTGGATGGCCGAGCACTTGACGCTTGTTACGGAGACGAAGCAGATCGATTGGTTGGCCGAACAGATTGACATCGCCTCGGCCCGGGTCATGCGTCCAAAACCTTTCCGCACCGAGCTGTTGCATTGGATGCGTTTGCGCAAGGGTGATGTGAACTATGACGTTGATGGCCTGAATCGCGATGTTTTGGCGATGGACGCCATCACGGCCAGGATGGTCCCGGTTGTTTTGGGAAGTGGGGTTTATGATCTGCTCAGCTCGCTGGGTCTTGGTCCGCAACTTTCGGGTGAGGCCGCTCGCAGTCGGAAAGCCGGGGCGATTGCTTTGTTTCATTGGCCTGCAGACAGATCGATGGTGCGGGCTGGGCGGGCGTTTTACAGAACTTGGTTACAGGCATCTGCACGTGGGTTGGTGGGCTGGCCTGCGGCGGCGCTGGCTGATGACCCTGATATACGCGCCGCTGTCACTGAGCGACTTGGTGTGCCGCGTGGTAGGGTGTTGTTCAATGCATTGCGGCTGGGGGTTGCCAACAAAGCCACCCCCAGCCGCGCGCGGCTATCACTGCGTGAGGTAATTGTTTAAGCGGCAATATTGTCCTCTACCTCTTTCAGAAGCTTTTCGGTCTTCGCCTCTTCGATCCGGTTGTGCAGTCGCTGGGATTCTTCGCGATCCCGCAGGGTCTTGGTGATCGACACGGTGGTATGAACCAGCATCAGTGCAGACATCGAGTAAAACCCTTTTGCCGCAAAACTGGCTTCGAGGAAGTAGATGCCACCGGCCATCATGGCCGCGGCGATAACGAATGAGACGATGGTGAACATGTTCCACGCGTTCGACTGGGGCAGGTTCAGATTTTCTTCGGCATTCATTGGTAAAGTCCTTTCAGTGTGTTGAATCTGGTACTTGAAGTTACTGTGATTTCGACTTGCTGGATTTCTGTGCCTTCTTCTTCAACCGTTCGAGCACTTCGTCGGCGCTTGAGCGCAGGGGCTTTCCACAGCCTGCCTCGGCCAGCCGATCCCGGATATTCTCCGCCGATCCGGTGGTTTCGAGCTCGGTCATGGCGCGGGCGGTTGCGTCCATTTCGCTCTGCCGCTCCTGCAGGCGCCGCAACGTATCTTCGGCTTCTCGCAGGGTAGATAGACCGCTGTCAGGGGCCACCTGCTGCAAGCGTTGGGTTTTGTCTGTCGCGGTGGCCAGACGCTGACCGCGCTGTAATTGCCGCAGTCGCGTCTCAGCCTCGCGCAGGACGGTACGCAACCGAGCGATTTCAGTGTCGAACCGGGCCTGCGCCTGGGTTGAAACATCACGCTCTGCCTCAAGATGGGCAATGGTATCGGCGGCGTCCTGCGCCAGATCCTCGCGGTTCTGCTGCAATGCGTCCAAAGTGCGGGTTTCCAAATCGGCAATCTGTTGGGTCAATCGCTCATGCTGTTTTTTCTCTTGTTCATTCTGAGCCATCGCAACCGCAACGGCCTTGCGAGACATCTGAACGGCATGGGCGCAATCGCGGATTTGCTGGCGTAAAATGGGAAGGGCGTGGCGATCCGTAACGACGGTTGCCGCCTCATAAGCCCGACCTCTTAACAATGTGGCAAACTGTTTGAACATCTTGATTTCCTCGTTTATGAACATTGTTCATGAGGTGAACATGCAGTGAATTTGAACATTGTTCAATGCAAAAAATGAACAATGTTCAAAAAAGCTCAAAGCTGGAGATTTAAGTGGTTAAGAATAAAAGGGAAAATCTGAAGAAAAATCTTCTAAATGCTGCTGAAAAGAGGATGGAATCGCATGGGTTGGCCGCCCTGCGTGCCCGTGATGTCACCAAAGATGCAGGTTGCGCACTGGGCAGTTTGTATAATGCGTATGAGGATCTGGACCTTTTGATTCTGGCGGTGAACTCGCGCACACTTGCACGTTTGCACACCGCTTTGCAGGACGCTGCCAATTCTATGGACACGCCCGAGGAGAAACTCCTGGCGCTGGCGTTGGCATATCTGCAATTCGGCACGGAAAACCAGAACCTCTGGGCAGCCTTGTTCGATCACAAAATGCCACCGGGGGTGCCTGTACCGCAGTGGCACCTTGAGGAACATGCGCTGTTGATCGCTGAGGTGATCGAACCGCTGTCCCAAATCAGCCCCGAAATGGATGAGGCCACTCTGGCCCTGCGTGCGCGCACTGTGTTTTCTGCCGTGCATGGGATCGTCAAGCTGTCGCTGGAGGGCCGGTTTGTCGCTTTGGACCCTGACGCGGTTCGATCAGAATTGTCGGAATTCCTTGTGTTGTATCTGCGCGGGTATCGCGGGAAGGGCGCACAAACCCCATGAAAAGCCGCCTCAAGTGGGCGGTGTTGTGGGATTTCTATTGCTGAACCGGGTAAAACCCGGACAAATTATCCTGATGGGCAGGGGCTGAAAAACGCATGGCGACACAATCTGAAAGCAGAGCCGTCTTTTTGACAGGCAGTCTGATGGGCCATGTCACTCGTATGTCCTTGACCACCAGTATCGGCCTGATGGCAATCTTCGCCGTTGATTTCGTCGATATGATCTTCATTTCGATGCTTGGGAACGATGCTTTGGCGGCGGCCGTGGGATATGCCGGAACACTTTTGTTTTTTACCAATTCGGTGAATGTCGGCCTGTCGATAGCTGCCGGAGCCTTGGTGGCACGTGAACTTGGGGCCGGGCGGCCCGAGCAGGCGCGCCAGTTCGGAACCAGCGTTGCGGTGCTGGGCGCTCTGACCGGGTTGATCGTTTCAATGATTGTCCTCTTCAACCTGACATTCTGCTTGTCCTTACTGGGGGCAGAGGGAGAGGTGCTGCGTCTGGCCGCCCGATATGTGTCTTTCATTTTACCAACCATGTGGGTGATGGCTGTCGCGATGACCGGGATGGCGGTGTTACGCGCTTACGGGGATGCGCGGCGTTCGATGCAGGCCACAATCTATGGTGGAGTGGTTAACGCGGTGCTGGACCCGATCCTGATTTTTGCGCTTGGGTTGGGGCTGGACGGCGCAGCCATCGCGTCTGTTATTGCACGCGTCTGTATTCTCATCACCGCGATCAGGCCGGCGGTGCGTGTGCATCGTGGTTTTGCCCGCCCCTCACTACCGCAAGTCCGAATGGATGTCCGGGCTGTGAGCACGATTGCGGTTCCCGCTGTGATGACAAACATCGCTACGCCCATCGGCAATGCCATCGTTATTCGCGAAGTGGCGCAATTTGGAACGGATGCCGTGGCAGGTATGGCGGTTATCGGGCGGCTGATGCCGGTGGCGTTTTCGGTGGTGTTTGCCCTGTCCGGGGCCATCGGACCAATTGTAGGGCAGAACTTTGGGGCCGGACAATATGACCGGGTGAAAGACACCTTTCTGGCCGGGGTAAAATTTACCGCCGTCTATGTCTGCTTGATGGCGGCGACGCTGTTCATATTACGCGCACCAATTGCGGATCTGTTCCAGGCGCAGGGTGAAACGCGGGCCTTGATATATCTGTTTTGCGGGCCATTGGCTTTGGCTTCGTTCTTCAACGGAGTAATCTTTGTCGCGAATGCCAGCTTCAACAATCTGGGTCACCCGGTCTATTCCACTTGGGTCAATTGGGGGCGGCACACTCTGGGAACTTGGCCCTTTGCCGTTGCCGGTGGTTATATTGCAGGTGCGCCCGGAGTGTTGTTGGGTCAGGCTCTCGGCGGTATTATTTTTGCGGCAATCTGTTGGGTTTTGGTGCGCCGGGTAGTGTCACATCTTTCCGTACCGCAGGCCGTCGATCCGTTCGCAGGACAGACCCGGTTGCAGGCGCTTTTCGGGCGACGTGGTTGGTAGGTGTATCAGTAGTCTCAAACTCGATCTTCCGGCCGCTCAGGGTTGATCACCGTTTACAACTGCAGCCCTTCGTCCGTTTGGGACGGGCAGATCTGTGCGCGACAATTTCGGTGTTCGAGGAAGGAAATGGCAGCCCGTAGGGGAATCGAACCCCTCTTTCCAGGTTGAAAACCTGGCGTCCTAACCGATAGACGAACGGGCCATTTGATCCAAACAAGCACAAGTGGCAGCCCGTAGGGGAATCGAACCCCTCTTTCCAGGTTGAAAACCTGGCGTCCTAACCGATAGACGAACGGGCCACGCTGGCTTGTGGAGGGCCTTTTACGGTTTACCTTACACCCCCGCAAGCCGAAAAATGCAGGGATGTGAAAGTTTTTTCCCACGCCCGAAATTGGGATCAATTTGCTTCTGCGGCGTCTTCAAGCCTTAGTTGTACAGACTGGCGTCCGCCCCAGGTGTTTACTTCAAGTCGCCCCGCGAAATGAAAGCGTGCACCGCCGTGATTGGACAGTTTTTCCCCCATGGGCCCGTCGAAGGCGCCAAAAGCGATGGCGTCTAAACCACCGCCCATTCCGTCGGTCAAGGATAGTTTCAGGTGGGTTTCGCCAACACGTTTGGCAAAGCGCACTTGCAGGTCTGGCAAGGCATATCGCGGGGCAGGAGCGCTGGCCCCAAACGGGCCTGCCTTTTCAATCTGCTCGATCAGATCAACAGTCGCTGCACCGGGCATCAATGCTCCGTCCAATTTTAAATCCGCCGGGCCGCCTTCGCCCGCGCCCTGTTTGGCTAGTAATTCGCTGAGCCGCTCCATCGCGGGCTCCAATTGGTCGCGCATGACGGTTAGGCCTGCTGCCATCTTGTGGCCTCCGCCTTTGACAAGTAGCCCCTCGGCCGCAAGCCTTTGGATTGAGGCGCCCAGATCAACGCCTGATACCGACCTGCCAGAACCTTTGCCTTCGTCCCCGTCGAAACCAATGACAATGGCGGGGCGGTTCGCGGTTTCCTTGAGGCGCGAGGCCACGATGCCGACCACACCGGGATGCCAGCCTTCACCTGCTGCCCAGACCAGAGGCGCATCCAACCCTCGTTCCTCAGCCTGTTCCATTGCCGCTGCCCGCACCGCGTTTTCAATGTCGCGCCGTTCGGTGTTCAACTCATCCAGCCGCTGCGACAACGCCTCAGCCTCGGTCATTGAATCTGTGCTGAGCAACCGCGCTCCCAGATCGGCCTGTCCAATCCGCCCTCCGGCATTCACACGCGGCCCGAGCAAGAAGCCCAGATGATAACTGTTGGGCGCGGCATCCATGCGGGCAACGTCGGACAACGCAACCAGCCCCGGTCTTTGCCGCTGGGCCATTACTTTCAACCCTTGCCGTACCAGCGCCCTGTTCGCACCGATCAGCGGCGCCACGTCGGCAACGGTTGCCAATGCCACAAGATCCAGCAGACTAATCAGGTCTGGGCATTTGGCACCGGCCTCACGCATTTGGCGCCCTGCCTCGACCAGCATCAGAAACACAACTCCGGCCGCGCAGAGATATCCCAGATCGCCGTCTTCGTCCTGCCGGTTCGGGTTCACGACGGCCACACAGTCCGGCAAAGTTTCTCCGCCCAGATGGTGATCCAGTACGATCACATCGGCCCCTTGCGCGGCAGCAATTGGTTCATGGCTGAGCGTGCCACAATCCACGCAGATAATCAGGTCATGATTAGCAGCCAGTTCCTGCATGGCGGGTACGTTCGGGCCGTACCCTTCGTCAATCCGGTCCGGCACATACAATGTTGCCTGACGACCCATCTGGCGCAGCCAGACAAGAAGTAGCGCAGCCGAACTGCCTCCATCCACGTCATAATCCGCAAATACCGCGACCCGTTCGTTGGCTTTCACGGCCCGCAGAAACCGTTGGGCTGCGGATTCCATGTCTTTCAGCGAACGCGGGTCGGGCAAAAGCTCTTTCAGTTTGGGCTCAAGAAAGCCTTGGGCTTCCATCGGCGGCACGCCCCTGCGCGCCAGCACCTGACACACCGCTTGTGGTAAGCCGACTTGCTGCACCAGCATTTCCGTTGCGCGGTCCACTTCGGGCTTTGGGCCAACCCAGCGCCGCCCGGACAATGAGTGTTCAACTCCAAGAAAGCTCATCGTCTGTCCCTCACATGCTAAGGCCGGACCCAATCGGACCCGGCCTCTTTATCATTTTCACAAATACTCTCACCGAAGGTGGTGGCGCAAGCCACTATACTGCGTCATGCGGCCATGTCGGTGTGCGATAGGACATGCGACGTACCGATCCGGTTTTCGAGCGCATCAACAGCGTGGTCGTTTCGACCCAGCCGGGCTCGCGCTTGATGCGCGGCAGTAACGAGCCTCCGGTCACGCCGGTTGCCGCAAAGATCACGTCCGCGGTCACCATCTCGTCGCGTGCATAGACGCGGTCCAGATCGGTGATGCCCGCCTTGGCCGCGCGGCCACGTTCGTCATCGTTGCGGAACAGCAGGCGGCCAAAGATCTGTCCACCCATGCATTTCAGTGCCGCTGCGGCCAGCACGCCTTCAGGTGCGCCACCTTGGCCCATGTACATGTCGATGCCGGTTACTTCGCTTTCGGCACAGTGCATGACGCCAGCCACGTCACCGTCGGTGATAAGGCGGATCGACGCGCCGGTGTCGCGCACTTCGGCAATCATCGCCTCGTGGCGGGGGCGCTCCAGAATGCAGACGGTGATGTCAGCGGGTTCGCAGCCTTTGGCTTTTGCCAGTGCTTCAACGCGCTCGCGTGGGCTCATGTCGAGATTGACGACACCCTCGGGAAAGCCCGGACCAATGGCCAGCTTGTCCATGTAAACGTCGGGCGCATGCAGCATCGAGCCGCGCGGTCCCATGGCGATCACGGTCAGCGCGTTCGGCATGTCTTTGGCGGTCAGGGTGGTGCCTTCCAGCGGGTCAAGGGCAATATCCACGCCCGGGCCGCTGCCGGTGCCAACCTCTTCGCCGATATACAGCATCGGCGCTTCGTCGCGCTCGCCTTCACCGATGACAACTACGCCTGCGATATCCAGCAGGTTCAGCTGCTCACGCATGGCATTCACGGCTGCCTGATCGGCGGCTTTTTCGTCGCCACGCCCGACCAGCGAAGCCGAAGCCAGTGCGGCCTGTTCTGCGACCCGCGCAAGGCCCAGAGACAGCAGTCGGTCGTTGAAATCAATCTTGGCAGCACTCATGTTTGGTATCCTCAGGTCAGTAAAGGCGCTTTGTTCGGCATAGCCTGCGTTTTATGCAGGCCGCAAGGGTCAAACCTCTTCAATCCGCAATGCGACGGGTTCTCCGTCAACAACGTGTGTGTTTCGCAGGCCGTCCAAAGCAACATCCAACGTGGCTTGCGTTGTCTTGTGGGTGACAATCAGGACCGGTGCGGTGCTTTCGGTATGGCCATACTGACGCATGCGGTCGATCGAAATGCCTGAATCGCCCAAAACGGCGGCTACTTTTGCCATCGCACCGGGTTTGTCGAGCAGCGCGAGGCGCAGATAATAGGGGGCGGGCAGGCCTGTTACGGCCGGCTTCGCCTCTTGCAGCGCGGCCGCTGGACGACCAAAGGTTGCGATTTGCAGCCCGCGCGCCAGATCGCAAACGTCGCCCATCACGGCGCTGGCGGTGGGGCCTTCGCCCGCGCCGGGGCCGCGCAGGACTACCTGCTCGACAGCGTCGCCTTCGATCACGACCATGTTGGTGCCGCCTTCCAGTTGCCCCAGAGGTGAACTGCTGGGCACAAGGCAAGGCTGCATCCGCTGTTCCAGACCGCGGGCCGAGCGTTGAGCAACACCCAGCAGCTTGATGCGATACCCCATATCGTCAGCCTGATGAATGTCATCCAGACTGATGTGCTGGATGCCTTCGATCTGAATGCCGTCGAAATTCGGCTTGGTGCCGAAAGCGATCGAGGACAGCAACGCCAGCTTGTGCGCCGCATCAATACCGCCCACGTCCAGATTTGGGTCAGCCTCAAGATATCCCAGCTGAGCGCATTCTTCGAACAAAGCGTTATAGCCCAGTTCCTGCGATTGCATGCGAGTCAGGATATAGTTGCAGGTGCCGTTCATCACGCCCATCACACGTGTGATTTCGTTGCCAACCAATCCTTCGGTCAGGGATTTGATAACAGGAATACCACCAGCCACAGCGGCCTCGAAACGAATGACGCGCCCGGCGGCCTCGGCCTTTTCAGCCAGTTCCTGGCCGTGGATCGCCAGTAGGGCTTTGTTTGCGGTGACCACATCCTTGCCAGTGGCTAGCGCCGCCTCAACCGAGTCTTTGGCCGGGCCACTGTCGCCACCGATCAATTCGACAAAAACGTCGATGTCATCCCGTTTTGCCAGTGCAACCGGGTCTGTTTCCCAGGCGTAGTCTGACAGGTTTACACCCCGGTCCTTGTTTGCGTCGCGCGCAGACACGGCGATGATTTCAATCGGCTTGCCAGTGCGTGCCTGCAACAGGTCCGCATGTCGACGGATAATCTTGACGACGCCCACGCCGACTGTTCCCAAGCCCGCAATTCCAAGCCGCAGTGCCTGTGTCATCCCGTGGGTTCCTTTCCGCTCGAATTTCTATGGTTTCAGGACCTTTGCCCGTTCAGCGCTGCCTTAGCGGGTTCGGCGCTAGGGTGCAATGCGTCGTCGCCTGTGAGGTGCCCGGAATTGCCGCAGGTCAGTTTATTTCTGCCCGTTGCAGCTTGTCGGCCTTTTTTTCCAGCTCTTTGCGTTGTGCAATCAGGTCTTTTTCGACCTCTGCCGCTTCGTTTATCGGATCCACCGGTGCACCCAGAGCTCCCTCCAGCGGTATAAGGGTCGGATAGCGTGCAGAGCTGATGTCAGGCACTTCTCGGCCTTCCAGATCCGGGAACTCAGCGCACCCGGCACAGGCGAGGACTAATATCAGCAAAGGCAGGGATTTCATCCGGCACTCTTTCAACGTCGATTGCAACCGTGATGCACCTTTTGCACTGTCGGTTCAAGCGGGCTTCTATCTGAACAAACGTTCAGATACGGTGATGCAATGGCACGTACTCAAGGTTCACATTCCGACATTACTGGCCCGCGAATCCGAAAGGCGGCGCTGGGGCTTTTTGCGCGTCACGGCTATGCGGCGGTGTCCATGCGCCAGATCGCGTCCGAGGTTGGGGTGCAGGCGGGCGCGCTTTACAACTATACTCCGGACAAACAAAGCCTGCTGTACAGGCTGATGCATGAGCACATGCAGGATTTGTTGTCAGCTTATGCAGAATTGAAGCCACCGTCAGATCCCGAACAGGCGCTGCGCCGCTTTGTCGGGTTTCATATCCGATTTCACCTGCAACGCCCGGACGAGGTGTTCATTGCCTATATGGAACTGCGTAACCTGACGCCCGAGAATTTTACCGAAATCGAGGCGCTTCGTCGCAACTATGAGGACGCCCTCGAGGCCATCCTGCGCAAAGGGCAGGAGGCCGGGATGTTTAATATTGCAGATACCAAAATCGCCACCCTGGCAGTGATTGCCATGCTGAACGGCGTGATGACCTGGTACCGCTCGGGCGGGCGTTTGTCGCTGGACGAGGTCGAGCAGATGTATTGGGACATGGTGCGCCGGTCGGTCTCAGCCTGACGGGATTAGTGCGCAGGGCGAATGAACGAGCCATTCCGCAGTTCCCGAAAAGCCTGCTCCAATTCCGCTTGCGTATTCATTACAATCGGACCGTGCCACGCGACTGGTTCGTTGATTGGTGCACCGGAAATCAGCAGAAACCGTACGCCTTCGGGCCCGGCCTGAACTGTGACTTCATCACCGGTGCCAAATCGAACAAGAGTCCTGTCGCCGGACATGTCTCGGATATTCACCTCTTGCCCGGCAACTTCCTTTTCCAGAAGCACTCCGGTGGGTTGTGAGGCATCAGCAAACGCGGCTTGGCCCTCAAACACATAAGCAAACGCTCGGCGATAGGTGTCGATGCGAAAGGTCTTCTTGACCCCGGCGGGGATATGAACATCCAGATACTGTGGATCGGCGGCAATCCCGTCGACCGGCCCAGTTTTTCCCCAGAACTCTCCGACGATTACCCGAACGGTCGTTCCATCGTCATCGGTGATTTCTGGGATGTCTTTGCTCTGTACGTCCTGATAGCGCGGTGCCGTCATCTTGTGCGCGGACGGAAGGTTTCCCCACAATTGGAACCCGTGCATCTGGCCCGCTTTGTTTCCTGCGGGCATTTCCTGATGAAGTATGCCAGAGCCAGCCGTCATCCACTGAACGTCCCCCGCACCTAATGTCCCGCTGTTGCCCAGCGAATCCGAGTGATCGACTGTGCCGGACAACACGTAAGTAATTGTCTCAATTCCACGATGCGGGTGCCAGGGGAATCCGGCCTGAAAATCTTGCGGACGCTCGTTCCTGAAGTCATCGAACAACAAGAACGGGTCAAGCTCGGACGGGTCCTGAAAGCCAAAGGCGCGGTGCAGCTTGACGCCTGCGCCTTCCATTGTGGGCTTGGATTTCCGGGTTTCCAAAATCGGTCGTATGGACATGGTGGTCTCCTGAAACTTGCGCGCAATGTATTCCCAGCACCGAAATGATCAATCGGCAGAAAAGAACGGGGACTGTGCGAAAATCAGCAGTATCGCCCCCCCTTGTCGTTTCTCAAACAAAACGGTTAAACCCAATCGAAAATAGCAGGGGCGCACATGCAACAAGAAGTACTGGCTACGATCAGGCCGTCACCCGGCAGAAGGTGGCTTGGTGTTGGGATGCTAAGCGTTGTCGGAGTGTTAGTCGTTTTTGTAGCCCTCGCAAAACCACCAGAACCCGCATGGCTGGTGTTTTTGCTAGTGGTTGGGGGCTGTGCATTCTGGCTGGCTTACCGGATGTGGCATGCGACCAATGACTGGATCGAGCTAACGCACGCTGAACTCAGAACAGGGTCGGGGCAGCTGATTGCCAAGGTCGAGGATATAGAATCTGTCGATCGCGGGGTCTTTGCGTTCAAACCGTCGAACGGGTTTCTGCTAAAGACGCGGGAACGTCAGGACAACTACTGGGCGCCCGGGCTGTGGTGGCGCTTGGGCCGCCGGGTAGGGGTCGGCGGAATGACAGCGGCCGCCGAAACCAAGTTTATGTCCGAAATCTTGTCTGCATTAATTGCGGACGGGGTCTAGGTCACAAGTTCGAAGCGATTTCATTGGTAAAGCGCGGGCGCGTGAACACAAAATTGGTGAATGTATGGTCGTCATCCACCCAAGCATTCTTGAAAATTGGTTCGTAACGATTTGATGTTTCGACGATGATCAAAGTGTCCTGATTTGGCATCGGTGGTAGAGAAGCCCGCAAATTTGCAATGTTGTCGTTATCCCAAACGTCATTGTACCCGCGTTCCGCTGACCACCTGACGTAGTGACGGTCATCTTCTTCATCGAACACGATCAGCGACATACGCAACTTCATTTCAGTGCGGTTATTCACCATCCTTTGCATCAGCAAATGCATGGAATCGACGTATGTTTGTGTCACGGCCTGAGTTTCGCGTGAGACCAGGTCACCGACCGTGTATGCAGCTTTCAGATTGGCAGCACTTTGACGAAAACCGTCAAAGAACGTGAATGCGAGAGTGACTGACCATACCAAAATCGGGAAGGCCAGAAGGGCTTCGACAGTTAGGACTCCATTTTCACTACGTGAGGTAGTGCCAAGGAATTCTCTGATTTTCAGGAAGAGGCGCATGGTTTATGGCTCCTGTACGAAAGCGGTGGTTGCGGTCAGAGCAATCTGCCCACCATCATCGGCCAGCGCCCGCCCCATCTGAGAGGTCGGGAAGATCGGATCGACTTGCGCGCACGCCCGAAGGATCATCAATTCGTTGGGTGCACCATTGACGAATTCCCGTACGGGCTTGACCTCTTCGGTATTGTCCGTGCAGTCCGCGTTGGCAGGGAGGCTGATACCGACAAACGCGTCCTGAACAATCATTTCAAGTCGCAAGTTGTTGTCGCAACCTCGGATTATACTTGCTTTGTCGCAAATCGAATCCTTGATTTCGTCGTGGGTCGGGTTGCTGCCGGTTCCCAGTCGAATGTCGCGTACGGCCAGATCGACGGCCCGTTCCAGCATTGATTGCTGAAGCGTGACCAGCGAGTATTCCACGGCGCTGAGAATGAAGAACATGAAAAGGGGGAAAAGAAGGACGAATTCAACCGTCACGGATCCGTCCTCGGTGCGCTTTAGGCGCAACGCTTTTCCCAAAATTCTCAGTGTCATTGGGTCAACCTAAGTTTTCTGATCGACGAAGCGATAGAGGCAAAGGCTTTTTCAAGATTCAAGCCATTCACATCGTAAACATGGCTGGCCGAGCTGGCGCAGTTCTTGATCGTCTTGACGCCGGCCGAAGGCGCTTCGAAGGCAATGCCATAAACGATGATGCCCTGATCCTTTGCGGAATTGCAGATGTGTTTGGTATGCTGGTTCTTAGCCGACGTTTCGACTTTGGAATACGCTTTACTGGTCCATTCGGCCCGCGCACTGGATTGATGTCCAAAAATGTAATCGGCGATGAAATACAGGGAAGCCCGGTTCAACAATTCAGGATAGGTCAGACGTTCGGCCGTACCAGGTTCTTCGTTTGTTGCGTTTTCCGGTTCCGGGTTACCATAAGGATTGTCTGCCCAAACTTCGCGCTGAGACCAGCGGAAATGCTTTGGCGTCCCTTGTGAATGATAGGCTGAGTAATCGCCTGCCAATATCTGGGGTACCTGAACCCATTGATTGTACTCATTCAATTCCCACTTGTAGCCCCATACATGTTCCGCGCCTGAATCCGGGTTGAACCAAACATCTGAATCACCTTCACGCAAGGAAGGGTTCAGCATGTACTGATCCGTATTCTGTCCATCGGTCATGACAATGGCGATTTTCAGAATGTCAGAGTCATAGTCAGATGGGCGTCCCCGGAAATGCGGTGGGACGATGTTTTCATCTGCAAGATCGGAGACAATGCCACGCATGCTGGGGTCCAACAGCGCGACGCCCCATTTCATTCCAACATCAATTGAAGTGTTGCCTTGTGCTGTAAGAGCCTTGATTTGGTCTTTCAGAGCTTGCAGATCGTCAGTGACCGGTGTGATCGCACTTCCTGCACGAACAGGGCAAACTGGAATTTCGATGCTGCCCTCCGAATAGGTGAAGGGATCGAAGTGTGCGGTACGTTCCAGGCGGTCGTCTCTGTGGAGATCTGAATCACTGTATTGTTCAGGGATGAAGTTCACGCAGTGAGAATAATTGTGCTCGTCAGTTACGTCTTCGAACTTGCTCAACAGAGACTCACCGGCATTAACCTGAGTGGCGTAAGGTATGATCGAGATCGAGATGTTCTGCCGAGTTTCATCTTTCGAAGTCAGCATCAACGTAACAAACTCAGTTGCTGCATCCTGAAGAAGCGCCAACTTGCTTTTGCCACCTGCTGTCGAATAGTTCGTCATCGAGCCAGAGATGTCGAGAATCAGCGATATTTCGACAGCACCAATCGCTTCTTCAGCCGCGCTGGCGGCTTGTGCTGTAAGAGTCTCGATGCCCGAGAAGGTCATGAAATGCGTAGGAACGATTGTTTCAGCTGTAGCTGTTACAGTTCTGGACCCAAATCCGCCTTCGACGGTCACCGTTTGCAGTTTTTCGATCAGGCCGGCCTTGTCGAGATACGCTTCCACGACGTCGCGAGGAGGGAGTTTTTGGTCAAGGTCAGCAGCCGCTAGAACCGCACGATCCAGTGTCGATTGCAAATTGGCGCGGTCGCGCTCATAGTTCATTACATCGACGCCAATCCCGGTCAGGGCAACAATAACCAGAAATCCAAGCAGCACGAATATGGTGAAAACACCGCCGTCTTCCTCTCGAGCAAAACGCCGAGCAGGTGAAGTTTCGCCAGATTGGTTTCCAGGGTTCCTTTGTAAAAAGTTCATTGCCATTTTGCAGACCTCGCTGAGCAGACATCCAAACTGCTAAGGAAAAGTTAATTCCCAGAAATTAACGTCGAATCGTGGCGGGAATTAGGCGAAAACGCCTCTGTCTTGGCCGGTTTCCTGGCAATTGAGGGATAATTATGGGGCGTTCTACACCTCTGTCTTTGATTGGGCGACAATGGGTTCGTCGTGTCTGGAATCCAGCGACTCAGCATAGGAGCGCAGAAATTTTCCCAGCTTTTTAAATTTTATTTCTGCTTAATTATTGATCGTTTGTGCATTGGGTGCGACAAAACGACAGAACGCAAGTCGTTCGATGGCACGGAGGGTTAAATGACGGCCACTAATGAACCCAGCTTTCGCGAGAGTGTAGATCTTATGTTCAACAGGGCGGCGTCCCTGATGGACCTGCCGCCAGGTTTGGAGGAAAAGATACGGGTCTGTAACGCCACTTATACAGTGCGTTTCGGTGTGCGTCTGCGTGGCGAGATTCATACGTTTACCGGGTACCGTTCGGTCCATTCCGAACATATGGAGCCGGTGAAGGGCGGTATCCGCTATGCGCTGGCAGTGAACCAGGACGAGGTTGAGGCGCTGGCGGCGCTGATGACGTACAAATGTGCGCTGGTTGAGACGCCGTTTGGGGGCTCAAAGGGCGGATTGTGCATTGACCCTCGCAAATACGAAGAGCATGAGCTGGAACAGATCACCCGTCGTTTTGCCTATGAATTGGCCAAACGTGACCTGATTAACCCGTCCCAGAATGTTCCCGCGCCCGATATGGGCACAGGCGAGCGTGAGATGGCGTGGATGGCGGATCAGTACGCGCGGATGAACACCACAGACATCAACGCGCGTGCTTGCGTGACCGGTAAACCGCTGAACGCGGGTGGGATCGCCGGGCGGGTTGAGGCGACTGGGCGGGGTATCCAATACGCCCTGCGTGAGTTTTTCCGCCACCCCAAGGATATTGAAAAGGCTGGGCTGTCCGGCAAGCTGGACGGCAAGCGGATCATCGTTCAGGGGCTTGGTAACGTGGGTTACCACGCTGCGAAATTCCTGAGCGAGGAAGACGGATCGCGCATTGTCGGCATTATCGAATGGGATGGTGCCCTGTATAATCCTGATGGCATAGACGTGGAATCCGTCCGTCAATGGATTGTTAAACACGGCGGGGTCAGCGGATATCCCGATGCAACCCATTCAGCCGAGGGCGGATCGGTCTTGGAGCAACCGTGCGATATTCTGATCCCGGCGGCGTTGGAGGGTGTGATCAATCTGGAAAACGCCGATCGCATCAAGGCACCGTTGATTATTGAGGCTGCGAACGGCCCGGTTACGGCTGGGGCTGATCAGGTTCTGCGCAAAAAGGGCACCGTTATCATTCCGGACATGTATGCCAATGCCGGCGGGGTGACTGTGTCTTATTTCGAATGGGTCAAGAACCTGAGCCACATTCGCTTTGGCCGGATGCAGCGCCGACAGGAGGAATCGCGGCACGAACTGATCGTCAGTGAGTTGGAGCGCTTGGATCGCTATCTGGGTGAGGCTTGGTCAATGTCTCCGGACTTCAAGTCCAAGTACCTCAAGGGCGCGGATGAGCTTGAGCTTGTGCGCTCGGGCCTGGATGACACCATGCGCATTGCCTACCAGTCCATGCGGGAGGTCTGGCACAGCCGTGATGATGTCGAAGACCTGCGCACGGCGGCCTATATTGTGGCCATCGACCGGGTCGCGAAAAGTTACCGCGCCAAGGGCCTCTGATCCTTGGTGTCAGGGGCGATCAGGTTCTGGCCTGATCGCCCCTGTTGCGGCCATGCCGAATTTGACCGCACAAGTCGAAATGGATGATGGCGGGCGCCGGGACAGGCGGGTAAGCTTCCGCGAAAGAATTGATTCCGGGAGATTCTGATGTTGCGTATCGCCATTGCGGCCCTTTTACTGGCCACACCTCTGGCTGCCGAGGAAACCAAAGAACAAAGCTGCAAGTACCAGTCCGAGGTTGTCGCGGCGATCCAAAAAGCGCGTCTGGACAAGGTAAAAGAACGGGATGTTCCGCAAGCGGTGGCAGATACGTCCCCGACGTGGCCGGAAAACTACAATGCAGCCATTCCACTGATCACGCCTTGGGTCTACGAACAGAAAATGCGCGATGTGCGTAAAAAGGACCTGGGTGCCGCTTGGCTGGAGCTGTGTTTGCAGCAGTAATCCACAATCAGACGAATTCGCTGTGGATAAGCGCGCCATCCCCTTGGCGCGCGTTTTCATTTCTGGCAGGTTTAGCGCATGTCTTTGCCCCCCGGATTTCTGGATGAACTACGCACCCGATTGAGCTTGTCTCAGGTCGTCGGGCGTAAAGTGATGTGGGATGCCCGCAAGTCCAATCAAGGTAAGGGGGACATGTGGGCCCCGTGCCCGTTTCACCATGAAAAGACGGCTTCGTTCCACGTCGATGACCAAAAGGGTTTTTATTATTGCTTTGGCTGCCATGCCAAGGGCGACGCGATCAGTTTTGTGAAAGAAACCGAGAATGTCTCGTTCATGGAAGCGGTCGAGATTTTGGCGCGCGAGGCCGGATTGCCCATGCCAGCCCGCGATCCGAAGGCGCAGGAAAAGCAGGACCGACGAAGCCAACTGGCTGAGGTGATGGAGCAGGCGGCGCAGTTCTTCCGCTTGCAGCTCAAGACCGGGGCAGGGACCGCCGCGCGGGATTACCTGACGCAGCGAGGGTTGAATGCGCAGGCCTTGGACCGGTGGGAGATTGGGTTTGCACCCGACGGGTGGCAGGCTCTGTGGGATCATCTGCGAGGCAAAAACGTACCCGAGGACCTGATCCTTGGTGCAGGGCTGGCCAAGCCGTCGAACAAGGGCAAGAAACCTTACGACACCTTCCGCAACCGGATCATGTACCCGATCCGCGATCCGCGTGGCCGCTGCATTGCCTTTGGTGGCCGGGCGATGGACCCCAATGACAATGCTAAATACCTGAACTCACCCGAGACCGAGTTGTTCGATAAAGGTCGCAGCCTTTATAACCACGGATCCGCAAGGCAATCTGCGGGTAAAGGGCAGCCGCTGATCGTGGCGGAAGGGTATATGGACGTGATTGCGCTGGTCGAGGCTGGGTTTGGTGCTTCGGTTGCACCGCTGGGTACGGCGATAACCGAACACCAGCTTCAATTGCTGTGGCGCATTTCGGACGAGCCGATTATCGCATTGGATGGTGACACCGCCGGTTTACGGGCTGCGATGCGGGCCGTCGATCTTGCCCTGCCTCTGCTGGAGGCCGGAAAATCCCTGCGCTTTGCACTGATGCCCGAAGGCAAAGACCCCGACGACCTGTTGCGTGTCGAAGGGCCGGGGGCAGTGCAGGCCGTTCTGGATGGGGCTATCCCGATGGTCAAACTGCTGTGGCAGCGAGAAACCGAAGGCAAGGTGTTCGACAGCCCCGAGCGCAAGGCGGCACTAGACAAGGTGCTACGCGACAAAATCAAGCTGATCCGCGACCCATCAATCCGCTCGCATTACGGCCAAGAGATCAAGGACCTGCGCTGGCAGTTGTTCCGTCCGCAGCGAAACCGACCATGGCAGCCGCGCGGCAAGTGGCAACCGCAGAAACAACCTGCAACGCCCGGTGCACGCGCCTCTTTCCTGGCCTCGTCCGAGGGGGCGGAAATACAGCTGCGTGAGGCGGCGATTCTGGCAATCACTGTGTTGAACCCGCAGGTTGTTGTGCAGTTCGAGCACCAGTTGGAAGAGATGGAGTGCCGCGATCCTGACCATGCGTCCCTGCGCCACGCTATTCTGCGTCATGCAATAGATGACCCGGACCACCTGCAAGACCACATTGCCGAAACTTTGGGGCCGGAAGCCCTTGAAAACCTGCTGGCCCTTCGCCATGTCGCAGTAATCCCCTGTGTGTATAAACCGGGCGATGTTGAGAAGGCCGAGATGACGCTGGCCGAGGAACTCGCAAAGATCAAAGCGCTCCGGGGGTTGGATGCTGAGATTGCCGAAGCAGAAGAGGAGCTGTCCGATCTGGCCGATGAGGCGTTGACTTACCGGCTGGCGCAAGCCGCCGAAGAGCGAAACCGTACAAGCCGCAGCCAGAATGAGGACAGGGCCATTTTCGACATCGCCGACAACGGCGCCCGAATCAACCGCGACGAGAAAGACGCGTTCAAGGCAATCATGTCCGGGATCAATTTTGAACGGAAACGCCGATAAAGTGGTGTTTTCGTAAGGCACTGGAAAAGAAAAACAGGTAAACGGGTGGCCGAATCACTTCTACGCGCTAATGATTCGGTACAAACGAATCACCCATCCCTGCAGGAGCATTGAATGGCCGCCAAAGACACGACCGAAGATCGCAAATCCGACGAGCAGGAACAGGAAATCTCGCTGGACATGAGCCAGGCCCAGGTCAAGAAGATGATCGCCGAGGCCCGTGAGAAAGGTTACATCACCTATGACCAGCTCAATCAGGTTCTGCCGCCTGATCAGGTGAGCTCGGAACAGATCGAAGATGTGATGTCGATGCTATCCGAAATGGGCATTAACATCATCGAAGATGAAGAGGCCGAAGAAGAAGAAAACAAGGGCTCGACCGAACTGACGACAACCGAAAGCAACCGTGAGGTTGCACTGGCTGGTGCTGCCACCGAAAAGCTGGATCGCACGGACGACCCGGTGCGCATGTACCTGCGCGAGATGGGATCGGTTGAACTGCTTAGCCGCGAGGGCGAGATTGCCATCGCCAAGCGGATCGAAGCTGGTCGCAACACCATGATCGCGGGGCTGTGTGAAAGCCCGCTGACATTCCAGGCGATTACTATCTGGCACGACGAATTGCTGTCCGAAGACATCTTGCTGCGTGACGTCATCGATCTGGAGGCCACGTTCGGCAACCAGATGGATGAAGATGGCGACGTCGAAGAACCGGTTGTGGACACCTCTGCGGTGCAAGCGGCCAAGCCTGCCAAGGAAACTGGCCCGGAGTTGGACGCAGATGGCAACCCGATTGCCAACGATGATGACGACGACGATGACGATCAGGCCAACATGTCGCTGGCCGCCATGGAAGCGGCCCTGAAAGATCAGGTTCTGACCACTCTCGAGCGGATTTCGACCGATTTCTCGATGCTGTCGGAAATGCAAGACAGCCGGATTTCGGCCACTCTGAACGAGGATGGCTCGTTCAGTGAGAAGGACGAAGAGACCTATCAAAAACTGCGCGCCGAGATTGTCGAACTGGTGAACGGGCTGCACCTGCACAACAATCGGATCGAGGCCCTGATTGACCAGCTTTATGGCATCAACCGCCGGATCATGTCGTTGGACAGCGCGATGGTGAAGCTGGCCGATCAGGCTCGCATCAACCGTCGTGAGTTTATTGATGCCTATCGTGGTCGCGAACTGGATCCGAACTGGCTGGCGGAAATGGCTGAAAAACCGGGCCGGGGTTGGCAGATGTTCATCGAACGCTCAACTGCCAAGGTCGAGGAGCTGCGCAACGACATGGCTCAGGTCGGTCAGTATGTCGGTCTGGATATCCCTGAATTCCGCCGCATCGTGCAACAGGTTCAAAAGGGCGAGAAAGAGGCGCGGCAGGCCAAGAAGGAAATGGTCGAGGCAAACCTGCGTCTGGTGATTTCGATCGCCAAAAAGTACACGAACCGCGGCCTGCAATTCCTTGATCTTATTCAGGAAGGCAACATCGGCCTGATGAAGGCTGTGGATAAGTTCGAATACCGCCGCGGTTATAAGTTCTCGACCTACGCGACCTGGTGGATTCGTCAGGCGATCACACGTTCGATTGCGGATCAGGCCCGCACGATCCGTATTCCGGTCCACATGATCGAGACGATCAACAAGCTGGTCCGGACCGGTCGCCAAATGCTGCACGAAATCGGCCGCGAGCCGACGCCGGAAGAGCTGGCCGAAAAGCTGCAAATGCCGCTTGAGAAGGTTCGCAAGGTGATGAAAATCGCCAAGGAGCCGATCTCGCTCGAGACGCCGATTGGCGACGAGGAAGACAGCCAGCTGGGCGATTTCATTGAGGACAAGAATGCTGTGCTGCCACTTGACAGCGCCATTCAGGAAAACCTCAAAGAAACGACAACCCGGGTATTGGCTTCGCTTACCCCGCGCGAGGAGCGGGTTCTGCGGATGCGTTTCGGCATCGGCATGAACACCGACCACACCCTGGAAGAGGTCGGCCAGCAGTTCAGCGTTACCCGTGAGCGTATCCGCCAGATCGAGGCGAAAGCGTTGCGGAAACTGAAACACCCCAGCCGGTCGCGTAAGTTGCGATCATTTCTGGATCAGTAGATTTCAAGGCGCCTCGGCTGAGGCGCCTTTTTTTGTGCTGCCCCGCGGTCGTTCACATTGACCTGTTCTGCGATCAAATTGGCGGGAACTCACAAGGCGTCGGGCAGACCTCTCTCTATATCTCCTTTGTCCACTCACGGGACAGGCCGGGGCGAGGTTGTATTGCTGATGACCCCCGGCCACCCGTTTCAGGTGTCGGACACAGGACTCAGACGACTCCGAAACGTGCTGGGCGCCTGACCGGTCCAGCGTTTGAAGGCGGTCGAAAATGCGGGCTGGTCAGAGTATCCCAGCGAATAGGCAATTTCGGACAGGGGCATTCGGTTTGTTATGAATGTTTGCGCCAAATCGCATCTTAGGTCATCGACGATTTCGCGATAGCTGATCCCTTCTTCTTTAAGCCGCCGGGCAAAGGTGCGGGAGCTCATCCCCAGATTTGCAGCTGCTTCGTCGGAATGGAGGATTGCACCGGGCATCGAACGGGTGATCAGCCCCTCGACCTGAGCCCGCAGCTTTTGTTGGGGCGAGCGCCGTTCGGCCAAAACACGTTCTCCATATTCCAGAAGATGTTCGCGCAGGTTCGAGTCATAGGTTGGAACCGGCATGTCCAATGACGAAGGTGCAATTACGATCTCTTGGCGTTCGGCGCCAAATACAACCGGGCATCCTACAAGCTTTTGAAAGGTGGCCCTATTTTCCCCAACCTCGTGTTGAAAGCGGATTTCGATGGGAAAGAAGTTGGTTTGCGTCAGGCTTCGCATCCGTGCCAGTCCTGCAAACATCAGAAACTCCGTTCGTCGATGATAGCGAGCAAAGCTGGCATCCTTCCATTCGGCTTCGATGGCGGCGAAGTTTCCGGCATGACGCAGGCTGAAGATTAGCGCGGGATCAATGATCCCGTGGAAACGTGAGGTATTCTCGATGACCTGCCTAAGGTCCCGCGAATACTTGCTGATATAGGCCGTCAGGCTGGAAGAGGATGAAAACTTCAACCCGGTCTGCGCGGCGAATGTGATATCCCCCAATGCATCGCAGGCGTATCGGACAAACAAAGCCTCTTGATGCGCGTCGTAAGTCGTTGCAGGCGGAGAGATCTTTTCCCGAGACAACTCACATTTTTCAAGTATCCGATCGGACAGGCCGGGATCATGCGCCTGTTGATCAAGTGCTTTGGTCAAAAGCTGGATGCGGGCAATATCAACTTCCATGACATTTTTTACGGTATACAGAGAATTTTTGCACGTTTTCGACGGGGGCGGGTCAAATCCAATACGACAATTGTCAGGAAATCGAATGTTTTTGTCCAGTGCGGGCAAGACCTGGGGCAGTGCGTTCACTTATTTAACGCCTTTGTCGGGTCAGTGTCTTGAAGGGGACAAGGCCAGAGCCACGGAAAACAGCAATACAGGTCCGATGGCTCCCCGGCACATTTCACCACCATTTCAAGGCGCGGTCCTCTTGTCGCATTGTCCGGTCTGAACAGCGGTGAAAGGGTGTATTCAGAGTAAGTTATCGGGCGCAGCTAACATGCCGGACCATGCGACGGTACGATTCATCGCTGATCAGGACCTTATCGTCTTTGACGGGGAGTGTGTTCTGTGTTCCGGGTTTTTTCGCTTCATGCTTGCGCGCGACACATTGCGTCGCTTCAACTATGCAACCGCACAATCTCGGTTAGGGAAACAACTGTATCGCGAGCTTGGTCTGCCAACGCAGGACTTTGAGACAAATCTGGTTGTCGTCAACGGACAGGTCTACCAACGTCTGGATGCGTTCGCGGCTGCCATGCGAGCCTTGCCGGGTATTTGGCCGGTTCTTTCGCTGTGCAGGTTTCTTCCGGGCGTTCTCAAAGACCCGCTGTACTTCGCCATAGCGCGGAACAGATACAGGATTTTCGGACGCGCAGAGACATGCATGATCCCGGACGCGGATTTGCGGTCACGATTTCTGCCCGGAGGATTTTGATTGCAACCTGACCCTTTTTACCAAACCCTCCCCACCGGAGCGATTTTACCGGCTGCCGTTCAACAACTGCATTGTAATCCGGGCCTTTATCGGGGCCGGTGTAGCGTTGAGAGGGGGAGGGGCTGGCTGAATGCGCTTTTCCTGCGACTGGGGCGCTTTCCTTCGTGTGCCGAGGACATTTCGGTGCAGGTCAACATTGACCACATTGGGCAGGAGTGGACCTGGGATCGTGACTTTGCGGGTCACACCACCCGTTCCCGGCTTACATACGATCAAGACACCAAAGGTGTACGTGAGAAACTAGGCTGGCTTACCCTGTGGTTGACGACCGAAGTCACGAATGGGTGTATGTTGATCCATATTCGACGCCTTACCATCTTGGGCGTTCCTTGCCCGGCTTTTCTGTTGCCGAAGTCCTCGACAGTAGAATGGCAGGATGAAAACGGGCGTTTTCAGTTTGATGTTTCCGCCGAAATGCCGGTTCTAAGGCGTTTGATCCGATATTGCGGTTGGCTGGTTCCCGTTCACGAGGTGGGATACGTTGACTGAATTCATCGTGAACCGGCGTTGCCCGATTACAAAGTAAACTATGTCCATGCTTACCTCGAAACAGGAAAGAGTATGATTATGAAACAGGCTTTTACATATGCCATTTTAGCCGCGCTGGTGCTTAGCGCTCCGGTCTCGGCGTCCAGCGGTCGTTTTGGGTTTCAGACGGTTTCCGTAAATAATTCCGTCTTTGAAGTGATCCCCAGAGGGCGCACAGATGTCGACGGCTACTGGTGCGCAGCCGCTGATTTCGCACGCAGAACACTTGGGGCAGGCTGGCAGCAGCGAATTTACGTCGTACGCGGTTACGGTCCAAGCGAAGCAACGGGTCGAAGGACTGCTGTTCAGTTTTCTCTTCAACAACCAGCAGCCCCTGCTCAGCAGAGCAATAGCTTTGTGTCTGTGGGATTTACACCGGGTGATAGCATGTCGGTGCAGGGGGCCAATGGCCGTTGCAATATACGCCCGATCCTCCGATGACAGCAGGCTGAGACATTGGTGCAGAGCGAGTTTATTATTTCGACGCAAGGTCCGGGATTGTACGAATTCACGGCGGATGTGCGAAACTGGATTAACCCGGTCGGGCGCGATGGGTTACTGACACTGTTTGTGCGGCATACGTCGTGCTCTCTGACTATTCAGGAAAATGCTGACCCTGAGGTGCAAACCGACCTGCGTGCCTTCTTCGAGAGGCTAGTGCCACCTTCGGATCACCCGTCAATGGCGTACCTGCGACACACATACGAAGGACCGGATGACATGCCCGCGCATATCAAGGCCGCCCTGTTGCCGGTGTCCTTGTCGATTCCCGTGATATCCGGGCAACCCGTACTGGGAACGTGGCAGGGTATTTACCTGTTCGAACACCGCTCTGCGCCGCACCATAGAAAGGTTGCAGCGCATTTCGCCTGACCCATTATCTTGCGGTGGAAATTTCCGACTACCCAAACTATAGCGGCTGCCCTATAGTTGTGGATAAGTAAGCCGAAGCGCTTACAAAAGAGGCCGAACCAGGGACGAGGAGACGGCGGATGCGCTGCCCGTTTTGCGGAAATATCGACACTCAAGTCAAAGACTCACGCCCGGCAGAGGATCACGTCGCGATCCGTAGGCGCCGGTTCTGCCCTGCATGCGGTGGGCGGTTTACCACGTATGAACGCGTCCAACTGCGCGATCTGGTGGTGATCAAGACCAATGGAAAACGTGAAGATTTTGACCGGGATAAGCTTGAGCGTTCGATCCGCATTTCGATGCAGAAACGCCCGATTGATCCGGAACGCATTGATCAGATGATCTCTGGTATCGTTCGACGTTTGGAAAGCATGGGCGAGACCGATATTCCGTCCAGTAAGATTGGCGAGATCGTCATGGAAGCTCTGGCGCGGATCGACACCGTGGCCTATGTTCGTTTTGCGAGTGTCTACAAGAATTTCCAGGCGGCCGATGACTTCGAGGAGTTTGTCCACGAACTGCGCCCGCCGCAGCCTTCGACGGACGAGTGAGCGAAACTGATAAGCGATATATGGCGCTGGCTTTGTCGTTGGGTCAGCGCGGTCAAGGGACGTGTTGGCCTAACCCGGCTGTCGGCTGCGTGATTGTGCGCGATGGTCGCATTGTTGGGCGTGGCTGGACACAACCAAGTGGCCGTCCGCACGGCGAAACCCTGGCCCTGGCCCAAGCCGGCGAGGCGGCGCGTGGCGCGACTGCCTATGTTTCATTGGAGCCTTGCTCTCATCATGGTCAAACGCCACCTTGCGCCGAAGCGTTGATCAAGGCTGGAGTGGTTCGTGTCGTCTCGGCTATCGAGGACAGCGATCCGCGTGTGGCCGGGCAAGGTTTTGCGATGCTGCGTGAGGCCGGGATCGAGGTCACCACGGGCGTTCTGGCCGATCAGGCCGCACGGGATCATGCGGGTTTCTTTCTGAAAACAGAACAAGGTCGGCCGTTTGTGACACTCAAGCTGGCCAGCAGCTTTGACGGTCGGATCGCTACGTCCAGCGGTCACAGCAAGTGGATTACCGGCCCCAAGGCGCGGCGGGCGGTACATGCCATGCGTGCACGTCACGACGCAGTGATGGTCGGCGCGGGCACAGCGCGGGCTGATGACCCTTCGCTGACTGTTCGCGATTTGGGCGTCGAAGTACAGCCCGTACGAGTAATTGTCTCGCGTCATCTGGACATACCGCTGATGGGCCATTTGGCGCGCACTGCTGCCGAGATTCCGGTCTGGCTGTGCCATGGGCCGCACCCGGACGCCGAACGTGCACGCGCGTGGGAGGGGTTGGGTGCGCGTTTAATCTCCTGCGCTTTGCAGGAGCATCACATCGATGCAGCCGACCTTTTGCAGCAACTGGGGCAGGCGGGGCTGACCCGCGTTTTTTGCGAGGGAGGCTCGGCGCTGGCAGCGTCTTTGTTGGCCGATGATCTTGTGGATGAGCTGGTCGGGTTTAGTGCGGGCCTGACCATCGGGGCCGAGGGCCTACCGGCCATTGGGTCTTTGGGGCTGGAAACGCTGGAAGCAGCGCCTCGGTTTGAACTGATCGAAACTCGGGCCGTCGGGCCAGATGTGCTGCATCGCTGGGCGCGGTCCCTGCGTTAACGGCGACGCCACAGATGCGCGTGTGTGGCAAACGCGCCTTGCAGTTTTGAGAGAATGCGCAGCGATGAACCAATGGCGGGATCATGCCCGTCTGTCAGGCGTTCCAGCGCGACTTCAACAGGGCAGGGTTGGCCCGTCACAGGATCCAGATAGCGCGGATAGTCAATCAGGGCAGCATGAACCAGCCCCAACAGGGAAAGCCGCGCCCCGCGCCGCGCGGGTACAGTTCCTAGATCTTCGGTCAGCCCCCACCCGGCATAGAATGGCGCGCCGAGTGTCGTAACGCGGACCCCGCGCAACAATGCTTCGAACCCGAGTAGTGAGGTCATGGTCCAGACCTCGTGCACCTGTGGCAGCAAGGCGGCTGGGTCGGTATTGGATGCTATGATATCGGCAAGGTCATTGTCTTCGACCGTGCCCTCGCGCAGTCTCGCTTCGACATCGGGATGAGGCTTGTAGATCAGGATCGCATTCGGGTTTGCCTCGCGCGCCGCACGAAGCAGGTCGGTATTCGTGCGTACCGTAGTGGCGCCGAGTAGGATCGAGGCGTCGTCTTCGACCTGCCCCGGCACAAGAATTCGGTGCCCTTCGGGTAAGTCTGGGGCTGGCCCTCCGGTGTTGTATTTGCTGAGTTTGCCCGTCACGATTTGCTCTATTAGCCGTTCCGCCCTTAATTCCTGATCGGGGCGCAGTGTTTCTCGCGACGCGATCAGCTCTTCCAACCGGCTCGGATGTGTCGGGTCGTAATAGATGCCCAAATCATCCGTCGCCAACGACACGGGCGGCACTAGACTGGCCCCGAGACCGCGAGAGCGTAAGAAACCGTCTTCGATTCTGACCGCGCCTTCAGCGCCACGGGCGTGGCTGGCCCAAACCATGTGGGGACGGTCGGAAGCTTCCGGTGGGGAGGCTACGAACCTTACCTTTTTCTCACGCCCGAACATTTTCTGAAGGTGCTTGCGCTTCCACAAACGCATGCCGGATGCAGTCCAGCCCTTGTGATCTTGCCGCCACGCCCGCGTCTGTGCCTCAAGCGTGTCCAGAACGGTTTCCAGTTCGCATAACCGTTCACGGTAGGGATCGTACCACGCAGGGTATAGTATCATCGCTGCTGCAAACAACTGGGCCCTTGTCAGGTTGCGCTGGCGGCGAGGCATGTAGACCTCATCCTGCGTCAGTCCCCAGCCCGCATAAAATGGCTGCCCAAAGACTCGGGGTTTGTGCCCCGCCATGATGGCCTCGAACCCAAGTTGCGACGACAAGGTGTAGACGCCCACAGCGCCTTCCAGCAGGGTCCAGGGGCTGATCGGCGCGCCGATCAGCGAAATTCTGTCAGACTGGTCCCGCTCCGAGAAATATCCGGTTCGATACCCCGCCAGTGTTTCCGGGTGCGTTTTAATCAGAATCCTGGCGCCTGGATTTT
This sequence comes from Ruegeria sp. BC1, assembly GCF_056539305.1. Taxonomy (NCBI): domain Bacteria; kingdom Pseudomonadati; phylum Pseudomonadota; class Alphaproteobacteria; order Rhodobacterales; family Roseobacteraceae; genus Ruegeria; species Ruegeria sp. BC1. The sequence continues at coordinate 33,660 of NZ_JBQFUT010000001.1, forward strand.
CCTCTTGCGCCATGACAAGCATCTCGCGAAACCGGGCTTCGTTTCCATCGCTGGCAGTAACCGACGCGTCGTCTCGAGCCTGATCTACTACCAGAACATATCCGGGCTCTGGCGGGGCTATGTCCGTTTCGATGGCCGAATATTTGCTAAGATGCAGTTCTCGAATCCTGTCAGCCGCGTAGCGTGCCCGGTTCAGCAGGGCAGTATCATCCAGCGGGTGCGTGGCCAGCAGGGCCTCAAGGTCCGATGGTTGCGCCGGATCGAAATGCGCCCCGGATTTGTCGAGCAGAAGTCCCAGTGGAGCCTCGCCAGTGCGCCCCGGGTGCAGCGAGCGGAGAAAGGGATCTTCAACGCGCAAAATTGGCACCTTGTGACGGGCTGCAATGGAAAGCCCGCGATGGGCAGTAGGGCTGTTGCCCCAAACTCCGACAATGTCTCCGTCCTTGGGCAGGCCCAACCGGATATCATAACCTTTGAGGTGTAAAATGCGCCGAATCCGGCCCTGCGTCAGGAAGCCGCCGTTATAAACAAGCAACCGGGTCCGCTGTGCACCGGCTGTTGGTTCACTTTGCATCAGCCGCCCGTCAGCGTGGCAACATTGGCAACCGGCGTCAGACCACCCGCGATCAGCGAGATCGACTTGCTCCATTGCGCATACGGAGCTTCGGTCACATAGATGGTGTCGTCGTCGCGAATGACGAAATCCCGCGCAATGAACAGTCCGTTGGGCGACGTGAGGTTCAACAGGTAGATCATGCGCTGATCACCTTGCAGGTCAGAGCGACCCATGACGGTGCGGGCGATGTCCTGCCGTTCCTTACGCAGTACGAAAATTCCGGTCGGGTCCGAGGAAATGGATTGTAGACCGCCTACCTGAGCCAGCGCTTCAAGCGCGGAAAGGTCCTGCGTGTCAAAGGCAACGCGGGATTGCCCGCCCGTTGCACCCAGCGCGATGTACGAGCGGCTGTCAGCCTCGACCAGAATGCGGTCTCCGCCCCGTAGAGCCACGTCCAGCTTGGGATTGAGGATCAAATCATCGTACCAGACCGTCCCGCGATCATTTCCCCGGATCAGCGTGACCTGCGCGATATCTGAGCCAACGGATACGCCACCGGCCTGAGATAGCATGCCGGACAAAGTGCGGCTGGGCCGCTCGATCGGGTAAACACCCGGCGCACCGATCTCTCCGGTCAAGGAAACCGTCGATCCATCCCCCGAGGTACGGCGGACTTCAACCTGTGGGTCAGGTGTCTGGTCCTGGAGTTTGCTGGTAATCAGCTGTCGCAGTTGCTCTGGCGTGTTGCCAGATGCCCGAATGCGTCCCGCATAGGGAACAAAGATGAACCCATCACTGTCGACTTGCATCTGCTCGAGGAGGGTGGCTGAACCTGTTTCTCCGGACAGCAGACCATCATCGACGTTTTCCCATATTGTCAGGCCCAAAATATCGCCGGGGCGTACGGTATCAGCCGCCAGGCTTTGCGCGCTGGTAAATGTGGAGGAAAACCCAAATTGCGGAATGGCGGCAGTGGCCTTTGTAACCCTGTCATCGACTTCAACCACAAACGCATTGCCGCCTTTCTCGACGGATCCAGACAAAATCTCAGATTTGTTCGGACCAGCCTTGGGCAGTTGGCATGCGGCCAAAAAGCCAATTGCGGCCACAAGGGAAATTCCCCTCATCCATCGGATTGGAAAGCGCTGCACTGCCGATTGTCCTCAGTCGTTTTGTGTCTTCTTTTGTTTGGCGCAGGCTACCCGGTTCGCCCGTCAACTTCCAGCATCAACCGGCCTAATTCACTCAACAAGTCTTAACTGTGGCGTCAGCGCCGCGTCGCCACCCAGCACGGTTTGGTAGGGGTCTTGAAGGTTCAACATTCGATCCACGACGCCTCTCAGTAATTGTCGGCGGCCACGGCGGGAATAGAAACCACCGGGTACTTGGCTCGTTTTCAGAAGAAACTGGCGGTAGGTTTGATAAGCGTTCAGATCGGGTGGCATCGGTGCTGCAAAAAACGCAGCCAGCGACTGGCGTGAAACAAACTCGGGCTTGTCGTAAACTGATTTACCGAAGATGCGCAGCGGGATGCCACGCCAAAGAACTTGTTGCCCGGCTGTCGAGTTGATTGTGACAGCGGAACTTGCATCATCCAGCAGCTTGGCGAGCTTCCCTCCGGGAACGTAATGCACGCGGTCCGCTATACCGTGCGCCTGCGCCATCTGCCGTACGCGGCGGTGCAATTGTTCGCGCTGGTTTTCAAGCGGATGCTCTTTGACCACCAGCCGGTGGTGCGCTGGGGCGCCTTTGGCGAACTCCTTGATCACGTCCGCTGCGAAATCGGCCATACATGAATAATCCGAATGCGATTGGACTGAACTATCGTGACCCAATTGCAGCAGAACGAGATGATAAGGATGTCCCGCCCGCCGAACACGTGCGGTCGCCAAACGGCGCTGGACTCGATGAACCGGCATTAGGGCCAGTCGCCTGAAATATAGCTTAGATTCCTGCGAGATCGGCAGTTCACGGTGCCGTCGAAAATGTCGGTATCGCTGGTTACGAAACATCACAAACCAGTGGTAGAGTGCGCCGTAAAATATGTGCTGCCGCATGTCTCCCCAATGCGACGGGGGCGGTGGTGTCTGGGATGCCGCATTTTCCAACCCGTGTTGCATCTGTTTGACTTCAAGCGACATCAGCCGAGAGTTTCCGTTCGAACCGAACCGCTCATACGTGACCCACCAGGGGCGCAGATACCCCTCTTCGAATACGTGGACAGTTACGCCCATAGCCTGCGCGATCTTTACGGCGCTGGCATGAACGGGGCGTATATCGCCATACAGCACAATGTCCGTAACCCTCTTGTCGCTGATCAATTGGGTAAGTTTGTCAGGCCAGAGTTCCAGTGCATCGAGGAATGGAATGAACGAAGTCTTATCGAACCAGAATACCTGATCACCTGCATTGAAGCCAACGCGCCAGACCTCGGCCCCCGAGGATTGCAACATCCGACCCAACCCGCTGAAGAACGGGCCGTGCGGTCCCTGCAGGAACAGGAAAACGCGGCGCCTCAGGCCTGTTGCGGGTGATGTCATCGATACTGCTCTGCCCTTTGTTGATAAATTTATGCCCGTTTTGACCATTCACGGCAAGGTGGGGCTTGCCCGTCCGGGCGCTTGGGCTTACCTCGGCTGGGAACACTGGGCCAGATTAGGAACTAAGGGTTAGCAGAATGTTTACAGGGATCGTGACAGATATCGGCACCGTAACCGAACTGGACCAGCAGGGCGATCTGCGGGCTCGGATTAAAACGGCTTATGACACGGCGGGCATTGATATCGGTGCTTCGATTGCCAGTGACGGCGTGTGCCTGACCGTAATTGCCTTGGGTAACGACTGGTATGATGTTCAGATCAGCGCAGAAACAGTGTCCAAAACCAATCTGGACACCTGGAAAGTTGGCAAGCGCGTCAACCTGGAGCGTGCGCTAAAAGTTGGCGATGAGCTTGGGGGGCATATTGTTTCAGGGCACGTGGATGGCGTGGCTGATGTGGTCGCGATTCAGGACGAAGGCGACAGCACCCGCGTTACCTTGCGCGCGCCCAAGGACCTCGCACGTTTTGTCGCGCCGAAAGGATCAGTTGCGTTGAACGGCACATCACTGACTGTCAACGATGTGGATGGGTGTGATTTCGGGATCAACTTCATCCCACACACCAAAGAGGTGACAACCTGGGGCGACGTATCCATAGGTGACCGTGTCAACCTCGAGATCGACACTCTGGCTCGCTATGTAGCCAGGCTTGCAGACTGGAACGGTGCCGAGCCCAAGTAGAAAGCTCTGGTCAGGACGCGGGCGAGATACCAGCAGACCAAAGCGACGAGCGTTCCGAGATAGCCGTCGACCGCGTAGTGCCATGCCAGATGCACCGAACCGATCTGGATGATTATCGCGAACACAGTGAACACCCAACCCAGCCAGCGCGCGTAGCGAAACGCGAAAAGTGCCATGATAACGCTGCTTGCGACGTGCATGCTGGGCATCGCGGAAATGCCACGGACCACGCCCTCGGTACTGAAGTTGTTAAAGAGCTTCTCATGCACTTCGAGGGCCCAAACAGGGCTGATCTCGTTTAGCATTTCAAGATTGCGCAGTTGCTGGGCAAATGTGTCGCCAAATCCGAATGCTTCGAAATAGACGGGGCCAACTGAAGAAAACATCGTCGCCAGAACATTGCCACCTAAGATGAACGTCAGGGCGAAGGCCACCAAATAGATCATCCCTCGTTCGGGATCGCGCCGATCATAAGCTGCTATAAACGCCATTACATAGATCAGTACGAACCAGACATGGTAAGCGACATTTATTATAGTCGTAACAAGTGGGTATCCGAAAACGGGCCAAAGCAGCGTCCAAACATCGAAGCCGCCATGCAGCATCCTATCCAGTTCGGCGAACATCGGATCCCAGGAAAAGGGCACAAAAACCGAGATCAGGTTCTTGAGGCATGTGAACGTGCTTGCCAGAACAGCAATGCCAACAAAGCACAACGTGCCGTCAAGAAGCCTCAAGTTTTGGGACGCAAATTTTTGGGTGTCTGAAAGAATCCAGTTAATTGGCTTTTCAGGTTTTACGCGGAACATTGCATAAAGAAGTCTCCACACTAAGAAAAACGCGGCGAAGACAACGGTGAACTTGAGGATCATCAACAGAATCGTGCCGAGGCTTGCCCAAAGCAACGTCCAATACGGAATACCGTTGAGTGAACTGATCACTGCGCCGACCAGCATGTGCAGCAGTACAATCGAAAGAAACAGGCGGTTACGCCAAAGCGACGCCCCAAGCGCTTGCCTGGTGGCAGCGAGGCTGGAATAAATTGTCCAGTGAACGAGTTGTGCCATTTGCTGAAATCTGACCGGTTAATTTCCCAGCGAAAATCCTGACACATTTCGGCGTGCGATGGGCGGCATCTGGGCATTTTTGTGGCCGTCTGGCGTTCAATAGTCACGGTTTGGGGTTATTGGTTTCGATCTGACGTCAAATTTGTCCGGTCATTGAAGTTGATGATCGACGCGTCTGACAGTGTGTCGTCGATGTATGCGGTCTGGCATTTGCCATCGGGTTGGTCTATCCACCCGTTCAAACTTGCTCTGCGAAAGGCTGCCTCATGAGCTTTGAAACCCCCGGACCCGTCGAAGCCCAGCTGCGCGACGCGATCAGCCCCATCGAAGACATCATCGAAGAGGCGCGCAAAGGCCGGATGTATATTCTGGTCGATCACGAGGATCGCGAGAATGAAGGCGATCTGGTCATTGCAGCCGAATTCGCCGATGCGGATGCAATCAATTTCATGGCGACCCACGGGCGCGGGCTGATCTGTCTGCCGATGACGGCCGAGAGAGTGGATGCTTTGGCCCTGCCGATGATGGCCGTGAACAACTCCTCGCGGCACGAGACAGCGTTCACCGTGTCTATCGAAGCGCGTGAGGGGGTATCGACCGGTATCTCGGCAGCTGATCGCGCGCTGACCGTGGCCACTGCGATCAACGAGCAGAACACGATGGCGCATATCGCAACACCGGGCCACATCTTCCCTCTGCGTGCCAAGCGGGGCGGGGTGCTGGTACGCGCGGGCCATACCGAAGCTGCCGTTGACATTTCTCGCCTGGCCGGGCTGAACCCGTCTGGCGTGATCTGCGAGATCATGAAGGCAGATGGCACCATGGCGCGGCTGCCCGATTTGGTGGCCTTTGCCAAAGAGCATGACATGAAGATCGGCACGATCAGTGATCTGATCACCTATCGGTCGCGCAATGACAATCTGGTGGTCGAAACCTCGCGGGAAACCGTCAACTCGGAATATGGCGGCGAATGGGAAATGCGGATCTTCACCGATCAGACTCATGGCATCGAGCATGTCGTAATGATCAAGGGGGATATCACCACGCCCGAACCGGTTCTGACCCGAACCCATGCCCTGCACGAAGCACCGGATATTCTGGGCCTCGGCCCGAAACCGGCGCAGGAACTGCCGCGTGCAATGGAGAAGATCGCCGAAGAGGGGCGCGGGGTGGTTTGCCTGTTCCGCCAGCCCCACAATTCGCTTTATGCCGCCGAGGACGAAGGCCCGCGTACCATCAAGCAAACCGGTCTGGGCGCACAGATCCTGTCCAAGATGGGCATTCAGGAACTGGAGTTGCTGACGGACTCGCCTGAAACCGTTTATCTGGGGCTCGACGCCTTTGGCCTGTCCATCGTCGGAACCCGCTCTATTCTCAAGGATGACTGATCGTGGCTGAACAAGACAAACACGGCGTTCTGCCGACACCGACCTTCGACAAGCCGGTAAAATTGCTTCTTGTGGTGGCTCCGTTCTATCGTGCCATTGCCGACAACATGGTCGCAGGTGCCAAAGCCGAGATTGAGGCCGCTGGCGGCACCTATGAGGTTGTCGAGGTGCCTGGCGCGCTGGAAATTCCCACCGCCATCGCAATGGCCGACCGTCAGTGCAATTTCGACGGCTACGTCGCGCTGGGCTGCGTCATTCGCGGTGAGACCACCCATTATGAAACCGTCTGCAATGACTCCAGCCGAGCCATTCAGCTGATGGGTTTGCAGGGCCTGTGTATCGGAAATGGTATCCTGACTGTTGAGAATGACGATCAGGCCGAAGTGCGCGCCAATCCCGAAAAGATGAATAAAGGCGGCGGAGCGGCCGCTGCGGCCTTGCATCTGATCGCACTCAGCCGTAAGTGGGGCGCTTCTAAAAAGGGCGTCGGGTTCAAACCGCCGTCCGAGTCCATCCTAGTGGCGGGCGACAGCAACGGATCCACGACAGCATGACCCAGACAGATGCGCCGAAACCGGCCAACCAGAAACGCCTGATGAAATCCGCCGCACGGCTGTACGCAGTGCAGGCGCTGTTCCAGATGGAGCAATCGGGCCAGACGACCGAACAGGTTGTGAACGAGTTTCTGGATCACCGGTTCGGTGCCGTCTACGAGGGCGAGGAGATGCTGGATGGCGATATCCGCGTCTTCCGCAAGCTGGTCGAGGATGCCGTGAATTATCAGGCGCCGATCGACCAGATGACCGACCGCGCGTTGGTCGCCAAATGGCCGATCGCACGCATTGACCCGACCCTGCGCGCTACATTCCGTGCCGCCGGGGCAGAGCTGACTCAAGGCGACACGCCGCCTAAAGTGGTCATCACCGAATTTGTTGATGTGGCCCGCGCCTTTTTCCCGGAAGGTAAAGAGCCCAAATTCGTCAACGCCGTGCTGGATCATATGGCGCGCGAGGCCAAGCCCGAGGCGTTCTGACGCCTTTACCCGGATCCCAGATGCGCTAGTTTGAAAGCATCAGCGCAATGAGGTCTGTCATGCCCAAACTGATCCGTTTGTACATCACTCAGGTGATATGGGGTTTTGTCATTTCGGCTATTTTTGTCGGGGTGCTTTTGGCATTGAACGTCGCCAACCTGCGCGGCTTGATAACCGGGTCTGATATTGGCCTGGTCGCGCTGGCGATGATCTGGTTCATGAACGGGATTGTCTTTGCCGGGGTACAGTTCGCCTATGCGATCATGAGCATGGCTGAAAAACCGGGCGGTCCACGTCGTGGCTCACCTGTTGTAAGCCGTTTCGAGCCCGCCGTAATCCGTCAGGACGCTCCTTCGGGCAAGTGAACTCTCTTTCGTAAAAATGTGGCGGGACCGCCAGTCAACCGTGCGGTGTGATTCCCGAGGACCTGTATGTACAGGTGGGCGCCGGGTAATCAGGCCAGGACCTGAACAGAGCCAGCCCCCTCGGAATTGCTTAAGGCCACCAGAATGCTACCAATCACAAGAAGGGCAGAACCCGCCACGCGCCTAAGTAGGGTGTATGACGGGCTTGCACAAGGGGTCAGGCGTCAACAGTTTCGTGCAATGCGGTGCGCATCTTGCCGAAATGCTCGTCCCAACCATTGTCCAGTGCGAGGATCAGCCCAAAGGCATCTGCACCTTGAGGCAACCCTTCGTGTTCCAGTTCAAGGCGTGTACCGCCGGCCACTGGCTCCAACGTCCATTTGACCACACTGACGGCGTCACCCATCGGTTTTACTGTGAATGTATATTCCAAATACTCTGGCGGGCGGGCAACGCGCACTTCACCCCAGATCAACAGATCGCCGCTGGTGGTTCCAAACATTTCAAGTTTCTGCCCCGCGGCCAGAGGGCGCTCGGGTTTATGGAACCATTCCGCCAGCCGGTCGGGTTCGGTCAGATAGGCCCAGACGGTCTTTGGGGTGGCCCGTAGAAAGATCGTTTTTTGCAGAACAGAATCCGTCATGTGTCTTTCCTTTCAATAGCTTCCTTCAGATTGTTCAGGCGCTCATCCCAGAACCGGTCAAAATAACTTAGCCAGTCAAGGACCGGAGCCATCCCCTTGGGTTCCAGCCGGTTAATGCGCTCTCTCCCGCGGGCCTCTACCGTGATGAGGCCACCATCCGACAACACCGTCAGGTGTTTTTTAACCGCCGCACGTGTCATGTCGAACCGATCCGTCAGTTGCGCGATTGTCATGTCCTGAGCAGCGAGCAGCCGGATTATGTCGCGACGAGTCGGGTCTGCCAGTGCCCGGAATGCGTTTTGCGTCAGTGTTTGCATCCGTCACCTCATCAAGTGATACCATTGGATATTATATTAATATGATACTAAATGGTATTGTGTCAAGGGGGATGCCGCACTTGATTATTGTTCACCAATTGTTCACATATTGAAGATGACTTTGGATATGCAGCCAGGACAAAAGCTTGCACGCGGTGTCGCACGCCACCTGTCGGCACATGGATTTGTTTCAGTTGAAGAATTTGTCCCAACGCGTGGGCTTCGCGTGGATGTTATGGGGCTGGGGCCCAAAGGTGAGCTATGGGTGATTGAATGCAAGTCCAGCCGGGCCGACTATCAGTCCGATGCCAAGTGGCAGGGCTATATGGATTGGTGTGATCGCTTTTTCTGGGCCGTCGATACCGAGTTTCCGACCGAATTGTTGCCTGAAGAAACCGGACTGATCATAGCCGATGCATACGACGCTGAGATTATTCGGATGGCGCCAGAAGACAAGGTTGCCCCAGCGCGACGCAAGAAAATGATCCAGAAATTCGCAACGGACGCGGCGCGCAGGTTGCAGGCGCTGCGCGATCCCAAAATCTGAACGTCAGGGCTTTACGGCGCGGGCGGCCTGTGCGGCTGCACGTATTTCGTCGGCGATTTCTTCGGCTTCTTCCGGTTCGAAGTCCATCGGAATTTCGATGCCGTCTGCTTCGATGAACAGCCGCACCATGCCGTGATCGGTGGGGCCGATCTGAAGGTTCGCCTGAATGTCACGTTCGGTGTTGATGCCCATGTTTGCCTCCGGGACTGAACGTTTGTGCTAGCGCGCAAAGGGTTGAGAATCAAGCTGCCTTTGCGGTCAGATGAGGAATGACAGACATTCAAATCAGGCGCTTTCTCGCGACGGACTTACCTTGGTTGGTCGACCAGCACAGCCAGCTTTATACGCGGGATGAGGGGTTCGATGCTACGTTTGGCGAACTTGTGCAGCACCTACTGGAAGAGTTTGTCGCGGCGCACGACCCAGTCCGCGAGCGGGGTTGGATCGCGGAATGTGGCGGAGAACGGCTGGGCAGCATTTTTTGCGTGGCGTTGGATCAGAAAACAGCAAAACTCAGACTTTTTCTTTTGATCCCGGAAGCCAGAGGGCGGGGGGTGGGGCAACGTATGCTGGATACCTGCGTAGGCTTTGCACGCAGTGCCGGGTACACGGAAATAAGGTTGTGGACGCACGAAAGCCACAAGGCGGCCTGCGCGCTGTATAAGCGCAATGGATGGCGTTTGTTGGACAGCAAACCCGTGCATTCTTTTGGTGTCGATCTTGTCGAACAAAGCTGGAAATTTCAGCTTTAATCCTCTTGCAATCCTCCGGCGCGTTCGGTACATCGCCCTTCACAAGTGCCGCCTTAGCTCAGTTGGTTAGAGCGCTGGATTGTGGATCCAGAGGTCCCCTGTTCAAGCCAGGGAGGCGGTACCATATCTCCCAGTTTCAAATAGCTTATCAAGATTTCGCGCGTGCTAATCCCTGTAGGTGCTGATGGCCCGAAAAGCCGCTAAAGCTGGTAGCTGACGCGCTTTTAATTAGCGCGCCAGGTTCAATCTGAGCTTCATTTTACTCCGCTTGGCCGCCGGCAAATGGCGGTTCAACCGTTTGTTGACCAAGCCGAAGCCCCAGATAACCACAAGGGTTAGCAGAATGAAGTAGAAGGCCAGTATCGGGTAGGGGATGAAGGGGTTGAATGTCTTGTCCGCGAAATAGCCTGCGTAATACAGCGCGTCCCCTCGCTGCTGCCAGACGGGAAACGCTGAGAAGAACACCAAAGTGGTGGCGTGAAACAAAAAGATTGCTTCGTTTGTGTATGCAGGCCACGCCAACCGCAGCATAGTCGGCCAGATGACGCGCCGAAATCGTGACCACCCGGTCATGCCGTAGGCATCCGCAGCCTCTATATCGCCCTTGGGAATGGACCTCAGGGCACCGTAGAATATCTCTCCCGAATAGGCGGCGGTATTGAAAAACAGCACGATCAGCGCGCCAAGCCAAGCAGAGGTAAGTGCGTCCAGGAATGGAAAGCTCTGTTTCAGCGACAGGAAGAGGAAGTAGGCAAAGAAAAACTGGATAAACAGGGGTGAGCCGCGAAACAGAAAAATGAACCACTCTGACGGTTTGCGCAGCCATTTATTTGTGGATGCCTTTCCAAGGGCGAGGGCCGTTGCCAGAAAAAAACCGATCGCCAGAGCCATAATCCCGAAATAGATGTTCCAAATCATACCCGAGCCGATCAGGGTGAACTGCTCGCACAGGGTAAAGTTATTCCGGGGCAGCAGACGTTCGCCAATACCGATCGAGCGCAGGCCGTAGTCCTGGATGGTCTGGATGCAGCTCATGCGGTGGTCTCCTTGCGCAGCAGCTCTCCACCCGAAGTTGCCTGACCGTGTGACAGGCGGCGCATCAGCCGTTCAAGGCCAATTTCCGATACGCGGGTCATACCCAAGTAGAACACGAGCAAGGCAAGGAAGTACCACATGCGCCAGTCACCGTGCGGGTACTGCGTGAATTTCGGGTTCTTAAAGCCCCCTAGCTCGCGCGCCCAATAGACGATGTCTTCGATGCCCAGCAGGAACAGCAGCGGCGTGGCTTTGATCAGAACCATCCAAAGGTTTGACAGGCCGGGCAGGGCGTAGACCCACATCTGAGGCACGAGGATGCGCCAGAATGTTTGGCGGCGGGTCATGCCGTAGGCTTCGGCTGTTTCCAGTTGAGCATGCGGGACTGCGCGCATACCTCCAAACAGGACATTTGCAGCAAATGCGCCAAAAACAATTGAGAATGTAACGACAGCCAAAAAGAAACCGTAAGTTTCGTGCACCCACTCCGGGGCGCTGCCCAAAGGCAGTTTGGCCGCCTGGCAAACAATGAAGTCATTTCCCTGCCGGATCGGATCAGTCCACTCAGGGCAAAGTATCTTGTGTCGTGTCCACTCAAACGCCTGATCCAATGCGATCACAAAGAACATGAAGAACGCGATATCCGGTACGCCGCGCACGATGGCAATATAGCCCTTGCCCAGCCAACTGAGCGGCAGGAAGTGCGATCGGGCCGCCATGGCACCCAGAAAGCCGAAGCCCAAAGCTACGGGCGCAGTAATGGCCAGCAACAGCAAGACCTTGAAGAAGGACAGGTAGAAAACCCAGTGCACACCATTGGTCAGATAGCAGGAAAACCAACGGAATGTGCCGAGTGTTTCGGGATCAGTGCAGAACGAGAAAATGGCGGGCCTCTTTGACTGGCAAAGGCGCAGAAGCGGCACGCCCCAGAGGTAGGCGCGCCGCAGATTTCAAGATTAGAAGGTCGAGGACACTTCCCACTTGGTGATAAGTTCGTTCAGGCTGCCATCATCCTTCATGGACTGGATGGCTGCGTTGAACTTTTCTTTCAGGTCGCCGTCGGATTCACGAATTCCCATGCCGACGCCACCGCCCAGCGGAACTTCCTCGCCGACGAAGATCAGGCCCGATCCGTCTTCGGTGAAAGGTGCGAGGAACGATTTATCCGCCAGAACCGCATCTGCTTCGCCGTTACGCACGGCGGCAAGGGTTTCTTCGGGGTTCGCGAACTCAACCAGTGTCGCACCGGAATCTGCGACGTAGCCCGCTTGAATGGTCCCGGTCTGGGCTGCGATTACGCCGCCGGCCAGGTCAACGCCATCCGACATCGCCAGATAGGCCGACGGATCTGGTGGCGTGTAGTTTTGAGTGAAGTCGATGACCTCATCACGCTCGTCGGTAATCGACATACCCGCGATGATTGCATCGTAGTTACCTGACACCAGGTTCGGAATGATTGAATCCCAGTCGTTTTTGACCCATTCGCATTCCAGATTGGCGCGTTTGCACAGTTCGTCGCCCAGTTCACGCTCGAACCCGTCGATCTCGCCTGCGTCGTTGACGAAATTCCACGGAGCATACGCGCCTTCCGTGCCCAGACGGATGGTGTCCGCCATGGCCATACCGGCGCTCAGCGCCAGTGCTGCAGTGGTCAGAATCAAGTTTTTCATTGGTTACTCCCCTTTTTTGGTTCTGTCCTGATTTTATGCCGCCTTGGTGGCGGAGAGAAAGCCCCGAAGCCGTTCGGACTCGGGGGACGTAAAGATATCTTCCGGCAGGCCCTCTTCTTCGATCAGGCCCTGATGCAGGAACACAACGTGGCTCGAGATATCGGCAGCCATCTTCATGTCATGAGTCACAATAATCATGGTGCGGCCTTCGGCGGCCAGATCCTTGATTACCTTAATGACTTCCTGTTCCAACTCGGGGTCTAGCGCGGATGTAGGTTCATCAAACAGCAAGGCCTCGGGTTCCATACACAGGCCACGCGCAATTGCCGCGCGCTGTTGCTGACCACCGGACAACTGAGCGGGGTACACGTCGCACTTGTCGCCGATGCCGACTTTTTCCAGATACTTCCGGGCCCTGTCCTCGACCTCGTCCTTGTCGTGCCCCAGTACCGTAACCGGTGCTTCCATCACGTTCTGCAGGATGGTCATGTGGGCCCACAAGTTGAACTGCTGGAACACCATCGACAGGTTGGTTCGGATGCGCAGCACCTGTTTGGGATCTGCGGGGCGACGGTGGTGCATATCACCGGACCAGCGTACGGGCTCGCCCTTGAACAGAATCTCGCCCTGTTGGCTGTCTTCCAGCAGATTGCAGCAGCGTAGTAAGGTGGACTTGCCCGATCCGGATGATCCGATCAGCGACACAACATCTCCGCGTTTCGCCGTGATATCCACGCCTTTCAGCACTTCCAGATGGCCGAAACTTTTGTGGAGGTTCTTGATCTCGATAACGGGAGTGGAATCTGTCACGAATTGTCCATGTGTTAGCGGTGTTGGTGCGGTAATAGGGCGCAAAAATCGATGCAATGCAATGCGCAATTGACATCAATGGGCCTGGAAATCACCAAATTGACCATACGTACTGGTCAAAATGATCAACCTTCAGTCTTTGAGGCTGCAATCCTGGGCGGATTGGGAACTGACAGGTAATCGCTCGATGGGATGTCGACCAGGCCCCGCAGGTGCAGAAGTAATCGGTCATTTCGCGACAGATCATTGATGGAGAGCCGAATGGCGCGGGCGATGCCCTTTGCGTCTTGCCCGTTGGCAGTAATAAACGGGAGGGCGGGCGTTGGGACGGTCGCGCCGATTTCGCGCAATTCGCTCCCCAACCCATTATGTTTTTTCAATAATTCCCAAGTCAGGGCATCCAACGCGGCATAGTCGGCGCGCCCAGTCGCAACAGCGTCGGCCGATTCTGCGTGACCGCCGGTTGCAAGAGTTGCTGCCGGGAGTTGACCGCGTTCGGCTAGGTGGACCATTGGTGCGGCCCAACCGGACTGCGATAAACCCTCATTAAAGGCGAAAGTACCGGCTGCAAGTTGGCCCAGATCCCGCGTTTCTTCCTTGCGGGCGACAAAAATGGATCGGTAATAACCCGGGGGACACCCCGCCAACCCGTAATCGGGTGTTCCCACCAGTTGTACCTTGCCGTGCAGTCGGGTGCGGTAGGGCATACCGCAGGTTTGGGCGATCGTCAGGGCAGGGTCCAGCCAGACATCCCACATATCCGCATCGCGTGTCAGATGATCTGGGCCATAGCCGAGATGGTCGCGAATCAGCGTCCAAAAGCGGTCATTCGCCGGTTGCAGCGCGGGCATGTCGTACATGCCCAGCATTGCGATCACGATTTGGCTGCCTTCTGACGGGCTCGCGCCGAATCCACATCGCTGACCCCTAGCAGGCTGACGACCAGGCGCAGCAAAGAATCCTCTTCGCCAGTGCGGTGCCCGTCGGCCAGAGCAACGGACCACATCGCCTGAACCACGGCGAGGCGGTCTTCATAAGCCACCGCGTCCTTGATCGCGCGGGTAAAGCGCACTGTATCCGGGGCTTGGGCCTCAAGATCTTCGGCGCGGGCACGCAGGGCGGCGGCCTCAAACGGAGACAGGCCGTAGCGTTCTGCCGCAATACGGTCAATTCGCGCCATTTCACTGTCAGCGTAGTCGTTGTCGGACCGGGCAATTCGTACCAGCAGGGCTGTTAGGGCCAGGCGGGCATCATCATCGGCAAGCGGGTCGGGGGCGGGCTGTGTAAGCCGGGACAGGAAATCGTGGAACATGAGACAGATATAGAGGCGGACTAACGTTCTTCCAAGCGCCTTTGCACGCGCTCATGCGCGGTCTGGCTGTCGTTGAAGCTCAGGCCCATTGCTATGCGCGCTTCCTCTACGATTTTCATCTCGCCTTCGTCAGAGTTGCCATCGGCCAGCACGACCTCCCACAAGGCATCCAGCGCGGCTAGCCGTTCCTGCAGGTCGGTGGTTTCGCGGATCAGTTTGCCAAATGTGTCGGTGTCCGGTGCGGCTGCATGCAGCTTTTCACAGGTAGCGCGGACCTTGGCGGCCTCAATCGCATTGTGCTGGTAGAGCCGCGCCAGAATACGGTCAATCAGCCTGATTTCTTCAAGCTTGTAGTCTCGATCGGCCTGCGCCACGCGCACCATAAGCGCACCCAAGGCCAGTTCGGCATCCGGGTCTGGCATCCTGTCGTGCTGCGGCGGACGAAAGGCCTGAAACAACTTCTTCAACATGCCGTGAGGTTATTCCCTATTTTGTGGCGCGCCAAGCGCTGACTACCCGTCATAGCCGCGGATGATCACAAGATCAGCCGACGATACCGGGTCGCGCAGAGCCTTGGCCTTCTGATACAAGTCGCTTTCATAACAGGCCAGGGCCTGTTCATAGCTAGGAAACTCTATGACGATGGTCCGGGCGCTAGCCTGTCCTTCTTTTTCGGTGCGTTCACCACCACGCACCAGAAACTTTGCACCATATTGCGCGAAAGGGGCGGCGTTTGCGGCGATGTATTTGCTGTATTCTTCCATATCGTCCACATCGACATGGGCAACCCAGTATCCTTTAGCCACAGTGAGCTCTCCTACAACTTCCCCGCAACGTGCAAAGGAAACCCCGGAATTGCAATCCCCTAAAGCCGGTCAGCCTTTGTACTGCAAAGCTGCGCGCGCCATGTCCTGAAGCCAGGCAATCATCTGCCTGTAGGGCACCGGGCCATAGCTGATCCGTGCCACACCCAACCCGGCCAGAGTTGTCGTGTCAGGTGTGCCGGGCAGTGCGATGATGTTGACCGGTAAATTTGTCGATTCGCACAGTCGGGCAATTAGCCCATCGTCTTTGAGCCCTGGTGCAAAGAACCCGCTTGCACCGGCGTCGGAATAGGCCTTGGCCCGTGCTATCGCCTCATCAACCATTGCATCGTTGTGGTCTTCGGGCTTGGCTTTCAGGAAGATATCAGTGCGGGCGTTGATAAAAGCCGGCACACCTGCTGCATCACACCCCTCACGCATCGCTCTGACCCGCGCTTCCTGTGTTTCAATGTCATAGAGATCGTTGGTGCCAATGATCTGGTCTTCGAAGTTGAACCCAATAACGCCGGTTTCAAGTGCCTGTCGGACGTTGGCTGCGACGCCAAGAACATCCTCAGCATAGGCACCTTCGAAATCCAACGAAACGGGAAGATCGACAGCCCCCACAATCCGGCGGACATTGTCCAGCGCAGCTTCCATCGGGATATTCTGGCCGTCAGCGTATCCCTGTGCCATCGCAACCGGAGCACTGCCGGTCACTATTGCCTTGGCACCTGCATCGCGCACGGCACCGGCGCTACCAGCGTCCCAGATATTGTAAAGGATGACCGGATCGCCCTTCTTATGCAGGGCTGCGAATGCTTCCGCTTGGGTAATCTGATTGGTCATGCCGATCTCCTGTCGCTGGTATGGCGGCAGTTAACCGTGCAAATCGTCGGCGCGTAAAGATGTTTCGCGCCGACTGGTACAATACCACGATCGGTTGGAGATCAGACCAGGCGCGAGCTGTCCTTCGCGGCGCGCACGAATTCACGGAACAGGGGGTGTGGGTCAAACGGTTTTGACTTCAGTTCCGGGTGGTATTGCACACCAATGAACCACGGATGATCTGACCATTCGACGATTTCGGGCAGACGGCCATCTGGCGACATGCCCGAGAAGTTCAGGCCAGCTTTCTCCAGCTTTTCTCGGTACTTGATGTCGACCTCATATCGGTGGCGGTGACGTTCTTCGATCTGGGTGCCACCGTAGACCTCGGCGACTTTCGAACCTTCGGCCAGTACCGCATTGTATGCGCCCAGACGCATGGTGCCGCCCTTGTCGTCGCCCACTTTGCGTTCGACCTTATGGTTGCCCTGCACCCACTCCTTGAGGTGATAAACCACCGGCTCAAAACGCCTTTTGCCGGCTTCGTGATCGAATTCTTCCGAACCTGCTTCGGCGATGCCAGCTGCGTTTCGTGCGGCTTCGATCACCGCCATTTGCATGCCAAGGCAAATACCCAGATAGGGAACCTTGTGTTCACGAGCGTATTGCGCGGCTTTGATTTTGCCTTCTGTACCGCGCTCGCCAAAGCCGCCCGGAACGAGGATTGCGTGGAACCCTTCCAGATGCGGTGCGGCGTCTTCAGTATCGAACACTTCGGCGTCGACCCATTCGACTTTTACCTTGACCCGGTTGGCCATGCCACCATGGGTCAGCGCCTCGGCAATCGACTTATAGGCATCTTCCAGCTGGGTATATTTACCAACAATGGCAACCTTCACTTCGCCTTCGGCGTTGTGGATGCGGTCGCTGACATCTTCCCACTTGGACAGATCGGGCTTGGGGGCAGGGCTGATCTGGAACGCGTCCAGAACCGCCTGATCCAGACCTTCTTTGTGATATGCAAGCGGCGCGTCGTAGATGGTGCTGAGGTCCTGTGCAGCTATCACGCTATCGGGGCGCACGTTGCAGAACAGCGCCAGCTTTTCGCGTTCCTTAGCCGGAATTGGCCCTTCAGACCGGCAGACCAGAATGTCGGGGGCCAGACCAATCGAGCGCAGCTCTTTCACCGAGTGCTGGGTCGGCTTGGTTTTCAGCTCGCCCGAAGCCTTGATGTAGGGCAGCAGCGTCAGGTGCATGAAAATACACTGACCGCGCGGCTTGTCCTGGCTGAATTGGCGAATAGCCTCGAAGAAGGGCAGGCCTTCGATGTCGCCCACGGTACCGCCGATCTCACACAGCATGAAATCAACCTCATCCTCGCCAATGGCAATGAAATCCTTGATCTCATTGGTGACGTGCGGGATCACCTGAATGGTTTTGCCAAGGTAGTCGCCGCGGCGTTCCTTCTCGAGCACGTTCGAATAAATGCGCCCCGAACTGACCGAGTCGGTCTTACGCGCAGCTACACCAGTGAATCGCTCATAATGGCCAAGGTCCAGATCGGTTTCGGCGCCGTCGTCAGTGACGAAGACTTCGCCATGTTCAAAAGGCGACATCGTGCCGGGATCGACGTTCAGATAGGGGTCCAGCTTGCGCAGACGCACCGAATATCCCCGGGCCTGCAACAGCGCGCCTAAAGCCGCCGAAGCCAGTCCTTTGCCCAAGGACGAAACCACACCACCAGTGATGAAAATAAAACGCGCCATGTTTTTCGGCTGCTCCCGTGAGACGTCAAAATCAGCTGCCCGACGGTTCCGAAAAACCGCTGCATCACGGGACTTCACGTATAAAGGATTCGCGCCAATAGCGCAAGAGAACCGCAAGATGCTGTTGCAGCTCTCTTTCAGAATTCTAGGTTTTGTGGATCAGTCGGCCTGCGGGATCAGCGGCGTGTTGTCGCCCTGCGCTGGAGGCAGAAGATCGTTCGCCGACGGAACCGCCGGAGTGCTTTCTTCGGTCGGTGCCGGGGCCGGAACGCCCAAACGGTCGATGACCGAGCTGCCCGATGATTTCTGGGCTGCCAGAATAGTCAGCGTGATCGATGTGACGATAAAACATGCAGCCAGAACCCATGTGACCTTGCCCAAAGCAGTCGCTGCTGCACGGCCGGTCATGGCACCACCGCCGCCGCCACCCATACCCAGGCCACCGCCTTCGGACCGTTGCATCAGCACAACGGCGATCAGGCCCAAAGCCAAGAGAAGATGGATGATGAGAACAACGTTTTCCATGGTGGTCCTGTACAGCGTGGCGTGTATCGCGAGGTACTTATGCAAGTTTGCCAGCGGGGGCAAGGGATGAGTTGGCATCACAAGCTGTGATGTGCGGTATCACATCAAAGAGACTGGACAGGTGAACAACAGGTAACGCAGGCTGCAGCCCATGCCTCATGACGATCACGACCATCCGCACGCCTTGCTACCGCCTGAACCGGCGCTTCGTGTCAAAGCGCTGGAAACGATTCTGACCCGCAAAGGGCTGATCGATTCCGGGGCGCTGGACGAAATCATCGATACCTATCAGAACAGGATTGGCCCCCAAAATGGCGCGCATGTCGTGGCAAAGGCCTGGTCCGATCCGGCATTCAAACGCGCTTTGCTGGAGGATGCGACACAGGTCGTCGCCGATCTTGGCTATTACGGGCGGCAGGGCGAACATATCGTGGTTGTTGAGAACACGCCGGATCAGCACAACATGGTCGTATGTACCTTGTGCAGTTGCTACCCGTGGCCCTTGCTGGGGATTCCGCCGGGCTGGTACAAATCCGACGCATACCGCGCTCGGGCGGTGCGTGAACCGCGCAAAGTGCTGGCCGAGTTTGGGGTCAGTCTACCGACAGAGATGTCTGTTCGCGTATGGGACTCTACGGCTGAGATTCGTTATCTGGTTCTGCCGATGCGACCCGAAGGCTCGGAAGGAATGAATGAGGGGGATCTGGCTGCGCTTGTCACCCGTGACAGCATGATCGGTACAGGCCTGCCCAAGGTGTCCCCATGACTCGCGTGCATGACATGGGTGGACGTTTCGGGGATGGCCCGGTCAAGCCCGAAGCTGAAGACGCACCGGTTTTCGTCGAGGACTGGCATGCTCGCGCGCTTGCCGTAACGCTGGCAGCCGGGTTTCTTGGGCAATGGAACATAGACGTAACGCGCCATGCGCGCGAAAGGTTATCTCCAAAAGACTACGCTCGGTTTTCTTATTACGAGAAATGGATATCCGGTCTTGCCGACCTGTTGGTTGAAAAGGGCGTGTTGACCTTGGATGACTTGTCCGGGGCCGGCAGTAACGATCCGCACCCTCTGTCATCTCGAATGCTGAAAGCTGATGCCGTCGCTGCGGCGCTGGCCAAAGGCGGGCCTTCAGACAGGTCCTCAGATGTGTTTGTTCAGTTTGAAATTGGGCAAAACGTCCGAACGGCTAAACGGGCGGCAAATCGGTTGGTGGAAGGCGGGCACACTCGACTTCCGGTTTACGCCACCGGCGCTCAAGGTAAGATTTTGCGGTTGCATGGTTCGCATGTGCTACCGGACTCCAGTGCGCATGGATTAGGGGAAGCTCCGGAGCCTCTCTATGCGGTTGTATTCCCAGCATCAGAATTATGGGCGGCTCCGGAAAACCCGAAGGATGAAGTGGTTCTCGACCTTTGGCAAAGCTATTTGGAGCCCGCATGAGCAACTGTACCAGTCATTCCGCACCCGAACCGGCATTTGCTGAGCCCTGGCATGCACAGGTTTTCGCCGTGACAGTGGCCCTGAACGAAGCAGGACGATTCGAATGGTCAGACTGGGCCGCACGGTTTTCAGAAACTCTCAGGCATCGAGGTCTGGGCCGAGACCTGGACGGAGGCGATGATTATTTCAATGCTTGGCTGGAGACCTTGGAGCGATTGCTGACCGAACAAGGAGCGGCCGACCTGATAGAAATAGAGAATCTCAGAGATGCGTGGGAAACGGCTTATTTGACGACACCTCACGGTATGCCGGTGCATTTGCCTGCGTCGTACTAGGGGGCGCTGCCCCTACCTGCTGTTCCCCCGGGGTATTTGGAGCAGATGAACAGGGGGGCACCATTTTTTGAAAAAATACCTCCGCCAAAGGCATCGGGTGTCGCGCAGATTATTATCTGCGGCGAATTACCGGTTTCCCTGCCGTTGCGTCCTCGTTATATGACCCGAGTTTGATAATTCAGCGCAAAAGGACCGGATATGGCCAATGTGGTTGTTGTCGGCGCCCAGTGGGGCGACGAAGGAAAAGGCAAGATCGTCGATTGGCTCAGCGAGCGGGCAGACGTAATCGCGCGTTTTCAGGGCGGGCATAACGCCGGCCATACTCTGGTCATCGATAGTAAGGTCTATAAACTGCACGCGCTGCCGTCCGGTGTTGTTCGTGGCGGAAAGCTAAGCGTTATCGGTAATGGTGTCGTGCTGGATCCCTGGCACCTGATCAAGGAAATCGAAACGATCCGGGCACAAGGCGTCGATATCTCGCCAGAAACGCTGATGATTGCCGAAAATACGCCGTTGATTCTGCCGATTCACGGCGAGTTGGACCGTGCGCGCGAAGAAGCTGCCAGCAAAGGTACCAAGATTGGAACAACCGGGCGCGGCATTGGCCCCGCTTATGAAGACAAGGTTGGCCGCCGTTCCGTGCGCGTTGCCGATCTGGCCGACGAGGCGACGCTTGAGGCACGTGTTGACCGTGCATTGCAACACCATGATCCGCTGAGAAAGGGACTGGGAATCGAGCCTGTCGATCGGGACGCCCTGATCGCTCAGTTGAAAGAGATCGCTCAGCAGATCCTGCCATTTGCAGCTCCGGTTTGGAAAGTGTTGAACGAAAAGCGCAAGGCCGGGAAACGCATTCTGTTCGAAGGGGCGCAAGGCGCGCTGCTGGATATCGACTTTGGCACCTATCCCTTTGTGACATCCTCTAATGTGATTGCCGGTCAGGCAGCGACCGGCGTGGGCATTGGCCCAGGGTCGATTGATTTCGTGTTAGGTATTGTGAAAGCCTATACAACCCGTGTCGGCGAAGGTCCGTTCCCGACCGAGCTGGAGGACGCAGACGGCCAGCGTCTGGGCGAGCGTGGGCATGAGTTCGGAACCACGACAGGACGCAAACGCCGCTGCGGGTGGTTTGACGCCTGTCTTGTGCGCCAGACCTGTGCGACCAGCGGCGTAAACGGCATCTCGCTGACTAAACTGGACGTTCTGGACGGCTTCGAGACATTAAAGATTTGCGTGGGTTACGATCTGGATGGTGAACGTCTGGATTACCTGCCGACTGCCGCTGATCAGCAGGCGCGTTGTACGCCTATCTACGAAGAGATGCCGGGGTGGAGCGAATCCACCGAAGGTGCGCGTAGCTGGGCGGATTTGCCCGCCAATGCGATCAAATATGTGCGTCGTGTTGAAGAGCTGATCGAATGCCCCGTTGCTCTGTTGTCCACAAGCCCGGAGCGGGAGGACACCATTCTGGTGACTGACCCGTTTGCAGACTGATGAGCAGCAACGATAAACCCGGCCTCAGTTATAAGGCCCGGCGCCGCTGGTCGCTGGTCCTGCTGTTGATCGGGTTGCCCCTCTATATCGTGGCGGTGGTGACTATCGTGAACTGGCTCGACCGTCCGCCGATCTGGCTGGAGTTGCTGGTTTATATCGGCTTGGGCATTGTGTGGGCCCTACCGTTCAAGTTCGTTTTCAAAGGCGTGGGCAAAGAAGACCCGGACAACCCATTGGAGTGAATTCTCTATCGTGGGTTCAATCGGATTACAGACAAAAAAGGGCCGGATGAACCACCGGCCCTTTTCCAATTGATGGTCTTGGGATCAACCGGCGGCGCGCTCGTCATCCGGGCGGAAACCGATCTGGGTTGAGGCCGCAAAACGACCGCCCCCTGCCTTTTCGATCTTACCGTCGCGCAGCAGTTGACCGAATGAACGCAGGCTTTCCTCGCGATTGAAGTCGTCCTGTTTAAGCGAACGGATTTTGTTCATCAGTTGCGGTCGAGAGAACTGTTCCTGGCCTTCAATGAACGACAGATACGCGGCGGCAGCCTCTAGCAAATCTGGAAGGGATTGTGCCCCTTGCTCCTGTGCAAAAAGGGCGAATCCGCCTTCCTCAACGTCTTCATCTTCAGCGTCGGAAGTAACGCGACGTGGTGTGACTGGACCTGCATCACCGCTTTGGTTGTCGATACGCTGTTCTGCCACCAGCTTGAGCGGAGCTGCAGCATCACTGGCAGGGCGCATGCTGGTCACCTGAATTTCAGGGCGGCGCGGGCTGACAACCGAGGACAGGTCGCCCCGGTATCCCTGATCGTCGCTGCCCTGATCAGATGAACCACGATCTTTGCGCTCGGCTTCGGTCGCCGCAACGGCCGCGCGCATCTGCGAATAGGTTTCCCGAGTGTCGCTTGTGGTCGGGTCGTCCAGTTGGACACCGGCTTTGTCCATCAGGCGTGATACATCCTGATCCAGGTTCGACACGTCGGCTTCAGCTCTGGCAGCGCGGTTGTCCAGAATAGCCTCGACATTAGAGATTTCTCTGAGCAGGCTGTGTTCGTCCTCTTCTGTCAAAACACCTTTTTCTGCGGGCTCATCGATTTCTTCGTCTTCGGAATCGTCGCTAAGGATGTTCTCTATGTCTTCATCTACGATCTCTTCGATTTCATCGGTTTCCGTAAACAACACGTCTGACGCAGCGGCTTCTTCTTCGATTTTGTAGTCAAAATCAATTCCGGCATCGGCCGCCACTTCTGGAATGTCATCGTCGGTGTCCAGGGACGACGGAATTGCTTGTTCGACTTCGACGTCCTCGGGCAATTCAGGTTCGTCCACAGCGTAAGCCGCGTCCTGCGCGTCGGTCTGAGTATGTTCGGGCTCTTCCGCGACTGTTGCATCCGGTGTCTGGGTTGCTGCCAGATCTGCAGGGTTCAGCGTGCCGGCCTCGAAAGCTGCCGCAACAGCGTCCGTTGGTCCGGCCGCGTTTTTCATCAAAGTCGTATCTTCATCCTCAGTGTAAATAACCGAGTTTTCCTCAGAATGGGACACGACGGCACGGATGCGCTGTAGTTTGGCCGCGATACTGTCCGCAGCAGGGGAGGGTGTACCTTCAACGGGATCGGCTTCGGCAAAGTCCGGCGGAGTGAACGGCGAGCGGAGTGGTCTGGTGACATTCCGCACTGCAGGCGCAACGGCAGCCGGTTGCGGCGTCACGGCTTCTTTTTCGGTGGCGCGGATCGTCAAGCCAGATTCGTCCTGGCTTGCCTCGACCTTGCGGGGCATTTCACGCTGCGCGATCCGCGTCAGCATTTCAGGGTCTGGCTGAGGTGGTTCAGATCCGAAATAGCGATCTTCTGCAGCGAGATCACGAAAGTATTCGGCAATAGCTTTCATCGTTTCGAAGGAATCATCAAAACCTTCCAAAGTGCAGGAGAAGGTTCCATAAGAAACGGTCAAAACCTTGTTATTCTGTACCATCAGACGCACGTCCTTTACAAACTACTTGAACCATCCAACCCGACGGTGGGCACACTGGTGGCTCTGAACTCTTTGCATGAACGTATCATTTTGTGGTCTCAATGTGTCCAAATCCGGGAAAAATGATCAATCCTAAAAAAAATCAGCCAATTGTACGGTCTGAGGAGCCAATCGCAGTGGTTGGTGGCGGTCAAATCGGGCCTGATGATCTAAATGTGGCGCTGATTCGCGTCAATGCCGTCGTAGCTGCTGATGGCGGGGCGATTCCCTTGATGGATGCTGGGTGTGTTCCAGATGCGGTTATCGGCGATTTTGATTCGCTGAGCAGTGAGTATCGCGACCGGATTCCCGCAGATAAGTTGATGCCGATACGCGAGCAGGACAGCACGGATTTCGACAAGGCACTGCGCAACATTGATGCACCACTGGTGCTGGGTGTTGGATTTCTCGGTGGGCGGTTGGATCATCAATTGGCGGTCCTCAATACACTGGTCCGGCACTCTGATCGCCCGTGTATCCTTCTGGGCGAGCAGGAAGTCGTATTTCATGCGCCGCCTCGAATAAAACTCAGTATCCCCCCCGGCGATGTGGTCTCATTGTTTCCGCTGCGTCGTGTGACGGGGCGCAGTACGGGGTTGGAGTGGCCTATCGACGATCTGGTCTTGGAACCTGATGGCCGCGTTGGAACGTCCAACCGCGCATTGGCCCAAGTGGAGCTTACGATGGACGGACCGGGGCTGTTGGTGATGGTGCCGCGTGATGCGTTGGATCTGGCCATTGAGGCATTTCTGTCGGGGGAAACCGGCCAATGGCTCGTTTCAACAGAGTAAATCGCAAGGGATCGCTTGTTCTTTTAAGCGTCGCGGGTTTTTGCTGGCACTAATCGGACTAGGGCAATGGATTCGCCTTGGTGTAATCCGGGCCGATGCAGATTGGAAGCTCATCACCCAGTTTCAGCCACGCCAGCTTTTCCTCATGCGCTACGTGTAGCGTGGGTTCCAACGCGTTCGGGTCGTCCAGTGTTGCCACATACAAATGCGTCACACCTGACATGGACTGCGAGCGGAATGAGAGAGGTGTACCACAATTGGGGCAAAAACTACGCTCGACCCCGGGTGAAGAATTGAAGGTCTTCGGCGCTTCGCCGGTCCACCGCCACTGCCCGTCGTGCACACCGAAGTAAGTCGTCATCGGCGCAGCGCATTGTCGTCTGCAACTGTCGCAGTGGCACGTCACACAAGACAGGACCGGAGGGTTAACTTCGTACCGGATGGTGCCGCACAGACATTGTCCTCGCATGGTGTGTCCCTCCAGTTACCTTGCCGTGACGTGTCAGCAGTTGGGAACGTTCACAGCCAGTCCGCCCAGTGATGTTTCCTTGTATTTTTCATGCATGTCATGCCCGGTTTGCCGCATAGTTTCGATCGCGGTATCCAGCGGAACAAAGTGTTTTCCGTCGCCGCGCAGTGCAAGTGAGGACGCAGATACCGCTTTGATTGCCGCCAATCCGTTGCGTTCGATACACGGCACCTGAACCAGCCCGGCAACCGGATCGCAGGTCATGCCCAGATGGTGTTCCAGTGCGATTTCCGCGGCATTCTCCACCTGCTCTGGCGTGCCCCCCATGACCGCGCACAGACCCGCTGCTGCCATAGCTGATGCACTGCCGACCTCGGCCTGGCAACCGGCTTCGGCTCCTGAGATCGAGGCGTTGTATTTGACCAGACCACCAATGGCGGCGGCCGTCAGCAGAAAATCTTCGATATGGCTTTCTGATGCTCCGGGGACGTGGTCGAGGTAATAGCGCAGAACGGCGGGCATCGTGCCTGCCGCTCCATTGGTTGGTGCAGTGACCACCTGACCACCGGCAGCGTTTTCTTCGTTCACCGCCATCGCATAAACGCTCATCCAATCATTGATGGTGTGCGGAGCGTTCAGGTTCATCCCCCGTTCGGCCAACAACGCGTCGTGAATACCTTTGGCGCGGCGACGGACGTTCAGGCCACCGGGTAGTATGCCGTCGGTTTTCAGGCCGCGTTCGATGCAGTTGTTCATAACTTCCCAAAGGCGGGCAGTGCCCTTTGCGAAACTGTCGGCACAGCCGCGCGCGATTTCGTTTTCGCGCTTCATCTGGGCGATACTCTTGCCGCTGTCTTTTGCCATCTGCAACATTTCGGCGGCCGATTGGAACGGGTAGGGCACGGGTGCGCCGTCATTGGTATCCTTACCCTCGGCCAGTTCCTCTTCGGTCAGGACAAAGCCGCCACCGACGGAATAATAGACCTGTCGCAGGATCACATCACCTTGCGCGTCCGTGGCCATCAGGATCATTCCATTGGCGTGACCCGGCAGATTGTTGTCGTAGTCAAAGATCAGGTCGGTCTTGGGGTCGAACTTCAGCGTCGGCAGACCTTCAGGAGTAACCGAGTGGGTCTTGGTAATCTCAGCCAGTGCGGCCTCGGCTTTATCATTGTCATAGTTGTCGGGTACGAATCCGGCCAGGCCCAGGACGGTCGCTCGATCCGTCGCGTGGCCAACACCTGTAAAGGCCAGCGAGCCATGCAGCGACCCACGTAGACCGGCAAACTCGAACGGTGACGCGCGCATCAGGTCCAGAAACCGCGCGGCAGCAACCATCGGCCCCATAGTGTGAGACGAGGACGGGCCGATGCCCACTTTGAACATATCGAAGACAGATAGAAACATGTCAGGTAGCTGAGCCTTCTTGAGGAGTAGCGTAACTTGGCGAGGTGAACGGCGTAACCCCCAATCCTTCAGCAGCGATAACGGCGCGGGTTGCGGGCCGGGTTTCAAGCTGCGTCAGGATTCTTTGCAGATAGGGCGTGTCTGCCAATTGGTACCAACTGCGATCGGATTGTGCCGGATAAAGAGCCATCCAGCGCATCTGGCACGCAAGGTAATAAGTCAGCACCGAGGGTTGGTCGGGGTGCAACCAGCCCGGTGTTTGCGCCGCCGCGGCGTCCAGGACTTTCAGATGCTGACGCAGGCGTGGGCGGATACCTTTGCGCAAGACCTGCGCCTGTGCGTCGTCGATGTACTTTTCAGCGTAAAACAGAATTCGCAGATCGGCGTGCAAGGTATTTGAGGCAAAGAATAGCCATTTCAGAAATGCCGCCCGGTCCGGGCTGTCTGGGACAGGTGCTAATTGCCCGTGAGTGTCCGCCAACCACAGCAGGATCGCCGCCGTTTCGAAAATCGGCCCCTGCGGCGTTTCCAATACCGGGATCAATCCATTCGGATTCAATGCCCGGTAGGCGGCACTATCCTGCTCGTTTCGGCGGCGATCCACCAGAACCGTGTCATAGGGCAGGCCCATCTCTTCAAGCGTCAATCTGATGATCAGAGACGCGTTGTCGGGGGCATAGTGCAGGCGGTAGGGCGCATTCATGACATCTATGTATACCGCATGCACGAGCTCCAAAGCCTTGATTGCGACGTTTCCAATCGGAAACGCGTATTTTAGCGACATGTTTCGGACATCGGCTTTACGCTTTGTGTGCGACCCAAATAAAATGTGTAATCGACATAAAGAAACGCCCTTGTTCCGCCAGATCATATTGCTCTTGCGCCCAAGCCTTGGCGGCCACTTCGGACATATAGCCTTTTTGCCAGGCAAATGCCTGCATCAGGCGGATCATCATCAGGGCCAGACCGTCTGGTTTTAGTGACGTATCGCAAAAGGCCATGGGAATGATCTGTGTCGGTTCAAATCCGCACTTTAACAAACCGGACGGCAAAGTTGCCGGTACGCAACGATTGGCAAGGTGATTGTCCCAGATTTCGATCATCTGAGACATCCTTGCCGGTTGCTCGCTGTGCCAGCACAGCGAATCCCAATGAGTGTCCGCAATTACAAGTCGGCCGCGGGGGCGCAAAACACGATGAAGTTCCCGAAGTGCAGGGCACGCGTCTTCGAAATACTCGAAGACCTGTATCGATACCGCCTTGTCAAAATGCCCGTCTGGAAACGGCATATGTTGAGCCGTTCCTTCGAACAATTCCACATTCTCGAACTCGGCAGATCGCATTCGGGCCGCCGATAACATGTCCTTGCTGGGATCGAGCCCCGTTACGCGACCCTGTGTTCCGACCGCACGAGCCAATTCGACGGTCAAAAGACCTGTTCCGCAACCCAGATCAAGGATTGCTTCGCCGGAGGACGGGGATAGGGCATCGAAACTGGCCCGCCGGCGGCGGGAGACGTCTGCGCCAAGATATCCATCGTCCAGCAGGCGGGTAGTGGCTTCGTCAAACTTCAGCATGGAATTTCCTTGGTAAACAGTAACAGAAATTCCATTTTTCATAAAGGAAACTGCCTTGCGCCCCTCGCGCAGTGAAAACTGTTTGCCTATAAGGGCTCCAAATCTGCTTGATACGAGGTTGCCATGACCGGAGAAATGTCACCCATAGACAAAGCCAAGTACGTCGCTGCACGCCGCGCGGCCGAACTGGTTCAGGATGGAATGCGCGTAGGGCTGGGCACCGGGTCGACTGCAGCCTGGATGGTGCGCCGCATCGGCGAACGGGTGAAAGAGGAAAGCTTGCGGATCAAGGGTGTTCCGACCTCAACCCGCACTGCGCAGTTGGCGCGCGAAGTTGGGATCGAAGTCGTCTCGCTGGATCAGGCCGGGTGGCTGGATTTGACCATCGATGGAGCAGATGAATTCGACGGAGAGTTCAACCTGATCAAAGGCGGCGGTGGTGCGCATTTGCAGGAAAAGATCGTGGCTACGGCCAGCGATCAGATGGTTGTTATTGCTGACGCGGGCAAAGAGGTCGAAACATTGGGCGCTTTTCCACTCCCGATCGAAGTGATCCCCTTTGGCTGGCAGACTACCCGTACGCTGGTCGAAGAGGCACTGGACACAATGGATGTTTTGGGCACCACAGCCAAGCTACGGATGAATGGTGAGGCTCCGTTCGTGACGGACGAGGGCAACCACATTCTGGACCTGCATCTGCAGCGCATTGGCAACGCACGGCAATTGGCGCTGGTGCTCAATCAGGTGCCTGGAGTGGTCGAGAATGGATTGTTCATCGACATCTGTGACAAAGTCGTGATCGGTCACGGCGATGGTCGGGTTGAATTGCGTGACCTCAACGAGGGCACCACCGAGCTGGATCAATCTGCGGAAAGTGGCGAGAACCTGTTTTCGGATCTGGCGGATTGATA
The DNA here is from genome assembly GCF_056539305.1 of Ruegeria sp. BC1. Taxonomy (NCBI): domain Bacteria; kingdom Pseudomonadati; phylum Pseudomonadota; class Alphaproteobacteria; order Rhodobacterales; family Roseobacteraceae; genus Ruegeria; species Ruegeria sp. BC1. The sequence goes on from NZ_JBQFUT010000001.1 coordinate 62,799, forward strand.
CAGACGGCAGGCGACGCAAGAACTGACAGTCGCGTCTCCAGCGAGGTGTTCGACCTTCCGCGACGTTTAAGCATCTCTGGGGGTTGGCAGAGCGTCATTTAGCCCCAAATTATCAACGAATTTTGGCCTGACGGAATAAGGAAACTCAGGATGAGCTTTGACTATGATCTGTTCGTAATCGGCGGAGGCTCGGGCGGGGTCCGCGCGGCGCGTGTGGCGGCGGGCGAAAACGGGGCCAAAGTGGCGCTGGCCGAAGAAGATCGCTATGGCGGAACTTGTGTTATCCGGGGCTGTGTTCCGAAAAAGCTGATGGTCTTCGCAAGCGAGTTTTCGGGCATGGTCGGTGATGCACAGGCTTATGGTTGGGACGTTCAGCCCGGTGAGCTGGACTGGAAAACCTTCCACGGAAAACTGGTGGCCGAACTGGATCGGCTGGAAGGTATCTATCGAAATATCCTAAAGAACAACGGTGTAGAAAGCTTTGACCAGCGCGCCCACGTGGTCGATGCGCACACGGTCGAACTGGCTGACGGCACGCGTAAGACCGCCAAACACATTTTGGTTGCGACTGGCGGACGTCCGGTTGTGCCCGAGTTTCCGGGATCGGACCTGGCGATTACCTCGAACGAGATTTTCCACCTGGAAAAACTGCCCGAAAGCATCCTGATCGTGGGCGGCGGATATATCGCCAGCGAATTCGCCGGGATCATGAACGGGATGGGCGTGAAGACCACTCAGTTCTATCGTGGCGCGCAGATCCTGCGTGGCTTTGATGAAGAAGCGCGCGGCCTGATCAGCGAAGAGATGTGCCAGAACGGCATCGACCTGCACCTTGGCACAAACGTGCTTGAGATGAAAAAGCAAGGCGACAAGATCTGGGTCAAAGCCACCAACGGTTCTGAGCAGGTTTTCGATGTGGTCATGTACGCGACAGGTCGTGCACCGAACGCGGACAATCTGGGACTTGAGGCCGTTGGAGTCGAACGCGGTCGTAAGGGCGAGATCGTCGTGGACGAATACAGCCAGACCGGCGTGCCCTCGATCTATGCCATCGGCGATGTAACCGACCGGGTGAACCTGACCCCGGTTGCGATACGTGAAGGCATGGCATTCGTTGAAACCGTGTTCAAAGGCAACCCGACACCGGTGGATCATGAGTTGATCCCGACTGCGATCTTCACACAGCCGGAATTCGGCACGGTTGGCCTGAGCGAAGAAGAAGCCGCCGCGCAAGAGCCGGTTGAGGTTTATGCAACCTCGTTCAAGCCGATGCAGAAGGCATTTGCAGGTGGTACGCAGCGGGTTTTGATGAAGTTGATCGTTAGTCAGGCAACCCGCAAGGTTTTGGGGTGCCATATCGTAGCGCCCGGTGCCGGTGAGATGATCCAGCTGGCCGGTATCGCCGTGAAAATGGGTGCAACCAAGGAAGATTTCGACCGCACGGTCGCCGTGCATCCGGTTATGGCCGAAGAACTGGTGACAATGCGGCAACCTGTACGCACTGCTTGATTTGCAACCGCGCGTACACAAGTTACAAGGGAACCCGTGATCACACGGTCCAACACAAGGGAATAGATACATATGGCGGGCAACAGCGGTGGCCCCTGGGGGGGCGGAGGCTCTTCCGGCGGCGGAGGAAATCGGGGTAACAACGGGGACGGGCGCAAGCCTCCCGAAGGCGACGGCTCGCAGATTCCCGAAATTGATGAGCTGATGAAGAAAGGTCAGGAACAGCTACGCGTCCTTATGGGCGGTCGCGGCGGTTCTGGTGGCGGTCGCGGTCAGGGCTCTGGCGGCGGTGGGCCTATCTTTACCAAAGGCACTGTCCTGATTGGTGTAGTTGTGGCGGCGGTGCTTTGGGGAGCTGCAAGCTTTTACACCGTTAAGCCCGAAGAGCAGTCAGTTGAGTTGTTTCTGGGAGAGTTCTCGGCCGTTGGTAACCCGGGTCTGAACTTTGCGCCGTGGCCTTTTGTAACCGCCGAAGTCATCCCGGTCACTCGCGAACAGACCGAAGACATGGGCGGCACACGCGGCAGCGATGATGGTCTGATGCTGACCGGCGACGAAAACGTGGTCGATATCGACTATCAGGTCGTTTGGAACATCAACGATCCGGCTAAGTTCCTGTTCAACCTGCGTGATCCGCGCCAGACGATCCGCGCCGTGTCGGAATCGGCTATGCGCGAGATTATCGCACAAAGCGAGCTGGCTCCGATCCTAAACCGGGATCGCGGGGTCATTGCTGACCGTCTGCAGGAATTGATCCAGGCGACGATGGACAGCTACGATTCAGGCGTGAACATCATTCGCGTGAACTTTGACAAGGCTGACCCGCCACAGGACGTGATCGCCGCCTTCCGCGACGTTCAGGCTGCCGCGCAAGAACGTGACCGTTTGCAAAACGTGGCCGACGCTTATGCCAACCGCGTGTTGGCGGAAGCGCGCGGTGAAGCAGCGCAGGTTCTGGAAGAGGCCGAAGCCTATCGCGCGCAGCAGATCAACAGTGCGCAGGGTGAGGCCAGCCGTTTCAGCGCGGTTCTGGAGGAATACTCCAAGGCGCCGGACGTGACCCGCAAACGCTTGTATCTGGAACGGATGGAGCAAGTTCTGGGTGACGTGGACAAGATCATTCTGGATGAAAACTCGACCGGTTCGGGGCAGGGTGTTGTGCCGTATCTGCCGTTGAACGAGCTGCGCCGTAATCAGGCCGAGGAGAGCAACTGATGCGTAAATCACCCATTATCCTCATCCTCATCGTGATCCTTGGCGTTGTTGGCCTGTCTTCGATCTTTATCGTCGACGAACGTGAACGTGCGCTCGTGCTGCAATTCGGTCGTGTTGTCGCGGTTAAGGAAGAACCCGGCCTGGCGTTTAAAATCCCTCTAATTCAAGAGGTTGTCCGCTATGATGACCGTATCCTGTCCATCGACGTGCAGCCCTTGGAAGTGACACCACTGGATGATCGTCGTCTGGTTGTTGATGCTTTCGCCCGCTATCGAATTTCCGACCTGAATCGCTTCCGGCAGGCGGTTGGTGTCGGCGGTATTCCGGTGGCCGAGGATCGTCTGGACCGTATCCTGCGCGCTGAAACCCGTGAAGTTCTGGGTTCGGTGTCGTCGCGCGATATCCTTAGTTCAGACCGTGCCGCGCTGATGCTGCGTATTCGCAACAGCGCGATTGCCGAAGCTCAGGCGCTGGGCGTCAACGTGATCGACGTGCGTTTGAAGGCCACCGATCTGCCACAGGCAAACCTCGAAGCAACATTCGACCGGATGAAGGCCGAGCGGGAACGTGAGGCGACCGACGAGCGCGCCCGTGGTAACGAAGCGGCGCAGCGCGTCCGCGCGCAGGCCGACCGGACCGTGGTTGAACTGGTATCGGATGCCAACCGTGAGGCCGAGATCATCCGCGGTGAGGCCGATGCCGAACGCAACGCGATCTTTGCCCAAGCTTATGGCGCAGACCCAGAGTTCTTTGAGTTCTACCGCTCGCTTTCGGCTTATGAAAACGCGCTGCGAGGCGGTAACAGTTCGTTGGTTCTGACCCCGGATTCTGAGTTCTTCAATTACCTGAAGTCTCCCACAGGGCAGGCCCGCCAGTAATGGGGCTGATCCTTTTGGCCTTCGGGCTGGTGCTGATTGTCGAGGGGCTGGCGTATGCGCTGGCCCCTTCTCTTATTGAGCGTATGCTTGAGGCCTTGCGCTCCCTTCCCGAACAGGCGCGGCGGTTGGCGGGGCTATTGTGCGTGGTCAGCGGTCTGATTCTGCTGTGGGGCGCCTATCAGGTCGGGTTTTAACACGTTGGTTTCAATTGCCGGTGATTTCCCCGCGATCCCGAGTTGCGGGCTTGAACAAACTGACTACATTGGTTGCTAAGAAAGGTTGCCACAAGGCGGCCGCGAATGAATTGTCGACAAGGAGTTTCCAAGTGCAGGCTCAAGCACGCAGTATTTCCGTCCGCCGGGGCGACAGTGTTGGTTTCATGCGGCTGATGTGGCTGGCCTTTGCCGGCATACTTCTTGTTCTGGCTCAAACCGTCGCCGCGCAGGCGAAAAGCGAAAGCCTGGCACCTCTGGCCGAAAAGATCAGCCCGGCGGTGGTGAACATTACCACTTCTACCCTGATCGAAAACCAGACCGGACCACAGGGGATCGTGCCCGAGGGTTCTCCGTTCGAGGACTTTTTCCGCGAGTTTCAGGACCGTGGCGACAACGGTGACAATCTTCCGCGCCGCAGCAATGCGCTGGGCTCGGGGTTTGTGATTTCCGAGGACGGGTATATCGTTACCAATAATCACGTCATCGCGGAAGCTGATGAAATTCTTGTAGAATTCTTCCCTGGTGATGGTCAGCCCAAGAAAGAATTGCCTGCCAAAGTGATCGGCACGGACGAGAAAACCGATATCGCGCTGCTCAAGGTCGAAGCATCGGGGCCGCTGAAATATGTGCAGTTCGGCGACAGCGACATTGCGCGCGTCGGCGATTGGGTCATTGCGATGGGTAACCCGCTGGGGCAGGGCTTTTCGGTCTCGGCTGGTATCGTCTCAGCCCGCAACCGCGCGCTGAGCGGGTCGTATGACGACTACATCCAAACCGACGCGGCGATTAACCGGGGTAATTCGGGCGGGCCATTGTTCAACATGAACGGCGAAGTGATCGGCGTAAACACCGCGATCCTTTCACCAAATGGCGGCTCGATCGGGATCGGGTTCTCGATGGCGTCCAATGTGGTCGTCAAGGTTGTCGATCAACTGCGTGAGTTTGGTGAGACCCGCCGCGGTTGGCTAGGCGTGCGTATTCAGGACGTAACCGAGGACATGGCCGAAGCCATCGGGCTGGACAAACCTGGCGGCGCGCTGATCAGTGATGTACCCGATGGCCCCGCAAAAGAGGCGGGCTTGCTGGCGGGTGACGTGATCCTCAGCTTTGACGGGGTCGAGGTTGAAGACACCCGTGGCCTGGTGCGTCAGGTCGGTGAAACCACCGTAGGCAAATCGGTCAGGGTCGTGGTGCATCGTGATGGGGGTACGCAGACTGTATTGGTAACCCTGGGACGTCGCGAAGATGCAGAACGTGCGGAAAATGGTGAAGAAGAGACACAGGACGCACCGGCAGAGGAAAATGCCGATATTCTGGGCCTTAAGATCGCACCCCTGACTGACACATTGCGCTCGGATATGGGTTTGGATGCGGATGCCGAAGGGTTGGTTGTGACCGAGGTGGACGAAGCGTCTGAAGCCTTTACCAAAGGGTTGCGCGCCGGAGATCTGATTACAGAAGCCGGTCAGCAGAAGGTGACCTCGATCGAAGACCTCGAGGCGCGGATGGATGAGGCACGTGAAGCGGGCCGCAAGTCCCTGCTGCTGCTGGTGCGCCGTGGCGGCGAGCCACGCTTTGTGGCGCTGAGCCTCGGGGAATAAAAACTTCTCCGGATGGGTGCAAAGGCCGGGGCGTATGCTCCGGCCTTTATTGTAAGTATTGCACGTGTAGCGTCACACCCATGTGTTGCTATTTTATGTTGAACAAAACTCCCGGTGATCTCTTCGGGAGTGGAGTGTTAAGGTATGGTCAGCAGGCAAAGCCACATTGATATTGTTATGCCTTTGCGACGAAAACATGCCCTTGAATACGGCCAGATATCGTGCCAGCACCCAAGGATTTCTCAATATCAGCCGCCGCTGCTTCTGTAATTTCATTTAGCAACCCTGTTGCACGTTCTTCCAACTCGTTCCTGAGCGGAGTTCCTTGGCAATAGGCCAACGCAGGAACCATCGAGTTACTTGCGCGGCTCTGTTCAGAGATAGTGAATGTATCCACGTGGCTAAACCCTGCTTCGCCTAGGTCGCTGACAATGGCAGTAATGTCCCCGTGCCCATGAGGTGTCCTTGCTAAAAACACAGGCGGGTCATCAGGAAAAAACCGTGACGCGGTCGCCGTTACGCTTTGAGCAAATTCATTCTGTTCTATCCGATCCCAAACGTTGAAAATAAAGCATCCATCTTCTTTCAGGACGCGTAGAGCCTCCCGATATCCTGCTATCTTGTCAGGGAAAAACATCACACCAAATTGGCAACAAACGACGTCGAATGATCCCGCCTCAAAAGGTAATTGCAGTGCATCAGCTTGCCGCCATTCAATTTGATCCGAAGGTGGCTGTTGGCTAGCCGCCCTGTCGAGCATCGGTTGGTTGAGATCAGTGACAACGTAGCGAACGGCTTCATTCAGGAGCGGAGCCAAAGCGCGCGTGACGACACCGCTACCAGCAGCAGTTTCAAGAACATCCTTGGGGTTCGTTCTTGCAACCCTCTTTGCAATGTCGGCAGCATATGGTTCAAAAATCAGTGGAACGAGATATTCGTCGTAAACATCAGGGATCGACCCGGTAAAGTTCTTGTCTTTGGATGACATTACGAACGCTCCCCGACTAGGTCTTGAACCTAAAAGATAAATTCATAGCACAGTTTTGTAGTTTGGTCACTTTGGGCTCGAAACTGGCAATACATTCCGAGCCTCACCATCGTTCACCTACACCACCTATGATAAAGGACAGGCGCGTACTCCGGTGTTTTTGTATTAGCGCAGATCAAAGGAAATGAGCCATATGCCGGGAAGGACATATGGCTCTGATACAGGGAGAGGTCAGTGGACAGATATCGGGGATGATTCTCTGACCTCCTACGGTAACAGGTATCAGAATAGTACTAACGCAACCGTCGTTCTGTGAAGCAGGTCACAGCCGGTCAGATCAGGTCCGACTCGGCCAGTTCTCTCAAGGCATCGAAGTCCTGAATCATCAGCCCGCCGCGCGAAGCCTCGACCACGTTGTCGCGTTTCCAGGTTGAGATCGTCTTGGACACGGCCTCGCGCGTGGCGCCCACAAATTCGGCCAGTTCGCTTTGTGACAGGGTGATCCGGGTCGATGGATCATCCTGAAGGCCTGACAAATGCAAAAGTTTCCGGGCTAGGCGGATCGGCATCGGCAGGAACACCTGCTCGTTCAGCTGTGAGCCCATCCATCGCATGCGCAGGCCGGCCAGTCGGATCAGATCGACCGCAAGATCGGGATGCAGGCGAACCTGCTCCATCACATCACCCTGGCGGACCCGCAAAATGCGCGAGGGTTCTGCCGCTGCGATTGTTGCAGTGCGTGGGCCGCTGTCAAACAGGGCTATCTCACCAAAGACCTCTCCGGGCCGCATCAGGGACAGGGATAGTTTGCGGCCACTCATCGCCAGAAAGGAGACTTCGAGCGTCCCCTCCAGGATTGCATAGAGCGCGTCGCCCTCATCGCCCTGTTCAAACAGAACCTCTCCACGGTCCAGTGAAATCTCGGTTGCCTGGGCCGAGAGCATAGCCTTCAATCCGTCGGATGCCTCGGACAGAAAGCCGCTGTCTGGAAAAGCCGTCATGAGGTGCAGATGCTCCGGCTGTGAGTGGTGGGTGGTGACACAACTTTCCACAGCTTAGGCGTTAAGCCAAGGTTTTTGTCTGCTTTTCCCAGTAAACTGCCCGAGAAAGCGCATAAATTACCCTAAACGCAGGGGTGAGTGGCCGTGTTGCCTGTTCACCTACTGGTGGTCGGGGTCGTCCATGTAGTTTTGCAACAGGCTGAATTGCAGCATCAGAAACACCATCAGTGCGATGGGAAAGCCGAAAGTTTCGATTTTGACCCATAGGTCGGTCGACATCGTGCGCCAGACGAATTCATTGGCGATGGCCAGAACCGCGAAGCAGGCGTTCAGGCGCCGGGTCAGGATCATCCAACCTTCGTGACGCATCGGCAGCATCTCATCCAGAACATAGGCCAGATAGGATTTCCCTTGCAGCAATCCGATGCCGAGGACGATCGAGAAGAACCCGTAAACCAGCGTGGTTTTCATCTTGAAAAACCGTTCGTCATTGAACCAGGCGGTCAGACCGCCAAAGAAAATGACCATGAAAGCAGTGAAAATCTGCATTCGGCTAAGTTTACCCGTCAGCGCCCACAGAATCCCCATGGCCGCAAGCATCAGTGGCACAAAGATGATCGTGGCTACGATGAAACCGGAATACTCGATACCGCCAACCAGGAAGCTGTCATCACGCAGGCGCAGGTAGATGAAGAAAAATGCCAGCGGAGGCCCAAGTTCCAGCACTTGTTTCAGAAAAGGATTGATCTCTTTTTTAGCTGTCATCGGTTCTTCCTGCTGCTTACCCGCCCATTTCAACTATTACGGCGCCGAGTGCAATCAATGCCATCAGGGCGATCCGCCGAGGCCCCACGGTTTCTTTCAGCACTAACCAGCCGATCAACGCTGCGAATACAGTAGACGTTTCGCGCAACACGGCGGCCTCGCCGACTTTGTCGAGGCGCGTGGCCAGCATGATGGCCCCGAAAGACATGGGGGCGATTATTCCGCCTGCAAGGCCACGCAACATCAAGGGGCCAACAGTGGGACGGTTGACCATGGCGCGCCATCGCAGGAACGCATAGATGGGCATCGCCGCCCCGTCGATCATGAAAAACCACGCCAAAAACGTGAAGGGGTCAGCGGTCGCGCGGATGCCATAGGCGTCATAGGTCGTATAGAGCGCCACAAAAAGGCCCGTTACGATCGCCAGTGTCAGGGCCATGCCCAATGTTTCACGGTTGGTTTCAAGGTAACGCAGGTTGTAGGCCGCAAGCCCGAAGATGCCTGCCATCAGCGTGGCGACCCCTAGCCATTGCGTGACCGAGAATGTCTCTCCGAAAAGAAGATAGGCACCGATGACGGTGAAAAGTGGTCCGGTGCCGCGAACGACAGGATAGACGACCGTGTAGGAGCCCTTGGAGTAGGCCATGGCCTGCAGGACTTTGTAGCCAATGTGGATCAGCCAGACCACGGCAAAGATGGGCCACATATAGGGCTCGGGCCAGGGCACCACGAAGAACGCAAACGGTGCGGCCAGCAGGCAATAGCTGGCGTCTATAGCCCCGCGCGAAAGCCAGGGGTCATGGCGGCCTTTTTGCAAGGCCCCGAAGACTGCGTGCAGGAAGGCCGCCATCAGGGCAAGGCCAAGCGCGAGCTGATGGCCCGCTTCGGTGCCTTCTAGAGAGATCAGCCAGTCGCTCAAGTGTCAGATCTTTTCGCTGGGTGGCGAGGCTGGGGGTGTTCCTCCCCCAGACCCCCGGAGGATACTTGGGGTCAAATTAAGCTTGGATCAGGTTTGGTCCAGACCGGTCAGGGCGGCGGCGAATTCTTCGGGGTCGAAGGGGGCCAGATCGTCGATCTGCTCGCCGACACCAATGGCATGGATGGGCAGGCCGAACTTGTCTGCCAACGCCACCAGCACGCCGCCTTTGGCTGTGCCGTCCAGTTTGGTCATCACAAGGCCCGAGACGTCGGCCAGTTTGCGGAAGGTTTCCACCTGGCTGAGTGCATTTTGCCCTGTAGTTGCGTCGAGGACCAACAGGGTATTATGGGGGGCGGTTTCGTCCTTTTTGCGGATGACGCGGACGATCTTGGCCAGTTCTTCCATCAGATCAGCGCGGTTTTGCAGGCGGCCTGCGGTGTCGATCATTAGCAGGTCGGCGCCCTCTGCCTGAGCTCTGGTCAGTGCGTCGAATGCCAGCGAGGCGGGATCGGACCCTTCAGGCGCGGTCAGAACGGGCACACCTGCGCGTTCACCCCAAACCTGAAGCTGCTCGACGGCGGCTGCACGGAAGGTGTCGCCGGCGGCAATTACGACTTTTTTGCCAGCGGCTTTGAACTGGCTGGCGAGTTTGCCGATCGTTGTGGTTTTGCCGGACCCGTTCACACCGACAACCAGCACCACTTGCGGGCGCTTGGGGTAGATGGGCATCGGTTTGGCGACAGGCTCCATCACACGGGCGACTTCCTGAGCCAGAAGCTGTTTGATTTCCTGAGTCGAGAGTTTTTTTCCGTAGCGCCCTTCAGCCATGTTTGCAGTGACACGCAGCGCCGTATCGACGCCCATGTCTGAGGCGATCAGCAGCTCTTCGAGTTGCTCAAGCATGTCGTCGTCCAGCGTGCGCCGTATGGCGGTTTTGGCTTCGTTGCGACCGAACAAGCGGCTTAGAACACCTTTGGATGCTGCGGCCTCGGGCGGCGGTGGTGCAGGCGTCGGATCGACGGGTGCAGGTTCAGGCACCTCAACCGGCTGGGGGGCTGGCGCAGGCTGTGGAACTTCTGGCACCGGTTGCGGAACCTCCGGCACCGGCTCGGGTTGCGGTTCAGGTTCGGGGATAATCGGATCGGGCGCGACCGTTTCCTCGCCACCGTCTTCTACGATGGCCTCAAGCCCCTGTTCGAGACGGGACGAGGATTTGAACAGTTTGTCCTTGAGCTTTGAGAAAAACGCCATTTTTGGTCTCCGCAGGTGTTACCTTCACCTAATGCGGATTTGCGGCAGTTGCAAAGGGTCAGGAAAATGCGGTCAGCAGCCCCGCTTGTGCCGCCCAATAGAGGATCCAAACCAGAAACGGCGTGATCTTCAGGGCGGGGTGATTTGCTGGCAGCAGAAATTTTTCGGTTGCCAGAATCAGGTCGGATGCAATGAAGGCCAATGCGGCAGGCAAAGCCCATTTTAACGCTCCGGCTTCGGGCAGGGCCAGTACTGTAACTCCCATACCCAGAATGATCGGGATGTAGCCCAGCACCGGCCCTTTGAGATCACCGGCGCGCGGGGTGAGCAAAGTGGCCGCGATGATGCCGAGGATGATGAGTGACCAGAAAATCCCGGGCTTGTCGAAAATCAAAGCTGGGTCGCTGGCCGGATGGGTGAGGAACAAGGCAATATAGGCAAGGTGACCTGCAGCAAAGGCACCTATGCCTGCCATGAAGGTGCTGTCCGTTTCGCGCGATAAAAGCGCATCACCTACGGCGCATAGGGTGAGGGCCAAAAACAGAAACAGCGGGGCTGCGTTAAGAGCCGCGATACCCGCCAGCAGAGCGACCGATGCCGTTTTCAATACCGACCGCGCAGTGCCTGCCGGGCGGGGTGATAGGGGCAGATAGGCCAAGGCACAGGCCGCTGCCAGGCAGAACAGGATTGTCGACATGAGTTCCTCTCCCCGTTTTTTGTCAGCATGTTACGGGTTGCTGATTCAACTCAACCGGTGACGTCAAGGCAGGTGGTTCTGCGGAAATGGTGATTGGCACCGGGCAAGGGCATCTGACACAATGTCGTTATGTTCAGATACCTTGCGATTCTTCTTTTGCTGCCTGCGTTTTCTGCGTCGGCTCAGCCCGCCTTGTCCGGGAAGGAATTCGACGCCTACACACGCGGCAAAACCCTGTTTTATGGTTTTCAGGGTCAGGTTTACGGGGTTGAGCGATACTTGCCAAATCGCCGTGTCATCTGGTCTTTTCTGGACGGCGATTGCAAGGAAGGGCTCTGGTACGAGCGAGGTGAGCAGATCTGTTTCATCTACGAAGACCGTCTGGACCCGCAATGCTGGGTGTTTTCTCGCTCAGGTGGTGGGCTGATCGCTCAGTTCGAAGGCGACCCGGCCCAGACCGAGCTCTATGAGGCCGAGGATATCGACGAAGAGATGGTCTGCTATGGGCCAGATGTCGGGGTATAAGATCGTTTCAGAATAGAGAGCCTTGATCCGGCGCGTCTTTCTTGGGGGCTTTCTTGGTCGCCGGTCGAGGGGCTTCGGGTCGACCAGTGGTCAGAACCCCATCGGCGAATTCGATCTCAAGTACGCTGTGTTTGGCGGCCTGGATTTTGGTTGTGATCACCTGTTCCTCGGCGCGGACCACGGCATATCCCCGTTGCAATGTTGCCTTGTAACTGAGCGTTTCGCGCAGGCGATCCGTAGCATCTAATTGCTGCCGCATCCGATCCAATCGCGCCGCCTGCGCCGCGTTCAGGCGATCGGCAAGACGGGTGATGTTTTGGCGATGTACCTCAATTTCACGCTGGATCGGTCGCAAGGACAGACGGGAAGACAGGTTTCGCACTGCTTCCTGCCGACCTGAAACAAGGTTGCGCAGGGTCGAAGGGCGCAGATGGGCCGACAGTTTCACCACTTGCAGGTGTCGGTTCTGTACACCGCGTTCAAGTGCCGGGGTCAGGCGGTCCGCAATCAAATCAAGACGTTGGCGTGGGTTGTTCAACAGGCTGTCCGGACGTGGCAGCGCGCGGGACAGATCGCGCAGACGCTGCGAACGACGTTGAACCGCATCAGTTGCGGCGCGGGACAGGCGCGCGCCTTGTTCACCGGTCCAGGCCAGCAACTCCATGCGCACGGGCACGGCCAGTTCGGCAGCGGCGGTTGGGGTGGGAGCGCGACGGTCCGAGACATAGTCGATCAGGGTGGTATCAGTCTCGTGTCCCACTGCGGAAATCAGCGGAATGTCCGAGGCCGCTGCGGCGCGCGCGACGATTTCCTCGTTGAAGCCCCAAAGGTCCTCGATCGACCCGCCGCCCCGGGCCACGATGATCAGATCGGGGCGGGGAAGGGCTCCGCCGGGTGTCAGTTGGTTGAAGCCCTGGATGGCATTGGCGACCTCGGGTGCACAATTCGATCCCTGAACGGCCACCGGCCAGATGAGCACTTTGCGCGGAAAGCGGTCACGCAAGCGGTGCAGGATATCCCGGATCACCGCGCCGGATGGCGAGGTCACAACGCCGATAATTTGCGGCAAGTAGGGCAGTGGCCTTTTTCGTTCGGAGGCGAAAAGCCCTTCGGCCTCAAGCTGTTTCTTTCGCTTTTCCAGCAAAGCCATCAGCGCGCCTTGTCCAGCGACGGCGACCTCATCGACGTTTAGGTTATATTTCGACTGCGCCCCAAAGGCGGTCAGGCGGCCGGTGACGACGACTTCCAACCCTTCTTCGGGAACGACGGACAGGCCCGAGATTTGACCCTTCCATGTGGTGCAGGCCAGAACGTTCCGGTCGTCCTTGATGTCATAGTACAAATGCCCCGAGCGCGCTTTGAAGACACGCCCGACCTCACCGCGCACTCGGATTCGCCCGAATGTGCCTTCGAGCGTACGCTTCACCTCTCCTGAGATGTCCGAGACAGTGTATTCGGGTGTATTTTGACCGGGAATAGGGTCGTCAAGCAGGTCGGACATTTCAGCGCCTTGTGTCAAATGCCGGGCCAGCTTAGAACGCCTCGCAAGCAAGGCCAAGCAGATCGGAGTGCATTCATGAATATCCTCATTCTCGGCAGCGGAGGGCGGGAACACAGCCTGGCCTGGGCAGTGATGCAGAACCCCAAATGCGACCGCCTGTTTGTGGCGCCGGGCAATGCCGGGATCGCCCAAATTGCGGATTGCGCAGCGCTCGATATCGAGGACGGCGGAGCGGTTGCAGGCTTTGTCGAAGAAAACGCAATTGATTTCGTGATTGTCGGCCCCGAAGCGCCTCTGGCTGCCGGAGTGGCGGACCGTCTGCGAGAAGCGGGTGTGTTGGTTTTCGGACCTTCGGCGGATGCAGCGCAACTTGAGGCCTCGAAAAGCTTTACCAAAGAAATCTGTGACGCATCGGGTGCGCCGACCGCGGCCTACGCACGGTTCACAGAGGCCGAACCGGCTAAGGCCTATATACGCGAACAGGGTGCTCCGATTGTGGTCAAGGCTGATGGTCTGGCCGCAGGTAAGGGGGTGATCGTTGCTATGGATGAGCAAACCGCTCTGGACGCGATCGATGACATGTTCGGCGGGGCATTCGGTGGCGCAGGTGCCGAGGTTGTCATCGAAGAGTTCATGGAAGGCGAAGAGGCATCGCTGTTCGTGCTGTGTGACGGTGAGAACATCCTGTCCGTCGGCACGGCGCAGGACCACAAGCGCGTGGGCGAGGGTGATACCGGGCTGAACACCGGCGGAATGGGGGCGTATTCGCCGGCGCCAGTGCTGAGCGCCGAAATCGAAGCGCGTGCGATGAATGAGATCATCAAGCCGACCGTCGCCGAGATGAAGCGTCGCGGTATGCCGTTCCAGGGTGTCCTTTATGCCGGTCTGATGATCAAGGACGGCCAGCCACGGTTGGTGGAATACAATGTACGTTTTGGCGACCCGGAATGTCAGGTCCTGATGATGCGTCTTGGCGCGCAGGCGATGGACCTGATGCATGCCGCCGCGGAAGGGCGTTTGGGCGACGTGCATGTGAACTGGGCAGATGATCACGCCTTGACTGTCGTGATGGCAGCGGATGGCTATCCCGGGGCATATGAAAAGGGCAGTGTCATCAGCGGTCTGAACGGTTTGCCCGAAGATAGCGCGAATATGGTGTTTCATGCCGGGACCAAGGCCTCGGGCGGGCAGATTGTGGCCTCGGGTGGTCGAGTTCTGAATGTCACAGCTCGCGGTGATACCCTGCAGGAGGCGCGGGATCGCGCCTATGCGATGGTGGATGGGGTCGACTGGCCGGACGGGTTCTTCCGTCGCGATATTGGTTGGCGGGCGCTCTGAATTGTTGGCTTACTTAGGGTAAGGGGCTTTGCCCCTTCGGCCTGCGGCCTCACCCCCAGGATATTTTTAGCCAGATGAAGGGACGGATCAGCAGGTCAGGGCTGAACTCAGGTCTTTGCGGTTTCTGAGTGGGCCGAGGTCTTTTCTTTTCCAGCCGTCATTAAATGAGACGCTGATGATCCTGGACCAGTCGGCACTTGCCAGGATCAGTTCTGGGTGGTTTTCGCAATCCCTTACACCGCCGCTGATAAAATCCTCACCGATCTTATGGTTGGTCAGGCCAGGCAAGTTGGCAATTTCGGTAAATTGGCCTTCCCTGAAGCGCCAGATACGCAGGGTCTTGGCCAAGTGGGGGCGGTCGATATAGGCGATTTCGATATAGCCGTCGCCATCTAGATCCGCCGCGCCAATGGTTGCCAGCCAGCGGTTGCGTGTGCCGATATGAGGGGTGGCGGCGATCTTTTTGCCTTTGGCATTGTAGATTGCGAGTTGGGCACCGGTGTCTTGCTGTGACTCAATAGCGAGAACCTCGAATGTTCCGTTCTGATCGACATCTGCCAGTCGGGGTTCGAGGTCTTCAAATACACGATCTAAGGGTAGGCGTATGGTCACGACTGAACGCCGATAGACAAGAGGTTCGGTCGTCGTGAGCTCTGGCGGCGCCGTGTTTTGAACTGTAATTTCGAGAGCACCGAACTCGATGGCGTCGCCCAACACTCCATGTGCGTAGCGTGTTGTCGGCTCGATATATCGGGCAGCAACGATCGTGTCGGCAGCCATTGCTGGGTTTAATGTACCCAACCATATGGACAACACGATTATCGCGCCGCGTACCCGGCGTGGCCAAAGGCGGTCGGGCAGGCGCGGCGCTTTGTGGGTCATTAGATCTGCTTTTCGGGCATCTGAACGACAAGACCGTCCAGTTCATCCGTGACCTTGATCTGGCAGGTTAGTCGTGAACGGGCCGGGTCGGGTTCAAAGGCAAAGTCCAGCATGTCCTCTTCCATGTCGTCCTTGGCTGGGACTTTCTCGACCCAGTCGGGGTGAAGGTAGACATGACAGGTTGAGCAGGCACATGCGCCGCCGCAATCGGCCTCGATGCCGGGGATGTTGTTGTCACGGGCTCCTTCCATGACGGTCAGTCCGTTGGCGACCTCGACTGTGTGTTCGGTACCGCCGTGCTCGACATAGGTGATCTTTGCCATTGCGTGCGTCTTCCTTTTGCGATGTTCGAAACCTTCCTTAGTCAAGGCATTTAGGTCTTTCCAGCCTCATTTGCGACTCGGCATGCCGCGACTGGACTTTCCTGCATGTTGTTCTATCTTTGTTCTCATGCTTGTTGCTCCTACCTGCCCTACAGCGTCGGATCGGGACTGGCCACGCCCGCCCGCCTGCCTGCCTGCCTGCCAATTGGGTACCCCGCCCGAGGGTGCCCGTGTGACCGTCGCAGGGCTGGTGATCCTGCGGCAACGACCGGGAACGGCCAAGGGCGTAATCTTTGTCACGCTTGAGGATGAGACCGGAATCGTGAACGTGGTGGTCTGGCGCAAAATCTACGAACGCTTCCGCCGTGCGGTGATTTCGGGGCGGCTGCTGAGGGTGACAGGCCGGATGCAGCGGGCGCATTCGGTAACCCATGTGATTGCGGAAGAGGTCGAGGACATCTCGGACATGCTGGATGTACTGGTGCAGGGGCAGGGCCGCTAACGGCACACAGATCCGCTGCGACGGCGTGCCGTGTCCAAATGGAAATGACCTTTGTGATATTTGTCTGCGTTGGGGCCAAGTACCGTGCCGAACAGGTCGCAGGCGCCTGCGTGCAACTCTCGCATGACATCACTGGTGTCTTCCTCGGTCCATCCGTCGAGCACGGTAATCACAGTGCCATCCTTCAGCACAAAGGAGGATATATCAACCGCTCGCCCCCGGGCATGTTCCGAAAGGCGCGCGCGGGGCTGGTTGTTCTGTGTCTTGCACGCATAATGGCCGGCCAGCCGCAACCCTTTCAAGCCGCCCCCTTGATCCGCAAACGCTGGTTTAGCGGTATTTTCGAGCCATGTTTTGAGCGTAATGGCAGTCTCGCAATCCATAAGCGCCAATTGGCTGAGGAAAACATCAGAGATTACGCGGACGCGGACCGGTTTAGCAATTCCGCAGCCTCTGAATTTACCCGAGAAGGGATTGCGTTCTTCGCCAATGATCGTCCAGTCGCCGCACACCGCACCGCGCGTACGCATGAGTTCACGACCAAGTTCGAGTTTGCGAAACCTGCAGGGCCGCAGCCGAGGTCTTGGGGAAACAGTCAGCTCTCGGTCAGGGATGGCAGCGGCTTCATCTTCGTCAGGAAGCACAGCGAGATCGATTGGTGGTTCAAAGGCAACGAGATTGGCGGATTGAGGCAGAGGACTTTCCGCGCAATCCGGTGCAGACTCTGACATGCTGGCGCAAAAAATAAACAGGGTTACCAATACTCGCATAAAATAACTCGTTCCCTTCGGCGGTGGGCAATAATCTTCGAGCCGCCCTCGAAATATTCACGTTATGCTTCGGGTGTGGTCTTAAATTGATCCTCTTGGCGTTTAAAATCGCAGTATAGCAGCGAATATTTGGCACTCAAACCACAGCTTGCTGCCTGTTCGTGTCAGTTTGGGGTCGATGATTGCCTTATTTACGCCCTGGTTGAGGGTGTAGCGTGCCCTCATCTTTAGGGTGTATTTTTATGAAAAACAAATATTTATATCGCATTTTGCGACTGAGAAGGCTTGCTTTGGCAAGTATGGCCATTGTGTTTGCTGGATTGTTCGCCGGTGAAGCTTTGTTCGGAACCACAGCATTACTGGCCGATCCGATAGTTAAGACATGTATTGTGGCCGCGTGCCTGACAGCTGTTTTCGGCCTGATTTTGGCTTATCCTCATGTTTGGTGGGAGACAATCTGCGCCGCATTGGTTCTGGGATTGCTGCTTATGCTTTTGCCTTTTTTCGCAGTTTTGCCGAACTACATGCCAAGAGATGAGGGTATCATGGCCCTGTTTTGGGTAATTTTCATCGTCGTTTTCGGTGGGATTTTCTTGTGGCTGGGATTATTTTTGTTGATGTTAGCTTTGTATGTGATCCCCTCTTATACAATGCGCGACAAATCCCGCATAAGTACTGGACTTCCAGTTGAAAAAGCCTTCGAAATTCTGAAGCTGAAACCAGATTTCGATGATGGGTTTCACAGGTCAGGCCCGGTCGAATCCGATGGCTTTTTTACGGTATCGTTGGATACAAATACTTTTGAACCCAATAGTTATTTGCCCGTCACAGAAACGCTTTCGATCCAAGCCCGCATTGAAGAGGAAGGGCCGCACTATCAGATCGCAACCTACGCATATGACGTTGATCAGAAGCCCAGGCATGATGTTCAGACGTTGGTTGTGCGAAAGGTTAGGGGGAAAACTCGGTGCGAAGCCATAACACAGAAAAGCGAATCCAACCTGTTCGAGAGCATAGGGTTTTGGATGCAGGACTATGGTTCAGACCATTTGATGTCTCATCTGATTAAAGCGCAGGGAGGCAAATCGAATTGTATCAGAGATTTACCATACCGAAGCCCCATCTACGATCTGGCACGCTATTTTGACGAGAAAACCGGAGGTGCCAGGGACCGGAAGTCAGGGTACTGAACTCAGCGTGTTCTATGATGATCCGGCGGCTTGTCGATCAGTTATCTTTTGAACAAAACGCTCTGCGCCTGCTGGCCCCGGTTGTCCGATCGCAGCTCGGCATGTAGCGCACGTCCGGCCTGCACACCGGGGCGTGCGTTCATTATTTCCAGCCAACGGGCAAAGTGGGGTTTGTCGTCCAGAGTCTGTTGCTGCCCTTCCCACAAACTGGCCCAGCCCCAGATAGACATATCGGCGATCGAGTAGAAATCGCCTGCAACGAATTCATGCTCGGCAAGCCGCCGGTCAAGTACGCCGTATAGCCGACCAACCTCGGCGCGGTAGCGGTCTTTGGGATAGGGCAGGTCCTGGGGTGGGTCCATGTTGGGCGCATATTTCAGAAAGTGATGAGCCTGACCTGCCATGGGGCCGACGCCGCCCATTTGCCACATCAGCCACTCTTCGACCGCAACTCGGTCGCGCTCGGTTTTTCCGTAAAACCGGCCGGTCTTGCGGGCCAGATACATCAGGATTGCACCGCTCTCGAAAACCGAGATGGGCGCGCCATCTGGCCCATCCGGGTCAAGGATCGCAGGCATGCGGTTGTTGGGAGAGATGCGCAAGAACTCGGGGTCGAACTGGTCGCCTTTCCCGATGTTGACCAGATGGGTTTTGTAAGGCAGTTCCATCTCTTCCAAAGCGATGGATACTTTCCAACCGTTTGGTGTGGGCCAGAAATACAGGTCGATCATGATGTCTCCTCAGGTTGAGAGGATCATGATGCTATCCGCGAGAACGGCAAGAGGTTTTGTAGTCAACTCGGGTAGGCTTTGTATGACGGCGGCATCCTTTCGCCGCGCAGTGGTGCTTGGGTTAGACGGTTACAGAACCGTGACACACTGCCGTCAGGGTTGACGTGTTCGCCTGCGGGGCGTAAGGGCATCAGCACTACGTGGCGATTTGTTACCGGATTGCGGGCCACGCTAAACAAAACCGCTAAAAGGTCAGGATGAAAGGCCCCTTTCGCTTGACCGCGTCTGGGGTTTTTTTGATGCCCTTGCCAGACAAGGGTCGAGAGGAATGACATGAGCGAAAGCTGGAACAAACGCACCCAAGCCGTCCATGGCGGCATCCGTCGCAGCCAATATAATGAGGTCAGCGAGGCGATTTTTCTGACCCAAGGCTTCGTTTACGAAAACGCTGAACAAGCCGAGGCGCGGTTCATCGAATCCGGCCCGGATGAGTTCATCTATGCCCGCTACGGCAACCCGACCGTGTCGATGTTCGAACAGCGTATTGCGGCGCTTGAAGGGGCGGAAGATGCGTTTGCAACGGCCTCTGGTATGGCTGCTGTGAATGGCGCGCTGACTTCGATGCTGAAGGCCGGTGATCACATTGTTTCGGCCAAGGCTCTGTTCGGATCTTGCCTATATATCGTTGAAAATATTCTGACCCGTTTTGGTGTAGACGTGACGTTTGTCGACGGCACCAATCTGGACGAATGGAAAGCTGCGATCCGGCCGGATACCAAGGCCGTGTTCTTCGAATCCATGTCGAACCCGACGCTTGAGGTCATCGACATCTCGGCCGTTGCAGCGCTGGCCCATGAAGTTGGGGCGCTGGTTGTTGTGGACAACGTCTTTTCCACGCCTGTTTTCTCGCGTGCGGTCGAGCAGGGGGCGGATGTGGTCATCTATTCGGCCACCAAGCATATCGACGGACAGGGCCGCGCGTTGGGCGGTGTGATCATCGGAACCAAGGAATTCATCCGTGGTACAGTTGAGCCTTACATGAAACACACCGGTGGCGCGCTCAGCCCGTTCAACGCCTGGATCATGCTGAAGGGGCTGGAAACCATGGCCCTGCGGGTCAATGCACAGGCAGAGACCGCCCAAATCCTGGCAGAAGCGCTCGAGGGACATGCTGCGCTGAAGCGCACGCTGTATCCGGGGCTGAAAACTCACGCTCAGAACGCGTTGGTGCAGACGCAGCTAGGTGGCAAGGGTGGCACGGTTCTTTCCCTGGATATCAAGGGCGGGAAAGAGGCGGCGTTCGCGTTCCTCAATGCGATGAAAATTCCTGTGATCTCGAACAATCTGGGCGACGCCAAGTCGATTGCGACCCATCCCGCAACCACAACGCATCAGCGCCTGAGTGATGAACAGAAAGATGAGCTGGGCATTACGCCTGGACTGGTCCGCTTTTCGGTGGGTCTTGAGGATGCGGATGACCTGCTTGCCGATATCAGGCACGCTTTGGCCGTTTCTCAGCAGTAACCGGGTGATAGGACCTGCTATTGGTGGACCAAATAACTGTGTGTGGGGTGGTAAATTGCTCATCCCGCACCGAAATTCGATCCGGGCTGTGTTTTCCGGCGTATACGGATAAACTGGAAAACGCGCCAAAGCTGAGTATAGTCCGGCGATCAACCCGAGGAACCTTGATCGATGAATGTGCATCCCCGTGACATTGATGACGCACCTGACCATGATGAGGCCGCAGCGGCACTGAAAACACTGCGCGAATGGGCTGAAACGGCATCCGAGGCCGAAATCAATCAGCTCGACCCGGCAATTGTACGCCTTGTACCGAGATTGACTCAGATGAATTACCCATCGCTTTCGCGGGAATACCCCAGCGAATTTGAAGTCGATGCGGCCTATCGTGCGGGTTTGCCTGATCTTCAAAACGGGCCATCCAGTCTGATCCGTGGGGCCAAGCAGCAAATTCAGCATGTCGGCATTTCGAACTTTCGCCTGCCGATCCGGTTCCACCGCAAGCATGGTGAGGACCTGACGCTGGAGACCTCGATCACGGGGACGGTCAGCCTTGATGCCGAAAAGAAGGGCATCAACATGTCCCGGATCATGCGTTCGTTCTACAAACATGCCGAGCGCACATTCAGTTTTGAAGTCATTGAGGCCGCGCTGAACGACTATATGACTGATTTGGACAGCTTTGATGCGCGCATTCAGATGCGCTTTTCCTACCCGGATCGGGTGAAAAGCCTGCGATCTGGGCTGGAGGGGTATCAGTACTACGACATCGCGTTGGAACTGGTTGAACAGAATGGTGTGCGCCAGAAGATCATGCATCTGGACTATGTTTATTCGTCGACCTGTCCATGTTCACTGGAACTCAGCGAACATGCGCGTTCCCAGCGCGGTCAGTTGGCGACGCCGCATTCCCAGCGCTCGGTTGCCCGGATTTCGGTTGTGGTCGACTGTGACGCAGATTGTCTTTGGTTCGAAGACCTGATTGCGTTGTGCCGCCGTGCCGTGCCAACGGAAACCCAGGTGATGGTCAAACGCGAGGACGAACAGGCCTTTGCCGAGCTCAACGCCGCCAACCCGATCTTTGTGGAAGACGCGGCCCGCCTGTTCTGCGCCGAGCTGTTGGCCGACCATCACGTTGGTGATTTCCGAGTGGTGGCCAGCCATCAGGAAAGTCTGCACAGCCATGATGCGGTCTCGGTATTGACCGAGGGTCCGACGTTCGTGTCCGGCAGCCTCGATCCGCGTCTTTTCTCGACTTTGTTCCATGTTGGATAACTAAGCAGAACGGGCCTCGGGAAGTCTCAAAATTAGTCAACAGGCGAAATTTTGCCGCATCGCAGCAAATCATGCTGCGTATGCGAGGTATTTTGCGTTACACTGGCTTGGATTGCAGCCGTGGTGTGTGCCCAGAAGGTATCATGCTGCACTGAAAGGAAGCCGAGACGTGAAACGCCCCGGAACTTCAACCCTGAACAGCCCGCCCGAAGTGTCGGGGCGGGCAAGGATCTTCTTTCCCAGGGTGGTTGCACTGTTTTTTTACAGGAGAAACGACTAATGAATCCGATTACCCAACCGCTGGAATTTCAGGCGGCGGCTATTCGTATGGCTGGATACGCGGTTAGCAACCAACTGAAGATCATGCAAATTCTGGCCAACTCGGCCATGGAGCTGCCGTTTGTTCCGGTCCATGCGCTGCACGCGTCGGCGGCGACCCCTGCGCCAGTTGAGCCAAAGCCAGAGTTCCGGTCCAAGGCAAAAGCGAACAAGCCCGCAGTCAAGGCTGAAGCGGCGCCTACTGCAAAATCTAAGCCGACCGCACGGGCAAAGACAGCAGTGAAGCCAAAGGCCGAATCACCCAAGCCTGCGTCCCCTAAGAAAGCTGCTGTTCGGACCAAAACGTCGCCAGCGAAACCAGCGAACAAGGCAAATCCACAGATACCGGCGCCCACCGCCGTAACCGCGTCAATGGCCGAAACACCCACGCGTGCTGCGGCTAATGCAAAGCCCGCGCCCAAGGCACAAGTTGCCAAACCCACCGCTGCAAAAGCGGCGGCCAAGCCTTCGGTTGCCAAAACGGTTAAGGTTAAGCCCGCTGAGGTCAAAGCCGAAGTTAAACCCGCAGCCCCAAAGCCTGTGGCGGCAAAGACACCAGCAAAACCTGCGGCGCCCAAACCGGCAGGCACACCTGCGGCTCTCAAGACACAGGCTTCAACACCTGCGGCACCTAAAGCAGCTGCTCCCGTCGCCAAACCGGCAGCCACAAAATCCACGCCGAATGTCACAGCAACCAAAGCGGAAACTGCTCAGGCTCCGGCACCGCAACGCCGGACGCGCGCGCCTTCTAAGCCACCTGCGATGCCCAAGCCCGCCAGCAAAACAGAAGGGTAATACCGGACATCCGCTTGACACAGTCGTGCAGGCGCGCCAACGCTGCGCCTCATGACGGACATGCGCCCGGTTGGATATGTGATTGGCCTGTTGGTCGCCATTCTTGGGGCGACCATGATGCTGCCTATGCTTGCGGACTTTATCGAAGGCCGTGGCCAGTGGCATGTGTTCTTGGAAAGCGGCATCATTACAATCCTGACAGGCGTGGTTCTGTCCATCAGCTGCTCGAACGGGGTGGGCGAAGGTCTGACGATCCGTCAGACCTTTCTGCTGACCACTGGTGTCTGGGTGGCGCTGCCGTTTTTTGGTGCTATCCCGTTTTTGCTGGGTGAGACAGAACTGCGATTTGTCGATGCCTATTTCGAGGCGATGTCTGGGTTGACGACCACCGGCTCGACCGTCATTTCGGGGCTCGATGAACTGCCGCAGGGGTTGCTGCTGTGGCGGGGCCTTCTGCAATGGCTGGGCGGTATCGGCATTATTGTTGTCGCCATGGTGTTTCTGCCCGAACTTCGGGTTGGCGGAATGCAGATTTTCCGCTCGGAAGGGTTTGAAACCATGGGGAAAATCCTGCCGCGCGCGCAGGAAATTGCGGGACAGATATCCCTGATTTACGTCTTTCTGACCTTTGTCTGCGCACTCGTTTACGCTGGACTGGGCATGAGCTTTTTTGACGCGATAGTCCACGCTATGACGACTATCGCAACCGGCGGGTTTTCCAATTACGATTCATCCTTTGGAACGTTTTCTGGGCCAACGGAATACGCGGCCTCTGTGTTCATGGTTCTCGCGGCCCTGCCGTTCGTACGTTACGTGCAGTTTGCCAACGGCAACACCACCTCGATCTGGCATGATAGTCAGATACGGGCCTTTCTGGCGACAATACTGGTGCTGGTCGTGATCATGGCGGCCTTTCTGACGTCGGTGTTCCCGCATCACTGGGAGCAGGCATTCCGGGAATCCCTTTTCAATATCACCTCGATCATTTCCGGCACCGGTTATGCCAGCGTGGATTATATGGGGTGGGGCAGTTTCCCGGTCATGTTGTTCTTTCTGATCGGCCTGATTGGAGGCTGCGCGGGTTCGACGGCCTGTTCGATCAAAATCTTCCGGTATCAGTTGCTTTTCGCCTCGATCAAAACGCAGATCCAGAGAATCCGAACGCCGCATGGTGTGTTTAGGCCGCAATATGACGGGCGCACCATCGGGACAGACGTGCTGACATCGGTGATGAGCTTTTTCATGTTCTTCGTGGTGTCATTGGGGGTGCTGGCCTGGGCACTTGCTTTGACGGGGCTGGACTTCATCACGTCGGTCTCGGGCGCAGCAACGGCTCTGGCTAATGTGGGGCCAGGTTTGGGGTCACAGATCGGGCCCGCTGGCAACTTTGCGGGGCTGAACGATACTGCGAAATGGCTGTTGTCGGTCGGCATGTTGGTCGGGCGACTGGAACTGCTGGCCGTCTACGCACTGTTTACCGTCCAATTCTGGAGAAATTGATGAAAAGACCTCTTGGAGCCCAAATTTCACATATGCTGAAGGACAGGGGTGTTGATGTGATTTTTGGCATACCTGGGGTGCATAACCAGGAAATGTACCGCGGCATCGAAGAAGCCGGTATCACGCATGTACTGGCCCGGCACGAGCAAGGTGCAGGTTTCATGGCTGACGGTTACGCGCGTGCAACAGGAAAACCGGGGGTGGCTTACGTGATCACTGGGCCGGGCCTTTGCAATATCATGACACCAATGGGGCAGGCCTATACGGATTCAGTGCCTTTGCTGGTGATGTCTTCGTGTCTGGACGATCCGCAGCGGGTTCAGGGGCAATTGCACCAGATGAAAGATCAGCGTGCTGCAGCCGAGGGCGTGGCGGATTGGTCGCATCAGGCCAGTACCGCTCAGGCGGCATATGGTCTGGTTGAACGTGCTTTTGAAGAATTCGAATTGTCCCGCCCGCGACCCAAGCACATTCAGGTGCCGATCGCGCAGCTGGAGGCTGAGGTCGATCCCGCGCCATTTCCCAACCAGCCAGGTCTGCGCACCAAGGTTTTGCCACCGGATTTGGGTCCAGTGTTGTCGCTGCTCAATATCGCGCAACGACCACTGTTCATTCTCGGCGGCGGAGCGCGGTCCAATCTGTGGCGACAAATCCTGACCCAACTGGGGGCTGCCTGTTTCACAACCTTCGCCGGGCGCGGGATGGCGGGGCAGGGTTATGCGCTGGATTTCGGCGCAGCGCTGACGCGCCCGGGCAGCGCTGACGTAATCGGATCGGCCGATCTTGTGGTCGCGGTTGGTGCTGAACTGGGCGAAGTTGATTTGTGGCGCGATTCGCTGGGTTATAGCTCTCACCTTGTGCGGGTCGATCTTGATCCCAAAGTTCTGTCTGATCACCACCGGGCGGCGATCAAGCTGCAAGCTGATGGGGAAAGCTTTGCTCATGCGCTTTGGGCGGCGATTGACAACGCGAAGCCCGCGAAAGGCTGGACCAGTGACGAAGTCGCCGAGGCCCGCAATCGCTGGCGCGCCGAAGCAGACGCCGAACGTCCGGGAATTGTTCCCGTGTTGAACGCGTTGCGGGAGGCCATGCCTGTCGGCACAATGATCTACTCTGACATGACCCAATTCGCCTATGTCGCCAAAGAGGTTTGGGACATGGCTTATCCATACCACTGGCATCATCCGACCGGCTTCGGCACGTTGGGTTATGCTCTGCCCGCGGGAATTGGCGGCGCGGTCGCGCGTCGGGGCAAACCTACGGCGGTGATCGCGGGGGATTACGGGTTTCACTATACCATGATGGAGCTAGGTGTGGCTGTCGAACTGGGTTTGTCCTTGCCCATCATCTTGTGGGATAACGGCAAGCTGAAAGAGATCGAAGACAGTATGGTTCGCGGCCAGATTGCCCCGAACGCAGTCGTCGCGCATAACCCGGATTTCTGCAAGCTGGCCGAAGCGTTTGGCGCACGGTCCGCAGCTCCGTCTAATTTGGAAGAGATGCAGGCCGACGTTCGTGCGGCCTTCGATGCCCCGGTTCCGACCCTGATCCGGGTAACCCCCGATATCACCTAAAAAAAGCCGCCCAAAGGGGCTGCGTTTCAAGGGTTTTCCGCAACTCAATCCCAACAATGCACCAGCACGGTCATACCATTTGCCCTGCGGCTGAGTTCATTGGGTGAGATTTCAGCGGTTGATTGGCTGGGTTGACCAGCTACGCCAGCTTTGGACAGAACCTCATTCAACCGATCCGCCGTGGCTGCAAGACTAACCGAGCCGGGCAGAGTACGTCCCTCGGATGGGGTAGGAAGCAGCATACCGACAACCTGACCGTTGTCGTCAAATACTGGACCACCCGCATCACCCGGCTGAGCGGCCAGCGCCAGACGTTTCACTCCGTCCTCACCGTTCAGGCCGCGCACATCAGCTATTTGGCCATAGGTCAGCGTCGGTGCGCCCAACGCACCCTGATAGGAAAAGCCCGAAACCGCGACCTCGGATTGAATTCTGGGTTTATCGGCACTGAATTCGGCAATGCTGATCGGGACCAGTGTGCGGCTGGGGCGCAGAACCGCGACGCCCAGATCGTTATCGGTTAGTGCAACCTGAACCTCCTGATCGCCGCCCAGCGTGATCCGTGTACAGCTTTCAGCCGCCTCCGAAACCGTCAAGACCGTGCCGTTTGCATCGGTGAAGAACCCAGAGCGGGACAGCCGGGGTTTGCGCACCTGCAAGCCCGACACCAGATCGATCCGTTGTTCGACATCCGCGCCTGCACCGGCGTCCAATACTGCGTCATTGGCGACGAAGCTGGCCTTGATCGCCGCCAGAACCCGTGCTCGGCGGGCGTCGTCACCTTCCGGCCAGACCAAAGTAAAGCCTTTGATCTGATCATCCTTCAGTGTTGCCTCGGTATAGGACACGATCCCGTTGCCGCGTCCTTCCAGCGTAAAGCCGTTGCGGCGCAATTCCCGAGGGCCGTCCAGCGGTACAATTTCCAGGGACTGCAACACCTCGTATAGTGCCCGCAACGTCGCCTTGTCGCCTTTCTGGCTGATCAGCAGAGCCTTGGCACCCAGATCGGTTGTGCCATTGAAATGGGCGAACGGGGCCTCATAGCGGTCAAAGGCAATGACGCCCAAGGGCAGATCCAGATCAATGCCGGCCTGCGTATCCGAATGCCGTCCCATACCAACGCTGAGCAGCGGCGCATTGTAGTCGTCCATCAGCGCTTTGCGCTGAGCCGAGGTCAGGACGCCTGTTGCCTCGTGACCATTGAACCGCTGCCAGTCTCCCATCGAACGACGCGTGCCCTGACCGAATGCGCCGTCAATTGTCGAGTTGTAGAATCCTGCCGCTTTAAGCGCAGTTTGCAAGCTCTTGCGTTCCTGTGCTGTCAAAAGGCGTTCGGATTGCAAGGCTTGTGCCCGCGTTTCGTCCGCAGGTTCGGGTGTCAGCCCGGGCACGGGTTGTTCAGATTGCGATGTGTTGTCCACCGGCGGTACCACTGCATCCCTATCGAGAATACTTGAACCAACAGGCCAGAATTGCTGACCCAGAGAACTTGAGAACGCGATATAGCTGTCTGCCGGGATCTGGCCTTCGGCCCGATAAACACGCAGAACCTGCTCGGCATCACTGCGTAAATAAGGACCAATAACAATGGCATACCAGCCAGAGTTCAGGCGAAATCCGTTCACATCAGGTAGGCTGTTGGAATAAGCTTGTGCCCGTTCCTGGGCCTCGCGCAGTGAGGGTTGAGCCTCAACCTGAACCCAGACGCCCTCGTCCTGCTGCGCAAATACAGCGCGCACGCTGAAGAGAAATAGAAACAAAATTGCAGTGAATATGCGTGTCATTGTCTGCCCGTGTCCGCAGTGTTTTAGCTTTGCTGCAGACTACGCGATTTGCAGTGGGGAATGCCATGCCCGGAATACGGGGAATTTCCAGTGTGGCGGCGCAGTGACAGCGCGCGGGCATTGGCCCGTTGACGCCCCTCGGCCCCTTGCATAGGAAGGGCAAAACCGACCGGAACCGGGCGCAGCTGCGTCCAAAGGGAATGTCATGACCGAACAGTCCAGCGCACCACGTTCTTTTCAGGAAATTATCCTGCGACTTCAGACCTATTGGGCTTCCAAGGGCTGCGCCATCCTGCAACCTTATGACATGGAAGTTGGGGCAGGTACCTTTCACCCGGCCACCACGTTGCGCGCATTGGGATCAAAAGCTTGGGCTGCCGCCTATGTGCAACCGTCCCGGCGCCCGACGGACGGACGGTATGGTGAAAACCCGAACCGGTTGCAGCATTACTACCAGTATCAGGTGTTGATCAAACCTAGCCCGCCGGACCTACAAGAGCTATATCTGGGCTCGCTCGAGGCCATCGGCATCGACATGAACCTGCACGACATCCGCTTTGTCGAGGATGACTGGGAAAGCCCGACCCTTGGTGCATGGGGGCTGGGTTGGGAAGTTTGGTGCGACGGCATGGAAGTCAGCCAGTTCACCTATTTCCAGCAGGTTGGCGGTCATGATTGTGCTCCGGTGTCGGGCGAGCTGACCTATGGGCTCGAACGTCTGGCGATGTATGTGCTGGGCATCGATCACGTGATGGACATGCCCTTCAACGACCCGCAATCGCCCAGCCCGCTTACTTATGGCGACATCTTCAAGCAGACTGAAGAGGAATATGCCCGCTGGAACTTTGACGTAGCCAACACCGAAGTTCTTTTGCGTCATTTTGAAGAGGCGGAAACCGAATGCGCCACCATTCTGGCGCAGGAACACGACGACCCGAAGACTGGTAAGCGTATCATCATGGCGCATCCGGCCTATGACCAATGCATCAAGGCGTCCCATATCTTTAACCTGCTGGACGCGCGGGGGGTGATCTCAGTGACGGAACGGCAGGCTTATATCGGGCGTGTTCGTGCACTGGCCAAGCAATGCGCCGACGCCTTTGTTCAGACCGGGGCCGCCGGGTTCGAGGGCTAATGAGGGGTTCAGGCCAATCCCGGCAAAAGCACCTTCAACCCGTCTGCAATCATGCTGATGGCAATGGCCGACAGGATCATGCCCATGAAACGGCTCATGATGACGCGTGCGTTGTCCGACAGCCGCTTGGACAGGGCCGAGGCATTCCAGAAGGTGATGAACAGCAGAAACAGAACGGCCAGAAAGACGCCTGCGTAAATAATGGCGTCCTTGGGTTTCGAGATGTGGTGCGCGTACAGGATCAGCGTCGTGATCGTGCCGGGGCCGACCAGAATGGGAAATGCCAGCGGGTAGAAAGCCACGGTGTCGGGTTCGGGATACGTTTCTTTTTCCCCTTCGGTTCCGTGATGCGTGGTGCTTTCGGTGCCGCTCAGCATATGCAGGCCGATCATCAGAACGACCAGACCGCCCGCAACACGCAGATCGTCTACGCTGATGCCGAACAGACCCAATGCCTTATTGCCAATGGCTGCGAAAGCGGTGCCAAGGATCAGGCAATAGGTAGCCGTTTTGATCGCAACCTTGCGCTGGTCGGCTGGCTTCAGGCCGTCGGTCACGCTGAGAAAAACGGGCAGGTTGGTGATTGGGTTCATGATGGCAAACAATGCGCCGAAAAACCCAACGGCAAGGGTCGAATCCATGTCAAAAGCCCTGTTTCTACCTGTATCGTTTTGGAAACTGGCCTAATTCCTCTGAAGATGAAAGAGGCGGCGTGATCGGGATGCTCACAAGATGACAGGAAAGCTACTTGCAATCATTCTCATGGTCTCTGCGGCTTTGGCCGGTGCGGGCATGTATTACCTGCAGGTGTACGGGTTTTACTACGACGTCACACCGCAACCCGGCGAGGATGTGGTTTTGCTGACCAGGGATGCCGAAACCACGAAGCCGATTTCGTATACCAATTTTCAGGCGATCAATGCGGATAGCTCGCCAATTCGCTATCGGGCCTGTTTTGAGACCGATGTGACGGCCGAGGATCTGGCTGCATACCAGCAGGTTGAAAATGCAGAACCCCTGACTGCTCCTGGGTGGTTTGATTGTTACAACGCGGTTGCAATAGCTGATGCCCTCAGAACCGGGCAGGCGCAGGCTTTTATGGGGGTGAAGAATGTCCAGTATGGTGTTGATCGAATTGTTGCTGTGACCACAGATGGTAAAGGCTATGTCTGGCACGCGCTGAACAATTGCGGTGAAAAGGCCTATGACGGAACTGTGGTGGGCGAGGAATGCCCGCCGCGCCCGGAAAACTGAGGTTGGTTGATGACCGAAGGTGCGTTGCAAATCCCGGACTTTCTGACCGCGACTCTTGGGTTTGCGGTCTATCTGATTGGTGCCGAGATCAATGCACGAGTCGCAACCTTGCGCCAGTTTAACATACCGGAACCTGTAACCGGCGGGCTGCTGGCGTCTCTGGTGGTGTTGGCCCTGTATCTCAGTTTCGATCTTGAGCTTTCGTTCGGATTGGCAGCCCGCGATTTTCTGTTGCTTGTGTTCTTTGCTGGGATCGGTCTGAACGCTCGTCTTTCCGACCTTATTGCAGGGGGTAAACCTCTGCTGATCCTGCTGGTTCTGACCCTTGTAACCATTCTGGCCCAAAACGTGATTGGTGCAGTGGGGGCGGCCATGTTTGGGTATCCCGCACAGGCTGGCGTGCTGTTCGGATCGGCGGCGCTGATCGGCGGTCATGGCACTGCAATCGCCTGGGCGCCCGAGGTGGCCTCTGCAACCGGACTGGCGGGCGCAACCGAACTGGGGGTTGCCGTGGCCACGCTGGGCCTTGTTCTGGCTGCCTTGGTCGGTGGCCCGATTGCGCGCCTTCTGGTCGAAGGCCGCCACCTTGTACCCGACCGGCCGGATGAAGCGCATACAATTGGTTTGCCCGACACGCCCGACAGCCAATTGTCGTCAATTGACCACCTGACAATCATGCGCGTTCTGCTGCATCTGAATGTGGCAATCATCCTGGGCTATATGCTGTCCGAAGTGATCACCGCTGCGGGGCTGAAACTGCCGCTGTTCGTGCCCTGTCTGATCATGGGGATTGTCATCGCCAACCTTCGCACGGCTTTTGCCCCTAAAGCACCGCCTGTATCGCGCACGCCATCGCTCGCGCTGATCTCCGAGTTTTCTCTGGGCGCGTTTCTGGCGATGTCTCTGATGAGCCTGCAACTCTGGACCATTACCGAGCTCGGGCTGGCCATCGCCGTCATCATGTCCGCACAGACCTTGTTTACCGTCGCTTTTGTGATCTGGGTGCTGTTCCCCGTGATGGGCAGCAACTACCGGGCCGCCGTTCTGGCTGCTGGGTTTGGCGGGTTCGCCCTCGGCGCGACCCCCACTGCCATCGCCAATATGACCGCCGTAACCAAGCGATATGGCCCGTCGCCTATTGCCTTTATCGTGCTGCCCCTTGTATCCGCCTTTTTTGTGGATATCGCCAATGCCATCGTCATCCAGACGATCGTCAATTTCTAAGGACCGAAAATGCCCGACCTGCTGATCGAACTGTTTTCCGAGGAAATCCCCGCCCGTATGCAAGTCCGTGCGGGCGAGGACCTGAAAAAGCGGATCACCGACGGTTTGGTCGAGGCCGGTCTGACCTATGCCGGGGCCGCTGCCCTGACCACCCCGCGCCGCCTGACACTGGCGATCGAGGGGCTGCTGGCTGAGAGCCCGACGGTCCGCGAAGAACGCAAAGGTCCGAAAGTCGGCGCGCCTGACAAAGCTATCGAAGGGTTTCTGCGCGGCGCGGGCCTGACCCGTGGCCAGCTTGAGGAACGCGAGACCCCCAAGGGCGCGGTCTATTTCGCCACAATCGAAAAACCCGGTCGCCCGGCGGCCGAGATCGTGGCTGAAGTGCTTGAGGCGACGATCCGCAACTTCCCATGGCCCAAGTCTATGCGTTGGGGTAGCGGTGCGTTGCGCTGGGTGCGCCCGTTGCATTCGATCCTGTGCATCCTCAGCGATGAGGCCGGGGCGCAGGTCGTGCCGCTTGAGGTCGAAGGCATCAAATCCGGCGATACCACCGCAGGGCACCGCTTTATGGCCCCCAACCGCTTTTCAATCACGTCGTTCGACGACTACGCCGCCAAGCTAAAGCGCGCTTTTGTGGTGCTGAACCCCGCAGACCGTGCCGAGCATATCTGGAACGACGCCCAGAACATGGCCTTTGCCGCCGGTCTGGAAGTGGTCGATGACAAGGGCCTGCTGGCCGAGGTTGCCGGACTGGTCGAATGGCCGGTGGTGCTGATGGGGCAGATCGACGAAGAGTTCCTCGAATTGCCGCCCGAGGTGCTGCAGACCTCGATGAAAGAGCATCAGAAGTTCTTTTCCGTGAAGAACTCGAAAACGGGCCGGATCGAGCGTTTCATCACCGTTGCCAACCGCGAGACCACGGATAACGGCGCGACCATTCTGGCGGGGAACCAAAAGGTGCTGTCGGCCCGTCTGGCCGATGCAAAGTTCTTTTGGGAGAACGACCTGCGCGTTGCCAAATCGGACATCACCCAATGGACCCGCGCGCTGGAGAACGTGACATTCCACAACAAGCTGGGCACACAGGCCGAGCGGATCGACCGCATCGCCGCACTGGCCCGCGAACTGGCCCCGGTGACCGGTGCGGATGCCGATCAGGCCGAGAAAGCCGCGCGTCTGGCCAAGGCCGATCTGAACTCGGAAATGGTCTATGAATTCCCCGAACTTCAGGGGCTTATGGGGCGGTATTACATCGAAGCGGCGGGCGAAGACGCCGCCGTTGCTGCCGTGGCGCAGGAGCATTACTCGCCGCTGGGGCCGTCGGATGACGTGCCGACCGCACCACTGTCGGTGACCGTGGCGTTGGCCGACAAGCTGGACACACTGACCGGTTTCTGGGCGATTGATGAGAAACCGACCGGATCGAAAGACCCGTTTGCCCTGCGCCGGGCGGCGTTGGGGGTTATCCGGTTGGTGCTGACGAATGATCTGCGCGTAAAACTGCACGACTCTCAATCAAACCAACTCGGACGATGCAACGAGTCGATCGGCAATACGTCCGCTAAAGCTGCTAAAGAAGCAGCAAAGGTGTTCAAGGAAAAGACCGGAGGAGGCGCATCATTCGGACTTGGTGCGGCTATCACAGTTTCAAACCTAGTCGATGGCCGGCACGTTGACAGCAGATCGATCGACCTCCTGTCCTTCATTCACGACCGCCTCAAAGTCTTCCTCCGTGACGAAGGCATCCGTCACGACATCATCGACGCCTGTATCGCGATGGAGGGCAATGACGACCTCAACCTGCTGGTCAAACGCGCCCGTGCCCTGAATGCGGTGATCGCGACCGAGGATGGGGAAAACCTCGTGCAGGGGTTCAAGCGCGCCAACAACATCCTGACTCAGGCTGAGGAGAAGGACGGGGTCGAATACTCCTACGGTGCGGATGTGAAATTTGCCGAGACGGACAGTGAAAAGGCGCTTTTTGCAGCCCTCGACGCGGCACAGGGCCAGATCAATGCGGCATTGAAGACCGAAGATTTCCCCGCCGCCATGTCCGCCATGGCGGCGCTGCGCGGTCCGGTCGATGCGTTTTTTGAAGATGTTCAGGTCAACACCGACAATGACATCCTGCGCCGTAACCGCCTGAACCTGCTTAGCCAGATCCGTCAGGTCTGTTCCAGTGTGGCCGACCTCAGCAAGATCGAAGGCTAGATCAGAACGCCCTTGCGCCATTGGTGCAGGGGCTTATGCTGCGGTGAAATCAAAAGGTGCCGCAGTGCAGAATAACCCGCATACCACTCTGATCACTCCTGATGCGCCCGTTGCCGCCAATACCCATGGTGGACGGGCCAAATGTCTGCAACGTCTGGCGCGTCTGGATCTGCCGGTACCAAAGACAGTGGCGCTGTCTTTCGATGCCGTTCATCGGATTGCGGAAGGTGAGATGCCGGATATTGCAGCAGTTCTTGATCAATTCGATCAGACCGCGCTGTTGTGTGTCCGGCCCAGCTCGGAAGACCCAGACTGGGGCGGTCCCGGCGCGATCCTGAACATTGGCATGAACGATGCCCGCTATGTCGACCTGTCCGATCAAATAGGGGTCGAGGCTGCGGCCGCGTTGTATTTGCGGTTTGTCCAAAGTTACGCGGTCCATGTGGCACGTTTGGACGCTGATGTGTTCGACGAGATCGAGGCCGATGGCCGCGAAGGGCTGCGCCAGTCGCTTCGGGCTTATGAGGACGAGACTGACGAGGCTTTCCCTCAGAACCGCGGCGAGCAGTTGATCGCCGTTTTGCGGTCGATGGCGCGGGCCTGGGACGGAACTTCGGCCCGGTTGTTGCGTCAGGCCAAGGGTGCGCCAGCAGATGCGGGGCTTGGCCTGGTCATTCAGGAAATGGTTCCGGGCGTCGGGCAGGGTGAGTCCGGGTCAGGCGTGCTGCAATTGGTTGATCCGACGACAGGAATGCCGCAGATCACCGGCCGTTATCTGAGTCAAAGCCAGGGGCGGGACGCGCTTGGTGAAGGTGTTGCCGCGCTTTATCTGGAAAAGGACCCGCGCGGAATGTCGCTGGAAGAGGTCGCGCCCGAAGCATTTGCAGAACTCAAGGTGCATGCCGCGTTGATGCGGGTCAAGCTGCGCGAGGAAATGCAGGTCGAGTTCGTGATCGAGAATGGGCATGTCCACCTTTTGGATGGTGTGCGTGTGCAACGCAGCGCGCGGGCCGCATTGCGGATCGCGGTTCGGTTGGCCGAAGATGGCATCATCCCGCCGCAAGAGGCCGTGATGCGGATCGATCCGCATTCCCTGAACGAGATGCTGCACCGGCAGGTCCACCCCGAGGCAAAACGGGATGTGCTGACAACCGGTATTGCGGCCAGTCCGGGGGCAGCTACGGGCAAGATTGTGTTCACCGCCGCCGAAGCGCAGGCAAGCGCCGCGCGAGGAGAACCCTGTATTCTGGTGCGTCGTGAAACCTCGCCGGAAGATGTGCGCGGCATGCATGCGGCTGTGGCGGTGCTGACCGAAAAGGGCGGTATGACCAGCCATGCCGCCGTGATCGGTCGTGGACTCGGTTTGCCCTGTATCGTCGGCGCGTCCGAGATGCGTTTCCAGACCAAGAAGAAAATGCTGACCGCACCCGACGGGCGCGTGTTCAAGACAGGTGACACGCTGACGATCGACGGAACATCCGGTCAGGTATTGGCGGGGACGCCACAAATGCTGGAAGCGGCGCTGGATGATTGTTTTCAAACCCTCATGAGCTGGGCCGATGACGAACGCGACATTGCCATAAGGGCAAACGCAGATACACCGGCAGATGCACAGACCGCGCGGAACTTTCTGGCGGAAGGAATTGGCCTTTGTCGGACCGAGCACATGTTCTTTGACCCCGGACGGCTTACTGTGATGCGCGAGATGATCTTTGCGCAAACCCCCTCGGGCCGCGCTGCGGTGCTGGAGCGGCTTTTGCCGATGCAGCGCGAGGATTTTGTACAGCTGTTCCGCATCATGGAAGGGCAGCCCGTTTGCATCCGTCTGTTCGATCCTCCGCTGCACGAGTTCCTTCCCACCACACGCAGCGGCCAGCGTGAATTGGCCGAGGCATTGGATTTGCCGGTCTCGGACGTTGAACGACGCGTGGCAGCCATGACCGAGTATAATCCGATGCTTGGCCTGCGCGGTGTCCGATTGGGTGTAACTGTGCCCGAAATCTATGACATGCAGGCGCGCGCGATTTTTGAAGCCACGCTAGAGGCCAGCAAGGATGGCGCGCCGGTGGTGCCCGAAGTGATGATTCCGCTGGTTTCGGCCAAGCGGGAAGTCGAACTGGTCAAATCCCGAATTGATTCCGTCGCTGCCTCGGTTTCGACGGAGCAGGGGCAGGAAGTCGAGTACCGACTGGGCGTCATGGTTGAAACGCCCCGAGCCTGCTTGCGGGCGGATGAAATTGCGCCCCAGACCGCATTTCTGAGTTTCGGCACCAATGACCTGACCCAGATGACATATGGTCTGTCGCGCGATGATGCCGGTCGGTTTATGTCGGCCTATGTCCGTCAGGGCGTGTTTATCGAAGACCCGTTTCACGTTCTCGACCCCGACGGGGTCGGCGAATTGCTGAAACTTGGGGCGGAACGCGGGCGGAAGGTGCAACCGGACGTTACGCTGTCTGTGTGCGGCGAACATGGTGGTAACCCCGAATCAATCGCGATTTGCCGTGACCTGGGCTTTGACTATGTGTCCTGTTCCCCTTTCCGGGTGCCGGTTGCTCGGCTGGCTTCCGCTCAACTGGCGATTTCGTCCAGACTTGGGGGTTGACACTGCCTGTTCACCCAAGGATTAGTGGTTTTCATGCAACCCTGTAGCGGAATTATTTTTCTCTACGGGCGATTTTCCACTTGCATTTTCATCTAAGCTGGACGTTTGCAAAAGTCTGGGCTAAATGCCTCGTCGCGCCCGCCGGGGGAGGGTACGGCGCGTTATGTGCCTGTGCGAGGTTATCTGATGCTACGATACATACTGGCTGTTGCCGCAATGGCAGCAACCACTCTGCCGAGTGTGTCTTTCGCGGAAAGGGAAGCCACCGATACTGCCGAACGTGAACTGGTCACCCGAACCGAGGTGCCCGGACAAAATTTTCGCGATTACCTGACTTTGTTCAAGCCCCGAAAAGAGCTTGAGCCACAAAAAATGTCGTACTCAAAGGACTGGCTGGACCAACAGCCAGCGGCCACCGGGGACGACAACTTTAAGTGCCTGGCCGAAGCGCTGTACTTTGAAGCACGCGGTGAAAGCGTGCGCGGTCAGTTTGCCGTAGCCGAAGTGATCCTGAACCGCGTCGAAAGCGGCCGCTTTCCGAACTCACTCTGCGGTGTGATCAAACAGGGCACCGGCAAAAAATACCAATGCCAGTTCACCTATACCTGCGACGGCCACAAAGAAGTGATCCACGAGAAGAAGGCCTATGAGCGGGTGTCCAAGGTCGCGCGCGCCGCGATTGACGGGGTCGTCAAGGACCTGACTGAAGGTGCCACTCACTACCACACCACCGCTGTGCGCCCATCCTGGTCGCGCGTCTACAAGGAAACCGCGCGGATCGGTGTGCATATTTTCTACAGGCACAACTACCAAACTGCGAGCAATTGATCGACGCACCCGCGCCGGAAGTATGATGCGCGGGGCGACTTATAACCTGTATTGCGGGCCAGACGGCCCGCAATTCCTATTATCTGCGGGTTGACGGCGCCGGACGCTAGAAATTGCCGAGAATGGCTGCGATATCGTTACACGCAAGGACACGCGCTCTGGATGTGATGGGGTGGTTTCATATCGCCCAACGACGCATTCAACCGCTGGAATGGCGTTTGCTGCGGTGTTATACGCCCGCGCATCGTGTAGTTTGCGCAGACTAGTCTACCCATGTCCGAAAAGGTCCACCGTATGAGCTCTGAAATTCGTCTTGCCTTTGCGCACCCGTCCGAGCGGTCCGAAGCGACCGCCACGCGTGGCCCGCTGGATCGCATTTCGTTGCGGGATCATATCGTTGAGGTCGAAATCGGGGCGTTCCAGGCGGAACGTGGCACCACGCAGCGCATCTGTTTTAATATCGTGGTTGAAGTGCGTCCATTGACTGACCCGATCGACGACGATGTGGATCGCATCTTGTCCTACGATCGTGTGACCGAAGCGATTGCCTACGAGCTGGCCGCGGAACGCCTGAACCTGCTGGAGACACTGGCAGATCGCGTGGCAGAACGTATTTTACTTGAGCCGCAGGCAGTAAGAGCTTTTGTTCGCATTGAAAAACTGGATCGTGGCCCAGGTGCTCTGGGCGTCGAAATTGTGCGCGGCAAAGACAACATTCACCATGACGTCGTGGAAGAAGAACGCCCACATCCACGCTTGGTATTTTTGTCGAACGAGGCTATCACCTCGCCAAACCTAACCGGGTGGATTGACCAATTGGAAAATCGCCAGCGCCCTCTGATCCTGTGCGTAGGTGCCTCGGAGTTCGCTGTGCCGCAGACTGGCCATGCGATGACACAGCGCCGGATTGACCTGCTTGCGATTGAACAAAATGCTTGGGTTCTGGCTGCGCGGGATCACCGGTGTGTCGTGGTTTCTACAAGGACCGAGTTGGACTGGGCAATGAAAAACGGCCAGATTTGTGTATGGGCACCATCCAAGATTGTTCTGGACGCCGTGGATGGCCCGTCTGCGGCTCCGTCGGACGCTGTTGCTCTGGCCGCATGGTTCGCGGCCACCTTTGAGGCCAGCGAGATGATGGTAATTGGAGGTGCATTGCCAAACGCGCCGAAAACCCCCCTGCGTGCAGTGCCTGTGGAACAGGCACAACTGTGACCGAATACTTCCGACCGCTGGTCCAGCATGGCTCGGCCCGCTCGGACGGGGCGGTGCCCCTTGCTGGGCAGGCCCTTTGGTTCACCCATGCCGAGCGGCTGACTCGTGCGGGGTCTTCTGCGATTGTCGCCGCGCAGGACATTCCAGAGGCAATGCTGGAGCGCTTGACTCGTCCGCGCCCTGACCTTGCTGGGGTCAGCATGATTACCCCGCAAATCATGGGAATTCTCAATGCGACGCCTGACAGCTTCTCGGATGGAGGGGTGCATAACTCGGTCGAGGCAGCGCTGACGTCTGCGGAAAGCATGGTGTCTCACGGAGCCAGCATTTTGGACATAGGTGGTGAGTCCACCCGCCCGGGGGCTGCCTTTGTGCCTGAGAGCGAAGAAATCGCCCGCACTCAGCCTTTGATCGAAGCCATTCATGCCAAAACGAACGCACTGATCTCTATCGACACGCGCAAAGCCAGCGTCGCCCGGTCAGCATGGCAGGCAGGAGCTGGGCTGATCAATGACGTGTCCGGGTTTACTTATGACCCGCAATTGGCGCCGTTTTGTGCCGAGGTTGATGCGCCGGTCTGTGTGATGCATATGCAGGGTGATCCAGCCACTATGCAGGACAATCCGCAATATGATGATGTTCTGCTGGATGTGTACGATTTTTTGGAATCGCAGGTGACAACTCTTGAAAAAATGGGGTTGAAACGCGACCGCATTGTCGTTGACCCTGGTATCGGGTTCGGCAAAACCGAAACGCACAACCTGACTTTGCTACAAAATCTCAGCCTGTTTCACGGGTTGGGTTGCCCTGTGCTTCTGGGTGTCTCGCGCAAGGGTTTCATCGGCCAAATCGGAAAAGAGCCGCGAAAGGATGCCCGCGCGCCGGGATCAATTGCGGTCGCCTTGTCGGGTGTGACGCAGGGGGTGCAGATAATTCGGGTTCATGACGTCGCTGAAACCGCTCAGGCCTTGCGCCTTTGGGCTGCGGTCCGGTAAGTCGGGCGCAGGCAAGAATTGATGGAGTGGCACCTATGCGCAAGCTGTTTGGAACCGACGGGGTACGAGGAACCGCGAACACGCACCCGATTACCGCTGAGATGGCGTTGCGCATTGGGGCAGCCGTAGGGCGATACTTCCGCCGTGATCAGTCTGGCGCGCATCGGGTGGTGATCGGCAAAGATACCCGCCTGTCGGGCTATATGCTGGAAAACGCACTGACAGCAGGATTGACCTCGACCGGTATGAACGTGTTGTTGCTGGGGCCGGTGCCAACCCCGGCGGTCGGGCTGATGACCCGCTCAATGCGTGCGGATCTGGGTGTGATGATCTCCGCCAGCCACAACCCCGCTATTGACAATGGCATCAAGTTTTTTGGCCCAGACGGCTATAAGCTATCGGATCAGGCAGAAAGCGAAATTGAGCAACTGATCGAAGACGGCGTTAAACCCGCACAGGCGCATAATATTGGGCGCGCCCGCCGGGTTGACGATGCGCGGTTTCGGTATGGAGAGCGAGTCAAATCCTCGTTGTCGCGTGACCTGCGTCTGGACGGATTGAAAGTGGTGGTGGATTGCGCCAATGGCGCCGCGCACCGCACCGCACCCGAGGTTCTGTGGGAACTGGGGGCAGATGTCATTCCGGTCGGCACCGCGCCAAATGGTAAGAACATCAACCTGAATTGCGGATCGACCAATCCTCAACTGGCGGCCGAAACCGTTGTGGCTCATGGGGCCGACGTTGGAATTTGCCTGGACGGAGATGCGGACCGCGTGGTCATGGTCGATGAGAATGGCCAGGTGGCGGATGGCGATCAGCTAATGGCGTTGCTGGCGACAAGCTGGGCCAAGGCAGATCGTCTTGCAGGGGGGGCTCTGGTCGCGACGGTCATGTCGAACCTCGGTCTGGAACGCCATCTTGCAGCGCAGGGGCTGCGGCTGGAACGTACGTCTGTCGGTGACCGTTATGTTGTCGAACGGATGCGCGAAGGCGGATTCAATCTGGGCGGTGAGCAATCCGGCCACATCGTAATGAGCGATTACGCCACTACCGGCGATGGCCTGATGGCTGGCCTGCATTTCCTGGCCGAGATGGTGCATTCGGGCCGCAAGGCGTCCGAGCTGTCTGTTCAGTTTGAAACCGTGCCGCAGCTTCTAAAAAATGTACGCTATGGCGAGGGGCAGGCTCCGCTTGAAACCTCCAGTGTGCAGGCCGCAATTGCCGATGCCGAGGCGCGTCTGAACGGGCAGGGGCGCTTGCTGATCCGTAAATCGGGGACCGAGCCGCTGATCCGTGTGATGGCTGAATGCGAGGACGACGCGCTGTTGACGCAGGTCGTCGATGGCATCGTGGCCGAGGTCGAGGCGGTTGCCGGTTAACGACCCAAAAGCATCCTGCGCAGGCTGAACCATTGGCTGATTGCCAGCCCGGTCAGGATCATGGCCAAGGCAATATAGAACCGAAGCGGCAATGCCTCGGACAGAATCCACGCGCCGAAGATCATCGACCAGATCGGCACCTGATAGTTGACCAGCGTCAGAAAGACGGACCCGGCGCTGCGAATGATTGACACGCGCAGCAACGTTGCAAGTGCCGTGGGCAACAGGCCCAGTGCGACGATGGCCAGACCGGGGCGGGTACCTTCCCACCGAGGGATACCTTCGATTATCACCATGATGGGCAGCAACAGCACGGCCCCAACCACCAACGAAAGTGCAGCCAGTACAACCGGGTCAATGGGCGGACAGCGCCGTGTAAAGATCGACGCGAACGCATAGCTTAACGCAGCGGAAACACAGGCCAGTTGTGCCAGCGGTTCATTCCCTTGCCCTAGCTGAGCCAGACCTGGACCAATCAACACCAGCGCCCCGCAAAACCCCAATGAAACTCCAATAAATCTGCGAGTATTCAACGGTTCATCGGAAAAGAAATGTGCCAGGGGCAGGACCATCAGCGGGATTGCTGCCATGGAAAGGCCGGCAAAAGCCGATGGTACGTATTGCTGCCCCCAACTTAGTAATACGAATGGCAAAGCGGTGGAGAGGACACCAATGAGAGTTATGTAGCCCCAAAGCGTTGGATCGCCCGAAGGCAACCTGCGCCCGGTCAGTGCCACTAGGCCCAATAAAGTCACCGCGCCCAGCGTAGTACGCGCGGTGGCGACAGTAATAGGTCCGTATCCCTCGAGTGCCATGGCGACGACCATAAAGGTGCCGCCCCATATCAGGCCCAAGGCTATTACGCCGCTCCAATCGCGGGATGTGGGGTCAGCAACCATCTGCGTCTCGGGTTCCTAGGGACAAAAAAGGGCGGCACGAATGGCCGCCCTTGCGCTGACAACGGCCAGACTTAGTTCTTTTCTTTGTCGACCATTTTACCGGCCGAGATCCAGGGCATCATGGCGCGCAGCTTGGCTCCGGTTTCCTCGATCTGGTGTTCGTCATTTGCGCGACGCGCCGCTTTGATCGTCGGTTGGCCGACAGCGTTTTCCAGCATGAAGTCACGGACGAACTTGCCTTGCTGGATGTCGTCCAGAACCGCTTTCATGCGCGCTTTGGTTTCGTCGTACTTCAGGATGCGCGGGCCGGTGACGTACTGGCCGTACTCGGCAGTGTTCGAGATCGAGTAATCCATGTTGGCGATGCCGCCTTCGTAGATCAAGTCAACAATCAGCTTCACTTCGTGCAAACACTCGAAATAGGCCATTTCGGGCGCGTAGCCTGCCTCGACCAGAGTTTCAAAGCCGCAGCGGATCAGTTCGACCAGACCGCCGCACAGAACAGCCTGTTCACCGAACAGGTCGGTTTCGCATTCTTCACGGAAGTTGGTTTCGATGATGCCCGAGCGGCCGCCACCGATGGCCGAGCAGTAGGACAGGCCGATTTCCAGCGCTTTGCCAGTTGCGTCGTTGTGGACTGCGACCAGGCAGGGCACGCCGCCGCCTTTGACGTATTCGCCACGCACGGTGTGGCCAGGGCCTTTGGGGGCCATCATGATGACATCTACGCCTTCTTTCGGCTCGATCAGGCCAAAGTGGACGTTCAGGCCATGAGCGAATGCGATGGCTGCGCCCGGCTTGATGTTGTCATGCACGTATTTCTTGTAGGTTTCAGCCTGCAGTTCGTCGGGCATGGTGAACATGATGACATCGCACCAAGCCGCTGCTTCGGCGATACCCATGACCTGAAGGCCTTCGGCTTCGGCCTTTTTGGCCGAGGGCGAGCCTTCACGCAGGGCGATGACCAGATTCTTCGCGCCCGAGTCGCGCAGGTTCAGCGCGTGGGCGTGACCTTGCGAGCCATAGCCCAGGATGGCCACTTTTTTGTCTTTGATCAGGTTGATATCGCAATCGCGATCGTAATAGACGCGCATTTCGCCGGTCCTTTCAGTTTTGATTGATGTGCTTTTAACGAGCCTTGGGGGTATTGGCGAGGGTTGTATGGTTGAGTATTTGGGGAAAAGGTGAAGAATAATTCGTGAATTAGCAGAAAGGCGTGAAAATCATGCTTGACGATGTGGATCGGCGCATCCTGCGCCACTTTCAGGCAGAACCCAGCCTGTCCATGGCCGAACTGGCCGAGCGATGCCGGATCAGCCAGGGAGTATGCTGGCGAAGGATTGAAAAGATGCAGGCGGCGGGTGTTATCGAGGGGCAGGAGGCCGTGATTGACTGGGTCGCACTGGGCTATGCCGTCGAGGTGTCACTGAGGGTCACGCTAGACAAGACATACGCGCGTGCCTTCGATGAGTTTACGGCCGCCGCGCGGGGGG
Source organism: Ruegeria sp. BC1 (assembly GCF_056539305.1). NCBI lineage: Bacteria > Pseudomonadati > Pseudomonadota > Alphaproteobacteria > Rhodobacterales > Roseobacteraceae > Ruegeria > Ruegeria sp. BC1. The sequence continues at coordinate 105,608 of NZ_JBQFUT010000001.1, forward strand.
TGGCCGAGGTGATTGAAATCCAGACCTTTTTAGGCCGTGTTGATGTTCGGCTTTCAGTGCTGGCCCGGGATATGGGGCATTATCAGCAAGTGTATCGCGACCGAATTCTGACCTTGCCACACATCGCCGATATCGAGGCGCTGATGCATATCGCGCGGGTGAAACAGGATGAGGCGCTTCCGGTATGATTGAGCTTGATGAAACGGATCGTCAAATTCTACGGGCGATGGTGAAGGACGCAACGCAAAGTGCAGGCGCGTTGGGGCGTAAACTGGGGCTGTCGCAACCGGCGACCTGGCGCCGGATTCGTCTGCTCGAGGGTGCAGGCGTGATCAAAGGCCGTCGACTGCGATTGAATGCCGAGGCGCTGGGGTTTGGCGTTACTGTTTTTCTGGGTGTCAAGTTGGCGCGCAAGGGGCAAGTTAGTCTGGAAGATTTTGAACGCGCTGTCAGTGCCATCCCTGAGGTGCAGACCGTCGAGCATGTGCTGGGCCTGTACGACTATCGTCTGCGAGTAGTCGCTCGGGACTTGTCCGATTTTGAACGCGTTCTGCGGCGTCGGATCATGACATTGCCTGGCGCGGGCGATGTTGAGGCCAACGTCTTGCTAAGCGAGGAGCGATTGCCCGGTCCAATAGGTTGAATGGATCAGTATTTGGTTCGAATGCAAAAGCCGGGGTGGTGAGTCATCCGGGCAAACGTCATTGGTGCCCCATTTTTCCATGTGGTGCGTTCCAGTTGAATCATGGACGTTCCCGCAGTGGTTCCCATGAACTCGGCCAGTCGCCCGTCAGCGGAGATTGCGCAAAATGCAACCTCGGCCTCAGTGAAGGGGGCAATTTGCAGCAACCACTCATGCGGACCTTGTGAATTCAGATCGGCATGTTCCACTTCGGGCACGGTATCTATGTTGATCCAGCGTTCCTCAAGTTGGAAAGGCCGGTTGTCCGCATAATGCATACAGATCACGTGCAGCACACGCGTGTCCGAAGAAACGCTAAGTTGGGAGGCCAGCCAGCTGGGGCTGGTTACGATGCTACGTTCGACCAGCGCATAGCGGTAGGTCGCATTCTGGTTTTCAACAGATTGCCTAGCCAGAGAAAACTCGAGCTTCGCATGTTTGCTGGGTTCTTTCTTGACCCGCGTACCGCTTTTACGCTTTCGCTCTACAACGCCTTGATCGGCCAGCTCTCGCAGGGCACGGTTCACTGTTGCCCGGGCGCAATTGAATTCCTCGGCAAGTTGCGTTTCCGTAGGCAATACAGAACCCTGTGGCCAGATGCGGCTTTCTATACGGCGTTTAACTTCATCCCGTACAACCTGAAAACTGATCCGCTTGTGCGCAGTCACGAGTGGAAATACCTTTCTTCTACAAAGTGTATGTATCTGTTCAGAAACACGTCAGGGTGTAAAGAGGGTCTGACACTAATTGGCGTCACAAGTTGCGCTAAATGGGGGCCTGTGGAGGCAAATTCTTAGTAGGAATCTGGGTGACGTTGGGGCAATTTGTTACCGGGTAGGGGGGCTTTCCCATTTTTGGTTAAGTTCCAGACATCCTGAAGACGCTAGGAAAGGACAAATCATGCCAGCGCTATTGGATAGCATCGATCCGAACGGACTCGAGGAATTCTCGGTTGTGTTTACGGATCGATCCCTGAACCACATGTCCGCTCAGTTTCAGCAGGTTATGCGGGATATCTCGGGGATGTTGCGGGAAGTGTACAATGCTGATGGTGTGGCCGTTATCCCGGGCGGAGGTACCTATGGGATGGAGGCCGTCGCCCGCCAGTTCGCGCGCAATGCCAATGTGCTGGTTGTGCGAAACGGATGGTTTTCCTATCGCTGGAGTCAGATCATAGAATCAGCAACGCTGACGGCGTCGGCGACAGTTATCAAGGCGCGAGAAACTGGCAATTCCAGCCCGTCACCGTTTGCCCCCGCGCCGATTGAAGAAGTCGTGTCTGCAATCCGCGAACAGCGCCCGGATGTTGTGTTTGCTCCGCATGTCGAGACTGCGGCTGGCCTCATTCTGCCGGATGACTATGTGACGGCTATGGCCGCCGCAGCACACGAAGTCGGCGCGTTGATGGTGCTAGACTGTATCGCATCCGGCTGTGCCTGGATCGACATGAAAGCCACCGGCGTGGACGTTCTGATCTCGGCCCCACAAAAGGGGTGGAGCGCATCGCCCTGCGCCGGGTTGGTCATGCTGTCAGAACAGGCCGAGGCGCGGTTGGAGGAGACGACATCCGACAGCTTTGCGGTGGATCTCAAGAAATGGCGCCAGATCATGCAAGCTTATGAAAATGGTGGACACGCTTACCACGCCACCATGCCGACCGATGCCTTGCGTGCGTTCCGCGATACGATGGTTGAGACCCGCGACTACGGTTTTGAAAAACTGCGTGACGCGCAGTGGGCTTTGGGCGACGGTGTTCGCGCGATGCTCAAGGATAAGGGCATCGTGTCAGTCGCGGCGGACGGGTTTGGCGCGCCCGGGGTTGTGGTCAGCTATACTTCGGACCCGGATGTTCAGAACGGCAAGAAATTTGCCGCATTGGGTATGCAGATCGCTGCGGGCGTTCCGTTGCAGTGCGATGAGCCCGATGGGTTCAGCACCTTCCGTCTGGGCCTGTTCGGACTGGACAAGCTGTATGATGTGGACGGCACGATTGCACGTTTGAAGCGCGTTTTGGATCAAGTGCTTTAACGGCGGGGCCTCAGCGAACGCCAAGGCCCATTTGCATCAATGTCTTGCGCACAGGGGGCAACGAATAAAGCGCATTCAGCCCCATCGCCCGCACATCCCGCAACGGCCGTGCTTCGATCATCGAGGCACGGTTGAGCAGGTCGATGCCTTTGACCCGCATCTCAATCTCGGTGTGGCGGGCTTTGTGATAGGCGTCCAGCATCTGCGCATCGCCCAGCTCGTTGGGGCGAGCTTGTGCAAGGTCCAACAGGCTTCGCAGATCGCCCAACGACATGTTCAGCCCTTGCGCGCCGATTGGTGGCACTACATGAGCGGCTTCTGCCATCAAGGCGACACGCTCACCCGACAGGCGTTCTGCAGACTGGCTGATGATGGGCCAGATCGTCCGGCGCGATGCCAGTTTCAGCTGACCAAACAACCCACAGGATCGTTCGGTCATCAGTTCTTCGAATGCTTCGGATTCCGTGTCCAGCAGCTCAACCGCACGGGGGCCGCGCTCCATCCACACGATGGCCGAGGAGGGCTGCCCCTGCCAGTCGGGCAGGGGAACCAGCGTAAACGGCCCGCCCGAGCGGTGAATTTCGGTCGAGACATTCTCGTGCGGGATCGGGTGCGTGACGGCAAAGGCCAATGCCTTCTGACCATAGCGCGTTGTGTGGACGGTTATCCCAGCCGCCTCACGCATGGGAGAGCTCCGTCCGTCTGCCGCGACCACCAACTTGCAGCGTATGCGGCTGCCGTCGCTAAGTCCCACGCGCGCCTCGGCGGTGCGAGTGAACAGGCTTACTGTTCCAGTGCCTGGACGAAAATCCACATTTGGCAGTTCGGCCAGTCGGGCCACCATTTCGCGCCGCAGCAACCAGTTGGGCAGGTTCCAACCGAAAGGCTGATCCGAAATGTCGGCGGCATTGAAATCCCGCACCACGCGGGGCTCGGGCACGTCGCCGCCGGCATCCACGATGCGCATGATCTGCAGGGGGGCGGCATGGGCATCCAGCCGTTGCCAGAGCCCGCACTGTTCCAATAACCCACGTGCCGGTTGAAGAAAGGCAGTGGTCCTCAAGTCGGATCCGTCCACGTCACGCTCGGTGATGGGCGGGGTGGGGTCGACGCAGATCACGTCGAACCCGGCAGTTCCAAAAGCCGCCGCAGCGGTCAGTCCGGCGATCCCTCCGCCGGAAATCAGGATGTCACAGCTGTCTGTCATGGCCTTGGTCCTCGAGTCTTGGACAGAACCTAGTTCGGTTCCAAGGCCAGTACCAAGTGACATCCTGTCCCGTGTGTCAGCCGCGAGAGATCAGGATGAGGATCAAGAACATCACCGGCACCATCAATACAGCGGGGATGTACAATCCGGGCAGGCCGAACAGCAGAACTGAACATCCCCACATACTGAAAATCGCAAGGGCGGTATAACCCCAGTCCTCGCCTTCACCCTGCGCCATATCACGGGCCATCCAACCAAACAGGGGGACTGCAAACAAAAGACGCTGCCAGATTGGCAGGCGCCGAGGCATCTCGATCGCGCTCATGGGATTCTCCGGTTCTGTTCGTCGCTGCTGCGCATATAGGGGCGATGCTGCACTTGCAGAATGAGCAGATCGTCGCAGTGCGTCAGCCTATCGCAGGCGGGCCAGAAACGCAGTCAGATCGTCGGTGTGGTGGTGAATATGCACGGCATCGTGCGGCTCGGGCGCGACGTGAACAGTTCGCATTCCCATCTCATACGGAGCGGCCAGATTGCGGGGTTCATCCTCAAACATTGCCGCGCTGGCAGCCTCGATTCCATCCCGCGCAAAGATCGCCTCAAACGCGACTTTTTCAGGTTTGGGCCGATACCCGGCGTGCTCTACGCCATAAATCGCATCGAACAAACCGCTGAGGCCGCGCGCCTCAAGCACCCGTTCTGCATAGGGGGCACTGCCGTTGGTATAGACGATACGGCGGCCGGGCAGGGCCCGGATGTGGTCGGCCAGAATTTTGTCGGGATCCATGTGGCTCATGTCCACCTGATGGACAGCGTGCAGGTAGGGGTCGGGGTCCAGATCATGCTCGGCCATCAACCCGGCCAGAGTGGTGCCGTATTGCCGCCAGTAATGCGACCGTAGTCGATCCGCTTCGGCGCGGTCGACACCGATGGCCTGCACCACGTAGTCCGTCATCAGCACCTCGATTTGATCAAACAGGCGCATATGCGGTGGGTACAGCGTGTTGTCGAGGTCGAACACCCATTGGGTGACGTGAGCAAAGGCAGGTTTGACCATGGTTTGGGTTTAGGGCGCTTGGGCGCAGTTTTCAATGCCGCACTTGATTGCGAGTGCCAGTGACGGATAGACATGTCCGAACGAGGAGACAAACCACCCAATGCCCCAATCCAGACAGCCCACCAAAGACGCCTACAGCCTAATTCTCGAAGCAATTGACGTGGGCGTTTACAAGCCCGGTGATCGTCTCGTCGAAAGCGAGCTGGCCGAACGGTTCGGCGTATCCCGCACACCGATCCGCGAGGCGTTGCAACGGCTGGAAACCCAGTCACTGCTGGAACGCGATGGCCGGTCACTTATCGTGGCTTCGCTGGATCACAATCAGATGGCCGAGCTGTATGTGGTGCGGCGCGAGCTTGAGGGACTGGCGGCGAAACTTGCTGCCAAACACGCCACCGAAGAAGAAATCAAGGTGCTGCAGGATATGGTGGCCGCCGATGATGCGCTGGTGGATGACCCTACTGCGTTGTCGCGTGCGAACCGGCGGTTCCACGAGCAGATTCATCTGGCCTCTCACAACCGGTATTTGGTGCAGCAACTGGACCTTGTGCACCGCACTATGGCGCTGATGGCCACTACGTCGTTGGCGGTTCAAGGACGGGGCGAGATTGCGCAGAGCGAGCACAAGGGTATCGTCGATGCGATCGCAGCCCGCGACGAAGAGGCCGCGGAACGCGCGCTCAAAGACCACATCTCGGTCGCCTTCATGACACGCCTGAAACAGGATGCAGTCTTGCGAGAGACCTGAGGGTCACTGCGACAACCCTTCTTCGGTGGCCTGGCCATGTTGTGTTTTGTCCCAATAGAACGGGTCGAGAGCCAGCTCCCACAGGGCTTTGTAGGCGGCCAGAACACCCAGCGGAAAATACAGTGGCATCATCAGTATCCACGGCAAGAGAAACCGTCTTTCACGCGCGAAAACTGCGATAGCACCGACCGTGGCGTTGGTAAGTTCAGCGAACAGGAATAAGCTGAAAAGCGCTGCCATGCCGCGGCTTGACAGGACATGATCCAGTGGGCTGGATGCGCCAAAAGCAGACAACCAGAACAGCCACAGGATCGGAGCCAACAGAAATTGCCCGATGGTTCCCAGAAAGAATGCCTGAACGCCAAGAAATTTGAGCAGGCCGAGCTCTTGGAACAGCCGTTTTGGCGCGCGCATATGCACGAGGTAAGTTACCATGAACCCCTTGAGCCAGCGCGACCGCTGCCGTACCCAGGGCCATGCCCGGAAATTGGCTTCTTCAAAGGTCGCGGTTTCGACCATTTCAGTGCGATACCCGGCCCGGCTGAGGCGCACCCCCAAATCGGCATCCTCGGTGACGTTATGAGCATCCCAGCCGCCCAGCTCCAGCAGCTTGTCGCGGCGAAAAAAGAAGGTTGTTCCACCCAGAGGAACGACCAGCCTCATGCGCGCGATGCCCTGAAGGATGATGCGAAACCAGCTATTGTATTCAATCGAAAAACATCGTGATCGCCAATTGCTGCGGGGGTTGTAGTAGTCCAGTACGCCTTGCAGGCAGACTACGTCTTCGGCGGCCCGATCAAAGTGTTGGACAACTCGTTCGATCTGATCGGGTTGGGGTGCGTCTTCGGCGTCCCAAACACCCAGAATCTCACCTCGGCAGAAATCAAGCGCATAGTTCATAGCGCGGGGTTTTGTGGTCAGGCCGTTGAGGGCAGGTACTTCAACGGTTCTGATCCAGCTTGGCAAATCCACCTGTGCAAGTGTCGACCGTGTCACATCGTCGGATTCTTCAAGCACCAGAATGATATCCAGTAACGCCTTTGGGTAGGTTAGCCGTTGTAACCGCTGAATCAGAGCGCCCGCGATTTCCCGCTCCTTGTAGAGAGGCACCATAACAGACACACGAGGCAAGGCGAACGGTTTGCCGGAGGTTTCTACCTCGGGCCGGGGCTTTGCGGAATGCCAGACATAGGCAAACAAACCAGCCAGACGCAGCGACAGGAACAATGCCAGGCTGACGACTGCCGCCGCAACCAGAACACTAAACCCGAGTAAAGGAAAAGTGGCGAACAGAGCCATCAGACCGACAAGACCAACCATTGATCTGGCTCGGGATAGCGGTGTCCACGAGCGGCAGCTCTGATCAGCCGTGACTCGAGTTTCAGCCGCTTCGGCAAGATGCTCGGAAAAAACACTGGTGATCGCCGTATCGATCTGATCTGCGGCGGCCAAGACAGGCACGATCGTGTATTCGACGTCTGCCAGAGCGTTGCGCACTTCGGGAAACTGGTCAGGCCGCGCAGTTGCCACGAGCAATATTGGACCCACGCGGCTCCAGGGGATCACGTTATGGGCAAGCCAGAAATCGACGGGTTTGATCTGGCATAAATCGTGGGATGGTGGGGTTTCTCCAAGGTCGGCAATTTGCAGGCCGGTTTGTTCTGACAGGGCGTTCAGAACGTCCTGTCTGTCGACACGGCCCTGGGCCACCAGAATTTCGCCCAACGGAGCCTGCTGCCAGGTTTGAAGGAACAATGCCTCATCTAACTGTGACTTGGTGATCAGGCCGCGGTCAACCAGGCAAGTGCCCAACGGCTTGCGCCCCCGTGCAGGTATCGGCGCGGCGCGCACGAAATGCTGCAGGTTCAGTTCGACCATAAAGAAACAACCCTGATGCGAAATTCCGACGTCAGGGTTGCAATAGTAAGGTTAACAGCGGGTTAACTTTGATCTAACGGCTGTTTAGGCCTGCACTTTCCGGTTTTTCATAGCATCGGCAAAGCGTTCGAACAGATAGAAACTGTCCTGCGGACCTGGTGACGCCTCGGGGTGGTGCTGTACGGAATAAACCGGACGGCCAGTCATGCGGATACCGCAGTTTGACCCGTCGAACAACGAACGATGCGTTTCCACAACGCCTTCGGGCAAGGATTGCGCATCCACCGCAAAGCCGTGGTTCATAGAAGTGATTTCGACCTTGCCGGTTTCCATATCCTTGACCGGGTGGTTGGCGCCGTGGTGTCCGTGGTTCATTTTGACGGTCTGACCTCCAAGGGCCAGCGCTAGCATCTGATGTCCAAGGCAGATACCAAAGACGGGCAAGTCTGTGGTGTCCAGAACCTCTTTGATCATGGGAACGGCATATTCACCTGTGGCTGCCGGGTCACCGGGGCCGTTGGACAGGAAAACACCGTCTGGATTGTGGGCTAAAACTTCGGCCGCTGTGGCCGTCGCAGGCAGAACCGTCACATCACAACCGGCCGAAGCCAGGCAGCGTAGGATATTGCGCTTGGCGCCAAAATCGACGGCGACGACCTTATGCGCCGGAGCTTCCTGACGGGTGTATCCGTCAGGCCAGGCCCACCGCATCTCGTCCCAGCGATAGCTTTGAGCGCATGTAACTTCTTTCGCCAAATCCATGCCTTCAAGACCCGCAAAGGCCCTTGCCTCGGCAACCAGTGCTTCAATGTCGAAGTTGCCATCTGGATCGTGCGCAAGGGCCACATGCGGCGCGCCCTGTTGGCGAATAGCACGGGTCAGGCGGCGGGTATCCACTCCGCCAATCGCGATACGTCCGCGACGGGCAAGCCATGTCTTCAACTCTTCAGTGGAACGCCAGTTGGATGGCTCGGTCGGGTCCCATTTGACGACCATTCCCGCGGCCACCGGTTCACCGGTTTCATCATCTTCGGGGTTCACGCCAACGTTGCCAATATGCGGGAAGGTGAAGGTGACGATCTGCCCGGCATAAGAGGGATCGGTCATGATCTCTTGATATCCGGTCATGGCGGTGTTGAAACACAGCTCGGCCACGGTTTGGCCGGTCGCTCCGAAGCCGACCCCGTAGAACAATGTTCCGTCGGCCAATGCCAGACATGCGGTGGGCTTGGACGGGGCGTTCTGGGCCATGGCGCGACTCTCTTGCTGGGTAAATCGGCGCATAACTAAGGGGGTTGGCGCGCCGGGTCAAGTCTGTTCAATTTTTTGGCTCTTCAATAAAATCAATAGCTTAGATGAATATACCCCCTGTTGTATCACGCTTTTTGTTTCGATATGGTCAGGGTTCCTTTTCCATGGGGATGGACAGATCATATGGATATGCGATCAAGGGTGAACTCAGCCCTGAAGCAAGCAATGAAAGACAAGGATGCCGAGCGTCTGTCGACGCTGAGGTTGATCAACGCGGCCATCAAGGACCGCGATATCGCCACACGGGCGTCCGGCAACGAAGAGGTCAAGGGCTGCGGCGACGCCGAGGTTCTTGAAATCCTTGGTAAAATGACCAAGCAACGCAAGGAAAGCGCACGCGCCTATGAAGAGGGCGGGCGACTGGACTTGGCAGAACGGGAACTGCGGGAAGTCGATGTCATCGAGGAATTCCTGCCCAAGCAGCTAGATGATGACGAGGTCGCACAGGCGATTCAGACGGCGATCACGGCCACTGGCGCCGGTTCGATCCGCGATATGGGTAAGGTCATGGGCGAGCTGAAAACCCGCTATACCGGCCAAATGGATTTTGGCAAGGTCGGCCCGATGGTCAAAGACCACCTATGCGCCAGTACGAACGGCTGCTGACGTTACCACTTTGAAAAGTGAGTTACTGCGCGACTGGGTCGCGCAGTTTTTGTATCAGCTCACCATAGAGCGCGATGCGTTCGTCTTCGGACAGAAAAGCCCCAATCTCCACTTCGCGCCCGTCGCCGCACAGCGTGACATAGTTGGGAACCGGGCCACCGTGTTTGTGTATCTCTGGCCGCGTCCAATAGCGATTGCAACTCCATTCCTGTTGGCCTTTGTGCGGATGGTGGTGGACCAATCGCGCCCGTGTTCCTGACAGAGTCAGAACCTCGAACATGCTGCGGGCGCGATAGTTGGTCTGTATGGCCAACCACAACCCCAAAACTGTCAAAAGAAGGAAGGGTAGCAAGCCCCAGAGGATAACGGATCCCAACATCGCAAACAGAGGGATCAGGCCAAACAGGAACACCGATAGGATCACAATCATCGCCCCCCGCCGCGGCAGCGAGTTATGCGGCCAAAGGCGCAATTCTTGTTCCGATTCAGATTTTTGGGTCCATCTGTAGGGCATACCCTGAAATTAGCGTAAAGCCCCAGACTGTCGATGGGGAAATATTACGAGACGTGGCCAACGCGTGCCCATGACAGCGCATCGTCCAGCCGGTCATCGCCCCAGAAAACCTCGCCACGCACAACAAGGCTCGGGGCACCGAATACACCCAGTTTTATGGCCCGTTCGGTTTCCGCCTCAAGAGCCGCGATTGTGTCGGGGCTGCGCGCGCGGGCCAGAACCAGGCGCGGGTCCTGCTGGCACCTGTGCAGCGCTTCGCTGATCGCGGTTTCGCTGCCAGCCTCGATATGATCTTCGAACCAGATGCGGTACAGGGCCGTAGTGAAATCCTTGCCCCAGCCGTCTCCCATGCCAAGTAGGGCAACCTGGTTAGCCAGCGCCAGATCCGAAATAGGATAGGGGACGGGCAGGCGGGCGTGTATGTGATACTTGGCGGCGCGGCGCTCGATATCGCGCCACATATAGGCGAACTTCACAGGTTTTCCCGCGAACGGAATGTTGTTCTGTTCCGACATAACGCTGCGCACATTGAACGGTCGCCACGTCACTGTGGCGTCATTTTCGTCGCACCATTCCTCCAACCTCATGATCGTGAGAAAGCTGTAGGTGCTGCCAATTGAATACCAAAAATCAATTTCGGGCATGTGATTACTCCGATTTCAGAGTTTCAACATCCATCATACCTGAAAATCGTCGATTTTTCGATCCTGGCCTGAATCTCATGGCTTGCCGGGGTGTTCGCGCGCGATTCAAAACAGAGCTTTTTCGAGCGGTTGCGCTGGCTGGGGCGCGACTCCGCAACCAGTCATCTGACGCATGTCGATTTCTATCGTCCGGCACAGCGCCGAGATCGGGACGTCGGTGACGTCGCCCTCGAAAGGGTCCTCCATCGAGGCGCTGACGCGTTCGGTTACGAAAAAGATCCAGCAGACTAAAGCGCCGACCGGTGCGAAAGTGAGCCAATCAACAAGGACCGTTTCTACCAATGATGCGTCGGTGTTTGTCATGACCGAACGTTCATCGTTGAATGCTAGGGGCAAAAGGAAAATGAATATCCAGCTGAACATCCGGCCAACTTCGGCAACCTGACGCGGGAAAGGGGTGTTTTTCAGGCGCTCGCACTGACCTTGTGCTGCTGTGAAACGGGCCAACCGGTCCATCAGTGCCACGTGCCAGAAAGGATCAATTTTTCCCTGCTGTGCCATTTTTGATAATTGCCGGGCTTGCAGATTAAGAAGGTATGCCGCGCGATTTGCCTTGCCTTCCAGATGAGGCAAATCCACCTCCAATTGCCTATTGCGCCAGCTTTCGGGCTTTTGGTGCAGGTCTTCTCGGTCGGATACCGGCGTGTGACCGAACATCCATGGTCTGCGATTACGACCGTTGGCAGAGGGCTGGCGCAGTTGGTACGCAAGCATGTTCAGCCATGCGATGTGCCGTTCAATCAATTCACTCCGCAGTTCGGCATCGATCAAAGATCCATCCGGTTGAACCAGAGTGCTGATTGTATTGCCCCAGTCCCGGCTTGTGTTGGCGATTTCGCCCCAAACCCTGCGCGCTTCGGTCCAACGACCATAGGTTGAAGTGTTTTTGAAACCTAAGAAAAACGCGACCGCTAAACCAAGCATTGCAACTGGCGGGCTGGGATTTGAAATCAGGTCTATGGGGGTGAGTTCGTCTACCACCTGAACCAGCAGTATCCAGGCCAAAACGATACAGATAAAACCAACCGATCCCTTGAGCAGTTTACGAACCGAAATGCCGTCGTGAAGTATCATGGCTTGCGATTTTTCCGTCGGTGCACCGTGAATTCCAAGTTTTACATAGTATTCGAATGTAGTCGGATGAGTCTACGCAAGCCCGGAACACGAAGAAATTGGCCTGCACAAAAAAGCCCCGCACTGGGCGGGGCATTCAAGGATCAATAGGGATCGGGGATCAGTGCGCGTGGCCTTTGTCCCAGTCTTCCTGCTTTGGCAGCTGCTCGAACGTGTGCTCGGGCGGCGGCGAGGGAAGGGTCCATTCCAGCGTGTCCGCGTATTCGTTCCACGGGTTCGGACGCGTCTCTTTGGCGCCACGCAGCAGGGCGTAGATCACGATTCCGAAGAACAGCAGGAACGAAGCAAAGGAAATGAACGCGCCGATCGACGAAACAAAGTTCCACTGGGCGAACGCCTCAGGATAGTCGATGTAACGGCGGGGCATGCCCTGACGACCCAGGAAGTGCTGTGGGAAGAAGGTCAGGTTCGCGCCGATGAAGAACATCCAGAAGTGAACCTTGCCCCAGAATTCCGAGTACTGACGGCCCGTCATCTTCGAGAAGTAGAAGTACACTCCCGCAAAGATCGCGAAGACGGCACCCAGGCTCATCACGTAGTGGAAGTGCGCAACCACGTAGTAAGTGTCGTGATAGGCACGGTCGATGCCCGCCTGCGACAGCACAACGCCAGTCACACCGCCAACGGTGAACAGGAACAGAAAGCCAAAGGCGAACAGCATCGGCGTCTTGAATTCAATAGAGCCGCCCCACATGGTCGCGATCCACGAAAAGACCTTAACACCTGTGGGAACCGCGATGACCATCGTGGCCAGCATGAAGTAGGCCTGCTGACGCAGCGACATGCCAACTGTGTACATGTGGTGCGCCCACACGACAAAGCCCAGAACACCAATTGCAATGATCGCCCAGACCATCGGCAAGTAACCGAAGATCGGCTTGCGCGAGAAGGTGGCGATCACATGGCTGATGATACCAAAACCAGGCAGGATCACGATGTACACTTCCGGGTGGCCGAAGAACCACAGGATGTGCTGATACAGGATCGGGTCACCGCCACCGGCCGGATCGAAGAAGGTGAACCCAAAGTTGCGGTCCATCAGCAGCATAGTGATTGCGCCCGCCAGAACCGGCAGCGACAGCAGAATCAGCCAAGAGGTGACAAAGATAGACCAGCTGAACAGCGGCACCTTGAACAGGGTCATGCCCGGGGCACGCATGTTCAGGAAGGTGGTGATCATGTTGATCGCGCCGAGGATCGAGGAGGCGCCCGATACGTGCACGGCAAAGATTGCAAGGTCCATGGACATGCCGCCCTCGGTCGTGGACAGCGGCGGGTACAATACCCAGCCCACACCAGAACCAAGCTGGTCGTTACCGCCGGGGCTCAGCAGCGAAGCCACGCCCAGAGAGGTGCCAGCGACGTACAGCCAGAACGACAAGTTGTTCATCCGCGGGAACGCCATGTCCGGCGCGCCGATCTGCAACGGCATGAAATAGTTGCCAAATCCGCCGAACAGGGCGGGGATGACCACGAAGAACATCATCAGAACACCATGGTAGGTGATCATCACGTTCCACAGGTGTCCGTTCGGGGTACATGGGTCGGCCATAAAGCCTTCCAGGCACATATACTGAACACCTGGGTGCATCAGCTCGAGCCGCATGTAAACGGTCATCAGAACCGAGATCAGACCGGCGATTGCCGAGAAGATCAGGTATAGAATCCCGATGTCCTTGTGGTTGGTCGACATGAACCAGCGGGTAAAGAAACCGCGATTGTCTTCATGCTCGTGACCATGAATGGCTGCGTCTGCCATTTAGGTGCCTCCTGTTGCAACTGCACCGCGCAGCCGGACCTCTCCAGCGCGCGGGATTCCTGCTGGTTTTAGAATGCACAGAGGGTACCTTCAATGGTCGAGTTTGATCTGGATCAAGAATAATTGTCGCGGGCAGGAGGGCAGCACGCGTTTTTTCGACCTTGAACCGGACATATCTGGAGATTGCGACCCGGATTTCAAGAGCCCGCCCGCGCTACTTGACGCAACGCAGCAGAGTTCCGCCTTGACCCACAGTGACGAGGGCCGCAGAACTGGCGCCACGACCCGAGATCGGAGAAACATCATGGCCGCCTACGACCCCGAAAACATCTTTGCAAAGATTCTGCGCGGGGAAATCCCCGCGACCCGCGTGCACGAGGATGAAGAGACGCTGGCCTTCATGGACATCATGCCGCGCTCGGACGGGCACTTGTTGGTGATCCCTAAAACGCCATGCCGGAACTTGCTGGATGCTTCGCCGGAACAGTTGGCTGCGGTAATGGCTACGGTTCAGAAGCTAGCCAAAGCAGTTACCCAAGCGTTCGACGCTGATGGTGTCACGATTCAACAATTCAACGAAGCGGCTGGCGGGCAGGAGGTTTTTCACCTGCATTTCCATATCTTGCCCCGTCAGGAAGGCGTCGCGCTGCGTCCCCCCGGCAAGATGGGCGATTTCGACCTGATCGCCGAACACGCCGAAAAGATCAAAGCAGCCTTGGGCTGATCAATCACTGTCGGCGAAATGTGCGCCCTGACATGCGCTGTGATCACCAAACGCGTGGAGCACGGCGCAAACATGATCGTGCCCGCCGTCACAGGCTGTGGCGATGCGGGACAATTCGGCCTCGAGCCTGCGTAAACTGGTGATGCGGTTTCGCAAATCGGCAAGTTGCCGTTCGGCGATCTCGTGCGCCCGGTCCAGATCAGCCCCGCTTGCGCCTTCCAGTGATAACAAGGCCTGAACATCGGCCAATGGCAGGCCGAGGTCCCGGCCATGACGAATGAACTGGAGCCGGGTCAAAGAGGCTTCGTCATACCGGCGCTGATTTCCTGCAGTACGCTCTGGCCGAGGCAACAGCCCCTTTTCTTCGTAGAAGCGGATTGTGGGGACTTTGACGCCGGTCTGGCGGGATAACTCTCCGATTGAGTACATATTATTCATCTCGCCCCTTGAACCTCTAGTGACTAGAGGAATTACATAGGGTGTGCGGCCAAAACAAGGAACAAGGCATCATGGCACATCATCACGGTCACGAGGGGCACAACCATCATCACATCGACCCTGATGCGGGCGATTTGCGGGTTGCGGGGGCGATAGGGGTGAACCTGTTGCTGACACTGGCGCAGGTCGTTGGCGGCATTCTTTCGGGGTCACTCGCGCTGATCGCGGATGCGCTACACAATTTCTCGGACGCCATCGCGCTGATCATCGCGTTCTTCGCCCGCAAGATTGCAAGGCGACCCGCCGATCCACGCATGAGCTTTGGCTTTGGAAGGGCCGAGGTGGTCGCCGCGCTCGTCAACTATACCACATTGATCGTGTTGTCGGTTTATCTGCTGTACGAGGGCGTGATGCGATTTTTCGAACCGGAACCGGTGAACGGATGGATGGTTGTCTGGATTGCTGTCTTGGCGTTGATTGTCGATCTCATAACGGCTGCGCTGACTTATACGATGTCAAAGGACAGCATGAACATTCGCGCGGCCTTCATTCACAATGTGGCCGACGCGCTGGGTTCAGTTGCAGTCATTGTCGCCGGGACGGCAGTTATCCTGTTCGGCTGGACCTGGGTGGACCCCGCCGTCACGATCCTGATTTCTGTTTACATCCTGTGGCACGTCAAATCCGAAATCGGTGAAACGATCCGCGTTTTGATGCTTGGCGCTCCGCCTGATCTAAATCCTGAAGAGGTTGCGACGGCCATCGAAGAAACACTTGGTGTCACCGGGGTCCATCACATTCACCTCTGGAGCATGCAGGAGCGCGAACCGGCACTGACTGCACATCTTCTCATTGATGCTGCAAACTGGGGAAAGGCTGAGACAATACGTGAAAACGTGAGGGAGACTCTGAATACCACTTTCGGAATTGGGCATGTAACATTGGAACTGGAGCAAGCGGACCGTCCGAGAGAAGTGTTGCCTCGGTTTGGGCATGTCGGGTGTCAAAAAGGCTGAAAAGTAATTGCCGCTCCGATTTGGGGTCGGAACGGCAGACTCGTAAACAAAAACTTGTCCGAATTCCCAAGGCAGCTCGGGATCACCGGTTTAACACACCACTCACTCTAGAACGGTAAGGATAAGGTACCCTTTCGAGTCTGGTTTGTATTCATCAGAATGTGTTTTCTGCTAATTAAACCCAATATTAACGGGCTTAAAGCCAATTTGCGCTCGTGCTTGGAAACAAAGGGATTTCTGCTGAGGGATTGTTAATCTAATTTGAGGTGGAAAGCGATTCGCCGGGGCTCAGGCGTCGACCGGCCGGAAACACTCAGAGAAGGTTTTCTGCAAAGCCACATCGACATCCGCCATTGTCACCGGCAATCCCAGATCGACCAAAGATGTCACACCATGGTCCGTGATGCCGCAGGGAACAATGCCTGAAAAATGCTCAAGATCCGGTTCGACGTTGATCGAGATGCCATGAAAGCTCACCCATTTTCGTAAGCGTAACCCGATTGCAGCGATCTTATCCTCTGCGGGTTGGCCCGTGGCCGTCAGCGGCTTGTCGTCTCTGCGCACCCAGACACCAACGCGCCCATCCCGGATTTCGCCGTGTACGTTGAATTCTGCGAGCGCAGCGATCACCCACTCTTCCAGCTGTTTGACAAAACCACGAACGTCTTTGCCGCGCTTGTTCAAGTCCAGCATCACATAAGCGACGCGTTGGCCAGGGCCGTGATAGGTGTATTCGCCGCCGCGCTTGGCCTCAAAAACCGGAAACCGGTCGGGATCCTTCAGATCTTCGATACGAGCCGAAGTGCCAGCCGTGTAAAGCGGTGGATGTTCCAGCAGCCAGACGCACTCATCAGCCTCACCCGCTGCAATTGCGGCTACGCGCGCCTCCATAAAGGCGACGGCATCGGCATAGTCGGTCAATCCGTCTGTAGACTTCCATTCCATAGCGGCTCCATAACGCCCCGGCGCGGCAAGGGAAAGAGGTTAGGCGGCCTCGGTCAAACAGCGTTGAATGATCTGGGAGTAGGTTTCGGTTCCCTGCGCTCCGGTCACCAGATACTTGCCGACAAACACCATCGAGGGAACGCCAGATACACCCAATTGGGTCCAGTATTCCTGTTTCTTCCGCACCGAACTTGCGTGCGCGCCGGTCTCAAGGGCCTCGCGCGCCACATCACGATCCAGCCCGGCAGCCTCGACTGCATCAATCAAAACAACGGTATCGGAAACGTCTTTCTGATCGGTGAAGTACGTTTTGAACAATTGCAGTTTCAACGGATGCTGGCGGCCATGCGAATCTGCCCAGTCCAGCAATTGATGCGCCTTGAATGTGTTCACCATTCTGCTGTCTTCAGAGAAGTTGAAGGTAAAGCCCAGCTCGGCCCCGATATTCGTCAGTTGCACTCGCGCTTGTTGGCTTTGTTCCCGGGTCGAACCGTATTTCTCCATGATATGCTCGCGAAGGTTCTGGCCTTCGGGTGGCATGGATGGGTTCAATTCGAACGGATGCCACCTGAGGCGGGCCAGCACGTTTTCCCTTTGCAGCGCCAGATCCAACTGACGAAAGCCAACGATGCACCAGGGGCAGACAACGTCCGAAACAATGTCGACCTGGATAACGGAGCGAGGATCGGCGGTTGCCATGTGCTATGCCCTGAAGTGGTTTGATCTGATTAGGAGGCTTTAGATATGAGTGATCCGAGCGAATTCAAACCGTCGCGTTTTTTTGCCTCTTCACATCCTGATCTTCAACGTCTATACGCCGCCTACCAAGTCATTGGCAGTGCGGTCGTGGCGGAATTGGTAGACGCGCAGCGTTGAGGTCGCTGTGGGGTAACACCCGTGGAAGTTCGAGTCTTCTCGACCGCACCAACAAAATAAAAATTACCATTAAAAAACAGTCACATAAATACTACGTCGGCAATTCAACCCACCTTTTCATCCACCCTAACGATTACATGGTTAGTCTTGGGTTCTCATTCGTAACAGTTTGCGAAGCATCATCGAAGTCTGCCGAGTCAATAAGTGCTTCTGACCAGTTTCATAAGCTAAGCCGCGAGATAACGGGTGCGTCCTCGGTGTGGTGACACCGCACATATCTACGATGTTGAGGGTGGATCAGGGGCTTAGCGCAGCCCCTTGAAATTCGCTGTTGTCGGCGCTTAAACGTGCTTGAGCATGTCTTCAACCGAAGTTGATTTGACGTATCGAGCAGGGGCGTCGCCTTCGGCCAGCACGGCAAAATGCCTTTCGCCGCACTTGATCTTCGCCCCTTCTTTGTGGCGAAGATCATCCCACCATCCGCTGCCCTTTGTTTCTACAACAAAGTACAGCTTTTCTTGCCCATCATCTTCAATTAACACCGCCCAGTCCGGGTTATAAGTCCCGAGCGGCGTAGGAATTTTGAACCAGGGCGGGAGCTTCGCATAAACCTTTACTGCTTCGTTGGCTTCAAGGTCTTCCGCAAACCTCTTTTCGACACCCGCCGAGTCATAGACGACATGCTGATAGACCGATTTCTGCGTCTCCAGCGTGTTTTTTAGATAGCCTGTCAGCTCCTCTTGTTTGAACAGCTTTTGAGCATAGAAATGATCAGCGCCGATACGCTGATAACGAATGCCGTCCACTAGTGCGAGGCGCTTCGCGCGGTTGATTGCTTCTTCGGCAATGTCGATGAACTCCTGCGGGTTCTTTTTGAAGTCGTGCAAGCGCCGACTATTCGTCAGGATTTCGACCAAACTTTTGCGCGTGAGGTGCGTCTTGTCCTGAAGGTCCGTAAGCAGATCGGGCAGCTCGATATCGCTCTCATTGATCGTCGTAAATATCGATGTGTCGCCCTCGTTTGCCTGCACCCCACCTTTTCCGATGGCAATGTCCGCCTTTCGGAAGCGAGCCCGTGTCTTCGTGATGGGTGGAGCGTCCCGAATTGCCGTCGCGCAATCCTCGATAAGTTTTGGATTGTCAAAGTCCACACGGTACGTGGTCTTGTGCTTTATCCGATCCCAAAGCTGCTTGAATTCGTCACTCTCCAAAACCGCCTCGCGGGTACGGATGGTCACGCGCTCATCGGCGTTCTTGATATCCAGCTTGCCCGCGAGTTTACGCAGAATGTCCTTGATATCCGCCTCTTGTTCTTCGAATTCATCGGGAAGCGCTAGCGCGTCCTCCTTTAACGCCGTTCGCAGGGTGTCCAGCACCTTGCCACGACTATCCAAGTATCCTTCGCCCTCCAGGAAGTCCCATATCGCCTCCGACTTTTCCACGCCGAGCGGCGCAGTCGTTCCATCATCGGAAGTCACGGCGATGTTGGCGAACTGGTGTTTTTCCACCACGCCAAAGCGGATGCCCGTGTCAGCTTCGATCTCCTTCTGAAGGTTTTCTGCGAACTGCTCATAGCTTTCCGTTGCGATGACGGTCAGAGTGTTCACATCGAAGCCGCGCAGGCGGTTGCCTTCCTGGTTAACGCAGAGACGCAACCCTCGGCCGAGCGTTTGCCGCCGCTCGCGCTCCGAACCCATGTCGCGCAGGGCGCAAATCTGAAAAACGTTCGGGTTGTCCCAACCTTCCTTCAAAGCGGAGTGGGAGAAGATAAACTTGAGCTTCGAGTCAAAGCTCAGCAGCTTCTCCTTATCCTTCATAATCAGGTTATAAGCACGTTCGGCGTTGTCACGGTTCGTCTGGTTGTTCTCAGCCGTTTCCGTCCAGCCGCCCTTCTTGTCGATGGAGAAGTAGCCGTCGTGGACTTCATCCGCCTCGATATCGAGATCGACCTTCTCGAAGAGCGTCTGGTACGTTTCGCTCTTGGCGAGTTTGCAGTACTCCTCCTCGAATATCAGAGCGTACTTGCCCTTCACTATGTTCCCGTCGTCATCGTACTGGCGGTAGAATTCCACGCTGTCGATGAAGAACAAGCTCAGCACCTTAACATCGCGCTTTTGCGCGGCGAAGCGCATCTCCTTGTCCAGATGCTCTTTGATGGTGCGGCGTATCATCAGTCGCTTGAGGTCATCAGGATTCACGCCGCCGACTTCTTCGCCTCGATGAAGGGTGACTTCACCGCCTGGCATGTTCAGCTCCATCGACTCGTTGCCCTTACCGCAATTGATCGTGCCAATCCGGAAGTTGTCGTAGATCGCGCGACCTGTCTCTTGCTCCAGATCATCGCCATCTTCGACAGTCAGGACGTCCCGCCGCACGTTGCCGCCGCGCATGAAGTCCGCTTCGATCTTTGCGCTGATTGAGCCGCCTCGGTTGTGGGTCGAGAGTAGCTTCACGAAGGGCTTGTTGTGCCCTCCCTCAACTTCGAGCGAAGCAACTTCAATCTGCTTGACCAGTTCCCGCTCATATGCATCCACAGCGTCCAGGCGGTATACCATGTGGTGCTTGTCCACATGGGTTGCAGAGTATCGCAACGTACAGAGCGGGTTCATGTCATTCAGGGCTTCTTTGCCTTTGCCCTTTAAGCCGCCGTCCACACTTTGCGGCTCATCCACGATGATGATCGGATGAGTTGCGCGAACAAGGTCGATGGGTTTTTCGCCCCCCGTCTTCTCGCTGTCCTTGTAGAGGTTGTTCACATCCTTTTTGTTTATCGCTCCGACCGTGGCGACCATGATCTGGATGTTAGGACTCGTCGCAAAGTTGCGGACCTGGCCGAGCTTGGTCGAGTCATAAAGAAAGTACTCGTACCCTTTGGCGATGGGGTACAAGTTCTCGAAGTGGTCACGGGTGATCTGGAGCGTTTTGTAAACGCCTTCTTTGATTGCGACGGACGGCACGACAATCACAAATTTCGTGAAGCCATAGGACTTGTTCAGTTCGAAGATAGTGCGGAGATAGACATAGGTTTTCCCCGTGCCTGTCTCCATTTCAACCGTGAAGTCGCCGCTCGTCAGAGACTCTGACGGGCGCAGACCATTGCGAAGCTGAATGGTGCGCAGGTTCTCAAGGATTTCGTCATCTAGCAGCTGAAGCCGGTTGCCGATGCCGAGTTCGCTTTCTGTGATACCGAACGAGCCTTGCGCAGTGTCATCGGGGCGATAGGTGACGGTAAATTCCGTGCGATTGATGTCCTGTCCTTGGAACAAGTCCACGACCGAGCCAATCGCCGCGTGCTGATAGTCCAGATTGTCTTCAAAACGTAGTTTCATGTGCCGCTTCCGATCTTACAGGCTGCGCACATGAGCGATGCCGTTCTGTTCCAGAATGGCCGTCATGTTGGTCTTGGCAATGTCATCGGCAAAAGCACTGTCGCGGAAGACAACCTGTGTGTCTGAGGCAGGCTCAAGTTCCTTGTGCCAAGCACAGATGCCCTGTGCCAAAGATTCAATTTCGTCCTTGCCGATACCGGTATCTAGGCAAGCGAAGAGGACACCGAAGCCGATGCTATAGACTGTCTTTCCCGCGATCTCTTTCTCTTCAATCGGAACTGTAAGATCGACACCGCGCTTGAGCAGAAGTTCGTACAGCACGTCTTGCTCGCTTCGGCCTTCGACAAGGTGCTCGGCATGATCTAGGAGACTTTTTTCAAGATCAGAGGCGTCGGGGTTCCAGGCACGAATGTTGCTACTATCAAGCTTGAAAACTTTGAAGCCAAGGTCTCCTGTATACTCAGGGAAATTGTCTTTTATCCTCTTGGCAGCTCGACGTATGCGCTCCTTCCCAACATCTGCAATATTCTCAAAACCAAGTTTAGCTGCATCATGTTTCTCATCAATTTCTTCTGGAAGTTGAACCATAATGTAGCGAATTGGGATTGCACTTTCTTGGCTTCTTTCCATCACAGCCTGCGCCATTGATGCCGAACCAGCAAAAAAATCCAATACAATCTCGTTTGGATTGGACACGGCTAGTTCAACTATTCGTTTCAAAAGTTGGGGAGGCTTGGGTGTGTCAAATACTTTCTTCCCATCGAAAAGCTGCGCAAGGTCCGTTGCTGCCATTTGAGTGTTGCCTGTGTCGCTACCACTCCAAAGAGACCGAGGAACAACGCCCTCCATCTCCGACAGAAACAACTTTACCCTAGGAAATTTTGCGTTTCCGTCCGCACCCCAGTAAAGCCTTCTATCTTTTTCAAGATCGCTCGTTACGTCCGGCCCGTATTTCCAAACCGCTGTCTCTTTCGGCCATATCTCTTCGCCCGTATTTGGGTTCACGATAGGATAGTAAAGGTTAGGCCTCTCCTGCCGCGATTTATTGCAAGTGTATGTCGCCGAATTCCAGTTTCCGCGTTCATCATCATCCGGATTTTTATAGTACTTTAGTTGTGATCCTGTTCGCGCCAATTTGTTCGGGCGCCAAAGCTCTTTATTTTTGGCATAGACCACAATTGAATCGCAGTCAGTGCTAAAGTACTTGGCGTCATTAGCTGGTGATACACGCTTATGCCAAGATATCGTTGAGACAAAATTCTCCTCTCCGAAAATTTCATTCATTATCGTGACTACATTTGAAAGCTCAGAGTCATCGATTGTGATAAAGATGGAACCTAGCTCTGAGAGGAGATTTCGCGCCACTTTAAGCCTCGGGTACATCATATTTAACCAGTTTGTGTGGTAGCGCCCGGAGCTTTCGGTATTGGAACTGATCTTTAACCCCTCTTTGTCACGTTGACCCGTCAACCTGAGGTACGTGTCGAGTGTGTCCTGGTATTTATCTGGATAAATGAATTCGTTACCCGTGTTGTAAGGTGGGTCAATACAAATAGCGCGGATCTTCCCTGCGTAGCTTTTTTGCAAGAGCTTTAGAACTTCCAGGTTGTCGCCTTCAATGAAAAGGTTCTGTGTACTGCCCCAGTTTACACTTTCTTTTGGAGAAGGACGCAGCGTGCCTGTTGATGGGGCGAGGGCGATCTGTCGCGCTTTCCTCTTGCCGTGCCAATTAAGGCCGAATTTTTCTTCCTGTTCCGCGATCTGATCACCCAGTAGCTGGCGGAGTGTTTCGAAATTGATTCCGTCCTCCGTAAACGCATCTGGGAAAATGGCCCTAAGAGACTCGATGTTTTCTGCGACAATATTCAGACTCTCGCCATCTTCTCGCTTCAGTGCGTCCATTGCTCCGTTCCTCACAATTCGTTTCTTGCCGCTTCAATGCGGTCACTCAGTTGCTTGATCCTCGTGTTCAGACTTACCTGATTGCCAAGGTTTTTCTCTTTCTTAAGCTTGTTCCGAAGTTCGCTCTGCTCCTGATGAAACTTCTCGATCTGGCGCAGCGCCTCCGTGCGTTCTGTTTTGCTCCTCGGCGTCTTGCCCGCTTCGGCTTGAAGCGCGTAGCGTCCAGTATGTACAGCACAGTTCAGAGCAATCACCCGCGCGACGGCATCTTGATAAAAGTCATATAAGTTGCGGTAGCTGAAATTCGTGACACGGAAATCAGATAGGAACGCATCTTGCGCCGCGTTGGGTGCGGTAAGATCTATCCAGCCCGTGTCATAGCTGGCTTCCGTCACGATCTTGTTCGCATCGGCTCGGTTGATCCGTTTATCGGCGGCAGTGATCGCCAGCCGCGAACCGCAGGCGAAAACGATCAGCAGTGGATAGGGGATGGCCTTTTGGATCACCGAGGCAATCCGAGTGTGGCGATCTGCGGCAGTGAGCATCACCTGCAAGATCGCGACCTCAAGATACTCATGAGCGTTGTCTTCAAGCTTTGGGATGTTGATTGTTGAAGGCTTGATCGTGTAGCTCCATTCGATGCTGTCGATGTCTTCGACAAAAGCCTTCTTGTCGGTCGCTCCAAGCTGTCCGTGCTCATAAAACTGCTTCTTGAACAGGCGCTTGCCGAGGTGGCAAGCCTCTGGCACAGCCAGGTTTTCGTGGAACTGATCGATGGAGTGAATTTCCGTCATGGTGTGTTCACTACCATGTAGCTGACCACCTCGAAGTCCTCCATGCCCTGGAAGCTATCTTTGGTGAGGTTCGTACCGCCACGCGAGAACAGACTTTCGACGCCTTTTTCTTCAGCCTTGCCGATCACGCTCGCGACAGCGGCCTCAAGCAAGGCGCGGTAGTGGCTCATGTCGCGCCCGTTCTTCGTCGAGGCGTTCATGCGGGCGACGGCATCTGGATCCACAAAGCGCTTACCGAGGCCGTGCTTCTTCAAGACATCGAGCACCTTCTTCGATTGCGTAAAGGTGAGGCTCACCTTCCCGTCATCGCTCACATAGGTGAGGTAGTAGGGTGCAAGTGCGTAGCCATCATCGTTGCTGACAGGCTTGCCCACATTCTTCAGGCAGAAGATCACGCCCGCAGGCAGGCCTTCCAGCCTGAGCGCATGGTCAAGTGTCGCGGCCGCGTAGAGACCTGTCGGGGCGCTTTCCAGCAAGTCCAGGTTCTCTTTCATGAAGGCCGACAAATCCATGCGGAAGTCGTTGAGCGTCAGATCGGCAATCGATACGCCGCCCGACATATCTTCAAGGTCAACTACCGTCTTTTGGAGTTGTTCGAGTTGCTTGCGCCGATACTCCAAGTCTTTCATCTGGCCTGCGCTATCCTGCTCGATGACGTTCTCTTCACCCGTGGCTGAGATATCGAGCAGCACCATACGACCGCTCACTCGCGCTTCCAGGTTGATGTACTCATCCAGCTCCATATTCGGCCAGAAGTTGGCGAGCTGAATGACATCGTTCTTCGAGCCTAGACGGTCGATACGACCGAAGCGCTGGATAATCCGCACGGGGTTCCAGTGGATGTCATAGTTGATGAGATAGTCGCAGTCCTGAAGGTTCTGGCCTTCAGAGATACAGTCCGTAGCGATAAGTAAGTCGATCTCTTCCCTCGCTCCTTTATCAATCTTCGAACGCTCTTTCGAGACGGGCGAGAAGGACGCAAGCAGACTGTCGAAGTTATTGCTTTGCCCTGGCATGTTCGTCTTGTTCGTGCCGCTGCCCGTGATCTGCGCGGCGTTGATGCCGAGCGTATCCCTCGCCCATCCCGCGATGTTTTCGTAAAGGTAGTTTGCCGTATCGCTGAAGGCTGTGAAAACAATGATTTTGCGGTTGCCTGCGTTGATCGGGTTCTTGCACTTTTCGGCGATCAAGTCGCGCAATCCGTGGAGTTTTGCGTCACGGTTCGCGTCGATCTTGCGGGCTTCGTCCAGCAACTCGGTGAGCTTGGCGCGGTCTTCCTGCAAATCCTGACGCCAGCGATGCTCGTCCATATCTTTGATGAGCACCTTCACCTTGCGCCCGATCAGGTAGGCATCGAAATCTGGATCATCGGTTTCTACATCCTCGATTCCAAGTTCTTCGATGTCCTCAGAACTGTGGCGCTCCAGCTTGTCGAGCAGGCTTTCGACCTCGCCGAGCAGTTTCTCCAACGTCAGGCCGAAGGAGTTTATCGAACTTTCCATGCGCTTGAGTAAGTTTACGCGCATCAGGTGGATAAGGCTCTGTTCACGGTCGATCTGGCGGAACACCGACTGACCGCCTTTGACCCTCACATCGTATTTGCGGCTGTACTCTGCCCGCTTGTCTGCCCGCACATATTTTAGCGGCGAGTAGGCGCTTAGGTTTAGCCTTCGGATAGTGCGGTTAATCTCACGCAGCGGCGGGAACTGCCCCTGAGTATCGATGTCAGCCTTAATGTTGATCGGCTGGAGCCGTTCAGGAAACGAGCCGATTTCCGTTACATCGTAGTACTTCTCGATATGCTTTCGCGACCGAGCAATGGTCAGCAGGTCGAGCAGCTTGAAATAGTCAAAGTTCATACCGTCGAGCAGGGCTTCGACCGTTCTTTCATTCTCCTCCTGGCGCAGCCAGTTGTTGAAGCGCGTCTGCGCCTTTCGCAGTGTTTCCTCAATGCTGCCGATGCCTTGCTCACTATAGGCGCTATCGATGCCTTCTGTGATGAAGGCAACCTGATTCTTCAGGTCATTCATGCGGTTGTTCACGGGCGTTGCCGAGAGCATCAGCACTTTCGTCTTGACGCCTGAGCGGATGATCTCATCCATCAGTCGCGAATAGCGGGTAAGGCCTTCCTTAGCCGAGCTGGAGTTCCGGAAGTTGTGGGATTCATCGATCACCACCAGGTCATAGTTTCCCCAATTTAGCGTTTCGAGATTGATCTCTCCTGACCGGCCTTGCAGGCGGGTCAGATCGGTATGGTTCAAAACATCATAGCTGAAGCGATCTGCCGCGAGCAGGTTGCGCGTGTCGTTGACTGTGTAGACCGTCCAGTTGTCCCGCAGCTTCTTCGGACACAGGACAAGAACGCGGTCATTGCGCAACTCGTAATATTTGATGACCGCAAGCGCTTCGAACGTCTTACCAAGGCCGACGCTGTCCGCGATTATGCAGCCGTTGTATTTTTCGAGCTTGTCGATTGCGCCAAGAACACCATCGCGCTGGAATTTGTAGAGCTTGTTCCAAACGATGGTATCCTTGAAACCAGTCTTCGACTTGATGATGTTCTCTTCATCGATATCTTCGAGGAAGTCCTTGAAGATATTGTAGAGGGTCAGGAAGTAGATGAACTCTGGCGTCTGATCTGTGACGAGCCGTTCCAGCCGCTCCAGTAGCAGGGACTTGGCGTCTTCGACGGCATCAGGGTCATTCCAGATCGCCTCGAACCACTCCAGCATTGCTTGAGTGCTTGGTGCGTCTTTCGCGCACATGTTCATGTGGAAACGATTGGATTCCGAGTAACCGAAACCTGTTGAGGTAAACCCCGAACTTCCTTGAATGCCGATGGCATCGCCATCTTTGCTTTGTGCAAGCAAGAGGTTCTGCCCGAATGCGCGAGGGTTCTTCGCAACCTTGATGTCCGCTTTCTCGGAGAGCCATTTGGCGCACTCTTTGGCTATGCGGTTCTGGTCAAGGCGGTTCCGAAACCGTAGTTCGAATTCATCGCCCGCCAGCGTAGCGGTCTTTCCGTCAGCCATATCGTTTGACGGCTCTTGAGCCAGGATAAGGCGAAACACGTCGAGCCCCTTCAACTCACTTCTTAGGGATTCAAAGCCGTAGATCGAGAATAGGCCCGAGATCACTGAAAGTCGCGAGCCCGCGTTCAAGTGCTCGCGCAGGGCATCTCCGACCTTGCCGTTCTTTTTGTTGTCCAGAATCATTAATTGTTCGCCCCGCCGTCCTTCATTCGTTCGACAATCCAAGCATCAATCTCTTGCTTTCTAAATCGCCACGCACCCCCAACCTTGAAGCCTGGGATCTTCCCTTCCGCTGTGAGCCGATAGGCGGTCTTTTCCGTTATCTTCAGATAGGCCGAGACTTCCTTGATCGTCATTATGTCGGTCTGCATGCCTCGCCTCTGAAAATTGGTCGCATTATGAGAAAATACGGAAAGAAACGGTAAGCACAACACTCAGATGAATCCCTTGCTCACCCTTTTGCGGAGGACGCCCGCGCGGAAGCGCCTACTGTGCGACCGCTTCCGTGACAACTAACGCCTTTGCTCCATCATCGTTGGCTGCGACGGGAAGCGCGACATAATCATCACCCATCATCATCCTGAAGTGCCCGCCGTGGTCGGAATCTTCGAAAATTCTTTGGAAAACGTTGAGATAGCGATCAACCTGGCCGGGATCACAAGCCATATAGAGGTCATCAGTGGCGAAGTGCGATCCGTCATTCACCCACGAGAGCAAAGTGCTACAGATCATTTTGTCCTTGCCGTTGAATTTTTCGATAATGTCTTCAGGTGTTATGCCGCCATAAAATTTGAAGTAGTGTTCAAGGATTCTGCGCATGACGTTCTGTATGGCCGTATCCGAAGGTGGCTTCTGCCTGACTTCTCGCCAGAGCAGTTCGTAGCTCGACTTGATCGGGTTCTCGTCAAATGGCATGAGTTCTGAACGCTGCGATGTTTTGCGCACAACCCAGAATGTCTCATCACTTTTGGCTTTAGCGGCGCTACGTTTCTTGTCGAACGTAACTTCCTTGTGGAAATAGATATTGTGCGTGAGCACAAACACCTGTTTGATTGAACTTGTGCCCGTGCGCATTTCGGCAACGATGCTCTTTATCAGATTGCAGACAATGAAAAGTATGTCTGCATCGAGGCTCGAAACTGGATCATCGAACACAACGACCTTGTCATTTGTGCCACCGCTCGAACTAAACGATCCTCCAGCCAGATAATAGAAATACAGAAAGGTGATAAAAGATTTCTCGCCTTCACTCAATGTTCGCTTTGCATCGCTACCGTCCACCCGCTTGACTTCATAGAAGCCGCTATCCGAGCTTTCGGCTAGATGGAAGTTGGTGAAGCCAAATGATTTCAGGAGTTTGTTGATTGCGTCAATCGTTGGCTTGATGCTGGTGATCTTTCGCTCATTCTCCTCTATCTCTTCTTGCTTGGCTTCAAGGTATTTTGTCTCAGTGTTTATCTGGCTCTCCAGCGAGGTGATCGCTTTGTCGAGCCCACCAGTTTCCGCCTTGAACTTATCGTAGATTGCCTTTGTGTCTTCGAGCAGCCTTTTCCAAACCTGTGACGTCAGTTCTTTCTTTCGCGCAGCGAGATTATCGATTGTATCGTTGTTTGCTATTACCTTCTTGTTGGCCGCGTTGATAAGGGCATCCACCGCTGAGATTAACGGGGCTGTGCTAGTAAGCGTGGCGACGGCACTTGGTTCTTTTCGCTTAGCCGTGATGTGCTCAATATTGCTATCCAGAGCGAGGCCAAGGGCTGCAACGTCCTTTTCGAAGGTCTCGCGGTCAAGGTAGGGCGACTCAACAATATCGGTGGCTCTGTATGCGTTCAGTAAGTCTTTTGCTGCATCAGCATAGCCGGCGAGCAGTTTGTCGATTGATACGAGGTCGGAGATGTAACTCTCGTCAAAATACGCTTCCAGGCTCTGCTTGAAGGCTGCATCCGTCTTTTGTTGGCAGAATGGGCACTGGTCCTCTAGTTGATCAAAGTATTGCCGTCCCTGCTGCACCCAATCGCTGTTGCCGAGCTTTTCGATTAGCGCCGCGATGTCCACGTCTTCTTTTCCGATGATCTTCTTCTTCAGGATCGCTGAGCCTTCCAGTATCGATATCTTCGAGCTATCCTGATTGGGCAAGACTGTTGCCTTGGTTAACGACCCCGAAAAGACCGTTGCCGCGTCTTCACGTAGTTCTGAAATATCCCTCACTGTAGCGATGTTGCTCGACGCTTCTTTGAGATAGCGGTCGCAGAAGCTTTTCTTGTTGTTGTTCAGTCCTGTGAAGGCTGCTTCCAGTTTATCAAACTTCTTTTTGGCGCTCCATACATCCTCCACGATCTGCGCGGTGAGCGCTTCACGTTCTTTCTTCTTTCCGCTTGCTCCATCTTCGCCGAAGAGATTCTTTCGGAGCCCACCAAGCTTTGTTTTGATTACATCAGCCTCGCCCTTGAGAGTCTTGATCTTCTCGGCGATCTCGACGTTCTCTCCGAATGTGTAGATACCCTTGATGCTACTTTCTGCATCGAAGTGCTTTTCGACAAAATCCTTATTGTAGACGCGGGTTTCCAGCGGACTGCCGCCCGCCCAGGTTATTTGGCAGTCAGGGAAAGTTCCCGAGCCTTCGATAACACGGGAAATCGTTGTCTTGCCTGATCCATTCGAGCCGAAGATAAAATTGAGCTTCTTCAATCCTTCGAGCTTGGTGCCCGTTGCATCGTACGCGCCTTGGTTTGCTAAATGGATAGCTTCAATCATTCGTGACTCGCTTGAAAATCTTAAAGTTGTGACAGCAACCTGCCACTCAACCCGATTTTCCTGCAAGGATTTTCTAGACTAACGTCATGCCGTCAGATCTATGGGTGGCCCGTTTGAGCGCGGCATTTGCTTTCTCTATTTGTTTTCGAAGTATTGCGGCCAGCTTGCGAAGCAAGTTCGGATCGCCGGGGTCTGGGATCGGTTCAATGCCAGTCGAAGTTACATCGTCTGAGCGGTTATCTGCAAACTGTGCCGCCAGTGGCCGCAAACTTATCGCTGCCAGTGTCAGTTCCTCACTCTCTTTCAGCTCCTGCTGATTGCCTGAAAGATTTTCAGAAGAGCGTTCATGCGAGCTATTATGGCCTGGTTGCTCTGGTGAATCTGCTCCTGCCCTTGGATGATCTGCGATAGCAGGTCCCGCAAAGTTTGGTCGGGAGCGGGCTTTGTTGGCTCTGAGTTCATGTAATATCTCCTGTGTTTTTGAAATGAATTTGGCTACGTCTTGGGCTTTGATTTTCAAAGTTCTGTTTGCGTTGTGATCGCGGATGCCTTCCGGGGTTTCGATCATAATCCGGCTTCGACCGCGTCCTTCGGGAATGGCGTCGGCCAGCTCTAGCCCTTCGCGCTCGATCAGCTCGGCCAGCTTGGCGGGCTGCTGGTCACGGGGCAGGGCGGCAATGGTTGTGAGCTGGTGGCGTAAAGCTGGCAGGTCAAAACCTGATCGCTTGGCCTGCTGGTGCTGATCGTTGGAAAAGGCAGCTCTGGGGCGCTCGTCGTCGCCCAGCTCAGCGGCCAGGCGGTCGGCCAGCTCGTCTTTGCCTTGTTCTCGCAATCTCATTTCAGCAAAAGCATTGTTCGCGCCGTTGGTGAGCTGGTGGCCGAATTGCAGTTCGCAAAGGCGGCTAACAGCTTCGTCTTTCGCCTTGCTCCTGAATAGCTTGTATGTGCGCCCGGTCTCGCTGTTCTGAGCTGGTCGGATCAGGTGATAATGCTTTTGGGTCGAACCATTTGCGCGCTTGCTTTCGTGCATCGCCAGCGTCTCAGGATCATCAGGATTGAACCCGAACTCGGTGCGGATCGCGGCGACGGTCGCGGCCAGCTCGTCGGGTGTCAGTTCTTCGCTCGGTGAAATGATGATGTGTAGAAGGCCGTTCTTTCGGCCTTTCAGCTCGGCAAACTGGTCGGCAATTAGGAGCTGGTCGTTATCATCTTTGATGATCTCGACTCGCTCGTTGTCGCCATCACTAACTGCATAGTTAGTGATGCGGGGGCCATCGCCCGAAGCTATGCCACCCGTCTTGATTATCATCCGGCGTCCAGCTCGTCGGATGTGTCAGCGGTGGGCTTCAGCTTCTTCAACTCGGTGCGTAACTCGGCCAGCGGTTCACCAAAGGCTCGGCGTCCTTGGTCCAGAACGCGGCCCATCGCCTCGAACTGGGCAGGGGACAAGGTGCCGTTTTGGTGGGCCTCGTTGATGCTCTTTTGCGCCTGATTGATGTTGGTCGCGATCCCGGTCAACTGGCGGGCCACAGCCTCCAACTTCGAGCTGTTGGGGGGCGCAAATGTGGTCCTGCCGAACGTCATAAAACGAACGTAGTCAGCTTGTGATAGCTCGTTTTGATGCGCCCATGTTTTCAATCGGGCGGCATCATCTTCGGTCAGCCGCATTTTGAACATGCGGTCCCGGCGGGGTCTGTGTCCCGGTAGGCCCTCCGGGGTCTGCGGGGTCGTGTGGGTCATAAAAAAATCCTCGTTTTTGTTGTGGCCCGCAGGGAGGGGTCAAGGGGAGGCGTAGCCTCCCTTTGCAAGTGTCTGGTGGCCCGCAGGGGTCATCCAGTCCCACTTGCTCTTTCCTAAACCCCCAAATGTTCAGGCGCTGATTTGTAAATTGCAGTGAAACATTAAAATGCAAATTCAGAGGGATAGCGGGCCACACGGGCCACATGAAAGGGTCACAAAGAGAACTGTGGACCGGCGGGAACGGAGGGTCACAAATTGGAAAAAGAAGAGATTCCCCAGCGTGAATCTGGCGAGATTATCACAGCAAAAGAAGCGTTTCGCCTGTGGCTGCTATGGGCAGTTTGTTCCCCGCATTTGCGGGGGGTTCAAAAGCCATGTTTTCGGACGTGGTTGCAGGGTGGGCCTCATGGCTCACCCTGAAATGTTTATAGAACATTAAAGCCAGCTTGCGTTCCGCCTGGATCTGCACACCTGCAAGGCAGGAGGATCAGGCAATGAAATTTGAAGAATTTGAGCTAAAAAGAGCAATGGATACGGCGTTGCGCGAACATTTTGAGCTGCAAAGAACGATCATTGACCATCTGGAAAGGAGCGAAAAGCGGGAACGTGCGCTGTTGGCTATTTTTGGTGAAGCGCTGCTACAAGAGACGGGTGGCAGGAAATGAATATTATCACGGTGATGTTCAACATGTTCTCCATCAATTCGAAGGAGCTGCGGCGGGCATTTGCTCGGGCGGTTGGCCGCCCTTCAGGAGTTGGGTTTCGGAAGAATAAGAAAACGGTGGCAACTGCGCGGATGTTGTTGCTGGCATATGCGGCAGCTCATCGAGCGCGCCGGGACATTGCCTTTTTCAGCGGTCTAAGGATGTGATCAGCGCGGGCCTAGTTCGCGGTTGATGATCCCGGCAATATCGACCGCGCCGGGGTCGTCTGGATGGTCGACCTCGTCGCCAATTTCTTCCAAAATCTCAGAAACTCTCAGCTTGGTTTTAGCCTGAATAGACTGCCACCATTCGCGGTTACGCTCGGGCAGATGCGCAAGCTGTTTCACGGCTTCTGCGACCGTCACAGCCTCTGTTTCGATCAGGGCGGGGCGTAGTCGTTCGATCTGGTCAGGTGTCATGAACTGGGGCCGGATACGGCCAGCCATTGCTGCGGCGTCCACCGCCGTGGAGTCGTCAAAGTTGCAGGGGTGTGTTTCAAGTTTTTTGGTCATTAGATGCATATGTGCCAGGCAATGAAAGAGACGTTTAGAAGTCCTCAATTTGCCGCCCCCGAGCGGCAAGGGCAGGTCTTGTATTTTGTGCTGTGACTGCAATTTGAGATTCAGCAACTGTAAGCATGGCGGGGGCAGGTCTCTGGGTCAGGGTAGAAGTGCCTCGGCCCTTTTTATTCGTCGTTGTCCTCAATCTCGATCTGGCCACAGCTCTGACACTCCCATTCGCGGCTTGTTTCCGTGAATGTGACGGTGTGTTCGGTCTGCTCGTCGCATACGTGGCACTTAAGGTTTGCTATTGAGAAATTTACACCGTGTTTTAAGCCGAAGAGGGCAACGATTGCTTGGTCGAACTCGTTGCCGACCCCGCCTTTTGAGCTTGCAAATCCGAAAACGTGGTTCATCGCGGGGCCATTCCCGTTAGAGGGGTGATCGTTTCTTCCAGCTCAGTTTGTGTTGCGCGAAGCCGCTTAATTACGCCAAGGATTCTATTGCGGACCTCTGGCGCAAGATCGCTAGTTAGCTCGCTTACCAGAGCCACGATGAAGCCGCTAATCACTCCGATCATTGCAACCGCCAAATCGCTGAACTCAGCGCCTTTTTCGTTGACTTTTGCGAGAACAAAGTGAGCTGACTTTAGCGTAGCTTCTGCTGCTTCGATTAATTCTGACATTCGATTACCTTCGGCAACTTGGTTATTTGTTTCTTGTTTTTTTCAAAGTTTTTGTCACTGACGGTTTCAATAAAACTTTGCAGGTGTGTGAGCGCTTCACGGTTTGATGTGTTGTCGCCGCCATAATTCAGGATGTGTTCTAGAACCGTAAGCCAAGCGCCAGATTTGATCCTCGTCCGAATATGTTCTCCGGGCTGCCGCTGAACGATTACATGCCAGATCGAGCCTCCTAGGTAGTGTACCTGTCCCCTCTTGCCCTCAATGTTCTCCGCAATAGGTCCAATAGCACTAATAGGTATATTCACTTCGCCTACCTCATCGTACCGCTGGTAATATTCCGCTACTAACACTTCGCTGAACTTCTTGAGATTCTGTGACGTTTCACGTGCGCAGTTACTTTCGGCTGCGGATATCATGTCTGTGTTTGGGCCTTTGGTAGTCATGCTCTGCCTCTTTCTTTATTGCGCTAAACTGCGGTAGCGCAGATGTAGCGACTGGTAGATGTCGCACAACTCGCGATGCAGCCTGTTGTAGCGCATGTCGATTTTTGTCAGGTTTAGGCAGTCCGGCGGCGAGATGTGATCGCACAGGATGTTCAGCGCTTCCTCAATCTCGAGGGCACGGACTTCCAACTCGGCGGTTTTTATTGCATCGCGGATGCAGTCAAGGGCTGTGATTTTGGTCATTCGGTTTTCCTCTTTGGAGAGTTCGTTCAGAATGTCTAGGGGAACGAATTGGACCGCTGTTTAGCAGCGCTCCCATGGCCGTATGTGAACGTTGCTTTCTTCGGTGAAGCGAGTGAAGAGATTTTCCTTGAACGGAAGAAACTCCAACAAAGCACTTAATAACATGTGCTTAGCCGTTGTGTTGGGTTTTGGCTTTCTCTGCTTCACCATCTTCACCATCTTCACCATCTTCACTCCGCCTTCATGGATTTGGCGTCGGGAACAAACCTCACAGCTCCCTTTCCTTCACCTGAAGTGATACGTCCGGCTCTTTTCCATCCCTGTGCCACCAATTCTTGTGCGACCCGCTTGGCTAAGAGCGGTGTCATGTCGGCGCGCTTAACACCCATCTTGCTCAACACCTGCTTGGCTGTCACTTCCGTGTAGCCGTGTACCGCCTTACAGATATCTTCACTCCAAGGATCGACGGGGCGGCGATTTGAAACTTCTTTGCGAGCAATTTTCTCCGCTTCACCTTCGAGCCACCAACGCTCACCTTGACGATACAACTCGACGGCCTCGGCCCAAATCTGGTCTCGGTCGCGAGCAATTGCATTGATGTCAATTTCCCCAACACGGACAGGCCAAAATCGGCGTCCACCGGTTTCGTCACGTTGCCAGTCTTCTTTGTTGGTTGTGCCAGCGAATACGCATCGACGGGGTTCGCTAACCTCCTCACGACCATAAGCCGGACGGAATGTTTCCACCTGCCTCGAAATGAATGCTTTAACGGCATCCACTTCTCTCCGCATCGCCTCTAGTTCGCCGACTTCGATTACCCACTTTCCACGCAAAAAACTTGAAGCATCCTTGGTCCCCATCGCTGGAAGAGCATCGCTGAACCAGGCTACGCCGGTCAGAGTTGCCAAGGCGGTAGATTTTTTTTGTCCTTGGGAGCCCTCTAAAACCAGCATATGATCAGCTTTGCACCCCGGTGAAAGACCGCGAGCAACTGCTGAAATGCACCAACGCTTGCCCGCCTCGGAAGAAAAAACACTTGGTTCTGCTCCGCAATAAGCGCTTAACCAAGTGTTTAAACGCTCCTCTCCGTCCCAAATTAGGTTGTTTAGATAATCTTGGAGGGGATCAAAGTGATTGTCGCGGCAGGTCTTTCGTACAGCTCCTTGAACAATATCCATGCTGGTTCGTGGAAAGCCATTTCGATTGAACCAGCATTGAACAGCTACGTAGTCATCATCTTCGAGAGGACGAGGAGAAATACCTGCTTTTTGTCCAGGAATTGGCCTCAACAAGTACTTTTGCGCGGTGAACCCATTATAAGCTAAAACACCTGACCATTCTGGGTGTTGGGAAAGCAGAGTAAGTGCATTTGCTGGGTTAAAGAACGGACGACCCTTGTCGTCCCGAACTAGGCTCAGTTCGCTATGGCGGAACTTTGGTTCCGTGTTTTCTTTTCTTTGTTTGGGGCCTCTGGGTTTCTCGATACCGGCCTTAAAACCACTATCGATGGTGCGCCAAGTTTCCAAAGAGTCGAGGCCAATGGCAGAAGCTGCTGCCTCCAGTCGCTCACGAACCAATGCTTCACCTAAGTGACCGCCAGAGACGACCTCAAACAGTGCGGACGCAGATTTGAACAACTGATGATTGCGACCGCCTACTGGTGTGGCGAGTAGCGCAGCTAGTTCAGATTGCAACGCCGCTTGCGCCCAACGGTTGTCGATGTCGGCATTCAAGCTTTGCCTGGGTTCAGCTTTTTCCTTTTCTGGCTTCAACACTAACTTCAGCAGCCAGTCTGGGCATTCGGCTAATTCGAATAATCCAGGTGGGTTCTTCCAGCGATATCGTTGGTCAAACCCAGGCCGGACGGAAGGCACTCCTAATACCATCCCTCCATCAGCGCGTACGTCCACACCTGGTGCTACTTGGCCTGCCGAGTTGCGAATATTAATGCCTTCCGGCCACTTGAAGTATAAATGCCAAGAGCCGGTGGGACTGAGGGCTTCCACCGTTTCAGGCAGAGTTCCGTTGGCATCGATGAGGGAGAACAAGTTGGAAACCCCATCTGTCTTGTGCCCTTGCGGTGTATCCGCCTCGATCACAAAAAATCCGGATTTTGGTCCCGTGACGATTCCAACATTAGCGGATGGCCATTTCTGCCAGTCCCTCGCAATTACACCTTGGTCCGTAGTAGCGCCCCATTTTTGACCGCCACAGTGTTTCTCGGATTTGTAAGACTTTTTCTCTCCGGGCGGCACGGGAAAAACATGCCACCCTCGAGCAGCGTACTCAGTCGCCGATTTAGCGATGCTGGTGTAATCAGTGCGCATGTTCATTGAAACTTTCCGGTCACTGGCGAGAAAACGGAGGCTGGCTCAGTTTTCTGAGGTGCAAGAAGTACTTTCTTCGCGGCTTCAGGCTCAAAGCGCCTGGATTTGGCGTCTTCGATGACCTCCACAATCTCCGAGCGAGGCCAGCGTGATAGGCATCCGATTTTGACAGCCGGTGGTACTGTGCCATCGGCAACCCTGCGCCAAAATGTTGGCACTGAGATTTGAAGATACTGTGCGCTCTCAGAGGCGGTAAGAAGTGGATCGATGTTGTCCATTGATCAGCCCTTTCATTTTGTGACTTGGGCTGATCCTGAACGATGAATTCGTTGCAACGAACTATTTAGCGTTGCGAATTATTTGAATGAATTATGAGCGGACTGTTTTTAATTTAGTTTTCAGTACGTTGAAGCTCAGCTTAGGTCCACCTTTCGGTCCAGGTTTGCCCAATTTGACATTTTCCCTAGTAGCATCAGCCCAAATTACATTCCACGAAGCGTCTTTCAAATTGGGAGCCAATTTTTGTTTGATTTCTTGCTTGTTCCACCTTCCCTCGATGCTCAAAGTAAGGATGTCGTGGACCAAGAGCGCATCGTAATCCATCGGAATATCTAGTTTTGCTTTCTTGAGATCTTCAAAAAACCTGCCGAAGTCCGACCCTGCGAATGTGATCGGTTGATAAAGCTGCGCTCCGTACAAGATCCGCAGATTAGAGTTCGCTCCATGCGATTCTTTGCCTAGAGAAGGCAGGTACTTCAAATGCCCTGATCCAACTGTTCCAATACGGACATCGATATGAGTGTTCGCAGGCCCAGTTTCGTTGTCTGGACGTCGGAATAGTTCGGCACTGACAGCTGCCGAACCGCCAGTAGGCATCAAAACTTCTGCCTTATGTTTATTCGAGCTTACGAAATCCCAAGTGAAATCTTGAGCAAGCGTCAAAAAATGGTTGTAGAAGTAGTCCCAAGCTTCATCGTCCTTGTGGAAACCACTTACGGCAGGAGCGTCAAGAAAAGTCGGCGCTGGGAAGCCACTCTGTTTTTCTCTAGGTTTCTCTTTCAATTCATAAACAGTTCTTTTTCGCCCACCAGGTAGCATCAATATCGCAGGATCATAGTCTTCTTCTTGCCCTACAATTTCTGAGGCGGTGTAGTAGTTAGGCTCGTCGTCCCGCACATCACCATCGGGATCCCACCTGAAGGTTGGCATTTTACTTTCGATCAAGGACAGCACTTTTGAGTGAATGTCGTAGAGCGACGTTCTGGTTCGGTCGTTTACAAACAATTGTTGGCCTTCATGTCTCGGTTGCGATGCTGGTTACGTGTTTCGCCCACTTCTCCATTAGAGGGCGACGTTTATCGAGAAACTGGGTTCGACGGTAAGCATCCATAACTTTGTTCCCGCTTGAGTGAGCCAAGGCAGCTTCTGAGATGTGCTCAGGAGTATTCGTGGCTTCTTCGCACCAATCGCGAAAGCTTGACCGAAAACCGTGAGGTCGGGCATCTAAACCCCTTCGTTCCATCAACCTTGCCATTGTGGCGTCGCTTAAAACGCCTTTTCGTTTGGCTGGAAACAAATAACCCTTTCGCGCAAATGGCTTCGCCAATTTGATTACGTGTTGGGCTTCTTTCGAAAGTGGGACACGGAAATCATCATCTTCGCCAACCTTGGATTTCATTTTCTCATGGGGAATGGTCCATAAATCTGATGAAAGTTCTTCCGTTCGCAAGAAGCGGATGGGCCCTGATCGCATTGCGGTAAGTATTAGCAGGCGTAAGGCAAGGTGTGTCGGTGTCGGCTCGACGAGACTAGCGTAGAAGTCAGGCACATCTTTCCAGTGCATCGCAGGGATGTGTTTTACTTTGTGGCGCTGTTTCCCAAGCAGGATTTTTGCCTTCGCAACCGCCTGAAGGTTAACGTCGATATCGTGTGCGGACGCATGGCGAATACAAATTCCCAATCGCTCAATTGCCTTTTGGGCTGTGGATGCTTTTTCGTGCCAAATAGGCTGGAGGGTGTTACGAATATCGTTTTGGTCGATTAGAGAGACTGGCATCGAACCCAACTTAGGAAGAACATGAAGCTCTAACGGACTAAACCAGCGCCCCGCTTCACCGTCGTTTTTTAGCTCGGCCTTTCGAGCTTCGAAGGCGTCTTGAGCTATATCGCGAAGCAGGTACAAATCTCGCGCAGCTTCCTTTTTTTGTTTCTCCCTCTCTTTGATCGGGTCCTTGCCTTCTCGTAGAACTTTTCTCCACTTTTCTGCTTCATTCCGTGCCTCCTTCAGCGAGACTTCTCGGGCAGAACCTAAGCCCATTTCTCGTCTGCGGCGGTACAATACGTACCGGAGAAACCATTGAGCCCCGCCGTCAGCGCGTTTGTACAACCAGAGGCCGCCGCCGTCGGAGTACTTTCCAGGTGGTGAATTCTTTACTTTAAGTGCGGTAAGTCTATGAAGCGCTCTCGTCATTTGTCCACCTTTGTGTCCACCTTTCGCCGCGAGGTTTGATGATGGCTATTGATAGACCTTGAGATTAAGGGAGGCAATTAACTACATAAAAATAAATAATAAAAATGGATTAATTCTGCTCATTGAGATCGACTGATTTCAGTTGATAAGTGATTTCGAGGCGTCTCGACCGCACCATAACTATCTTGATCGGTTGGTTACTATACTTATCCTGCCCATAACTTTGGGGTGGGACAGTAGGATTGAGCTGAGCTTTTTGCGTGGGCACGCACTTACAAGTCTTTCTAAAACGCAGTAACTGGTGAAGTACCAGTAGGTTTTGAGGTGATTGGAGATAGTTTAATGTCGGCAGGTACATTTTTGCTTGGGCTCGGTGGCCAAAAATGTGGAACAACCTGGTTGCATCGTTATCTGAGCACTAGTGTTCAAAGCGATTTTGGTATCGTCAAAGAATACCATGTGCTGGATAGCCATTTCTCGCAATCTGAACGCAATTTCTACTATGACCGCCTCGCCGAATTATCCGGAATTGTTGGCCAGGGAGAAATAAATAAGAAGAAGCGATTAGAAGCGCTCACTAAGTTGTCGGCTTTCACACAAGACCTGCGACTTTACTTTGATTACTTCGGGCATCTTCTGGACAGCGCTGAGGAGACATGTTTGACAGGCGATCTGACCCCCAGCAATAGCGTGCTGGCAAAAAATCAAATGGAAATCGTGCGCGACAACTTCGCTAAAATGGGGGTGGACGTTAAAGCCATTCAGCTTGTGCGGGATCCTGTCGAGCGGATAATTTCTTCGACCCGTCACAGGTTTAGGGATCAGAATGTGAATCCGACTCAATCGGAAGAAATCTACGGGATTCTTAATGACTTAGACAGCGTGTTTAACGAAGTTCGATCAAGATATGACCGTGTTGACAGTTCGGCCCGTGAGGTGTTTGGGGACAACTACAAGCTGGTCTTTTTTGAAGACTTGTTTCAGGAGTCGACGCTTCGAGATATCTGCGATTTTCTATCGATTGATTTTGTAGAGTTTGATGCAGGTAAAAAAGAAAATGTCTCCAGAACCGACAATACCATTCCTGATGAAGCCAGGAGGGCGGTCGCGTTAAAGTTTAAAGAAGTATATACCTACATTTCGGGTTTAATAGGGTCGGAACGCGCAACCGAACTTTGGAACAGCTATCGATTTTTTGACCACCCAACTGCCGAGAGGGATTTGCAAGACGAACGATTGTTGGTTGTTGGCGGTGTGCAGAAAATGGTCGCTATCAGAGATGCAGCTTTGGCAGAGCGCGATGCGGTAATTGCTGATCGCGATGCGGTAATTACCGAGCGTGATCAAGTTATTGCCGAACGAGACGAGGCTATTGCTGAGCGCAACAAGGCAGTTGACGAAATAGATCGGCTTCAAAGCGAACTACAGCACATCAAGAAATACCCGTGGAAACACGCAAAATCTTTCTTTGAGAGAAAGTGACCGCAACCTAGCTTACTGCCCGGCTTTAGGTATTCAGGATATCTGTCGTCCGATATAAATGAGCGTGACTGTAGGGAAGTGTGTACTGCTACACCAGTTTGCCGAGGATTACTGATATTGCCATTTCCTGTCTCGCCCGCGCAGGCGGGGTTGTGTATGACGATGGGCAACTTAGGTCAGGATGGTGTAGATGTCGCAAGCCATTACCGTATTCACCACGATGAAGAACGAAGGCCCTTATATGCTAGAGTGGGTCGCGTTCCATAAAACGTTGGGGGTCGATCACTTTGTGATTTTCACCAATGATTGTGACGACGGAACAGATGAAATTGCTGTCAGACTTCAGGAGCTTGGACTGGCGACCCACGTCTCGAACGAGGTGAAGGAAGGCGGCAATCCACAGCATCAGATGCTGAGGAGGGCACGACGTCAACCCAAGGTCAAAGAGGCCGACTGGTTACTTTGCCTGGATGTGGATGAATTCTGGAATATCCGACACGGAGACAATAGTTTTGGTGCCTTGATTGCCGAGGTTGAAAA
This sequence comes from Ruegeria sp. BC1, assembly GCF_056539305.1. Classification (NCBI taxonomy): domain Bacteria; kingdom Pseudomonadati; phylum Pseudomonadota; class Alphaproteobacteria; order Rhodobacterales; family Roseobacteraceae; genus Ruegeria; species Ruegeria sp. BC1. The sequence goes on from NZ_JBQFUT010000001.1 coordinate 146,180, forward strand.
GCGCGCGGGCCAGCCAGTTGATGCGATCTCATTTGCGTGGAAACTGTTCGGAAGTTCCGGAAACATCAGTTTCGAAGATCGTCCTGTGACTGAAGTTTTCTCGATGGGAGATCAGGAGTTTCCGTATCATTCGGGCCGGGCCTATGGTCTGAAAACTCTGTTTCGCAACAATGGCAAGTTCACGCGGTTTGGTCCTCATCGCCCGAAGGGCGTTGAAGAGGGCAGAGAGGGCGATATTGCCTGGTCTGATGCAGGGGGAAACTTGTTTCCGTCGGAAAAGGTGGGATGGCGGGCCTGGCGTGGGTTTGACCACTCGCTCGGGCGGCTGCATCATTATTCGGTGCGGTCTCTGGATGGTTTTCTGATCAAGCGGGACAGGGGACGGACCAACCACATCAAAGTGGATCAGGGACAATCTTACTGGCAGGACATGAATGCCAACAAGGAATCTGACCAGTCCATTCTTCCCATCGCGCGGCGTGCGGCGCCGCTGTTAGCGGACTTGAAGGCGGACACGAAGCTGGGGGCGCTGCACGTGCAGGCCTGCGATTGGCACCGCAGCAGGATTGCCGAGATCAAGATGCGCCCGGACTGGGTGGACTTTCGGGTGTGGCTGGCGGACAATCTTGTTTGAGGACCATGGCAGAAGACCTTTCGAAAGAGCAGCTAAAACCCGAGCACCCCGACCGTAAGACGGGGTATGAACGCATTCTGACCGATCCGGCGCCGCCTTGGTTTGTCGAGCTTTACCCAGGTGGCGATGGCACCGGCTTTTTTCAGAAACTGGAACGCCATTCGGTATTGTTTCATCAGCGTTCTGCATCGCAACTTGTGGTTAGCTTCGACAATATCGCAAACGCCAATGACCTGTCCTTTTCGCGCGAACCTTGGGGGTGGAAGTTTTTTCGCGATGAGGGATGGTCGCATATGGGGGTCTTTGCGCGCACGAAGGCGTGGTATCGCGACCCCGAGATCATCTCGTATTTCCAGAACCGTGCAGCCGAAGGGTTCTTCGACCAATATGAACAGGTCGTCTTTGCAGGTGCTTCGATGGGCGGGTTCGGGGCGCTGACTTTTTCTGAGCTGGTTCCGGGAGCTGTCGTGATTGCATTCAATCCGCAGACCTCGCTGGATGAACGCCTTGTGCCGTGGGAAACCAGATACCGTTTTGGGCAGGTGCAGGATTGGGATCTGCCGATGGGGGATGCAGCGCAAACCGTGGGTCAGGCTGGAAAGGCCTATGTATTCTATGATCCGTTTTTCGATCTCGACCGGAAGCAGGTAACGCGCTTACAGGGCGACAATGTGGTGTTGCTGAAAACGTGGTTTTCCAATCACTTTGCGGCACCGATGTTGCGCAAGCTCGATATTCTCAAACCGATCATGCAGCAGGCGATGAACGGGTCACTTGAGCCAGCGGAGTACTACAAGCTGATGCGAGCTCGTCGCAATTTGCCAATGGTCATGCGTGGGATCGAAGCGTTCGCTGGCGATCGCCACCCCGAGCTTGTGCAGCAGGCCCGCCGTCGGTTCCGGGTATTGCGCCGTGCCGCGCTGGAAAAGGCAAAGGAAGTCTCATGACGCCTGCGAAAGGGGTGTTCATCGGTCAGCGCAAAGACCGTATGGGTGCGCGCCTTCTGATGATGCTGACCTGCATTCGTCTGGCCGAGGATTTTGGCACAGACTACAAAGTAAATTGGTTCCCGCAGGGGGCTGACGCGCCTGAACTGGACCACCCGCAGGAGCTGTTCGCGCAAGATTGGATGGATGCGCATTTTCTTGCTTCCGAGGCGTTCGATGCGCTCAATAACAATGCTCTGCCGATCTGGGCCTTTCAGAGTGACAAAACGCCTGAACGACTGATTGCCCATCTTGAATCGGGACGCTCAGTTCTGGTCGAGGAGGGGTTCGAAGTACTGGCCTTCCCGTGGGAGGATATCGAGGCGATACGTCCAAGGTATCGCGAATTCGTCCGTCGGATCGGTTTTACGGATGAAATACGCGCTATCATGGACCGCGCTGATGAAAAGCTTTCGGGGCAGGGTGTGTCAGCCTATCACATCCGCCGCGGCGATATTCTGAACGGATTGCCTTGGAAGCACACCACATGGCCGGCCAAGATCGAACCTGAAGAATTTTATGAGGCGCATCTGGAGAAAAACGCCGACACCACGGCCATCATGTTTTCGGACCAACCGGAACTGATTGCCCGATTCCAGAAGCGGTTTCCGAAGCTGCTTAAAATGTCGGATATCGCAGACGTGTCGGGCATGACCCGTGCAAAGCGTGATTTTCTTGAGCTTTATACAATGTCCCGGGCCGATCAGGTGATTGCGCCTGTCATTTCGGCTTTTTCGATGGCCGCCGCGCGGATATCCGGTCAACAACGCAGGGTGTTTCGGGATGTATTGAGCGAGGCCGAGGTTGAAGTGGCCAACGAGGCCGCCTTAAACAGGCTCCATGAGCGGTTTAATGAGTTTCTGAGCGCGTCCGAGGCTGCGCATATCTACGCGAAGGTTCTTTTTCATTTAAACCGGTTGAATGCAGAGGATAGGTCGCAAGAGTCCTTTGAACTTGCCGAAAAGATACTGGACGCAGGCGCCGACAATGCGTTCTTGCCGTTACTTCAGTCCCTTAACCTTTTCTATTTGGACAGATGGGATGACGCCAGAGACATGGCTGAGACTGCTTTGCAGAGTCCCCATGTCTGGCCCGAAGATTACGCTGTGTTGTGCGCATTGAAATCTGCTGCATTGGGGGAACTTCGCAAACGCTGGCAGGCGGGTCTGGCGTTTAGCCAGGCCTTTTGGGCCAAGCCGATTAGGCCGGACGTATTGGTTTTTGGCTCGCGCGTTGTGTATCGTGATCAGATATCACTTCGGTTGTTTCCGCCAACCGATTGGTCTTTGCAGAAAGTTATCCGCAGGCCTTGGTTTAATTTCAATTCCCATGTTGCACAACGTAACGTGTTGGTACGCCTGCCGTGCAACTTCGATTTTCTATTATTGGACTGGTCTGATTTGGCATTGGATCAAAAGGCACGCAGACTTTTTGACAGCCAACCCCGCCTGAAGCAACTGCACGACGGGCTGGTGCGCATGACCGATATTCCCGACGCTGACCCCCGAGTCCAGAGTTTTTCTACGGTACTGAATGTTCACTTGGGGGAAATTCCGGCGACACGGGCCGTTGACATCATGCGCAGGGTTATTGCGAGCGTCCCGGAAAACCCCCTCTACCATAAACGCTTGGCTGAGCTTTATGAAAGCGAAGGAGATCAAGCCTCAGCTCGTTTGACGATGGCGAATGCGTTGGCCTGTGATCCGGATAATCCATTCTTGATATTTGCCATGGGCCGTTTCCTGGAGCGGAATGGTGCCGAAGAGCAAGGGCAGAACCAGATTCTGCAGGCCGCCGATCTGGATGAGGCGACTGCTTCAATTCAGGGTATGGCCGGGCAGATTCACCTACGACGGGGAAACAAAGGTAAGGCTAGGCCCTACCTTCAAAAAGCACATGATTTGTTTCCCCCTTATAAACGTTTTGCAAACCAATTGGCGCGTACGCGATCGTGATGGAGCAAGCTTTTTGTAACGCCAGAGGAATACCCTTGGTCGCGGCAGACAATAGGCTTAAGCTGTGTTCGGAGTGAAAGCCGCAGGATTTGAATTACAGTAATAAAAAGCGGCAGAACATGAGGCGAATAAGTGTCTGATCAGGCCCCCCGATATTTAAGCGTGACCCCCATGAAGAACGAAGGTCCCTTTGTTCTGGAATGGGTGGCGCATAACCGTGCGATCGGTGTTGACCAGATTGTCGTGATGACAAATGACTGCACCGACGGCACCGATGCGCTGCTGACACGTTTGCATGACCGGGGCATCGTGACTCATGTCGACAACAACTCTCGCCGCCAGACCAGCCCGCAAAAACGCGCCTATAAAAAATTCTTGAAAATGGAGGTCGCACGGCCGCAGGACTGGGTCGTTGTGATTGATGCGGATGAGCTCATCAATGTCAAAACCGGCGACAACACCCTGCGCGCCCTGACTGAGGCGATCCCAGACGCGAAAACGATCTCGATGACATGGCGGCTGTTCGGAAACTCTGGCGTCGTCAGATACGAGGACCGGTTCCTGTCGGATCAATTCCGTTGCGCCGCTGCCGAGCAGAAGCCTCGCCCTCCTCAGGCGTGGGGTTTCAAGACGATGTTCCAACGTGGGCTTTGGGATGCGCTGGGCGTTCACCGACCCAAACGCCCCACAGTCGAGACGATGGAGGAATGCCATTGGTACAACGGATCGGGGCAGTTAATGCCGGATCGCTATTACACAAACAGCTGGCGATCGGCGCGCGATTCCGTCGGGTATGATCTGGTGCAGGTCAATCACTATGCGTTGAAGTCGTGCGAAAGTTATCTGGTCAAGAAAATGCGCGGTCGTGCTCATCACCTGGGGGAAAGTCTCGGGATGGAATATTGGAACTTGATGAACCAGAACGCGGAAGAGGACGGTTCTATCGACGTTGTTCTGGACCGCAAGCGGGACATTTTCTACGATTTGATGTCTGACCCGGAAACGGCTCGGCTGCACCATATGTCCTGTGATTTGCACAGACAGCAGATTTCCCAGCTGCGCGAACAACCCGAGATGCAGGCGCTTATGCAGCAGATGACGGCGGACTTTGCCGACCATCACGCGGAATGAACGGGAACATCTCGGACACAGGAGGCAACTGATGCTGTGGCTGCATTTGGGCATGCCCAAGACCGGCACGACTGCGCTACAGGGGTTTGTGCGCAACAATGCGGCTATGCTGGCAGATGCGGGTTTGAGGTATATTGAGACCGGGCGGCGCAGGCTGGACGGTGGCAAACGCCTTGCGATCAGCCACAATATCATCGCCTTCCATATCAATCAAAGCAGCCATCCGGTCGACCCCTTTCGCGAGATGATGGCCGCTGAATACGATGCGCATCGGGATCAGACCTGCCTGGTTTCTTCGGAAATGCTATATTCATGTGACATGACGAAGCTGGCGCAGATTTTCGCTGAAATCCCATCGCGTGAGCTGAGGATTACGTTCTATTGCCGCCGGTATTCGGACTTTTTCGAAGCCGACTATAAACAGCGCGCCAAGAATGGGCGGTTGAGCAGCGGCGTGTCTGAATTTGTGCGGGACCGTCTGGAAAAGATCAGGGCCAACCCCGAGCTTTTCACATTCTCTGCAAAGGTTGATCAGATCCAGCAGGCCTTTCCGGGGGTGACGATTGTTCCATCACTCTATGAGCGCTCGGAAATGGTAAGGGGCCATGTGGTCGATGACTTTATGACGCGGATTGGTGTGCCCTTGCCCGATGGGGGCGCGGTTGGTCAGCCCTCGAACCCGTCGCAGTCACGTGCGGCGAGCGAAGCCTTTGGCATCATAACCCGGGCCATGGGGCGGCAAAAAAGCCGACGGTTGCGTCGGCGTGTCGTCGAGGATCCCGTTATGGTCCGCCGCAACGACGTGCTGGAGCCGGACGAGCGGATCTGGCTGGATGAATGCCTCGCCGAGCACGACGTCGCGTTTCAGCAGGAGTTTTTTCCCGACCGTCCGCAATTGTTCAGCCCAACTATTTTGAGCGACGAGGATCAAAGGTTTCGTCGGGACACACCCGAGGAGTATGATGCGCTCCGTCATGCGTCAGAGATCGTGTTCCGCATGGCGCTGGAAGATTGAGTGTCAGGGTTCGATCTTGATTTCCTGACGCTGGCGACCGGTTGTCTTGTCAAAGATCAAAATGCGGTTGTCGTCTGTCACCACCGCGTACCAGTTGTTGCCGATGGTCACGGCCTGCGCTTTTGCGCCATCGGGCAGTTCGACCTGATCGGGCAGGGTGGGGGTGCGGTCCGATAGCCGGATGACAATCAACGCGAATGTCACTAGAACCCCGCCAATCATCACCGCGGTCAGCAGCATGACCATTCTCCGCAGCAGGCGAAGCTGTGGCGTTTCCTGCGGTTCTTGGGGTTCGGAAGGGACAGTCATGAGCACCCGTCAGATTGAGTTTCAGATCGCGGCCGATCCGCCGCCACGCCTTGATAAGGCGCTTTCGCGGGATGTGCCAGTCGAGGAAAACCTGTCGCGCACACGGTTGGCTAAACTGATAGACGAAGGTGCCGTTCTAGTGAACGGCGCCGAAGTTCGCGATCCCAAGGCCAAAGTGGCCGAAGGGGCTTTGGTAGAGATTTCAGTGGCCGAGGCCGAAGACAGCCATATCGGCCCTGAAGATATCCCGTTGGAGGTGGTTTTCGAGGATACCGATCTGATCGTTATCAACAAACCGTCGGGTATGGTCGTGCACCCTGCGCCGGGTTCTCCGAACGGGACGCTGGTCAATGCGTTGTTGCATCATTGTGGTGAAGACCTGTCCGGCGTTGGCGGGGTAAAACGTCCTGGTATCGTGCACCGGATCGATAAAGAGACCAGCGGCCTGCTGGTGGTTGCGAAATCTGATGCGGCGCATCACGGGTTGGCAGCTCAGTTCGAAGCGCACAGTGTCGAGCGTTATTATCGCGCCGTGTGTTACGGTGTGCCCGACGCTAACGATCCACGTCTGCGCGGGGTGAAAGGGGTCAGTTTCGAGCCTGGAAACATCATGCGGCTGACCACGCAGTTGGCCCGCCATAAAACCGATCGGCAGAGACAGACGGTTCTGTTCCACGGCGGTCGTCATGCAGTGACGCGGGCGCGTGTGGTCGAGACATTTGGCAACCCGGTAGGGTTGGCTCTGGTAGAATGCTGGCTGGAAACCGGTCGCACGCATCAGATACGCGTGCATATGGCCCATGCAGGCCATGGGTTGGTGGGTGATCCGGTCTATGGCGGCAAGCGCAAACTGGCAGCAAAAGCGTTCAGCGCCATCACGTCTGAGGCGGTGCGCACGTTTCCCCGGCAGGCGTTACATGCGGCAGTTTTGGGGTTCGAACACCCTGTTACAAGTGAGAACCTGAGGTTTGAGGCCGCGCTGCCTGACGACATGCAGAAACTTATTGATCAGCTCCGCTCGCCACTGACATAATACGCAAAGTTGCGTGAATAAGAATTTCTTAGGTTTCCTTTATCCATCGTTAATTCCAAACTGTTAACGGTACCTCTTGAACGCGTGGGTATGGATTCCCATATCCCATGTTAACGACTTAAACATTTGTCGGAGGGACATGAAAAATGGCAAATTACGCAAATCTCCCCGCGCCGACGCCGGAAGGCGGACTGAACCGCTATATGCAGGAAATTCGCAAATTTCCGCTGCTTGAGCCGGAAGAAGAGTACATGCTCGCCAAGCGCTGGGTGGAAGAGCAAGACACTGAAGCTGCGCATAAAATGGTCACGTCGCACCTGCGACTGGCCGCCAAAATTGCTATGGGCTATCGCGGCTATGGCCTGCCACAGGCCGAGGTGATTTCCGAGGCCAATGTAGGCCTGATGCAGGCGGTCAAAAAGTTCGACCCCGAAAAGGGATTCCGTCTGGCGACCTACGCGATGTGGTGGATTCGTGCATCAATTCAGGAATACGTCCTGAGATCGTGGTCAATGGTCAAACTGGGTACTACTTCGGCCCAGAAAAAGCTGTTCTTTAATCTGCGCAAAGCCAAGGCGCGTATTGGTGCGCTGGAAGAAGGCGACCTGCGACCTGAAAACGTCAAGCAGATTGCTGAAGATCTGGGCGTGACCGAAGAAGAGGTCATCAGCATGAACCGCCGGATGTCGGGTGGCGACGCCTCGTTGAACGCGACTGTTGGGAGCGAAGGCGAAGGCTCCATGCAGTGGCAGGACTGGCTTGAGGACGAAGATGCCGATCAGGCCGGTGATTATGAGGCGCGCGACGAATTGGACGCACGGCGCGAGTTGCTGGCGGCCGCTTTGGATGTGCTGAACGACCGGGAAAAAGACATTCTGACGCAACGCCGTCTGATGGATCAGCCGGTCACGCTGGAAGAGCTGAGCACGCAGTACAACGTCAGCCGCGAGCGTATTCGCCAGATCGAAGTGCGTGCCTTTGAGAAGCTGCAGAAAAAGATGCGTGAACTGGCGCGTGAAAAAGGCATGCTTGGTACCGTCTGAAGTATTTAGATACGGAAAGGAAAACCCGCCGAAACCGGCGGGTTTTCTGGTTTAAGCGAAGATAAAATCTTCTTCCGACAAATTGCGGCCTCCGGGCCCTACCAGTTCAATGCTGTCGCCATCGCCGAGGTCGATTGTCGTTCGCAGGAAGCCACTCGAAATATCGTCTTCGATATCCTCGAAATTCTCGATCCCTTCATAACCGCTCAAGTCGATTTTGTCCCGACCAGCCTTGAAGCCCAGGATCGTGTCGTCACCGTCGCCATTCTCAAAGACAAAAGTGTCTTTGCCGCGTCCGCCGAACAGAAAATCATCCCCGGCGCCACCATCGATCAGGTCGGCTCCGCGTCCACCAAAGATCTGATCGTTGCCTTCGTCACCACGCAGGATATCTTTGCCCCGACCTCCGAATATGATGTCATTGCCGGTGCCACCAAGGGCCACATCGTTGCCGCGCCCGGCCTTGATCACATCATTACCACCACCGCCATGCACAAAGTCTTGACCGCGACCGGTAAAGTGGAATTCGTCCGAGTCATCCCCAATGATGAAATCGGTGTTCTTTTGCCCCAGAATGCTGGATACAGAAACCGGCAGCAAAACACCATCAAGCACATGGATAATCCCGTTCGAAGCCTCAACATCAAAGGCAACAAGCCCGGGGTCGGGGATTCCGGGGTCTGCATCTTCGAGGCTGGGGGGAGAACTTAGAAGGTTCAGCTCAAGGTTTGTACCCAACAGCGTTTCGATTTCGGCGCCATCGCCCAGGCTGACAACAGCGTCTTTTGTGAATGAGCCATCCACAACGTGATATTTAAGAATGTTGGTCAGCAAAGGCAGCGGATCACCTCCGCCCAGAAGCGTCAGCGCTTTTACTATGTGATTGAGCGATCCGGCCTCATCCGAACCTTCGTAACCCAACGCCTGCGCCAGGGATATGAACGCCGCGTCTGATGGTGCGAAAACGGTCAGGTCCACTTCGTCGCTGTCCAAAGTTCCGGCAAGTCCGGCCGCGATGACTGCTTCGCGCAGAATGTCGAAGTCACCTGAGTTGTCGTCGAAGGTCCCTGGATCACCGCTGATTTCGATGACTTTTCCAGTGATCGTTGGTACGTCTGGCATGTCTGGCATGTCGTGTCTCTCCCACCCTGGTTTTACGGCCAAAGGAAAGGCACCCGGCGGGGTAAATCTTTCCCTTGGCAATACTGCTGTTACGGCGGGAAGCAGAAACCGGATCACAAAATTTGGGTGTGGCAATCCGGTTCATGTCTGCGCTTTGGGCAAGGCGGTAGAGTTTTCAGGCGCAATTACATGATCTTATGGGTGTGCGAACTTCAGTTGAGTTGCTGCCGAAAAATCCGAACCATGTTTTCACCCATCACCTTGCGGATTTGCGTTTCGCTCAGCCCCTGATCCAACAGGGCAGAGGTCAGTGCGGCCAGCTCCGATGTGTCAAAGGCGGTTTCAACCGACCCGTCATAGTCCGATCCCAGCGACACGTGATCCTCTCCGACGGTTTCAATGGCTGATTTAATCATCTTGGCGATGCCGGTCGGAGTTATGTCCCCGCAGGTGACGTCAGCCCAGTAGCCCATGCCAATCACACCTCCGGTCGCGGCAATGTTCTGCATCAGATCGTCCGGGTAGTTCCGTTTGACCGGGCAAAAGCCATGTAAGCCGCTGTGGCTGACGATCAGGGGAACATCAGTCATCGCGATCACTTCGCGCGCGACTTGCGGGCTAGAATGGGCCAGATCAATAACGACAGGCCGCTGTGCCAATTCGGACACAACCTGACGACCGAAACTGGTCAGGCCCGGACTTCCCTGTCCATGCAGCGACCCACCCAATTCATTGTCGAAAAAGTGGTGCAGTCCAAAGACCCGATGTCCGGCTTCGTACAGAACGTCAAGATTGCTCAGATCTCCTTCCAGCGCGTGCGCACCCTCGATGCCAAGGATGCCGCCCACCATCGGTTCGCCTGCGGCGCGGGCATCCAAAACTGAATCCAGATCAGCGCGGGATTTGACGACTTTCAACTGGCCGTCCGAGGCCGCCTCGAATTGGTGCAGTTTTTCGGCTTGATATACCGCGCGCTCTTTCAGGCTGGTCCAAGTGCGCAGTGGCCACAACTGTCCGATGGCCAGAAGGGTAATATTGTCAAAGGCTTCGGATGAGTTTGCCTCATAGTTCTGGCCGGCAGGGGATTTGGTGACGGCGGTGAAAACCTGCAAGGCCACGTTGCCTTCAATCAGGCGAGGAATATCAACCTGACCACGTGTGCCGCGTTCAGTCAGATCACGGCTCCAAAGCAGAGGATCCGCGTGAAGATCGCCGACTATCAAGGTTTCGTGCAGAGCCCTCGCGTTATCTGACACATCAAAAGGGGCGTGGTCGATCACGTTGTTGCGCTGAGCCTCGATGTAAGGTGGCAGAAAGCCGAAAAACACCGCGGCACCAACGAGGATCGCCAACGTCAGCAAACCGCCCACCCATTTGAAAAATCCCCGCATATACGCCTCCTGCCAAAAACAGGTTCAGATTACGGAGGTCGGAGGCTGAGAAAAGCCTGACTTTACGTCGCTAGCTTGCTACAGAGGTCTCAAAATTGGTCCGTTAGCGATAACTGTCGGATTCAGTCGCGATTTACGTACGTCGGAGGAGAAGATGCACAAACCAGTTCAATGGGGGATATTGGGGGCGGCCAAGTTTGCCCGTCAGCACATGGCACCTGCGATTCATGCGGCCAATGGGGCGCAGCTCGCTGGGCTGGCCACATCGAGTGCGGCTAAGGCACAACCTTTTCAGTTCTATTGCCCCGATCTTACCGTCTACGACAGTTATGATGCACTGTTGGAGGACCCTCGGATTGAAGCTGTCTATATCCCTTTGCCCAACCACCTGCATGTGGAATGGAGCCTAAAGGCGCTGGATGCAGGCAAACATGTTCTGTGCGAAAAGCCGATGGCCATGACGGCTGAGGAGTTCACTCCGCTCATCCAAAAAAGGGATGAGACAGGGTTGCTTGCGGCCGAAGCCTACATGATTGTCCATCACCCACAGTGGCAATTGGTGCGAAAGCTCATCGCGGATGGGGCCATCGGCAAGCTGGCACATGTAACGGGCGCGTTCAGCTTCGACAATCGAGTGGACATCGGGAACATTCGTAACCGCGCGGAAACTGGCGGCGGTGGTCTGCGGGATATCGGAGTCTATGTGATCGGTGGCGCGCGTTTTGCGACAGGGCAGGAACCGGTGACAGTGCAGTCCGCGATCCGTTGGGAGGACGGGATAGATATCTTCACCGAGATTCGCGCACAATTCCCGGACTTTACCTATTCCAGCTATGTCTCGATCCGTATGCATCCGCATCAGGAGATGGTGTTTCATGGTGAGGGCGGCGTTATCCGCCTGACAGCGCCTTTCAACGCGCGGCTCTTTGGTGAGGCGCGGGTGGAACTGCATCGTCCCGGTCTTGAAATGCAGGTCACGCGCTTTCCTGGTGACGATCATTATAAGTTGCAGGTCGAGGCGTTTTGCAGATCGGTTCGGGATGGCGAGGAATACCCATGCCCGCTGGAATTTTCACGCGGTACGCAAGAGATGATTGATCGCGTTTTTGAGGGGGCTGTTTCGCTCTGACTTGCCACGTGGCTTGTGGCTCGGCTAATCTGGCGGGCACCTGATCGGGAGGGAGACCATGGCAGGCGGCTGGGCGCGCGACGGTGCGGTAAGCGAACAGATTGAGGCGTCCATTTCGGACGAATTGGCCCGGATGCAGGCGCAGAAGCGACCTGTGGGGGAAAGCCTGACCCATTGCGCGGAATGCGAAGAACCGATCCCGGAAAAGCGCCGTATTGCTCTGCCCGGTGTCAAGCTTTGCCTCGATTGTCAGCAGGAACGCGACGGGACCTTCAAGGCGCGTGCCGGGATCAACCGGCGCGGCTCCAAAGACAGTCAGCTGAAGTAAACGGGGCGGAAGAATGCCCGGCACCAAGCTACTGCAAAACGGGTTGGTTCTTGGCTTTCTGGCGGCATTTCTCTGGGGTACACACAGCGTCATTGTCCGGTATCTGACCAGCGATCTGGGAGGCCTGCAGATCGCGGTTACACGCCTGTTTATCGCAGCACTTGCCATCTATGTCATGCTGCGCATGATGCGGGTTTCGGTGTCAATCCGGCTAAGTGATTGGAACTTTCGGTTGGCTGTTCTGTCCACAGTGGTCAACTACATCCTATTCCACACCGGGCTAGAGCATACAGGCGCAGCCAACGCTATGGTTCTAGAGAACACCGCCCCGTTTTTTGTGTTGGTCTTCCTGTATTTCTTCGCTGACACGCCGGTTACACGGACGGATGTATTGGCCACGGCACTGGCAATTTTCGGTGTTTTTCTAACTGTTTACCGTGATTTTCAGGGGGGCGGAGAGCCCTTGTACGGCGACCTGTTAGAAATCGGAGCCGGTCTCAGCTGGGCGGTATTCCTGATCTCAAGCAGCAGGGCGATGCGGAGTTCGGAAACAACAGCGGAACGACTGAATTTCCTCTTCGGCATCTTCGTATGCGCAGGGGTGTTGCTGGTGCCCATAGCTGCATTTTCACTGCAAATCCCCACGGCCAACGATGTGGTATTTCTGATCTTGCTGGGGGTGTTGCCGACTGCCTTAGCCTACTACCTGTGGTATGAGGCTGCCGCCCGCGTCTCGACGCTGACGGCAACCCTGATGTTTGCCGCATCCGTGGTGTTCACGTTCATCAACTCAGCTTTGTTTCTGGGGGCCGCAATAACGCCGATTGCAGCCCTGGGTGCCGTATTGATTGTGGCAGCCGTGTTCCTGACGACCAAAAGCCAGAAGTAATCAGTCTTCCATCGCTTCCAGTTCGTCAATGAAACCAGAGATCATCGACAAGCCCTTATCCCAAAACTTCGGATCGCTGGCGTCCAGCCCAAACGGGGCCAGTAGTTCCTTGTGGTGTTTCGAGCCCCCGGCGCGAAGCATCTCGAAATACTTGTCCTCGAAACCCTCGGACCCGCTTTCGTAAACCGAATAGAGCGCGTTTACCAAACCGTCGCCAAACGCATAGGCGTAGACGTAGAAGGGCGAGTGGACGAAGTGCGGAATGTAAGCCCAGAAGGTCTCGTACCCTTCCATGAATTCGAAGGCTGGGCCAAGGCTTTCAGCCTGAACGCTCATCCACAGGGCGTTGATATCATCGGGGGTCAGCTCGCCTTCGCGGCGCGCAGCGTGCAGCTTGCATTCAAAGTCGTAGAACGCGATCTGGCGGACGACCGTGTTGATCATGTCTTCGACCTTGCCCGCCAGCAGCACTTTGCGCTGTTCGGGGGGTTCGGCCTGATCCAGCATCTTGCGGAAGGTCAGCATCTCACCAAAGACAGAGGCCGTTTCGGCCAGGGTTAGAGGGGTCGAGGACAGCATCTCACCCTGATCGGCAGCCAGTACCTGGTGCACGCCGTGGCCCAGCTCGTGCGCCAGGGTCATCACGTCGCGCGGTTTGCCCAGATAGTTGAGCATCACGTAGGGGTGAACCTCGGTCACAGTTGGATGCGCAAATGCGCCCGGCGCCTTGCCGGGTTTCACTGCCGCGTCGATCCAGCCCTTCGAGAAGAATGGAGCCGCGATTTCACCCATGCGAGGATCAAAGGCATTGTATGCCTCCATGACTGTTTTCTCGGCTTCGTCCCACCCAACGATACGGGTGTCTTCCATCGGCAGGGGCGCGTTGCGGTCCCAGACCTGCATGACGTCCAGCCCCAGCCACTTCCGCTTGAGCTCATAATAGCGGTGGCTCAGCTTGGGGTAGGCGGCAACCACCGCTTCGCGCAGGGCCTCGACCACCTCGGGTTCGACGTCGTTCGACAGGTGGCGACCGGTCTGTGCTGTTGGCATGTTGCGCCAGCGATCGACGATTTCCTTTTCCTTGGCTTGCGTATTGTGCACGCGGGCGAAGGTTTTGATGTTGTCTTGAAACACGCTTGCCAGCTCACGTGCGGCAGCTTCGCGTTTGCTGCGGTCCTGCTCCGTCAGCAGGTTCAGGGCGCCTTCGATGTTCAGCTCGTCGCCGTTCACGGTAAAGGTCAGACCGGCGATGGTTTCATCGAACAAACGCTCCCACGCGTCACCTACTACACCCAGATCGTGCAGGAACTTCTCAAGCTCGTCAGACAGCTGGTAAGGCTTCATCGCGCGGATGCGGCGGAACACGGGCTCGTACCGGGCCAGATCGGTATTCGCGTCGAAATTAGCTTTCAGAACGTCATCATCAATGCGGTTGATTTCCAGTGTGAAGAATACCAGAGGTGTAGTGAAGATGGTGATCTTTTCCTGCATGTCCGACAAGAACTTGGCGCGCTCGGCATCGGTAGTCAGCTGGTAATAGCGTAGACCAGCAAAGGACATGATGCGACCGGCGATGGCATTGATTTTCTCGTTCCGCTGCACACAGGTCAGTAGGCCCTGGGCATCCAGATCGGCCAACTTGCCTTCGTAGTCCGCCGCGAAAGAGGCGCATTCACCCTCCAGCCACTCAAGATCCCGGTCCAGCTCTGGCGCGTCTTCCGAACTGTACAGATCGGTCAGATCCCATTCCGGCAGATTGCCAAGATCGCCGGTACCTCCGGCTGCGTTTGCGTCACGGACGGGAAAGGGAAGGTCGCGCATGGATCACCTCGGAAAATCTGCTTTGGCAAACATCTAGGCGCGGTAGGTCAGGATCACAAGCCGCCTTTACGTTAGGGTTTCTTTAGCTCGACAGTGCAGGTTTCGGAGACGTGGCCTGCTGAGTGGCCAGAAAATGGGACGCCAGTTGTTCAAAAACCGGGCCGCGCACTTCGGGGGCCTCCATCAGAACTTCGTGTTCCCCGTCAGGAATTTCGACCAGAGTGCCGTTAGGCCAGTTTGCCATGCGTGTGCGGATGGCCTTGCGGTCCACGATTTGCTCGTGGCTGCCCAAAAATGTCAGGCAGGGCGTTGCAGGTGCCGGCTGATCCATCAGCCATTCGCATTCTTCCAGCGCTTCACGCAGCCAGATCGTGGAAGGCGCTCCAAGTGCCATTGCGGGATAGGCCGTCAGTTGATCCTGCATCATCTTGTACATCGCCGGATCACGGGTCAGCATATTACCCTCAAAAGGCTGCGAAGCCACATAGCTTGCAAGCGACGTGGTCGGAGGGATTTTCTCACCCAGCCCGATTCGCGGCCCCCAATAGGCGGTCAACCGGCTGAGCGGTTTCATGATCGGCGTGAAAAAGATGCCCCACATTGGCCCGGTAAAAGCGCAGGCGGTGAAACAATCGCGCTCCAGTATTGCGCGCAAGCCGATCGCTCCGCCCATCGAATGGCCAATCACGTACCACGGTTTTGGCAGTTCAAGCTCGTCGGCAAGGTCCAGGGTGGCCTGCACGTCTTTCTGATAATCGGTGAACCGGTCGACATGTCCGATACGGTGATCATCCAGCAGTCGATCCGCCAGGCCCTGGCCACGCCAGTCTACCGCAAGGGCGGCAAAGCCACGATCGATAAATTCACCAGCTGCGTTTCCGTATTTTTCGATATATTCCGTGCGGCCGGGGAATATCATGACCGTGCCGAGCGCATCCGTCTTTGGCCGCCAGTGGCCGACACGGATACGTTCATTGTCCGCGGTCGTCAGCCAATGGGCTGAACCTCCCGGTGGTCCGCCGGCCACGTCTTCATAAAGAGGGGCCGGCGAGAACAGCATCAGGCCAGTACCGACGACAGTTTCATTGCGACGCCCATGTCGCCGTCGACTGTCAGCTTACCGGACATGAATGCGCCGGTCGGATTCAGTTCACCGCTGAGGATCTGTTCAAAGGTATCTGCGTCCGCGCTTAGGGTGACGTCTGCGTCGTCGTCGCTGACGCGCGCGCCGTCCGAATCCAGAACGATGGCACCCAGATCGGCGATGGCAAATTTTGCCGACGAGTCAAAATCGCCACCCGCAAGTTTTTCGTTCAGTGCGGCAGCAGCCTTTTCAAGAATGTCGCTCATGATCTTCCTCATTTAGTTAGTGCGCCGTGAATGGACATCCCCGGTCGCAACGCTACACTGAACATTGTTATGGGCGTTGCAATAAACAAACTCAAAGATACCGTTGCGGCACTTTTTGTCACGGTCATGTTTTCCACCAGTTCACTGGCTCAACAGGCGGACTCGCGGGACGAGGCCGTGTTGCTGCTGCAATTGTCGCAGGCCACGCCGGAACAGGCAATTGGTTTGGACCGGCAGCTCAAGGCGTTATGGGCGCAATCTGGATCGGCTTCGGCGGATCTACTGCTGGAACGGGGGCGGGAAGCGTTGGATGACGGGGATATCCTGGCTGCCATCGAACATCTGACAGCCCTGACCGACCATGCACCGGGTTTCGCCGAAGGCTGGAGCCTGCGCGCCTCTGCGTTTTTTGGCATGGAGCGATACGGCATGGCAGCAGCCGATCTTGAGCATGCGCTGACACTAAACCCGAATAATTACGAGGCGATATTTGGGCTTGGTCTGATATTCGAGATCATCGGACAACCCGACAAGGCCCTGGTCGCTTATGAGCGCGCGTTGGCTATACATCCCCACCACGAAGAAGTAACCAATGCGGTGAATCGATTGAAGCCTCAGGTCGAGGGCTCGGCCCTCTAAGGAAACGGGGCAGGGGGCAAAGGTGAGCGGATCATCCCGAATCGTGGCCGTTCTGGGCCCGACAAACACAGGTAAAACCCACTACGCCATTGAACGCATGCTGGGGTACCGCACTGGCGTGATCGGTCTGCCGCTGCGTCTGCTGGCGCGCGAGGTCTATGACAAGATCGTCGCGATTCGCGGACCGTCTGTGGTGGCGCTGGTAACCGGTGAAGAGCGGATCGTGCCCCCGCGCACCCAATACTGGGTCTGCACGGTGGAAGCGATGCCCGAGAGCATGGGCGCTGATTTCGTGGCGATCGACGAAATCCAGCTGTGTGCCGATCCAGAGCGGGGCCATGTGTTTACCGACCGCCTGCTGCGTGCGCGGGGCACGAACGAGACGCTGTTTCTCGGGTCTGACACCATGCGCGGGTCCATTGCCGCGCTGGTCCCCGAGGCGCAATTCGTACGGCGCGAGCGGATGTCGCAACTGGTCTATTCCGGCTCAAAAAAAATCAGCCGCATGCCGCCACGCAGCGCCATTGTTGGGTTCTCGGTCGAAAACGTTTATGCCATCGCGGAACTGCTGCGCCGTCAAAAGGGCGGCGCTGCCGTGGTGATGGGGGCGCTCAGCCCGCGCACGCGAAACGCGCAGGTCGATTTGTATCAGAATGGCGAGGTCGACTATCTGGTCGCTACTGATGCTATCGGCATGGGGCTGAACCTGGACGTGAATCATGTGGCCTTCTCGTCCCTGACCAAATTCGACGGTCGGCGGATGCGCCCTCTGGCCCCCAATGAACTGGCTCAGATCGCGGGCCGAGCCGGGCGTGGCATGTCAGATGGCACTTTTGGCGTAACCGGAGAAGCCCCACCGCTGGACGAAGGCGTCGCGCAGGCCATCATGGACAGCCGCTTCACGCCGATGAAAAAACTGAACTGGCGGAATGCCGCCCTTCGGTTCGGCTCAATTGAAGCATTGATCGACACGCTCGAGGTCAGTCCGAATGACGAACATCTGATCAAAGCCCGCCCGGCTGACGACTTGAATGTGCTGAAATCGCTTTCGCAGCTGGCCGAGGTCGCGGCGCGGGCCAGTGACGGTCCGTCGATCCGTTTGCTGTGGGATGTATGCCGAATCCCAGATTTTCGGGGTATCAGCCACGCTGAACACGCCAGCCTGCTCGAAGTGATCTATGGCCACTTGCACGAACGTGGTTCGATCCCAGATGATTTCATGTCGCGGCAAATCCGCCGGATCGACAGAACGGACGGGGATATTGATGCGCTGTCCAAAAGGTTGGCATATATTCGCACCTGGACATATGTTGCGCAACGAAACGGTTGGGTGCGTGACGAATCACATTGGCGTGACGAAACGCGCACTGTAGAAGACAGGCTGTCGGACGCTCTGCATGATCGTCTGACTCAGAGATTTGTGGACCGGCGTACATCCGTATTGCTGCGCCGGCTCAAACAGAAGGAGGCCCTTTTGGCCGAAGTAAATGACAAGGGTGAAGTGACCGTCGAAGGCGAATTCGTCGGTCGTCTGGAAGGGTTCCGGTTTATCCCGGACAAAAGCGCGCAAGGAACCGAGGCGAAAGCTTTGAAAACGGCCTCCTTGCAAGCACTCGCGCCGCAATTCCATCTGCGTGCCGACCGCTTCTACAATGCGCCCGATACCGAAATTGATTTCACTGATCAGGGCGGCCTGATGTGGGGCGAATACGCCGTTGGCAAACTAGTTGCAGGTGCCGAACCCCTGAAACCCGTGGTCGAGGTGTTCGTAGACGAAGCCGCAGGCCCGGACGTCGAACAGAAAGTGCAGCGCCGGCTGCAGCATTTCATCGACCGCAAGGTGGCCGCGCTGTTTGAACCGCTGCTCAACCTGTCGCGCGATGAAGAACTATCGGGGCTGGCCAAGGGCTTTGCCTTCCGTATGGTCGAGGCGCTGGGCGTGCTGCCGCGCGCTGGTGTGGCGCAAGAGGTTAAGGATTTGGATCAGGACGCTCGTGGTGCGCTGCGCAAGCACGGCATCCGGTTCGGCCAGTTCACCATCTTCATGCCGCTTTTGCTGAAACCCGCGCCGACGCGCCTGCGTCTGGTGCTTTGGGCGCTGGCCGGTGGTTTGCAGGAATTCCCCGAAGCACCGCCTCCGGGTCTGGTCACCGTACCAGTCGCCAAGGACGCGCCCGAAGGGTACGACACCATGTGCGGCTACCGCGACGCGGGCGATCGTTCGATCCGCATCGATATGCTGGAACGTCTGGCCGATATGCTGCGCGCCGAAGACAGCCGGGGCGGGTTCGAAGCCAAGCCCGATATGCTGTCGATCACTGGCATGACGCTGGAGCAGTTCGCAGACCTGATGCAGGGTCTGGGCTACAAGGCTGAACGCGGTGAGCGTGAAAAAGTTAAACCTGCACCGGTCGAATCCGAACAGCCTGTGGCTGAAGCGGCTGAACAACTCGCTTCCGAAGAAATTCGGGCGGATGCAACAACTCCGGAAGAGGTTGCCACACCCGCCGAGGCGCTAGCCGAGGTCACCGAAAGCACCGAGGCGGCAGCCGAGGCCCCCGCAGCTGATGAAACACCGGACGAACCCGAGGTCGAGGTTTTCTACACGTTCACCTGGGGGCGCCAGCGTCAGACCAATCGTGGCCCGCGCCGGGAACAGCGTCAGGGGCAAGGCAAAGGCAAACCGCGCGGCAAGCCTCAGGACGGGCGCAAACCGCAAGGCAAGAAAGGTGGCAAACCGCAAGGGGCCAAGAGCTTCTCGTCGCGTCCACCCAAGAAAGAAAAGGCTATCGACCCGGATAACCCGTTTGCAGCAGCGCTTATGGGTTTGAAAGACGGTAACTAAACGCCGATGGCCGAGGCCAAGCTGCGGATTGACAAATGGTTGTGGCAGGCGCGGTTCTTCAAGACCCGTAGCCTGGCCGCCAAACAGGTCAGCGGCGGTCACGTTCGGGTGAATGGAAACCGTGTTCTAAAACCGGCGCAGCCTGTGGGGCCGGGGGACGTTCTGACCTTTCCGCAAGGCCGGGTGGTTCGGGTTATTCGCGTTGAAATGCTCGGCGAAAGACGCGGTCCAGCGCCTGAGGCGCAAAAGTTGTACTTCGATATGACGGTAAAGCAGGAAGCATCTCCGAAAAACCCGCGTTTCGAGGGAAAAGGTCGTCCGACCAAGAAAGATCGGCGCGCTATTGATCTTTCTCGCATGCCGGATGACTGATCTTGTCTTGAAGAGAAGCTCAGTCTGAATTAGCTAGACGCCCAAACCGCAAACGGGAATTCCAACCATGACCTACGTTGTCACCGAAAACTGCATCGCCTGCAAATACACGGATTGTGTCGAAGTATGCCCGGTGGACTGCTTCTATGAAGGTGAGAACACGCTGGTCATCCACCCTGACGAGTGCATCGACTGCGGCGTTTGCGAACCTGAATGTCCCGCCGACGCCATCCGCCCGGATACCGAGCCGGGAATGGATCAATGGGTCGAGTTCAACCGCAAATTTTCGGAACAGTGGCCCGTCATCGTGACCAAGAAAGACCCTCTGCCCGATGCCGAAGAACGTGATGGCGAAGAGGGTAAGATGGAGAAGTATTTCTCGGAAGCCCCGGGTGAAGGCGGTTAAGCGATTCGCCCTCTGAACTTGTTGGTTCAGGTGTAGAAGCGCCACGCAAGGCGCTGAGAAATATACTGTTTAGCGCCTGAAGGTGAGCGCAACCTTTCGGGTGTCGTAATTTTGTGATATAATCCTAAGCTGAAGGATGAATGAGTTGGGGATGTGCTCCGTAAGTATGATTGCTTTGGAGTTGTGATTTATTGACAAAAAAGCCGCCTGACGGGGCCAAAAATGGCTCCGCCTTGGTTGTTTTGTCGTCTCCGTCTCGCACCGTAACCAAGGATGAACCTGTATGTCTAAGTCGAAAAAGCTTGAGTTCCGCCCGAATGACTATGTTGTCTACCCTGCCCATGGCGTGGGTCAGATCATCTCGATCGAAGAACAAGAAGTCGCGGGATTTTCGCTCGAGCTGTTTGTCATCTCTTTTGAAAAAGACAAGATGACCTTGCGGGTTCCGACCAACAAGGTCACCGAATCCGGCCTGCGGTCGCTGAGTTCGCCGGATGTGATCAGTCAGGCAATGAAGACGCTTAAGGGCAAGGCCAAAGTGAAACGCGCCATGTGGTCCCGTCGGGCGCAGGAATATGAACAAAAAATCAACTCGGGCGATCTGATCTCGATCGCAGAGGTTGTTCGTGACCTGCACCGTACCGATGATCAGCGCGAGCAAAGTTATTCCGAGCGTCAGTTGTACGAAGCCGCTCTCGAGCGTCTGACCCGCGAAGTGGCGGCAGTATCCGGCGCAGGCGAAGTATCTGCTGCCAAGCAGGTGGATGAGGTTCTGATGTCTCGCGCTGCCTGATACCAGCCATTCGAATAATAGGGCCGCTCCTGAAAAGGGGCGGCCTTTTTTGTGTCTGGACTTGGTGAAATCCGTGTTTGCCGCTAATTTTCCTGTAGCTAGAGGCGGATACATGGCTGGCATAAAGCAAACCATAAAGTTTCTGTACATCGCACATGACCCGGTTTCGGTCTGGTTCCGCTATGGCCTGATCGTGTTCGATGCAGTGTCGATCGTGTTTTTCGTCGCCACCGCGAACGTGGCGCACGGGCCGGGTATCACGATTGCCAGCCTCGTCATCGGGTTTTTGATCCTGCTGGATTTCCTGGCCAGAATGTGGATTTCAAAAGACCGATGGAAACTGTTGCGCAAGATTTACACGTTGGCAGACATCGTGGTGATTGTCTCATTGCTGCTGGATCCATTCTTGCCCGGAAATCTGGCCTTTGTTCGGATTTTGCGGGCGCTGCGCCTGATCCATTCCTATCACTTGTTAAGGGACCTGCGGCGCGACAGTCAGTTTTTCCGCACGCATGAGGACGCGGTGATCGCTGCGATCAATCTGTTGGTATTTGTTTTTGCAACCTCAACGGCCGTTCTGGTGTTCTTCATCCCCGACGACACCCAGAATGCCTATATTGATGCGCTTTATTTTACCCTCGCGACGCTGACGACGACAGGTTTCGGTGACATCACTCTGTCAACACCGGCGGGAAAGCTGTTTTCGGTGTTTATCATGATCGTAGGCGTGGCGCTGTTCGTGCGCTTGGCCCAGGCGATCTTCATGCCGCAGAAAGTGCGCCACAAATGTCCCAGCTGCGGTCTTTACCGTCATGATCCTGATGCGGTGCATTGCAAACACTGCGGCGAGGTGCTGCGGATTGAAACCGGAGGCACGGCCTAAATCATCGCAGCGACCGATGCCAGAAATGCCAGTTCCGCCAATTGCTGCGTTGCCCCAAGAATGTCTCCGGTCTGGCCGTTGATCTTGGTTTTTGCCACCAACGCAAACGCAAAGACGACCAACGCGGCAACGACAGCTGGGATAAATGCGCCGAACCCAATTAAGAGTATTGCGCCGACAACGGCCACGACGCACCCCAGAGCAACCGTTCCGACGCGGACCTCGCCAACCGAATGACTCAGGCCACAGTTGCGGGCGTTGGGCAGAGCCTTCATGAGGATAGGCATAAAGGCACGGGACATGATGCTGGCGGCTAAAATCGCGGCAAAGGCACCGGCTGTCAGCAATGCTGCAATCAACGCGACGCGCAAGAACTGTGAAAAGATCAGCACCAGAACCCCGTAGGCCCCAATATGGCTGTCTTTCATGATCTCCAGCCGTCGTTCCGGGGTAAAGCCGCCCCACAGCCCGTCAACTGTATCGGCCAGCCCATCCTCGTGCATGGCACCTGTAACCATGACGAGGGTAGCGACTAATAGAACAGCGCTCGCCACGACTGGCAAACCTGCGGTCATGGTGATCCAGCCGACGAAACAAGCCAACAATCCAACGACCAGACCAACCACGGGGAAAGCCCAAGCGGCAGCAGCCTGCCGTGCAAACACGTTTTCCGGAAGGCGCGGTACCGGCAGCCGTGTCAACAAAACCAGCGCCAAGGGAATATCCCACGCAGAAACCAGGTTGGTGTCGTTTTTATGCACTCCCGCGCCTTTCGTGGTCTTGTTGGTTTCGACGCTTCGGTTAAACACACAGGACCACTCTGATGCAACGAGGCTTTGGATGCTGCCCGAACTTAATGACCTGAATACGTTTCGCAATGCCCTGACACAGGAATTGAGGCCGGATGATGCGGCCCTGCAAGGGGCGGCTGACCGCAATGGACAACTGACCAAACCACCCGGAGCCCTTGGGCGGCTGGAAGATCTGGCGATTTGGTATGCGGGTTGGAGAGGGGATGCCCGCCCGCAGATTACGGCTCCGCAGGTTATCGTTTTTGCAGGTAACCACGGTGTCACTGCCCAGGGCGTTTCGGCGTTTCCGCCCGAGGTGACTGTTCAGATGGTTATGAACTTTCAACACGGCGGCGCGGCGATCAACCAACTGGCCAAAGCAGCGGGCGCGACAATGGATGTGCATGCGTTGGATTTAGACCGGCCCACGGCAGATTTCACCACCGGTCCGGCCATGTCCGAGGATGAATTTTTGCAGGCTCTGCGTGTGGGTTGGGCCGCTGTGGATCAGAAGGCCGACCTGTTGGTGGTTGGAGAGATGGGCATCGGTAACACCACCCCGGCGGCGGCAATCGCCTTTGCCCTGTACGGCGGTGAAGCCGCTGACTGGGCCGGGCGTGGAACCGGGGTAGATGACGCCGGGCTGGTCAACAAAACCCGGGTAGTTGCCGAAGGTGTGGCCCTGCACGCGGGGTCGGGTGATGGATTGGACATTCTGCGGTGCCTCGGCGGGCGTGAGATCGCAGCCATGGCCGGCGCCATCACAGCCGCCCGTGTGCTACGCATTCCGGTTATCCTGGATGGATTTATCTGTTCAGCTGCAGCAGCCTGTCTTGCGGATGTCTCAGCACAGGCGTTGGATCACACCGTTGCGGGTCATCAAAGTGCCGAGGGCGCCCACGGTGCAGTGCTGGCTAAACTTGGTAAGGAGCCTCTGTTGAACCTCGGTCTGCGTCTGGGCGAAGGATCTGGAGGGGCGCTGGCGATCAACATCCTCAAAAGCGCGGTTGCGTGCCATTCCGGCATGGCGACCTTTGCCGAGGCCGGAGTTTCGGACGGCTGACCAAAACTGTCTGATCCGCAAGCGCAGGTCAGGCTGATTTCTGGGCGTGTTTTTCAGCGAGCTCCAGCAGCTCGGTTTCCAAGTCTTTCTCAAGCTTCTGCGCGCGCTCGATGTATTTCTTGTTTTCCGCTGTCGGCAATCCAGGCACCCAAAGCTCGGCAAGTTCGCGAACGGACGATCGGTCGTGATGATAAAAAGTCTGTTCCGCCTGCGCGGCCTCGTATTCGCTAAGACCGATATTCTCGAGCACATATCGACCAGCGCGTAGTGAACCATCGAACATCTCACGCACGATGTCATTCGCACCGGCCTGATACAGTTCATACACATGTGTCCGGTCATGGGCGCGGGCGATGATGTGCAGATCGGGGCGTTGACGCCGCGCATAGCTGACCAGACGCGTCACCTGTTTGGGGTCATCCATGGCCGCGACCAGGACAGCGGCTTTTTCAAATCCGGCAGCCCGCAGCAATTCCGGCCGGGTCGGGTCGCCCAGAAAACCTTTTACCCCAAAGCGGCGCATCAGTTGCACAGTTTCGATGTCATGGTCCAGAACGATGGTCTTGAACCCGCTTGCGCGGACCAACCGGTTCACGATCTGACCAAAGCGCCCGATGCCTGCGATGATCACAGGACCTTTTTCGTCGATCTCGTCCGGCTCTGGTTGCGGTGTTCTGTCGCCGATACGTCGAGATAGCACGTCGTAGAAGATGAACAGCAAAGGGGTGATCAGCATGGTCAGAGCAATGATCATCAACAGTTTCTGTGACAAATCCGGCGGAATGACATTTTGCTGGGTTGAAAAAGCCAGCAAGACAAAACCGAACTCACCTGCCTGCGCCAGCCCGAGGGTGAACAACCAATGATCCCGCCCTCGCAGTTTGAAGGCGCGTCCGACCAGATACAGGATGATCCCCTTGGTCAGGATGACAAGCAGGGCCAGCCCTATCAGTTCTAATGGGTCGTTGAAGAAATAGGCAACGTCGATCCCCGCGCCGACCGTGATGAAGAACAGGCCCAGAAACAGGCCTTTGAAGGGCTCAAGGTCGCTTTCCATCTCGTGCCGAAATTCCGAGCTGGCCAGAACAACACCCGCCAGAAACGCGCCCAGAGCGGGAGAGAGGCCAACCAGAGTCATCAGGAAAGAAATCCCAACGACGATCATTAATGCCAGTGCCGTATACATCTCGCGCAGACGGGTTGCATGGATGAAGCGGAACAAGGGGCGGGTCAGGTAAACTCCTGCAAGGATGACAAACGCGATGGCACCGATGGTGACCAGCGTGACGGCCCAGCCGGGCAACCCCTCGACCAGAGATAAGCTGTGGTGGGCCGCGCCGTGCAGGTCTTTAGCGCCGCGGTCTATCGACCCGTCGCTTTCGATATGCGGAATGGCGGGTAACGCCAACAGTGGCAGCAGCGCCAAAATTGGAATGACCGCGATGTCCTGTGTCAGCAGGACCGAAAACGTAGCTCGGCCGCCATTGGTTTGCATCAGCCCTTTTTCCGACAGCGTTTGCAATACGATAGCCGTTGAGGACAGGGATAGGGTCAACCCGACCGCCAAGGCCACGGACCACGGATGACCCGCATAGAAGGCAACCCAAGCTATCGCGGCAGTTGACAGGCCGACCTGAAGACCACCCAAGCCCAGCAATCGGTCTCGCATATCCCACAAAGCGCGTGGTTCAAGCTCAAGGCCGATCAGAAACAGCATCATGACCACACCGAACTCGGCCACGTGCTGCAGGCTTTCGGTCTCGGCCCCGACCAGGCCAAAAACAGGGCCAATGATGATGCCCGCAGCCAAATACCCCAACACAGATCCCAAGCCCAGTCGCGCCGACAAGGGCACAGCGATCACGGCGGCTGCCAGATAGATCGAAGCCTGGTATAGGAACTCGTCCATGTTTGTCCTTTCGTTTGGGTTAGGTGGGCAGAGGCGCGTCGCGCTTGAGTTGATCCATCACGATCTGACTTTGAACCCGCGCCACAGCAGGATGCGGTAGGATCACCTGATGAAGCAAGCGGTTGAGTGCGGATAGATCGTCGCAATAGACGTGCAATAGGTAATCTGCCTCTCCGGTCATCGTCCAGGCGCTGGTGATTTCCGGTCGGCTGTCCACCATTCGGGCAAAACTTTTGGATTGCTCGGGTCCGTGCGTACCCAGGTGGACCTGAATAAAACCCTGCACGTGCAGCCCAAGCTTCAACGGATCCAGCCGTGCAGCGTACCCCGTAATGTAGCCTTCGGCCTCAAGCCTCTGCCGTCGTCGCCCGGCTTGACTGGGTGAAAGGTTAAGCATTTCCCCCAATTGGTGCGCAGTCAGATGGGCATCTTTCTGTAACGCGGACAGCAAGCGCGTGTCGGTGGAGTCCAGCATATGCGGATTTTCTCCAGATTTATGTCGATTGGTGCGGAATTTACGCGCACATTATTAGTTTACACGAAAACTATGCGCAGAAACAGCGCTTGATAAGGCGTATTTTGGAATCAGCATAGAAATTCCTGTTTTCAAGGAGACGCGTCATGGGTCCTTTCCCGCACAACGCCCCGAAATCTGTCATCAGCAAAGAAAACCCGGCGGGAACCGACGGCTTTGAGTTTGTCGAGTTCGCGCATCCCGAACCACAGGAACTCCGTGACCTGTTCGGCAAGATGGGGTTTGAGCTGGTGGGGCATCACAAAGACAAGCCCGCTGTCGAGCTTTGGCAGCAAGGTGATGTAACTTATATCCTCAACGCTGACCCTGAAAGTTTTGCAGCCCGATTTGCCGAAGACCATGGCCCTTGTGCTCCTTCGATGGGTTGGCGGGTTGTCGATGCCCAGAAAGCCTATGAGCACGCAGTGGCCAAGGGGGCTGAACCCTACGATGCGGCGGACAAAACAATGGATGTTCCGGCGATCAAAGGTATCGGTGGATCGTTGATTTATTTCATCGACCAGTATTATGACACCTCTCCCTATAACCAGGAATTCAACTGGACCCAGCGTTCAAAGCCGCGAGGGGACGGGTTCTATTACCTCGATCATCTGACCCACAACGTCTTCAAGGGTAATATGGACAAGTGGTTTAAGTTCTACGAAGACCTGTTCAACTTTCGCGAAATCCGGTTTTTTGACATTCAGGGCAAATTTACCGGCCTTTACAGCCGCGCTCTGACGTCACCCTGCGGGCGTATTCGTATTCCGATCAACGAAGATCGCGGGGAAACTGGGCAGATCGTTTCATACCTTAAAAAATATAAAGGTGAAGGTATCCAGCATATCGCCGTTGGTAGCGAGGATATCTATGGTTCGACTGATGCGATTGCTGAAAAAGGTCTGAAATTCATGCCGGGTCCGAACCGGGCATATTATGAGATGTCCAAGGATCGCGTCGCAGATCACGACGAACCGCTGGACCGGATGATGAAACACGGCATCCTGATCGACGGAGAAGGCGTTCTGGACGGCGGCGAGACCCGGATTTTGCTGCAAATTTTCTCGAAAACCGTGATCGGTCCGATCTTTTTTGAGTTCATCCAGCGTAAGGGAGATGATGGGTTCGGCGAAGGAAACTTCCAGGCTCTGTTTGAATCTATCGAGCGCGAGCAAATCGAAAGCGGTGAAATTTCAGCTGCTTGATGGCGAAAGTTAGTGCGGGTGGGGTGTCTCTGCCCGCAAAATCTCTTAGCTGCGTGGCATCTTCAGTGTCAGGTTCCGGCCTTTTTTCTGATAGCGTAACTCGCTGTCACCAATTGCGATGACCCTGCCGCCATCCAGCCTGTCCCCAACTTTAAGTTTTTTGTAACGACCGCTGGGCAAGCGCACCAATGCGCGCCGGTTGGCAGGCGTGCCGTACACTCCGATCAGGTTGAGCTTGCGCAGATTCAACGCGTTGTCGATCGTCGCTTGTCGCGCGACTGACGCCGAAGAAGGTATCTTTGGTGCAACGGCCTTGGGTTGGAACGAACCGGCCTCGGGCTGATCCACTGCGGCGGTCGAACCCAGATTGGCGGTTTGGGTTCCAGAAGACGGTGCAAGACCTGCCGGGCGTAATTTCGGGCGCGGAACGCGGACAACGGCCAAGGCAGTCGGAGTGTCATCTACCTGTCGTTGTTGAATGGATTCGGGGCGTAATTTAGGACGAAGACCCGCCAGTTCCTCACGCGTGCGACCGCCCAGTTGCCTGCGTTCAAACCGTTCTATCAGGTCACCGGGGCGCGGTTTTGGTCGTATCTGGGCCAGCCTGTCTGGTTCTTCTTCTAAGGTAGGTTCCTGTTCGAAGCGAACCGGTGGTTCGGGCGGCACCTTTGACGGTTGCCCGAGATATACCGTGATCCCGTCGGGGTTTAATGTCCCTTCGGGCGTCGGTGTGACCAATCCACGTTCATCAAGATCAAACTGGGCGGTATCAGAACTGGGCAACGCGATCTGAACGAATGGCTCATCCGTGGCAAAGCTTTCAACCGGCGGCAATGCAATCGCGTCAGTCGAAAGATTCGAATTGTCGATGGAGGTCAGATACAGGTCGTCCGGTGTTGCCAGATCAGGTGAGATCAATGGCTCTGGTGCAGTGATCTCAAGACCGGGTTGCGCAGGGATCTCCAGTGCTGGCGAGTCTCGCTGGACTTGTTCGACCACCGTGGGCGCAATATTCAGGGCCTCAAGTATCGCGGCGTCTGTCGATGTCAGGTCTTGTTGAGAGTTTTCGCTAGGAGCAACGGGTTCAGGCGTTGCGATCTGGGGTTTGACCCCAACGGTCTGAGGCGATTGCGATTGGGAAACTGTCGCAGGGTCGGTGCCGATCTGAGTTTCTGGCGTTAGCTGGGCGTTTTCAGGTTCGGGCGTTCCCAGGTCATTCGAGCCTGTCAGCGACCACGTTCCGAACGCAGCTATTAGGACCGTGGCAGCTATCGCTGCTGGAATGGCATAGCGTTTGGCAACAGGTGAAACAGAAGCGCTGGCAACAGCACGGGGCTTTGACGAGGGTACCGACTGGAACACGTCCGGGGCAGTTTCATCAGCGATGGGATGGACGTTCGGACCCGGACCGTCTGGCTTTTCCGGTGTATGTGCAGTTGCTGCACCGGTTATCGCGGTATGGGTTTCAGTCGCTGTAAAATTTGGTTCGGATGGAAAGCTCTGCGGATCGGGTTCAGCAGTAACCTGAACCGGAATAAACCCGTGCTGAGCTGCAAAATCCTTTGCTTCGTTCAGCGTTTGTTGGGTAACCGCCGCAACATATGTCGAGGTGCCAACTGTAACTGTGTCAAAAACCAGCTCCTCAACAGAATAGGGTGTGGCGTCGGCTAAAGTATCCTGTGCATGCAGGGCAGATTCTTCGGGCGATTGATCGCCAACCTCTGCGGTCAGAAACCGAACCTGATCTGTGGGAATGACGACCTTGCAACTTAGGTTGTTTTCCAGCGCAAAGGCGTTGTCACGCAGGGTGCGCAGCTGATCGCTTAGGTCAGGCGCGTCTAAGGCAACCTCACCAATGCAATACCAATCGTCATCCGATTGGTGGTGCACAGTTATTTCGGTTGCAGAGAAAGACAGCGCAAAGGCGGGTTTCATATTCCCGAGGAACCATAATTGTCAGCATCAATGCAAACGACTTTTCGTTCGCAGGCCGACATTAAAGCAGGATCCCGCCGAGGGAAAGAAAAAGCCGGTGTTTCCCCTTGTGGGTTTGGCCCCGAAATCCCCATGTTGGTAGTAGAGAAATTGGAGGGAAGATCTTGAAGAAATTCGCTTTTCTGGCTGCTATGCTGGCCGTGACAGCTGCGGGGATGGCCCATGCGGAAGAACGTCGCATCACAGTGGACGCAACCGGCACCGTCCAGGCCGCACCCGATATGGCAACCATCACACTGGGTGTGACCAACGAAGATCCGCAAGCGTCAAATGCGATGCAGGCCACATCTGAAGCTGTCGCGCAGATTCTAAAACGGTTAGAGGATATGGGCGTCGAATCCCGGGATGTCCAAACCCGCGATCTGTCGTTGTCGCCTGTTTGGACAGGGCGGAACAACTCGAACGGCGAACGGCCCGAGATTTCCGGTTTTGTCGCTTCCAACAACGTACAGGTCCGAATTCGCGACCTGACCCAGCTTGGCATGATCATGGATGCCGTCATTCAGGACGGTGCCAACGATTTCGGGGGGCTGAGTTTTGGTGTGCAGGACCCTTTGCCACTTGAAGCACAAGCGCGCGCAGACGCTGTGGCAGAGGCGACAGCAAAAGCCGAGCAACTGGCGCAGGCGGCCAACGTCTCACTTGGTCCGGTTCAGTCGATCACCGAGCAGGTCGGTGGTGTACGCCCGGTGGCACAGATGCGTGCGATGAACCTGTCAGAGGCAGGCGGCGTGCCAGTGGCAGGGGGTGAGATTTCGGTTTCGGTCACAGTGTCGATGGAGTTCAAAATCGCCGACTAAGCCTAAGCACGGGCCTTCAGCGATTGCCGCTGTTGGCCCGCCTGATCGAAGTTGTCTGGTGACAGCCAGGTGTCGAATGCGGATCGGATGCGGGGCCATTCATTATCCAGGATTGAATACCACGCCGTATCCCGATTGCGACCCTTGTAATGGGTCGCCTGACGGAAAATTCCTTCGAAGGTAAAGCCCAACCGCTCGGCCGAGCGGCGGGACGGTGCATTCAACGCGTCGCACTTCCATTCATAGCGGCGATACCCCAGCTCATCGAAAACGCGTCGCATCATCAGGTACATGGTTTCGGTTGATTGCGGTTTACGCTGCAATAAGGGCGAGAAATGTATGTGCCCCACCTCAATCACACCCGCTGCGGGTTCGATCCGCAGAAACGAAGCCATGCCGACCGGAATGTCATTGCTGTCCAGAACGGTGTGAAACATCGGGTCGGCGTCCATGCAGGACGCACGGGTCCATTCAACGAAGTCCTGCTCGTTTTCGAAGGGTCCGTAGGGCAGATAGGTCCAATTGTGACCATCCACATCGTTGGCAAACGCCCGGAATAATCCGGGCGCGTGCCGGTTTACGTCCAGCGGCACGACGGAACAATACCGGCCTTCCATCGGCGTGTAGGGCGGGGTAGGGCGTGGAAACTCGCCCAACACCGGCAATCCGATAGGTTGGCCTAGGTCGTTTGTGTCATGCCCGATCATTGCCTAAGCGCTCGCTTTGGACAGGGCCTGATCCAGATCGGCGATCAGGTCGTCGGCGTCTTCGATGCCGATGGAGACACGGACCACATTCGGGCTGGCGCCTGCGGCCTCTTGCTGTTCGGGCGTAAGCTGGCGGTGGGTGGTCGAGGCGGAGTGGATGATCAGCGACCGCGCGTCGCCGAGGTTTGCGACATGGCTGAAGATCTCAAGCGCGTTGACCAATTTGATACAGGCGTCATAGCCACCCTTGACTGCAAAGGTAAACAGCGCGCCAGCGCCCTTCTTGTACTGCGCCTTGACCCGGTCGTGATAGGGCGACGAGGGTAGACCGGCATAAGTGACGTAGTCCACGCGATCGTCGGCCTCAAGCCAAGCCGCGATCTTTTGGGCGTTTTCGACGTGACGCTCCATCCGCAGGGACAGGGTTTCGATGCCCATCAGGGTGTAATGCGCAGCTTGAGGGTTCATGGTCATGCCCAGATCGCGCAGCCCGATGGCGATGCCGTGGAAGGTAAAGGCCAGTGGGCCGAAGGTCTCATGGAATTTCAGACCGTGATAGGCTTGCTCCGGTTCGCTGAGCGATGGGAACTTGTCATTCGCCGACCAGTCGAACTTGCCTGAATCGACGATACAGCCGCCAGTGACCGTGCCGTTGCCCGTCAGGTATTTTGTGGTCGAATGCACCACCAGCGTCGCACCCTGTTCGATCGGGCGGCACAGATAAGGCGTGGCCGAAGTGTTATCGACGATCAGCGGAATGCCCGCCGCATCCGCCACATCCGCCAGCGCGCGGATATCGGTGACATAGCCGCCGGGGTTGGCAATGGATTCGCAGAACACTGCGCGGGTGTTTTCGTCGATGGCGTCCTTTACCGCGTCCAGATCGTCGGTATCTACAAATTTGGCCGACCAGCCAAAACGTTTGATCGTCTGGCTGAACTGCGTGACCGTACCGCCATAAAGGCGTGTCGAGGCCACAACGTTGCAGCCCGGCCCCATCAATGGGAACAAAGCCATGATCTGCGCCGCGTGGCCCGAGGAACAGCAAACCGCGCCAACGCCACCCTCGAGTGTGGCGATACGTTCCTGGAGAACTGCCACAGTGGGATTGGTCAGGCGGGAATAGATGAAGCCGACCTCTTGCAGATTGAACAGGGCCGCTGCGTGGTCAGCGTCGCGGAAGACGTAGGCGGTCGTTTGATAGATAGGTGTCTGACGCGCGCCGGTGGCTGGGTCGGGCCGTGCACCCGCGTGAATTTGCAGCGTGTCAAAACCGTAAGTAGGGCCGTCAGACATCTTCGAAATCTCCTGTTAGAATGTGTGTTGCAGAATCTCTAGGCGATTGAGCGCCATCACACAACAACCCTGTCAGCGCATCCACAGACCTTTGCTACGGATCGCATTGCGAATGACCTGCTCGCGTTGGGGCAGGTTTTCACGGTCGAACATGTCCCTGATTTTGTGGCCTTTGCCTTGTATCACCAGCTTTTTGATCGGCTCATACCCTTTAAGCACCTTCTTGATCCGGTTCGGGGTCGCGACGGTTTCAAGCACGTCGATCACATGGTCGCTTTCACGTGCGTACAGCAGTGGGAACAGGCGGTAGTGACAACTGACAGACCCGTCCAGCAGTCCAGGCGGCAGGGCGTCTCGGCCTCCTCCAAACGAATGGACTACAAGTGGCAACGCGGCCTGATCCAGCCATGGATCCAGATTTTGCCCAGCCAGTTCCGGGATTTCCTCATCCCGGATCGTGCGGGCGTACTCCAGAAACCGTTCCCCAAAGGCGCGCGGACAGGAATAAAAGAAATACCCGGCATTGAAATACAAGTAGCGCCGCCAATAGTCCTTGGGCTGCGAGGTATCCAGCGAGCTTTCGAAATCCAGGTCGAAGCGGCGGTACAGGGCGCTCCAGATACCGTCGAAACCCGGGCCGTAGAGTGTGGGTTTGGGCCAGGTCCCTTCGACTTTGAGCGAGGCACCGGGGCGGTCGAAATCAAAAGGCACGCTGTTGAGGTCACCGGTAATCAGCGTGTCGGTGTCGAAGAACACAAAAGGCTCACCTTCGGGCAGGGCCTGCAGCGCTTCGATCTTATTGCCGTATGGGTAGCTGTCGCCGAAAACGCGGCTCTCAAACGGCAGGACTTCGACGTTCAACTGGTGCAGGGCTTTCAGCACATCTTCGTTCTGGATGCTCGGGTCCTGACGCCAAAGCGGCCCGGACTGCGGCACCGCCACGAAAACACGCCCTGAGAAATTCGGGGAGCTATGGCGCAAAGTGGCCGCGAACAGCAGGGCTTCGTATTGCAGCCGGTTGTTTTGCCCGATGACGACAACATTGAATTTCGAAGGGCTGGCCTGCATCGAATGACTTTCGGATATTCGGCCGTTGTCCGGCGCTGCTCGGTTTCTATCGGGGCTACAGTACGCAGCAGGGCAGGGCAAAGCCAGATACCCCGGGCGATTACCTGCCGGATTCTGACCAATTTTTGGTCGTGAGTGGGTCACGCAAGGCTGCAGTGAAGTCTCTGGATAGTGAAAAAGGTGTGGTTTTCTTTGCAAAACGGCAATTTTCCACTCGTTTTTGCATTTTTTGACCATTTGGCAAATTTTACCAATTGATAAAAAATTAATTTGTGGCAAGCTGAGAGGATAACAAACATATCTACAGGGAGTAGAGCGATGGCACAGGGCCAGATGGTCCCCGGAATAGTGTCCGGGCGGCTTTCCAGCGATGAGCTGACCTCGAATTTCACGGATCTGCATCCACCGCTGGCCGCGCACGAGGCCGCCGTGGCCGCGGATCGGTGCTATTTTTGCTATGACGCGCCATGTGTGACGGCTTGTCCGACGGATATCGATATTCCGCTGTTTATGCGGCAAATTCAGGCTGGCCAGCCTGAGGCGGCAGGTGAGACCATTCTGACGCAAAACATTCTGGGTGGGATGTGCGCCCGCGTTTGCCCCACCGAGACCTTGTGCGAGGAGGCTTGCGTTCGCGAAACCGCCGAGGGCGCGCCGGTCGAGATTGGTCGGTTGCAGCGCTATGCGACAGACAGCGTGATGCTCGCAGGGGAGCATCCGTTCGAGAGGGCCGCACCGACCGGTAGGACGGTTGCTGTGATCGGGGCAGGACCTGCGGGTCTGGCCTGCGCGCATCGTCTTGCAATGCTTGGTCATGACGTGGTGATCCACGAAAGTCGTCCCAAGCCCGGTGGGCTGAATGAATATGGGATTGCCGCTTACAAATCGACCAACGATTTCGCGCAGGCCGAGGTGGATTGGTTGCTGAAAATCGGCGGTATTTCCATCGAAACGGGTTCAGTTTTGGGCCAAAGTATCTCGCTGGATGGCCTGGTTGAGACTTATGACGCGGTGTTCCTGTCTATCGGTCTGGCCGGGGTGAATGCCCTGCGCGCGCAAGGGGCTGATCTGGATGGGGTGCGCCACGCGGTCAACTTCATCTCGGATGTTCGTCAGGCCTCGGATCTGGCGGAATTGCCGGTCGGTCGGAATGTGGTCGTCATTGGAGGCGGCATGACAGCCGTGGACGCTGCGGTGAAGTCAAAACTGTTGGGTGCCGAGCATGTCACCATCGCCTATCGGCGCGGTCGTGACGCAATGGGTGCCAGCCGGTATGAGCAGGACCTCGCGTCGTCTCATGGGGTCAAGATCATGACCAACGTGCAGCCTGTGGCCGTGCATGGAAACGGGACAGCGGCAGAGATTGAATTGGAGTATACGTCCAGCCACAACGGTCAGCTTTCCGGCACAGGGGAAATGATCCGGGTTCCCGCTGATCAGGTGCTGAAAGCGATTGGGCAAACGCTGGAGGGCGCGCCGGAAGGGCTGCAGTTGGATGGCAACAAAATCGCTGTAACCGGTGCTGGGCGCACCTCGATGGCCGGTGTCTGGGCTGGTGGCGACTGTGCGGCAGGAGGTGAAGACCTGACTGTGACTGCCGTGGCCGAGGGCCGGGATGCGGCGATGGACATCCACGCGACACTGGTTTCGTGATAGGATGGGGTATTCACCCCATCCCATTCACTGCTGAGGTATTCTCATGTCCCAGATCGAACAAGCTGTTGCGCAACACTATACAACCGGTGCCCTCACGGATCGCGTTCGCGCGGCACTTGAAGCCAGCGGGATCGACCCGGACTCGGCCACTGTTGCCGACCTTAAGGCAGGGGACGAGTTCCATACCGGTGGCGTTCTGGCAACAGACAACCTGTTCGCCCAGCTTTCGCCGAACCATGCGACGCGGGTGCTGGATGTCGGGTGCGGGATCGGTGGGACAACGCGCTATATCGTGGACCGGTATGACTCGACGGTGACAGGTGTCGACCTGACGCCCGAATTCGTCGAAACCGCAACTGCGCTGAGCGACCTTGTCGGCCATGCTGACAAGTCCAGCTTTCACGTTGGCAGCGCTTTGGACATGCCGGTCCCGGATGCGGGCTTTGATCTTGCGGTCATGCTGCATGTTGGCATGAACATTCAGGACAAGGCCGGGTTGTTTGCCGAAGTGTCGCGGGCACTGGCCACAAACGGAACGTTTGCCCTGTTCGATGTGATGGGTGGAGAGGTTGAAGGGACTATGGATTTTCCGCTGCCTTGGTCGACAGTCGCCGAAACGTCCTTCGTCGACGCACCGCAGGTCTACAAGGACGCTGCAGTTGCAGCGGGTCTTGAACTGGTAACCGAGACCGATCGGAGCGATTTTGCGGTGGCGTTCTTCGAAGAGGTCTTCGCACGCCTTGCCGAAAGCGGGCCGCCTGCGTTGGGCATCCACCTGATGATGGGTGAGACCGCGCCCGAGAAGTTTCAGAACTACGTCAAAAACCTCAAGGCCGGGCGCATTCGTCCGACCGAAATGATATTCAAGAAAACCGGCTGAGCCGGGAAGGGAGAAGCCATGGCCGACCTGACAACAAACTTTCTGGGTATTTCCAGTCCGAACCCGTACTGGCTGGCCTCGGCGCCGCCGACCGACAAGGAATACAACGTCCGCCGCGCCTTTGAGGCCGGATGGGGTGGCGTAGTCTGGAAGACCCTTGGGGCCGAGGGCCCTCCGGTGGTGAATGTGAACGGGCCTCGGTACGGTGCGATCTATGGAGCGGATCGGCGGCTGCTTGGCCTCAACAACATCGAACTGATCACGGACCGCCCATTGGAGGTGAACCTTGAGGAGATGGCGCGTGTCAAGGCCGACTACCCCGACCGTGCGCTGATCGCCTCTCTCATGGTTCCGTGTGAGGAGGAGGCGTGGAAAGCCATCCTGCCGCGCGTGGCCGAAACTGGCGCGGATGGGATCGAACTGAATTTTGGCTGCCCGCACGGGATGAGCGAGCGGGGTATGGGATCTGCCGTAGGGCAGGTGCCGGAGTATATCGAAATGGTTACGCGGTGGT
This sequence comes from Ruegeria sp. BC1, assembly GCF_056539305.1. NCBI lineage: Bacteria > Pseudomonadati > Pseudomonadota > Alphaproteobacteria > Rhodobacterales > Roseobacteraceae > Ruegeria > Ruegeria sp. BC1. Next base: position 182,652 of record NZ_JBQFUT010000001.1, read on the forward strand.
GCAAGCAATACTACGACCGCCCTGTTATCGTGAAACTGACGCCGAACATCACCGATATCCGTAAGCCTGCCGAAGCCGCTAGGAACGGCGGCGCAGACGCGGTTTCGCTGATCAACACGATTAACTCGATCACCAGCGTCAACCTGGACACGTTCAGCCCGGAGCCCTCGATTGATGGCAAGGGCAGCCATGGCGGCTATTGCGGCCCGGCGGTTAAGCCGATTGCCCTGTCGATGGTGTCCGAGATTTCGAGGGCGCAAGCCACGCGCGGCCTGCCGATCTCGGGCATTGGTGGTGTGACCACGTGGCGCGATGCGGCAGAGTTCATGGCACTAGGATGCGGTACGGTTCAGGTCTGCACAGCAGCGATGACCTATGGGTTCAAGATAATTGACGAACTGACTGCGGGTCTTTCCAAATGGATGGACGAGAAAGGCTATAAGGACGTCTCGGAAATCGTGGGTCTTGCCGTTCCCAACGTCACGGATTGGCAGTATTTGAACCTGAACTATGTAGCCAAGGCCAAGATTGATCAGGACCAGTGCATCAAATGCGGCCGCTGCTATGCCGCCTGCGAGGATACCAGCCATCAGGCGATTTCGATGTCCGAGGATCGTGTGTTCGAGGTTGTGGACGAGGAATGCGTCGCCTGTAACTTGTGTGTAGATGTCTGCCCCGTTGATGGGTGCATCTCGATGGTGCCGATGGAGGCAGGAGAGGTCGATCCACGCACTGGGCTGGAAGTGCAACCTGAATATGCCAACTGGACGACGCACCCGAACAACCCAATGGCAAAAGCCGCTGAGTGAATCGGTGGGTAGAAACACGAAGGGGCCGGTCGTCGGCCCCTTTTTTTATGGCGTTAGAAGTTTGCGATACAGCGTATCAATGAACGGCTCTGCCCCTTCAAACGGATCCTCGTCGCCGAGGATCGCGCGAACCTGAACGTCAAAATCTGCATAATGCTGCGTTAGTGCCCAGATCGAAAAAATCAGGTGGTACGGGTGCAGGCGCGCGATTTTGCCTTTGTCCATCCAGTTCGTCAGAACAGCGGTTTTTTCGTCAACCAGCGCCTTCAGGTCATTCGACAATGCATCATAAATGCGGGGCGCACCCTGAACCAGTTCGTTGGCGAACAGACGGCTTTCACGCGGCAACTCACGGCTCATTTGCAGCTTGCGGCGGATGTAGGCCAGAATCTCTTCCATCGGATCTCCGGCCTCGTCCAGATCGTGCAGGGGTGCTAGCCAGGTCTCTAGCAACCCTGATAGCAGCGCGTTGTGGATCGCCTCTTTCGAGGGGAAATAGTACAGCAGATTCGGCTTGCTCAACCCGGCTTCGGCTGCGATCTGGTCGACCGTTGCCCCGCGAAACCCATGGGCCGAAAACACGTTTAGCGCAGCCTCAAGTATCGCGGCACGGTTCTTTTTTTGAATTCTTGTTGGTGCGCGGTCTTTGGGCATGTGTTGTGTTGTCTCTTTATACGGCAAGCAGGTGCCGATATTGCCAAAAATCCCGACGGCGTCCTGCAATTTCTTGACTGATCTCGAACCCGTGATAGCGTGAGTTTGACCAGATGGTCAAATCAAGACACCAAAAGCGAGCCAAATCGCAAGCAACAGGGAAAAAGACAATGGCAGCTCCGGCGCAGAACCTCAGGATCAATGGCGACAGGTTGTGGGACAGCCTGATGGAGATGGCCAAGATCGGCCCCGGTGTCGCGGGCGGTAACAATCGCCAGACTCTGACGGATGAGGATGCCGAAGGGCGCGCCCTGTTCCAGAGGTGGTGTGAGGATGCTGGATGTACTATGGGGCTGGACCAGATGGGCAATATGTTTGCCCGCCGCGAAGGTACCGATCCAGATGCTCTGCCGGTTTATGTCGGCTCCCATCTGGATACGCAGCCTACAGGTGGCAAATATGACGGTGTTCTGGGTGTGCTCGGCGGGCTAGAGATCATCCGGACACTCAATGATCTGGGGATCAAGACCAAACATCCGATCATTGCGACCAACTGGACCAATGAAGAGGGTACGCGTTATGCCCCGGCGATGCTGGCCTCGGGCGTGTTTGCAGGCATGCACACGCAGGATTGGGCCTATGAACGCGAAGATGCCGAGGGTAAGAAATTCGGCGATGAACTGAATCGCATCGGATGGCGTGGTGATGAAGAGGTAGGCGCGCGTAAGATGCGCGCTTTCTTTGAATTGCATATCGAACAGGGACCGATCCTTGAAGCCGAAGCTAAAGATATCGGCGTGGTCACCCATGGGCAGGGGCTAAGCTGGACCCAGATCACCGTGACGGGCAAGGATGCCCATACCGGTTCGACCCCAATGCCGATGCGAAAGAATGCCGGTCTGGCGATGGCGCGTATTCTTGAAAAAGTAGACGAGATCGCGTGGTCTCATGCACCCCACGCGGTCGGAGCTGCGGGACACATCGAGGTGTTCCCGAATTCCCGAAACGTGATTCCCGGAAAAGCCGTTTTCACGGTCGATCTCCGTTCGCCTGAATTGGACGTGATCAAGGACATGGAGAACCGCCTGCGAGTGGCTGCTGAGGACATCGTCGACGATATGGGCCTGCAGATTGAATTCGAAAAAGTTGGTGGGTTTGATCCGGTCAAGTTTGATGAGGGCTGCGTGGCGGCTGTCCGTGATGCGGCTGAGCGGTTGGGGTATTCGCATACTGATATCATTTCAGGTGCAGGTCATGATGCGTGCTGGATCAACCGCGTGGCGCCGACTGCTATGGTGATGTGCCCCTGTGTGGATGGGTTGAGCCATAACGAGGCCGAGGAAATCAGCAAGGAATGGGCCGCAGCTGGGGCGGATGTCTTGTTGCACGCCGTCGTCGAAACTGCAGAAATCGTTGAATAAAAGGGAGGCGGCCCAGCCGCTGTCCTCTCAAGTCAAAACAACATGAGGCGCAAAGCGCCCACAGGGAGAAAAACATGTCTACTGTGATCAAGAACGGAACCGTCGTTACTGCTGACCTGTCGTACAAAGCCGACGTCAAAGTCGAAGATGGTGTCATCACCGAGATTGGAATGGGCCTGAAAGGCGACGAGGAACTAGATGCCACCGGTTGCTATGTCATGCCGGGCGGGATCGATCCGCATACACATCTTGAGATGCCATTTATGGGTACGTACTCCAGCGATGATTTCGAAAGCGGGACGCGGGCGGCCTTAGCGGGCGGTACGACGATGGTGGTCGATTTTGCCCTGCCCAATCCGGGGGAGAGTCTGTTGGACGCCTTGAAGCGGTGGGATAACAAATCGACTCGGGCGAATTGCGACTATTCCTTCCACATGGCCGTGACCTGGTGGGGCGAACAGGTGTTCGATGACATCAAGACGGTGATCGAAACGCGGGGTATCAACACGTTTAAACATTTCATGGCCTACAAAGGCGCATTGATGGTGAATGATGATGAGTTGTTCGCGTCATTCAAACGTCTGGCTGAATTGGGCGGCATCGCGATGGTCCACGCGGAGAATGGGGACGTTGTCGCCGAACTCAGCGCCAAGCTCTTGGCCGAAGGGAATACCGGCCCCGAGGCGCATGCCTACTCACGCCCCCCGCAGGTTGAGGGCGAGGCGACCAATCGGGCGATCATGATCGCCGATATGGCCGGTGTGCCGCTTTATGTGGTGCATACTTCCTGCGAAGAGGCGCATGAGGCCATTCGCCGGGCTAAGATGCAAGGTAAGCGCGTGTGGGGGGAACCTCTGATCCAACACCTGACGCTGGATGAAAGCGAGTATTTCCACCACGACTGGGACCACGCTGCGCGGCGGGTCATGAGCCCTCCGTTCCGAAACAAGCAACATCAGGACAGCCTGTGGAACGGGCTGCATTCCGGTACGCTGAGCGTGGTTGCAACAGACCATTGTGCGTTCACGACGGAACAAAAGCGTTTTGGCGTGGGTGATTTCACAAAGATTCCGAACGGCACCGGAGGCCTTGAAGACCGGATGCCGATGTTGTGGACGCATGGGGTAAACACAGGACGTCTGACGCCGAATGAGTTTGTGGCAGTTACTTCAACAAACATTGCCAAGATATTGAATTGCTATCCGAAAAAAGGTGCGGTTCTTGTCGGTGCGGATGCGGATATTGTCGTTTGGGATCCTGAGAAGTCCAAAACGATCACTGCGGGAACGCAACAATCTTCAATAGATTACAACGTGTTTGAAGGCAAAGAAGTTAAGGGCCTGCCGCGCTTTACTCTTTCCCGGGGACATGTGGCTGTGCACGATGGAGAGATCCGGACAAAAGAAGGACACGGCGAATTTGTTTCGCGCGAGCCGAATGGTCACGTGAACAAGGCGCTGAGCACCTGGAAAGAACTAACTGCACCGCGTCCGGTGGAGCGGACAGGCATCCCGGTGACGGGTGTTTGATGCACGCAAGTCGCCAGGTCGGCGACTTAATGCCAAACCTTTTCAAGGCTATGGAATGAATACTGAAAGCACCACGCAGTCCGTAATTGAGGCAAGGCAACTCGACCTTACTTTTCAAACCAACGATGGCCCGATCCATGCGCTCAAGGATGTAAATCTGGCCATCGACAAAGGCGATTTCGTCAGCTTCATTGGCCCTTCGGGCTGCGGTAAAACCACCTTTTTGCGGTGTATCGCAGCGCTGGAAACACCGACCGGGGGAACATTGACCGTAAACGGGATGACACCAGATGAGGCCCGGCGAAACCGGGCCTATGGGTATGTGTTTCAGGCGGCGGGTTTATATCCGTGGCGCACCATTGCCAAGAACATCAAGCTACCGCTTGAGATCATGGGGTACTCGTCCAGCGAGCAGGATGAGCGAGTGAGGAATGTCCTCGAGTTGGTTGATCTTGAAGGCTTTGGTGGCAAGTTTCCGTGGCAGTTGTCCGGTGGGATGCAGCAACGGGCCAGCATCGCGCGGGCGCTGGCTTTTGACGCTGACATCTTGCTTATGGACGAACCCTTTGGCGCGTTGGACGAGATTGTGCGGGACCACCTGAACGAACAGCTTCTGGCGCTCTGGGCGAGGACTGGTAAAACCATCGGGTTCGTGACGCACTCGATCCCAGAAGCAGTCTATCTGAGCACCAAGATCGTTGTGATGAGCCCACGGCCCGGACGGATTACGGATGTGATCGACAGTCCTCTGCCAAAAGAGCGGCCATTGGATATTCGGGATTCACCGGAGTTCATCGAAGTTGCCCATCGCGTTCGCGAAGGCTTGCGGGCGGGGCATTCGGACGATGAGTGATGGGTTCAAAGCTTTTTGGGCTGTTCTGACGGTTTTGGCGGTCATCACCGCCTTTTGGTATGCCGCCTGTGTGCCGATGAACATCAAAGGTGTGCTGACTGAACAGGAACGGGCAGGCGCAGAAGTGCAGCCCGCTTTGGCCAAGGATCGGCGGGACATGTCAGAGTTCGGTCTGGCGATCAAGAACAGCTTTGCCATTCCTGCAACGTGGGAGCAGAAGAAGCCGCGCCTTCCAGCCCCGCATCAGGTCGCCATTGAGATGTGGGAAACCACCGTCCAAAAGAAGATCACCTCGAAACGGTCACTGATCTATCACGGCTGGGTCACGCTGAGTGCGACGATACTGGGCTTTGTCATCGGCACTGGGCTGGGCATTCTGTTGGCGGTAGGTATCGTGCATAGCCGGGTTATGGACCTTTCGGTGATGCCCTGGGCAATTGTCAGCCAAACCATTCCCATTATTGCGCTGGCACCAATGATCATTGTGGTTCTTTATTCGGTGGGCGTACAGGGGATTATCCCCAAGGCTATCATTTCAGCATACCTGAGCTTTTTCCCTGTCGTGGTTGGCATGGTCAAAGGTCTGCGAAGCCCGGACGCGATGCAGTTGGACTTGCTTCGAACATACAATGCCAGCCGAGCGCAGGGCTTCTGGAAGCTGCGCTTGCCCGCGTCGATGCCGTATTTGTTCACCTCTTTGAAAATCGGTATCGCGGCGTCGCTGGTTGGGGCCATCGTGGGAGAGTTGCCAACCGGAGCGGTCGCTGGTCTAGGCGCGCGTCTGCTGGCTGGCAGCTATTACGGTCAGACTGTTCAGATCTGGTCGGCCTTGTTTGCCGCCGCCATTCTGGCCGCTTGTCTGGTCGGGTTGCTGGGACTGATTGAGCGGACGGTTCTCAAACGGATGGGGATGGCACAATGATACCTGTTCTTGGTGCAGTCGGTGTCTGGTTGTTGGGTTGGTGGCTGAACAGCCGTTTGGCCAGTGGGCCATATGCCGATACCCGGATGGTGCGATTGCTCGCGCCGCTGATCTTTGGCCTGACCGTCATTGGGATATGGGAGTTGGTGGTGCGGGGCCTTGAGGTGCCGTTGGTCATCCTGCCTGCGCCGTCTGTCATCGCGGTGCGTTTTGCTGGCAGCCTACCGACACTTTGGGCGGATTTCGTTCAGACGATCATCAAGGGTGCGCTCAGCGGGTATATCATTGGATGCGGCTCAGCTTTCCTAATGGCGATTGCCGTGGATCGGTGGGATTTCCTACGTCTCGGGCTATTGCCCGTCGGAAATTTTGTCGCCGCTTTGCCTATCGTCGGAACTGCACCCATTCTGGTGATGTGGTTCGGGTTCGACTGGCATTCGAAGGCGGCGGTAGTGGTTGTGATGGTGTTTTTTCCGATGCTGGTGAACACGGTTGCGGGCCTACGCGAGGCAACCGCAATGCAGCGAGACCTGATGGAGACCTATGCGGCGACCTATTGGCAGAGCTTCTTGAAGCTACGTCTACCGGCCGCGATGCCCTTTATTTTCAATGGACTAAAGATTTCTACCACACTTGCGTTGATCGGCGCTATCGTGGCCGAGTTCTTTGGCTCTCCGATCTTGGGCATGGGATTTCGCATTTCGACCAGCGTCGGGCAATTGTCGCTGGATATGGTTTGGGCCGAAATTGTCGTGGCGGGCCTATCGGGCACGCTGTTCTACGGCGCTATTGCTTTGATAGAAAAGGCGGTCACCTTCTGGCATCCGTCACAACGAGGATAAGGAAAAACTCAACAGACCCCGAAAACGGGGCACCAACAGCAACTAGGAGATATGTAGATGAACAAGCTATTCAGCGGGGCGGTCGCCGCCTTTAGTCTGGTCGCCAGTGCGGCCTGGTCGGCGGATGAGGTGACTTTGCAATTGAAATGGGTGGGGCAAGCGCAGTTTGCCGGCTATTTCGTGGCAGAAGCAAAAGGGTTCTACGACGAAGAAGGCCTGGACGTTACGATCAAGCCCGGTGGCCCCGACATTGCGCCCGAGCAGGTGATCGCGGGCGGTGGCGCGGACGTCATCACAACCTGGATGGCAGCCGGTTTGGCCGCCCGGGAACGTGGCGTGCCGCTGGTAAATATTGCGCAACCTTTCAAAACCGGCGGATTGCAGGTGAACTGCTTGAAATCGACGGGCGTAGAATCTCCTGAAGACTTCCCGGGACGAACCATGGGGGTCTGGTTTTTTGGCAATGAATACCCGTTCTACGCCTGGATGGCATCGCTTGGAGTTGAAACCGACGGGGCGGATGAAAATGGCGTAACTGTCCTTAAGCAAGCCTTCTCTGCTGATCCTCTGATCCAGGGACAAGCTGATTGTATCTCGACCATGACTTACAACGAATACCGCCAGATTTTGCAGGCAGGTATCACGCCCGAGGAACTGGTGACATTCAACTACCTGCAAATGGGCTTCGGCATGCTGGAGGACGGTCTGTACGTCATGGAAGACCAACTGAACGATCCGGCATTCGTCGATAAAATGGTGCGTTTTGTTCGCGCCTCGATGAAAGGCTGGCAATACGCCGCTGAACATCAGGAAGAAGCGGCTGAGATCGTTCTTGAATTTGACGCTACCGGCGCTCAGGAGCTGGATCACCAGGTCTATATGATGAGTGAGGTCGCCAAATTGATTGCAGGGTCGGACGGCTCGCTTGATCCGGCGGATTATGAGCAGACGGTAAAGACGCTCTTGTCAGCAGTTTCTGCTGAAAACCCGGCGATCACGAAAGAGCCCGAGGGGGCCTGGACACATCAGATCACGGATGCTGCCCTGAATTGATCCAATCGATTGGGCGAAACGTGCGCGGTCCCAAACGGGGCCGCGTTTTCTGTTGGAATTGTCGGAATCGCGCCTGTAATTGGTTGTGGGATAAGGTAGTATTATCACGATAAAACTCGCATTTAATGCGTGGTATCCGCTTGCGGGGAGAAAATGCAAGGATTTGCATCAGAATTCAGTGCTGCGTTTGCTCTGATCCTGGATGGGGATGCAGAGTTGTGGGCGATCGTGCTGCTGTCTTTGAAAGTTTCGATCTTTGCAGTCGCGATTTCCGCCCTGATAGGCATGCCATTGGGTGCTGCATTGGCAGTCGCGCGTTTTCCGGGGCGGCGAGTTGTGATTGTTCTGATAAACGCACTGATGGGGCTGCCTCCGGTTGTCGTGGGTTTGCTGGTCTACCTGATGTTGTCGCGGTCTGGACCGTTGGGTGTTCTCGAACTGCTCTATACGCCAACTGCGATGATTATAGCGCAGGTCGTTCTGGTTACGCCCATCATTGCAGCCCTAACGCGGCAGGTCGTTGAAATTCTGTCCGAGGAATACTCGGAACAACTCAGGTCACTGGGGGTGTCACGTCTGGCGTCGGTTCCGGTGTTGTTGTGGGATGCGCGGTTGGCATTGATCACGGCGTTACTGGCCGGGTTTGGTCGTGCCATTGCCGAAGTTGGCGCTGTCATCATCGTTGGGGGCAACATCAACCATGTGACGCGGGTGATGACGACCACGATTGCGCTTGAGACATCCAAGGGGAACCTTGCGCTTGCACTTGCGCTGGGTGCAATTCTGATCGGGATTGCGGTGGCTGTGAACGCCGCGGTCAGTACACTCAGCTTGCGGGCCGAGCGGGAAGGGTTGCGGCATGCGTGACCTGATCTCGGATATGACAAGTTGCCTGTCTGTTGATGGGGTGCATATCAGCCGCAGGGGCAAGGTTTTGTTGGACGTGCCACAGCTTTGGCTGGACGGGCCGGGGCCGACTTTGATCCTAGGGCCAAACGGATCTGGCAAAAGCCTGTTGTTGCGGTGTCTGCACGGCCTGATCGTGCCGGATTACGGATGGGTCAGGCAGGATGGAGAAGTGCTGAAGGCGGATCACAAAGCACGTCAGGCAATGGTGTTTCAACAGCCAGTGCTCTTGCGCCGGTCGGTTGCGTCCAACTTGGATTTTGTGCTGAAACGCAAGGGTTTACCTCGTAACGCCCGGAAACACCGTATCGAGGAATTGCTGACCGAAGGCGGGTTGGATGGCAAGGCCCGGCAGGCCGCCCGATCTCTGTCCGGTGGCGAAGCGCAAAGATTGGCCATTTTGCGCGCTCTTGCGTTGAACCCTGAAACTTTGTTTTTGGATGAACCCACCAGCGCGCTGGATCCCAGTGCGACGCAAATGATTGAACGTATGATCCTGCGGGCCTCGTCCAGTGGTGTACGCATCGTCATGGTGACACACGACATTGGTCAGGCTCGGCGGCTGGCCACCGATATCGTGATGATGCAGGGCGGGCATGTGGTTGAACACGGGGCGGCAAAGCAGGTATTGGATGCCCCCGAAAGTAATGCAGCACGCCGGTATCTGGCAGGCGGGTTAGTCACTTAATTTTTGCTGGAGAATTAAATGATCCGAAATTTCGTTCGGGCGATGATGATCGCACTTGGCCTGACGGCCCAAGCGGCGCGAGCCGAAGAGGCATTTATTGTGGTGCAATCGACGACGTCGACCCAAAATTCGGGTCTGCTGGATTATATCCTTCCGGGGTTCGAGGCCGAAACGGGGATCGACGTGCGGGTTGTTGCAGTCGGAACCGGTCAGGCGATCCGGAACGCAATCAACGGGGATGGGGATGTCCTGTTGGTGCACGCCAAACCCGCCGAGGAGCAATTCGTTGCCGATGGCTGGGGTGTCGAGCGGTTCGATGTGATGTACAACGATTTTGTGCTGGTCGGGCCGAAATCGGACCCCGCTAAGGTGAAGGGGAGCGAAGATATCGTCGCGGCATTGCTCGCCGTATCCAAGGCCGAAGCTCCGTTTGCCTCGCGCGGGGATGACAGTGGAACCCACAAGGCTGAGATGCGTCTGTGGGGCGAAACGAGTACCGATCCGACCAAAGAGTCCGGTACGTGGTACCGTGAAACCGGCTCGGGCATGGGGGCGACGCTGAATGTGGCAAGCGGGATGGGTGCCTATGCATTGACCGATCGCGCGACCTGGCAATCCTTTGGGAACAAAGGGAATCTCGAAGTGATGGTTGAAGGCGACCCGCGTCTGTTTAACCAATATGGGATTATGTTGGTAAACCCCGAAAAGCATCCGCGCGTGCGTCAATCGGCTGGCCAGAGGTTCATCGACTGGCTGACCGGTCCGGACGGGCAGGCGGCCATTGCGTCCTATCAGTTGGATGGTCAGCAACTGTTCTTTCCAAACGCAAATTGAATTGGCCTGCAGCCAGAGGTTTTGGCGAGATTACTTTGAAAAAGTGAAACGGGCGGTGTGGGTCTAGCCGCTGGCACCATTGTGATGGATTGTGCCTAACCCCGACAAGTCATAGCCGCCAAACTCTGCCGCGCGGGCGGTGAAACGCTCTGACTGAACAAAGCTGAGCAGTTTGAGCATTGGGTCATCAAAATAGGCCCGTCGCCAGATCGCCAGATCCAGACGCTCGGTATGGGTCGGTATGAATTCCAGATCATAGAGTCCGGCCAGCGCACCCAGCCCGAACCCGGCCTCGGCCTTATTGTCATGCAGGGCAATTGCCAATTCTTCTTCGGTCCGGGCGCATGTGGGCAGGGCGTCCAGATCGGCGCGTGTCAGGCCGTGGGTCTCTAGCTGCGTGTCGAACAACCGTTGGCTGGCCGCACTGTCCTGCCGCAGGATAACTCGCCGGCCGCTAAGGTCGGAAAACCCGGTGATCCCCGACACTCCGCTCGCCAGTAGCAGCCCGCGCTGGCGTTGTGCAATTTCGTACAAAATCACAGGGGCCTCGCCCAGATTGGCGCGCAGGGATTGGCTGTTGAACCCCTGATCTTCATGAATATGAAGCGCCGCGGCCTGCGCACTGCGATCCTTCAGACGGGTCAGCCCGTCGAAGGAACCGTCATAATAGGTCGCCAGGCCCGATCCGCTTTCGCGTAACGCCCAGTCCAACAACGGATCATGACTGCCCGCAACGATCGGGGGCAGGTTGGGTTCGGCGACTTGCGGGCCAGAACGCGACGCGTTCAGCCATGCGATGACTTCGGCCCGGGGAAATAGCAGTTTTCCCATGGCGCGCACGCAGGGTACCTCGTCCGAGGAGGCCAGATCATAGGCCTTACGTTCGCCTATGCGCAGCAATTCGGCCAGTTCTTTGGTGGTCAGGTATTCGGACATTCAGTTATTCAACCAATTCACAGAGGCGCGCCCGAACTGGCATCTGCCATGCTGAAACTTACCTGATACACTGTAAAAGGCGCGACGACAGTAACTGAGGCCATAGGGGCAACGATTGCAAGAAGGGCTTTCATCAGTCTCCTTCGGTTTCGTTTTCCAACGCTAATGCGCAGTGAGAACAGATCGTCCTTGTCTTGTGACTGCATAACCCGCTGCATCGGCATCTAAGTCCGGGAATGTAACGGTCGAGCCTCTGGTCGAAAAGGGCATTAATCCTCTTGTCATTCCTATCTGTGGAAGCAGGTGACTGGGTGCCCGGTTTTTCGCCATAAATCACCGCGTCACCTGCAAAAACGCGTATCCAAGTCTTGAGAGCGAAGCGAGGAGAGATATGTTGCAACAAACTCGACCTCAGTCGCGGCGTTTGGGTCAATTGCCTCCTGCGACTAAGAGGGACTGGCAGAGAGCGTCAAGCTCAGGCACAAAAGGATAACGCGTATGCTGCAGCCTCAAGGGCAGGCACCATATGCGCGAATTGATGGAAAGAGACGGAGACACATGCAATGAGCGGCGACCAACGCTTGTCGATACGCACAGCCCTGATGGCAGGGCGCATCAAGGAGAATAAGGCATGAGTGTTCGTGATGCGGTTCTGGCGAACCTGAAAAAGATCACCGACCCTGTTTCCGGTCAGGATATCGTTAGCGCCGGCGTAGTGAGGGCGTTGAATGTAGAAGGCGACACCGTTCGGTTCGTGCTGGAAGTCGATCCGAAACAGGCCGAACGCATGGAGCCGGTACGCGCCGCAGCCGAGCAGGCAGCCCAGCAAGTTGAGGGCGTTAGCAAGGTCTCGGCCATGATGACCGCGCATTCCGACAAGGCGCCGCCGGATCTGAAACCCAAACCGAAACCGTCCCAAACCGGCCCGCAAGCTGTTCCAGGTGTGGATCGGATCATCGCGGTCGCCTCGGGGAAGGGTGGTGTTGGTAAATCCACCGTCTCGGCTAACCTTGCCTGTGCGCTTGCTGCTGAAGGGCGGCGCGTTGGGCTGTTGGATGCGGATGTTTATGGCCCGTCGCAGCCTCGCATGCTGGGCGTCTCTGGCCGCCCGGCTAGCCCAGACGGAAAAACCATTTTACCATTGCGAAATCATGGCGTTACCATGATGTCGATGGGGTTGATGACCAAAGAAGGGCAAGCGGTCGTCTGGCGTGGCCCGATGCTTATGGGGGCGTTACAACAGATGATGTCTCAGGTGCAATGGGGGGAACTGGACGTTCTGATCGTAGATCTTCCGCCCGGAACCGGTGATGTTCAACTGACCCTGAGCCAGAAGTTCAAGGTGGACGGTGCCATTGTCGTTTCAACGCCGCAGGATGTGGCGCTGATTGACGCTCGCAAAGGGATCGACATGTTCAACCAGCTCAAGACGCCCATTGTCGGAATGATCGAGAACATGTCCACCCATATCTGTTCGAACTGTGGGCATGAAGAGCATGTTTTTGGTCACGGAGGCGTCGCATCCGAGGCCGAAGCTTTGGGCGTTCCGTTGCTGGGTGAAATCCCGCTGCACCTGGACATACGTGTAGCTGCTGATGGCGGCACGCCGATCGTGGTCAGCAAGCCTGACAGTGCGCAGGCGGAAGCATTCCGCAAAATCGCCCGTGACATGATCACCAAAGGCTACGCGTGACAAAGCCAACCTTCGCCCGTTGGTGTAATACCGACGGGTGAAGGTGCTGGAATCCACAATGATGTTTGGCGTAGGCCTTGCGGTCGCTGCAGGTCACAAGCTGGTGGCGACAAATACGGACTAAAGCTTAGAGCAGGTCCGCAAATCCGCCGAACTGACCGCGTTTGAAGATAAGGCCCTGACCGGTGCGGTACATAACCTGCTCGACTTCACCGACAATGATCAGGTGATCCCCAGCTTCGTGCTTGGCATGAAGCTTGCAGTCGAACCGGGCCAGACAGTTGGCCAAACGAGGGCGGCCCACATGGTCGGGTTCCCACTCGGCGTGCGAAAAATCCAACCCGTCGCGCGCGAAACGCAGCGCCTGATCTTGTTGCTCCTGCGCCATCACGTGAATTGAGTAGTGCTGACACGCGTTGAAAGAATTGAATCGGTACGAGTCTTTTGCCAGACACCAAAGCACCAGTGGCGGGTCAAGTGATACGGACGAAAACGAATTGACGGTAATCGCGCGCGGCCCTCTTTCGGTATTTGTGGTGATGACAGTTACACCGGTTCCGAAACATCCCAGGGCTTCGCGGAATGCAGTGCTTTTATCCGGCGTAGGGGTAAAGGTCTTTTCCGTCATCGTGCGCTCATGCTGTGGCCGCGCATCAGGTGCCACGGCCCGCCGGAATTGTCCATGAAAAGCTGAGTTCTGTCTGAATAATTTGATGTTCAGTTCAGATCTTCCAGCAGTCGCCCATGTTGCCGGGTCTGCTCGATGACGTCGCCAAATGTGTTCAGGCCGCGTGCTTTCAGCATCGGCAGCATTTTGACCAGCGTTTCGGCGGTGGCGATGGCATCCCCCAGCGCAGTGTGCCGCAGTTCGCGGGGTATCGTGACACCCAACCGATCACACAAGGCATCCAGTGTGTGTGTGTCGCTGGCTCCGAACAAGACGGCGGACAGCAGAACGGTGTCAAGAATGGGGTGATCCCATTCGACATTCATGCGCTTTGCATGACGTCGCAGGAATGCCATGTCGAACGGGGCGTTATGCGCCACGATCACCGCGCCCTGTGCGAAGTGGTGAAAAGTGCGACCGGCCTCGGCGATATCTGGTGCGCCCTGAACCATGTGATCACTGATCCTGTGGACTTTGGTCGACGCCAATGGGATCGGAATGCCCGGATCGACAAGCATGTCGAGCCTTTCGCCGTCGACTATCCGCCCGTTCACAACCCGGACCGCTCCGATCTGAACAATTTCATCCTTGTGCGGCAGCAAACCCGTCGTTTCAGTGTCAAAAACCACAAAGCACATCTGGTTCAGTGTGAGGGTTTCGAACCGCGTCTCGGTATCGCTGTTCAAAAGGTCAAAATCATAGACCAGAGGCCGCGCGGCCTCGGGCGATATATTGGCTGCACTATCATCAAAGATCAGCAGATATCCGGGCGCATCGCCTAACGGCTTCATCCGGGCTGTATAGGTCTGCGCGCCGTCGAAACTCATCAGAGAGCAGTCAACCTCCAGCCCGGTTTTGCACAATTTTTCATAAGCTTGCTCCAACGGCCGGGGTTGCAAGTATTCAAAAAGCGAAGCGTTCAAACGGGGATGCGCAATTTGGGCCAGAACGCCGGCGGCTTGACCATCGTAGAGAACAATTTTGTGGGTTGGGTTGGCCAGCACCATGGCTATTGGCACCTCGGTCAACAAGGCCGTCAGCCGCTGCTTTTCGGCGGCCAGATGCGCTGTTTCTGCGGCCACAGCTTCGGCGACATCCATCGTTTTGCCGGAAAGCTGATCCGCCAATCCGGCCGCCGCTGGGGCGAGATCGCCTAAATAGCGCGCGGCCTGCGCGTCGATATCCGTGTTGACACCCGCATGGGCGCGGGCGCGTAGCTGGGCCGAGAGACGTTCGATCGGTTTGGCGACATTGTCGTCAAACAGCAGCCAGACTGCGACAATCAGGCCGACAAAGCCGAACCCCATAACGATTTCGGCAAAGATGAAGGCATCCGCCAACTCTGCGTTTGCAACACGCCGATAGCTGACCCATAGCGCCACAGAGCTGACCGCTACTCCGCCAACGGCCAGCAGGCAGAAGAACAGAAAAATGCGCAGGCGCAGGCTTAGCCGGGTCAGCATGTTACACTCCGCAAGTGGCCGCGACGATCGGGTCCTCGGCGTTGACAGTCACCCATTCGGCGTTCAACAACTGACCTTCATCCCCGAACTCGGCGCCGTCGGCCAGACTGGCACGGGTATTGGCGGCGCAGTCCACGGCCACCGGCAGTTTCGATACCGGCGCCCAGCGGCCAAAGAAGTAAAGATCAACAAGCCGTTGTTCAGGCACCTGATCGTTTTTCCGTACCGACACAGTGTCAATTGCAGCGAACCGATCCACGAAGGGCACTGCATAGGTCCACGGACGATACAAGGCGCGGCTTTCAACTTCCTGAACCACAACCAGACTTTCGGGAAGGTTTTCAAGCTGACGGTCGTACCACGAATACTCGCTGGCGATGGTCATTCCGATCATACCCAGGCCTGCCGCGACCGGAGCCGCCCAACGGGGCAGGCGGCCACCCGTCAATTTGTTCACGACCATGACCAATCCCGCAAAGGCGATGCCTGCAAAGATGGTGCCAATCAGTTCCAGAAACATGTGTCTCTCCGAGTTTCGGGCGTCATAATTCGTTCTTAGCTGAGAAAGGGTTAGCTTAGCATTCCTTTTCCGTGGCCGACTGCCGATTGCATAGTTTTAACGACAACGAACGCGTCGCGTAGGTGACTCCGTTCAAAATCCGACAAGGTGGAGGGCGGAAGGTAGTTGTCCGGTTGCTTGTCCGATTTGACCAGCCTGACCTGATGTTCCAGTCGCGCTTCCGCAATCAGGTCGTAGGCGTCGAGCAGATCCCGTGCACCTGCCGGGCTGAGCACACCTGCTGCTTCGGCCGCTTTCAGGCGCGCGCGGGTGTTTGCTTGGGTCAACCGGCCCTGCAAGCTGTAGACACGGGCCAGATCAACCACCGGAACGACGCCGTTATGCTTCAGGTCCAACGTGTTACGATGATCACCCGAGCGTATGGTGGCAATTCCGCGCAACAGGCCAAGTGGTGGTGTATGTTTCAGCGAGTTTGAAATCATATGCGCCACAAAGATCGAGTTCGCATTGGCGGCGGCTAGAGTGTCGGCCTGTAGATCCGCGAACAGCTCGAACGCGCCACCGATGGGGCGCAAGTCAAACATGACGGAGGCCAGCATCTGCGCCTCGGGGTTCGGTTTGGCGATCCAACCCATGAAGTAGTCGCGCCAGACGCGCACGGGCTGACACCAGCGGGTATTGGTCGCCATCATGTCGCCGGGGCAATAGAAGTATCCGCAAGTGTCCAGCCCGTCCGAGACATATTTCGCCAGCTCTGCGAAATAGGCCATGTCGGATTCACTCACACTGTCATCCAGCATCAGGCAATTGTCCTGATCCGATACGCCAGTTTGTTCCTGCCGCCCCTGAGATCCGCAGGCCAGCCACAGATAAGGTACGGGCGGCGGGCCGAGTTTTTGCTCTGCCAGCGTCAGCAGACGGCGGGTGGCGGTGTCGGCAACATCGGTGATCAGGCGCGTCACGATCTCGTGCCGGTTGCCGCCTGCCACCAATTGTACCAAAAGCTGAGGGATTTCCGCAGTGACCTGAGCCATTTCGGACGCCGAACCAGCCCGGGCTATCCGGCGCACCAGTTCAGCGGAATTGACAGCCTGATAATGGGTTAGGTCGGTTTGCGTGACGATGCCGACCAGCTTGCCGCCATCGGAAATCGGAATGTGGCCGATACCACGCTCCATCATCACATGCAGCACGTCCGAACCTATATCGGCCGGAGACAGCGTAACCGGATCGGGTGTCATGATCGCTGATACCGGGGTCTCTTCGGGCATCCCGCCTGCCGCGTATTTCCCGGATACATCGCGCAACGTAACGATGCCCAACAACGTGTCGCCCTTAGTCACGCAAAGCGAAGAGATATGGCGGTCGCGCATGATCTGCGCCGCTTCGCGAACCGGTATTGAAGGCAGGCATGTGGCCGGGTTGTGGGCCATCAGGGTGTCAATGGAACTGGTCGCCAGACTCTGCGGGCCAGTACGCCCACCCCGTGTTCTGTTGAAGAAATTGGCGACGACCTCGTGGCCGTCGATCAATTCGCGCACCACATTGGGGGGCAGCACCATCAGTACCGATGGCGTATGGGCATGCGCATGAGTGGCCGCTTTGCCGTCTTTCAGCAGGCCACGTTCACCAAAGGAATTGCGCAAACCAAGATGTGAAACGACAGCTCCGTTTTCATCGGTGATCTCAACCTGGCCTTCATAAATCACAAAGACGCCGGGCAGGGTGTTGCCCAGCTCGTAAACAGGGAGCCCTTCATCGACTTCCCAGACTTCGATCTGGTTGGCCAGATCAGCCAATACGTCCGAAGGTAAGGCGTCATAAGGATGAACGGATTTCAGAAACCGGGTGATCTGGTCATGAGACAGGGGCATCAGAACTTCCTGGGTTTCTGTTGAAAAATCCCGCCCGGTAGAATGCCGGGCGGGAGTAGTCGGTCGAAAGACGCGGTACACGGATGTTATCCATATACCGCATCATGCTCAATGATCCTGAGCGACGCCTGCGCCACGGGGAATACGCACGCTTTCGACCAGTTCCTTGATCTCCTGCGGAGTCTCCTTGGTCATTCCGGCGACGACATAAGCCACACCAAAGTTGATCATTGCACCGATAGCACCGAACGACGTCGATTTGATCGGACCCAGCAGCGGATCGGCATCGGTGAACGAGTTGGTGCCCGGAATGAACAACCAGCCCTTGTGCAGAAAGATGTACACCAGGGTTACGGTCAGACCAGCCAACATACCCGCGACCGCACCGGTGTTGTTGATGCGGGTCGAGAAGATCCCCATCATCAGCGCCGGGAAGATCGAGGCAGCCGCCAGACCGAATGCCAGGGCAACCGTCTGCGCCGCAAAGCCCGGTGGGTTCAGACCCAGATAGGTCGCAACTACGATGGCCACGGCCATAGCGATCCGTGCTGCCAGCAGTTCGCCCTTTTCCGAAATCTGGGGGTTGATCGCACCCTTGATCAAGTCGTGGGACACCGCCGACGAGATCGCCAGCAACAGGCCCGCAGCGGTCGACAAGGCAGCAGCAAGACCACCGGCTGCGACCAGACCGATCACCCAACCCGGCAGGTTGGCAATCTCGGGGTTGGCCAGAACCAGGATGTCACGGTTGAACTTTGTCAGCTCGTTTCCAACCCAGCCCTTTTCTTCGGCCAGTGCCTGCATGTCGGCGTTCTGGTCGTTGTAGTACTGGATTTTACCGTCGCCGTTTTTGTCTTCCCAATCCAGCAGGCCGGTTTTCTGCCACGTTGCCATCCAGTCGTAACGCGCATCATTGTCGATCTCTTCGACCGATACTGCACCACCTTCGATGCCACCATTGGGCCACATCATGTCAGTGATGTTCAGACGGGCCATTGCGCCAACCGCAGGGGCGGTCAGGTACAGCAGCGCGATGAACACCAGCGCCCAGCCAGCGGACCAACGTGCGTCAGCAACTTTGGGCACGGTAAAGAAGCGCATGATCACGTGGGGCAGACCGGCAGTACCGATCATCAGCGATAGGGTGAACAGCACCATGTTCAGCGTGTTCGAGTGGTGGGCCGTGTAGTCGTTAAAGCCCAGCTCGGTCACGATGGCGTCCAGCTTGGTCAGCAGTGGCTCGCCACTTGCCGTATCACCGAACAGGCCAAGGGCCGGGATCGGGTTGCCGGTCAGTTGCAGCGAGATAAAGATCGCCGGGATGGTGTAGGCGGTGATCAGCACGCAGTACTGAGCGACCTGTGTATACGTCACGCCCTTCATCCCGCCGAACACCGCGTAGGCAAACACCACGGCGGCACCGATCAGCAGGCCGGAGGTGTTGGACACCTCAAGGAAACGACCGAAGGCGACGCCAACGCCGGTCATCTGACCGATCACGTAAGTTACCGAAGCCACGATCAGGCAGATCACCGCAACGATACGGGCTGTCTGGCTGTAGAAACGGTCGCCGATGAACTCTGACACAGTGAACTTGCCGAACTTGCGCAGGTAGGGCGCGAGCAGCAGCGCCAGCAGCACATAGCCGCCGGTCCAACCCATCAGGAACGAACTGTTGTCATAGCCGGTAAAGGCAATCAGGCCCGCCATCGAGATGAACGAGGCCGCAGACATCCAGTCTGCCGCTGTCGCCATACCGTTGGTGACCGGGTGAACGCCGCGACCGGCGGCGTAGAATTCTGACGTGGACCCCGCGCGAGCCCAGATCGCGATGCCGATGTAAAGCGCAAAGGACGCGCCCACAAACAGCAGGTTGATGGTAAACTGGTCCATGGGGGTTACTCCTCCTCAACGCCGTATTCGGCGTCCAGTTTGTTCATGCGCCAGGCGTAGTTGAAGATCAGCACCAGAAAGACCAGGATCGATCCCTGTTGGGCGAACCAAAAGCCCAGATCGGTGCCGCCAACGGAAATACCCGACAGCAGCGGACGCAGCAGAATGCCGAATCCAAACGACACCAGCGCCCAGATTGCGAGGCTGATGTAGATGAGACGCAGGTTGGCCTGCCAATAGCCCTTGTCGGCTTCGGCAGTCTGCGCGGAGTTTGTGGTTTGATCCGCCATTGCGGGTTCCTCCTTCGCTTCCTCCTTGGGCGGCCCGTTGAACAAATCCTCCAGCGCGCGGGACCGCTTTTCGATATGCCGGATGCCCGGGTGGCATCAGGCAAGACTTCTCCGGTCCGCCAGGGCGGGTCCTTTGAAGTTTTCTTTAAGGAACTCGGCCCTAATTCAGGGCGGGCCGTATTCCCTTAGTTCATTGCGTCGCTGACAATCCTTTCCAGATTGCCCGCGATGTCTTCGATATTGCCCATTGCGTTCAGACCTTTGAGAACACCATGGCCTTGGTAATAGGTGATCAGCGGCGCGGTTTGTGCGTGATATGCGGCCAGCCGCGAGGCTACGGTTTCCGCGTTGTCATCCGCGCGGCGGTTGAATTCGGTGTGGCCACACTTGTCGCATTTGCCGTCTTCTTCCGGCTGCTTGAACTGATCATGATACCCTTCACCGCAACCGGCGCAGGTGTAGCGGCCCGAGATGCGGATCACCATTTCGGCATCCTCGACCTCAAGGCTGATCGCTGCATTGATCTTTTGGCCCGTCGAACCAAGCAGCCCGTCCAGCGCCTGGGCCTGAACGGTGGTGCGGGGAAAACCGTCGAGGATGACACCTTTGGCGCAATCAGACTGGGCCATGCGATCGCGCAGGATGGCGATGACGATCTCATCGCTGACCAGATCACCAGCTTCCATTACGGCCTTGGCGGCATTACCGGCCTCGGTGCCAGCGGCCACAGCTTCGCGCAGCAGGTCGCCGGTGCTGAGTTGCACCAGACCGAACTTTTCCTCGAGCATACGCGCCTGCGTGCCCTTCCCGGCGCCCGGAGGGCCGAGAAGGATCAGAACTGTGGGGGATAGGGTTGTGGCAGCGTCCATCATATCCTCACTTGTTCGCACGATTTTCGATCAGGTCTTCAACGACCGACGGATCGGCCAACGTTGACGTATCACCAAGCGAACCAAAGTCGTTCTCGGCGATCTTGCGCAGGATGCGGCGCATGATCTTGCCAGAGCGTGTCTTTGGCAGGCCCGGGGCCCACTGGATTACATCTGGGCTGGCAATGGGGCCAATCTCGGTCCGGACCCATGTGCGCAGTTCTTTCAGTAGGTCATCCGAAGGCTCACGATCATTCATCAGCGTGACGTAGCAATAGATGCCTTGCCCTTTGATTTCATGGGGGTAACCGACCACGGCGGCCTCGGCCACGGCGGCGTGCGCAACCAGCGCGCTTTCCACTTCGGCGGTTCCCATGCGGTGGCCCGAGACGTTGATCACGTCGTCGACGCGACCGGTGATCCAGTAATCGCCATCCTCATCCCGGCGGCAACCGTCGCCGGTGAAATAGTAGCCTTTGTAGTCCGAGAAATAGGTCTTTTCGAACCGCTCATGGTCACCCCAAACGGTGCGCATCTGACCGGGCCAGCTGTCCTTGATGCACAGAACACCCTCGACACCGTTGCCGTCGATCTCAACCCCGGATTGCGGGTCCAGAACAACGGGTTGAATGCCAAAGAAGGGTTTCATGGCCGAGCCGGGCTTCATCGCATGCGCGCCGGGCAGTGGTGTCATCAGGTGACCGCCGGTTTCGGTCTGCCACCATGTGTCGACGATAGGACAATTTCCTTTGCCGACGACCTCGTTGTACCAGTTCCAGGCTTCCGGGTTGATTGGTTCGCCCACGGTACCCAGAGTGCGCAGGTCACTCAGATCACACTTCTCAACGAATTCATTCCCCTGACCCATGAGGGCGCGAATTGCGGTTGGCGCCGTGTAGAACTGATTCACCTTGTGCTTTTCACAGACCTGCCAGAACCGCGAGGCATCAGGGTAAGTCGGAACACCTTCGAACATCAGCGTGGTCGCCCCATTGGCCAGCGGGCCATAGACGATATAGCTGTGGCCAGTGACCCAGCCCACGTCAGCGGTACACCAGTACACGTCGCCTTCGTGGTAATCGAAGGTGATCTCATGCGTCATCGCAGCATAGACCAGATAGCCACCCGTGGTGTGCACAACGCCCTTGGGCTGGCCAGTCGAGCCGGAAGTATAGAGAATGAACAGCGGGTCTTCTGCGTTCATCTCTGCGGGCGCGCAATAGTCATCCGCCTCCAGCGCCATCTCGTTGTAGTCAAAATCCCGGCCATCAACCCATGTGGTTTGACCGCCTGTGCGCTTGACGACCAGACACTTAACTGTGTCCTTGCAATGCAGCAGTGCCGCGTCCGCGTTCGATTTGAGCGGCGTCTTGCGACCACCTCGGGGTGCCTCGTCGGCGGTGATGACAACCTTTGCATCGCACCCGTTGATCCGGGCCGCCAGCGCGTCAGGCGAGAAGCCTGCGAATACGATCGAGTGGATCGCGCCAATGCGCGCGCAGGCCAGCATGGCATAGGCGGCCTCGGGGATCATCGGCAGGTAGATGACAACGCGGTCACCTTTACGCACGCCCATGGACTCCAGAATATTGGCCATACGGCAGGTGCGGCGGTGCAGCTCAGCATAAGTGATGTGCTGGGCTTCATCGTTTGGATCATCTGGCTCCCAGATGATCGCGGTTTGATCGCCGCGTGTTTTCAGGTGGCGATCCAGACAGTTGGCGGACACATTCAACGTACCGTCAGCATACCAGTTTATGCCGACCGAACCGAAGTCGTAGCTGACATCTTTGACCTGAGTATAGGGCTTGATCCAGTCGACTCGCTTGCCTTGCTCATCCCAAAACGCCACAGGATCTTCGATCGAGGCCTTGTACATCTGGTTATACTTGTCGGCATCGACATGGGCGCGGGCAACAGTTTCGGCGGATGGCGGAAATACGTTGGCATCTGCCTGGGCAACGGTTGTCATTCTGAGGCTCCTCCCTCTGGACTTCATTTCACTGGGCCGAATCTTGCTCGCAGAACGGGCGATGTCGACCCGTTTCCTCCCTTGGGGAAATAATAGGCGGAATTGAAAACAATGGAATAAATTACCGAAATTCCAGCATTTGTTTGTAAATTAATTTTACTTTCACCTGTACATCAGTAAAGAAAATTTTTTTGGCTTGTAAAACAGTAAATAAAACAATGCAGTAAGTGTAATGAATTTTAACGCTGGCTAAGCGCGCGGTATCCGAAAATTTCAACCCTTCAATTACACCTTTTTGTTGTTAGCGCTGGCAGTCGCCGGTTCGTGGGTCAGTCTTGGGTTGGCACATTTGGATGTTGGCGCTAGCTTTGATCTCAAGCGCTTGCACAAGAAGCGCAACAAAGGGAGAAATCATGATGAAAAAAATGTTGAGCGGCGCAGCCGTCGCCGCCTTGGGTGTTGCATTCGCCTTCGAAGCAGCCGCAACCGAATGGAACGCGTCTGTCTGGGGTAAGCGCCGCGCGTTCACCGAACATGTTGAAAAGCTGGCTGAACTGGTAAATGAAAAAACCGGCGGCGACTTCACGATCAACGTCAGTTATGGCGGCCTTTCCAAACCCAGGGAAAATCTGGACGGCATTGAGATTGGCGCTTTTGAGATGGCGCAGTTCTGCGCTGGGTACCACCGCGACAAAAACCGCGCGATCACAGTGCTTGAACTGCCATTCCTTGGTGTAAACACGTTGGATGAAGAGGTGGCCGTCAGCCATGCGGTGTATGACCACCCGGCGGTCAAGGATGAGATGGCACAGTGGAACGCACGCATCATAATGACGTCGCCGATGCCGCAGTACAATTTGGTCGGAACTGGCGATCCACGCGACGAACTTGCGGATTTTGACGGCATGCGTGTTCGCGCCACCGGCGGTTTGGGTCAAGCATTCGAAGCAGTCGGAGGCGTTCCAACTTCGGTTCCCGCGACCGAAGCGTTCAACGCCATGGAGTCCGGTGTCGTCGATACGGTTGCGTTTGCCCAGCATGCCCACCTTTCATTTGGCACGATCAACGAGGCCGACTGGTGGACCGCCAACCTGAACCCCGGCACCGTCAACTGCCCCGTTGTGGTAAATATCGAAGCCTATGAAGCACTGTCCCCCGAGCATCGCGAGGCCCTGGACAGCTCGATCGGTGAGGCGATTGACCACTATCTCGCCAACTATGGTGGGCTTCTTGAAAAGTGGGATGGCGTTCTTGCCGAAAAAGGCGTTGAGAAAGTTCAAATTGACGATGCCGTGATTGAGGAATTCCGCACCAAGGCGGCTGACCCGATCCGCGAGCAGTGGATTGCAGACATGTCGGCACAGGGTCTGCCAGCGCAAGACCTCTATGATCTGGTTCAAACCACGCTCCAGCAACAGCGCGGCGGAAACTGATCGTCTGAGCCGGGTGCCCGACCGGGCACCCGGACGCCAAACTTAAGACAGGGGAACACCGGAATGGCAGGACAGGCCACGGTGCTTGAAGATGGCAGCCGGCTCAGTCGGTTGGATCATCACTTATTGGGGTTGGAACGTTTTCTGGCATTAATCAGCGGCCTTGCTGTTTTTGGTTTGATGGTTCTGGCCGTCGTCTCGGTCAGCGGTCGTAACGCGATCAATGCGCCGCTGCCGGGCTATGTGGACTGGATCGAACAGGCCATGCCGTTGATTGCCTTTCTGGGCATTTCATACGTTCAGCGCGATGGTGGGCATATCCGGATGGATATCGTGATCTCGCGCTTGCATGGCCGTGCGCTTTGGTTGTTCGAATTGATTTCGGTGATCCTGATCCTTGTTCTGATGCTGGCGTTGGTTTGGGGCAGTTGGTCCCATTTCGACCGGTCCTTCGACTTTAGTGCGCCTTTATGGAGTCGGGATAGTTCCATTGACATTGGTATCCCTCTCTGGCCCGCAAAACTGCTGGCCCCCATTGCGTTCTCGGTTTTGTGTGCCCGCCTGGTGTTGCAGATCTGGGGTTATGGCCGGGCTTTCATAATGGGGCTCGAAAGCCCGGTCGCTGTTCCTCTTATACAGGACACAGCCGCACAGGCCGCTGCCGAGGCTGAACAATTCGAAGGGCAGGACTAGCAGATGGACACGATCGAGATTGGCCTTTGGGTCACGGGTGGCCTTCTGGTTCTTGTCGTCACCGGCATGCGCGTGGCCTTTGCTGCCGGCCTGGCTGGGCTGGTGGGGCTGGTCTGGATTTTCTGGGCCAAGTTTGGCTACGATCCTGACCGGTTTGGCAAAGCGTTGACGGTTGCTGTCAAAACGGCAGGGCAGGTGCCGCACTCCAAAGTGGCTGCGCACACGCTCAGTCTGATCCCAACCTTCATCCTAATCGGGTATCTGGCCTATTACGCGGGGCTGACGCGGGCGCTGTTCGAGGCTGCAAAACGTTGGGTGGCATGGGTGCCGGGCGGACTGGCAGTCTCGACAGTGTTTGCCACTGCGGGCTTTGCTGCTGTGTCGGGCGCGTCTGTCGCGACTTCTGCCGTGTTTGCACGCATTGCCATCCCCGAGATGCTGAAGGTCGGATACAACAAGCAGTTCGCGGCC
Source organism: Ruegeria sp. BC1 (assembly GCF_056539305.1). Classification (NCBI taxonomy): domain Bacteria; kingdom Pseudomonadati; phylum Pseudomonadota; class Alphaproteobacteria; order Rhodobacterales; family Roseobacteraceae; genus Ruegeria; species Ruegeria sp. BC1. Next base: position 207,937 of record NZ_JBQFUT010000001.1, read on the forward strand.
GGGGTTGTCGCGGCGGGCGGTACGCTGGCCTCACTGATCCCGCCTTCTGCGATCCTTGTGATCTATGCCATCATCGTCGAGCAAGACGTGGGCAAATTGCTATTGGCTGGCTTCATCCCCGGTGCATTTTCTGCGGTAATTTACGGATTGCTGATTGTGGGCATTGCGGTCGTCTTCAAGACCGTTGGGCCTCCGGTTCGTGGCTTCACTTGGAAAGAACGCTTTTCATCCTTGCCCGGCGCGTTACCAATAGTCGCTGTAATCCTGATCATAATCTGCTTTGTTTACAACCCGTTTGGTGAAAAGGCTTGGGGGACCCCGACTGAGGGTGGGGCGATCGGGGCATTCATCGTCTTCTGCTTCGCCCTGTTTCACGGCATGCGCTGGCAACAGCTGAAGTCGGCGCTTTTGGAAACTGCCAAGCTCACCGCGATGATATTTACGATCATCTGGGGTGTTCTGATCTATGTCCGGTTTTTGGGGTTTGCCGACCTACCGGGAGCTTTCTCAGACTGGATCACTTCGTTGGAGATGTCTCCGATGCTGATCCTGATATGCATCCTTTTGGCCTACGCCGTGCTGGGCATGTTCATGGATGCCATCGGAATGCTGCTGCTAACTTTACCGGTCGTCTATCCGGCAGTCATGGCGCTGAACGGAGGCGAAACTGTCAGTGCTGCCGAAAGCACCTTTGGCATGTCAGGACCGATGTGCGCGATCTGGTTCGGCATATTGGTGGTTAAGATGGCCGAGTTTTGTTTGATCACACCGCCAATCGGTTTGAACTGTTTCGTTGTTGCGGGCGTGCGCCCCGATCTGAGCGTTCAGGATGTGTTCAAAGGCGTGACGCCCTTCTTCATCGCCGATGGCGTCACCATCGCATTGCTGGTCGCGTTCCCCGGCATCGTGCTCTACCTGCCGTCGCTAGCCGGGTGAGCATAGAAAGTAAGCGAGGCTCTGCCTCGCGCTTTGGGATAATTGAGGCCAGATGAAGAACCGGATCCATACTTGGTCTGGCTGAAAAACTCCCTGGGGATTTGTCCGAAGGGCGGCGGGGGCAGAGCCCCCAGTTGGACAGGTTACTCAGCCCGCATCAACATCCCGTACAGATCACGCGGGTCGTCTGGATCAGCCAGCATGTCCAAAGGCTCAAAGAAACCAGTGCCTTCGATGGCAGTCTTGATATAACGAAGGGCCGAAAAGTCCTCGATCGCAAAACCGACACTGTCGAACAGAGTGATCTGGCGGTCGTCACGACGCCCTTCGGCTTGTCCGGTCATGACCTGCCACATCTCAGTCACCGGGTGATCATCGTCTAATGCCTGAATCTCACCCTCGATCCGCGTTTGCTCGGGGTACTCAACAAAGATTTCCGAACGCAGCAGAATATCGCGGTGCAGTTCCGTTTTGCCGGGGCAGTCACCGCCGATGGCGTTGATATGCACGCCGGGGCCAACCATGTTGTCGGTCAGGATCGTGGCGTATTTCTTATCAGCCGTACAGGTCGTGATGATCTGCGCCCCCTCAATCGCCTCTTCGGGGGTTTTGCAAGGCACAACGGTCAGACCTTTGCCTTGCAGGTTGGCGGCGCATTTCGCTGTGGCATTCTGGTCTGTGTCGTACAGCCGAACGGTGTCGATACCGCACATGGCTTTGAAGGCCAGACATTGAAACTCGGATTGGGCTCCGTTGCCGATCATCGCCATCACGGATGACGACTTTGGTGCTAGATAACTGCCCACCAGTGCCGAGGTCGCTGCAGTGCGCAGGGCGGTCAGCATCGTCATTTCGGTTAGCAGAGTGGGGTAGCCAGTATAGACATCGGCCAGAAGACCAAAGGCGGTTACGGTCTGCAATCCTTCGGATGTGTTTTTTGGGTGGCCGTTGACGTATTTGAACCCATAGGCCTCACCATCCGAGGTCGGCATCAACTCGATCACGCCATGGGGTGAGTGGGCCGGAATACGGGGCGTTTTGTCAAAGCTTTCCCAGCGTTTGAAATCGGCCTCAATCTGGGCTGCGATCTGGGTGATCATCTTCTCGAGGCCAATGTGATGCACCAGACGCATCATGTTGTCGACGGATACAAAGGGCACTAACGCCTTGTCAGAAGGTTGCATCAGGGTCTCCTATCGGCGGGAAAGATGGATGCCGGCGATCATACAGCGCACGGACCCACCGGCCGTTTCAATTGTTGGCACCGAAAGCGGCAGCAGTGTAGCGTTGGCTTCGATTATTGCGATTTGTTCGGCGGTCAGTGCGGCACGCGCCCGGCTGGACAGAGCCAGCATCAGACCGTTCCGGCCAGTGAGCTCAATGGCATTGCCTGCAAACTCGGCGATCTGCTCGTGGCTGAGATCAATGACCGTGCGGCCGGATTCCTCAAGCCGCATTTTGACAGTCGCGCGCCGCTCGGCGTCGGTGATCATATCCAGGCAGATCAGGGCGAATCCGGTACCTATGCCCATCAGGACATTGGTGTGATAGACGTCGCGCCCTTCCGCATCCTGTGCTTCAAATACAATGGGTTCATAGTTGAAATGCGTGCAGAAACGTTCAAGCAGAACGGGATCGGCGCGATTGGATTTGACCGTGTAGGCAACGCGGCCGATGTGGTCCAACACCATGGCACCAGTACCTTCCAGCGCAAGCTTGTCCTGTTCCAGACCAGAGTAGTCGATCACATCCTGAACGCGATATTCCTGCTTTAGCATTTCAATAACGTCTGCGCGGCGTTCGCGTCTGCGCGATGGAACAAACATCGGGTAGATCGCCACATGTCCGCCCGGATGGGTGGAAATCCAGTTATTCGGGAACACACTGTCGGGAGTGTCGAACTGACCATGGTCGTCAAAGACGTGGACACGCACGCCAGCACCGCGCAGTTGCGCGACAGCCTTGTCGTGCTCATCACGGGCCTGGGCGGATGTGGCTGCAGCCGAACGATCTGCCAGGGTCTGGAACGCATTGTCATCGCGTGTCTCGGGGTTTGAGGCAAACGCGTGCGGCCTGACCATGACAACGGCAGAGGGAGCCTGTAGGGACTGCATCAGAAGCTCCGGGTTGGGCGGTCAAAGATGCGGCGCCCCATCAGCGAGGCGGCCAGATCGACCATCAGTTTTGCGGTACGGCCACGTTCGTCGAGGAAGGGGTTCAACTCAACCAGATCCAGCGAGCAGACCAAGCCACTTTCGTGAAGCAGTTCCATGACCAAATGCGCTTCACGCTCGGTCGCGCCGCCGGGGACGGTGGTGCCCACGGCTGGGGCGATAGAAGGATCCATGAAATCGACGTCCAGCGAGACGTGTAGAATTCCGTTTGCCTCCCGTACACGGTCGAGAAACGCGATTAAAGGCGCTTTGATCCCATGTTCATCGATGCTGCGCATGTCTGCCAGCATCGCGCGGTCCTGTTCCAGTCTGGCGCGTTCGGCAGGGTCGACCGAGCGCAGGCCAATCATGCCCACTCGATCCGTCGGAACTGGCGCGGACACTGTCGGGAAGGCGTCGAACCCGGATTGTCCGGTGAAATAGGCAACCGGCGTTCCGTGCAGGTTGCCGCTGTCGGTGCTGTCAGGGGTGTGGAAGTCGCTATGGGCATCCAACCACAAAACGAACAAGGGTCGCCCGATCTGTTCGGCATGCGCAGCCATTCCAGCGACAGTTCCCATCGACAAAGCATGGTCACCGCCCATGAATATAGGCAGGCCATTGGGGGCAGTGTTCTGCGCAGTGCGGCTGAGAGCACTGGTCCAGCCGACACAGTCGGGCAGGGCGAACAGATGCATATCATCGGGTACATCGACCCGATCAGGGGCAACATCGCCAATATCTGAAACGTCGTGTCCCAGATTAGCCAAGGCCCGATCCAACCCGGCCACACGATAGGCGTCGGGGCCCATGCGGCAGCCTTGTCGGCGCTTACCCGAATCCATCGGTGCGCCAACCAATATCACGTGTTTTTTGTCCATATGAGACCTTAAACAGACAAGGCGGGTTGCGAAAAGAAGGCAAAATGTTCAAAATGAAACTTAGATGTACAATTTGAGAAGATGCTATGGACGAACTGGATAGTCGACTGCTGAACGCTCTGCATCGTGATGCGCGGGCGTCGCTGTCCGAGCTTGCCGAAACGCTGGGGGTCACTCGCACCACCGTTCGCGGCCGTCTGCAACGCCTGAAGCAATCAGGCGAGATCGTTGGTTTTACCGTGCTCACCCGGCAGGACGTGGCGCAAAGCCCTGTTCGGGGGTTGATGATGCTGGAAATCGAAGGCCGCGGGACCGAGCGAACTATGGCCAGAATCGCCGCAATGCGTCAGGTGCGTGCCATTCATTCAACCAACGGCAGCTGGGACTTGATTGCGGAAATCGGAACTGAGACTCTGGCTGAATTGGACGAGGTTCTGTTCCAGATTCGAAGGATGGAAGGGATCACCCGGTCCGAGACCAATCTGCTGTTGTCCACACGCAAAGGGCGTGTCTGAACCCTTGTAGTGCTTTGTGGTTTAAAGAAATTGTGCCAGAGTTGACCTGCGCCGCAGAGCCGTCAAAGCGCCTCAGAGCAGGGAACGATCATGACCACGCACGAGACAGACAAAGAACTCTGGGCCGTACGTCTTGCCGAGCGCGCGACGGGGTTTCTTGAAAAGCCTGTGGTCAGGATCGCGATCCCCATTCTCGTTACGTTAATCGCGCTTGTTGTGCTGCACGAATTGTCTCAGCACGTGAAATGGGCGGATGTGCAGACCGATGTGGCAAACACAACATGGAAACTGATGTTCTTCGCGCTGTGCTGGACCTGTTTCAGCTTTTTGTCGCTGTCCATGTATGACGTGTTAGCTGTGCAAAGCGTGGCGGATGGAGAGGTTCCGCTGCCCATCGCAGGCTTAGCCGGGGCTAGTGGTTATGCCGTATCAAATTGTCTTGGATTTTCCTACATCACAGGTACGGCGATCCGTTACCGTATTTACGCCTCGCTCGGATTGGACCTGAGCCGCGTTGCCGGAGTCATTGCGACCTCGTGGATTGCATTCTGGTCAGGGTTTGTGCTGCTGATGGGTGGTCTTCTGACATTGCACCCGGACGGGGTCTCCAAAGTTTTGCCGATTAGTGACACGACGGAAACCGTCATTGGTCTTTGTCTTCTGGCGGCGTTTGTGACGCTGTTCATTTGGCTGGCAAAAGGCGGGCGCAAGCTGGCGTACGGCGGTTTTGGCTTTAATCTTCCCGGAGGCAAGCTGACCGGTCTGCTGACATTGGCGGCGGTGGGCGACCTGTTCGGCGCATCCATGACCCTTTATGTATTGATGCCGGACGACCTGGGGGTGGGGTTTCCCTATTTCTTCACCATTTATATCGGCGCGATCGCCGTCGGTATCCTCAGCCATGCTCCAGGCGGGATCGGAGCGTTCGAGGCGACGCTAATTGCCGGGTTAGGGGCCTCGGGTCGTTCAGACGTGATCGCGGCCTTGCTGCTATATCGGTTGGTTTACACGTTTCTTCCCTTCGTCATCGCGAGCTTGTCGATCGCCATTGCATCAGCCTTGACGCACCGTCGCCATATCAGTGGCGCGGCGACATGGGTTTACCGCGCGATACGTCCTATCGTTCCGATGGTGGCCGCGGGTGTGGCAGCCGTTGCAGGGATCATCTTGCTGGTCTCAGGGGCTTTGCCATCCAGCAGCCAGAACCTTGGCATGTTGCGTGACTTCCTGCCGCTGTCTTTTGTCGAGGCGTCTCATTTGGCGGGCAGCGCTGTTGGCGTATTGCTGATACTTGTATCGCGTGGCCTGTACCGCAAACTTTACCGGGCATGGATCGTGGCCATGTTGCTCATGGTGGCGGGGTTCGTGGCCTCGCTGACCAAGGGATTGGATACGCATGAAGCGATCGGCATGTTGGCCTCTATCGCTGTGCTGGCCACGTTCCGGGGTGCATTTTATCGCGTTAGCGGTGCGTCTATTTTTCGGCTGAACATCCCTTGGCTTGTGAGTGTCGTGGCCCTGCTGGCTGTTATTTTCTGGGTTGGGTTATTCGCCTATTCTCATGTCGAATATCAGAATGCGCTTTGGTGGGACTTTGCCTGGAACGGCGACGCGTCGCGCTTCTTGCGGTCCAGTCTTGTGGTGGCGGTCATTCTTGGTGTAGTGGCTGTGAATTCTCTGTTCGGGCGGGAGATCCCCGTGCCGGTTCGCACCGAAATTCCGCCGGTCGTCGAACGTCTCGCACTGGAAAGCGAAGATACAGAGGCCCAGATATCGCTAACCGGCGACAAGCAGTTCCTGATCGCACCGGATGAGAATGCCTTTTTAGCCTACGCCGACACCGGCAACGCGTTGATCACCAAGGGTGAGCCTGTGGGCGATGAAAAGGCGGGTCAGCAACTGATCTGGCAGCTGCGTGAAATGGCCGACCGCGAGGGCAAGCTTTGCGCGTATTACAGTGTATCCACCAAATACCTACCGACTTTTTTGGATCTGGGCCTGTCTATCCTAAAAATCGGCGAGGTCGCTCGCGTGCCGCTGAAGGACTTCTCGCTGGATGGTAAATCGCGTAAACGGTTCCGGCAGGCCAAAAGCCGGGCCGAGCGTGAAGGCTATGTGTTCGAGATCATACCGAAAGAGAAACTGGCCCCAATGCTGCCGGAGCTTAGGAAAATCTCGGATGACTGGTTGACCCGCAAAGCGGGCGAGGAAAAGGGGTTTGCCCTTGGCGGGTTTGATGACGCTTACCTGTCCTATTTCGACCATGCGGTGCTCAAGAATGGCGATACCGGAGAGATCGTCGCGTTTGCCAATCTGTTCCAGGGCGGCCACAAATCTGAGCTGTCACTCGACCTGATGCGGTACGAACCCGACAGCCCCAGCTTTGTCATGGATGCCTTGTTCGCCGAGATGATGTCATGGGGGGCAGAGCAGGGGTTTAAGTGGTTCTCGCTGGGTGCTGCGCCGTTTTCAGGGATCGAGAACCGGCAGCTGGCCTCGTTCTGGAACCGCGTTGGCGGGTTTGTCTATGAGCACGGCGAGCAGTTCTATCACTTTGAAGGGCTTCGGTCTTTCAAGCAGAAATTTGATCCGGAATGGAGCCCGAACTATCTGGCCAGCCCCGGTGGGTTCGCGGCCCCGCGCATCCTCTACGAGGTGAATATCCTGATTTCTGGTGGGTTGCGTGGGCTGACGAAATAGGGGTCAATTCAGGCTTGCGCGCGTCGGGTCTTTCTCGAGCAGGTCACCCCAATCGGTGCGATAGGCCATTTCGGCCAGCACGGTTTCGGGCAGGAATTCCTGATTCTGGCGGATTTGCCAGCCGCCCCCGAGCCCTTTGTAGACCGCTACGAGATTGCTGGACACCTGCTGCTGCGCTTCGATCAGATTGGCCTGAGATCGCAGCAATGCTGTTTGCGTGTTCAGAATACGGGAATAACTGGCGATGCCGTCGCGATATTGATCGACGGCGATCTGGGCGGCCTTGCGCGACGCGTCAACGCTTTGCTGATAGTACCCAACCTGCTTGCGCGACTGGGAATAGGCGACCATTGCACTTTCAACTTCGGAATAGGCAGTCAGAACGGTGTTCTGATAATTGGCAATCAGCGCCTGATAAGCCGCATCCTGCGCCCGCACGTTGTTCTTGATCCGACCATAGTTCAAAACGTTCCAGACCACCCCGGCGCTGGCCAGCCCTGTATTGCTGCTGGAGCTGAACAAATCCCGCCCGCCGGACGCTTGCAAGCCAATGGCCCCCGATAGGATGAATTGCGGGTACAAGTCGGCCAATGCAATCCCGACCTGCGCCGATTGCGTGGCGGCTGCCAGTTCGGCGGCGCGAACATCCGGACGGCGGCGCAGCAATTCCGCTGGAACGCCGACAGCCACGTTAGTTCGTGCAGTTGGGATGCGCCCCGAGTTGCCCAGCAGGGCGGTCATGCGCGAAGGCGTTTGACCCAAAAGGACAGCCAACGCGTTCTTGGCCTGCTGAATGTCGCTTTCAAGTTCGGGAACCAGCGCCTTGGTATTGTTCAGCAGGGCGGTAGATTCCTGCACGTCCAGTTCGGTCGTTACCCCGTTGTTGAAACGCAGTTGGGTCAGGTCGGCGGATTCCTGTTGCAGCTGGATGTTCTCACGCGCAACGGCCAGAGATTCCTGCAGAGCACGGATGTTGACGTACAACGCCGCGACATCGCCAGTCAGGGTAACCAGCGCGTCATCGTAATTAGCCACTTGCAGCGCCAGATTCGAGCGGGCCGCCTGCACCCCGCGGCGTTGTTGACCCCAGACATCCAACTCCCATTGAGCATCAAACCCCACCTGCGAGGTCGAAAACTCGGTATCCAGAGGGATGATCCGGCGGATATCCGAGACTGGCCCAAGGTTTCCACTGATCTGACGCCGCTGGAGCGATCCTCCAATGGCCTGTGACTGAGGGTACAGTTCTCCGAATGCGATGCCCAGCTGCGCGCGGGCCTGCAGAACACGGGCACCGGCCACTTGCAGGTCAAGGTTTTGGGCATAGGCCTCGGCAATCAGCTTGTTCAGTGTCGGGTCGTTGAATGTCTCCCACCATTTCACCACCGGGGCGCTGCGCGAGGTAAGGCCGCTTTGGCCCGCGCTGGGGCTGTTCACCTCGATCCATTGCTTAACGACCGGAGAGTTCGGGCGCACGAAATCCGGCCCAACCGGTGCGCAGCCGACGAGCAGAGCCGCACATAGTGCTGTGCCGATCAGTCTGCGTTGGAGTCTGCCGCGGGTCATGTCATGTGTCCTTAAATATCCAATGGTCGTATGAAGTTGGCGAAGGAATAAAGGCGGATGTTGATGCGCCGCAGGAATTCAAAGCTTTTGCCTTGTCCGGTATAGATTGCCACCGCCGCGTGGCCACCTGCGGGAAAGGTGTGGCTGTCCGGGATATCGACGGAAATCTGTACTGCTATGCGACCGGGTAGTTTCGGTAACTCAAAGCCGGGCAGGCGACCCGAGGGCAGGTACTGGCCCTGTCTGGTGGCCCACCAGATCGCCTCGACCTTGCCCTTCAGAATTTCGCCGGGGTACAGATCAAGCGCCACCTCAACCTCTTGGCCCGGTTCGACGAACTTCAGGTTCTGCTGACGGTAAGTGGCCAGAATATAGGGGTTATCCTTGGTAACAAAGCTGGCGATCGCACCCAGACGGATATCGCCGACCACAAGGCCGGGGCGCGCCTGCTGCGACACGATCATGCCGTCTTCGGGCGCGTAGATCGTTGTATTATCAAGGAAATACTGCGCTTTGTCCAACTGCGCCTGTGCTTGAAGGATGCCGGTATTTACCCCGTCGATCTGCGAGTTCAGCGCCAGTTTAGCCTTTTCCAGGTTGGCTTCGGACTCTTTGATCTGAGCCTGATCTTCGGTTACCTGTTCATTCCAGCGGTCCAGTTCATCTTGACGTGCGCCGCCCGCCGGAACCAGGTTTTCATAGCGCGCCTGTTGGGCCAGCGCATAGGTCAACTGAGCATTTGCGCGCTCGACTTTTTCGGCGGCAACAATGACATCCTGTTCAAGAATTTTGGCATTTTGCTGGGCCGAAACCAGTTGCGCGGTAGCCTCCTCAACCTCCAGCGAGAATACAGTGTCGTCGAAACGATAGAGCGGGTCGCCCTTTTTCACCTCGGTATTCGGCTCGACCAACACTTCGGTCAGGATAGTGGGCTCGGTCAGGCGCGGCACGATCTGAATGGTCGAGCGGACCACATGGCTGTCAATCGAGAACGGCTGAAAAAACCGCAGCGCAACCAGAAAGATCAACAGTAGATGTGCGCCGACCCAGAAGGACACGACGCCCCACATGATGTTGAATTTTAGCCATTTTACCTTGAAGAAAATGAACCAGACGAAAATGATGTAGAACAGCGTAATGCCGAGGGCGACAAACATATTCTGTGACTTCCTTTGGCCTTAGCTCTTCTGCGACTCGTCGGGATCGAGCGGGTCGCGGTATTCTTCATTCAACGTGCCGCCCAGCCGTTTGATTTCCTTGCGGACGGCGTCACGTTCATCTTCTGGCATACGGCGGATATCAACGGTGGTGCCGTCGTGGAAGGCCCAGATGAAGGCATGAACCCACGGAACGATGGCCAGAAACCCCATCCAGCCCATGATCTTGACAGCTTCGGCATGAGGATGATTGCGTTTGATCGCGATGCGCCCCGGCAATCCCATAATGAACAGAAACAACGCCATCACCGCCGCAAGCAGCAATATCAGCGCCAGGAATGTCAGATAGTCATAGTAGCCCAGCGGCTGCCCCAATAACCCCATGCTCGTGCCTCCTTTTGGGAAGGTTGTCCCATCCTCAGCCGTTGTTGCCCATTTCGTCAATCAATTTGTAGCTGGTCGGAGGATCTGCGCAGATTCCGGGTCCGCATTCGAGCAAAGCCGATACAGCGTTCACGGCCGCCAGACCCATCATGATGAAAAAGGCCGTCTTAGCCAATGTGCTGCCACCAAAGCGGGGTTCTGCATCCTCTTCATCCGTATATTGGCGGTCAAATAGCAGCATGAATGCTGTGCCCAGCAGGATAAGAAAAAAGCAGATCGCAGCCCAGGTATAGTAGTGCAGACCCAGTACCGGCGACCCGTAGTGGCCGGTTCCGGGGACGATATGCAGCAATATCTGGCGGACCGCCACGCTGCCACCGAACAAAGCGGCAATCAACATGATGGCATAATGCTGTGGCCGTGCCCCATACAAAAGGTTCAGACCCAGCCCTACACCCACGGCCACAAATCCGACCCTTTGCAAAAGACACAAAGGGCAGGGTAGTTCGTAAAGCCTTAGTTGGTATACAAGCGCCAACGCCAACACGAGGCTGACAACAAGCAAGCCAAGGGCATTCAGGGTTCGTGACAGTTCTGGTGTCATTCCGGCCTCCTACAACTGGATTGTCAGTTGGCTGGTGGCGTGAAATTTAAACCAGTAGACGCTCAACGCCAGCGTGAAAAAGAACAGCACGTTGGCTGCGGTTGTTCTTTTGTAATAATTTAGCCCCATCGTGGCAGTAAGTAACGCAAACAAAAGCGCTATCATGGCCCGGCTCTCCCTTCGCGCGCAAAGATATCTGCTTGCGTGGATCGTGTCAGATGAATGACTTTCTGACAAGAAATTGATTTCTGAATTCCCGTTTAATGCGAAAAGCTTAGGGTTATTCACACACTGCTACCCGTGTTTCCCACTCCGCGCATTTTCGCGTCAGATCAATTGGCAAAACGTGATCGGTGTAGAACGTGTCCACCTCTGAAAGGGAAGCTATGCGCGCAGGTGCGGACCGCTGGAATTTGGAATGGTCAGCTACAAGGCTGGTCTGGCGGGCTTGCGCGATTATGGTCTGGCTGACCCGAACTTCCTGAAAATCGAAATCGAGCAGATCGCCGGATGTATCCAGCGCCGAGCACCCGATGATGGCGTGGTCGAATTTAAACTGCTCAATCGTCGAGATGGTCAGATTGCCGATTAAACCTCCGTCCGAGCGGCGCAGAACACCGCCTGCCACCACGATCTGACAATTTGTGTTGTCGACCAGAATATTAGCGACATTCATATTGTTGGTCACAACCATTATGTCCTTATGGTCTAGCAATTGCCGTGCGACAGCCTCGGTCGAAGTGCCGATATTCAGGAACACGGATGCTCCGTCGGGGATATCCTGGGCGCACCTGCGGGCGATGCATGCCTTGGCGTCCTGATTCAGGTCGCGGCGGTCCTCGTACCCGATATTAGACACGCCCGAGCGCAGCACAGCACCACCATGCACCCGGTCCAGTTTGCCCATGTCAGACAGCTCGGAAAGATCACGGCGGATGGTTTGGACGGTGACGTCAAACCGCGCGGCTAGGTCATCGACCATCACGCGGCCGTTCTGTCTGGCGATGTTCAAAATGTCTGACTGGCGAAAGGAAAGAGACACTGGATGCTCCAAACTGATTGCATTCGTTTTTGTTCTTTTAGGTTCATATTGCAAGGGTTGGGGGAAAACATTGAGTGAATTAGTTGAAAATTCGATAAAACGAAAAAAAACGAAAGGTAACATTGACGAAACGAGGAAGCATAGGGTTAATAGGCGCGCGTTTCCACAGCTAGGAATCATCCGTAAATGGAACAGACTGACGACCAGGTTTCTGATCTTTTTGTCATTGGCGGCGGCATCAACGGTTGCGGTATTGCGCGGGATGCAGCCGGGCGCGGGCTTTCTGTGACATTGGCCGAAATGAACGACCTGGCCTCGGCAACATCATCCGCGTCGACCAAACTGTTTCATGGCGGGTTGCGGTATCTTGAGTTTTTCGAAATTCGCCTTGTTCGCGAAGCCCTGATGGAACGCGAGACTTTATTGCAAGCTATGCCGCATATCAGTTGGCCGATGCGGTTTGTGCTGCCGTACCACGCTGACATGCGGTTTGATTCAGAAACACCTACCTCACGACTGCTGAGCACGGTCATGCCCTGGATGCGTGGGCGCAGACCGGCCTGGCTGATCCGGCTTGGGTTATTCATGTATGACCATCTGGGCGGGCGCAAAATCCTACCGGGGACAACGGCTGTGAACCTGAAGACTGCACCAGAGGGGCAGCCTTTGCAGGACAGGTTCGAAACCGCCTTTGAGTATTCGGATTGCTGGGTCGAGGATTCTCGGCTGGTTGTTCTAAATGCCCGCGATGCTGCAGCGCGTGGCGCAAAGATTTTGGTTCGGACCGAGGTTCAGTCAGCAAAGTGCACTGGCAATTTGTGGGAGATCACAATCCATGACCGGAACACCGACAAAACCCGTGTGGTCAAAGCCAGAATGCTGATCAACGCCGGTGGACCATGGGTTGGGGACATCATTCAGACAAAGATCCAAGTGAACTCGCGCGAAGGCGTCCGGTTGGTGCGCGGCAGTCATATAGTGACCCGCAAGCTGTTCGATCACGACAAGTGCTATTTCTTTCAAGGAGAAGACGGGCGCATAATCTTTGCCATACCGTATGAGCGTGATTTCACCCTCATCGGAACCACTGACCAGGATCACCCGGACCCCGCCGAACCTCCGGTCTGTACTGAGGCGGAACAGGACTATTTGTGTGCGTTTGCAACGAAGTACTTCAAAAAACCCGTCACGCGAGAGGACATTGTCTGGACCTATTCCGGCGTGCGTCCGTTGTACGACGACGGTGCCAGCAGTGCGACCGCTGCGACAAGGGATTACACTTTGAAGGTGGATGTACAGGGTGGGGCACCCGTGCTGAACGTCTTTGGGGGGAAGATCACAACATACCGGCGACTGGCAGAAAGCGCGATGGAAAAAGTGGCCGAGCATTTCCCCAACCTGTCGGGGCCATGGACCGCAGGAGTCGCCCTTCCCGGAGGAGATTTTCCCGTGGACGGTATGCAGGATCTGGTCGTTGGCTTGACGGCAGACTACGCCTTTTTGAACCATGCTTGGGCAGAACGTCTTGTTCGCGCATACGGCACCGAAGCACGTTCAATTCTAAAAGATGCGAAGTCTGCAGGTGATCTTGGAGAAGATTTTGGTGCCACGCTGACAGCGCGCGAGGTCGAGTGGCTGATGGATGAAGAATACGCGCGTAGTGCAGAAGATGTTGTATGGCGCCGGAACAAGTTGGGGCTTCGGCTAAGCGCCGATCAGGTGGCCCGCATTCAAAGTTGGATGGATCAGCGCGCGGCCCAAACTGTCGCGGCCTGAGCCCTTGAAAAAAGCCCCGCCAAGTTGGCGAGGCTTTCGATTTTGTTATGCGGTTTCCTCAGAAGGTCCGGGATCGTTCTTTGTCCCCTTGATCCACTCTCTCAGGCCTTGCATCACAGCATAGAGAACGGGCACCAGAATAACGCCGACCAGCGTTGCGGCAAGCATCCCGCCAAATACAGCGACACCGATAGCTTTCTGGCTGGCCGCACCCGCGCCATTGGCAGCCAGCAGCGGAACAACACCCAACAAGAAGGACAGCGCCGTCATCATCACCGCGCGGAAACGCTGGAATGCCGCTTCGGCTGCCGCATCTTTGATCGACAATCCGTTGGCCCGTTGCTCCATCGCGAATTCGACAATCAGAATTCCGTTCTTCGAAGCCAGCCCTACAAGCATGATCATCCCGATCTGCGTATAGAGGTTGATATCACTGCCTACGATCGCCACAGCGGCCACAGCCCCGAACAGGGCAACGATCACCGATAGAAGGATCGACACCGGCATCGTCCAGCTTTCGTATTGCCCCACAAGGAACAGATAGCCAAACAGGATCGCCAACCCGAGGATGACGATCACAAGGCTGCCTGACGCCAGCTGTTGCTGCGCCGTACCAGTCCATTCAAACGCATAGCCAGGGGGCAGGGCGGTTGCCGATTCCTCGGTCATGACATTGATCGCGTCGCCGCTGGACAGCCCCGGTGCCGGAACCGCCGTCACCGTCGCCGAGCGGAACAGGTTATGCCGTTTCAGCAGCACCGGCCCCAGTACGTTTTCCACGTCTATCAGCGTTCCCAGCGGAACCATCTCGCCCTTGGTCGAGCGCACGTAGAGGTTAGAGATATCATCGACGTTATCGCGATACGACCCATCGGCCTGTATCATCACGCGGTAAACCCGCCCGAACAGGTTGAAGTCGTTTACGTAATACGAACCAAGCTGCGCCTGCATGGTCTGGAATATCTCGGCCACGGATACTTGCAGCGTTTTGGCTTTCTCGCGATCCAGATCGACGAAAAGCTGCGGCACGTTCGCCCGGAATGTCGTGTATGCCTGACCGATTTCAGGTCTCTGGTTGGCCGCGTAAACAAAGGACCCAACAGCCGAGGCCAGATCCTGAGGCGAGCCTCCCCCGGTTTGCTGCACCTCCATCTCGACACCAGCCGACATACCCAGACCCTGAATGGGTGGCGGGTTAAAGGCCACGATCGAAGCGGCAGACTCCGCATTGGAAATGGCCAGAACCTTGGCCAGAATTGCATTGGCGCTTAGGTCTTCGTCCTGACGCTCATCCCAGTTCTCGAGGTTCACAAAGATCGCCGCGCCGTTGGTTGTCGTACCGTTGAGCAACGAGAAACCGTTAACCAGCACGGTGCTGGCAACGCCGGGAATCTCTCGTATCTGGGCGTCAACGCGGGCGGAAACCGTCTCGGTCCGTTCCAGCGTTGCAGCGTCAGGCAACTGGATATCCACGAACAGATAGCCGTTATCCTCAAGCGGGATAAATCCGCTGGAGGTGTTCGACATGATGGTTCCCGTTCCCATAGCAAGGGCGACGATGATGCCCAGTGAGATCACAGGAATGATCAGCATCTTTCGCACGATGGCGACATAGCCACTGCGCACCGATCCAATGAACCGTTCGAATACAGCCAGCAGTCCCTTGGGCGGGCCAGAGCGTGCCTGCAAAACAAGTCCGCACAGAGCTGGCGACAGGGTCAGCGCGTTGATCGAAGAAATCACAACAGCGGTTGAGATGGTCACGGCGAACTGAGAATACAGCCGCCCCGAGATGCCGGGCATGAAGGTCACCGGAACGAACACAGCCAGCAGAACCAGTGTCGTCGCGATGACTGGACCAGTGATCTGAGCCATGGCCTTGCGGGTCGCTTCGGCAGGGGGCAACCCTTCATCTGCGATGATCCGTTCGACGTTTTCGACTACGACGATGGCGTCATCAACTACGATCCCGATGGCCAGCACCAGCGCGAACAGCGAGATGGTGTTCAGCGACATACCGAACAAAAGCAGGAACGCAAACGTACCAATCAGTGAGACCGGGATGGCGACGGCCGGAATGATCGTCGCGCGCCAACTGCCCAAGAAGATGAATACGACTGTGATCACCAGCGTAAATGTCATGATCAGGGTCGTGACGACGTCACTGAGGGACTGTTCCACAAAATCGGTAGTGTTGAACGGAACCTGATATTCAACATCGGTCGGGAAGGATCGAGACAGGCGTTCAAGCTCTGCCTGAACCCGTTCTGACACGGCCAGAGCATTGGCCCCCGGGGCCTGATAAATGCCGATAACAGTCGCTGGGACGGCCTGAAAATAGCCCGAAGCGGAATAGAACTGCGCACCCAGCTCGACGCGCGCGATATCTTTTACCCGTACGATCGAGCCCGCATCCCCGGTTCGGATGACAATGTCACCGAACTCGGCGGCTGAGGTCAGGCGGCCTTTGGTCTTGATGGTGTATTGAAAGGTTTGGCCTTCCGGCACTGGAGGTGAACCGATTGAGCCAGCCGATACCTCGATATTCTGTTCACGGATGGCATTGATCACATCACCGGGTGTGATGGACAAGGCTGCCATCTGGTCGGGGTCCATCCAGATCCGCATCGCGTATTCCAGGTTGGTCAAGACATCGGCCTTGCCAACGCCCTGAACCCGCGCAAGCGCGTCTTTCAAATTGATTGAGGCATAGTTGGACAGAAACACGCTGTCATAAGTGCCGTTGGGCGAGGTCAGCGTCACGAGCAACAGCATGTTGGTCGACGCCTTCTGCGTGACCACGCCCGAGGACGTCACCTCGGTCGGCAGCGAAGACATGGCCTGCGCCACACGGTTTTGTACGTTGACCGACGCAATATCGGGGTCGGTACCGACCTCGAACGTAATATTCAGTGAGTAAGAACCATTATCAGACGAGGTGGACGTCATATAGATCATGTCGTCCACGCCATTCACCTGCGCCTCGATCGGTGCGGCGACGGTGTTTTCCACGGTCTCGGCGTTTGCACCGGTATAGGTGGTGGTCACACTGACCACCGGCGGCGTGATATCCGGGAACTGGGCCACTGGCAGAACCAGATAGCCGATGCCGCCCATGATGGTCAGGACAAGCGAAATAACGAGCGCCAGCTTGGGCCGGCTGATGAACAGGGCAGAGAACATCGGTTACTCTCCCGGCTGCTCAGACGCCACGACGGCATCGACAGCGACACCGGGGCGGACCCTTTGAAGGCCTTCGACGATAACGCTTTCACCTTCGCGCAACCCATCTGTAACTATGATGGCCGTTCCTACAGTGTCGCCGGTGGTGATATAGCGCTGTTCCACCATCTGCTGGTCATTGACGACCAATACAAACTCTCCACGTTGATCACGCTGAAGCGCAGCTTGTGGAACCAAAACCTGCAGTGTCGGTTCCAATGCTTCGATCTGTACGCTCAGGAACTGACCGTCGATGATCAGACGGTTGGCATTGGCGAACTCCGCTCGGACGGTGATCGCACCGGTCAAAGGATCAATGCGGTTGTCAACAAACACAATTTCACCGGTTTCATCCAATTGAGTGCCATTGGGCAGCGTCAAATGCACATTCGGGCTTTTGTCGCTTTCGGCAAGGGATGAAGGGTTCTCGCCAACTTGTTGAAGAACTGTGGTGAACTGCTTTTCGTTCAATGAGAAATTCACATAGATAGGCGCTTCACTCACCAAATTGACAAGCGGTGGGTTCGTCGGCCCCACCACGTCGCCGACACTTGTCGTGACGCGACCGATGCGCCCGTCAAAGGGCGCGTGGATTTTGGTATAACTCAGGTCCAGTTCAGCTTGTTGGATCGCTGCATTTGCTGCTTTTACCTCGGCCTCTGCGACCAATTCATTAGCGCGGGCAATGTCGCGTTCCGATTCCGGCGTGGCATCACGTTTGTAAAGCTCTTCCTTCCGGGCCAAGTCGACTTTGGCCAGTTCCAGATTTGCCTGGGCCCGGTCAAGGTCAGCTTTTCGGGCCTCTAGCGTTGCTTCATAAAGATCGGGCTCAATGGTAAACAGCAGGTCATCCTTGGCAACCAGCGCGCCATCCTCAACATCCTGGCTTTCCAGAAAACCGTTGACCCGGGCGACGATGTCGACCTTGTCAATCGCTTCAGCGCGGCCGATGAAAACGGCTTCATCCGTGATTTCCTCTGTGTAGGCCGCTGCAATCGAGACTTTCGGCGGTGGCGCGTCGCTTTGATCCTGAGCCAAAGCCATTTGTGCCATGCCCAGACAGACCAATGCGGCAAACGCCCGAGTTGGTCTATTGGGACGGAAATAGAAATTCTTCAATGCAGGGGACATGGCAGGCGCCTCGTTAATTCTACGGATTTTGTGCCAAGGCGGTTCGGCCGCCTGGACGAGTCGATTGAATTCCGGATCAGGATGGCCGTTTTGCGACTATATCTCAAGCTTGTTGAATACGATTTGCTGCTGCGGATGCGCAGAAATTTTCTCGGTGACAGGCCAACTTAGGCCGGTAAGTTGGATGATATAGCCTTAAAATCAGACTTCGGAAACGAAAACGGGGGCCGTGAAGGCCCCCGGCAGCTCATAATGCTTAGTTCAGGTTCAATCGCGGGTTCCGGCAAATCTGGTTTGCCAGTCTTCGCGCTGTTCATCGGTGATCTTAGCAAACAGCACGTCTGGAACCGTGAACGCGTGTCCGGCGGGCAGAGCGTTCAACGCAGCGGCCACATCATCGGGCCAGCCGGTGTCCAGCGTGTTCATTGCGCTCAGCATTCTGGCCGAGGTCTCGGGGATGAACGGTGCACTTAGCACGGCGTAAAGGCGGATCAGGTTCAGGCCAAGACGGACCTGCGCTGCGGCTTGTTCAGGATCTTCTTTGAAAGTTGACCAAGGCGCGGCGGCCTGCAGGTATTCGTTGCCCGCAACCCAGATTGCCCGCAATTCCTGGGCGGATTTACGAACTTCCATCGCCTCCATATGCGCCTCATAGGCACGGACGCGTTTGCTCAATTCTGCGATCAATTCCTGTTCGCGCGCGCCATATTCACCACCATCGGGCACGGCCTCACCGAATTTCGAACGGCAGAACTTGGTGATACGGCTGACAAAGTTGCCCAGAACGTCGGCGAGGTCTTTGTTGACCGATTGATGGAAGTTCTCCCACGTGAACTCGCTGTCGCTGCTTTCGGGCGCATGGCTCAGCAGCCACCAGCGCCAGTAATCAGCAGGCAGAATCTCTAGTGCCTGATCCATGAACACGCCGCGACCCTGAGAGGTCGAGAACTGGCCTCCGTCATAGTTCAGGTAGTTGAAGGACTTCAGGTGATCGACCATTTTCCACGGCTCGCCTGAACCCAGAATGGTGGCCGGGAAGCTGAGTGTATGGAAGGGCACGTTGTCCTTGCCCATAAACTGCACATAACGCACGTCATCCGCGCCCTTGTCGGTGCGCCACCAGCGTTCCCAGTCAGCGTCCGGCTTGCCGTTGGCGTCGGCCCATTCCTTGGCGCAGGCGATGTATTCGATAGGGGCGTCGAACCAGACGTAGAAGACCTTACCTTCCATGCCGGGCCAATCCTGATCGCCTTTCTTGACTGGGACACCCCAGTCCAGATCACGGGTAATACCCCGATCTTGCAGGCCGTCACCGTCATGCAGCCACTTCTTGGCAATCGAGGTGGTCAGGATCGGCCAATCGGTTTTGCTGTCGATCCATGCGTCCAGCTGATCCTTCATCGCCGACTGACGCAGATAAAGGTGCTTGGTCTCACGCACCTCAAGATCAGTCGAGCCGCTGATCGCGCTACGTGGCTCGATCAGATCGGTCGGGTCCAGCTGCTTGGTGCAGTTTTCGCACTGATCGCCGCGTGCGCGTTCATAGCCACAATTGGGACAGGTGCCTTCGATATAGCGATCCGGCAAGAACCGGCCGTCGGCATTGGAATAGACCTGTTTTTCGGTGACTTCGCGGATTAACCCTGCATCATCCAGCTTGCCCGCAAAATGTTGCGTCAACACCTTGTTCTGTTCGCTGGACGAGCGGCCAAAGTGATCGAAGCTGAGACCAAAGCGGTTGGCGATATCGGCCTGAATATCATACATCTCGGCGCAGTAATCGGCCACTGGCTTGCCAGCCTTGGCCGCCGCCAGTTCTGCAGGTGTGCCGTGTTCGTCAGTGGCGCAAAGAAACATGACCTCATTCCCCCGGCCACGCTGATAGCGCGCATAGAGATCGGCAGGCAATTGCGAGCCAATCAGATTGCCGAGGTGCTTGATCCCGTTGATATATGGGATCGCCGAGGTGATGAGAATTCGAGCCATGTTCCGTTTCCACGTATCTGTCTGCGCGCCCGTCTACCCTATGTATTCAAATTGCAAAAGCCCGGCTTTTAATTCGGCGTCACTTTCGACAACGTTGCCTGGGAAAAACCTGCCGCGTTGACCTTTCAGATTGCATTCTACCGAACGGTCACACTACCCATAGGTTGAAATTTGGAATCACAACCTCTTGAATTATGTAACATGACTTCCCATCTGAATTGCATACCAAAGTATACAATAACGGGGACAATCTGCTGATGTTCAGCTTTCTGCTCGAGGGTGCCTTTGTGCCCTTTACCATTTCGCTTGCGCTGTTGTTCGGCCTTTTGGGCTTGGAACTGGTCGCGCTGATTTTGGGCGGAAGCCTGATGGCGGGAGAGGGCGAGGTTGATCTGGACATGGTCGATGCCCCAGATCTGGATGTCGCAGATTTCGACCTGGATATCGACGCGGATGTCGATCTGGGCGAATTCGAACTGGCAGATGTTGAACCAGACGCACCTGGGGTCGCTCCGGCGGGGCCGTTGGCCTGGCTTGGGATTGGCAAGGTACCCTTTTTGATCTGGTTGGCCGTGCTGCTGGCCGGGTTCGGCCTCAGCGGTATTGGCCTGCAACTGGCGCTGCGCGACTTGCTGGGATTTGACCTGCCCAGTTGGATCGCGGCGATCCCCGCAGGCGCCTTTGGACTATGGTTTGCGCGTGGCTTTGGCGAGGTATTCGCCCGCCTGCTGCCCAAAACCGAAACCGAAGCGATGTCCGAACGGATGCTGGCCCGCCGTCGCGGTGTGGTCACTCAAGGCACCGCCTCGCGCGGGCGCCCGGCCGAAGTCAGAGTAACCGACAGATTTGGAAACTCTCACTACCTGCGCGCCGAGCCGCTGCAGGATAAGGACTCGCTGAAACAAGGCACCGAAGTTCTTGTGCTGCGCGACCGACGGCGTGACCGGTTCGTTCTGGTCGGCTTGTCCGAATAACAAAAATTTCTAACCCCATCACGGAGGATTTTGCATGGAACTTACATTCCTAGCTGTCACAGTTGTGACCATTCTAGCGGTACTTTTGTTTATAGGTCTTGTGCTTGGCCGACTCTACCGCCGCGCAACGCGAGAGATCAGCTTGGTTAAAACCGGTGCGGGCGGTAAGAAAGTCATCATGGATGGCGGTGTCATCATTGTGCCGCTGCTTCACGAAGTCAGCCCCGTCAACATGAAAACCCTGCGCCTTGAAGTGCAGCGCAGCGGCGAAGCTGCCTTGATCACCAAGGACCGGATGCGTGTCGACGTGGGCGTCGAGTTCTACGTCTCGGTCATGGCGACGGAAGAGGGCATCGCACGGGCGGCTCAAACGCTTGGTGATCGTACTTTTGACGTCGAACAGCTGCGCGAGATGATCGAAGGTAAGCTGATTGACGGTCTGCGAGCCGTGGCCGCGCAGATGACCATGGACGGGCTGCATGAAAACCGTGCGGACTTTGTGCAAGAAGTGCAGAATGCAGTGTCTGAAGATCTGCTGAAAAACGGCCTGTCGCTGGAATCCGTCTCGCTGACCGCGCTGGACCAGACACCGTTTGAGGCGCTGGACGAGAACAACGCCTTTAACGCCGTTGGTATGCGCAAGCTGGCTGAGGTGATTGCGACCTCGAAGAAAGAGCGCGCGCAGATTGACGCCGAGGCCGAGGTGGAAGTGCGCCGTGCGGCGATGGAAGCCCAGCGCCAGAAGCTGGCGATCGAAAAGGACGAAGAGCAGGCCCGCATCGAGCAAACGCAACAAGTTGAGACCCTGCGCGTTGCGCAAGAGGCCGAAATTGCTGCGCGGACCGAAGACTCGGTGCGAGAAACCGAGCGTGCCCGGATCGCCCGTGAGGAAGCTATCCGTGCCGCCGAAATTGAGCGTGAGCGTAAAATCCGCGAGGCCGAAATCTCGAAAGAGCGCGAGCTGGAAGTGGCCGAGCAGGAACGTCAAATCATCATCGCGCAAAAATCCGAAGAGGAAAGCCGCGCACGTGCATCTGCTGATCTGGCCCGTGCCGAAGCGACCAAGGCGACCGAAGCCGTGGCAACCGCCCGCCAGGTTGCGGAAGCCGAGCGTCAAAAGCAGATCGTTCTGATCGAGGCAACGCGTGAAGCCGAACGTCAGGCGACCGCAATCCGTCTGTCTGCGCAGGCCGAGAAAGAGGCTGCCGCCGACCGTGCCGAAGCCCGTCGCGAGGAAGCACAGGCCGAAGCGGACGCGTTGAACATTCGTGCCGAGGCCAAGAAGAACGACATGCTGGCGGAAGCCGAAGGTAAGCGTGCGATTGTCGAGGCGGACAACGCTCTGTCACCCGAGCAGATCCGTATGAAGGTCGACATGGCCCGGATCGAAACCATGCCGTCGATCATCTCGGAAATGGTCAAGCCGGCCGAGAAGATCGACTCGATCAAGATCCATCAGGTCGGAGGTATTGGTGGCGCACAGGGTGGTAGCGCTGCGAACAGCGACAAGCCGGTGGTCAATCAGGCGCTGGATTCGATTATGGGAATGGCGGTTCAAATGCCAGCGCTTAAGAAGCTGGGTGAAGAGCTTGGATTGTCGATGGAAAACGGTGTTGGAGGCGTCGTGAATGGCGCGCTGGAGCCGACAGTCGAGCCAGCGGACGAAATCGAAGCGGTTGAAAAGGAACCGCGGACAGAACACTAACAAATAATGGGCCGGGATTTACCCGGCCCATTTTCTATTGCTCCTCGCGCGACCGCTTCAACAACCGGCCAATAGTAAACGAGGTCCGAGGCGCGTAGACGTAGTTTGTTCGATCCTCGGGGGTGGGACGCGACCGCATCCGGGCCAGACCAAAACCAATCAGGAAAACATGACCAATCGCGACAAAGGCGAACAACGCCCCGGGGCCAAATTGCTGGATCAGTGTCGACGAGACGTAGGGCGAAGCAATCGCTCCCAGCGCATACCAGAACATCAGAGCGGCGGATAACTCGACCCTTTGTTCGGTGGTGGCAAAGTCATTGGCATGCGCAGACGAAACCGAGAAGATCGGGAATGTCGTGAACCCGAACAGCCCTGCGGCCAGCATGACGCCGAGGGTTCCCGTGCCACTGGCTGCCATGGTTACTCCGCAGCTCATGACGGCGGCGACAGACAACCAGATCAGCACCCATCGCCGGTCATATTTGTCGGCCAGCCAACCCATTGGATATTGCGCAAGTGCACCGCCCAATACGAACGAGGCCAGGAAGAAGGCGATCTGATCCACGCCTAGTCCGACCTCTTGCCCGTATACAGGTCCAACCATTCGGAAGGATGCCGAGCTTAACGCGGCCACGATCACACCGGCCACGGCCAGAGGTGAACTGCGCCAGGCCAGTTTTGGGCGCAGGCGAGGGGCGTCGGGTGTTTCTGGCTGGGTGGCCCGTGTCAAAGTCAGCGGTAACAGAGCGGCACAGCACAGGATCGCCAGCAGGTTATAGGACACATAGGATGCAGGGGGCAGCACTGCGATGATCAACTGCGCCGCCAGCGAGGCGCCCATATCGACAATGCGGTATGTACCCATCGCCCGGCCACGGGTTTCGTTGGTGACCTTTGCGTTCAACCATGCCTCGATCACCGTGTAACTACCCGCGACGCACGTGCCTGACGCGATCCGTAAAACGGCCCAGATATAGGGGTTGTCAGTCAGCGTGTGCCCGATCAGGCCCATAGCCCCCAAGGCCGTGCACACGGCAAATGCGCGGGAATGACCGACGCTGCCCATCAGTCGCGGCGCCCACCAGCATCCGACAAAGAACCCGATGAAATGAGCCGATCCCAACAGACCGATTTGTTCGGTTGTGAAGTCCAGTGTCAGCCCGGAAATTGCGTCCAATGGGCCAACACCGCCTGTCGAAAGCTGCAACAGAATGACCGAAAGAAAAAGGGCGGCAAAAGAAATGATCGTGCGCATGACAGGGCTTACCTTGGCTTAATGCAGCCGCATTGCGCGCGACTATTCGACTTTGTGGCGTCGTTTTTGGCCTATTCGACGCGTTTGATTTCCGCTCGGATGTCCAACCCGACGGTGTCTTGCACCAAATCAGCGTAGCCGGAGGCCCCGAAGTCATGCCGGTTCAGCGCTCCGGTCAGATGAATGGACAGCATGTCCAGATTGTCAACTGCGCTGCCGGGTGGGCGAAAGAGGTCGGCCTGCAAGGCGATAGGGCGGGTGATACCGCGCAAGGTCAGATCGCCGGTGATACTGGCCCCGCGAGAGATACGCCCACCGTCACCAAGTTGAACCCGTGTCGACACGAATTGAATGGTTGGATAGGCGGCCGCGTTCAGAACCTCTGCGCTGAGCATTGGCTTTCGTGCAAAGGGTAACTTGGTACGGGCGTTGGCAACATCCAACGCGACGCTCACGCGGCTGTTTGACAGGTTGGCGAGATCGATCCAAATATCCGCTGACAGGATCGGCATGGTGCCGGATTGCGCGATGCCCGACAGATCGAAGGTAAACGTGACCGAGGTGCCGTCGGGTACCAACTCATAGGGCCTCAGTGCGGCATGGGCCGTATGTGCCAGGGGCATGGTAGACAGACCGGCCAGCAGCGTGCGTCGCGTGAGGTTCTTCATACGAGTGCTTCCTGCCCGTGTGGTCGCGATCTGTGCAGCAACATGATCAGGATGGCGATGTTCAGCCCGTTCCAGAGAATGCCGTTGACGAAGGCCAACTGGTAGTTTCCGGTGATGTCGTAGATCCAGCCGGACATCCAACCGCCCAATGCCATCCCCATGATTGTCATCATCAGGACAAAGCCGACGCGGGCTCCGGCCTCTTTCGGGGGCATGTATTCCCGGACCACCAGTGCATAGCTGGGAACGATTCCGCCCTGCGACAGGCCGAACAGCATGCTGATGATGTAAAGCGAGACCATCCCGTTATAGGGCAGAAATAGGAACAGGGCGATGCATTGTAGGACCGATCCGATCAGCAACGTGCGGATGCCACCCAGCTTGTCAGCCACCAACCCCGAAACCACGCGGCTTACGACACCGCCCAATAGCATCAGCGACAACATCTCGGCCCCGACGGCGGGGCCATAACCCAGACCGACACAGTAGGATACAATATGGACCTGCGGCATAGACATGGCCACACAGCAGCCAATTCCGGCCAGCCCCAGTATATATTGCAGGGCACGCGGCGACAGGCCGACACTTCGGGCTCTGATCTGAGCGGCAGCCGCGGCCGAGCTGTGCGCCTCGGGCGGGACTTGACGGCGCAACAGCAGCGACATCGGTATGACAACGATCAATACTATGACGGCGAGGGTCAGATAGACCTGCTGCCATCCCTCGCGCGCCAATATCCCTGACAGCAGCGTTGGCCAGATTGCACCGGACAGATAGTTGCCGCTGGCCACCAGCGCCACGGCGATCCCGCGTCGGCGCATGAACCAGTGTGATATGTCGGCGATCAACGGACCAAAACCAACCGAAGTGCCCAGTCCCAGCAATATATGCGCAGCCGACAGCGTGGCGATGTTAGGTGCAATGGCAGCCAGCAGGTAGCTGATCGCGCTCAGTCCGGCGGCCCCCATTAGCGACCGGGTTGCCCCCAGCCGATCGACCAGTTTGCCCAGTGCCATATTACCCAGGGCGAACCCGATCATGGTGCAGGTGAAGGGGACCGAGGCCGCTGCGCGCCCGATTTGGAATTGCCTTTCGATATCGGGCATTACGACTATGATGGCCCAAATCCCCACGTTGATCACGGTGGCGATGGCCAGTGTGATCAGCAGGCGAAACCAGGAATAGCGACTGTCATGGATCGCATGGGGCATAGGGGAACGCTAGGGCTGTCCTGGAGGTTTGACCAGTCACTTCTTTCGTGAGCGGCGCTCGGCGTCACACCAATGCATCTTCGGCGTCGATCCGTGTCAGGTTAAGCCCGGCGCGCGGTTTGGTCTGGCTGGCCTGCCAGCTGACTGGGGGCAGGGCGCGGGCGCGGCGGCGGGTCAGGGTCCAGCGGCGAGCCTTGCCCTGATGGCTCGCTGCCATGTGCCAGCGCGTCTCGACCCCTTGTGCGCCACTGTCTCCGGGCGTCAACAGCACCCCCAGCGGAGCCCGCCCCATCGCGCCGCCCTGTTCGGCGGCCAGATGCATCCGCCGCACCTGTGTCAGCCCCGGGGCGCCGGGCAGGTCACCGATGATCAGCGGAATGGCCCCGCTGCGTAGTGCTTCTTCCATGCACCACAGAAGATCCTCGGCGCGGGTGGGGCGGACAAACAGGAACCGGGCGGGATCGGCAAAGGGCATCATGCCGTCGGGGTTCAGCTGGCCGGGCTCCCACGCAGGGGAAATCCACAGCACCGGACCCTGCGCCTGACCCGCCAGCCACATGGCAAAGCTGCGCCGGGCGGGGCCGCAGGCCTCGTGCACACGGCCCAGTTGCAGGGTGATCTGCGCATGTAGGGTCAGCCCCGGCGCTTCACGCGCGGGTTTGCGGCCAAGCAGGTTCGTAGACATGCTGTTAAACTAGCATGTTCTCACTTTGTTCTCAATGCTGAAATCCTGTCAGCGAGACAGGATCAGGCGGCCATCAGTGAATTGGATATTCGAGAACCGGTGAAGGTAATCCATGCCCAGCAGCGATTGGCGCAGTTCACCTTCATTGACCCAGGCCGACACGTTGCGATCCATGACAGGCCCCAACTCAAGACTATCCAGACGCACAGGGGCAGTTCGCACTTCGCCGTTCGCGGTGGCTGCGCGGCCGAGATAGTTCAACTGGTCGGGATCGATACCAATACGTTTGGCGTCCTGTTCGCTCAGCACGATCTGGCTGGCGCCGGTATCGACCAGAAAAGTGATCGGCTCTCCGTTCACCAGAACAGGCAAGTAGTAGTGACCGTCAAAGGCGCGCGGAACTTCAATAGTTTCGCCGGTCACGGTCATCTGAGGGGCGGGGCCAACGGTCGACCGGATGTCTTCCCACAGCCCGACCACAGCGATAGCGCCAACAAAAATGAATACCCAGGCCATTGCCTGTTGCATGGTTTTGTTCAGCGACTGGCGGTTCTGTGAGATGAACCACGCCACCACGGCCGTACCGAGTACGACCAGATATACCAAGCGTCCAATGCTATCGCCGTCCATGCCGATACCCTATCCGAATTCCCTGTAAGGTATATGGGAATTTAAGACGCAAAACCAAAGGCCTTGAGGCCGTCCAGAATGAACTGAACCGAAAGCGCCGCCAGCAGCATTCCCAGCAGACGGGTCAGTACGTTCAACCCGGTTTTGCCCAGAATGCGCGCGATCAAACCGCCCGACAGAAAGAAGATCAGAACCACCGCCATCACGGCCAGCATGACGATGCACGCCTCAGCGATGCCCAGAATCCCCGGATGCTGGCCGGCCAGCAGGATAATCGTCGCTATAGATCCAGGACCGGCAACCAGTGGAATGGCCAGTGGGAAAACGGACGGGTCTGGGTATTCCTCGACCTCGGCTCGATCCTCACGCCGTTTGGTGCGCCGTTCGAACAACATGTCTAGCGCGGTTAGAAACAGCAGCGCACCACCAGCGACCTTGAACGCCTCCATCGAGATACCAACAAAGCCCAGAACGGCTTCGCCGAACGCGGCAAATGCGACGAGAATACCGGTGGCAACGGCGCAGGTGCGATAGGCGGTTTTGCGGCGGGTGCGGGCATCCATGTCCTGCGTCATCGCCACAAAGATCGGAGTGGTGCCGAACGGGTCAATCACCACGAATAGCGTGGTGAAGGCGGTGATGAAAAAGGCGAAATCCATCATTTCTCAGCACTCTGTTGAAGATCAATCAAAAGGTCTACGGCCTGTTCGGCCAGATTGGTGGGCACATACACGTGGTCATGGTGATAGCCCGCGATCATATTTGCGGGAATGCCAGATTTTGCCAACGTGTCGGAAACTGCCGCGGTCAGGCCGACACCCTCTAACGACGAGTGGACCTGCAACGTGATGCAGCGCATGGAAACCGCATCCGGTGGGGCCGACTTGATTGGAACGATCAGGGAAAGTCCTTCGGCCTCGACGCAGCTGGCGCGGGTTCCTTCCGGCCAGGGCGTGCCTTGTTCCCAGACCACGAACGCGAATTCGCCGGGCTGAAGTTCCGGGTGCATTCCCGCAATCATCGCATTGGTTTCCACGATGGGATGGATCATGCAGATTCCGCCTGTTCAAGGCGTTCGGCGGCGGCGACCCATAGGGCCTCAGCCTTTTGCATAGCCTCAGTAACTTCGGAAAACTTGCGATTCCAGGTTTCCAGATCATTGATCCGGTCGTCTTCGTACAAGGCAGGGTCAGCCAGCTTGGCCGAAAGCTTGTCATGCATGTCCGTCAACTTTTCGATCCGGTCTTCGCATTTGCGCAGATCGGCGCGCAAGGCCAAAACAGTTTCACGCGATGCACGCTTGGGTTTGGCCATTTTCGGCTTCTCTCTGACCGGCTTGTCGCGGGCCAGCAGCATTGCGCGATACGCTTCAAGGTCACCGTCATAAGGTTTCACCGTTCCGTCCGAGACCAGCCACAAACGATCTGCAACAAGCGACAACAAATGCATGTCGTGACTGACCAGAACCACTGCGCCGGAATAGGCGGTTAGTGCCTCGACCAGCGCTTCGCGGCTTTCGATGTCCAGATGGTTGGTCGGTTCGTCGAGGATCAGCATGTGCGGCGCGTCGATGGTTGCGATCAGCAACGAAAGGCGCGCTTTTTGCCCGCCCGAGAGACGCCCGACCAGCGTTTCCGCCTGATCCGCGTTCAGCCCGAACCCGGCCAAACGCGACCGCCATTTGCCCGGAGCCTCATCCGGGCGCAACCGCCGTAGATGGTCCAGAGGCGTTTCGTCCACATGCAACTCATCTACCTGATGCTGTGCAAAATACCCGATACGCAGTCTATTGCTGCGGGTCATCTTGCCCGCCATGAGGGGCAGGCGATCGGACAACAGTTTGGACAGGGTCGACTTGCCCTGACCGTTCTTACCAAGCAACGCGATGCGGTCATCTTGATCGATACGCAGATTCAGGCGGCGCAGCACCTCGGTCTCGCCATATCCGGTCACGCCACCTTCGATCTGGATGATCGGCGGTGACAGCTCCTCAGGCTCAGGGAAAGAGAATGCGCGCAGCGCAGCCTCTTGCGGGGTCGAAACCAGTTGGATTCGTTCAATCATCTTCAGGCGAGACTGCGCCTGAACCGCTTTGGATGCCTTGTAGCGAAAGCGGTCAACAAAGCTTTGCAGATGCGCGATGCGGGCTTTGGCCTTCGCGTTTTCGGATTCTGCCTGCGCCAGTCGCTCGGCACGGCGTTCCGCGAATTTGTCATAAGGCACCGCGTAGTAGGTCAGCTTGCGGTCTTCCAGATGCAGGATTGAGCCCACCGCCCGGTTCAGCAGCCCGCGGTCGTGGCTGATGATGATCACCGTGTGCGGGTACTTGGCCAAATAGCTCTCTAGCCACAATGCGCCTTCGAGGTCCAGATAGTTGGTCGGTTCGTCCAAAAGCAGCAGATCGGGTTGCGAAAACAGCACCGCCGCCAACGCCACGCGCATCCGCCAGCCGCCCGAGAAATCCGAGCAGGGGCGCAACTGGTCTTCGTCATCGAATCCCAGACCTTTGAGGATCGAGGCCGCGCGCGCCTCGGCCGACCAGGCGTCGATATCGGCCAGGCGAGTCTGAATCTCGGCGATGCGGGCGGGGTCGCTGGCGCTGTCGGCCTCGGCCATCAACGTGCTACGCTCGGTATCGGCAGCCAGAACCGTATTGATAAGTGAAACCTCGGACGAGGGCACCTCTTGCGCCACGCCCCCGATCCGCGCACGTTTAGGCAGTACGATATTGCCAGATTCCAACGCCAGCTCTCCGCGGATAAGGCGGAACAAAGTGGTCTTTCCGGTGCCGTTCCGCCCCACAAGGCCAACCTTGTGGCCATCTGGAATGGTGGCGCTTGCCCCATCAAACAGGGGGCGACCTTCAACGGCATATGTGATGTTTTCAATCCGTAGCATAGGCCGCTCTTAGCAGAGCGTGAATTGCGCCGCCAGAGCCAGCCCGTGGCACGACGTAGACTTGGAGATGTCACTGGGTCGACCTGTACGACCGCCCACCGGGCGCGATCTGAACGGCAACGCATCATAGTGCTTTTCTTAAGGCAAATACCGTGCTAGGCGGCGCGCGATGGATTTCGGCGCGAACCTTGCGCCATACAATAAGGAGAGGCCGACATGGCACTGGAACGCACATTCTCGATCATCAAACCCGATGCAACTCGCCGCAATCTGACTGGCAAAATCAACGCCAAGTTCGAAGAAGCCGGCCTGCGCATCGTTGCGCAAAAGCGCATCCATATGACCAAAGCGCAAGCTGGCAAATTCTACGAAGTGCACGCCGAGCGCCCGTTCTATGACGAACTGTGCGAATTCATGTCGTCGGCTCCGGTCGTCGTTCAGGTTCTGGAAGGCGAAGGCGCCATTGCCAAAAACCGCGAAGTCATGGGCGCAACCAACCCTGCAGACGCGGCCCCCGGCACCATCCGCGCCGAATTCGCTGAATCGGTCGGCGAAAACTCGGTCCACGGTTCGGACGCACCGGAAACTGCTGCTGTTGAGATTGCTTACTTCTTCTCGGGCATCGAACTGGTCGGTTAATTTACCGTCAGGCGGAAAACATCAAACCGCATCCGGTGTCGGGTGCGGTTTTTTTATACCGGCTTCAGATCGGCGGCCGAGACTCGAACCCCAATTGCATCCAGATCCGAAACCATTTGCGTTTCAGGCATGACACTGACGCCCGCTTTGAGCGCATCAAACCTTTGGCGCAACGCCTTTTTCTCTTCACCCTTGCAGTCATTCCACGGGCGGCCCTGCAATCCCATCACCAACACGTAAAATCCTATGAAATGCGGCTTGGTGCCTGCCTGTAAAAGCCTGGCATAGGCGGCGTCCGGTCCGATCTCGCGCAACTGCTGTGCCGAGTGGATTCCGGCGCGCGCGCAGGCCTGTTCGAAAGCCGGGCCAAGATTGCGGATGGATGATACGGGGTCAGACATATAAATCTCTTACCTGCGTGGCACGATCCTGTCATCCGGTTGTTTTGAATGGAACAACCGCTTTGGGCCTGACGTCCAATTTGTTCTTGCCAGAACGACAGGCGTGGGATTTCGTGATGCTATGCTGTCATGTGGTCTTTGATTTTCATGAACGGGGAACGTGGCCAAGACGAAGAGAAATGAGTCGTTGTGGCTGTCAAACGTGCAGGGAAGCCAAGGTGGAAAACTGTTCTGACACTCTGAGAAAAAGCCGTCCGTGATGACGCAGAAGAACGGTTTCTTTGTTATTCCGGGTGCGTTTGATCCTGTTGGTGTGTCTGAGGCACTTGCCAGCCAGGCGCTTAAATTCAAAGAACTTTCCACTGCTGTGGCCTTCTATCTTCTGGACTGCCATGACCGGTCCTTGCATGCCAAAGGATGGTTGTTGATCCAAGCGGGCGACAAGTTGCTGTTGTTACAGGGGAATGGCGAAATCCATAGCCAAATTGGCGCCGGAACTGGAAAGTTTGTTGCGGATTTACCCAAGGGGTCTGTCCGCACGGCACTAAAGGGATTTCCCAAGTTACGGGCGCTGATCAGCGTAGGATGCGGAACTGTCAAAATCGGTACTTTTGAGGTTTTTGATCGCCAGCGAAAAACGAACACTCTGGGTCCTGTCCTATTTCTATCTACGGGTAGAGGAACAGCGACTGTTCTGAGCCTTTACCCAAAGCATCGTCATGATCGCGCATTTCAAGCCATCTGCAAGGCGCTGAGTGAGCCAAAGGAGGTCGAGACAGGCATTAAGGCACTGTATGGCACCCTGTTTCCCGATGAAGAGTTTTACGTCGCCAAACCAAAGATCAAAATCAGCAAGCGGGAACCTTCGATTGAAGTGGCAACAGATATCATTCGCACATACCTGACAGTCGCTCGTCAGAACGAAGCAGGCGTAATCGCTGACATCGATACCGAGTTCCTACACGACTATCGCATTGCACTGCGGCGTGTACGGTCGGTTCTGAGCCTGTTCAAAGGCGTGTTCTCACCCGAGCAGACCTCTGCGCTGAAACGCGAATTCTCAGAGTTGATGGAGGCAACCGGACGCTTGCGTGACCTTGACGTGTACTTGCTGGGGAAAGACCGGTTTTTCAAACTGATACCATCCGATCTTCATCTCGGAGCTGAGGTGATGTTTGCGCGGTTCGCAGAGGAAAGAACGCGAGCGTTGAGCGGTTTGACCCGACAGTTCCAAAGCGTGGCTTACGATCGCAAGATGAAAGACCTGATCGCGTTGTTTGCCCACAACAAGGCGTTGGACCCTGGACCAAACGCGGATCGCGGCGCTTATGACTATGCCCGTATGCTGATCTGGAAGAGGTATCGAAGACTGTGCAAGCGGGCGCGTGGCATCACACCGGAGACGCCGAATGACGCAATTCACGAACTGCGTATTGACTGCAAGAAGTTGCGCTACTTGATAGAGTTTTTTGCGCCTCTGTTCGATAAGAGGGACTTCAAAACGCTTATCAAGCCCTTGAAGAAATTGCAGGATACGCTTGGACGGTTCAATGACTGCTCGGTTCAGCAAGAGGCGCTGCTTGGGTTTGTGGCGGATCAAAGTAACTCGCAGGGCCGTGCCAACGCACAACTTGCTATGGCTGTCGGAGGATTGGTCACAGTCCTGAACCGACGGCAGAAAGATGAAAGGGCCCATGTCATTGCCAGTTTTCAGCATTTTGACAGCCCGGACACGCAGCGCCTGTTCAAAAGCCTGTTTCGCACAAAGGAGGGCTGAGGTTGGCCTCTTACAACAACAGTGGTGGTGCAGGGAAAACGGAGTGATTACAAGCAAATGAGCACCGAAATTGAACGTAAATTTCTTGTCGCCGAAATGCCTGATCTTGGCATAAGAGAAAGGGCCGTGGTGCGTCAGGGTTATTTGACAGCACCGGACGATTCCACCGAGCTGCGCTTGCGACAAAAGAACGACCGGTACTTTTTGACCCTCAAAGGCAGTGGCGCAATGGTAAGAGTTGAGCGCGAGGCTGAAATCACGGCCGTGCAATTCAACACCTTCTGGCCCGAGACCGAGGGGAGACGGGTTGAGAAGGAACGCCATACTGGGAAATTGCCGGACGGGCGCGTCTTTGAGCTGGACGTTTTTCAAGGCGATCTGGCGTCGCTATGTCTGGTTGAGGTCGAGTTTCAGACCGAAGCAGAAGCCGAGGGTTTTCTGCCGCCCGATTGGTTTGGGGCCGAAGTGACTGATGACAATCGTTTCAAAAACAAAACGATGGCAACCAAGGGGGTTCCAACCTAGGGTTTTCGGGCCAGCTTGATTGTAGCTTCCATCCCCGGATTGCAATTGCGGGCCTGAAACGAACCGCCGTGCATGTGCGAAATTGCGGCGACAAGCGCCAGTCCCAAGCCGGCATTGCGCTCGGTCCGGGCCGGGTCAAGCGTAACGAAAGGCATTTGCAAACGCGGCAAGTCCTCTTCCGGAACTCCGGGGCCACGATCCCGGACGCTAAGGCTGGTATAGGGGCCGTCTTCCGACAGGTTGATCGTCACCGTTGTCCCTTCAGGTGCGTAACGCATCGCGTTTTCGAGCAAGTTCGACAAAGCCTGAGAAAGCAGCGGACGATGTCCAAGAATCGAGGCTGCCGAGCCGGTAACAGCCAATTGAATGCCCTGATCGGCGCCCACGGGTTCGTAGAGTTCGACCACATCGTCTACTAATTGCCGCAGATCCACCGGTTCGAATTGTTCGCGCCCAACACCAGCCTCGGCGCGGGATATTTCGGTCAACTGGCTCAGAACACGCAGAACATGGTCGATTTCTGCAGTGGCGCGTGCGACGTCAATTTCACGCTCTTGGTTGGTTCTTTCTGGGTCGGACAATGCCTCTACCCGTTGTTTCAGGCGCGACAGCGGTGAACGCAGGTCATGGGCTATTGAATTCGATGTGGTGCGCAGATTGCTGACAAGTTCCTCGATCTTGTCCAACATTGTATTGAGCGTGCCGGCGACCTGATCAAACTCGTCATTTGTTCCACGCAAAGGCATTCTGCGAGAAAGATCACCGGATACAATATTCTCGGCCGTGCTGGCGATATCAGACAGGCGAGAGAATACCAGTCGGGTGAACAGCCAGCCTGTCAGAACGCTCAATGCAAGGGCTATGCCCAGTGCGATACCGACCGACCGTAGCAGAACACGGTCGAATTGCTGCCGCGCCAGCGCGTCGCGACCTACCAGCAGGCGCTCGCCACCGGGCAGACGGATCGAAGCAGCCGAGATGGGTACAAATTGATCACTGCCATCCCTGCGCAGTTCTAGGTCAACCCAGCCGCTGCCTGCGGTGATGTTTTCAGGCCATTGCCTCAGGTTCCCGGCCAGTTTGGCTCCGAAACGATCGGTCAGCAGATACAGGGCATCCCGATCAGAGGCCGTTGGAATGCGTCTTTCTATGGCCGTCATCAGTCCGATCAAACCACGCCGTTCATATTCGTCAGCCAATCCGGTCAATTCTGCCGATACGACGGACCGCGTCTCACCTTCGATGCTGCGATTGGCCGTCACGTAGACCAGCGCCAGCACGGTTGCCGTCAGCAGAGTGCTGAGGACCATGCTAGCCAGAACAAGACGTGTGCGGGAATTGTTGAACGAAAGTCGTATGTTATCCATCTGATATCATGTAACCGGCACCCCGGACGGTTTCAATCAACGGCGGCTCGCCGCCTTCGTCCAGTTGACGCCGAAGTTTCGAGATATGGACGTCGACCACATTGGTATTCGGGTCGAAATGATAATCCCAAACGCCTTCCAGCAGCATAGTGCGAGACACCACGCGGTTTTTCCGACGCAAAAAGAACTCGAGAATTTGAAACTCACGCGGGGTGAGGGTGATCTCGCGCCCGTCGCGGGTGACCTTGCGGGTCAGCAGGTCCATCTCAAGGTCTTTGCAGATCAGCATCGGGCTTTCTTCGGCTTCTTGCGGACGCCGCAGCAGGGCTTCGATTCTTGCGTGTAATTCCTGGAAAGAGAACGGTTTAACCAGATAGTCATCAGCCCCTGCGCGCAGTCCCTTGACGCGCTCGTCTACCGCGCTCATCGCGGTCAGCATCAGAACTGGCGTTTTCAGGCCCGCAGCCCGCATTGATTTGATCAATGAAAGGCCGTCCAGACCGGGCAGCATACGGTCCAGTACGACCGCGTCGAAACCACCATCGGTGGCGTGGTATAGGCCCTCGCGGCCGTCCTCGGCCATCTCGACCACATAGCCTTCTTCGCCGAAACCCTTGGCGATAAATTCGCGGGTGTCTTCGTCATCTTCAACGATCAACAGGCGACGGCTCATGATCCGAGTTCCTTTCTACCGGGATTTAAACACAAAATTTCGGGTGAAGCACTTGTTTTAGGGAATTTACGTGCCGGGTGCGTCGGTACGCACCCGGCAGTCTCGGCAGAATGCGGACAATTCAATCCGCCGAGGAGGCGCCCGCCAGATTTCCCCATCATGTGGCGCGCGCGGGTGTCAGATC
Source organism: Ruegeria sp. BC1 (assembly GCF_056539305.1). NCBI lineage: Bacteria > Pseudomonadati > Pseudomonadota > Alphaproteobacteria > Rhodobacterales > Roseobacteraceae > Ruegeria > Ruegeria sp. BC1. The sequence goes on from NZ_JBQFUT010000001.1 coordinate 243,585, forward strand.
AGGCGATTTCTACCGCGACAAAGATCTGATTGCCTCCGCGATTGATCAGGACAAGCGCGGGATCGGTTTTTTCGCTATCCAGTGCGGATTTAAGCGCGTCCGGGGTTGCGGTTTCCTGACCTCCCAGCTTCACAATCACATCTCCGCGCTGCAGGCCGGCCTTTGCGGCAGGGCTGTCGGGCTTCAGGTCTGTGACGATCACGCCATCGACGTTCTTTCCAACACCCATTTCAGCGCGGTTGGTGTCGGTCAGCGGAGCAACGGTGACCCCCAAAGCGGTGCCCGAAACGGTCTCGTCCATTGACTTGTCAATCTCGGCCGAGGCACTCTGGTGCTGGCCAATTGTCAGCTCAAGCTGTTGTTCCTTGCCATCGCGCAGAACGGTCAGAACGCTGTTGCTGCCCACCTTGGTGGTGCCCACAAGGATCGGCAGATCACTGCTGGAATCTACGGCTTCGTCGTTGAACGTCAGGATCACGTCGCCTTGTTTCAGCACGCCCTCAGCCGGGCTGCCTTCGACGACGTCCGAAACCAGTGCTCCGGTCGAGTCTTCAATTCCCATAGCCGCTGCGATTTCCGGGCTGACGTTCTGGATCGACACGCCCAACCAGCCGCGGCTGACCTGTCCATCGTCACGCAAATCGGCTGCGATATGTTCAACGATATTCGACGTCACGGCAAAGCCCAGGCCAACGGAGCCGCCGGTAGGGGAGTAGATGGCCGAGTTCACGCCAATCACTTCGCCTTCCATGTTGAACAGCGGGCCACCCGAGTTGCCCTTGTTTATGGCAGCATCGGTTTGGATGAATTCAGCATAGGGGCCTTGCGAGATGTTGCGGCCTTTGGCCGACACGATCCCTGTGGTCACGGTCGAATGCAGCCCGAACGGGTTACCGATTGCAACAACGTCCTCGCCAACGCGGATCACGTCGCTGTCGCCCATGCTTACGGCTTGCAGGCCTGCGTCAGCGTCGATCTTCAGAACGGCGATGTCGGTCAGCGGGTCGGTTCCGACAATTTCGGCGTCAAAGGTGCGGTCGTCCGACATGCGCACGGTTACGGTCGAGGCATTGTCGACGACATGGTGGTTGGTGATGATGTAGCCAGCCTCATCCAGAACAAATCCCGAGCCCAGCCCCTGAGCTGGTCCTTGCTGAGGTGCATTGAACCCTTCAGGCGCGCCAAAGCGTTTGAAAAACTCACCAAACGGACGCTCATCAAAATTGAAGTCCTGACCCTGGGCAGGTGTTGGTATAACGTTCTGCTCGGCGATGATGGTGACGACCGAGGGCGACACATTTTCGACTAGGTCGGCCAAGGCTTCGTCTGCCATCGCGGGCAGGGCGGTTGTTGCCAGTAACGCGGCGCTCAGCGCGCCAGCGCCTATCCAGCTGGTTGTCCCAGGTAAAAGAAGAGAGGACTTGCGGATGCTCATTTTGGTCTCCTGTTTATATCACGCGGTTGCGGCCGCGCGTTGGAACAGGAGATGCGCCCTCTGTCTGTTTGTTTCCTGAGCGAATAGTTAAGAAATCTTAATTTTGCCACAAAGAGGCAGTTCTATGTCGCCGGGTTTGAGGTTCGTGTGAGAGGTTTTGCGCGAATCACAGCCTGCGAATCGGTGGATTGTTGCCGATTCCGACTCCAGATTGGAAAAAGAGTTGAATTGAATCAGTTTCGTTAACAAATCAGCCGTCAACTTCGGATGCTCGTTCTGGATCGTCTTTTGGTTGTGGGCCTGTCCAGTGCATGGGGTAAATGCTGGAAACAACTCATAACATAAAAGCTAGATAGCTTATTAGGATTACGCATAACGGCGTCTGGTGCGGTTTGAGTGGAATTTAACAATCCACCATAGGTAGAGTTGGAGATTTTTGATGTTGCGTAAAAACCATTCTGATACCCGCAAAATTAACCGTCCTTTCCAATTTTACATTGTTTGAAACCATCGGATAGGTGACGATGTAAGGGCCCAAGCGAGGGGGAGCCGACGGCACTAGGGGGTGCCCAAGGCTTGTCACAGTCACTGGAAACGCTGAGCGGCATGTTAACGAGGGGGTCTTGTTTAGGTTCAGCAGCGGAACAGTCAGAATGTCTAAGGATGTTTTTGACCGCGTTTCCGGGATTGATGAAAAGTGGTAGTCCTGTTTTGGGTAACCGGCCCGGTCGTTATCGACCGGGCCGTGTTTCTTTCAAATGATCTGTTTTGCCCTCCACGCAGCCCAGTCCTCGGGCGTGTCCAGATCCAGAACAGCGTTTTGGCCGGGTAGCCTGCGCAGATGCACTTTATCCGAATACGAACGAACGACGGACTGCGCGCCTTGATCGCCAGTCAGGTGGCTGAGCTGATTGAACAGGCTACGATCGAAAACGACCGGATGACCGGGTTTCCCTTTTTCAGATGCTCCTCGCCAGATCAGGTGATCCGGGTGGTCTTCGACTGTAGACAGAACAGCCTTCAAATCGTCGGTGGTGATTTCGGGCAGGTCAGCCAGCAATACCATCACAGCCCGTGAATCGGGTGATACATGCGCCAAAGCTCCGCGGAGGCTGGCGTTCATCCCTTCGTGGGCGTCTTTAATCTCGACCCTTTTGACATCCAGGCCCTCCAGGACGTCATGTCGGGGATGCGGCGCGGGCGGCAGCGCAACAATAACCGGAGCCGCGCACAAGGCGATTTGGGCTGTTCGGCGCAGCAATTGTCGGCCGCCGACGAGTTGCATCAACTTGTCTTGACCCCCCATGCGGCTGGATTGTCCTGCGGCCAACAGGATAATTGGTATATGCGTCATGCGGTTATCATGCCGCTGCGATGGCGGGATGTCATCCCCGCATGCGTGATCCATCCGCATCAAACAGAGGTTTGGAAATCATCCGAGCTTTGCGCAAATCGCCAAGGATTTCTATTTCTACTTCCAGCCCGTCATGCGCACGCTCAGATGGCAGAAAACCCAACGCGACAGATTTTTCCGCGTAATGCGAATACCCGCCCGACGTGCAGAACCCGACAACGGTGCCATCCAGCCATATCGGCTCGTATGCGTTCACATCCGCATCGGCTGCGTCGACTTCAAACGCTACCAGCTTACGCGCAGGGTTTTGAGACCGGTCCATCTCGGCTGCGGCCCGACCTATGAAATCGGCGTTCTTCGAAAACGAGATAAAGCGATCCAGACCTGTTTCAGCGGCGGTGTAGTCCGGAGAGAATTCCCGCATCCATGAGCCAAAGTACTTGTCCAGACGCAGGCTCATCATAGCGCGCATTCCAAATGGAACCATGCCATGCGGCTGCCCGGCCTGCCACAAGGTCCACCAGAGTTGCCTTTGCGCCATCGGGTCGCAGTAAATTTCATACCCAAGATCACCGGTATAGCTGACGCGCTGCACGATGCAGTCAGTCATGCCGACCGTCACGGGCCTGACATCGAGGAAACGCATTTCTGAAATGTCCTCTCGGGTGCAGGCCGCCAGAACTTGCGCGGCCTTGGGACCAGCAATCTGAAATCCGTTCAACCGGTCGCTGATATTGTCGATGCGAACTCCATCTTCAAGATGCTGCAAGAACCACCGCATGTGAAACGCCTGACTTCCGTACGAAGCGGTAAGCTGGAATTCAGTCTCCGCGAGGCAGGAAACAGTGAAATCTCCGATCAGTTTTCCTTTGTACGACAGCATCGGGGTCAGGGACACCCGCCCCGGTTGTGGGATTCGCCCAGCCATGATCCGATCTAACCAGCCCCGCGCCTTGGGGCCAGTAATACGGTATTTACCGAAATTGTGGACTTCGTTAATGCCGACACCGTTTCGAACGGCGCGCACCTCGCGTCCGGTCGCGGCAAACGCATCCGAACGGCGGAACGAGGGGGTTTCGTACTCTGGCTCGCCGTCTTGCGCGAAGTAGTTGGGCACCTCAAGCCCGTATTGCTGCCCCCAAACTGCGCCTGAATCGCTGAAGATGTCGTACATCGGCGTTGTCCGGTTTGGGCGGGCGGCTGGCAATTCCTCGTTAGGGTAGGCGACACTAAAACGCTTTTGATAGTTCTCGATGACTTTAGGGCGGGTATAGCCGGGGCTGATCCAGTCCCCGAACCTGGCGATATCCATGGCAAAGACATCGCGTTCTGGTTCACCCTCGATCATCCATTGCGCCAGCGTCAGGCCAACTCCGCCGCCCTGACTGAACCCGGCCATCACGCCGCAGGCCGACCAATAGTTTCGAACCCCCGGCACCGGCCCGACCAGAGGGTTGCCATCCGGTGCAAACGTAAATGGCCCGTGGATAACCGATTTCACCCCGGCTTCGGCCAACACTGGGAAACGACGATAGGCGAATTCGATGCTGTCGGTGATCTTGTCATAGTCATCAGGCAGCAATTCATGGCCAAAATCCCAAGGCGTTCCACCCACCGCCCAGGGCTTGCAGGGTTGTTCATAAAATCCAATGCACAAGCCGCGCCCTTCTTGCCGCAGATAGCTCTCTCCGGCGGGGTCCATCACGTGCGGATGCTCACCGCCCGCGTCGATAATCGCTTCGATCTGAGGAATTGCGTCCGTGACCAGATACTGATGTTCCATCGGATGCAGAGGGAAATAGACGCCGGCCATCGCGCCGACTTCACGCGCCCACAGGCCACCTGCGTTGACCACATGTTCAGCATGAATAGTGCCTTTGTCCGTTACCACGTCCCATGTGCCGTCGGGGCGCTGGTTGGTTTCGCGCACCATACAGCGCGTTTCAATCGTAGCCCCGCCCATCCGGGCCGCTTTTGCATAGGCATGAGTTGTACCAGACGGGTCCAGGTGCCCGTCCAGCGGATCATAAAGCGCACCGATGATGCCGTCCGTGTTGGTGATTGGTGCGATCGTTTTGATCTCGTCCGGTCCGACGATTTCGGTCTCAAGCCCCATAAAACGATGCTTGGCCCGTTCGGCCAGAAGCATGTCAAACCGATCCTGATTGTCAGCCAGAGTTACACCGCCCACATGATGCAGACCACAGGACATGCCGGTGATCTCTTCCAGTTCCTTGTACAGCCGGATTGTGTACCCTTGCAGGGCCGCCATATTTGTGTCGCCGTTCAGGGTATGGAACCCTCCGGCCGCATGCCAGGTCGAGCCGCTGGTCAATTCTGACCGCTCCAACAACATAACGTCAGACCAGCCCAGTTTCGTCAGGTGGTACAGCACTGAACACCCGACAACACCACCGCCGATCACGGCTACCCGAGTTGTAGTCTTCACGTCTTGCCTCCGTTTGCTTTGGCCAAATCGTGCAAGCGTGACAGGGGGTTTACTGTCCCGTTCACGACAATTCTTGTCGCTGACTACAGGGGGCGGATTTTCAACCCCGTGATGCGGTTGCCTTCACGTTCGGTCACTTCAAAGCGAAAGCCGTGGAAGGAAAATACCTGCCCGACAGTCGGGATCATCTGAGCCTCGTGAATGACCAGACCAGCCAGAGTGTTGGCCTCCTCATCAGGTAGTGACCAGTCCATAGCGCGATTAGCGTCGCGGATCGTCATGGCACCTTCGACCAGATATTGCCCGTCGTCGGTGCGGGTTACGGGCACCTCTTCCTCGATATCGAACTCATCAGCGATTTCGCCGACGATCTCCTCGAGGATATCTTCCAGCGTGATCAACCCCCGCAACGATCCGTATTCATCCACCACCAGCGCAAAATGGCTGTGCATCCGCAGGAATTCCCGCATCTGGTCGTCTAACGTGGTGGTATCTGGCACAAAATAGGGGTCATTCGCTACCTTTAGGATGTCAAATTCCTTCAGCCGGTTTTCGTCACCTTCATTTGCTCCAGCATGGGCATACATGGCGCGGAACAGGTCTTTGGCATGAACGACACCAACAATGTTTTCCTGTTCTTCCCGAAACACGGGCAAACGGGTGTGGCTGCTTTTCAGGCACTGCTGCAAAATGGCTTCGGGTGCGTCATCGGCATCGATCATCTCGATGTTTGATCGGTGCAGCATGATTTCTTCGACTGTGCGATCACCCAGATCGAGTGCGCCCAGAATACGGTCGCGATCTTCCTTTTCCACCACGCCTTCGGAGTGGCCTAGTTGCAGGGCCCCGGCGATTTCTTCGCGCACAGCAAGGATGTTGCTGTCCGGGTCGATCTGCACGCCGAACAAGCGCAGGACGCCACGCACCAGCAATCGCACCGCCGCGACGATGGGAGAAAAGACCGTTACGACAATGCTGATGATCGGCGCGACCGCAGCAGCGGCTTTTTCGGCGTTTGTGATGGCGTATGTCTTGGGCAGAACCTCGGCAAAGATCAGGACCAGCAACGTCATCACCAGCGTTGCCAGCGCAACACCGCTTTCTCCGAACAGCCGCGTGAACAGCGCCGTCGCCAGAGAGGCAGCAAGAATGTTGACCAGATTGTTGCCCAGCAGAACCGACCCGATCAGGCGTTCGTTGTCGTCGGTGATATCCAGCGCTTTTTTAGCGCCGCGTGATCCCTTGTCGGCCTGCGCCCTCAACTTGCCGCGTGAGGAAGCGGTCAAAGCCGTTTCGGAACCCGAGAAGAAGCCCGACAAAACGAGCAACAGCAAAATGGCGCCTGTGGTAAACCAGAATGCGCCGTCGATCAAAGAAGAAGAGGGTTCCATTGGTCCTTGGTTGTTGGTGTTGATGCATTCGTTATGGGGGTGTGGCCTCGCCGGATCAAGGGGTTAGCCCTTGTCTTCAGTGTCTTTGGCCAGCGGGTGATGTTCCAAAACCAGTTCTGCCAGACGTTCGTCCAGCACGTGGGTGTATATTTCGGTGGTCGCCACATCGGCATGGCCCAACAAGGTCTGGATTGATCTCAGGTCGGCCCCATTGGCCAAAAGATGCGTCGCAAATGCGTGGCGTAAGGTATGCGGTGTGACCTTTTCAGGTGAAACCCCACCTTGAACGGCCAGTTCTTTGACCAGCAGAAAGAACATGTGGCGTGTCAGATGGCCCGACTTGCCGCGCGACGGAAACAGGAATTTCGACCGTTGGCCGCCGTCGGCGACCACCTGATCCTCGGCATCGTCGCGCACCATAAGCCAAGCGGCCAGTGCCTCTCGGGCAGGTGGGGACAATGGGACCATCCGTTCTTTACCGCCCTTGCCCAACACTAGCAGCATCCGGGGATCGCCCCGTGCGGAGGACACCGGCAGCGATACCAACTCGGTCACGCGCATGCCGGTGGCATACAGCACCTCCATCAGACAGGTGTTGCGCACCCGATCCGATTGCGCGCGCCCGGTCAGGCGGGCAGCCTGCAGCAACCGATCCACTTCGGGAACGTCCAGAGTTTTCGGGAGGCGCTTCTGCCGGCCAGGGCCTTTGATTTGAATGGCAGGGTTGGTCTCGCGCCAGCCTTCTTCAAAGGCAAAACGGTAGATTTGTTTGATGGCAGACAGCCGCCGCGCGCGGGTCGAACGGGCCAATCCCTGCGCGTCGCAATCGATCAGGTAGGCTTCAATCTGGTCCCGTTCCGCTTTAGCAAAACCAATTTTGCGACGCTCCAGCCAAGTGGCAAAATCCTTAAGGTCGCGGCCATAGGCCAGCAAAGTGTTATTGGCGGCCCCAAGCTCGGCTGCTTGCGCCTGCAAGAAGGTGGAAATCCACAATTCCGAACTGGCGGGGGATACCATGATTACGTGTCCTGAAGGATCAGAAGGTTCAGCGCGGCACGGCGGGCTGTGTCCTCAAGACCCACCCGGCGCAGCGTGGAGATGGCGGCCGTTAGATCGACAAGGTTTCCACGCGATCCGTGGGCGAACAACTCCATCGTCTCCAAAATGGCTTCGCCCAATTGATCATTGGCCAGCATGCTTTCAATATCCGATGGGACAGGCGCGGCCCATGCAAACCCCTCGGCAACCGCATCAGCCAAAGGAGAGGGGGTGCGTGCACGCCCCGGATCGCCCTGTGCCAGCGCGGCCAGAAACTGTGTTTCCTCTGACTGGTCCGGGGGAGAAAGTGCGGTACTTTCATAAAGTTCGGACAACAGCATGATGCGCCATCGCAAGTTTTCTGCGGTTGGGTCTGGCAGACTGAACTGCGACAGGCGATCGGCGAATAACTCGGCAAAAGGAACCTCAAGCCCGACGCTGCGCATTTGCATCCAGACGGTGGGCAGGGTCTTGGCAATCGCCTCTGCGTCGCCCGACTCCAGAGCACCTTCAAATTTCTGAACCGCAGCGACACGATCCCAGACCGCGCCAGAGGCCGCCGGATCACGCTCGGTGTATAGCCCCAGCAATTGGTTTGGCGTCAGCGCGCCGATCCGTGTCAGACGCTCGGCTGCCTCAATCTGGGCTTTCCAACCCGCCACATCCCGTAAGTCTGCATTGGCAAAAGCCCGCGGCAGCGAAGTTGAGGGCAACCGTTCGCCAATCGCCTCGAACAGACGAAAACTCAGCGGGTCGGGGTTATCAGGTTGCGGTAGATAGTCGGCATCTTCAAAAAGCTCGGGGCTGAGAAAACGATCCAGCACGTCCAGATCTTCGGGCGGGAGAACTTGCAGTGCATGCGCGGCCTCAAGCGTCAGGGCCGCCGAGCCCCAATCGCCCCGACGCGCCTTACAGAAAATCTGAGCGGCATAGTCCTGTGACAGGTGCGGCTGCGCGATCAGTGCGGTACAGCTGCGGTCCTCGTCCCCGGTCAGCAGGGTCGCGTCGAACCAGCGTTGAAACCGTTCGCGTGTGTCGGTGGGGCCTGCTAACTGGACCAGTGATTGCACTGGATCAGCGGCACCCAGTTGCAACAGCCTGTCGAGACGCGCCAACAGCAGGGTTTCTTGGGCGTTCGGTCCCGCAGGTGCACGGGCCTCGGTGAGTAGAAGCGTGAACAGTAGACGCTGCATGGCAGGGTTATATTTGACGGGTACGCGAGCAATCAGCTGGGCGAGACGGTCGGGATCGCTGTTTTGCCACATGCCAACGGGCAGCCCTGTCACGGACGACGACACCAACCCCAGTGGCTGTGACAGAGCCTCAAGCGGAGTGACTTCGACAACCGGTTGATTGCCCGACTGCGACACAGGCGGTTCAAGCAGAACCGTTCCCGGCAGATTTTCCGGTGGTTTACTCAACCATTCAATGACGGAGAGAGGTTCTTGCTGCGCCTGCGCCGATCCGGCCAGAAACAGCGCGAACACTGCGGCCTTATTCGACATTCAGGATTACCGGTTCTCGTATCTCGTCCTGCGGCGCCGAGAAATCCACACCGAAAAACGGCCCTAGATAGGCGTATGCCACCAACCCGATAAAACACAGGCAAATCAGATATAACAGGAACTTGATCAGACGGCCCATTGCTCAACGCTGCCTCAATTTTCTCTTTTGTCACAGTTATAGCTGGCATTTTTCTTAAGATCACGTCATTCACGGTGAAATGAGCGAAATTAAGCATAACTCCCACAACTTGGCATCGGATACCGGCTTTGCACTGCACAAAACGGTGGTTCTTGTCGGTATGATGGGGGCAGGCAAGACCGCTGTAGGTCGTGCTTTGGCAGCGCGGCTGGGCGTTCCCTTCCTCGATAGCGATGCCGAGATCGAATCGGCGGCCAATATGACAATCCCGGAAATCTTCGAACGTGATGGCGAGCCATTTTTTCGCGCCAAGGAAACGCAGGTTATCGGGCGCTTGCTGGACGAGGAAAAAGGCATCCTGTCGACCGGGGGCGGTGCTTTTCTGGCCGAACAAAATCGCACGATGATTACTGAGCGTGGAGTGTCGGTTTGGTTGCGTGCTGATTTGGACGTGTTGTGGAACCGCGTGAAGCATAAAGACACACGCCCCTTACTGCGAACTTCCGACCCTTATGTGACCTTGCGCGGTTTGTACGAGGATCGGGTGCCGGTATATGCACAAGCGGATCTGGTCGCTCAGTCCGACGGCGAGACCTCGATAGAAAACATGGTGAACCGGGTGCTGGACGCGTTGACGACTCGCCCCGATGTTTTGGAACTAAAATAGATGCATCAGACCGTACATGTAGAGCTGGGCGAACGCTCTTATAACGTGGAAATCGGCCCGGACTTGCTGCCGCAGGCCGGACCCCGGATTGCACCATTGTTGCAACGGCCCAAGGTTGCGGTTGTGACCGATGAGAACGTTGCGGCCCTGCATCTGGACGCTTTGCGTGACGGCCTGGCGTCTTCAGGGATCGAGATGTCGTCGCTGACCTTGCCCGCAGGTGAGGCCACGAAAAGCTGGCCGCATTTCGAACGCACGGTTGAATGGCTGCTGGCGGAAAAGATTGAACGGCGGGATGTAGTTATTGCGCTTGGTGGTGGCGTCATCGGAGATTTGGTTGGTTTCGCGGCTGCGGTGCTGCGTCGGGGTGTCCGGTTTGTTCAGATTCCGACCTCGTTGCTGGCGCAGGTCGACAGTTCTGTTGGGGGTAAAACCGGGATCAATGTGCCACAAGGTAAGAACCTGATAGGGGTGTTCCATCAGCCGTCGTTGGTGTTGGCGGACACCTCAGTGCTGGGCACGATGACTCAGCGCGATTTCCTGTCTGGCTATGGTGAGGTCGTTAAATACGGCCTGCTGGGGGATGCTGCTTTCTTTGAATGGCTCGAGGCCAATGGCCCTGATGTCTCAGGCGGCGACATGGCCGCACGCGTGCGGGCGGTGACCCGCTCGGTTCAGATGAAGGCCGATATCGTTGCTCGTGATGAAACTGAGCAAGGAGATCGCGCGCTGCTGAACCTTGGGCACACCTTCTGCCATGCGCTGGAGGCTGCGACGGGCTATTCTGATCGGTTGCTGCACGGCGAGGGCGTCGCCATCGGTTGCGCGCTGGCCTTTGAGCTGTCGTCGCGCCTGGGTTTGTGCGCGCAAGAAGACCCCAGCCGCGTACGGGCGCATTTGCGTGCGATGGGCATGAAAACCGATCTGGCCGACATCCCCGGAGAGTTACCGGGTGCCGAGGCTCTGGTCGATCTGATGGCACAGGACAAGAAAGTCATCGACGGGCAATTGCGGTTCATTCTGGCGCGCGGGATCGGGCAGGCGTTTGTAACGTCGGACGTACCGCGCGATGCCGTACTGTCCGTTCTTGAGGACGCGCTGGCAACGGTGTGATTACCGCCCGCGAATAACCATCAGCTCACCGATGTTTTCGCGGGTGATGTAGCCGACCATGTGCCCGGCCTGTGTGCAGACGGCAATAGCCGGCGCGCCTTTGTACAATGAATCCAGAACCGTCTCGAGCCCACTGGTCAGTTGAACCCGCGGAATGTCCGTCTCCATGATTGTCGTCGCCGAGGCCGAGCGCGGGTTGTCTCTGGCGAGTGCTGTAAACAAGCGGTTGCGGGTGACGAAGCCCAGCAGGGCGCCTTCGGCGTCCAAAACGGGGAATTCGTGTTGCGTGGTGTGGATGACAGCCTGTGCGGCTGTCGCCAGCGTATCGGCCGGGGAAAGCGCGTGGAATTCGGTGATCATGGCGTCACGCGCCTGAACCCGCCTTACGACCGAGCGCATGGCGACATCCTGACTTTCCGAATTGGCGGCGACAAAAACAAATACCGCGATCAGGACCAGTATCGCGTTTCCGGTGCTCAGCCCCCAGAACCCAAAGGCCACAGCGACGCCCTGACCGCTCATGGCGGCGACTTTGGTGGCCTTGACCCGATCCATTCTCAGGCACAGCAGGGCACGGAAAACCCGCCCGCCATCCATCGGAAAGGCCGGGATCATATTGAAGGCCGCCAGCAGCAGATTCACATAGGCCAGACGGTTTAGCAGCCCCGGTCCGGTGGTATCGATTTGCGCCATCGTTTCATACGGCATCCCGGCCCCAAAGGCGACCAGCACGACCCAGATGACGATGTTCACGGCAGGTCCGGCAAGGGCGACCAAGACCTCTTGCATCGGCTTTTCAGGCATCCGTTCCAACCGGGCCAGACCACCTATGGGCAACAACGTAATGTCGGGGGTTTTGATGCCGTAACGGCGCGCCATCAGAGCATGACCAAATTCATGCGCCACGACGCAGGCGAATAAGGCCAGCACGAAGATCAGGTTTTCGATGGCCGCGGATAGCCCACCGCTGGAATAGGCAGCAAACCCTACCCAAGCCAGCAGCAGGAAAAAGGTGACATGGACCCTCAGTTCCGACCCAAGTAACCGGCCGAGTGAGAAGGACCATGACATGATAGGTCTCCGTTTTGCTTAGAACGGAATCTCGTCGTCGTCGATTCCGCCGGATGCAGGGGCAGGGGCGCTGGACTGTCCGCCGTACGGGTCGCCATAGCCGCCACCAGCCTGACCACCACCGTAACCGCTTGACTGGCCGCCGCCAAATCCACCGCCGCCGCCTTCACCGCGGGCATCCAACATTACGAGGGTCGAGCCGAAGCCCTGCAATACCACCTCGGTCGAGTACCGATCCTGCCCGGACTGGTCCTGCCATTTGCGGGTTTGCAGTTGCCCTTCGACATAGATCTTCGAACCTTTGCGCAGATATTGTTCCGCTACGCGGACCAGCCCCTCGTTAAATATCGCGACCGAGTGCCACTCGGTCCGCTCACGGCGTTCGCCGGTGTTGCGGTCTTTCCAGGTTTCGGACGTTGCGATGCGCAGATTGCAGACTTTGCCACCGTTCTGGAAAGTCCTTACCTCGGGATCGCGGCCAAGATTTCCGACCAGAATGACCTTGTTGACTGAACCCGCCATGTATTTCCCCGTTCTGAATTGACTTGTGTGCGCCCGAATCTGGCGCGTGGTTTCCTTGCGACCCTATACGGCCTGCGCCGTGGTTGGAACACAGATGATGGCTGCAACACTGAGCAAGAATTTGTTCAGGTTTGGTTTACCAAGCTTTTAATATTTTCAGGGATATCTATACTCTACAGGGTTTTTGAACGAGCGGGACAGGCATTAATGCGTTTTCTGGTTGGTTGTTTTACGATTGCTTGCTTGACGCTGGTTTCTGCTCCTGTGTCCGCGCAAACGGTGTCATCGAAGAGCCGTAAGGACATTTTCCTCAAACAATCCAAGGTTTTGGACTCGCGAGCGGCGACACAGTACCGGGATTCAGAACGGCTAAAGCCCAAAACGGCGCAACCTAGTTTCAACAAGCGCTACACTGGTAAGTACCGGGGTGAGTATATGACGCTTGCCCGTCAAGCGGCGCGCAAGCACAACGTTCCAGAAGACCTTTTTCTGCGTCTCGTTCAGCAAGAAAGCGGCTGGAACCCGCATGCGAAATCCCACAAGGGTGCATTAGGGCTGGCTCAACTGATGCCAGGCACGGCGCAGCTGCTGGGAGTGAACCCGCATGATCCACAGCAAAACCTGGAAGGTGGCGCGCGGTATCTGTCGTGGCAGTACCGCAAGTTCAAATCATGGCGCCTGGCTTTGGCAGCCTATAACGCAGGGCCTGAGGCCGTTGAAAGACATGGCGGTGTTCCACCCTACAAAGAAACCCAGAATTACGTGAAGGTGATCTGGGGCGGTTAGGTCCATGACAAGCAGATTTGCGCGTTTGCTATAGCCTGACCACAGGTGTTTCCGAGCTGCACAAACATGAAAAAGGGCGCCGATCTTGAGACCGACGCCTATTATAATTGGTTCGTTGCTTATTCCGCTGCGATTTTGATGACCGGTTCCATGCGAGCAAGAATGTCCTCAGCCAAATGGCATTTGATCTGATGACCATCGCTAAGTGTTTTCACAGGTGGCACATCGCTTTCACATCGTCCATCTGGTACCTCAGATTTCCAACGGCACCGGGTCTGGAACGGACAGCCCGGAGGTGGGTTCATTGCTGACGGAATATCTCCTTCAAGCACGATATGCTGCTTTTCGACCGATGTATCCGCGATGGGCACGGCACTCAGCAAAGCTTCAGTATAGGGGTGATAGGGGGGCGCGAACACCTGATCCGTCGATCCCAGTTCCACCACGTGGCCCAGATACATAACCATCACACGGTCGCTGAGATAGCGCACGATAGACAGGTCATGGCTAATAAACAGAAGCGTGGTTTTGTGTTCACGCTGAATCTCCATCAACAGATCGGTCACGGCCGCCTGAACCGACACATCCAGGGCCGAGACCGGCTCGTCCGCAACCACGATCCTCGCGTCTCCGGCAAAGGCGCGGGCAATCCCGACACGCTGTTTCTGGCCACCCGAAAGCTGGCGCGGCATCCGGTCAGCAAATGCACGGGGCAATTTTACCAAGTCTAGCAGTTCCAACATCCGTTGCTTACGTTCGGCCTCTGAGTTGCCGACGCCGAAAATTTCCAACGCGCGGATGATCTGTCGACCAACGGTCATAGACGGGTTCAGCGTGTCAAACGGGTTCTGGAACACCATTTGAACTTCACCTACTGTCTTTGAATCACGTTCTTCGATCGGGACATCCTCGATATTGCGGTTGTCCAACAGAATTTGTCCGTCTGTGGCGGTCTCTAGCCCCATCAGAACCTTGGCGAAGGTGGATTTCCCGCAGCCGGACTCTCCGACGATGGCCAACGTCTCGGACTCATGCGCCTCAAAGCTGAGCGTTTCATTGGCCTTTACGACCTTAGTCTCACCGCCTCCAAACAGAGCGTTCGCGGCCACCTCATAGTATTTCTTGAGGTTGTCCATTTTCAGGACAGTGCGTCCGATCGGGGCCTTCTCTTTCTGCTCGCCAACTGTGATCGGCGCGTTCCAGTCGATTTCCTGGAATTTAAGGCACCGCGTATGGTGGCGGTCATTCCCTGGTACGGCCTCCATCAGAATGTTCTGCGCGTCGCAGCGGCCCTCCTCGAAATAATCGCAACGCGGCCCGAAATTGCATCCCGGGGGGCGCTCGTGGGGCAGTGGAAAGTTTCCGGGGATGGCGACCAGTGGCCGGGCATTCTTATCCGCACCCGGCAGAGGGATCGACCGGAACAACGCCTGTGTATAGGGATGCTGCATCTCATCGAAGACATCGTGGATCGAGCCACGTTCAACGGCCTCGCCGGAATACATGACGCAAAGCCGGTCACAGGTCTCCAGAACCAGACCCAGATTGTGCGAGATAAACAGCATTGACGTGCCGTACTTTTTACCCAGGTCCTTGACCAGTTCGACCACGGCGGCCTCGACCGTAACGTCAAGTGCGGTGGTTGGCTCGTCCAAGATCAACAGCGCCGGTTTCGACATCAGCGCCATGGCGATTACGATCCGTTGTTGTTGACCACCTGACAACTGGTGCGGGAAGGAATTCAGCATTCGCTCCGGGTCGGGCAGACGCACGTCCGTGACGACCTCCAGCGCGCGGGCATAAGCCTCCTCTTTACCGACCCCTTCGTGGATCATCGGCACTTCCATCAGTTGTTTGCCGATTTTCATCGCCGGATTTAGCGAGGCCATCGGCTCCTGGTAGATCATCGCGATTTCGTTGCCACGTATGTCGCGCAACTCTTCAGTGCTCATCTCGGAAAGATCGCGGCCCTTGAACTTGATTGTACCGCCGACGATCCGACCGTTCTTGCCCAAGTCCTGCATCACCCCCAGCGCAACTGTGGATTTCCCGCAGCCGGACTCTCCGACCAACCCCACCGCCTCGCCGGGCTGCACGCTGACTGAAAAATCCATTACTGCAGGGATTTCACGTAGACGGGTAAAGAATGAAATCGAAAGCTTGTCGATCTCAAGGATAGGCCCGTCATAGTCCGCCAGTTTGTTCATTTTGCTACTCCTCGCGAGAGTCCGGGGAATCCCCTTCATCTGGCTAAAATATCTCGGGGGCCGGGGGGCTGGCCCCCGGCCTTGATCACATCAGTCCTTCAGACTTTCCTCACGCAGACCATCAGCCAGCAGGTTCAACCCAAGAACCAGCGACAAAAGGGCAAACGCAGGCGGCAGGGCAGGGTGCAGATAGATCGACAGCAGCTTGCGCCCCTCATTGATCGTTGACCCCCAGTCCGGGCTCTCAGGTGGAAGGCCCAGCCCGAAGAAACCCAATGTCCCCAAAAGGATAGTGGTGTAACCGATACGCAGACAGAAATCGACGATCAGCGGCCCGCGCGCATTGGGCAATATCTCCCAAAGCATGATGTACCACGGACCCTCGCCACGGGTTTGGGCCGCCGCCACGTAGTCGCGGGTTTTAATGTCCAGCGCCAATCCGCGCACGATACGAAACACCGTGGGCGAGTTGACGAACACGACTGAAACGAACACTACCAGAATACCACCTGGAATATCGAACAGGTCCAGATAGGTCGGTAGACCCCAGATACGATAGCTATCGGTGTTGATGACGTACCCCCCGGTCGATATCAGCGAGAGATAAAACCAGATTGCTACCCCCAGAACACCAATCAGCAGCGGCGTCCGGAAGTTGGGGCGCGTATAGAAGCGCGAGTTCAACAAAACGCCGATGAAGATGATCGGGAAGATGAACAACGCAGCCGCCATATAATTCGGAACGCCTGTCGCCACGATTTCAGGCGTTACCAACAGGTAGAACAGCAGGATCACAGGGAAGGCTAGGATCAGGTTCGCGAGGAACGACAAAAGTGTATCAAGCCGCCCTCCATAATACCCCGCAGGCAGTCCCAGAGTGATACCGACCATAAAGGCGAACAACGTGGCAAGCGGGGCAATCTGCACCACAATCCAAGCACCCTTGACCATGCGGCTAAAGACATCGCGCGCAAGGTTGTCCCCCCCCAGCAGATACCAGGCATATTGTCCTTCTTCGAGGCTAGGCAAGGGTGTTCCTGGTACCTTGTTCTTCATGCCCGAGACCTGCGCGAGCGGATCTTGCGTCACGATCAGATCGAGGGCCCCAAATATACCGGTGAAGACCCAGAACATCACAAGGCCAAAACCGATCATCCCAATCGGGCTGTCGAACAGTTTGCCATAGAGGCCAAGCTTGCGTTTGAACGCGATCGACATCGCATAAAGGATGATCAGTGATAGCCAGACCGGCAGGAACTGCTGGGAAATCGCGCCGACGATGCCGGCGCTGGTGCCCAACACAATGCCAAGCACGATATAGGCGACAGTTATCGCCACGCTGGCCAGAAAGCTCAGGCGCAGCGCTGATTGTATGAATTTCCGCAAGCCCGAGCTTGAAGTCAGTGTGCCGTCCGGGTTCACCGTCATTTGGTCTTCGGAGAGCACAATGCTTGCTATCATCCAGACAACGATGGACAGGGTCAGCAACCCAAGCGCAAGCATCAATAGTGGGTTCAGAAAGGCAATAGAGCCGGTCCAGGTAAGTGGTTCCATGATCTATCCCTCCTTACGAAATGCGGATGCGCGGGTTGAGGTAGACATAGCCGATATCCGAGATCAGCTGCGTCACCAGCACCACAAAGACCGACACGACCGAAATCGCCAGCAACAGCTGAATGTCGTTGTTACCCGCTGCTTGGACGAGCGCCCAGCCAAAGCCCTTGTAGTTGAAAAGCGTTTCAACAATCACAACGCCATTCAGCAGCCAGGGGAACTGCAGCATGATGACGGTGAAGGGGGCGATCAGTGCATTGCGCAGTGCGTGTTTCATCACGACGTTCGGGAAAGATACCCCTTTGAGCCGCGCAGTTCGGATATATTGAGCCGTCATCACCTCGGTCATCGAGGCACGGGTCATTCGGGCGATATAGCCCATTCCATAGAGTGAAATGGTCAACACCGGCAGGAAAAAATTCTCGAATGTCGGGTTGTCCATTGCCTGCGTCGCAGTGCCCTTGAACCATTTCAAGCCAACGGTGGACGAGGTGAAAATAGCGATAAAAATCACACCCGACACATATTCCGGTGTCGCGGTCGTGATGATCGAGAATGTCGACAGGGATCGGTCAAGCGGAGACCCCTCGCGCATTCCGGCCAGCACTCCGATGATCAGAGCGGATGGGACCATCAAGATCAGAACCCACAGCATCAGGTAGCCGGTGTTACCCAGGCGTTTTCCGACGATAGTGCCTACATCTTCCTTGAAGACGGTAGAATGCCCCCAGTCGCCCTGAAGGATACCACAATACCTTGGCGTGTCTTCTTGCGTTGAACCGGGCCGCGCGCATGTTCCCAGAAAGGTGCCGTCTTCAAGCGTTTTCGTAAATCCGGGTGCAACTCCCAGCCACTGGCCGTATTTAATCACTGTGGGTTGCAGATAGCCCCGATTTGACAGCCATGCCTCGACCTGTTCGTCAGACATTCGCTGGTTGCCTTGCGTTTTGGCAAGCTTTTCGAGGTTAGGATAAAGATTGGTCAAAAAGAAGACCACATAAGTAAGGCATAACGCAGTCAGTAGCATCACGCCAAACCGTCGGAGGATGAAGAGTCCCATAATGGCCCCTATTGGTTGGGTGTTCCGCAGATCAGTGGACCATTTACTGGCCTCGGATAACTGACCCCGTGTCGGTTCGTCTGCGGCTGGAAAAGGGCGCCTAAACAGGCGCCCCTTGTCTTGAGCAGGCGGGTATTACGCGGCCCAGCCCCACTTGTAGTGGTGGTGTTCAAAGGTGACGTGCATGTCCGTGCCCACCAACCCGTCTTTCATATGGCGGTAGAGCGAGCGCCAGTAAGGTTGGATTGTAACGCCTTCCTCCTGTATCAATGCTTCGCCTTTGCCAACCACTTCGCGACGTTTATCCGCGTCGGCGATGGCCAGAGCCTCGGTCAACAAGGCATCAAATTCAGGGTTCGCCCACCCGAATTCATTCCATGCCTCACCAGAACGATAAGCAAGAGCCCAAATTTGTACGCCCAACGGACGCGGGTTCCAACTTGTTGAGCTGTAGGGATATTTAGCCCAGTCATTCCAGAATGTGTTGCCGGGCAAAACAGTCCGTTTGACCTTGATGCCAGCATCCCGCAATTGTGCGGCAACCGCGTCTGTGGTGTTCCGACGCCAGTCGTCATCGATAGAGATCAGCTCGTGCTCGTAATCAGCCATTCCTGCCTCTTCCATCAGCTTGCGAGCGCCCTCAGGATCCACTTTCTGAGGCGGTAGTTCGAAGTAATCCGGATGGATCGGACCAACATGATGGTTTTCGGCGGCTACACCCCGGTTGCCGTAGCCAAGCTCGAGAAGAACACTATTGTCGACGGCCATCTGAAGGGCTTGACGCACGCGTTTGTCTGCGTAGATCTTTTTGCCATCAACTTCCGTCAGCTGGTTCGGACGGATTACGATCGTTGCCGTGGTTACCACCTCGGATTTCACATATCCGAGACTGTCCATGACGTCGATGAACTCGCCCACGGATTCATAGAGCATATCGACTTCGTCGGATTCCAGCGCTGCAAGCCAAGCCGAAGGATCGGTGCCGTAGTCAATGTACTCAACACGATCCAGAGCCGGGCGGCCGAATACTTCTTCACCCCACCAGGTGTGGCCTTCGTTGCGAACGATGGCGGATTTAACCCCGACCTCAAGCTCTTCCATCAAGTACGGCCCTGTACCCACGTTGTTAAGCAGATCGGTCTCGCTGAAGGAACTGTGAACAATCGCTGCAGGATAGTCCGCCATGCCCGGGATCAACGTAATGTCTGGATTCGGAAGGTTCAGTTTGACGGTTTGCGGATCAACGACTTCGATGGCACCGTCGATGGCCTGGCCCGTGTCTGCATTGACGAGCGTTGCGAAACGGCCTGCCATTGAGTTTGTTTCCGAGCTCTTGTCACACCAACGCGCGATGTTGCGAGCCACGTCATCAGCCGTGAAGTCGTCGCCATTGTTCCATTTTACGCCAGGACGGACTTTTAGGGTATAGACAGTCGCATCCTCGTTGATTTCCCAACCCTCCAGCAACATGCCGCGGAATGTGCCGTCTGAATTATATTCGACCAGATATTCCAGCGTGCCGCGTGAAAGGTTCGCCATTTCTGGCCAATCGTACGTCCGCGGGTCTTTCAGAGCGCGCACATTCGTCTGAACGCGGATCGTACCACCTTCTTTTTTGGCATCCTCACCTTCGGCATGTGCAGGGGCGGCCAGACCAATCATGCCATAAGCCGCAGCCGCCGTCACACCAAGCCCAGTTGCGCGGGTCAGGAATTCACGCCGACTCAGCTTGCCGTCCCGATACTCTTGAGCGTGCATTTCCGCCGCCCAGTGCATCGGTGTGCCTGTCATCGTTTGATTTTCCATTAAAGTGTCTCCCTGTTTCTTTCTATTTTTTGCTGAAGTGTTGAACCGCTCAGACCCGGCAAGGCCGGGGCGCAGGTTCGTGGGTTTTCGTTTTTTGAATTTTGAACATCCCCATGACCCCATTCCGCACCAGATTCCGGAGCACGTCAATGATTGAAATCGTCATTAATGGACCAAAAACGACATCTTTGGGGGGCGTCGCATCGGGCGAAACAGCCCGGCGAATGTGAATTCGGCTTTGCATACTTTGGTAAACTGTAGGGTTGCCGAAAAAGTTCTAAAAACGTTAGAGGAAAAGCTCGACTATGCGACGTATCAATTTGATAAATCCAAATGTTCCCAACTCTTCATCCGGGCACGAAACCAGGTGCGCTGGCGCTTGGCGAACTGGCGGGTGGAAATCGTCGCGCGTTCTCTGGCGGCCTCAAGCGACAACTGACCGTCAAGATAGGCCATCAGTTCGGGTACGCCGATCGCCTTGAAGGCGGGAAGCGATGGATCGTAGAGGCCGCGCATTGCTTTGACCTCCTGCAACGCGCCGGTGTCCAGCATCTGATCGAACCGGCGGGTGATGCGGTCCTGAAGCCATTGCTTGTCCACGTCAAAAACAATCGGCACAGCATCTTTTAGGTGCAGAACCGGAGGAGGTGTCTCGGCCTGCCAGTCAGCCAGGCTGCGTCCAGTGGCCCGCTGCACCTCCCATGCGCGCTGAACACGGGCGCGGTTCTGGGTGTCTATCCGTTCCAGGGTCTGGGCGTCGACCCCGTTGATCAGCGTGGGCAGGTCAAGCTGGTCAGCCGCCGCCCGGATTTCTGGCGGAGTGGCTGGAATATCGGCCATCCCTTCGGTCAGGGCAGAAAAATATAAGCCGGTGCCTCCGACGATGATCGGACGTTGTTTGCCTGATAACAGGGGTTTGACGTCGCGCAGCCAGTGGCCCGTGGAATATTCCTGATCATAGGCGACATGCCCATACAGCAGATGTGGTGCGAGGGCCTCTTCTTCGACCGAAGGCCGGGCTGAGATCACACGCCAGCAGTCGTAGACTTGGCTGGCATCCGCGTTTATGATCACGCCGCCAAAGGTCACGGCGATCTGCAATGCCAGCGCTGATTTGCCCGACGCTGTTGGTCCTGCGATGAGGACCGGTTTATCATCGGGGATGGGCGGCAGACGGTCCAAGAATTGCGATGTTTTAACATTGGCCATCCGGGCGCGCCTCATTCCTCACCATCCGCATTGAACCTGCGGAGTTTTTGCTTCATTTTGCGCCGGAAAATAAACCCGTGCCAGCCCGGAGCGCAATATGAGCCTTTCTGCCGCAACCGACACCGTCGATTCCCCAAAAACAAAATACAACCGCGTGATGCTGAAGATCTCTGGCGAGGCATTGATGGGGGATCAGGGGTTCGGCCTGCATCCACCCACCGTTCAGCGCATCGCACAAGAGGTCAAGTCGGTGCACGATCTTGGGGTTGAAATCTGCATGGTAATCGGTGGCGGCAACATCTTCCGCGGCCTCAGTGGATCGGCGCAGGGGATGGAGCGTACCACGGCTGACTACATGGGCATGTTGGCGACCGTCATGAATGCGCTGGGGATGCAATCTGCACTGGAAGAGATCGGGGTGTTCACCCGTGTCATCTCGGCCATTCGGATGGATGAAGTGTGCGAGCCTTACATTCGCCGTCGTGCAGTACGCCACCTGGAAAAGAAACGGGTCTGCATCTTTGCCGCCGGAACCGGCAACCCGTATTTCACGACGGACACCGCCGCGACCTTGCGGGCCAATGAAATGGCATGTGAGGCCATTTTCATGGGTAAGAACGGTGTCGATGGTGTGTATGACAAAGACCCCGCAACCAATGCGGATGCGGTGCGGTACGATACGGTCAGCTACGATGACGTTCTGGCTAAGCGCCTTCGGGTCATGGATGCCTCGGCTATTGCTTTGGCGCGTGACAACAACCTGCCCTTGATCGTTTTTGGGCTGGACGAGCCCGGAGGCTTCCGTGGAATTCTTGCGGGCGAGGGAACCTACACCAAGGTTCAGGGGTAAGCGATCCCCACGTTTTTTAAAGCCGGGCCCCATCGCCCGGCTTTTTCATTTCAACGTGTTTGTTGGCTTGACGATCACCAAGGCTCTGGGCAATTTGTCGGCGTTCTCGTGCTGTCTCAGCATGAGGGCTGCGGATGCCGTTCGGTGTCGGCTGGGCTGGAAGACCTGCCATGGTTTCTGAGGGTTCCGAAATCATGCTCGGGCACCTCTTGAACAAATGAGCATGATCAAGGAGGCACGTGCCATGAGCACTCTGGATATCAATTTTGTTCGGTCGCAATTCCCGGCCTTTTCCGAACCCAGCCTGCAGGGCCAAGCTTTTTTTGAAAATGCCGGTGGTTCATATACTTGCAAGCCGGTCATCGACCGCTTTACGCGCTTCAACACTCAGCGCAAAGTGCAGCCCTATAGCCCGTTTGAGGCCAGCCGGTTGGCGGGTGAAGAGATGGACGAAGCCCGCGCACGCATGGCAGCGATATTAGGGGTGGATGCGGATGAGCTGAGTTTTGGGCCTTCGACCACGCAGAACACCTATGTGTTGGCGCAAGCGTTTCGGCAGTGGATGCAGCCGGGGGATGCAATTGTCGTCACCAATCAGGATCACGAGGCCAACTCTGGCCCGTGGCGTCGCCTGGCAGACGAGGGCATAGAAGTTCGTGAATGGCAAATCGATCCCGAAACAGGCTCGCTTAACCCGCAGGATCTGGAAAACATATTGGACGAAAAAGTGCGTCTGGTTTGCTTTCCTCACTGCTCTAACGTCGTTGGTGAGATTAATCCGGTTACTGAAATCACAGCGATTGCGCACGCGGCGGGGGCGTTTGTCTGCGTGGATGGCGTATCTTATGCGCCGCACGGATTCCCGAATGTTGGCCACATGGGGCCGGATATTTATCTGTTTTCGGCTTACAAAACCTATGGGCCCCATCAGGGATGTATGGTGATCCGGCGTTCTTTGGGTGAACTGCTGCCGAACCAGGCACATTTTTTCAACGGAGACGTTTTGTACAAGCGGTTCACCCCCGCTGGTCCTGATCACGCGCAAGTAGCCGCCAGTGCAGGCATGGCTGACTATGTTGACCTGCTGTGCTCTCACCACAACGGTCCCGACGGTGACGCGACGCAGCGCGGTGCTTTCGTTCACGATATGATGCGCGAGCAAGAGGTCGCGTTGCTGCAACCGGTGCTAGATGCGGTCAAAGATAGAAACGCCGTTCGTCTGATCGGTACGTCTGACGCGTCGAAGCGGGCGCCAACTGTGGCCATGTGTTTAAGACGGAACGCTGCAGATGTGGCGGCAGAACTAGCGGGCCATGGTGTGATGGCGGGTGGCAGCGATTTCTACGCCGTACGGCCGTTGCAGGCGATGGGAGTGGATCTGGAGCAGGGGGTTCTGCGGGTCAGCTTTACGCATTACACCACGCAACAGGAAATAGATCAGCTTTTGAATGCACTTGACGCTGTTTTGTGATCCGGTTTCCGTCCGTCTTCGTATCACGAAGAAAACAACCGGGCGGTCATGGAAAACGAAAACTCACCGATCATCATGTGGTTCCGACGAGATTTACGCCTGTCGGACCATCCAGCTCTGTGCGCGGCAGCCCAAACGGGCAGGCCGATCATTCCGGTGTTCATTCTGGACGACCTCGTCGATGCGCTGGGAGCGGCGCCCAAGTGGCGACTGGAGCAAGGGCTCAGGGTCTTTGCAAAATCGCTGGAGCGGGCAGGCAATCGGCTAATCCTGCGGCGTGGCAATGCGCTTGCCGTGTTGAAGGACCTGATCGCACAAAGCGGCGCAACCGCCGTTTACTGGTCGCGCAGCTACGATCCTGACGCAATTGCACGAGACACTCGTATCAAGTCTGATCTGGCCGAGTGCGGCGTTCAAGCCAAATCATTCGCAGGTCATTTGCTGTTCGAGCCTTGGACGGTGGCGACAAAAACTGGTCAGCCTTTCCGCGTTTTCACCCCGATGTGGCGCTCTGTGCAGGGGCGAGACGTGCCGCCTGCCGCGTCAGCGCCGTCAGATTTGACCGCACCCGCGCGATGGCCAGTTACCGAGGATCTGGACACCTGGAAACTGGGGGCGGCAATGAACAGAGGGGCCGCAGTTGTCGCCCCCTTCGTGCGACCGGGGGAAAGCGCGGCATTTGACGCCTTGCACGGGTTTCTGGATCGGCTCTCTGGCTATTCAGGTGATCGGGATCGTCTGGATCTGGACGGCACATCGAGCCTGTCCGAATATCTCTCGCTCGGCGAAATCGGACCCCGCAGTGTCTGGCACGCTGTTCAACTGGCCGCTATGAACGGTGCGCAGGGTACCGATGCCTTCTTGCGCCAACTGGTTTGGCGTGAGTTTGCCTATCACCTCATGTATCACACGCCACGGCTGTTGAACGAAAACTGGAAACCTGAGTGGGACACGTTTCCCTGGAACACGGACACAACCCGCCCCGAGGTTATAGCATGGCACCGCGCGTGTACCGGAGTACCCGTGGTCGATGCCGGACTACGTCAAATGTACGTGACAGGCCGGATGCACAACCGTGCCAGAATGATTGTCGCCAGTTACCTGACCAAGCATCTGATGACTCACTGGAAAATTGGAATGGATTGGTTTGCTGAGTGCCTGATCGACTGGGACCCGGCTGCCAATGCGATGGGCTGGCAATGGGGCGCGGGTTCGGGGCCGGATGCTTCTCCGTTCTTCCGCATCTTCAACCCACTGACACAGCGCGAGAAATTCGACCCCGATGCAAAATTTGTCAAGCGGTGGATCGCAGAAGGGCAAACGGAGCCGTCGGTATCAGCTAAGGCTTACTTTGCAGCTGTACCCCGATCATGGGGGTTGGACCCCGGCGCAGAATATCCCCGGCCAGTGGTCGATCTGGCAGTGGGAAGGGCGCGGGCTCTGGCGGCTTATGAAAGCCGAAAAACCGGGTAAGGAACTGAAAACTTGCCAGAAACACAAACTCGGCCTAGCTTTGAGCTGCGGCCGCACAGGGGAGAG
Source organism: Ruegeria sp. BC1 (assembly GCF_056539305.1). NCBI lineage: Bacteria > Pseudomonadati > Pseudomonadota > Alphaproteobacteria > Rhodobacterales > Roseobacteraceae > Ruegeria > Ruegeria sp. BC1. The sequence goes on from NZ_JBQFUT010000001.1 coordinate 268,751, forward strand.
CGGATGATCCTTACAACAACTGAAGGGCAAAAAGACCTGCCCAGATACTTTGCCCAAGTCTTCAAGATGTTGAACCGGATGGAGTCCGGGCGGATGGACATCGCTTTGCCGGACGGTCGTGTGTTCCGGTCTGAAGGGGTCAAACCGGGTCCTGTAGCGCGGGTCGACATCCATGACCCGGACGTATTTGCACGCCTGATACGTGAGGGTGAGTTGGGCTTTTCCGATGCGTACCTGGAAGGGGACTGGAGCACCCCCGATCTGCGTTCCTTCATGGATCTGGTGCATCTGGGGACCGAGACTGTCTACGATGATTTTACCGGCAAGCTTCTGGTGCAGGCTTATGAACGCCTGCGCTTTTGGCTGCACCGAAATAATCGCCGACAGGCCAAAAAGAACATCTCGTACCACTACGATTTAGGCAATGATTTCTATAGCCTGTGGCTGGATGATACGATGACCTATTCCAGCGCGCTGTTTGAAACAGGCCAGGAAAGTCTGGAAAAAGCACAAACAGCGAAATACGCCAGCCTTGTGGATGAGATGGGCGCAAAGCCCGGTGATCATATCCTTGAGATCGGTTGCGGCTGGGGTGGGTTCGCGGAATATGCCGCAAAAGAGCGTGGCCTACGGGTCACAGGTCTAACCATTAGTCAAGAACAGTTGAAGTTCGCTGAGCAGCGTATTGAAAAAGCAGGGCTTTCTGATCTTGTTGAGTTCAAGCTACAGGATTATCGGGATGAGCGGGGCCAGTATGACGGTATAGCCTCGATCGAGATGTTTGAGGCAGTAGGACAGAAATACTGGCCGGTGTATTTCGAAACCGTCCGCGATCGCCTGAAGCCCGGCGCGCAGGCTACCTTGCAAATCATTACCGTGGCAGATCATCGCTGGGACATTTACAAGAATGGTGTTGATTTTATTCAGAAATATATCTTTCCCGGAGGAATGCTTCCTGCACCGTCGGTTTTGAAACAGCAGGTTGCAGAGGCCGGTTTGAACGTGGTGAAATCACGCGAGTTCGGTAAAAGTTACGATCTGACCCTGCGTCGGTGGTACGACACGTTCAACGATAAATGGGACGAAATTGCCGAAATGGGCTTTGACGAGCGTTTCCGCCGCATGTGGAATTATTATTTAACCGCTTGCGGCGCAGCCTTTGACACTGGCAACTGCGATGTGACACAGATCACTATAGCAAAACCCAGTTAACAAACGGAAATTCCGAATGCCCAGTGCTCCGCGTCTCGTTGCTGCTCTTTGTTTGATGGTGGTGGCGTTTTTGGTGTCGACTATGATCATCAACAACGGGGAAGAGGGTAAGGACTATGGCTGGTTTACTTATGTCAACATGTTGATCGGCATTATTTGCGGCTGGAAGATCATGGGAAAAAGGGCCGGAAGGGGTTGGACCGCGGCGGTTAACAATGGTTTGACAGGCATCGCTTCGTTGGTGTTTTGGGGGCTGTTCGTTCAAGGCTGTTACGAGATGTTCCGCCAGGCCATGCGTCATCGGTATGATGGCCCGTTCGAAGCGCTCATCGCGATTTTCAAGATTGGCGTGGAATATGGTCAACTACTGATAACTCCTGAAATTCTGTGGACTCTGGCAATTGGTGCTCTTGTCGCTGGGCTTGCCACTGAAGAAGCCAGCCGCCGCTGGCGCTAACCTTCTAATTTAGCCGCGAGTGTTCAACTTTGTCTGACCTGTTTTTCTATGGAACATTGCGCCATGTTCCCCTGCTTGAACGTGTTTTGGGGCGTGGTGCTGACACCCTCAGGATGTCCAATGCTATGCTGGCTGACCATTCGGTTCGCGCAGTGCAGGACGAAATATTCCCGATGATCCTGCCCGAGGCCGGCAGTACGGCTGAGGGTATTCTTGTGCAGGGCCTTTCAGAGGAGGATCTGGATCGGCTGAATTACTATGAAGGCGGGTTCGACTACGGGTTGGAATACCAGATGGTTAGGCTGGCGGACGACTCAGAGGTGCAAGCGCGAGTGTTTTTTCCTGACGCTGGGAAGTGGCATCCCACCACCCTGTGGTCTCTAAACGATTGGGTTCAGAAATGGTCAGAGATCGTTGTTTTGGCTGCAGAAGAAGAGATGGCATATTACGGGCGTGTCGATCCTCGGGTCGTGATGCGCAGTAAGCGTGCTATCCAGATTCGAGCCTGGTCAAAACTGATGGCGCGTCAGCGTCTTACCGAAAACTCCCGGGATATCAGCAAGGACGTGATCGTACATCAGCACACGCGCGCTTATGTTGATTATTTTGGGATGGAGGAAATCGATCTTCAGCACCGGCAGCATGACGGAACCATGGGTCCGGTCCTGCATCGAGGCAGCTTGCTACAGGGAAGTGCGGTTGCCGTGCTGCCGTACGACCCTGTTCGGGACACCGTCCTGCTTGTTGAGCAATTTCGGCCTCCGGTCTTTCTGATTGATGACCCCGAGCCTTGGTTGTGGGAAGCTATCGCCGGGATGATCGACCCCGGAGAAGACCCAGAAAACACAGCGCGTCGCGAGGTTATGGAAGAATCTGGCGTCAGCCTGAGTACGCTTGAATATGTTGGTGGTGCCTACAATTCCAGTGGGTCGTCGACCGGATATCTCTACCTTTACGTCGGGCTGGGTGATCTGACCGTAACCACAATCAACGGTGGGTTAGCTTCCGAGGGCGAGGATATTCGGTCGCAGATTTTCCCTTTTGAGACCTTCATAGAGAGGGTAGATAATAACGAATTCAAGGATTTGCCTCTATTGATGTTGGCCAACTGGCTGGCCCGCCATCGCGACCGATTGCGCAGTTAAGGATCGCCGCTTGTGGTTGTCGTACGGCATCTGTAAATCTTCGGTGATACGTAATGAAATGAGGGTGCCATGCGCATTGCACGAGACCTAGCCGACGCAGTCGGAAAAACACCGCTGATCCGGTTGAAGCGCATTAGTGAAGAGACTGGGTGCGAAATTCTCGGCAAGGCCGAATTTATGAACCCGGGCCAATCGGTCAAAGATCGCGCGGCACTGTACATTATTCGCGACGCGATTGCGCGCGGCGACCTTAAGCCGGGTGGCACCATTGTCGAAGGCACGGCGGGCAACACCGGTATCGGTCTGGCGCTGGTTGGCGCGTCAATGGGGTTTGAAACAGTGATCGTGATCCCGGAAACCCAGTCTGAAGAAAAGAAAGACATGCTGCGACTGGCGGGTGCACAACTGGTTCAGGTTCCGGCGGCTCCGTACCGCAACCCGAACAACTTTGTGCATTATTCGCGTCGTTTGGCCGAGGAGCTGGCGCAAACCGAGCCCAATGGGGCCATCTGGGCCAACCAGTTCGACAATGTCGCTAACCGTCAGGCGCACGTGGAAACCACGGGCCCGGAAATCTGGGAACAGACAGGCGGCAAGGTTGATGGCTTTGTCAGCGCGGTCGGCTCGGGCGGTACGCTTGCGGGTGTGGCTGACGCTCTTCAGCCCAAAGGGGTAAAGATTGCTCTGGTCGATCCGATGGGGGCGGGGCTGTATTCCTACTACACCACCGGCGAAATCGCGATGGAGGGCAGCTCGATCGCCGAAGGGATCGGTCAGGTGCGCATAACCAAGAACCTTGAAGGGTTCACGCCGGACTTCTCTTACCAGATGACCGATAACGAGGCGCTTCCGTATATCTTTGACCTTCTGCGCGAAGAAGGTTTGGTCATGGGCGGGTCGACCGCGATCAACATGGCCGGCGCAGTACGTCTGGCCAAGGATCTGGGGCCGGGCCACACAATAGTGACGATCCTGTGTGACTATGGCACGCGCTATCAGTCCAAACTGTTCAACCCCGAGTTCCTGCGCGAAAAGGAACTGCCAGTACCCGACTGGATGACTGAGGCCCCACGCAGCATCCCCGGCGTTTTCGAGGACGTATGATGCTTCGGCAGGTTCGCCTGTTTCTAGTACTTCTTCTGGTCTGTTTCACCATGCTGGGCGGCGCAGCCGTTGCCCAGCTGACGGATCAGCAAAACGAATACTATCAGAAATGGATCGCAACGGCGGACCGTGCCGAGAAAGAGATCGAAGCCGATCGAACGTCTAATGCAGCGCTTGAAAACCTTCGGTCTGAAATTCACAACTACCGTGAGGATTTCAACAGGGCGCGAACGGCCAACACTGACCGCATTCAGACCCTGGACGCCCAAATCAAAGCATTGGGTCCTGCACCTGAAGGGGACGCGAAAGAACCTGAAGAAATCGCAAACCTTCGGACGCATCTGGAAGACCAGCTCAACAGTCTGCAGGTGCCCCAGATCATCTCGGAAGAAGCATTCAGTCGTGCAAATGGGTTGATCAGCGAGATTGACCGGCTACTGCGTGATCGCCAGACAAAAGAGTTGCTTGAACGCGGACCTTCCCCCTTGAACCCGGTCTATTGGGGGCCAGCCTGGGTTGATCTGGTTGAAGCCGTGAAGGGCCTGTACAACGAAGTCGCGCAGAATTTAAAGGCCAACATTGTTCAGGACCGCCTGCGTGATCGTAGCTTGGCAATACTGTTCCTGACCGCCGTGGCTGGTGTTATGCTGATTTACGGGCGCTACTGGTCCGAAGCTGCGGGTGAATACATGAGGCAGCTTGGCGGCCGAGGCAGTGGTGTCTGGACCTTCCTTGTTTCGCTTCTGCGTATCCTGCTGCCTTGGCTTGGTGTTTGGGCATTGGTTCAGGCGATAGTCCAAACCGGTCTGTTGGGGCTGCGTGGAACCCTGTTAATTCAGAACGTGCCGTTTTGGGCCGCTATGGTCTTTTACTACGACTGGATCGGGCGACAAATTCATGTGGCCCAGGCAGCGCAGGGTTATAACCGTATCTCGCGCAAGAACATCACCAGACTGCGGGTTTACCTGGATATTCTGGCGGTGTTTCTGATTGTTTATGAGTTTGGGCTCGTCTTCGATCAGATCGAAAACATCTCGGACGCCACTCGCGCTGTTATCAGCTTTCCGGTGGTGGTCGGGACTGCGATTATCTTGCTCCGCATCCGCAGGATACGCGCAAGTGACCCGGCTTCGGAAAACCCAGAATCGAATGGAACGACCCGCGTTTCGGGATTGGCGCAGATCATAGAATTCCTGCGCAAAGCATTGTTCCTGCTGGGGATGATCAGCCCTGTTTTGGCTGCAGTAGGATACACCAACGCCGCTGAGGCGATTGTTTTCCCCGCCGTGAAAACTCTGGTTCTGTTTGCCGCGTTGGCGATTTTCCATCGTTTCATTACCTCGGTTTACGGATGGATCACCAAGCAAGGCGAAGCCGCAAGAGACTCGCTGTTTTCTGTACTGGCCGGGTTCGTCATCGCCATTCTGACCCTTCCAGTTCTGGCGTTGTATTGGGGAGCGCGTGAAACCGACCTGCTAGAGGCTTGGTCTCGGTTGTTGCTGGGCTTCGATATTGGCGGGGTCACGATCTCGCCCAGCAACTTTTTCACTTTCCTGATCGTGTTCGTGATTGGCTATGGTCTGACACGATTGCTGCAAAGCGGGCTGCGGAATTCGCTGTTGCCCAAGACAAGTATTGATCCGGGCGGGCAGAATGCGATTGCTGCTGGCACGGGTTACGTCGGCATATTCCTGGCGGCTTTGGTGGCCATCATGGTGGCAGGGTTCGACTTGTCCTCGCTGGCGATTGTGGCCGGAGCACTGTCGGTGGGCATTGGCTTTGGCCTGCAGACCATCGTGTCGAATTTCGTCTCGGGGATTATTCTTCTGGTTGAACGTCCAATCTCAAAAGGCGATTGGATCGACGTGAACGGGATGATGGGGTATGTCCGCGACATATCCGTCCGTTCCACAAGGATTGAGACCTTTGACCGGACCGACGTGATCGTCCCGAACTCGGACCTGATCAGCGGGGTGGTCACAAACTATACCCGTGGCAATACGATAGGGCGCGTTATTGTGCCGGTCGGTGTGGCCTATGGAACAGATACCCGCGTGGTCGAGAAAATTCTGGGCGAGATTGCCAACGCGCACCCGATGGTTCTGGCCAATCCTGCGCCCAGCGTGGTGTTTCAAGGGTTCGGTGCGGATTCACTGGATTTCGAAATCCGGGCCATTTTGCGCGACGTGAACTGGGTATTGTCCGTGAAATCGGACATGAACCACGAGATCAACCGCCGCTTTGTCGAAGAGGGAATCGAAATTCCGTTCGCGCAAAGGGATGTTTGGTTGCGTAATCCTGAGACACTGCAAGGACAGCCGACAGCACCCCCGAAAAAGCCGGGCGCGGAGGAAGGGAAAGAGCAGTCGAAACAGCCTTCTCCTAAACCGATTGAGATGACGGAGGGTGATCTGGGGGACGGTGACGGTGATGAGATTTGACCATGTGCTTGAGGTAACCGCGAAAGGTTGAATTTTCGCTTTATTCGCCTCTTGCAAATCCTTTGGGGATGGTCCAAATATCGCGCCCACGGAGAGGTGGCCGAGTGGTCGAAGGCGCACGCCTGGAAAGTGTGTAGGCGGGAAACCGTCTCCAGGGTTCGAATCCCTGTCTCTCCGCCACACACCCGAATTATTATGCGACGTTGATGCAGACCTTACAGCTTGTGCCGTTGTTTCGGGGACGGGCGCCGTAGCCTTTCTCTCAGAGATGCCGCTCGGACACAGTATTTGTTCGTATCCCCGCTGCGTACCTGTACGGCTAAATCCGTTGGAATACCGCTTCTGACAGTACACTCAACGTCAACTGATAGCTTAGTCGCTTGTGGCCAGCATTTTTTGACAGGCGAAGTAAGAAGCTTTTGGCGTTCGCTTCATAGACTCGAAATCTACGTCAACTAGGCCGAAGCGTTTTTCATACCCTAGTGCCCATTCGTAATTGTCCAGCAGGGACCAAACAAAGTACCCCTTGACCGGAACACCTTGCTTCAAGGCTACCTGAACCGCCGACAAGTGCTGATCCAAATAGTCGATGCGGTCATCATCTTGTTGACGCTCTGGGCTAGCCATGCCGTTTTCAGTTACATGTATCGGCAGTTCGCCGGTGTATTCGCGCGCTGTTCGGATCAAAAATCGGCTCAAAGCGGCAGGATCGATTTCCCACCCCATTTGGGTCTTGGGCAAGGGGCCCGGAACTTCGATAAGGCTGGGCCAGGCAGTTTTCGAAGGGGCGATCAGTTTACGGGTATAAAAATTCAGTCCACACCAGTCGACTGGAGTGCCTATGACATCGAAATCCTCGTGCCAACCGGGCGGGAGGTGCTGTTCGAGCCCTTCGAGTACGTTCTGAGGATAGGCTTTCTTGAACACACCACCCAGAAAGAACCGATTGTAAATGCCGTCATACAGAGCGGCCGCATTCTGCGCTTTCGGAGTGTTGTCGGCGGGTTCGGCCCATTCTAAATTAAAGACGCCGCCAAGATTGGACATGCCCAACCCTCGCATCGCCTGAATCGCTTGGCCGTGGGCCAGCAGAACATGATGCATGGCGCGAGCTGTGGCTCGTATATCCCGAAGCCCAGGGGCGTGGTGCCCTTCGAAATGGCTCAGCCAGCTGACACACCACGGCTCATTGATCGGAGCAACGCTAAACATCCGGTCGCCAATCCGTCCCATGATGATCTCGGTGAAATCGGCAAACCAACCAGCGATATCCCGATTGCGCCATCCACCCAGGTCGGCCAAGGTTGATGGCAGTTCCCAGTGATAAAGCGTGGCGCACGGGCGGATGCCCCGCGCCAATAGTGCATCAGTCAAGCGATCGTAGTAGTCCAGACCAGCCTGATTGACCGGTCCACGCCCCTCGGGCATCACACGCGCCCAGCTGGTTGAGAAGCGATAACAATCAAACCCTGCGTCGTGTACAAGATCGAGATCCTGTTCAAAACGATTTAAATGATCACAGGCCAGATCTCCGTTTTCATTCCGCACCACATTTCCTGGGGTCGCTGCAAATGTATCCCAATGTGTCGATCCGGCACCGCCTTGGGCGTGCCCTTCGATCTGATAAGCCGAGGTAGCAACTCCAAACAGGAAATCATTGGGAAAATCGCTGCGTGTATGCTTCATTTTCAGAACCTGTTTGGCGCGGGGCCTGTTGAATTGCCTACAACCAGTTCCGCCTCAAGCAATCTGGTTTTGACCGGGTCGTCAGGTGATTTGATCCGCTCGATCAACATCTCGGCGGCCAGCTCTCCTGCATGCCGTACAGAGGATCGCGTAGCAGTGAAAATGGGGACATCCTGTCCATTTCTCAGATAGGAGAGGTCATCATCGTGTGCGATAACTGAGACATCCCGGCCTATCCGCAGTCCCGCTTCGTCCAACGCCCGACGGACACCAATCGCTGAAATCATCGACGACGCCAGAATGGCCGTCGGAGGATTGTCCATTTGCAGCATGTCACGGGTTTCATGGTGGCCGTAAACTTCGGTCATCTCTGCACTACGCATCAACTGTGAATCCGGGGTCAAGCCCGCCTGTTCCAGCGCTTGCAGGTATCCGTCGCGACGTCGTTGCGCGAAATCCATATCCTCAAGCCCATTGATCAGGGCAATTTGGCGATGACCCAGGTCGATCAGGAACTGCGTGGCGCGTCGAAAGGAGCTTTTGTTGTTCACATCGATCCAATCATAATCCGCATCTACGCCGGTCGAACGACCGTGCACGATAAAGGGCACCGCCATACGGTTCAGAAGACTGATACGATGCTCGTTGACCTTGGGGCCCTGCAATACGACGCCGTCCACTGCTCCGCGTTGAAACAGGCTGCGATAGGCGCCTTCAATCGAGGTGTCATCAGCGGTTGTGAACATCATGTCATAGCCATGCGCAGAATATGTGCGCGCAGCACCGGCAACAAAGTCACCAAAGATCGGATTTACCATCTCGTGCTGGGACGAGCTGGGAATCACGTGCCCGATCACCATAGATTTACCCGTCGCAAGACCTTTGGCCCGGCTGTTAGGTCGATAGCCGTGTTTGGCGGCTGCAGCCTGAATGCGAACCCGAGTCTCTTCTCTTACTTCGGGATATCCGTTCAGCGCGCGGCTGACCGTTGTCTGTGAAAGGCCGAGTATTTTCGATAGCTGTTTCAGATTCATGGTCTTTCCAAAGCGCCTACAAATTTTGGCTGTATCCAGTTGTGTGGGCAAATTAGATGGTGGTCAACCAAATTTTATTGGCTGCTTAATATTTGAGAATTGGTGATGTTGTCATTGACAGATGACGAATGTTAGCGGATAAACTCAAAATTCAAAGCGCTTTGAAAACTAGGCTCTCAAGGCGCGAGGGAACATTGGGAGGAAAATCCATGAAAAACGCGCTCTATGTAGGTGCGGCGACGTTTGCGTTGATGGCGGGTGCGGCTCATGCGCAGGGTGAGCTGATCCACGCGACCGGTGAGGGCAGCTTTGATTGGGACGGCTTTCAGGCTTTCGCAGATGCCCATGACCTAAGTGGTCAGGACCTTACGATTTTTGGCCCTTGGCTGGCGGGCGAGGGAAAGTCATTCGAAAATCTAGTGGCCTATTTCGATCAGGCGACCGGGGTAAATTCCAGCTATGTAGGCTCGGATTCCCTTGAACAGCAAATTCTGATCGATGCCGCGGCGGGCTCGGCACCGAACCTGACGGTCTTTCCTCAGCCAGGTCTTGCCGCGAACATGGCCAGGAACGGATATTTGACGCCGCTGGCGGATGGTTCGGCAGATTGGATCAAGGATAATTTCGCTGCCGGTCAATCCTGGGTTGATCTAGGCACGTTTCAGAACGTCGAGGGTGCGGCCGATTTCTACGGTTTTTTCTTCAATGTGAATGTGAAGTCTCTGGTCTGGTATATCCCCGAGAATTTCGAGGACTTTGGTTATGAAGTCCCGCAAACCATGGAAGAGTTCAAGGCTCTGATGGACCAGATGGTCGAGGATGGTGAGACGCCGCTTTGTGTTGGTCTCGCTTCTGGTGGTGCAACTGGCTGGCCCGCGACCGACTGGGTCGAAGACTTGATGCTGCGCACTCAGCCGCCTGAAGTCTATGACCAATGGGTGTCGAATGAGATGAAATTCGATGACCCACGTGTAATCGCGGCGATTGAGGAATATGGCAGCTTTACCCGCAATGACGACTACGTCGTGGGCGATGCCGATGACACCGCCGCGATCGACTTCCGCGACAGCCCAAAGGGTCTGTTCGACAGCCCGCCTGCCTGCATGATGCACCGTCAGGCGTCATTTATTCCCGCTTATTTCCCGGAAGGTACCGAACTGGGGGTAGATGCCGATTTCTTCTACTTTCCCGCCTATGCCGAGAAGGACCTTGGAACCCCGGTTCTGGGTGCGGGCACATTGTTCACGATCACGAACCCAAGCCCCGCGGCTGAAGTGTTCATGGAGTTTCTCAAGACGCCTTTCGCGCATGAAATCATGATGTCTCAGGATGGGTTCCTGACACCGCATCTGGGGGCAAATCCCGAGAATTACGCCAACGACACCCAGCGAGGGCAGGGCGAAATTCTAACCAACGCTACTACGTTCCGCTTTGACGGGTCCGACCTGATGCCAGGCGCGGTGGGTGCCGGGACGTTCTGGACCGGTATGGTCGATTATTCCTCGGGTGCGAAGGATGCGGCAACTGTTGCAGGCGAAATCCAGTCTTCGTGGGATGCTGCAAAGTGATTGATGGTAGGGGCGGCCCTGTCGTCGCCCCATTTTCCAAACCGACGAGGGCATCATGACACCGGCACTTCAGGGCCTGCTGACCATCATAATCGGTGTGTCGGGTTGCGTGGGCTACTTCTTCCTCTCGAACCAGTTTCTCGACAAAGTCCTGTTCCCGCCACGCGGGCCGAACGCAGGGCGCAACATCAATCGCGCAAACATGATCCGGCCCTGGCTGTTTCTGTTTCCCGCATTGGCGGCGCTTGGCCTGTATCTGGCCTATCCGGTGGTTGAAACCCTGCGCCTATCACTCACGGAGCGCGTTCCCGGCGGCGGGTACAGATGGGTTGGCTTGGACAATTACACCCAGATGGCGGCAGAACCAAAGTTCTGGGAGGCCATGCGCAACAACATGTTTTGGCTGATAATTGTGCCCGCGATGTCCACTGCTTTCGGTCTGTTGGTTGCGCAACTGACCGACCGTATCCGTTGGGGTAATTTTGCCAAATCGCTGATTTTCATGCCGATGGCGATTTCGTTCGTGGGTGCTTCGGTCATCTGGAAGCTGGTCTATGACGCAAGACCAGCAGAACAAGACCAGATCGGCATTCTGAACGCGCTTTATATCTTCTTTGGCGGGACCGAGCCGCAGACTTGGCTGACCGTTCCGTTCTGGAACAGCTTCTTCCTGATGATCGTTCTGATCTGGATCCAAACTGGGTTTGCGATGGTGATCCTGTCGGCCGCCCTGCGTGGCATTCCTGAGGAAACTATTGAGGCCGCCATTTTGGACGGCGCAAACCCTTTTCAGATATTCTTCAAGATAAAAGTGCCTCAGATCAAGACAACCATTCTGGTCGTTTGGACCACAATCACTATAACCGTTCTGAAGGTCTTCGACATCGTTTTCGCCATGACCAATGGCCAATGGGAGACCCAGGTTCTGGCCAACTACATGTATGACAAGCTGTTTCGCGCCAACGACTGGGGGGTGGGTTCGGCCTCGGCCATGGTGATCATGCTGCTGGTGACACCGATCCTGATCTGGAACGTGCGCAATGCGCGAAAGGAGATGGAGTAAGCCATGAGCGATATTGCAGGAACCAAACCGGCGCTGCGCTGGGTCGTACACGCCTCTGTCATCCTCTTGGTGTTGCTGTGGATCATTCCAACGCTTGGCTTGTTGATTTCGTCTTTCCGAACGGCAGATCAGATTTCTGGCAGCGGTTGGTGGCGATCTCTTTTCCCGTCCGAGCAGAACCTCACACTGAGAAGCGCGGCACCCGAAACTCAGGTTCTGGAAAACGACGTGTACGTGATCGAAGGGAAGCTTTTCGGGGATGACGAGCAGGTGAAGATCTCAAACTGGGGCATCAGTGCGCGCGATGTTGACGCCTATGCACCCGGAGACACCGCCGAACTGCGCAAAGGTGGCACGATCACCGTGGATGCAGATGGCAATTACAGGATGGAGAACACCGAAGAGTTCACCGGTAACCGCGGTGTGCGCGTGTTTGTCACCGCCAAGTTGCCTGCGGAATTCACGCTCGAAAACTACAACACGGTTTTGTTTAGCGACAGTGGCGACGACAATATGGCCAAGGCGTTCTTCAACACGCTGACAGTCACTATCCCCGCGACCATCATACCGATCCTTGTCGCAGCCTTTGCAGCTTACGCTTTGGCATGGATGGAATTTCCGGGTCGGGCCTTGCTGATCGCAGCGGTGGTTGGCCTGTTGGTTGTCCCGCTGCAATTGGCGCTAATTCCGCTGCTGAAATTCCACCTGAATATTGGGATTGGGAAAGGATATCTTGGCGTCTGGCTGGCCCATACGGGCTTTGGCATGCCTCTCGCAATTTATCTGTTGCGCAACTACATGGCCGGGCTGCCCCGAGATCTAATCGAGAATGCCCGCGTGGATGGCGCGACTGAGTTTCAAATATTCACCAAACTGATCTTGCCACTCAGCTTTCCGGCGCTCGCGTCTTTCGCGATCTTCCAGTTCCTTTGGACGTGGAACGATCTTCTGGTGGCCAAGGTTTTCCTGATTGATGCCACCGGCCAAACCACCGTGATGACCAACCGCATCGTCGAATTGTTGGGCACACGCGGCGGCAACTGGGAGATTCTGGCGACCGCGGCCTTTGTGTCGATCTTCGTACCGTTGGTCGTCTTCTTCGCAATGCAAAAATATCTGGTTCGTGGCCTGCTGGCCGGATCCGTCAAATAGAGGCGTCTGATGAACGTGCAGAACACAGTAGAACTATCTAAGTCAACTAAAGCGAAGCCGGAGTGGTGGCGCGGTGGTGTGATCTATCAGATTTATCCGCGTAGCTTTCAAGACAGCAATGGTGACGGGATCGGGGATCTGAAAGGGATCACCCAACGTCTGGGCTATATCGCTGATCTGGGGGTCGATGCGATCTGGATTTCGCCGTTCTTCAGATCTCCGATGAAAGACTTCGGCTATGATGTGAGCGACTACCGCGACGTTGATCCAATGTTCGGGTCGTTAGAGGACTTTCGCGAGTTACTTGAAGAGGCCCATAACAAGGGTCTCAAGGTGATGATCGATCTTGTGTTGTCGCACACATCGGACCAGCACCCTTGGTTTGGTGAAAGCCGCGCCAGCCGGGACAACTCAAAATCCGACTGGTATATTTGGGCTGATCCGAAACCGGACGGCACACCGCCCAACAACTGGTTGTCGATCTTTGGTGGTTCCGCCTGGCAGTGGGAACCCCGACGCTTGCAGTATTACATGCACAACTTTCTGACCTCACAGCCAGATCTAAATTTTCACAGTGTCGAAGTGCAAGACGCACTGCTGGACGTGGCTAGGTTCTGGTTGGAAATGGGCGTTGACGGCTTCCGTCTGGACACGATCAACTTCTATTTCCACGACAAACAACTGCGGGACAATCCGGCTCTTCCAATCGAGGAGCGCAACGCGTCAATTGCACCTGCAGTAAACCCGTATAACCATCAGGACCATCACTATTCCAAAAGCCAGCCCGAGAATATCGCTTTCCTTGAAAGGCTGCGGGCGCTGACCGACGCATTTGAAGACCGTGCCTGTCTGGGTGAAGTCGGCGATGCGCAGCGCGGGCTAGAGATCATGGGCGAGTACACTTCCGGCGATAAGCGGATGCATATGTGCTATGCTTTCGAGTTCCTGGAAAAACGCGCGTTGACGGCACCTTATGCAAAGCACGTTTTTGATCAGCTTGAGGAAAAGGCAGGCGATGCCTGGCCGTGCTGGGCCTTCTCGAACCATGATGTTGAGCGTCATGCCTCGCGCTGGGATTTGGACGACGCGGCAGTTCGTCAGTATGTGGTTCTGATGATGTGCTTGCGCGGTTCGGCCTGTCTTTACCAAGGAGAGGAACTGGGCCTGCATGAGGCGGAAGTTCCATTTGAGAAACTGCAAGACCCCTACGGCGTTGAGTTTTGGCCCGAGTTCAAGGGGCGCGACGGATGTCGAACGCCGATGGTCTGGACGACCCAGGACGAGCATTCGGGCTTCAGTACCGGTGAACCATGGCTGCCGGTCAGCTCGGCTCAAACGGAAAGAGCCGTCGATAGGCTAGAGGGGGACGGCCAATCGATGCTGCACCATTATCGCCGCGCGATTGAACTGCGGCATACCCACCCGGCACTAACCGTTGGTACGCAGTCGGAGATGACCCAAGTCGGCCCCGTCTTGACCTTCCAACGCGAAAACACGGCTGAAAGGGTGTTTTGCGCTTTTAACTTAGGAACGGAAATTAAGCAGGTCGGTCTGCCCAATGGCGATTGGCGGGTCATTGGACAGGAACTCGGCGGCATCGATGGTGCGGGAAGCGTAACGTTGCACCCGGCACAGTTTTGTCTGATGGCAATGGACAAGGGGTAAACCATGTCGGAACTCAAACTCACGGATGTGGCGAAATCCTATGGTCCGGTCGATGTTCTGAAACATATCGATCTGGACATCGAAAAGGGTGAATTGATCGTCTTTGTCGGCCCATCAGGTTGCGGTAAATCTACCTTGTTGCGGATGATTGCCGGGCTGGAAAGCATCACTGGCGGCACGTTAGAGATCGAGGGGCAGGTCATGAATGATGTGCCGCCCGCCCAGCGGGGCATTGCCATGGTGTTTCAGTCTTACGCGCTCTACCCGCATTTGACCGTGCGCGAGAACATGGCATTCGCGCTTAAGATCGCCAAGTTGCCTGCGGCCGAGATCGATGCAGCCGTCGAGCGTGCTGCGCAGACCCTTCAACTGGATCCGCTTCTGGACCGTCTGCCCAAAGCCCTATCTGGCGGGCAGCGCCAGCGAGTCGCCATTGGGCGCGCTATCGTTCGGGACCCGAAAGTCTACCTGTTCGATGAGCCGCTCTCGAACCTCGATGCTGCGCTGCGCGTTGCGACCCGGATTGAGATTGCGCGCCTGAAAGAGGCGATGCCCGAAAGCACCATGATCTACGTGACTCACGATCAGGTCGAAGCGATGACATTGGCCAGTAGGATCGTTGTTCTGGCCAATAAGGGTATCGCACAAATCGGTACGCCTCTGGAACTTTATGAGACGCCGGACAACGAATTTGTGGCACAGTTCATCGGCTCGCCAGCAATGAACTTGCTGCCTGGTAAAATTACAGAAACCGGGGAACAAACCTCTGTCCAACTTGATGCGGGCGGAACGGCCATTTCATCCATTGCGACCGATCCGGAACATCTGGGTTTGCAGGTCAACATTGGTGTTCGACCTGAGGATTTTTTTGCCGACGAGGACTCCGGGTTCCTGAACGGCCAGGTCGATTTTATCGAGGCCTTAGGTGAAGTCACTTTGCTGTATATTGCAAACACGCCTGGCGCTGAGAATATTGTAGCCAAGTTTCCCGGTGTCGAACGGAACCTGCGTGGTCAGTCCGTCAAACTGAATGCGGATTCGAGCAAAATACATCTGTTTCACAACGGCCTGTCGATGCGGAAAGGGTGATTGAGCCATTCCGCTTGGTGCGAAAAGAAGCAATAGGCGGCTTAGTGGTTAAACAGCCGTATTGAGAAGTCTCAACTAACGTACCTACTCAAAGGGCTCGCGATACAACGTTTCAAGCGCGGGTGAATTTTACAGAAACTCGCCTCCGTCCGGTCCTCCGTCTACAACCACTCCACCCAGAAAAGGTCACTAGCCAGCAGAGACACCTTCAAGCTGACACGCACCGCCGCTTTCGCCGAGTGGCGTGAGCATCAAGGACGGCAATACAGGCCTAGTTGAAACTGCTTCGAATTTGTCTGACAGCACGGCCGCCACACTTGCATGTCGATGAAAATAGATTTGATGCCCGGATTATCTGGATGTTTTTAGGAATTTGAACCGTTACGGCGCACCGCGACGCAATCTAACAACGGTCTTTTGCTGCAATCTCGCTCTGCGCTGTATAGTACTGAAAAGCCTGACCAAAAGCGAAGAAACGCTTGGGTAGGGTGTTGAGCCAAGAGCTTCCAGCGGGTCCAATGCAACCTCCGGCAGCTGTTCTCAGACCGGAATTGATCAACCAAAGCTCATTTTGGGTTTAATTTGGGGTTTCACCAAAGTGACCCCCAAAGAATGCCATCATTGCCAACAATACCCCAATCAATATTGCGATCACAAAAAGCGCTCCGCTGCCTTTTGCGTAGTATCCCAGTGAGAGGAGGCCAACCACGAAGATACCGACCAGAAAAAACAGTACTGTGTTGTCCAATTTTTTTCCCTCTCTAAATAAAGGCTGGTTCAAACGGCCTTTGACGACGGGTGAATTCTGTTCAATGTGGCGAACAAAACTGGGACTAATATCATAGTGAGCATTGTGCCCACGGTCAGCCCGCCCATAATTGTGACGGCTAGTCCCACCCAAAATACGTCCGGCAGCAGCGGGATAACGCCCAGAACGGTTGTCGCCGCAGCCAGTACGACGGGGCGAAGCCTTGACGCACCGGCGTTCAATACCGCGTCGTAACTCGGCTGACCTTCAGCCAAATTGTCGTTGATCTGATCAATCAAGACGATTGCGTTTTTAATCATCATGCCAGCTAGGCTCATACCTCCGAGCAATGCAACAAACCCGAACGGTGTGTTCGTTAGGAGCAAACTTGGCACAATGCCAATGAGAACAAAGGGAACAGTCAGGAAAATGACCAGCGGTCTGCGGTATGAGTTGAACAGGCCGACCACGATAAGTGCCATGATCGAAAACGCGGGGATCATTCCCGGGATCAACGAGGCCTGCGCCGAAACGGTATCCTCGTACTCCCCGCCCCATTCCATGCTATATCCCGTTGGTAGATCCGCTTCCAAAGCTTCAAAATCCTCCAGTACCGCCGCGCGGTAGCTTGGTAATGTGACGCTGTCGATTGGATTGGCCTGGACAGTCAGAACACGGCGTCGGTCGCGCCGATTGATTGTTGGATCTTCCGGTTGAACATTCACGCTGCGAACGACCTGCGCCAATGGGACCGGCTCTACCGAAAACGGTGACTGCAGTTGCAGCAGTTCAAAGTTGTCGACGGCGGCTACGTCTTCCGCGCCGGGTCGGACGATAATCGGCAGCAATTCGTCACCTTCGCGGTAGAGGCCGACCGAACGCCCGTCAAACGCACGCTTTGTTGTGTTGCCGAGGTCTTCGTAGGTAATGCCCGTCCATCGCGCACGATCCTGATCGTAGTCAGGTACGGTTTTCAGAACGCGATTGCGCCAGTCTGTTCGCGCTACTTTGGTCCACTGTTGCTGATCCAGAATCGCGACGGCCCTGTCTCCGATTTCGCGTAAAGTCTCTGGATCGGCATTTGCCGGGCCAATGATACGGTTCTCAAACGCCCATGTGTTGCTGGGGCCGACCCCAAACTGACGCGTGAACGAGGTTGCCTCTGGCATATTGGCTGATATCCAAAGTGAGATTTCCTTGGTCATTTCAGGAATGTCCCGGTAGTCCTCGACGTTGACAATTACTTGCGCGTAAGACGGGTTGGTGCCTTCCGGGTCAACCGGCAGGTAGAAACGCGGTGGCCCGGCGCCGATGAAGCTGGCAATGCCTGTAACACGGTCATCCATTCCCACCCGTTCTTCAATGCGTGTGATGGCTTCGGCGACAGTTTCGATCCGTGTCCCCTCTGGTGCGTAATAGTCGATCATGTATTTGGTCATGGACGAGGTTGGGAAAAACAGCTGCGTGACAGAGCCAAAGCCGACTCCTGCAATGACCAAGGCGCCCACGGCCACCCCGATCGTCAGGTACCGAGCTCTTATCGCGGCGGCTAAGAAGCGGCGGTAAATGGCATAAAATCCTGTGTCGAAATTTTCGCTGGTTTCACCCTTTGGTTCAGGCAACATAGCGACGCATTGCAAGGGCGTGACCGTCATCGACAAGAGCCAGCTCACCAGAAGTGCAAGGCCAACGACCGAGAAAAGGGTACGGCAATATTCTCCCGCGCTCTCCACCGACGCAAATATCGGGTAGAAAGCCATCACCGCTACGAAGGTGGCCCCGAGCAATGACATCGCCGGGCGGGTGGCCGCGTCGATCGCAGCTTTTGCACGGTCCATTCCCTGAGACATCCGAACCATTGCGCCGTCTGCAACGACAATCGAGTTGTCGACCATCATGCCAAGCGCAATGATCAATGCACCCAGAGACATGCGTTGAAGATCAATCCCCAGCATCGCCAGGGGAATAAAGGTAGCAAGGATCGTTAAGATCAATCCGCTGCCGATGATGATCCCCATTCGAACGCCCATCGCCAAAGTTAAAACGACTAAAACGATGGCAACGGCCTGACCAAGGCTGATCAAAAAACTGCTGACCGCTAGGTTCACGTCGTCTGATTGCCAATGAACCCGCTCAACCTCGATGCCGATGGGCAGGCCAGCGATCAGTTCCGAAACTTTCGCGTCCACAGCCTCCCCAACGCTGACGACGTTGACGCCAGATTGAAACGATATTGCCAATCCAATGGACGGCAGACCGTTATGGCGCATCATGGTCGTCGGAGGATCGGCGTAGCCTTCCTTTACTTCCACGATTTCGCCAAGGCGAAGCAATTCTGGACCTCGGCCTTGACCGGATTGGACCTGATCCAGACTGCTTGGCCGTACAACCAAGTTCGCGATGTCGTTGGGACTGGTAAAGGTTCCGCTTGGCGCAATACGCATGCGATAGTCGCCAATATTGACCCGTCCAGCATCAACAATGGCGTTCTGCGTTTGCAAGGTGTTCAGAATGGTCTGAGCTGAAACCCCCAACGCGGCGAGCGCTTCTTCGCGTGTTTCAAGGTAGATGACCCGGTCACGCTCTCCCCAAAGATCGACGCGCCCGACACCGTCGATCAATGACAGCTCTCGTTTGAAGTCCTCTGCGAACTCATCAAGTTCCTGCGCCGAGAAACCGTCAGACGTCATTGCCAGCAAAAGGCCAAAAACATCGCCGAAATCATCATTGATCGCCGGGCGGCCTGCGCCCGGTGGTAACTGGGTTTCCACGTCTCTGACTTTTCGGCGTAGCGTATCCCAGATTTGGGGCAATTCATCCGACCAATAGTTCGGACGGATTTCGACCTTGATGGTCGATACACCGGCCCTGCTTTCGCTTGAGATGTAGTCGATCTCCTTGATCTCTTGCAGCTTCAGCTCAATCCGCTCCGTGACTTCCTGTTCAACCTCTTCCGGGCTGGCACCGGGGTAGGGGGTGGTCACGACAGCAGTTTTGATGGTGAATTCAGGGTCTTCCAACTGACCAAGGCTGAAGAACGCGGAAATGCCGCCCAAAGTGAGCATGACAACAGTGAACCAAACGAATTTGGCGTTGCGGATCGAAAACGCAGCGAGGCCCATTACTCCGCATCCTCAGAAAGCAACGAAACTTTCTGACCCTCTCGGAGTGAATTTGCTCCGGCGGTGACGACTACGTCGCCGAATTCCAAACCTTCGCTAACGGCAACCCCTTGGGAACGCGGTGTTCCAAGCGCAACTTTTCGTGCGCTTACGGTTTGTGTCCCGGCATCAAACACCCAGACATGCGGGTCAGTTGCCCCTTCGGGCACAAAAACTGCACTGGCCGGAACCATTATTGCGTCAAACGGCTCGTACCCTTCTTTTGGTTTGCCGCGGACTCGACCGGCCATGCCGGGTAGAACAAGCGCATCTTCAGGCTGCTGCATGATCAACGTGACTGGGAAGGTTCTGGTCGTCGCTGAAGCCTCTGACCCGATCTCACTGATGTCCGCTGGTAAAACCACGTCTCCCAACGCATCGAAGGTGACAGTTATGTCCTCGACATGTGGGATCAGAGAGATGTAGCGCTCGGGGATATCAATAACCACTTCAATATGCTCAGCATCCAGAATTCACAAAACAGGGCTTTGTGCGGCGACCTCCTCAAAGTCTTCGATATATTTGGCAACCACGCGACCATCAAAAGGTACTGCGAGGCTTGTGTAAGTCAGGTCCAGCGTCGCCCTGTCCAGCGCGCCCTGCACGGAATTTATTGCCGCCTGTGCCGACGTCTCGCCAGCCACAAACCGATCAAGCGTGGCCTGTGCGGCAACATCTTTCTCAACCAGAGAACGTTGCCGGTCCGTTTGCAGTTTCGCATTTTCGAACGTTGCCTGAGCGCTTTCAAGCTCGGCGGTAAGACGGTCAACCTCGGCTTGGTACGGGGCAGGGTCCAGGGCCGCGACAACATCGCCTTTGACTACTAGATCGCCGACCTGCACATCTACGCCGACTACGTTGCCCGGCACACGAAAGGCCAAAGACACTTCTCGGGCGGCTCTGGCTGTGCCAACGAAGTATCGATCATGCAAGCTTGAGAGGTCGGAAATCTCGGTTGCCCTTACTGGACGGACCACGGGATCGGCGGCTTGTTCTTCTTTTTCCCAGCATCCCGCAAGCGACATGAAGGCAAACAATCCAACGGTTATTCTTTTCATTTCCCCCTCCTGCGCTGGCCTTTGTGCTCTCCGTATATTTGTGTGAAGGCGGCCTATTTCGTGAATTTGGCCTAATAAGCTGTTCAAATTGTACGCACTTACAGGACAAAGTCAAAAATTTGAATTCGTTTGGAGCATCAGAAGGAAACTTGATTGAATATTGCGGGCTATGCCGTGTTTCGGAGCGGAACAGCCCCTTCAACTTCTTTGCGTATTTCCTCGATCAATGCCATCGCCGCTGGATTTCTGCGTTTCAGATGAGTGCGGACGATGTAGGCAATGCCGGGTGGATCGGGAAACAGATTATCGATCACGTCCATGTCCGGGGTGATGTGCATGCCGTTTAGCAACGCAACCCCAAGACCTGAGCGTACAGCGGATTGAATGCCTGCGGCGCTGGGGCATTCGAGCACGGTGTCGAACCGGTGCAGCCCTTGACCCATTCCCCAGTGTCGGAAGAAACATTGGCTGTCGAAGGAAAGAAACGGAACAGGTTCCGAAAGATCCACGCGAAACTCAGGTGATTTGACCCAATGCAATTCGTCCTCGAACAGAGCTAGATCGCCAGGCAGGATATCCTGGCGAAAGATCTGCATCACCGCTACGTCAAGGTCTCCGGCCTTCAACCAGGCTTGGACATTCAGGCTTTGGCTCGTGCGCGTCCGGACGTGAACGTCCGGATACAACCGTGTAAAACGCCCCAGAATTCGTGCGATTCCGCTGATGGTAGTGTCTTCGGTCATTCCCAGGCGAATGGTGCCGGACAGGGGTTTCTTTCCCAAGGAGGCCAACGCTTCGTCATGTAACTCGGTAATGCGGCGGGCATATTCACATAACCGCTGCCCTGCTTCGGTAAACAATGGGCCTCCGGCACGACGGGCGAGCAACTCGCAATCCAACGCAAGTTCAAGCCGCCTGATTTTGTGGCTTACTGCGGATTGCGACACTGCAAGATGCTCAGACGCGCGCGTCACCCCACCATGGGCTGCGATGGCCAATAGGACACGCAAGGCATCGATTTCCAGACGTTCGCTCATTCTTAATCACATGACAAAACAAGATTGCACAATGACAATCATTCATTTGTGTCACATGTTACCTTTGGTCTAGGCACAGGGAAAGCAAAATCAGGGAACCCGCATATGCCACGTCTTGCCGCCGACTTATGTCTTGACCAAAAACACATTCCAATAAACCCGCGACACTTGCGGGATGCCGTCGACCCGATCGATTTTCCGGTCCGAAAGGGCTGAGATATGGCTAATATTGAACCACATAACCGTCGAAGCCTGACGGTCATATTCGAGATCACCGGGTCCGTGCTGGCGATGGTCTATGCGTTGTTAATCGCTTCAAATACGGGAACGGAGTTACTGGGTTTTGCCTTGTTGTTTGTGTCCGCAGGCTTGTTCGCCGCGTGGGCTGTGATTGACCGCCGGTGGACTTTCCTGCTGCTTCAGGGGTTCTACGCAACCTCTGCTGTCATCGGGTTGATCCGCTGGGCGTAAACTTCGCGTAGGGTCGCTGCACATTTCCTGCTACGACGGCACCATGCGAACAGAAAATAGAATCGAGATCGGCTTTCTGCTGTTTGACGGGTTTCCGATGGCGTGTCTGACATCGGTGATCGAACCGTTGCGGGCTGCCAACGAAATCGCGGGGCAGGAAGCGTTCTGCTGGTCTTTGGTGTCCGAGCATGGCCAAAAGGTGCAATCCAGCGCCGGTGTAGGTTTCGAGGCCGAGCGCTCTCTGGTTGATTGCAAGGACGTGAGTATTCTGTTTCTTCTCAGCAGTCCAACCTCGGTTTTCGATAACTCAAACGCAGGAAATGGCGCCCTGCGCAGTCTTGGGCGGCATGGCACGGTTTTAGGTGGCATCAGTGCCGGCGTCTTTCCCTTGGTGCGGTCCGGGGTGATGCAGGGACATCCTGTATCGGTTCATTGGTGCTATGAAGCCGCTTTCGAGGCTGAATTCCCCAATATGGATGTCCGCAGTGAAGTGATCGTCAGGAATGACAGCCGTTATACTGTTTCCGGTGCGGCAGCTGGTTTTGATTTGGCGTTGCACCTGATTCAGGATCGGCTAGGCGGTGACGTTGCCCATGAAGTTGCGTGTTGGTTCCAGCATCCGATGATGCGCGGGGCAGGGGTGCGGCAGCAGGTGCCCAGCACCAATGCTCCGGGCACAGGGGACAGCCTGCCACCGCTGGTGTCGCGTTGTGTCTCGCTGTTTGCGGTGCATATGAACCAGCCGATTTCCGTCGCGGACGTGGCCCGGCAAACGGGTGTGACACCGCGCCAAGTTGAGCGGGCCTTCAAGCAGGCCACCGGCCAAAGCCCAAGCCACTATTACAGGACCATGCGTATGAAAGCCGCGCGGCAGATGGTGGTGTACACGAAAGACCCGATACCTGAGATCGCCGCTGCCGTCGGCTATGGTTCAGTCGCCCCGCTGGTGACACATTATCGCGCAGCATTTGGGTTAAGCCCAAGCGAAGATCGCCGTAGAATCAACCGCTTTCGGGTTGAAGATAACGCGCCTTTGCCATCGGTTTGATCTCTGCCCTACAGTGCAGACCGCATTGCCGTAACTATCGCATGATGCAGCGCCCCGGCAGACGAACGGGGGCCGTAAATACTGAACACCTCGGGCGACCGAAACAGTACAAAGCAGCCAATATGATGGATTGAACACCGCGCGGCGCTGCCTTCGTCGATCTTGCGCAGATCGAGCTGGCACAATAATTCCAGCACCGCCGGTAGGGCGTCGCCGCTCAGGTCAAACCGTGTCCAGGCGTCCGTTTGTTCGGTCACCGATGCAGCATCACCCACAGCCGTTTTGACCTGTTTAGCGATGTCTTCGTGCGTGTCGAAGGGAGCCTCGACCATCCACTGATCGGGCCCTGCCCAGAACGCGGTGAGCGTAGAACCTGCAAAGCGGCCAGTCTCAGGGGTAGGGGCATCAATAAGGCCGGATAAGGCGTTGTTAGCCTCGCCCTCTTTTCCCATCCGTGATGCGACTGATGCCAAAGCCACACCGGGAACTTCGGTGCATGTGACCCCGCCCACGGTGTCAATACGCGGTTCTGATCCGCCCAGAGCAGTTATCGCTACAAGATCATGCACGAAGACGTTCTCCTTCAGGGTCAATGAAATGGGCTGAGACAATCTCGACCTCGACAGTCAGGTTGGTCAGGGGAGAGACCAGTCGCATTTTCTCACCCATCCTTTCAGCACCGTTTTTCACGAGCCCCAGGCCGATATTGCTGTTGAGGATGGGCGAGTAGACGGCGGATGTGACGTAACCCTGATCATGGGTCGCATCTACAGGGCCGTCGGCATTCATCAGATGTCCGCCCGCAGTTATCTTGTCCTCTGGTGTCAGCGGTTTAATCCCGACAAGCCTCAGTACATCCGGTTCAATCAGGGCCTCACGTTCCGACAGGGTGGACCCAATGCTATCTTTCTTCTTCGATACCATTTTGCCTAGGCCGAGGTTCAGTGCGGTCGTCGTGCCGTTTAATTCACTGCCCGCCGCATGCCCCTTTTCGATCCGCATCACACCCAGCGCTTCGGTGCCGTAAGGGATCACGTCGAACTCTTCTCCTTCGGTCATCAGTCGCCGCATCAGCGCATCGCCATAGCGAGACGGAACCGCGATTTCAAAGGCCAGTTCGCCCGAGAATGAAATTCGGAACAATCGGGCCCGTAGCCCACCACAAACAGTGATGTTGCCGCAGGCCATAAACGGGAAAGCTTCGTTCGAGATGTCGAACGCAGGATCCACGATCTTTTGCAGCAGCTTGCGGGAGTTGGGACCAGCCACAGCGTATTGCGCCCATGCCTCGGTGGTCGAGATCAGTTGCACATCCATATCTGGGAACAGGCACTGGCGCGCAAATTCCATGTGTCGATAGACGCTGACTGCGTTTGCCGTGGTTGTAGTGACCACGAAATGATCCTCGGCCAACCGCGCAGCGGTGCCGTCGTCCATGACCATGCCATCCTCGCGCAGCATCAGGCCGTACCGCGTTTTCCCGACAGCCAGTTTTGCAAATCCGTTGGCGTAGATACGGTTCAGAAACTCTGCCGCATCGGTACCCTGAACGTCGATTTTTCCCAGCGTGGTGCAGTCACATACCCCGACCGAGTCACGGGTCTGGCGCACTTCGCGATCTACGGACTCGCGCCAATGTGTCTCGCCGGGCAGGGGGAACCACTGCGCGCGCAACCAATTGCCGACTTCGACAAACACAGCGCCGCGTTCCTTGGCCCAATAGTGCGAAGGCGTCAGGCGCGTTGGGTGAAAATCCTGCCCTTTCATGCGACCAGCGAAAGTTGCAATCGGTACCGGAGTGTAGGGCGGGCGGAATATAGTTGTCCCGGTTTCAGGGATCGACTTGCCCGCGACCTCGGCCATGATTGCCAGCCCGGTGATGTTCGAGGTCTTGCCCTGATCGGTTGCCATGCCCAACGTAGTGTAACGTTTCAGATGCTCAACCGATCGGAACCCTTCCTGATAGCTTAGCTTCACGTCTTTGACGGTTACGTCGTTTTGCTGATCCACCCAGGCACGTTTGCAGCCCTGAACATACCAGAAAGGTTTTTGCGCGACCGGGGCGTCTTCGGCTTCGGGCAGGTCGGGAAAGGCACTGGCCAATTCAAGTGCTTTGACGGCACCTTCAGCGCCGGTCTGCAGGGCCCCATGCGTGGACATCACGCCATTCGCCGCGCCCGCGACTGTCAGACCAACGGGCAGGTTCCCTCCGGGGACAAAGGCCGCCAGCGTTTCGTTCCAAACCGGGCGCACGCGTTGGTGACAAGTCAGATGCACATTTGGGTTCCAACCGCCCGACACGCCCAGCGCGCCGCAATCAAGCGTGCGCGTCGACCCGTCGGCTAGGGCAACTTCGACAAAACTCAGACCGTGGCGACCCTTGGTGTCAGTCACTTGCGCGCCACCCAGAACCTCATAGTCATAGCTGGTCGGAGCATCCTCGCGTACATCTATGACAGCAGCGATCTTGACGCCCTTGGCGTGCAGGTCAGCGGCGGTGCGGTGACCGTCGTCGTTGTTGGTAAAGATTGCCACGCGCTGAGATGCTGTAACAGCGAACCGGTTGGCATAGGTCCGCAAAGCGCTTGCCATCATAATGCCAGGGCGGTCGTTATTCTCGAAAGCAATCGGGCGCTCGGTGGCACCGGCGCAGAGCAATGCCTTTTTCGTATAAATGCGCCAAAGGATCTGACGGGGTTTGCCTACGGGTAGAGAGGGCAGGTGATCCCCGGTCCGTTCAACCGCGCCGTAAATACCGTGATCGAACGCGCCGATGACAGTCGTGCGCGGCATTAGTCGGACGTTGGGCAGGGATGACAGCTCTGCCACGGCCTGCTGCGCCCAATCGGAGGCGTTTTGATCGCTCAGCGTAAATTTCTCGCTGTTCAGACGGCCGCCGAGGGTGAAATCCTCGTCAGCCAGAATAACATCAGCACCGGCGCGACCGGCGGTCAGGGTGGCCATCAGCCCGGCAGGTCCGGCACCGATGATCAGCAGATCACAGTGACGAAAACCCTTGTCGTATTCGTCCGGGTCATCCTCCATCGACAACGAACCCAACCCCGCGGCGCGGCGGATCACGGGCTCATACAGCTTTTCCCAGAACGCGGCGGGCCACATGAACGTCTTGTAGTAGAACCCGGCAGACAAAAAGTTCGAGAAAAGGTCGTTCACCGCCAGCGCGTCGAATTTCAGACTGGGCCAGCGGTTCTGAGACTGCGCCTCAAGGCCGTCGAACATCTCAATCGTGGTGGCGCGGGTATTGGGTTCCTTGCGGTTGCCAGTGCGCAGTTCAACTATACCATTGGGCTCCTCGGACCCGGCGGTCAGCAGGCCGCGCGGTCGGTGATACTTGAAAGACCGCCCGACTAGACGCACACCGTTCGCTAAAAGAGCTGAGGCCAGTGTGTCACCCGGATGGGCGGTGTAACTGCGGTTATCAAAGCGAAATTTCAGTGTTGTGCTTCGGTCGATCTGCCCGCCACTTAGCCGGTTTTCTTGCGTCATTTGGATCGCCCTCTCGCGCGGGCCACGTCGCGGGCCAGTTCCACCTTTGAAATCTCATGCGTCAGTGTGTTTCGCGTCACGACCAGCCAGGATCGATCACCGGCCTCGTGAAACCAAAGCTCGCGGTGTTCTCCTGCCGGGTTGTCGCGCAGGTAGCCATATTCATAGAACGCTTCAGCCGCGTTCTCGGTCTGCCAGTCTGGGCGGTCGATTAGCGAGGCATCGCCCAGATAAACGAACTCGGATGCGTCGCGCGGGCCCAGCAGGGGATGGTTGATGATCAAGTCCGTGGTCCCCTCAGTGCAGGTTGGGCTGATTGCCCACGCCTTTTTCGTCAATCATCCGACCAGTGCGGAACCGGTCAAGGCGATAGGCAGTTGCGACGGGGTGCGGTTCATCCTTTGCCAGCAAATGCGCAAAGCAATGTCCCGAGGCCGGGGTCGCCTTGAAGCCGCCATAGCACCAGCCGCCGTTGAAATAGAGCCCCTCGACCGGAGTGCGGTCGATGATGGGCGAGCCGTCCATCGACATGTCCATGACACCGCCCCACATCCGCAACAAACGGGCGCGGCCTATCATCGGCATCAGGGCCATTCCGCCCTCGCAGACATCCTCGACCACAGGAAGGTTGCCACGTTGCGCGTAGGTATTGTAGCCGTCGATATCGCCACCAAAGACCAGACCACCCTTGTCGGACTGGCTGACATAGAAATGTCCCGCACCAAATGTGATGACGCTGGGCAGGACAGGTTTCAGCCCTTCGGAAACAAAGGCCTGCAATACGTGGCTTTCAATAGGCAGCCGCATGCCAGCCATCCCCATCACGCGCCCCGAGCTGCCTGCAACGGCGCAACCAACCTTGTTTGCGCCGATAAAGCCTTTCGTGGTTTCAACGCCCAGACATTTTCCGCTTTCGATCCGCAGACCCGTGACCTCGCAGTTCTGGATAATATCGACGCCGTGCATGTCTGCAGAGCGGGCAAAACCCCAAGCCACCGCATCGTGGCGGGCAGTACCTGCGCGACGCTGAACCAAGCCTCCTTTGATCGGAAATCGGGCATCGTCAAAATTCAGGTAAGGGTGTTCCTTGCGAACCTGATCGGCGTCCAGCAATTCTGCATCCGCGCCGTGCAGGATCATCGCATTGCCGCGCCGTGTATAGGCGTCCCGTTGGCCGTCCGTGTGAAACAGGTTGAGAATTCCGCGCTGGCTCATCATGGCGTTGTAGTTCAGGTCCTGCTCAAGCCCTTCCCACAACTTCATTGAGAATTCATAGAACGGCTCATTTCCGTCCAGCATATAGTTCGAGCGGACAATCGTCGTGTTCCGCCCCACATTGCCGCCGCCGATCCATCCCTTTTCGACTACGGCAACGTTGCGCTGACCATATACCTTGGACAGGTAGTGCGCCGTGGCCAGCCCATGACCGCCCCCGCCGATCACGATTATGTCGTAATGCGCCTTTGGTTCGGGGTCACGCCAGACCGGTTTCCACCCTTTGTGGCCGGTAAGCGCCTCTTTGATGACTCGAAAGCCTGAATATCGCATGAATCGGACCTTTTTGGGCAGAATTCACGAATTTCAGACGTTTGGATACGCTCAGATGCGACATCGACATGTCTGAATCAGACGCGGACAAGGTGTCACTGACATATTGTTCGGGAAAACCAGTCGACGAATGAGTTCACCTCTGGCGACGTTCGCTGGACCGCCAGAAAATATCCCTGCGCCGCCGGGGCTGTTTCTTCTGCGGCAAGGGTAACCTGACCGCTGCGTAGCGCGTGTGCCGCGACCAAAGTGTTCACCAGCGCCACGCCGTTTCCAGTTGTGGCAAGTTGCAGGGCCAGTCCGTAAGAGTCGACAAAATATGTTGGATTGTGAACCGGATGGCCAGTGGACTCGGCCCAAGAAGACCAGTTGTCCGAAGTTCCGACCGGTTCGATCAAAGGCAAGTCCTGGAAGGGAGACGTAAGGTCTGGCGATTTCACGGCGACCAGATGATTGGGCGTTAACGGGGTTGCGTCCTGTCCAACCTGTTTCCCAGATCCATACCGGATTTCTACATCGGCCCGTGAGGCGGCATATTCGTCCGGCCAGATCGTACTAACAAAACCCAAAGATGCGTCGGGATGCTCTGATTGAAACCGAGAAAGAGCCGGGGATATCACCCACTCGATAATACTGATCGAGGCCGCGATGGTAACGTGCTTTGCGCGTTCTTCCGTCAGGTAGGGCGAGGCGGCAGTCTGCAGTATTTCCAGTGCAGCTTCGACCTGTGGCAACAACTTGCGCCCCTCATCGGTCAGTGACAGCCCCCTTGCGTGCCGATGAAACAGGACAACGCCAAGCCGTGTTTCCAACGATCTGATCTGTTGGCTTACCGCAGATTGCGTCAGCCCGATTTCATCCGCCGCAGCGGTCGAGCTTAGGCGCCGGGCAGCGGCTTCGAAGGATCTGAACCATGTGAGTGGGGGCAGGGATTTTGACATTGGTAACCTACATATTAGACTCATTAATACCTAAGGCCAAAGTTCTTTCGTTTGTCAAAGCCGCCGGTCGTCAGAGATAGTTCCCAAGTCTAAAAAGAGGGAACACCGTGCAGCCGAATATTCGAAAATTCGTAACCTACGACGAAGAGGTTCTGATTGAGGGTTTTCGCCAGGCAGAACGCCCTTGGCGCATGTTTGCAGTGGCTGCCGTAGTGACCAATCCTTGGGCCGGGCGCTATGTCGATGACCTGAGGTCGGAAATTCTGGCCTATGGCCCGGTGCTGGGTCAGGAACTGACCAGCCGTATGATCGCATTGGCGGGCAGCGGTGAAGCGATCGAAGCCTATGGCAAGGCTGCCGTGGTGGGGCTGGATGGTGAAGTCGAACACGCCTCTGGCCTGATCCACACGCTGCATTTCGGCAATATCTTCCGGCAAGCCGTTGGGGCAAAATCATATTTGTCTTTCACAAACACGCGCGGAGCGGCTAACGCTCCGATCATGGTGCCGTTGATGGACAAGAACGATGCAGGGCGCAGGTCACATTATCTGACGTTGCAATTTGCCATTCCCGACGCGCCACGTGCGGACGAGATCGTTGTGGTTCTGGGAGGCGCAACCACCGGTCGACCACACCATCGTATCGGAGACCGCTATCAGGATTTGAAGGATCTGGGCCATGACGTGGACAACCCGGCCTCGGTCTGAATTCGGCGGGTTGTCTGCGGTCAACGCGGGTTCGGGACCCCTTGTAATTCTGTTGCACGGCGTCGGTTTGAGGGCCGAGGCGTGGGGAGGGCAGATCGAACCGCTGGCTGCTGCCGGATACCGCGTTTTGTGCCCGGATATGTCCGGGCACGGCAACACCGCGTTTACTGATCCCGGTGGTTTGGATGGCTATGCCGCGTCAGTCGCGGCGTTGGTAAACGAACCCGCCGTACTAGTCGGCCATTCGATGGGAGCGCTTATTGCGATGCAGATCGCGGCCAGTGGCAATCCCAATGTCAGGGGGGTTGCAGCCCTGAACGCCATTTTTCGACGACCTGCCTCTGCTCGGCAGGCTGTCATCGAACGGGCGCGGGCTTTGGACGAGCGCCACAAGAATGATCCTTCTGTCACGTTACAGCGATGGTTTGCTGATGATGCATCGGAAGAACGCGACGCCTGCACACGTTGGCTGCATGAGGTCAACCCGGTGGCCTATAAAGCTGCCTACACTGTATTCGCCGAAAGCGACGGCCCGACCGACGCAGAACTGTCCCGAATTCAATGCCCGGCCCTGTTCCTGACGGGCGCGGGTGAACCGAACTCAACCCCGGAAATGTCCCGGAAATTGGCAGGTATGACACAGCAGGGGCGCGCCGAGATAGTCGCCGATGCGGCTCATATGATGCCGATGACCCACGCATCCGAGGTTAACACACTCCTGCTGCGTTTTCTGTCGGAGGTACTGCCATGTCCACGCTAGACCCGCGCGCCTTGCGCGATGCTTTCGGCAGTTTCATGACTGGCGTTACCGTGGTGACTACGCGAGATCAGGCGGGGTCTCCGATTGGGTTTACGGCCAACTCGTTTTCGTCTGTGTCACTTGATCCGCCGCTGTTGTTGGTCTGTCCTGGCAAATTTCTTTCCAGTTATAAGGTGTTCTCGGGCTGCAGTCACTTTGCGGTCAACATACTGGCTGAGGGTCAGCAAGAGGTTTCGAACACCTTCGCGGGATTCAAGGGGG
The DNA here is from genome assembly GCF_056539305.1 of Ruegeria sp. BC1. Taxonomy (NCBI): domain Bacteria; kingdom Pseudomonadati; phylum Pseudomonadota; class Alphaproteobacteria; order Rhodobacterales; family Roseobacteraceae; genus Ruegeria; species Ruegeria sp. BC1. Next base: position 299,614 of record NZ_JBQFUT010000001.1, read on the forward strand.
ATCGGTTTGCGAAGGTGGCCCACAGTAAAGGGTTTCAGGACTTGCCTTTGATTGATGGAGCATTGGCCCAGTTTTGTTGTGAAACGCACCAGATTGTCCCCGCCGGTGATCACACCGTTCTGATCGGTCGCGTGGTCGAATTCTCACACGCTGCGGGCGATGGTCTGGGATATGTGGGCGGATCGTATTTCAGCCTTGGCCTTGAACGCGAGATGGACGCCACGGTTCCAACGCTTTGTGGGGCGATCATCGTTCATGATGGCAAGGTTCTTTTAGAGCGTAAGAAAGGCCTGTTCTGCCCGTTTCAGGTCAGCGGAGCCGAGCCCGGCGGTCAACGCAATCGTCTTGCGCAGGAACTTTCCCAAAGCGGCATCCCCGCACGGATCGAACAGGTTTATTCCGCGTTCAACGATGCCGAGACAAAGCTGCACTATACGTTCTTTCTGGCGACTGCCGAACAGGGCTTTCTTCCTGATAATGCTGTATGGGTGGCCGCCGCCGATCTGCCGGGGCTGACCTACGTCAACTCGGGCATTCACCACATGATGACACGCTATGCGCGCGAGGCTCAGACAGGGGATTTTGCCCTCTATTTGGGTGATGCGGAGCGCGGCGAAGTTCACAGTTTTCGTTAAAGGAGCTCATCGATGGAGTTTTCGCTGTTTGCCCACATGGAGCGTCTGACACCCGATCAGCCCCATGATGTTTTGTACGATGAATTCGTCGGTCTTGCGAAAATGGCCGACCAAGGTGGCATGCGCGCAGTTTGGACGGGGGAACATCACGGGATGGAGTTCACAATTGCCCCCAACCCGTTCCTGTCTTTAGTCGATCTGGCACATCACACCAGCAATGTGCAGCTGGGAACCGGAACGGTGATCGCGCCGTTTTGGCATCCGATCAAACTGGCGGGTGAGGCAGCAGCAGCAGATCAGATCACCAAAGGCCGGATTGAATTGGGCATCGCGCGTGGCGCCTATTCCTTTGAATACGAACGCCTGATGCCGGGGATGGATGCCTGGGAAGCCGGGCAGAGGATGCGAGAAACCACTCCGCTCTTGCCGCAGATATGGCGGGGGGATTGTTCCCATGAAGGAGAGTTTTATTCCTTTCCGGCCACGACCTCGGCCCCGAAACCGTTTCAGGACGGCGGCCCGCCTATTTGGATTGCCGCACGCGATCCCAATAGCCATGAGTTCGGCGTCCACAATGGATTCAACATCCAGGTCACGCCGTTGTGGCAGGGCATGGAAGAGATCGAGACCCTGATGGGGCGCTTCAACGATGCCTGCACCTCCTACGCCGGACCACGCCCCAAGATCATGCTATTGCATCACACATATGTTGGCGCAGACGACGATGATGTGGCGCGGGGTGTGCAGGATTTGCGGCGCTATTACAATTATTTCGGTGCGTGGTTCCTGAACAAGCGCCCAATACAGCAAGGCCTGATTGAGCCGATATCCGAGGCTGAAATGGACGCTAACCCGATGTATACCTACGAAAAACTGGGCCGAGATTTAACCGTCGGTACAGCGCAACAGGTGATCGACCGGATCAAACGTTACGAGGATCTGGGTTATGATGAGTTTTCGTTCTGGGTCGACAGCGGCATGACCAACGACCGCAAACGCGCCTCGCTGGCGCGGTTCATCGACAATGTTATGCCTGCCTTTCAGTGAGGACCACCATGGGAAATCTACCACATTTTCAATTGTTCATTGATGGGGAATGGACCGAGGGTGCAGACGCACAAGTCATGACCTCGGAAAATCCCGCAACCGGGCAAGGCTGGGCCACATTTTCTTGTGCCTCGGCCAGTGACGTTGACCGTGCCGTATCGGCGGCCAAACGGGTTCTGGACGATCCGGCGTGGCGCGACATGACGCAAACCGCACGCGGTAAACTGCTATACCGGCTGGCCGATCTGGTGGCCGAACATGCCCCCCGACTTGGTGAGTTGGAAACGACAGATAGCGGCAAACTGCTGGCAGAAACGTCCGCTCAGACTGGGTATGTGGCGGATTACTACCGCTATTTCGCAGGGCTGGCGGATAAGGTCGAAGGCACCGTGCTGCCCATCGATAAGCCCGATATGCACGTGTTCACGACCCGTGAACCTATCGGAGTCGTCGCGGCCATCGTGCCTTGGAACGCGCAGATGTTTCTGACGGCTACCAAGCTGGGCCCTGCATTGGCCGCAGGATGTTCGATTGTATTGAAAGCCTCCGAAATTGCGCCCGCGCCGATGTTGGAGTTCGCGCGACTGATCGAACAGGCGGGTTTTCCGCCCGGTGTCGTATCGGTCATCACCGGAGACGCTGAAAACTGCGCCATTCCGCTGACGCGCCACTCGGACGTGGACAGGATCGCCTTTACTGGTGGTCCCGAGACAGCGCGGCATGTGGTAAGGAACTCGGCCGAGAATTTCGCTGTGACCTCACTGGAGCTGGGCGGAAAGTCTCCGATCCTCGTGTTTGAGGACGCCGATCTGGACGGAGCGGCCAACGGTTTAATCGCCGGGAATTTTGGGGCCTCTGGTCAGAGCTGCGTGGCAGGAACGCGCGGTCTGGTGCATAGGTCCATTCTGGAGTCGTTGATTGAGAAGGTCGAGCAAAAGGCCAGCGCGATCCGATTGGGGGATCCACTGCATTCGGACACGCATGTGGGTCCGCTGTGTACGGATGCGCAGCTTCGCCGGATCGAAGACACTCTGATCAAGGCTCAGGGGCAGGGCGCTGTGATCCGTTTTGGGGGTGAGGTTGCAGATCGACCTGGGAATTACATGACGCCCACGCTGGTTCAGTGCGCCTCACCCGAAACCGAAACTCTGAAGGTTGAGATGTTTGGGCCGGTGATGTCCTTGCTGCCTTTCGACACAGAGGAGGAGGCAATCGCACTGGCGAACAGCACGCCCTATGGGCTGGGCTCGGGCGTGTTTACGCAGAATCTGGCGAGGGCGCACCGGGTGTCAAAACGGGTAAGGGCGGGGATTTGCTGGGTAAATACCTATCGCGCGATTTCTCCGATTGCACCGTTTGGCGGGTTCAATCAATCAGGCTATGGGCGCGAGGCGGGGGTCGAGGCGATCCTTGACTATACCCGCACCAAAACCACCTGGATCAGCACTGCGCAAGAGCCGATGGCGAACCCGTTCGTAATACGCTAAGCCTGTGTGAAAGCAGGGGGAGTGCGTTGATGAAACTGGAAATACCGAACTTCGAAGCACCAACGGATGCGGACAAACGCAAGGCTATCCCTCCTGTTATCTGCTATCCGCCGGAAACGCTCGAGCAACCTGACCTGACCGCGCTAGGCAAACTGCGTCAGGGGGCCAGCAAGACCGCCGAGGCCACAGCAGCCCCGCGTGATGCCGCCTGTATCGAAGTGCCCGCCGGTGCATTTGTGCGGGTGGTTTCGGTTGATGGCCCGCAGGTCGGTGATCTGAACATGTGGAACAAGCACGACCTGACCGAGCGGTTTTATTCGGGTAAAACCCGAGCGCTGCATGGCACGCACCTGACGACCGGGGATCGCATGTGGTCGAGCTTTCCAAATATGCGTCCTATGGCGACGATCGTGAACGATACATTGGATTGGTACGGTTTCGACGCCTATGGCGGTTCGGTTCATGATGTGATCGGGACGCGCTGTGATCCCTACACGGGCCGGTTGCTATCGGGTGGCGACTATCACTATTGCTGCCACTCCAATCTGACCCGCGCGCTTGCCAGTCATTGCGACCTGCCGTTACACAAGGCCGAGATGCATGTGCATGACGTTTTGAACGTGTTTATGTGCACCGGTTTCACCCGTGATACCGGTCAATATTTCATGAAAGCCAGCCCGGTACGCCCCGGCGATTATCTGGAGTTCTACGCCGAGATTGACCTAATTGTGGGCCTATCTGCCTGTCCGGGAGGCGACTGTTCATCCGAGCATTCGTCGGATACTGCCGCCTGTTATCCACTGGTCATGGAGGTCTATGATCCGGGTGAGCACGCCCGCGCCGCCCATGTACAGCCACTGCCTTCAGCCTATAACCGGACGCATGGTGCGGGCTAAGCGATCAGGCGACGGCCCAGCCGGTTCAGCATTCGGCAACACAGGTCGAGCTGTTCAATCTCGACATACTCATCTGCTTTGTGCGCTTGGGTGATTGAGCCGGGTCCACACACAATCGCGTGCGTGCCCAGCTTCTGAAACAACCCGGCCTCGGTGGCGAAAGCTACGACACCGGTGCCGTTGGCACCTGTCAGTTCGGCCACAAGTTCACGGGCGGCGTTTTCCTCCATAGGCTCAAGCCCTTCGACTTCGGCGACCGCTACCTGCGAGATGCTGGCCTCGGGGTGAACCGCTTGCATTTCCGGCAACAAAGTGTGTTTCACATATTCCGACATGGTCTGCCTCACCAGATCGGCATCGCTGGACTGAACGGGGCGCATTTCCCAGGCGATCTCAGCCTTGCCGGCGATGACGTTATGCGCAACGCCGCCGGCAATGCGCCCGATATTGACCGTGGTCCAGGGTGGCTCAAATGGGCTGCCCTGGGGCGCGCGCGATTTCAGGATATGACGCAATTCCAGAAGCTTACCAATATATCGCGCAGCATATTCAGCGGCGTTGACGCCGTCATCAGGGGCCGAGCTGTGACCTTCTAGACCAACAAAACTGGTGGTGTACTCGAAGCAACCCTTATGTCCTTCGATCACCCGCATCTCGGTTGGTTCGCCGATGATGGCGATGTCCGGAACGATGCCCCGTTCGGACAGATCATGAACGAGGTTCTGCGCACCCAAACAACCGGTTTCTTCGTCATAGGTGAACGCAAAGTGCAGCGGCTGTGTCAACTTGCTTGTGTCTATTGTCTCGGCAAATGCCAATGCCGCAGCGATGAACCCTTTCATGTCGCAAGTGCCTCGACCATAAAGCTTGCCTTCCCGTTCGGTCATCTGAAATGGATCTGAGGTCCAGTCCTGATCGGCCACGGGAACCACATCCGTGTGGCCCGACAGAAGGATACCGCCGGGCATGTGCGGCCCCAGCGTGGCGAATACGTTGGCCTTCGCTCCGGTCGCGTCTCGCGTTTCTATGCAGCGGGCCCCCAGCGCTTCGAGGAGTTCTGTCAAATAGCGAATGATCTCAAGATTGCTATCGGCGGACACCGTTTGAAAGGCAATCAGATCTGCGAGGATGTTTTGGGTTCTTTGCAGGGTCATGGCTTTACGAACAGTTTGCGGGGCCGGTTGCAAAAGCACTCGGCGGGTCCGGTTTCGGTAATCAGGATCGACTCGGTAATCTCAAGGCCCCAGTCGTCCATCCAAAGGCCGGGCATGAAATGAAAAGTCATGCCGGGTTCCAATATGGATTCGTCCTCGGGGCGCAGTGAAATCGTGCGCTCGCCCCAATCCGGCGGATAGCTGAGGCCAATCGGATAGCCGCACCGCGCACCGCGTTCTATCCCGGCGCGTTCCAGAGGAGCGGCCAGCGCCAGCGCAATGTCTCGTGCCTGATTACCCGCACGGGCAGCGTGCAGCCCGGCTTCGAGCCCTTCGACAAGGGCAGCCTCGGCTCGCAGCAGGTAATCGGGAGGCTGACCCAGAAAGACCGACCGGCAAAACGGTGCGTGATAGCGGCGGACACACCCTGAAAGTTCGAAAAACGTGCACTCACCCGATTTGAACGGGGCACCATCCCATGTCAGATGCGGTGCGGCGGCATCCGGTCCCGAGGGCAGCAAGGGTACGATAGCAGCATAATCCCCCCAGTCTTCGCCAATGCCCGAAATCGCATCGTGATAGATCTGTGCGACCAGTTCATTCTTGCGTAGGCCAGGTTCTATTCGGTCAATCACTCGGTCGATGACATGTTCCGAGATGCGCGCAGCCTTGCGTATGAGCGCGATTTCTTCATCGGATTTCACCGCGCGTTGCCAATTGACCAGTGCATTCGCATCGACCAGTTCAGCGTGTGGTAACTCGGCCTCCAAGGTCAGATGCGCTTTGGCCGAATAATAATAATTGTCCAGCTCAACACCGATCCGTCCCGAAGCGAGGCCGCAGTCGCGGATTAAGTCGGCGAGGTCTTGCATCGGGTGGCGGACAGTGGATTGCACATAGTGGTCCGCATAGCCACGAATCCGGTTGTCCGGCATCCAAACCGTGCGCCGCGCACCGTTGGCATCCTGATTGCGGCCCCACCAGATCGGATCGTGGTCATGCAAAACCAAAACGCCCTGATGTACGTAAAACGACCAACCCTCGTAACCGGTAAGCCAGGCCATGTTGGACGGATCCTCGACAAATAGGGCGTCCAACCCTGCGGCAGACATGGCGGCACGTGTCTTTGCCAGGCGGCGGTCGTATTCGGCCATGGTGAAGGCCGGGTGGGCATGGGCCATAGACTGCTCCTGAGGTGACCGAGTTTTGTTGACAGAACTGGACGAATCCGATCACGTCAATGGGCAACTCAGGAAAGACGCTCACGTGAAAATCACATCCAACCCCCATCGCGGAGGCAAAAAGCTGATTGAGGCCGCTCCGTTTCCATCCACCGATGCAGCCCGCGTCGCTGATCTGTTACAGCAATGCCCGGCTGCGGCCGAGACACCGCTGGTTCTGGTCGACGACTTGTTCGATGGCATCGAAATGTGGGTAAAGGATGAACGCGCCCGTATGAATCTGGGATCATTCAAGGCGCTGGGGGCGGCCTACGTGATTGCGCGCCACGCGGCGGATATGGCTGCCAGCCCTAGTGAGGCAACGCTTTCGGGGCGAACCTATGTCACGGCCAGTGCGGGCAATCACGGGATGAGTGTCGCCGCAGGCGCGCGTATCTTTGGGGCAAAAGCCGTCGTGTACATTGCCGAAACCGTGCCCGAAAGCTTTGCTGACCGCTTGCGCGGGCAAGGAGCGCAGGTTGTTCGGTACGGTTCCGACTACGCCGCCAGCATGGAAGGAGCCAGCAAAGCGGCCGAGGACAACGGTTGGACTTTGCTCTCGGACAGTTCGTGGGATGGATATTACGAACTGCCGTATACTCTGATGGAGGGGTACTTGCAGATGGCCGCCGAGGCGGTACGTCAATGTCCAGAGATGCCGACGCATATCCTGCTTCAGGCTGGTGTGGGCGGGCTGGCAGGGTCCGTCGCAGCCTATGCGCGGACCGTCTGGGGGGATGCTCCGCAGATTATCGTAGTTGAGCCCGACGCCGCCCCGGCATTGCAGGCGAGCATCGAGGCAGGAGCCTGTGTATTCGCCGACGGCCCCGACAGTATTATGGGACGGCTTGATTGTAAGGAACCGTCGCAGATTGCCCTGAACGGGTTGGCGCGGGACGCAGATAGCTTTCTAACTGTGACCGATCAACAAGTGACCGAGCATCTCCCGGCCATGGCTGCAGTTGACCTTGCCACAACCGCCTCGGGTGGGGCAGGGGTCGCCGCTGTCATGAATGCTGAGATTCGTAAGGCTCTGGGAATTGGTCCGGGTTCCCGCGTCTTGTGTTTTCTGTCCGAGATCGCCGAATGAGGGGATTTGACGTATCGGAATTCAGGGCGCGGACCGACCGTGCGCAACACCTGATGGATCAGGCAGGGCTCTCGGCTTTGCTGCTGACTACCGAGCCCGAGATTCGCTATTTTACCGGTTACCTGACCCGGTTCTGGGAAAGCCCGACACGTCCGTGGTTTCTGATCATACCAGCGTCCGGGAAACCGATTGCAGTCATACCCTCAATTGGGGTCGCGCTGATGGGGCAAACATGGGTGGACGATATTCGCACCTGGAGTGCCCCGGACCTGACTGATGACGGGATCACTCTGTTGGCTGAAACTCTGCAGGAGGTCTGTCCGACCGACGCGGATATTGGTCTGCCGGATGGTCATGAGACGCATATCCGCATGCCGTGGGCGGACCTGAAGCGTTTACAGCAGGCGCTTGAAAATCGCTCGCTTGGCAGTGATGGCGGAATTCTCCGCGCCCTTCGGATGGTCAAATCCCCCGCCGAAATATCCAAGATCGAAACTGCCTGCGGTATTGCCGGACGGGCGTTTCAGCGCGTCCCTGAAATCGCAGGTGAAGGCGTTGCGTTGGATGAGGTGTTTCGCCGTTTTCAGATGTTATGCCTTGAAGAAGGCGCAGATTGGGTACCCTATCTTGCCGGAGGCGCCGAGCAGGGCGGTTACACCGACGTTATTTCTCCGGCCCAGTCATCAGCACTAGCTTCTGGTGATGTATTGATGCTGGACACCGGATTGGTTTGGGATGGATACTTCTGCGACTATGACCGCAACTGGTCAATCGGACCCGTCACAGCATCCGTACGAGATGCGTATGCGACACTCATAGAAGCATCCGATGCGGCTTTTGAAGCCGCACGACCGGGAACAACAGCGGCTGAGCTGTTCCACATTATGAACAGGGTATTGTCCAAAAACAGTGGCGATACCGGCGCAGGGCGTCTTGGGCATGGGTTGGGTATGTCGCTAACGGAGTGGCCGTCGCTTATCCCCGGCGATCATACGCAACTGGAGCCTGGAATGGTTCTGACACTGGAGCCAGGCATAGCGGTGGGTGACAAGATTCTGGTTCACGAAGAAAACATCGTCATCACTGACGGGGCTGCACGCTTCATCAGCCCACGTGTCGGACCGGAGTTGATGCAGATATGAGCTATCTCTCTTACACACTGGACGAGGACGATCCTGCGGCGTCTCCGATGGGGTTGATCGTTTTGCAGACTGACGAAACGATAGAGCCAGAGTTCAGCGCCTATTTCTCGGATCAACTCTATCCTCTTTATGTTTCGCGAATCCCAAGCGGCGAAAAGGTGACGACGGACACTCTTTCCCAAATGGAGGAAGACTTGCCTGCGGCGGCGGATCTTCTTCCGAAAATCCGTCCGTATCGTGTGGTTGGATATGGCTGCACCTCGGCCAGTTCTGTCATTGGGTCAGAGCAGGTTGAGCGCATGGTTCAAAAAACCTGCGATGTCGCAGTGGTTACGAACCCATTACGCGCGGCGTCAGCCTGTGCGGCGCATTTGGGTGTGTCGAAATTTGCCTTGCTATCCCCCTACATAGAAGAAGTGAACGAACCCCTGCGCCGGGCTTTCGCGCAGAATGGTGTTTCGATGGATGTATTCGGCTCGTTCGGAGAATCCGAAGAATCCAAAGTCGTTCGTATTTCCAGGCAATCGGTGGTTGAGGCTGCGTTGAAACTTGGTGCTGATTCGATGGTTGAGGCAATCTTTCTAAGCTGCACTAATTTAAGAACTTTTGACGCTATACCCGAGATCCAAGAACGCCTGAAGAAACCGGTCTTGTCCAGCAATCAAAGCCTAGCCTGGCACATGCGGAAACTGAATTCCGCTCGCTGAGAGAGCAATTGTATCCAAAATTGTAAAACGTTGGACATATTTTTGTTGCACGGCGCGCCCGGCATGTCTTTAAATGATCTCGGGAGGTCGTTGAGATCCGGATAGACCGGGCAACCAACAGGCCGCACAGGGAGACAATTCGGTATATGTCCAATGACGCAGCGTTCGTCGAGTTTCAGCGTGTCCAAAAGTCATATGATGGCGAAATACTCGTTGTAAAAGATCTAAACCTTTCCATGCCAAAGGGTGAGTTTCTGACAATGCTGGGACCGTCGGGTTCTGGCAAGACAACCTGCCTGATGATGCTGGCGGGCTTTGAAACCGCTACGCATGGGGAAATCATGTTGGATGGGCGTCCTATCAACAATATCCCACCGCATAAACGCGGCATCGGAATGGTTTTCCAGAACTATGCTCTATTTCCGCATATGACTGTGGCAGAGAACTTGGCCTTTCCGCTGGAAGTGCGGAAAATGGGCAAGGATCAGCGCGAGGAAAAGGTCAAACGCGCGCTGGACATGGTGCAGATGGGAGCTTTTGGTAGTCGACGCCCGGCGCAACTGTCGGGTGGTCAGCAACAACGGATCGCGCTAGCGCGGGCGCTTGTGTTCGAACCCGAACTGGTTCTTATGGATGAACCACTAGGGGCCCTGGATAAGCAGCTGCGTGAGCATATGCAGTTCGAAATCACACGCTTGGCGCATGAGTTGGGGATCACAACCGTTTACGTCACCCATGATCAGACCGAGGCGCTTACGATGTCAGATCGGGTTGCCGTATTCGACGATGGCCGTATTCAGCAGCTGGCACCACCGGATTTGCTGTACGAAGAGCCGGAAAACAGTTTCGTGGCGCAATTCATAGGTGAAAACAATACATTGGAGGGCGTTGTTAAATCGATTGATGGCGACTCATGTGTTGTGGTTCTGGACGACGGGTCCGAGATTGATGCCGAGCCGGTGAATGTTCACAAGGCGGGTGAGCGCACCAAAGTGTCGATCCGCCCCGAACGGGTTGAGTTTAATAAAAATCGTCTACATGCCGACGCGCATACTCTGAAGGCGACGGTGAAAGAGTTCATCTACATGGGTGATGTCTACCGTTTCCGCCTGTCTGTGGCTGGGAACGACGACTTCATCATCAAAACCCGAAATGCGCCGGATGCCGTCAAACTGACCCCAGGTGAAGAAGTCGAAATCGGCTGGCTGGCACACGACTGTAAGGCGCTGGACGCCTGATACAGAAATCCCCCGCGCGCTTCGCCCGATTGCGCGGGAAACCAGATGGTCGGGTTGCCCCGCAATCCGGTCCTCATAGCAAAAACTAAAGGGTTAAATAGGGAGTTAACTATGAAAATAACCAAAACCACTCTGATGGCGAGCGCGATTGCCGCTCTCGCCGGTGGCGCGATGGCCGAAGAGATGACGATCGTCTCGTGGGGCGGTGCCTATTCCAAGTCGCAGCTCAAGGCTTATCACGAGCCCTATTCGGAAAAGACAGGCGTAACCATCCTGAATGACGATTCCTCGCCTGAAGGCGTCGCCAAGCTGCGCGCCATGAACGAGGCTGGCAACGTCACATGGGACGTTGTTGATCTTGAAGCGGCTGACAATATTCGCGCCTGTGACGAAGGCTTGATCATCGAGATTAATCCTGATGAGCATCTGGCAGCAGCGCCCGACGGCACACCAGCTACCGAAGATTTCGGGGACCAATTGGTTTCGCCGTGCTACATTCCGCTGATCGTCTTTTCGACAACCTTCGGTTATCGTACGGACATGGTTCCGGAAGGTGTAGAGCCGCCGACCGGCGCGTGCGATGTGTTTGATCTTGAAAAGTACCCTGGCAAGCGCGCGCTGAACAAACGCCCGGTCGCCAACATGGAGTGGGCACTTCTCTGCGATGGCGTGGCCTACGAAGACGTTTATGACACGCTGGAAACCGACGAGGGGGTCGAGCGTGCTCTGGCGAAACTGGATACCATTAAGGACCAGACGATCTGGTGGTCTGCAGCTGCTGAGCCTGTCCAATTGCTTGCTGACGGCGAAATCTTCATGGGTTCTACCTACAACGGCCGTCTGTTCTCGATGATTGCCGAGCAGAATCAACCCGTGGGCATGGCGTGGGATTGGCAGATGTTCGATCTTGACGGTTTCGCAATTCCAGCCGGTTTGAGCCCAGAGCGTGAAGCGCGGGCATTGGACTACATCAAGTTTGCATCGGACACCCAGCGATTGGCCGATCAGGCTGCGTATATTTCGTATGGCCCGGCCCGTGCATCTTCGGCACCGCTGGTTGGACAACATGCCGAGTTGGGTATCGACATGGCGCCTCATATGCCGACCGATCCCAACAATGCTCAGAACACCTTTGTGAACAACTACGAATGGTGGGCTGACTATCGCGATGATCTGGACGCGCGCTTCCAGGCGTGGCTGTCGCAATAAGCGGTTTGAACTGAAAAACACGCCCGGGGGCAGCCTGTTGCCCCCGGACCTTGCAAAATTCAAGAGGCATCAATGACTGACGCAGGCCAAAACGCGGGTCCCATGCTGGCAGCGGACGGCACTCCGCTTAAGCAATCGCTCGCCCGCTCCCTACGGCGGCAAAAGCTACGGGCATTGATGTTGGTTGCCCCCCTTCTTCTGTTTGTCCTGTTTTCGTTCATCATACCGATTGCTTCGATGCTGTTTCGGTCAGTGGAAAATGGTATTGTCGAGAGGACGTTACCTCTGACAGTTGAAGCACTGAGCAACTGGGATGAATCCAGTGGCGAACTGCCGGATGAGCAAGTCTACGACGCATTCGTGCGCGATATGATTGTCGCGGTTGAGCAAAAACAACACACGCGGTTGGGGTCTCGTCTTAACTACGAGGAATCCGGTATTTCGTCGTTGTTCCGCAAAACCGGCCGGAAGATCAGAAAGTGGGACCCCGAAGCGGATGCCCCGTTCAAAGATAAACTGATCGATGCGGACAAGGGTTGGGGTAACGTTGATAATTGGCGCGTTATCAAAACTCATTCCCGAAATGTGACACCAGGCTATTTCCTTGCTGCGGTTGACATGAGGCTGACACCCGATGGGGTGGCGGCGCAGCCCGAAGAAAAGCAGATCCTCGTCAAGCTATTCGGACGAACGCTGTTCATGTCACTGATCATTACCGCGTCCTGTATTCTGTTGGCCTATCCGGTGTCGTATCTGCTGGCGAACCTGCCGATGCGTATATCAAACCTGTTGATGATTCTTGTGCTGTTACCGTTCTGGACCTCACTGCTGGTGCGGACATCAGCGTGGAAAGTGATGCTGCAACAGCAAGGTGTGATCAACGAAACGCTTGTCTGGCTGGGACTTGTTGCCGATGACGCACGCCTTGTAATCATTAACAACCAGATCGGCACGATTGTTGCGATGACGCATATCTTGCTGCCGTTCATGATCTTGCCGATGTATTCGGTCATGCAGACGATCCCGCAATCTTACACCCGTGCGGCCAAGTCGATGGGCGCAACCAACTGGACGACCTTCTGGCGCATCTACTTCCCGCAATCCATTCCCGGTATCGGGGCGGGGTCGATCCTCGTGTTCATTCTGGCCATCGGTTACTACATCACGCCCGAAATCGTGGGTGGCACCAAAGGCGTCTTCATCTCGAACCGGATTGCCTATCACATCTCGTCCTCACTGAACTGGGGGCTGGCGGCTGCCTTGGGGACAATCCTGCTGGGGGCGGTCCTGCTTCTGTACTGGGTCTACGACAAGATCGTGGGCATCGATAACGTCAAGCTGGGATAAAGAGAATGGCAGCACTTACACCGATATCCCGCAAACCGTTGTCGATGGTCCTGCCATCGGTCGCCATCGCCGGAGGCTTTGTCGGCATGTTCGTCGGAGCCGGGCAGGGCAGTGTCCTGCTGGGCATCCTGATCGGAGCGGCCCTGATGGCTGGCCTTGCATGGGTCTATATCACCGTTCTGGACAATGAGCGCGTGGCCCGATGGATCACCATTTTGGGCCTGGGGGCGTTGGGGCTGTTCTTTGCGGGATTCTCTGGTCTGATTGTCGGCCTTTTGGCTGGTTGGTTCTTCGCCTTCTTCATCTTCTGGCTGTACGAGGGGCGTTACCGGCAAAAGCTGCTTCCTTACCTGACAGGGCAGCAAGTATTCTGGCATTTTGCGTTCCGGGTGACGTGTGGGGCGATCTTCGTATTTCTGATCACTCCGATCCTTGTGGTACTGCCGCTGTCCTTCAACGCGCAGGACTTTTTTACCTTTACGCCCGAGATGCTGCGATTGGACCCCGAGGGGTATTCGCTGAAGCACTACCGCGATTTCTTCACCAACAATGAATGGCAGCGCAGCTTCAAGAACTCGCTGATTATCGCTCCGATTGCGACGTTTATTTCGGTGACGTTGGGAACACTGGCAGCCATCGGGCTGAGTCAGTCGCACGTGCCCGGTCGCCGCGCGATCATGGGCATTCTGATTTCACCCATGATCGTACCTTTGATCATCTCGGCGACGGGTATGTTCTTTTTCTACAGTGATATCGGTCGGTTCCTCGAGGGGACGTTAGGTATGGACAAGAACTTTGTTGGTTACATCAAAGTTATTCTGGCCCATGCGGTTCTGGGGATTCCATTCGTGATTATCACCGTTACGGCGACTTTGGTCGGGTTTGATCAGTCGCTGACGCGGGCAGCTGCGAATATGGGGGCGGGGCCAGTACGGACCTTCTTCAAAATACAGATGCCCCTGATCCTGCCGGGTGTGATCTCGGGCGGATTGTTTGCCTTTATTACCTCGTTTGACGAAGTGGTTGTGGTTCTGTTCGTCGGCTCGGCAAGTCAGAAGACGCTGCCGTGGCAGATGTTCACAGGCCTGCGCGAACAAATCAGCCCGACCATTCTGGCGGTTGCGACCATCCTCGTGGTGATCTCGATTGCGCTGCTGACTACGGTCGAACTACTGCGGCGGCGGTCTGAACGCCTGCGGGGGCTTAGCCCGGCTTGACGCGACTCGAAAGCTGATTTAGCGAATTCATCATGCATCCCGGTCACGATGGCGTCGTGACGATACACGGGGTGCATGGCTCTCGGTTCCCGAGGCCGCTCGTCCTGAACGCCGGGGCTTGTGGCCGGGCGGTGCCTGTCCGGCATTGAGGAGAGACCATATGACTGATCTGAACAATCGCCCCGAGTTCTTCACTTGCCATAACGGCGAGAAAGCCCCGTTGCCTTTCAGCAAGGCCGAGTACGACCGTCGCCTAACCAGTCTTCGCGCCATGATGGCGGCGCGTGACATTCCGGCTGTACTGCTGACGTCGATGCACAACATCGCGTATTACTCGGGCTTTCTGTACTGTGCGTTTGGGCGCCCTTATGCCTGTGTTGTCACGCAGGATGCGTGCACTACTGTTTCAGCGAATATCGACGCCGGGCAGCCCTGGCGGCGGTCGGTGGATGAAAACGTGATCTACACCGACTGGAAGCGGAACAACTACTGGCGAGCTGTAGCGAGCTTGATCGGTTCTGCCCGGCGGATTGGCGTCGAAGGCGATCACCTGACGTTGGCCATGCGCGACACTGCTTTGGATATGCTGGGCGGGCCGGAACTGGTGGACATTGCTTCTGACACGATGGCGGCCCGAATGGTCAAGTCCGCTGAAGAGATCGAGTTGATCAAAGGTGGCGCACGCACTGCGGACGTGGGCGGTGGGGCCATCCACGCTGCTATTCGCGAAGGCGCGACTGAGATCGAGATCGCCATGGCTGGACGTGACGCGATGGAGGCCGAAATCGCGCGGGCCTACCCGGATGCAGAATACCGTGACACTTGGGTTTGGTTTCAATCCGGTCTGAATACTGATGGGGCTCACAATCCGGTCACCAAACGGGCGCTGGAAAAAGGCGATATCCTTTCGCTGAACACGTTCCCTATGATCTCAGGATACTACACCGCGTTGGAGCGTACCCTGTTTCTGGGAGAGCCCGACGCCGAAAGCCTGCGCATCTGGAAGGCAAATGTAGCCGCACATGAACTGGGGTTGAGTCTGATTAAACCGGGCGCGACATGCTCAGGCATCTGCGAAGAGATCAATCGCTTTTTCGCAGAGGAAGGTCTGTTGCAATATCGCTCATTTGGTTACGGCCATTCTTTCGGTGTGCTTAGCCACTACTATGGCCGCGAAGCGGGGCTGGAACTGCGCGAGGATATCGACACGGTGCTAGAGGCTGGCATGGTGGTGTCCATCGAGCCGATGCTGTGGATACCCGAGGGGCAAAAGGGCGCGGGTGGTTACCGTGAGCATGACATTCTGGTCGTTGAGGACACTGGGGCCGAAAACATCACAGGATTCCCCTACGGACCTGAGCACAACACGATAAGTGCGTGAATCAAGAGGCGGGAAGGGCGATCAGCCCTTCTTGCCGCGCTCGTGAAAGATGAAGCCAATAAAATTCAGCAGCACCTGCGCCGCCAAAATCTGAGTGCTTTCAGTGGGATCGTAATTCGGGGCGACTTCAACGAGGTCAATGCCGACAACGTCGCCTTGTTTCGACAACCCGTGTAAAATCTCCAGCACGTCGTAGTAAAGAAATCCTCCGTGGCTGGGTGTGCCGGTGCCGGATGCGATGGAAGGGCAAAAGGCATCAATATCGATCGTCACGTAATAACGCGCGCCATCCGGGACACGTGCCAAGACACCCTCAGTTCCCAGCTTGCGTACCTGGCGTACAGACAGAATGTCAGACCCGCGTGCGCGTGCGTCATCATAGCCTTCCTTGGCGGTTGAGGACACGTTGCGAATGCCCAGTTGCGTCATGCCAGAGACGTAAGGCTTTTCTATCGCCCGTCGCATCGGGTTGCCGTGCCCCGCAGTCACACCGTGCCGCTCGTCTACGAAATCCAGATGGGCATCAATCTGGACAACGTGGATCGGTCCGTTTTCCGCGCAATCCCCTTGGAAGGCATTGATGCAGGGAATGTTAATGGAATGATCCCCTCCGATAGTGACGGGTAGAGCCCCCGCTTTCAAAATCTTTTCCACGCCAAACTGGATATTCGCATGACTTTCGTCGGTTTTGGTGTGGATGATATCGGCGTCCCCAATATCGACCATCCGAACCGAGGCATCCAGATAGGTGGCGTCGTCTTCGTGATCATACGCGCCGGCATGGCCAAAACTGAACAGGGTCGAGGCCTCACGCACAGCACGCGGACCAAACCGAGCACCAGATCGCCATTGCGTACCGAAATCAAAGGGTGCGCCCATGATGGCGACATCTGCCTGAATTTGGTTCCAATCTTCGACATATGGTGATTTCCCAAAAGTCGAAATTCCTACAAAAGGCAAGTTCAGTCTGCCGCTTGAATACCCATGAGAGGACATAGTGCGTTTCCTGTTTCCAGCTGTCTCGGTAGAGCGTAGGTGGGATCCTTATGCCTGTATAGATCGAGCGGATTTGAATGGAGGTTTTCAGGCCGGATTCTGAGATTGGGTTGAAACTTTAGGAGTGTTTTTGGAACCGCACACGCATCGGGTGTGGGATTGAACGAAATGGCTAAAACTCCTCAGTGTAATCCAAAATTACGCCAGCCCGCGCATTAGCGTTAACAAAACTGTCAATTTGATATAATCTTGCAGTGTTGTGTGTGGTTAACGCTTGGGTGCTTGGTGTGGGTCAGACAATTTACGAAAAATACGGCGGCTTCAAAACAATCAGCCGGATCGTGATGACGTTCTACGAGATGGCGTTGGACTCCGAACAGATCGGGGGGCACTTCGAAGATATTGATATGCCGCGTCTGATCGACCATCAGACTAAATTCGTGTCCTCTTTGGTGGGTGGTCCGGCGTCTTTCAGCGACGAACGGATCGAAGCGGTGCACCGTCATCTTAATATCTCGCACGCTGATTTTGATGAAATGGCCGAACTGTTTAGCGAAGCTCTTGCCATGCATGGAATGGAAGACGCACATATCAAAATCGCGTTGCAAGCCATTGAATCGAAACGCGCCATCATTGTGGCGCGAGACGCAGCATGAGCATTCTGGCCATAAACGAACAGCTTCTACGTGCGATAGGCGTCGGAGTAGCCGTAGTGCGGGCCTCGGATTTAACCTTTGTGTTTCACAACGGGCCGTTTACCGAATGGTTTGGCACTCCGGAAGAGGGTCAAACGCTGCTGGATTTATTTCCGGAAATGGACCGACGCGAACTGGAAGACGTTAAGCAATCGGGGCTGCGCTATTCTGTTGAAATGCAGATCAAGCCTAAGCGCAGGACGCTGATTTTCGCGACCGCCGTGTCCCTGGCGAACGGCTTGTCCGAACAGGTTCTGGTGATCGAGTTCCAGAACATTACCCGCATTCGCGAACTTGAAAGCATGATCGACAGCTATTCGACCATGGTCGAGCGTAACACCCGTGAATTGGAACGTGAAAAAGAGCGGGTTGAAAGACTGTTGCTGAACCTGATGCCACGGGCTGTTTATGAAGAGTTCAAGACGTTCGGGGTGGTTACGCCTCAGCTTTATGATCAGGTTTCGGTGGTGATGTTGGATTTCGTGGGTTTCACAGACTTCGCAGCAAAAACAGACCCAACCGTTACGCTGAGTGAGTTGAACGACATCTTTACTGCCTTCGACCGTATCGTCGAGCAGTTCGGCTGTGAAAGGATCAAAACCATCGGGGATGCTTATCTAGCGGTGTCTGGGATGCCGGACGCAACGCCGGATCATGCAACCGCTGTGGCCCACTGCGCGGTCAGATTCCTGCGTTATCTGGAACGGCGCAATGAAAGTCACCCGCATAAATGGCAGGCCAGAATTGGCTTGGGGATGGGGCCGGCTGTCGGGTCTGTCGTAGGAATTCAGAAATACGTTTATGACGTTTTTGGGCCCGCAGTGAACATCGCGTCACGGCTGCAAGTCTTTGCAAATCCAATGAATATCGTTGCGCCGGAAGACATGAAATACGCCCTGATCGACGAGTTTCAGGTGTCGGATATCGGGTCGGTTGACGTCAAAGGGATTGGCGAAATGGAACTGATCAACGTGACCTCGGGCCTGAGTATGCCGCAGCCCAGAACGGTTTTCTGAAGCCTCAATCGTCCTGCGGCACCAAGCCCAGCCCCCTCAGATAGATGCCGATCCCGGATTCCAAAAGATCCTCGGGCGGAAATGGAGAGGTTGCGCCGGTGTTGCGGGCGAAAAGCTCGACAACGCCGTGGCTCATGGCCCAAATGTGGGCGCTGAACATGGATGCAGGTGGGCGTTTGTCAGGTGGAATATGCTGAGACAGATCAGAGGCGGCTTTTTCCAGAACGTTCTTGGCCCGGTTCGCTGCAAGGGATAGCTCGGGCGTTCGATTGACGGAAATTCCGCTTTCAAACATGGCGATGTAATGGCCTGGATGCTTTCGAGCAAACGCCAGATAGGCGCGGCCAGTGGCCTCGAAGGCCGCCAGAGCCGATGGTTGGCCTTTGTCATAGGCGTACTGCATCAGGTCCGCGAACATTTCGAACCCCTGACGGGCGGCTTCAGCGATCAGGTCTTCGCGCCCATGAAAATGTCGATACACTGCAGCCGGAGTTACTCCGGCTGTTTTTGCAGCCTCGGACAAAGTAAAGCCAGTCGGGCCTTTCTCTTCGATCAGCGACAGGGCTGCCTCGATCAAGGCCTGTTTCAGGTTGCCGTGGTGATACCCGCGTTTTGTCATGCCTGATTCAGGTGTCCTGGTTGTTTACGCCGTCGGAATACATGACATAATCCGTGTCGAGCAGTCGTCCAAGTCCATTCACGCATCCCAAATTTCCGGCCCGCCGCAAATCTGAGGGTCGTTCGCGCCGATGGCATCCTCGTCCTTCTCGTCATAATCAAGTGCATTCAAAACCGTGCGAATGGCCGCTAGCCGCGCCCGCTTTTTGTCGTCTGAACGAACAATCGTCCATGGGCAGTGTTCCGAATGGCTGCGGGTCAGAGTTTCCGAGATCGACTGGCTGTATTCATCCCATTTGGTCAAGCCCGCGATGTCGATCGGGCTCAGTTTCCACTGTTTCAGCGGGTCGGTTTCGCGAGCCAAAAAGCGGCTCAACTGTTCTGCCCGACCGACATTCAGCCAGAACTTAAACAACTGGATTCCGTCATTCACCAGACCTGTTTCCAAGGGCAAAACCTGCCGAAAGAACTGTTCGCGTTCCTCCGGGGTGCAAAAACCAAAAACGTTCTCGACGACACCCCGGTTATACCAACTGCGGTCGAAGAACACGATTTCACCTGCCGCTGGCAAATGCGTGACATATCGCTGAAAGTACCACTGGCTGCGTTCTGTGTCTGACGGTTTGCTCAGCGCTACGTTGCGTGCGCCGCGTGGGTTAAGGTTTTCCCGAAATCGTTTGATCGTGCCACCTTTCCCGGCGGCATCCCGGCCTTCGAAAATCATCGCGATACGTTGGTCGGTTTCTTTAACCCAAGACTGCATTTTGACCAGTTCGATCTGCAGACCTTCCATTTCCCTGTCGTAATCCTTGCGTTTCATGCGCTCGGAATACGGGTAGGTTGGGTTCAGAATATCACCCTTTGCAGAATTTTCGATAGCGGCACGCACCTCATTTGGGGCGTCCTTCTTAAAGTACTTTTCGATGGAACCTTTTTCGGAACGGGCCATGGGCAACCTCGGCATAAAATCCATATCCTACTATGGATTAGCTGAGGGCCTAACGCAAACCCGCGCGTTGCGCGGCGCGGTCGATTGCCGCCGCAACTTCGGGGGCGGCCACGACCTGTGGCATGTGCCCAATTCCCGGAAGATCAATCAGTTCCGCGCCGGGAATCTGCTCGATCAGACGTTCTGAATGCCACTTCAGACCCACAGTGTCATCAGCTGTACCGTGGATGATTTCGGTGGGAACGTCTATCTCTCGGTACCGCGGTTGCAGCTCGCGAACCTCTTCCAAAAGATTGGTGCGTTGTTTGGCGTTGGCATGCATCGAGGAGCGCCGCATGGTCAGACCGGGACCGAAATGGTCAGCGTAACCTTCGGGGGCGGTTTGCGGCGCAAACACCTGATCAAGCGTTTTCTCCACGAACCAATCCGGCACAAAAGCGGTGATCAAAGGCAGCGCTAAAGTGTTACCGGTCGTCGTTGCCGCCATTTGATTGAAGCCGTCCAGAGGTGTCTCCCACGGGATCGCGGCTGGGGCGATCAGGACTAAGGCTGAAATGTTGTCGGGCCGCGTCACGGCCCAGGCAAGCGATACAGAGCCGCCATAGCTCTGCCCGGCAACGATGGGTTTGTCGGCCCCAAGTCGAGCGGCGGCCTTTTGCAGAATATCCGCTTGTTGCTCAATGGTTTCACCGTCGGGGTTAAAGCTGCTGCTGTAACCTAGTCCCGGGCGATCAAATACAATCACGCGGTAGTTTTCGGCAAGGATCGGAGCCAGCGCAAAGGTCATGTCGCGAGTGTTACCGCTGGAGCCATGGATCAGAACGACGTCAGGTCCTTCGCCCATAACAACCACATGAATAGGAGTGCCATCGACTTCGACAATCTGACCTTCGGGGGGGAACTCAGATTCTGCCCGCGCTTCGTTACGGGCAGCCCGCCAGAGCGCGACGACCCACAGTATGGCCAGAATGGTCAGTACTATGGCGCCGACGCGTATCACGGAGTTAAGCCCTCAGATCGGTCGTATCAACGCCGATACGCTCGATATCATAGGGTGTAGTGCCGTATATTTCACTGATCCAGTTCCCATAGAGCAGATGTGCATGGCTGCGCCATCTGTTCTGGGGCGTCTGGCTGGGGTCGTCATCCGGGTAGTAGTTGATCGGCACGTTGATCGGCGTGCCGTTGGCAACGTCACGGTCATATTCCTGTTTCAGCGTATCGCTGTCATATTCGAAATGGTTGAAAATATACAGCGCGCGATGCGCCTGATCTTCAACCAGACAAGGCCCGACATCGTCGCTTCCCAACAGCGTAACAAGACCATCCGCAGCGTCGATTTCGGCTTGTTTCATTTCGGTCCAGCGGCTGACTGGGATGACACAATCATCGGAAAACCCACGCAAAAACGGTGATGCGGAATCGAGGTTCATGTGGCGGAAACAGCCAAAAGCCTTGGCGTCCAGCATATGCTTTCGAACGCCGTGGAAATGGTTGATCATCGCCATTCCACCCCAGCACACGCCAAAGGTCGAATGGACGTTGGTCTGGGTCCATTCAAACACCTCACGAAGTTCGTCCCAATAAGTGACGTCATCAAATTCGAGATGTTCGATCGGAGCGCCGGTGATGATCAGCCCATCGAATTTCTCGTCTTTAACCTCCTGAAAGGGGCGATAAAACTCGGCCATATGTTCGGCGGCTGTGGTCTTGGTCCGATGCTCGGTCATGCGGATCAGTGACAAGTCGATCTGAAGCGGAGTTGCTCCGATCAGTCGTGCGAACTGGTTTTCGGTTTGAATCTTCTTGGGCATCAGGTTCAGCAACCCGATCCGCAGGGGGCGGATGTCCTGACGCATCGCCTGATCCTCAGCCATGACCGAGACGCCTTCTTTGGATAGGACGTCAAATGCAGGAAGGTCGGATGGAATCTTGATCGGCATCGGGTACAAGCCTTTGGTGTTACAGGTGTAGAGGCGGTAATTAAGCGTGCTTGGCACGGGTCTCAAGGGCGCGTTCGATCAACTCATCGAAATCACCCGCGTCGCGCACCCGGTGCATGTCGTCTGCTGTGACTGTCACACCCCAGTTTTCCGCCATCGCCCTATAGCGCGGCTGTCGGTGCGCCAACGCCTGAGCATAGGTCCAGCGAATGAACGTGTCAGGGTCTACCTCCTCGGCGCGGCAATCATGCTGCTTTAGGTAATCGTCCCAAACGCGGGTCAGAAACTCGGGCTGGTAGGACATCGGCTTTGGTGCTTTGTCAAAGCGGCGGATCAATTCGGCGGTGTGGTCCTCGTCGCCTTGAATCCAGATCATCAGGGATTGGCGCGACAATTCGGTCAGAATATGGTCGGCCGGGTCAGTGGGTTCGACCCATTCGCAGATCGACCCGCCGGTGTCGCAGATGAAGTTTGGATACTGGTACAAGCGTTGGGCACGGTCGATAAAATACTCGGTGTCCAGCAACGCATGTATTTCAGCAAGGCGGAATTGTTCCTGCCTGCGGCGGTATTCGGGTAAGTCCAGCCCACCTTTCGCAGGATCGCCCGGTTTGCCCAGATAAGAAGCAACAGGTGTTAGGTTTTCGAACGAGATATTCGAGCCGATGTAAATCGAATCCGATAGCAGAAGATCGCGCAGAAAGGGAACTTTCATCGCTTCGGCCTTGGCATTATCGGCGATGTATTCGCCCATGTAACGCGTTCCGATGCGGTAATCGATTGAGTAGTGGAACCAGTCGCCGGAATCGCGCAGCACATTTGATACATAGGTCTTACCCAACCCAGACATGCCAAAAAACAGCACCTTCTTTCGTGCTGCATCGCGCCAGTCTTTTGCCGAGCTGTAGATCATCGTCCGCTATCCCTTTTTCCGACCTTGCTAAAACGGGTGGCGGACGGCGTCAATCTTGTGTGCCCGAACGGTTGAGGACGAGCAACCCGGCGGCTAGGATCGCAAAGCCAAGGAAGGCTTGCGGCGGCAGGGCCTCGTCGCGCAGGAGAGAACCCAGAACGATGGCAATGGGCGGAATGACCAGCGTTACCAGCATAAGGTTTCCCGCACCTGCCATAGCCAAAACCCGGTAGTACAATAGATAGGCCCCGGCAGTGGCAATCAGCGCATAATACGCAATGGCGGTCCAGGTGATCAGGGGCAGGGTAAAGGAAGGCATTCCATCGACCAGCAAGGTTATGGGTAAAATCAGGACAGTCGATCCGGTGAGCATGCCTGCGGCAGCGACAACGGGTGGAAGATCGGACAGAGTGACTCGCGCCCAGGCCCCGGCTAGGGCGTAAGAGATAGTTCCTGCAATAATAGCTAGTTGAGCCATGCTTTGTAGGTTGAAGTTGGTTAGGTTGTTTATCCCGATTGCAATTGTGACGCCAAGAAATCCAAGCCCGACGCCCAGTATCCGCGCACGTGTCAGGCGCTCATCCCGGAAAAACATCGCTGCAGTGATAACTCCGAAGATGGCCGTCATTGCATTCAGGATCGAAGTTAGTCCGGTCTCGATGTAAAGCTGGCCCCAAGCCATCAGGGAAAACGGGATTACGTTGTTCAACAATCCCATGACCAGAAACGATAGCCATATGCGCGGGTTGCGGGGAACGGAAAGTCGTCGAGCCCAGACTACCAGCCAAAGCGCAAGCATTGCCCAGAAAACTCGGTGAAATACCGAGGTCATAACCGGGATAGTGTCCAAAGCGATCCGGATCGCGACAAATGAGGCGCCCCAAATCAAACCTAACAGTAAAAGTTCGGTCCATGCCTTCGGTGAGAGGTGTTTTTGATTTGTCATTCCGCCTTGTTGCATTCCAAGTCATTCCGTTCGACCCGGTTCTTGCGAAAAGAAAAACCCCGCCGGTTTGGCGGGGTTTGGTGTCGGTTGATCGGGTGGGATCAATCCAGTGCGTAGGTGACCTGGACGCCAACGCTCCATGCGCTGTTGCCAGTGAATGTGCCCCGTGCACCTGGTCCTGCACCATCTGCTGTTGCGTCGCCAATGTCCGTATAACGAACACCGCCGGAAATTTTCGCTTTTTCCAGTGAGTAAGTTCCGCCAACGCCGATGCTCCAGAAGCCGTCAGTCGGCCCAAGGTTCGATACCGGCTCGCCTTCATCTGTTTCATATCCCAACGTCACGGCGCCTGAAAACTGTTCGTTGAACTGATAGCCGAGTCCAAGGGAGTACGTATACGTCGCGTTGTCGTAATCGACGAGATTCGAGGTTGGTGGATAGTTAGGCGGATTGTAGACAAGCTGAGGCCAGTCAACCCAGCGGATTGAGCCGAAAAGAAGCGTCTTAGGAGCTACACCTGTCTGAAAGTCCAGGTTGATCGACTGCGGCGTTTCGATCTCGCTTTGAGTCTGAAAGGTTGCACCGCCTACAGATTCGGTTTGCGACAGGTCATGGCTGATTTTCGAGTTGTAGGTCAACGCCACTCGCGCGGCAATTTCCGGCTTCTCCCATGCCACACCAACGACGTAACCAAAGTCGATTTCTGCGTCAGTACTCACCGAATAGTCGCCGACAACCGGAACTCCAACAGAGGCTTTCACTCGCTGAGCGCGCAGGCCGCCGATGGCACTGAACCCGTTGTCGAACTTGTAGCGCAGCAATGCTGTAATCGCATCTGTGTCGGCTTTGGCGCGAAGCGCATTGGGTTGGCCTGGGTTAAGTGTATCGAACGACAAGGGATATTGAGATGAATATCTGATATCCGCCCCGAACGGCTGATCATACATAATCGCAAAGTCGAGCTGTTCTGTCAGAGCAGTTTTGTAACCCAAATGTGGCGTGAAGAAATCGTTGGCCACGTTGCCTGAGTCGACTGGTTCACCTGCTCCAAAAATATTTGGCATGGTGCCGCTGACTTCGGGGTTGGTGTACCCAAGCCGGAATTGTACGACTGATCCTTCTTCGAAGATCAGGTTAATGCCCTGACCACTGCGATCAAGGCCGCCTGCGTAGGCTCCAGTCGCTCCAACGCACACCGCGCACGCCTGTAGAAGCGCTTTCTTCATTGTGTCCTCCCTTAAGATGTCCTGCAGGCCGAATCCGGGTTTTGTGGTGCAGACCGACCGATCTTTGTGGTGCTCGATACTTCCTGTTAGTTTACTTTATCGTCAACTAGTGACGGTGCGTTATTTCTGTCGAGTGTCTCTGGAAACTGTTGCCAAACTGTTACGACTTTCGGCGTGAACGTTCAGGAAAATGCCTGCGAAGATCACGACGGCACCCAGAAGGGTCCAATGGTCCAACGGTTCATGATACAGGAGCATCCCGACGACAGCGATTGTCGGCAGGCGGGCAAAGTCAAATGGTACGACTACGGTTGCCGGGGCAATGGCCAAAGCGTTGGTGATACAGTAGTGGGCCAGCAGACCTGCAAGGCCGATTAGCAACAAGAACGGCGCGCTGCCGGTGGTTGGCAAGGCGATCTGTCCGTCTATTCCGGCTGCGATCAGACCCAGAATGGCCTGCATGACGGTTAGCCAGAACATGATACAGCCGATGCTGGCAATTCTAGTCAATGACTTGGTTGAAATCGTCGTCAGGGCAAAGAAAACCGCCGAGAGCGCAGCGGCCAGGACCCCCGCGCTAATTGGAACTGCGCCGGGTCGTGCCACGATCAGGATTCCCACGAATCCGATCAAGGCGGAAGAAACCCGAACAGAGGTCAACCGTTCCTTCAGCAGGAGTGGAGATAGCAGGATCACCCAGATCGGTTGAGTGAATTCCAGCGCAAAAACCTGCGCCAGTGGGATGACCGTAACAGCGTAGAACCACAGATTCTGCCCGGTGAAATGCATGACGTTCCTGATGCCGTGCAGGCCTAATCTGTACGTGGATACCTGATGCCACTTGCGCGTCACGGTCAGGATAAGCGAAACGATGCAAATCCCGACGAGACTGCGGTAAAACATGATTTCAAACGTGTCATGCGTCACGCTTAGCTCGCGCCCCGCGATGGCCATGGACGAGAAGGACGCAATCGCCCCCGTCATCCAAAGCGCGGCCTTGCCGATTTGCGGTTTGCTGGTTTCCATGTGCCTGCCAGAAAGAATCCTCTGCATCATGCCGAAAGTTATGACTTTTTGGGTCCGCTAAAAAAGAAAAAAGCCGGGGCAATGCCCGGCTTTCTGGTCATTCCCACTCGATTGTTCCCGGTGGTTTCGAGGTAATGTCGTAGGTGCATCTGTTGATGCCTTTGACCTCGTTAATGATCCGTGTAGCTGTTTCGCCCAGGAATTCGTGGCTGAACGGGTAGTAGTCCGCCGTCATTCCATCGACCGACGTGACTGCGCGCAGGGCACAGGCGTAGTCGTAGGTGCGCCCGTCTCCCATCACTCCAACGGTCCGCACCGGGAGTATTGCAACAAAGGCCTGCCAGATTTCATCGTACAGTCCATGTTTGCGAATCTGGTCGATATAAACGGCATCGGCTTCGCGCAGAATTTCCAGCTTTTCGCGGGTGATCTCGCCGGGGCAGCGAATTGCTAGACCAGGGCCGGGGAAGGGGTGGCGGCCGATAAAACTCTGCGGCAGGCCAAGCTCGCGGCCCAGCGCGCGAACTTCGTCTTTGAAGAGCTCACGCAAGGGTTCAACCAGCTTCAGACCCATCTTTTCGGGCAAGCCACCAACATTGTGGTGTGATTTGATCGTGACCGACGGCCCGCCCGAGAACGAGACTGATTCGATTACATCGGGATATAGCGTGCCCTGCGCCAGAAATTCGGCGCCTTCGATGGTATCGGCGTGTTTCTGGAATACGTCGATGAACAGCTTGCCGATGATCTTGCGCTTGGTTTCCGGGTCGGATTGACCTTCCAGCTCGCCAAGGAACAATTCACTTTCATCTGCGTGAATCAGCCGGATATTATAGTTGTCGCGGAACATGCCGACGACTTCCTGGGCTTCGTTCTTGCGCAACAGTCCGTGGTCGACGAACACACAGGTCAGTTGATCCCCGATCGCCTCGTGAATCAGGATCGCCGCGACCGAGCTGTCGACACCGCCGGACAGACCGCAGATGACCTTTTTATCGCCAACTTGTTCGCGAATCTTTTCGATCATCTGTTCACGATAAGCACCCATCGTCCAGTCGCCGCTGAACCCGGCCAGCTTGACGAAGTTCTCATAAAGCTTTGCACCTTTAGGGGTGTGGTGCACCTCGGGGTGGAACTGCACCGCATAGAAATGGCGGTTGGTGTCGGCGGTAATCGCATAAGGCGCATTGGGGGAGGTTCCGTAAACCTCGAACCCTGGTGCAATCTGGCTGACGTGGTCACCGTGGCTCATCCAGACTTGCTCATCTCCATCGGCGAACCAGCCAGACAGAATGTCAAGCTGCTCTTTGGGGGTAACGAACGCCCGACCGAATTCGGCGGTTCCATGGCCGCTTTCGACCTTACCGCCAAGCTGGTGCATCATCACCTGCTGACCGTAGCAAATACCCAGGATCGGCACGCCGTAGTCAAAAATCTCTTGCGGCGCGCGCGGAGATCCGTCGCGGGTCACGCTGTCAGGCCCGCCCGAAAAGATCACGGCCTTGGGCGCCATCTCGCGCACAAAGTCCATCGTCACTTTCTGGTAAGGGTGGATTTCACAGTAGACGTTCAACTCGCGCAGGCGGCGTGCAATCAGCTGCGTAACCTGGCTGCCGAAGTCGATGATCAGAAGGCGGTCATGGGATGTCTGGCTCATGACTGGCTCTTAGGTCGCGCGGCGGTTATGTGCAAGCGTTATGAAGCTGTTTTCGCTCAGATACAGAAGGAGATGGGACCAATGACCACTATTCGCATTGCCAGCGCGACGCCAACCGATGTCGAGGCCGTCACAGAATGTATCGTTGCGGCGTATGCCAAGGCCCGCGAAACTATTTCCGACCTTCCAGATGTGGCTGGGGGCGTTTCACAGGAAATCGACGACCAACAAGTGACTCTGGCGTGGACCGGAACCCAATTGGCCGGAGTGATTATCTTTGATCGGCAAGGTTCCGATATGAAGGTTTTTAACCTTGCTGTCTCGCCGCAGGCGCAAGGGCAGGGCATCGCCGGCCGGTTGCTGTCGCATGCAGAGGCTGAGGCCCGTAGGAACAACTGTACCCATCTTACTCTACGCACCCATAGATTGATGCAGGACGCACGCGCGATTTACGCGCATCTTGGATGGGTCGAGACAGACGTCATTGGCAACACAGTCATGATGGAGAAAAAGCTATGACCAAATTTTTAACCCATTGAGTCTGATTTTTTGCTTCCGCGGCGGGACCCGCGCTTCATATCGGATTGGTAACTCCAGATCGCAATGACCGACCAGCACAGAATGTAAAAGACGCCACCGACGATGAGGGCCTCACCGGGAATGGGGCCAATATTGGCCCGGTCGATGGCCTGCGGAAAGCTTTCCACCGGTGTAGGGTGGACCGAGAGTTTCACGCCAAAAGCGAGGCTTTGGATCAGCAGAATCCAAAGGTAATTCCGGCGAATTCTGCGACCCATCGCGACCATCAGGCTTACGTGGTAACTCGGGTGCATGTAGTCTTCGGCCAGAACTTTTTGCCAATTCTCTTCCATATGCAGGTCGCCGTCATACAAAAGAGGTGCATAGAAGTGCGTCTCTAACCATCTGGCCCGGGCGCGCCAGACGTTGAAATACCTGTATCGCCGCGCTTCGAGCATTAGAAACAAGATGATCAGAACGCCAACCAGCACCAGCGGCAAGGGTGAGGCTTCGGGCGAGGAAAAGGAAATCGACAGAGCGACCCCTAGCGTGACAACCGCCCAGTTTGTCGTTGTATCCAGACGCGTGCGCCAGATGGTGCTGCGATAAACTTCACCTCGATAAAGATGGGCGACAGCGCCAATTTCGGCCGCATCAAGCGTTTTACGCTCAAGCAAGGGTGAAGGTGCTTTTTGCGATTCCGGTTCCATTCTCTTATCATGAACATCAGGAATTGCGGGTCAAAACAAAATCGAAATGGCGATCATGTCGCTTTTCCCCCTATTGCGCCGTAATCCACGTCTGGCGCGATCTGCGGTTCCGGTAACACGATTTGCAACGTGAACATGATCAACGGGATTATCTCATGGCAGAGGCAAACACCCGACGCAGAGCCAGAGGTGGTGGCGGTGCCGCCCGCCGGGCCGAGCGCACCGCAGTCCGCATTGAAACTGCGAAATACATCGAACGGAATATTCCGAATTTCGAGGTTCTCAACGAAGAGGCGTTGGAGATCATCGAAACGAACGCGGAAACCATCCTGGCTGAGGTTGGCGTCAACTTCGTCGACAATCCGGGCGCGCTGCTGCGCTGGAAAGACGCAGGAGCCGACGTTGATGGTGAGCGTGTGCGCCTTCCGCGCGGTCTGGCGCGTGAGCTGATCAAGACGGCGCCCAGTGAATTCACTCAACACGCCCGCAACCCCGAGAAATCGGTGGTTATCGGTGGCCGCAATCTGGTTCTGGCGCCGGTTTATGGACCGCCCTTCGTGCGCGATGCCCAGGGTGGTCGTCGCTATGCAACCATGGATGATTTTAATAAGTTCGTGAAGCTGGCCTACATGTCCAAGTGGCTACACCACTCGGGCGGTACTGTCTGCGAACCGACTGATGTTCCGGTGAACAAGCGTCACCTGGATATGCTGATGGCGCACATGTCCCTGTCTGACAAACCGTTCATGGGTTCTGTCACCGATCCCAGCCGCGCGCAGGACTCGGTCGAGATGTGTGAGATCCTGTTCGGCAAAGAGTTCGTGCAGGAAAACACTGTCATGACCTCGCTGACCAATATCAACTCGCCGATGACCTTCGACGACGTGATGATGGGCTCACTTGAGGTTTACGCGAAGAACAATCAGGCCTGTATCATCTCGCCCTTTATCGTAGGTGGTGCGATGGCTCCGGTTTCGGTGGCGGGCACGCTGACGCAGGTACTAGCCGAAGTTTTGGCGGGTGTAGCCTATAGCCAGATCATTCGTCCGGGCGCCCCTGCAATCTTTGGTGCATTCGTATCGTCGATCGACATGAACTCGGGTGCTCCAACTTTCGGTACGCCTGAAGCATCGAATGTAACATATGGTGCAGGCCAACTGGCGCGTCGTTTGGGTCTGCCATTCCGTTCAGCTGGGTCGTTCTGCGGCTCAAAGCTGCCGGACGCTCAGGCGGCCTATGAGACTGCAAACTCACTGAATATGGGGCTGTTGGCAGGTGT
Organism: Ruegeria sp. BC1; assembly: GCF_056539305.1. Lineage (NCBI taxonomy): Bacteria > Pseudomonadati > Pseudomonadota > Alphaproteobacteria > Rhodobacterales > Roseobacteraceae > Ruegeria > Ruegeria sp. BC1. Next base: position 329,877 of record NZ_JBQFUT010000001.1, read on the forward strand.
GAACTTTATGTTGCACTCCTGTGGCTGGCTTGAAGGTGGTCTAGTGGCGGATTTCGAGAAATTCGTCATGGATGCCGACCAGTTGGGTGTCTTGCACGGTCTGGCCAAAGGTGTGGCCTATGACGAGAACGCGCAGGCGATGGATGCGATCCGTGAAGTTGGACCCGGTGGCCACTACTTGGGTTGCGCTCATACGCAGGCCAACTTCAAGGACGCGTTCTGGAAATCCGAACTGTTGGATTATAAGCCGTTCGAAACTTGGGAAGACGAAGGCAGTCGTGACACGCGGCAGCTGGCCTCGGCACGGGTCGAGCATCTGTTGGCCAACTATCAGCAACCGCAACTCGACCCAGGTATCCATGCCGCCTTGAACGAGTACATCGAAAAGAAAAAGGCATCCATGCCGGACGCCTTTACCTGATTATTGATATTGCGAGGCGCGGCTGGCCTGAAACAGCTGCGCCTCGCCCAGTATCGCGATCAGAAGGTCCAGATGACGGACCAGCGAATAGGCAGCGTCTTCGTCGAGCCTTTGCGCATTCACCTCTCTCTCCATATCCATAAGACGAACCAGAGCTGCACCTGTGCTGGGCAATGAGCCGTACCCTAGAATGCGTTGCAGATGACGGTCGCGATCATATTCCTTCGCGCCGGACTTTGCGGCCCGAGCCAACAGGCGTGGGCGGCGGAGAGTGGTAATCATCGTCATCAGGTCCTGCATTCCGGGGTTCCCTTGTTTGAATAGAAGTTGACCCATTTCTCACACAACCTAAGCGGGCGTTGCCTTGATTGGGTTCGCGCCGAACTCTGACTTCATGAGTGTTTATGTTTTTGAATCAAATCTGGTCCTTGTCCCCGCGGGTTAACGAACAAGTAACGAAAGCGATTCTAGTTAGAATTGGTTAACCAATTCAGCGGGGGCGATTGGGAACAGATTGATTTGTCGATGAGGGCAAGAAACTATGGAAAACAACATGGCATTCACCATTCCGGCCTGGGTACCTGAGGGGGCGCAACGATACCTTGCCCACACAGAAACCGGGCAGTCGATCCGCGACATTGCGCGATCAGCGGGATGCCATGCGTCGACCATACTCAGGCAGATCAGGCGAATTGAAACGCGCCGTGATGATCCTTTGGTGGATGCTGCACTGCAATCTCTGGCCGACACGCATTTTAGCGACCCGGTTGCCACAGCGGACAACACTTTGGGTGCAGCGCAGGAAGACAATTCTGCTGCCAAGGACGAAGAGTTCAATAATGAGGCGCTTCGAATTCTGCGCCGCTTGTGTGAAACTGGTTCTGTTCTGGCCGTGGCAGAAGAAATGGACAAGGCCGTTGTGGTCCGCGACACCGGTGACGCGGCAGCCACTCGAACAGCGGTAGTAGATTGCAAGATCGCGCAGGCGCTGGCCTTGAAAGACTGGATTTCGTGCGACAATCCGGGTCGCATTTCGCGCTATCGGATTTCGTCCGCAGGCCGGGCAGCATTAAGCCGTCTGATTGCCGAGGCAGAAAACAAGGCGCGAGAGCAGAACGAATTCGGTATGGCCGAGGCGCAGACTCCTTTTCTGGCAGCAAATACTAACCACGGAAGCAGAGTTCATTCCGACCGCCCAAGACGTGTTCGATACAGTGCTGCCGAAAGCCCTCTGATCGCACTGGCCCGCAGGCGAGATCGGGATGGCAAACCCTTCTTGGACGAAAAACTCGTGGCTGCGGGTGAACGCCTGCGCGAGGATTTCGAATTGGCGCAAATAGGTCCTCAGGTTGCGCAGAATTGGGACCGTTTTCTAACGGCAGGGGGGCGTGGCAGTTTTGACAGCGAGTCTCACGGCGGGCGCGGCTCATCAGACGCACGTGATCGGGTGGCACACGCCTTGTCGGATCTGGGGCCGGGGTTAAGCGACGTTGCCTTGCGTTGTTGCTGTTACCTAGAGGGGTTGGAACTTGCTGAAAAACGTATGGGGTGGTCGGCGCGTTCGGGCAAGATCGTCCTGCGGATCGCATTGCAGCGGCTCAGACGCCATTATGAATCACAGTCTGAACGGAATCGCATGATTGGGTAAATGTTTTGATATGTTTTGGTTGCGCTTTGAGTGTGAATTGATAGTCAAGGATTATGAATTTCACACTCAGACAACTGCAATACTTTAGCGCTGTCGCCGAACAACGTAACTTCGGTCGGGCAGCGCAGGTTTGCCATGTTTCACAACCCGCATTGTCGGTTCAAATCAAAGTACTGGAGGGGACGCTGGGCGGTGCTTTGTTCGAGCGTCAGGCGCGCGACATCCTTCTGACACCTTTGGGACGGGATGTGCTGGATTATGCGCGGCAGGTGCTTGGGGCCGCCGACAGGTTGGATCAATTTGCCAGGGATCGCTCGGGCGGGCACAGATCGCTGTCGATTGGAATTATTCCCACGATAGCCCCTTATTTGCTGCCCGGCGTGCTGGCCGGCCTGCGCTCGGCCGACGTATCATTGCGGGTTCAGGTCCGCGAGGCCAGAACGGAACGTCTGTTGGCGATGCTTCGGGGCGGAGAGATCGATGCCGGGATCATGGCTTTGCCTGCAGGTGGGAGCGAACTGTTTGAAGTGCCCTTGTTTGAGGATCGGTTTTTGCTGGCGGGTACGACCGCGCGTCTTGAGGGCATGGCACCTGATCCCGAAGTGTTACGACCGCTAGATCTTAAGACCGCACAACTCATGTTATTGGATGATGGCCACTGCCTAACGGATCAGGCGTTAGAGGTCTGTGGTCAGGATCGGAGCAGCGGATTGATCAATATGGGGGCGTCCTCGCTGGCAACCCTTTCGCGATTGGTTGCCGAAGGGTTCGGATTAACGCTGATGCCAGAACTCGCCGCCCGCGCGGAAACGCATGCCGTGCCAGGGCTGAAACTTCTCCGCTTTACGACACCGCAACCTGCTCGCACGGTGGGGTTGGTCCGCCGTTCCTCGACCGGGGGAGAGGATTGGTTCGACGGTCTGGCCGCCGTTATCCAGCAGGTCGGTGAAGACATAGTGGCTGCAACCCGCGTCTGAACCAAAAAAAGGCCCGCCTGAAGCGAGCCTTTCGTTTTGCTGGCTGAAACCCTTAGGCCAGTGCCGGTTCCCGAGCTTCATCCAGGTGCTTATTCAGGTTTTCAGGGGACGAAACGCCATAGGGGTCTTCGGGGCAGTTGTCCATCAGGCCGGGCTCTTCGAACCAGGCTTCGACTACGCCGTCGTTTACGATGGCAGCATAGCGCCATGAACGCATGCCAAAGCCCAGATTGTCCTTGTCGACCAACATGCCCATCTTACGGGTGAACTCGCCCGAGCCATCGGGAATGACCTTGACGTTTTCCAAACCTTGGTCTTGCGCCCACTTGTTCATGACAAAGCTGTCGTTCACGGACATGCAGTAGATGTCGTCGATGCCTTTTTCTTTGAACTCAGCGAATCCGTTTTCAAAACCGGGCAGCTGGTAGGTCGAGCAGGTCGGGGTGAACGCACCGGGCAGCGAAAACAGGATGACCCGCTTACCGGCAAAGTAATCTGCAGTGGTTTTGTCTTCCCAACGGAACGGGTTTGGGCCTTCGACGGCCTCGTCACGAACACGCGTGTGGAAGGTTACGTCAGGCAGTTTGGTCCCGGATTTCATTTTCAAATTCCTGTGATTCATGTGTGAATTGGCCATGAGTTAAAACAGTTCTAAATTCGCTTCAATCGAATTGTTTTGGCATCTGCAAATTTGAGTGATGGTGGAAAAGTGGAATGTTTTATAATGTATTTAGCAGGTAATCTTGACTTTTTTCTGCGATTGCATGGTGCGCTGTTATAGCTGATATGCATGGGTGGCGTAGCTAAGCCTCGCAGATTATATTATGTCGAAGCAAAGTGACCCAAATTCAGGAAAGCCAACCGTGCGTGATCTGAAGATCCCCGAACAACGTCATCCCGAAAAGGCGCATCGTCAGGACAATGCGCAGCCGAAGAAACCGAAGTGGATTCGGGTCAAGGCGCCCGGCGGGAAAGGCTATGCCGAGACGCACAAGATCATGCGCGAAAACAATCTGGTCACTGTTTGCGAAGAAGCCGGATGCCCAAACGTTGGCGAATGCTGGAGCCAGGGTCACGCCACGATGATGATAATGGGCGATATCTGCACCCGAGGTTGCACTTTCTGCAACATCGCAACGGGCCGCCCGGACGATCTGGACGCGTTCGAACCCGGACGCGTGGCGCACGCGGTGCAAAAACTGGGCCTGAACCACGTTGTGATCACGTCGGTTGACCGGGATGACCTGACAGATGGCGGGGCCGAGCATTTCGCGCAGACCATTCGCGCGGTGCGCCATCGCTCGCCCAAGACGACAATCGAAATTCTGACGCCGGATTTCCTGAAATGTGACCCGTCGGTTCTTGAAGCTGTAGTCGAGGCCAAACCCGACGTGTTCAACCACAACCTAGAAACCGTTCCGGGCTTGTATCCCGAAGTACGTCCCGGTGCGCGCTATTTCCACTCTCTGCGATTGTTGCAGCGGGTTAAGGAACTGGATCCGTCAATCTTCACTAAGTCGGGCATCATGGTTGGTCTGGGCGAGGACGAGCAGCAGGTTCGTCAGGTCATGGACGATATGCGCGCCGCTGACATCGACTTTCTAACCATTGGCCAATACCTCCAGCCCACGCCCAAGCACCACGGTGTCGACCGGTTTGTGACGCCGGAGGAGTTCGCCTCATATGAAAAGGCGGCTTATGGTAAGGGCTTCCTGATGGTGTCGGCTACGCCTCTGACACGCTCATCCTATCACGCCGGAGATGACTTTGCCCGGCTGCGGGATGCCCGCCAGAAGAAGTTGGAACAAGGGTGACACCCGAAGCGATTGCGCGGCTGACCTGCCTGCGTCACGAATTGCATCAATACCCTGAACTTTCCGGTCAGGAGAAAAAAACGGCTGCCCGTATCGCTGACGAACTGCGGGCCAGCGGCGCGGATCAAGTGCTGACCGATATTGGCGGACATGGTGTGGCGGCGGTGGTCGACAGCGGGCAGGCCGGACCGACCATTGCCATTCGATGTGAGTTGGACGGGTTGCCGATACAGGAATTGTCAGCTGCGGCTTACAGGTCGCGTATTCCCGGCAAGGGACATCTGTGCGGTCATGACGGCCATATGGCGATGGTTCTGGGCGTGGCTGATCACATAGGGCAATACCGGCCTCAAAAGGGGCGCGTGGTCTTGATATTCCAGCCCGCTGAGGAAACGGGACAGGGCGCCATTGCGTTTCGGGCAGACCCGAAATTTGCGAATGTCTCTCCGGACTATGTGTTTTCCCTGCATAACCTGCCGGGGTTGGCGTTGGGTGAGGTTGCGCTTTGCGAAGGCCCGGCCAATTGCGCCTCGCGCGGGATGAAGATTGTCCTGACTGGAAAGACCTCTCATGCCGCAGAGCCCCAGGACGGCGTGTCGCCCGCGGAAGCTCTATCATTACTGATGCCGCAACTAGCAAAATTGGGCAAAGGTGGTCCCTTGGATGCCGGATTTGCGCTGACGACTGTCACGCATGCCACTTTGGGTGAGCAGACCTTCGGGGTGTCGCCGGGCCGGGCCGAATTGTGGGTGACCTTGCGCACCGTCTCTGACACCCGCATGCAGAGCCTGATGGAAGATGCCGAGGCGCTGGTCGCGCAGGCAGCATCGGAACAGGGGTTGGGGTACGAGGTCTACTATGGCGACATCTTTCTTGCTTGCGAGAACGCGCCGGAGGCCGTCGATATCCTGAGCCAGTCCTGCGCCGATCTAGGTGTGAGTTGCGAATTGACCGACAGCCCACAGAAATTCTCTGAAGATTTCGGACAATTCAGCAAATCGGCGAAAACAGCCATGTTCTGGTTAGGGTCAGGCACCGACCACCCGCAGTTGCACAACCCGGACTACGATTTTCCAGACGCATTGATTCCGATTGGAACCGAGATCTTTCTGACGGCGATACAGCAGGTGCTCGGCCCGTTCAGTCCTCGGTAAAGCGTACCTTGCCGATGAAAGGCAGGTTGCGATTGCGTTGGGCGTAGTCGATCCCGTAACCCACGACAAATTCGTCCGGAATCTCAAAGCCGATCCAATCTGACCGAAAATCAACCTCGCGCCGGCTGGGTTTGTCCAAAAGGGCGATGGAACGCAGGCGAGCAGGGCTCCGGCTGCGCAGCAGGTTGGTTACGTGGTTCAATGTGTGGCCAGTATCGACGATATCTTCAACAACAAGAACATCCCGGCCTTCGATGGCGCCGCGTAAATCCTTGAGAATGCGCACTTCGCGGCTGCTTTCCATTGAATCGCCATAAGACGAAGCTTCAAGGAAATCCACCTCGATCGGCAGATCCAGTTCGCGCACCAGATCAGCGATAAAGACAAAGCTGCCGCGCAACAGGCCAACAACAACCAGCTTGTCGGTATCAACGAACTCTTTGGTGATATCGCGGCACAGTTCTTCGATCCGGGCGGCAATGGCCTTGGCCGAGATCATCTCATCTATCACATATGCGCGGTCGCTCATCGCTGCCCCCTTGATCTTTGGCGCGCAACATACGACATGACGCGCCATTGTCACCTGTAAATACCGGACGCCATGCCTACTCATTCGGAAACCCGACACCTGCCTTACACGGCTCAGCAGATGTATGATCTGGTGGCGGATGTAGCCAAGTACCCCGAGTTTCTACCCTGGTGCGCCGCAGCCCGTATCCGAAGAACCTATGCTGCGGGTGAAGCGCAGGTGATGGAGGCGGACCTGATCATCTCGTTCAAAGTATTTCGCGAACGGTTCGGCAGCCGGGTGACGCTGTTTCCCGATCAGATGAAAATCGACACCGAATATCTGGATGGCCCGTTTAAATATATGAAATCCGACTGGCTGTTCGAAGACGCGCCCGAGGGCGGTTGCAATATTTCCTTTCATGTAGATTTCGAGTTCAAGAATGCCATCCTGCAAGGCATCATCGGGGTTGTTTTCAACGAAGCGATGCACCGGATTGTGCAGGCTTTTGAGGCCCGTGCAGCGGATTTGTACAGCTAGACCTTTACCCAAAACCGGCGCACGCTAGACTGCGCCCATGAGTGATTTTTCTACATCTTTGGCCGCGTTCGCCGCAGGGCCTGTCGAGACAACGCTGCAAACGCGGGTCGTGACCTCGCTGTCCGTTTTGGATTGGGTCTCGGTCGGGCGTGCTGGTTTTGACGAGCCGGTTTCAGAAACCGTACGCGACCTTGTGCTTAGTGAAGGTGGCACCGGTCAGGCCCATCTGTTCGGCGGCGATATGGCCCCGCTGCGGGGGGCGGCATTGGTCAACGGCACTGTGTCCCATGCGTTGGATTACGACGACACGCATTTCGCACACATTGGTCACCCTTCGGTGGCCGTCTTGCCATCTGCCCTAGCGCTGAGCGAGTGGGATGATCGCATTCTTGTGGATTTCCTTGAAGCCGCATTGGTGGGAATGGAAGCGTCGATCCGTGTTGGGCTGTGGCTGGGTCGCGACCACTATCAGGCGGGCTTTCATCAGACCGCAACAGCAGGTGCCTTTGGCGCGGCTGTAGCTGCGGGGCGTATTCTGAAGTTCGATGCCGTCAGGATGCGCAAAGTGCTGGGGCTGGCAGCGACCCGCGCTGCCGGGCTTAAGGCGCAGTTTGGGACGATGGGTAAACCCTATAACGCGGGGCTTGCGGCCTCGGCCGGGGTCGAGGCGGCCTTGTTGGTCGCCAAGGGGTTCGAGCCAAACATGGATGCGTTGGACGGAAAATACGGGTTTGGTGAGACCCACAAAGGCGAAGGGGACAGTCAGACAGCGTTGATCGGTTTAGGAGATGAATGGTTGTTCGAAAATGTCAGCCACAAATTCCACGCCTGCTGTCACGGCCTGCATGCTGCGCTAGAGGCTGCGCGTGATCTGGATATTGCCGAACCCGAAGTGGCCGAGATCCGGATCAAGACGCATCCGCGCTGGATGAGTGTATGCAACCAGATGTCGCCGGAAACCAGTTTGGGCGCGAAGTTTTCATATCGGACAGTCATTGCGATGCAGGCGCTTGGCTATGACACAGCATTGCCGGGCAGCTTTACCGACAAGGTTTGCGCGGACCCAAGGCTAAAATCCCTGCGTGACCGTGTTTCGGTTGAAGCGGATGAGGCCCTGTCGGAAACTCAGTCGCAGCTGACTCTATTACGCCGTGACGGCGCGAGGCTGAGGGCAACCCACGATCTGGTGACGCCCATGACACTGTCGGATCGCGAGGATCGGGTACGCGGAAAGGCGGCCAAGTTGATCGGAGGCGAAGATGCGGACGCGATCTGGTCGATGCTGCGCACCGGAGGCCGCGCCCGCGAATTGGCAAAAATGCTGGCGGGTTAGACCACGCGCCAGTGCAGCGGGAAGCCCGGCTCAAACACCGTCACCGGGCCATCGCCGGTTTCGATCTTGCTGGGGTACTCCACCGGGTCGCCTTTTGTCAGGGTGATAGTGTCCTGGTTCACCGGCAGCCGATAGAAGGCCGGGCCATTGATCGACGTGAACCCCTCCAACTTGTCTAGCGCGTCTGCGAGGTCGAACATTTCGGCCAGCAGTGACATGGTGTTCGTTGCTGTAAAGCATCCAGCGCAACCACACGCCATTTCTTTGTTTGCATCGGTATGCGGCGCACTGTCCGTGCCCAGGAAGAAACGCTTATCGCCCGAAGTTGCAGCAGCCAGCAGTTCCACGCGATGTTCTTCCCGCTTGGCGACCGGCAGGCAGTAATAGTGCGGCTTGATGCCACCAACCAGAATGTGATTGCGGTTGATGATCAGGTGGTGCGTCGTGATGGTTGCACCCAGATCGGTTTCATTGGCTTTCACGTAATCCACGCCGTTTGCGGTCGTGATGTGTTCCATGACCACGCGCAGTCCCGGAGTTGCTCTGCGGATTGGGTCCAGAACGCGGTCGATAAAGACGGCCTCGCGGTCGAAGATGTCGATCTCAGCGTCGGTGACTTCACCGTGTACGCACATAGGCAGACCGATCTCCGCCATTTTCTCAAGCACCGGACGCACCTTGTCGAAATTCCGTACGCCCGAGGCCGAATTGGTCGTTGCACCTGCCGGGTACAGCTTGACCGCCTTGATTAGCCCGCTGGCATGCGCGGCGGCCATGTCCTCGGCATCGGTGTCCTCGGTCAGATACAGGGTCATCAGCGGCTCGAAAGTCATGCCATCGGGCAGGGCGGCCATGATGCGGTCGCGATAGGCAGCTGCCTGATCACTGCGCACGACGGGGGGGACAAGGTTCGGCATGATGATTGCACGGGCAAAATGGCGTGCGGTTTCGGGCAGGACGGCCTGCATCATGGCGCCATCGCGCAGGTGCAGATGCCAGTCGTCGGGGCGGCGGATCGTTATGCTATCGGTCATGGCGCCTCCGCTAGCACAGCAGTCGCTTTCGCGAAAGACCTTGTCAACTGCTCCAACCGCCGTAAATCCCGGAAAGACCATGCCTTGACGTGCGCGTGCTCCCGTGACCTCTTGTGCGGAAGGAGAGATTTAAACATGACACAGCCAGATTCCATCGACTCTGTTCAGAATATGCTAGGTGAACAGGGTTATGTTTGCGGGCGGGCTTTGGCCACTGTCGTGTTCCTGTCGCTTAAACTAGGGCGCCCCCTGTTCCTGGAAGGTGAGGCAGGGGTCGGCAAGACCGAGATCGCCAAGGCATTGGCCACCGGGTTGAACCGTCGCCTGATCCGGTTGCAATGTTACGAGGGGCTCGATGCATCCTCGGCGGTATATGAATGGAACTTTCCGGCGCAGATGGTGGCCATTCGGACAGCCGAAGCCTCGGGCGGAGCGGATCGAGGGGTATTGCAAGATGAACTGTTCTCGGACACCTATCTGATCGAACGCCCGTTATTGCAGGCTATGCGACCGGATGAGCACGGCGCACCTGTCCTGCTGATCGACGAACTTGACCGGACCGATGAACCCTTTGAAGCCTTCCTGCTTGAGGCGCTCAGCGATTTTCAGGTCACCATCCCCGAGCTGGGTACGGTGAAAGCCCCCGAACCGCCCATCGTGATCGTGACCTCGAACCGCACGCGTGAGGTTCACGACGCGCTGAAACGCCGATGCCTGTATCACTGGGTTGATTATCCCGATTTCAATCGCGAGATCGAAATTCTCCGCGCCCGTGCGCCCGAAGCCGCCGAGGCGCTCAGCCGTGAAGTTGTCGCTTTTGTCCAGCACCTGCGCACCGAGGACCTGTTCAAGAAACCGGGTGTGGCCGAAACCATCGACTGGGCCAAGTGTTTGCTGGCGCTGGACGTAATCAACCTCAGCCCTGAGGTGATCGGCGACACGTTGGGCGCGATTCTGAAGTATCAGGACGATATTCAGAAACTTCAGGGGTCTGAGGCGAAACGGATTCTGGATCAGGCCAAAGCCTCGCTTGAACCGGTCTGATGGCTGAACAACTCCCGCTGAATATTCCCGATGATCCGAAGCTAGCGCAGAATATCACCCATTTTGCGCGGGCCTTGCGCAAGGCTGGGCTGCCGATTGGAACTGGGCGGGTTGTGGATGCGATCCGGGCTGTGCAGGTGGCAGGCTTTACTCAAAAACAGGATTTCTACTGGACCCTTCACGCCTGCTTTGTGAACCGGCCCGAGCATCGCACAGTGTTTGCTCAGGTTTTTCGCCTTTATTGGCGCGACCCGCGATATCTTGAGCACATGATGTCCATGATGCTGCCTGCCATTCGGGGGGTGCAGGAAGAACGCAAGGCCGACGCTGCAGAAAAACGCGCGGCTGAGGCTTTGCTGGACGGGGTTGAACGCGATTTGCCCGAGGAATCCGCCCAAGGGGAAGAGACCGAGCTAGAGATCGACGCCTCGCAAACCGCGTCATCCGAAGAGCGTTTGCGAAATCTGGATTTTGAACAGATGAGTACCGGCGAAATTGCACGGGCCAAGCGCATGCTGGCTGAATTGACACTGCCGGTCAAACCCATCGAGTCGCGACGCGGGCAGGCCAGCCATCAGGGCCACCGCGTCGACCGCGCCCGTACATTGCGCGCCGCGATGCGGCAAGGGGGCGAACTAAGAGATATAGCGCGCCTCAAGCCAAAACCGCGCTGGCCCAATCTGGTTGTGCTTTGTGACATCTCTGGATCAATGAGCCAGTACAGCCGGATTATCCTGCATTTTTTGCATACTGTTTCGAACGCAAAAGGGGCAGGTTGGGCCAAGGTTCATGCTTTTACGTTCGGAACTCGCCTGACTAACATCACCCGCCACTTGCAACAGCGCGACGTGGATGCCGCTCTGGCTGCCGCCGGGGCTGAGGCGCAGGACTGGGAGGGTGGTACACGGATTGGGTCATGCCTGCACGCCTTCAACCGCGACTGGTCGCGCCGCGTCATGGGGCAGGGCGCCGTGGTCCTTTTGATCTCAGACGGGTTGGATCGCGGTGAACCGGTAGCTTTGAGCAAAGAAATGGAGCGCCTCCACCTGTCCGCGCGAAGGTTGATCTGGTTGAACCCGCTATTGCGTTGGGACGGGTTTGCACCCAAGGCGCAGGGCGTTCGGGCGATGCTGCCGCATGTGGACAGCTTCCGCGCGGGGCATTCGATTGCGTCGCTAGAGGATCTGGCCGCCGTTATCTCTCAACCCGACGACATGGGCGAGAAAGCGCGGTTGATGACCGCGCTTTCAGGCTAAGGGTTAGCTCAGCTGTTCTTCGTTGCACTTGCGCGCCATTTCCATGGCCTTGTAGGTGCCGGTCAGGTCGACGGTGAAGGCGAATTCCTTTTCTGGAAAGACCAACATGACCTTCTGCTTGGCAATATCCTCGGCAAATTGGGGATCGTCTGACAGGACATATCCGCCCGAGTATCCCTTGGTGATGTTGCCCTTCATGCCGGTCGCTTCGCCGATATAGACGTTATCTCCCAACAGAATCGCGACAGCCTCGGTGTCACCTCTTTTGATGTCGGTCTTGGCTTTGGTAAAGACACCGACATAGCCAACGCCACGATCGCTTGTCAGGCCCATCTGAACCACGTTTTCCGCGTCATCCACGGCCTCGATCAGGCAGGATTTCTTTTCCTGGTCGATGAAAACCTTCCATCCTTCGACTTCACCATAGCGCAGGAATGTGTCGGCAGTCGCTGCGGTCGAGGCCAACAGGCCAATTGCCATTCCGAGTGTAAAAATGCGTTTCAACTCTCTGTCTCCGTTGCAAAAAAATAATATGCGCATACTGGAATGCACCAGTTGCGCGTGTACGCTAGAATCGCGCTGCCTGACAATCAATCCTTTGAAGGACTGCACCGAATTTTGGCCTGTTTACGCCGAAGGCCCTGATTTTCGATTGCATATAAAAGGTTAACGCCAAGCGTTACTTTTCATCCCGATAAACCTGCTTATGTTGGGGCAGAACACGCCGGAGGGTTCAATGGACAGATTCGACAACAGTCCCGAAAAGGCCTTGCGCTGGTACAATGACGGGAGACCCACCGCCTTGGCCACTGTTGTGGAAACCTGGGGCAGTGCGCCGCGCCGGGTTGGATCGCAGTTGGTTATTGGCGGGGATGGTCGCATCGAGGGCTCGGTTTCGGGCGGGTGCGTCGAAGGTGCCGTTGTGGTTGAGGCACTTGAGGCGATTGACGAAGCCGAGGCGCGTCTTTTGGAATTCGGCGTCAGTGACGACGACGCTTTTGCCGTTGGTTTGGCCTGCGGTGGAACTATCCGCGTTCTGGTCGAGCCGGTGGGCACGGTTCTGCCCGAATCCATGCTGCGCGAATTGGTCGAAGCGCGGGCACAGCGTGAGGCGCTGGCCTATGAGGTGAATATCGAAACTGGCCACAGAGCTCTGCGGCGCAATGCCTACTCGGATCGGTTGCGTATGGATCGGTCAGGGTTCGAAGAAGACGGCCAGACATTTGTGGCTGTCCATAACCCTCCTCTGCGGTTGGTCATTGTCGGCGCGGTGCACATCGCGCAGGCATTGGTTCCGATGGCGCGGATCGCAGGGTACGATCCTGCCATCATTGATCCGCGTGAAGCCTTTGCCTCGAGCGCTCGTTTCCCTAATGAGACGATCCTGACGGACTGGCCCGACGAAGCAGTTGCCAAGTTGGGCATGGATGCCCGCACAGCGGTGGTGCTGTTGACGCATGATCCCAAATTGGATGACCCAGCTTTGAAATCCGCGCTGGAGGCCGATGTGTTTTATATCGGCGCCTTGGGGTCAAAGCGTACCCATGCCAAACGGATTGAGCGCATGACGAAGGCCGGCTTTACCGAGTCTCAGATTGCACGCATCCACGGCCCCATCGGTTTGGATATCGGTGCTGCCGATCCATCCGAAATTGCAGTGTCCATTCTTGCACAAATGACAGCGGTATTGCGAGGTAAGGCGTGAAGTTCGGACCCGTTCCCGTCGAACAGGCTGCCGGAGCCATATTGGCCCATTCCGTGCAGACCGGCGATGTCAAATTGCGCAAGGGGCTCCTCTTGACGGCTGAGCATCAGGAAAAATTGGCTTCGGCGGGGTACGGATCCGTGATTGTTGCTCGACTTGATCCCGGAGATTGCCACGAAGATAAAGCAGCCGGGATGCTGGCCGAGGCATTGGTCCCCGATCCCCAAAGCGCCGCGCTGCGGGTGACGCAACCGTTTACCGGTCGCGTAAACCTGCTTGCACAAGGGCCGGGCGTGGCAGTTTTGGATATAGCAGCGCTCGAGGCATTTAACCTGGTCAATCCGATGATCACTGTCGCCACCGTGCCGCAGTATCAGCAGATGGATACGGGCGGGATGGTGGCGACAATAAAAATCATCTCTTACGCCGTACCGGGGGCGGATGTTCTTGAGGTTTCTCGCTTGGCTCAGGGTGCTGTCCGTCTCGCTACGCCGGTTTATCGAAAGGCCGGGTTGGTCGTGACTGAAATCCCCGGCGGGCCGTCCAGCGACAAGGGGATTGCTTCTATCCGTGGCCGGGTCGCAGCACTTGGGATGGAAATGAGCGATGTCCGAATTGTTCCGCACCAGACCGAAGCTCTCGCCTCGGCCGTAACTGAAACCAAGGGCGATTTGATCATGATCCTGACGGGTTCAGCAACTTCGGACGTCCAGGATGTGGCGCCAGAGGCAGTGCGCGCCGCTGGGGGGCAGGTGGATCGGTTTGGCATGCCGGTCGATCCGGGCAACTTGCTGTTTCTGGGTTCACTCGGCCCGCGACCGGTGATCGGATTGCCGGGGTGCGCGCGATCCCCGGCGTTGAACGGCGCGGATTGGGTTTTGTCCCGCGTCGCCTGCGGGATCGAGACGACCGGCGCGGATATCGCAGGCATGGGCGTTGGCGGGTTGCTCAAGGAAATCCCGACGCGGCCACAACCACGAGCGTCACGCCGGTAATTTGCCTTCCTGGGACAACGCAATATCTATTGAAGATTGTCCGAGTGCCTGACCATTTCAGTCGCTAAATATTTTTGTTCTCAAACAAAAATTCCCGTGTTTAACTCGGGCCAGGGAGAGTTTCATTTTAGGAGGAGCGAATGACACAGGTCTCGATGACCGTGAACGGAAAATCCGTGAGCGGTGATGTTGAAGGCCGGACATTGCTGTCCAGCTTTTTGCGCGAACATCTGTCTTTGACCGGAACACATGTGGGCTGCGACACGGCGCAATGCGGCGCCTGCGTGGTTCATGTGAATGGCGAGGCGGTCAAATCCTGCAATATGCTGGCGCTTGAGGCCGAAGGGGCAGAGGTCGGCACGATTGAAGGTCAGGCCAATGCTGATGGCTCGCTGAATGTGATCCAGCAAGCGTTTCAAGATCACCACGGGCTGCAATGCGGTTTCTGTACGCCGGGCATGGTGATGAGCGCTGCGGCGTTGCTGAAAGACAACCCGCGACCGACCGAGTCCGAGATCCGTAAGTACCTCGAAGGCAACCTGTGTCGTTGCACCGGTTATCACAACATCGTCAAGGCAATCATGGCCGCATCCGGTCAGGACGTCAGCAGCATCGCTGCCGAATAATGCCACTACGGGCGTCCGAGGAAACGCCCGTGGGATAACATAGGGTGCACAAGCATCCGTTTATGGGAGGAGAACAAGCAATGCCCAAAGACAGTGGCATCGGAGCCAGTTCCAAGCGGCGCGAGGACGTGCGCTTTCTGACCGGAGCGGGCAATTACACCGACGACATCAATGTTCACGGCCAGGCCTATGTACATTTTTTGCGGTCCGACATCGCGCATGGCCGGATCAAGAGCGTGGATACCTCAGCAGCAGAATCGATGCCGGGCGTAGTCAAGGTATTCACCGGCAAGGATTTTGAAGGCGTCGGCGGCATCCCATGTGGTTGGGAAGTGACTGACCGTCACGGCGCACCCATGCAGGAACCGGCGCATCCGATTTTGGCACAGGGCAAGGTGCGTCACGTGGGCGACCCGATCGCCGCTGTTGTGGCCGACAGCCTTGAACAGGCGCGCGATGCCGCCGAAGCCATTGATCTGGATATCGAAGAACTGCCCGCCGTTCTCGACATGAAGGCAGCCGCGCAGGATGGCGCGACGCTGGTTCATGACGACTTGAAAAACAACATCTGTTACGATTGGCATTTGGGCGAAGCTGACAACGATAAGGTCAACGAGGTCTTTGCCAATGCTGCGCATGTGACGACACTGGATTTGGTTAACAACCGCTTGGTTGCAAATCCGATGGAGCCGCGTGTAGCGGTGGCCGAGTATAACCGCGGGACTGAGGAGTATACGCTCTACACCACCTCGCAGAACCCGCATGTGATCCGCCTGCTGATGTGCGCTTTTGTCCTGGGCTTGCCCGAGCACAAGGTACGCGTAGTCGCGCCCGATGTAGGGGGTGGGTTTGGCACCAAGATTTTCCACTACGCCGAAGAGGCGTTCTGCACATACGCGGCCAAAGCCTGTGGGCGTCCTGTCAAGTGGACAGCCAGCCGGTCCGAGGCGTTCATATCGGATGCGCATGGCCGTGACCACGTCAGCACAATCGAACTGGCACTGGATGCGGACAACAATTTTGTTGGCCTGCGTACTGATACTTACGCCAATCTGGGCGCATATCTGTCAACCTTTTCCAGCTCGGTTCCAACCTGGTTGCACGGCACGCTGATGGCAGGCAACTACAAGACGCCGGTTGTTCAGGTGAACGTGAAGGCGATGTTTACCAATACAGTGCCGGTCGATGCCTACCGTGGAGCAGGTCGGCCCGAGGCGACCTATCAGATCGAGCGCGTGATCGACAAAGCCGCGCGCGAGCTGGGGGTCGACCCGATTGCCCTGCGGCGGCAGAATTTCATCACCGAGTTTCCCTATGACACGCCCGTGGCGCTGACCTATGACACCGGCAATTATCATGGGACAATGGACAAGCTTGAATCCGCTGCTGATCTGGCAGGGTTTGCTGCGCGCCGTGCGGAAAGTGAAGCCAATGGCAAACTGCGAGGGCTTGGTATCAACTGCTATATTGAGGCATGCGGCATTGCTCCGTCGAACATCGTTGGCATGTTGGGTGCTCGTGCGGGGCTGTATGATGCGGCGACGGTGCGGGTGAACGCCACCGGCTCGATCAGCGTGATGGTCGGGGCGCACAGTCACGGGCAGGGGCACGAGACCGCCTTTCCGCAGGTTGTAGCCGATATGATCGGTATCGACGAGTCGATGGTCGAGATCGTTCATGGTGACACGTCCAAAATCCCGTTCGGCATGGGTACCTATGGGTCTCGTTCTCTGGCGGTCTGTGGCTCGGCTATGGTCAAAGCCACCGAGAAGGTGATCGAAAAGGCCAAGCGGATCGCAGCGCATTTGCTGGAGGCATCAGAAGCCGATATCGAGTTGAAGGACGGTCAGTTCAGTGTTGCGGGGACGGATAAGTCAGTTGCTTGGGGCGATGTGACCCTGACGGCTTATGTGCCTCATAACTATCCGCTGGAGGTCGAGCCCGGGCTGGAAGAAACTGCGTTCTACGACCCAGCCAACTTTACGTTCCCGGCAGGTGCCTATGCCTGCGAGGTCGAAGTTGACCCGGAAACAGGTCAGGTCAGCATCGAAAAATTCACCGCTGCGGATGATTTTGGCAATATCGTCAATCCGATGATCGTGGACGGGCAGGTACACGGCGGCATTGGCCAAGGTATTGGTCAGGCATTGTTGGAGAACTGCGCTTATGACGAAAATGGTCAGCTGCTCAGCGCGTCCTACATGGATTATGCAATGCCACGCGCGGATGACGTGCCGTTCTATGCTGTTGATCATTCCAGCCAAACGCCGTGTACGCACAATCCGTTGGGCGTGAAAGGCTGTGGTGAAGCAGGCGCAATTGGTTCTCCGCCAGCGGTGGTGAACGCGGTGCTTGATGCACTGAATTCCGCCGGCAAAGCAGTTGATCACATCGACATGCCGATGAGCCCATCGCGCGTTTGGGCAGCGATGAACGGTTGAGTGGAGAGGGCGGACCGGGGGCCAGCCCCCGGACCTCCGGGATATTTACAGCCAGATGAAGGGCGGATCCGCGCCTTTCGGAAAGGAAGACGAAATGTACAATTTCGAGTTTAAGACCCCCTCGACCATCGCCGATGCGGTCGCCGCGTTGGGGGGCGAGGATGCACAGGCGCTTGGCGGGGGGCAGACTCTGATCCCGACGCTGAAACAACGCCTGGCAGCCCCGTCTGCGTTGGTTTCTTTGAGTGGTATTGCCGAAATGAAGGGTGTTTGCATTGAGGATGACGGTTCGGTCGCAATTGGCGGGGCGACGACCCATTCTGATGTGGCGCGTGAAGCCGCAGGCAGTTATCCGGCGCTGGCAGCGTTGGCTGGACAGATTGGTGATCCGGCGGTGCGTAATCGTGGTACTATTGGCGGTTCGATCGCCAATAACGATCCGGCTGCCTGCTATCCCGCAGGCGCATTGGGATCGGGCGCGACGATTGTAACCAACACGCGTGAGATTGCTGTGGATGACTTTTTCGAGGGCATGTTCTCGACCGCCCTGGACGAGGGCGAGATTATCACTTCAATCCGTTTTCCGGTTCCGCAGGCGGCGAGTTATCAGAAGTTCCTGCAACCGGCTTCGCGTTTTGCGTTGGTCGGTGTGTATCTGGCGCGGTTCGCGGACGGGGTTCGGGTGGCCGTGACAGGTGCCAGCGAAGACGGTGTGTTCCGATGGTCAGAGGCGGAGGAGGCGCTGAATAAGGAATTCCGCACAGACGCGCTGATGGACCTGCGTATTAACCCGGCGAACATGATCGGTGATCTTCACGGCAGTAAGGATTACCGGGCGCATCTTGTCGGCGTTATGACTAAACGTGCTGTGGAAGCTTGTATGTAGACCACAGACAGCAAGGAAAGCCCCGACTTTACTGTCGGGGTTTTTTTAAGTCCGCCGAATTTTGGGCGGCTTTGAGGGCTGCCAATAGGCGCCTGTGTCTTCCCGCGCCTTTTGATAGGATTCTATCCGATGGCGAGCGGCGCCGCCTTGGGCATCGAACAGGTGCCCCAGAAGGCATTCCAAAACAGCCATTGCGCCGGTAAAGCAAGAAAACGGGTGCAGCGCGCGCGTGCTAATGGTCAGGGCAATGTCTGGTTCAACTCCAGGTGCGATCACTTCGCTGTCAGAGATTAGAATAAGACGTAGCCCCTTTTGTTTCGCAAACCGCATCGACTGGATGGTGTCCGCCGAATAAGGTTGGACTGTAATTGCAATTAGGCAATCCCCTTGGTCCGCATCCAGCAAATCATCGGTCGCAGAGCCGATATGGCGTGGAATCAACTGTAGACCAGGATGTGCCATGCGCCCTGTGTAGGAAAAGTAGTACGCCAAGGCATAACTGGCGCGGGTGGCTGTCACGAAACATCGGCGGGATCCGGTGATAACCTCGACCGCAGTTTGGGCCTTGTCGGATGTCATGAGGCGCAGGGATCGTGTCACGACATTCTGTTCGTTTTGCGCCAGCCCGGCCTGCAATTTGCTAAATTCGTCCCCGGTTCGCATGCTGGTAATCCAGTCCTGCCCGAGGTCATTTTCGCGGTCTGTCACAAGAGCCTTTCTGAAAGGCGCGCGGAAGGCTTCGAAACTGTCGAACCCCATGCGCTGTGACAAGCGCACCAGAACGTTGGAACTGACGCCAATCCTGGCCGCCGTAACGCGGATGGGGTCCAGCCCGAAATCACCGGGATTGTCGATAATGTACTTTGCGGCTGCCTGCAGGGCAGTCGGCATCCGCTCAATTTCCTGACGCAATCGATCTGTCAATTGGTTCGGGGTCGCAGTCATGAAGATAAAAAAACAAATGTTTTGAAAATAGCAACTAAAAAACATCTAGGATGCGATTAGATGAGGACCTGAACCCGAGGAATTCTCATGTCTGTCTCAAGTCCAAAAATTGAACCCAACCATCGGCCCTATGTCTTGGTTGCCCCGAATGGCGCAAGGCGCGGGTCTATTGATCATCCAGAATTACCGGTTTCCACCGACCAAATCGTTGAAACGGCACGGAACTGCCATGCCGTTGGTGCGGATGGGGTGCATCTGCATGTGCGGGATAAAGATGGGCTGCATTCATTGGATTCTGGTCAATATCTTGAGATTTTAGAAGAACTTGGCCGAGAAGTTCCTGGACTGGACCTTCAGATCACAACCGAGTCTGCCGGGGTGTTTGACGTGCCTGCACAATTTAATTGCTTGCAGCAGGTGCGCCCAAAATGGGCCTCGATTTCCGTGCGAGAGATTGCGCGGGCACCGGATTGGGCAGCTCGTGTTTACGGCTTATGTGCCGAGCAGGGCACTAGGGTGCAACATATTCTGTACGACGCAGAAGATGCCATGCAGTTGGTTGAATGGCAAAAGGCGGGGATCGTTCGAGACGGGCAGGTGGATCGGTTGTTGGTGTTGGGGCGGTATTCCACAGGCCAGCAATCCACCCTTCAGGATTTGGACCGGTTTCCGGCGGATACTTCGCCATGGATGGTATGCGCCTTTGGCGCGCAAGAGCACGCCTGTCTGACACATGCCGCCCAACGCGGAGGAGATGTGCGGGTTGGGTTCGAAAACAGTCTGACTAATCAAGACGGGAACCCATGGAAGGATAACGCCGCGTCGGTTTCGGCGCTTGTTGCCATGCTGGAAAGGGCATTCATATGAGTCACGTATTTCCGCGCCACACGAAGTCGGACCTGCCCGTGGTTGCAGGTGGAGACGGGTGTTACCTGATCGATACGCAAGGACGTCGCTATTTGGATTGCGGCGATGCCGCTGTTTCCTGTCTGGGTCATTCCAACCCCGCCGTCATCCGGGCTGTGCAGGAACAGGTCGAAAAGATCGCGTTTGCGCATACCGGATTTATGACGTCGGACCCGGCCGAGGCCTTGGCGGATCTGCTGATTGAAAACGCCCCGGGGGATCTGGATCGGGTCTATTTCGTCTCGGGCGGGTCCGAGGCGACCGAGGCGGCCATCAAGCTGGCGCGTCAATTCTACCTGGAAACCGGGCAGCCCGAACGGCGGCATGTGATTGCGCGTCGCCAAAGCTACCATGGCAACACTCTGGGGGCGTTGTCCGCAGGTGGGAATGCATGGCGGAGGGCGCAGTTCGCTCCGATGCTGATCGAGATGACACATATCGCACCTTGCTATGAATACGCGGAGAAGCCTGAGGGCGAGAGCAGTTTTGATTATGGTCAACGCGTAGCCAATGAGTTGGAAACCGAAATCCTGCGGTTGGGCCCCGAGACCGTGATGGCCTTTATGGCTGAACCGGTTGTGGGTGCGACGCTGGGCGCAGTTCCTGCCGTCGAGGGGTATTTCAAGCGCATTCGCGAAATCTGCGACATGTACGGCGTGCTTTTGATCCTGGACGAAGTGATGTGCGGCATGGGGCGGACAGGACATCTATTTGCCTGCGATCACGAGGGTGTCTCGCCCGATATCCTCTGTATCGCCAAAGGATTGGGGGCTGGTTATCAGCCGATTGGCGCGACGCTTTGCACGGATCGGGTTTTTAACGCCATTCGCGACGGATCCGGGTTCTTTCAGCATGGTCACACTTATATTGGCCACCCGGTTGCCACCGCTGCCGCCTTGGCCGTGGTGCGTGAATTGACCGAACGATCCCTTCCTGCACGCACCAGAACAATGGGTGACAAGCTGCAAGTGGCTCTCGAGTCGGCATTTGGTCAGCACCCCAATATTGGCGATTTGCGTGGCCGGGGTTTGTTCCGAGGTATCGAATTGGTTGCAGACCGTGAAACCAAAACACCGTTCGATCCTGCGCTCGGGGTCGCTGGCAAAATCAAAAAGGCAGCAATGGCCGAAGGGTTGATCTGCTATCCCATGTCCGGCACGCGCGATGGGCGGTTGGGCGACCATATCCTGTTGGCGCCGCCTTTTATCATTGAGGACGCACAGTTGGATGAATTGGTAGGGAAACTGGGTAAGGCAATCTCATCGGTGATATAACGCCGTTGTGATGGGACTTTTCGTTTGAGGTCAATAGTGTAGGTCGCGAAGACAACTGGTGGGCAATGCCGACATGATCGCCGATATCTGGACGAGTTTTCGCACCCTTCCAACTTGGGTTCAGATTTGGATGAGTTTCATCCTGATCCCAATTAACCTTGCGCCGGTTGCTTTTTTAGATCAGCCCAACGCGGCGCTTATCGCGTTGCTGTCCATTGGTGGAATGGCGTTGAATATTCCGATTATGCTGGTTGCCCGCGGCATGAGCAAAGCAATGTCTTTGCCGCATTTACTGTGCTGGGTGCCGATGGTCGTAATCGTTGCCGTCACATTGTCTGGCACGTCGGGCCTGTCGCCATGGTATTCCACGTTGCTGGTCGTGTTGCTTGTCGTCGACCTGACTTCACTGGCGTTTGATGTAAATGACACGCGCCTGTGGTTGGCTGAACGCAAGGCAAAATAAAAGCCCCCTCGGATCGAGGAGGCTTTGATCGTGTCAACCGATGCGGGTTTACTTCTGTGGCAGAGGCCCAATCATCATGATCATCTGACGACCTTCCATCTTTGGCATGTTTTCAACTTTGCCCAATTCCTTGATGTCTTCAGCCACACGCTCCAGAAGCTCACGACCCAGATTCTGGTGAGCCATTTCACGGCCACGGAAGCGCAGAGTGACTTTGACCTTGTCGCCCTTTTCCAGAAACTTGAAGACGTTTTTCATTTTGACATCATAGTCATGTGTGTCGGTGTTGGGCCGGAATTTGACCTCTTTCACCTCGATGACTTTTTGTTTCTTACGGGCTTCGCTTTCGCGCTTTTGCTGTTCGTACTTGAACTTGCCAAAATCCATGATTTTGCAGACCGGCGGGTTCGCGTTGGGCGAAATCTCGACCAGGTCAAGGCCGGCATCAGCGGCAAGTTGCATGGCTTTGGCGGGATGAACCACCCCGACATTGTCACCATCAGCGCCGATCAGGCGAATTTCGGGGGCACGAATTTTTTCATTGACGCGTGGGCCGGTGTCTCTCTGCGGCGGCGCGTTGTGAGGTCTGCGAGCTATTGGTTCATTCCTTTGATGATTGCAGAATTTCGAGCTCGGAATTTAGACTGCAACGCAGGTTGTTTCAAGCGTGATCCGCGTCGAAGCAGCTGAAATCCACGGGATTTGCAGCAGGATTTTGCGCGGGCAGCAAGGAACTTGCAGCCCGCGTGTAAAGATTAGCCCACAAAAGCCTTTTCGATCACGAACTCCTTGGGGTCGGAATTTGCGCCTTCGCGCAGTCCGAACTCTTCCAGGATTTCCTTGATATCGAGGTTGAAGGCCAGGCTGCCGCAAACCATTGCGCGGTCAGTTTCCGGTTTGATGCCACCCTCAATACCCAGATCGCCAAACACGGTGTCGTCTTTCAGCAGGTTTGTAATACGACCCATCTTGGGACTCTCTTCGCGAGTGGTGGTCGGGTAATAGCGAATCTTGTCCGCGAAACCTTCGCCTATCAGCTCGGCCAGCATTTCGTCCTGACGGATGCCTTCGATCAGCTGACGGCCATATTCCAACTCGGCCACTTCGCGGCAGGTGTGGGTGATAATAACCTCGTCATAGTCCTCGTAGGTCTGCGGCTCGCGCAGCAGCGACGCGAACGGTGCAAAACCGGTGCCGGTGGCAAAGAACCACAGGCGCTTGCCGGGCAGTAGCGCGTCATGAACCAGTGTACCTACCGGCTTGGGCCGCAGGATGATCTGGTCGCCGGGTTTGATGTGCTGAAGTTTCGAAGTCAGCGGGCCGTCCTGCACTTTGATCGAGTAGAACTCCAGTTCTTCGTCCCACGACGGCGACGCGATGGAATAGGCGCGCAGCAGCGGTTTGCCATTGTCGCCCAGCAGGCCGATCATCACAAACTCGCCCGAGCGGAACCGCAGCGAGGCGGGGCGTGACACCTTGAACGAGAACAGGCTGTCGGTCCAATGCTTCACATCGGTCACGGTCTGAGCGTCCGGCAATACGGGGGCCTTCACGGCGGTGGCTTCGGTCACGGATTTCATCTCTGTCATCATTTCACTGCCGGTGTGCTTAACCGACATCTCCGTTTATACATTGATCCAAGTCAGGAAAAGGGGGCAGTTGCCCCCGTTCCATCACAAGCTGGCGATGGGCGGCTTAGCCGCGCAGGCGGGCCTGATAGTTGTTTTCTTTCCAGTTAGCGCGGGCCAGCCACTGATCTTCGGGCTGACGACCGGCCAGAGAATCGTCGATTTCGACTTCGTCAAAACCACTGCGCCGGGCCATGGCGTACTGGTCTGCCAGAACATGTCCCTTGGCGCGCAAACGGCCGGTAAAACCTTTCAGGCGCAGGGTACGGGCAATGGTAAAGCCACGGCCATCGGCAAAGGACGGAAAATCTACCCGTACCATTTTGGCGTTGCCCAGGCGGTCAACCAGCTCGTCCGGGTCAGTGTCGGACGGTACGTCCAGAGCCACTACGTCGTTGGCAGCGTCTTCCAGCGTGACATAGCCGTCGGTCCAGTCATCAGGGGAAAACCCCTCATCTGTTACGATTACGTTCATGTTATCTCTCCGGCGCGCACCATCTTGCCGTCGACAAAATGGATGCCGCATTCTTCCTTGTTCTGATCGCGCCAACGTCCAGCGCGGGGGTCTTCGCCCTCCTTCACCGGCGAGGTGCAGGGCGCACAGCCGATCGAGGGATATCCTTTGGCAACCAGCGGATGCCGGGGCAGGTTGTTTTCTTCCATATAAGCGCGCACGTCTTCGGGCGCCCAATGGGCCAGCGGGTTGACCTTGATCCGGCCCGTGCCGTCCTCAACCTCAAAGAACTCCAGCGTCGCGCGAGTGCCCGACTGGAACCGTTTGCGCCCGGTAATCCAGCCGCAATATCCGGACAGGGACTTTTGCAGAGGAAAGGTCTTGCGCAGATTGCAACACGCGTCCGTGTCCCGCAGGCGCAAAGCGCCATATGGATCGTCACGCTGAATATCCTCATCATCCGCGCGGATGATCTGGACGTTCTTCAGGCCCAGACGCTCGCTGACCTCTTGCTGGTATTCCAGCGTTTCGGTGAACAGCATCATAGTGTCCACGAACAGCACCGGCGTCATTTTGTCGACCACCGCTGCCATGTGCAGCAACACAACCGACTCGGCCCCGAAACTTGAGACCAGAGCCAACTTGTCTATCTCCTCCAGCGCGCCATGCATCACATCATGCGCACTGTGGTGCCGGAACTGGGCGTTCAGCGCCTCGACCTTTTCGGTCAGTTCGCTTCTTTCTTTGCCCAGTTCCGTTTGGATCAGATCAAGCGGCATTCGCCTGAGCCTCGGGATAGAGTGCAGCCTTGAACGGAGCCATACCGACGCGGCGATAGGTTTCCAGGAAGGTCTCTTCAGCGCTCTCCCGCTGGTTCAGATAGGTGTCGACGATGCGCTCTACAGCCGGAACGATCTCATCATAGGCAAAGCCCGGACCGGTGCGGTCACCAATGGCCGCCGTCTCGGTGCCGTCGCCGCCCAGAGTGATCTGATAGTTCTCGACGCCAGCACGATCCAGTCCCAAGATGCCGATGTGACCCACGTGGTGGTGACCACATGCGTTGATGCAGCCCGAGATCTTGATCTTCAGGTGGCCGATGTCGTGCTCGAGCTTCAGGTCTTCGAAACGGGTCGCAATTTCTTGCGCGACTGGAATCGAGCGGGCCGTCGCCAGCGCGCAGTAATCCATGCCGGGGCATGCGATGATGTCGCTGATCAGGCCGATATTGGCGGTCGCCAGTTCGTATTCCTTCAGCTTCGCGTGGATCGCGGGCAGGTCCGACTTGTGGACATGCGGCAGGATCACGTTCTGCTCGTGGCTGATGCGCAGCTCGTCATAGGCGAACTCTTCGGCCAGATCGGCCATTACACGCATCTGCTCGGCAGTCGCATCACCCGGCGTTGCGCCGTGTTTCTTGATCGAGATCGTGACGATCGCGTGGTCCGCGTTCTTGTGCGGCGCGATGTTGGTGTCGACCCATGAGCGGAAAACTGGATCGTTGGTGTAGGCGCTTTCGAACGACGCTACCGAGCCTTCGCGGAAGGCGGGCGCTGCGAAGTGGCCCTTGATCTCTTCCAGCAGAGCCATGTCGGCGCCCTTGAACTGCGGGCGAACCTGCAGGAAGCGCTCGTTAACCTTGGCGCGGATGGTGTCGATGCCGTTCTCGTGCACGGTAATCTTGATACGCGCTTTGTATTTGTTGTCGCGGCGGCCGATCTGGTTCCAAACGGAAACGGTGGCTTCCAGATACGCCAGCAGATCGTCAAAGGCGACGAATTCGGACAGCTCTTTACCGATCATTGGGGTGCGGCCCAGACCGCCACCTACGATCACACGAGCACCCAGAACGCCGTCACGCTCGACCAGTTGCAGGCCGATGTCATGCGCTTTGATCACGGCGCGGTCGTTTTCCGAACCGGTGATCGCGATCTTGAATTTACGCGGCATGAACTGGAATTCCGGGTGGTCAGTCGACCATTGGCGCAGCAGTTCGGCATAGGGGCGCGGGTCAGCGATCTCATCCGCGGCAGCACCGGCGAAATGATCTGCGGTCACGTTGCGGATGGTGTTGCCCGAGGTTTGAATGGCATGCATGCCTACCTCGGCCAGCGCGTCCAGCATATCCGGTACGTCGTTCAGTTTCGGCCAGTTGTATTGGATGTTCTGACGCGTGGTGAAATGGCCATAGCCTTTGTCCCACTTCTCGGCCAGCAGTGCCAGTTGGCGCATCTGAGCGCTGGACAGGGTGCCATAGGGGATGGCGACGCGCAGCATGTACGCGTGCAGTTGCAGATACAGGCCGTTCATCAGGCGCAGAGGTTTGAATTCATCCTCGGTCAGTGAGCCGTCAATGCGGCGCTCGACCTGCGCGCGGAACTGTGCGTTACGTTCTGCCAAAAATGCTGTGTCGAACTCGGAGTAGCGATACATGATTAGCTGTCCTTAATTGCAGCCCCGAAACCTAGGGCCTTTATGGGGAGAGAGGAGGGCCGAGGGTTAGGCCCGGGGCTGCGTTACTGTTTCCTGCTTGCCATGGGCATAGTTTGAGGGTCCGGTGCGGCGGAACTCCTCGCGGAAATGGGTGGGCTCGGGGCCTTTGGTACCTGCGACGGCATCAGCTAAGTAGGCTCCGACGATCTTGTTTGCCTGACGGGTGGCATCCAGCAGACGAACCTGTGCGTGGGCTTCATCCGTGATCAATTCGGCTTCGGACAGCTCACGCGACCAGCGGTCGTCTTCGGTCTGGTAAATAACGTCGCCTTCCAACAGATCGTTGGCGGTGACCACTTTAGGGGTAAAAGCGCGGGCCATCAGGCGTGCTCCTTCTTGAATTCGGTCAGGGCCTGGGTCGCTTGGCGCGGGGCGAGGCCGTAAAAGGTCAGGGTGGGGCCGTCCATGTCGGCGGCGCTCAGGTCGGTGGGCAGTTGATCCAGTGTGGTGGCCAAAACGCGCTGATCGGCGCGCGAGGCGTTTTCCACCAGCGTCACTGGCGTAGCACGGTCAGCACCGTGCATGATGAGGCGGCCCTGAATGAAACGGGCGGATTTCTTGCCCATGTAAATTGCCGCGACAGAACCGGGGCGTGCCAGCGCAGCCCAGTCATGATCAGCGAACCCCTTCATGTCGTGTCCGGTTAGAATGCGGACCGACGAGTTGCGACCGCGCCGTGTAAGACTTTGCCCGATTCCTGCGACTGCGGCAGACGCTGCGGTGATGCCGGGAACGATTTGCCAAGTGATACCTGCGGCCTCGATTGCTTCGATCTCTTCATCCAGACGGCCGAACACGGTTGGGTCGCCGGACTTCAGGCGTACGACATGCTGTCCTTTCAGGGCATGCTCGACCAAAAGGGCGTCGATGTCTTCCTGTTTCCACGACGGTCCGAACCCGGCCTTGCCAACATCGACCAGAACGGCTGTCTTGCCGGCCAGCTCCAGAACCTCGGCGCTGATAAGGAGGTCATGCAACACGACATCAGCACGCTCAAAGGCATTAAGCGCCTTGAGTGTCAGCAATTCTGGATCGCCCGGACCCGCGCCGACAAAGTCGACGTGCCCTGTGCCATCATATGAACGCGTAAGCTGCATGTTCCGTCTCAGGTTGGTTTGACTTGACCTGCAATATAGGAAATATTCCCGGTATTGCGCTATATGGGCGCATAAATAAGAACAAACGTTCCATCAATGCCTCGATCTGGGACGCGAGTTTCGAAACGAAGGGAAAATTGGAATGTCGGTGCGGATTGATGACACGGATCGGAAAATTCTGGTCGAGCTACAGCGAGACGCCAGCCAATCTTTGGATGAAATAGCCGCCCGTGTCGGCAGTTCCAAGACCCCAGTTTGGAATCGAATCCGCAAGCTGAAAGGGGCCGGAGTGATCGGTCAGCAGACCGTTTTGTTGGATGCCGAAGCGTTGGGGTTTGAGGCGACGTTTTTTGTGCTGATTCGTACCTCGGAACACGAGGCAGACTGGCAGCGAAAGTTCCTTAAGGCGCTGCGGGATCGCCCCGAAGTGCAAGAGGCGCATCGGCTGGCAGGGGACATCGATTATATCCTCAAAGTGCGGGTCAAAAATGCTCGGGCTTATGACGTTTTTTATCAGACGCTGATCTCGGAAGTACGTGTCCACAACGTAACGGCTTTGCTGTCCATGGAAGAGATCAAGTCGACAACCATGCTGCCGCTAAACGCACTGATTGAAACCTGAAATATTCAGACCCGGACCATCAGCCGGGTCAGCCCGTGGAAGTGATAAGAGTTCGAGTATTCCGGTTCGGCGCTCAGGCGCAGGTTCGGGCATCTGTCGAACAGCGCGGTCAAACCAATCCGCATCTCGAGCCGCGCCAGCGGAGCACCGACGCAGAAATGAAGTCCTCCGCCAAAGCTGGTGTTGGTGACGATCGGGCGCGTTGGATCGAAAATGTCGGGGTTGCTCCAGACAGACGGGTCCCGGTTCGCAGCCCCCAACAGCAAAGCGACTTCATCGCCACGCTTGAATCTATGGCCGAACACCTCAACATCCTCATAAGCATAGCGGGTGAACATATGCAGAGGCGGGTCGTAGCGCAGGATTTCTTCGACCAGTCCGTTCGGTTCATAAGCCCGCGGATCCAGACCAAGTTCCAGAATTGTTTTCACCCCATTGCCCAGCGAATGAACAGTAGCCTCGTGTCCGGCGTTCAGCAGTAAAATGCAGGTCGCCACCAGTTCATCGCGTGAGAGTTTTTCGCCGTCTTCTTCGGCCGCGATCAGGCGCGTGATCAGATCGTCTTTCGGGTCAAAGCGGCGCTGGTCGACATACTCGCTTAGAAAGGCAGTGAAGTCCCGTGCGGCAATCGCGGCCTTGTCTTCAGTTTGACGCGTGCGACCAGCCTGATACATCGCCACCATCGCGTGCGACCATTTCAACAGATCGGGCGACATATCTTCGGGAACTCCCAACAAGCGACAGATCGTTATCACTGGTACCTGCGTACAAAATGCATCCAGCAGGTCAAAGGGCGCGTCAGGAAAACGGTCGATCAGAGAGTGACAGAGGGCAAGAATAGACGGCTCAAGCGCAGTAATCGCGCGTGACGTAAAGGCTCGCATGACCAAAACACGCAGCCGTGTGTGTCGGGGTGGTTCTGCTTCCAGCAGAGAGTGCGCCTCGACTTTCAGCCAAGGCGCAAGATGCGCGGGGCCAGGGCGTTGAAGTTCAGTGGGAATTTCGCGGCCAAAGCGACGGTCTTTTAACAGGGTCTGAACAGCCTTGTGCGACACGGCTGCGACTTTCTTGTAGTCGTCCCAATAGACAAGGTCACCTTGCGCGCGGGCCTTGTCGTAGAAAGGATAGGGATTTTGAACAAAACCCAGTTCAACCGGCGATTGGAATACCGTCTTCATGCGGCGCAGACTTGCCATGCAGCGCGCTGAATGCAAGACCCTATGATATGCAAAGGGTTTGGGTAATCTTGGGTTTTCTGATTGCCGTCGGGATGTTGTCCGCCGGAGTCTGGTCGTATGGCTATCGTCAGGCACTTTCACAATTGAATGAAAAGGCCGAGGCGGATCTGGAACTGGCTGCGGACCGATTGAGCACACAGCTACAGGTTTATCAGGAACTAGCCGTTCTGATGGCCGGACATCCCGATTTGCGGGATTTAAGCAATCCCGCAAATATCCACACAGCGCGGGCGCTTTTATTGGAAGTTGCGGACAAAACCGCCGCTGTTGATGTTCTTTATGCTGATACCGAAGGGCGGGTATTGGCCGCAGCACATGACGTTGTCGGCGGTAACGTCCAGGGGCAACCAGCCTTTGAACGCGCAATGCAGGGCGCATTGGGCAGCGCGCATGGCGTATTGCCGCGATTCGGGAATCGTATCTTCACCTATGCGGCACCGGATTTCGCGTCGGATGGCAGGGTCACGGGCGCGGTGGTGGTTATTGCTGACGTGGAAGATATTGAACAGACGTGGCGCGGCAGTACTGAGGCTGTCTTCTTTATTGACCGCACCGGCCTCGTGTTTATTTCAAACCGATCAGAATTGCTGTTCTGGCAACGCGACGGCGGTCAAAGGGGATTGGTTCCTCCGGGCGACCGAGAAGTAAGATTTGCAGAAGACATGATCGGACCGTACGAACTGTGGCACCTTGGCTGGGGGCCTTATTTGCCTCAGCGTGCGTTGCATCTAAGCCGGGATTTGCCTGTGATCGGAATGACAGGTGAGGTTGTGATGGATGCAGCCCCGGCACGGCGCCTTGCGGGCTTGCAGGCCGCGACCGTCGCCGCGCTCTGTCTGGCGTTTGGAGCATTGTTGTTTCTGGCGACCGAACGTCGGCGCACTTTGACCGAGGCCAATGCCGTGCTGGAAAGCCGCGTTGCACAAAGGACCCATGCGTTAACCGCGGCCAACTCCGCTTTGCGCCGCGAGGTGCACGAACGTCAGGAGGCCGAAACTGCGCTGAAACACGCGCAGGAAGAGCTGATACAGGCTGGCAAATTAAGTGCCCTTGGGCAGATGTCGGCAGGAATCAGTCATGAGCTGAACCAGCCCCTGATGGCAATTCAGCAATTTGCGGATAACGGGTCGGCATTTCTGTCGCGCGGGCGTGACGAAAAAGCCTCTGAAAACCTGACCCGGATTTCCCATATGGCGGCTCGGATGGCGCGGATCATCAAGAACTTGCGCGCCTTTGCCCGCAACGAAAGCGAGCCAATGGGTAAGGTTGATCTTGTGCAGGTGATCAATACCGCGGTGGAGTTGACCGAGGCCCGTTTGCGGGCCGATGCAGTTACGATGGAGTGGTTGCCTCCGGAAACTCCGGTTTTCGCATGGGGCGGTGAGGTGCGTCTTGTTCAGGTCTTTGTGAACCTCATTAACAATGCCGCAGATGCGATGAGCCAGCAGGACGACCGGCTTATTCGAATCGCCATCGAAGACGGTGCAAGACTGGCTGTGACTGTTCGGGACATCGGGCCGGGTATCGAGAACACCGAAAAGCTGTTTGAGCCATTTTATACGACCAAGGCGGTCGGGTCGTCTGAGGGCATGGGGTTAGGCCTTTCGATTTCCTATGGGCTGGTTCAGAGTTTCGGTGGGAATATTCGGGGCGCGAATGCGGATATGGGTGCGGTGTTTACCGTCGAACTTGAAAAATACCGGGAAGACGAGGTGGCATGACGCGTAAAGTTCTTCTGGTGGATGATGACGCCGCAGTGCGCGAGGCATTGGCGCAGACATTGGAGCTCGCAGATTACGAACCGATCACAGCGAGTTCGTTTGTTGTGGCCAAGGATCACATTCGGGCAGAATTCTCTGGTGTGATCGTTTCGGATATTCGAATGCCGGGTCGGGATGGATTTCACCTTTTGACATATGCCCGTGACGTGGACCCGGATCTACCTGTGATCCTTTTGACAGGCGAAGGCGACATTCCGATGGCGGTTCGGGCCATGGGGCAGGGGGCATTCGACTTTCTGGAAAAGCCATGCGCGGCATCTGATCTGCTTGAGGTTTTGAGCAAAGCCTTTGAGGCACGTGACCTGGTTCTGGAACAACGCGCGCTGAAACATGAGCTGGAACGAGGCGACCCTGCCGCGCGGTTGCTGTTCGGGCTGTCCTCGCAAGCCGAAGCGTTAAGAGAGCGAGTCCGCAATGTCGCCCCAACGGCAGCCGAGGTTCTGGTGACCGGGCCCGCGGGTAGTGGAATATCCAAAGTGGCCGAGGTTGTGCACCTGATGTCGCCGCAGGCACAGGGCCCATTTGTCAAAAGGCCGTCATCCGGCCTTACGCCCGACGCGCTGGTTCAGGTTTGTGAGGATGCTGCTGGCGGATCACTGTTCCTCGACGAAATCTCAGCGATGCCCGAGGCTACGCAATATGCCGCGCTGGAAATCGTCGAGCAGGGGGCGGGGGCACGCATTCTGGCCGGCACGACGGCTGATTTGGCGCTCATGTCGTCCAATGGTCGGTTCCTTGCTGACCTTTTTTATAGGCTGGATGTGATGCGCGTGCGCATACCGTCTTTGGCCGAGCGGCCCGAAGATATTCCTGTGATCTTCCGTCACTATGTCGCGCAGGCGGCCGAACAGGCCGGTATTGCAGAGCCCGAGGTTTCGTCCGAACATTTAGCGTCGCTGATGGCCAGTGACTGGCCGGGAAATGCAAGGTCTTTGATGTCGGCAGCAATGCGGTTTGTGCTTGGAATGCCGGAAGAGGTCGCACAGTCAACAGATCTGGGTTTGAGTGAACAAATGGCCCGCGTGGAACGATCTTTGTTGATTGCAGCCCTTGGCCGGCACAATGGGAAAGCATCTGACGCAGCAAAAGCACTGAAACTGCCGCGCAAGACATTTTATGACAAGTTAGCGCGCTATCAGATTCGCCCCGAAGATTATCGCCGCTGATCAAAGGCGCTCCGGCTGCCGAGTATGGCCGCATTTTTATACCGTCAAAGGCGTCGGGCCGGGCAGCCCGCTGGCGCGGGCTGTTGTTGGAATCAATCGGGCAATCGAGGGATTCGGCTGCTGTGATTCGATATGAGTGCGGAAATCCGCACAACTCGTGTCGCGCCTGTGCGGTTTTTCGCACAAGTGCCTTGGCTTACTAAATTACACTTCTGAAATACTTCTTCTAAGCACGTGGCTTTAAAGTATAAAATCATATTTCTTTGTCGTGAAAACTAAACGTTGAGACGAAATCATTGATTCGGTTCACTTCGCGGCATGCGGCGCTGATTTGGTGCCTAATTGAAGATTTAGGGAGTCTGGGAGGACGAAACCGATGAAATTTCTGACAACGGCAGCAACAGCAGTTGCGCTAACTGTTACCGCGACGGCTGGTATGGCAGCCTGCGACGACGGCGAGATCGTCGTGAAATTCGCGCATGTGACGAACACCGATAAACACCCCAAGGGGATCGCGGCATCTCTGCTTGAACAGCGAGTCAATGACGAGATGAACGGCGTGATGTGTATGGAAGTCTATCCAAACTCGACCCTCTACAATGATGACAAAGTGCTGGAGGCGATGTTGCAGGGCGATGTGCAATTGGCCGCACCCTCGCTGTCGAAGTTTGAAAAATTTACCAAGCAATTCCGTCTGTTCGACCTGCCATTCATGTTCAAGAACATTGACGCGGTGGATGCGTTCCAGGCCTCGGCAGACGGTCAGGCAATGAAAGACAGCATGCAGCGTCGCGGTCTGCAGGGGCTGGCGTTCTGGCACAATGGCATGAAACAGATGTCCGCTAACAAACCTCTGGAGGCCCCGTCTGATGCAGATGGTCTGAAGTTCCGCGTGCAGTCCTCGGATGTACTGGTGGCGCAGATGGAAGCCATTGGTGGCAGCCCGCAGAAAATGGCGTTCTCGGAAGTGTACGGCGCGCTTCAACAGGGCGTTGTGGACGGGCAGGAGAACACTTGGTCGAACATTTACGGCAAGAAGTTCTTTGAGGTGCAGGACGGCATTACCGAGACCAACCACGGGATCATCGACTATCTGGTTGTGACCTCGGTCGACTGGCTGGACAGCCTTGACCCGGAAGTCCGTGATCAGTTCATGACTATTCTGGACGAAGTGACGGCCACCCGAAACAAAGAAGCCTTTGCTGTAAACGAAGCGGCCAAAGCCTCGATCACCGATGCGGGTGGGATCATTCGTGAGCTTAACCCGGAACAGCGTCAGGCATGGGTTGATGCGATGAAGCCCGTTTGGGACCAGTTCGCCGGTGACGTGGGTCAGGACAAGATCGACGCCGCTCAGGCCATCAACGCCGGGTTCTAAACTCGGTTAAGGCCGCGCGTCATGGACTGGGGAGTTATCGACGCGCTGGCCGGGCGGGCCAACTAAAGGCCCGCCCGCTATCACCCTCTTCACAAAAATTGCGGGGACAGAGAGATGTCTGGTGCGAATTCCGGCCAAGGCGGGCTGGTCGACCATATAGAAGAAACCCTGATCGCATTGCTGCTGGGCCTCATGACGGCCGTAACCTTTGCCAATGTGATCGCGCGGTTCGTATTTAATTCCAATATCTTATGGGCGCTTGAGCTGACGGTGTTCACTTTCGGCTGGCTGGTGCTTCTGGGCGCGTCGTATGCGGTCAAAAAACATGCGCATCTGGGCGTTGATGCGATCCTGAACATGTTGGCACCGGCACCGCGTCGGGTATTGGCGCTGATCGCTGTGGGATGCTGTCTGGTGTTCTCGCTGCTGATGCTAAAGGGCGCATATGACTATTGGGCGGTGTTCGCGGATCTTCCGCCCACTTCGGGGCGCTGGTTCCCGACTGGGTTCAATTTCGATGCGCGCAGTCAAAGTTTTTACGAAGTTGACGATATCCCCATGGTTGCGCCACTGCGGTTTCTGGAAGAGATGATCAACTACGGTGAATCTTACGAAAAGCTGCCGAAGGTTGTTCCGTACTTCGTTCTTCCCCTTTCGATGCTGCTGTTGGTGATCCGTTTTGCCCAGGTCGCCGTGCAAATCTGGCGTGGAGAGACAGACCGTATTGTCGCCAGCCATGAGGTTGAAGACGAAATTGAGGAAGTGCGCGCTCAGCAGGGAGGGCATGACTGATGGACGTAGTACTTCTATTCTCGATGGTCATCGGCCTGCTGCTGATTGGTGTACCGATTGCGGTGGCCTTGGGCCTCAGCTCAACCCTGTTCCTGCTGATCTATTCAGACAGTTCACTGGCCTCGGTCGCAGGTACGCTGTTTGAGGCGTTCGAGGGCCATTTTACCCTGTTGGCCATCCCGTTCTTCATTCTGGCCTCGTCCTTCATGACGACGGGGGGCGTGGCGCGGCGGATCATCCGGTTCTCGATTGCATGCGTGGGGCACCTGCCGGGCGGTCTGGCAATTGCGGGTGTGTTTGCCTGTATGCTGTTTGCCGCCTTGTCAGGATCGTCGCCAGCGACCGTGGTGGCCATCGGGTCGATTGTCATCGCCGGGATGCGGCAGGTGGGCTATTCCAAGGAATTTGCCGCTGGCGTGATCTGTAACGCCGGTACGCTAGGTATCTTGATCCCGCCGTCGATCGTGATGGTTGTGTATGCCGCAGCCGTTGAGGTTTCGGTCGGTCGCATGTTCCTGGCTGGCGTCATTCCGGGCCTTCTGGCCGGCTTGATGCTGATGGTGACGATCTATGTCATGGCCAAGGTAAAGAACCTGCCAAAGGGTGAATGGAAGGGCTGGGGAGAGGTTTTTGTCTCGGCGCGCGAAGCCGGTTGGGGTCTGTTCCTAATCGTAATCATTCTGGGCGGCATCTACGGTGGTATCTTCACCCCGACTGAGGCGGCCGCGGTCGCTGCCGTATACGCGTTCTTCATCGCCAGTTTTGTCTACAAGGACATGGGGCCGCTCAGTACGGAAGACGGAGCGCGTAATCTATCGCTGCTGAAAAAGCCTTATGCGCTGGTTACCGCGTTCTTTCATCCGGACACCAAGCACACGCTATTCGAGGCTGGCAAGCTGACCGTTACCCTGCTGTTTGTGATCGCCAACGCACTGATCCTGAAGCATGTTCTGACCGACGAACAGGTGCCGCAAAGCATTGCCGAGGCGATGCTGTCAGCCGGTCTCGGTCCGGTGACCTTCCTGATCGTGGTCAACGTGATCCTGCTGATCGGAGGGCAGTTCATGGAGCCCTCAGGCCTGTTGGTCATCGTCGCGCCATTGGTGTTTCCGATCGCCATCGAACTGGGCATTGATCCGATCCATCTGGGTATCATCATGGTGGTGAATATGGAGATCGGGATGATCACCCCTCCGGTCGGTCTGAACCTGTTTGTGACCTCGGGCGTGGCGGGCATGCCGATGATGGGTGTGGTCAAGGCGGCTCTGCCGTTCCTGGCTGTGCTGTTCGTCTTCCTGATAATGGTGACTTATATCCCCTGGATTTCGACCTTCTTGCCCAACACCTTCATGGGCCCCGAGATCGTGACCCATTGACCATTATCACAGAGCAATGTGGTCGGGCGGCGTCCTCCGCCCGGCCTTTTTTTCAAGATCACTTGTATTACGCCCAGAGATTGCTACTTGAGATTCAGAGGACGACCTCGCCATATTGGTTCTGCATTCGGGACGACCCGAACTGGCATGAGGTACTATTAAATGTCCTG
Source organism: Ruegeria sp. BC1 (assembly GCF_056539305.1). Lineage (NCBI taxonomy): Bacteria > Pseudomonadati > Pseudomonadota > Alphaproteobacteria > Rhodobacterales > Roseobacteraceae > Ruegeria > Ruegeria sp. BC1. The sequence goes on from NZ_JBQFUT010000001.1 coordinate 366,042, forward strand.
GATTTTCCTTTTACTCGCAGGGCTGCTTGAAATTGTGTGGGCGGTTGCCATGAAGCAGTCTGCGGGCTTCACGCGGCTCTGGCCGACGGCCATCATGGGCGTTTCAATGATAGGATCGTTCGGATTTCTGGCGATGGCGATGCGCACGTTGCCGTTGGGCACAGCCTACGTTATCTGGACCGGCATCGGCGCTGTCGGAGCATTTCTGGTCGGGATCATGTTTCTTGGAGAGGCGGTGAACCCCCTTCGAATTGTGGCTGCCGTTCTGATCGTTTCCGGCTTGATTGCGATGAAAGTGGCGTGAATTGGGGCCTGGCGTTGACGCCTTTTGGCGTCTTCGGCAGTCTAACCTAATATGAAACGAAGCAAAGGTTCAGGGCATGATGACCGACACCGATACCCGTCTGCTGCGCGTTGCTTACAAAGAGGCGAAAGCGGGATTTGACGAAGGGGGATGCCCGATTGGCTCTGTCTTGGCCCGTGAGGGCGAGGTGGTGGCGCAGGGTCGTAATCAGCGTGTGCAAAAGGGTGATCCGATTGCCCATGGAGAGATGGACGCCCTGCGCAAGGCGGGACGTCAAAAAACCTATCGCGACACGGTGCTGTATACTTCGCTGTCGCCATGTATGATGTGCGCCGGGACAATCGTGCAGTTCGGTATTCCGCGTGTGGTGATTGGTGACACCCAAAATTTCGGCGGGAACGAGGATTTTCTGCGGAGTCGTGGAGTCGAGGTCATCCTTGCGGAAGACCCCGATTGCATCGCGTTGATGAAGCGGTTCATCAAGGAAAAGCCCGATCTTTGGGCCGAAGATATCGCCGAATGACGAAACCCGGATTAGGCGCGTTCCAGCGCTTCGATAATGCCCGAAAAATCCGCGGCCTTTAGGCTGGCGCCGCCGACCAGTGCACCATCGACATTCGAAACACCAAAGATTTCCGTGGCGTTCGAGGGTTTGACCGAGCCGCCATAAAGCAGACGTACCGAACGGCCTACACCTTCGCCAAAACGACGTTCCAACCGTGCGCGGATAAAGTCGTGAACTTCTCCTATTTCGTCCAGAGTTGGCACTTTGCCGGTGCCGATGGCCCAGATCGGTTCGTACGCTACTACCAGGTTCTCACCGGTTGACTGATCCGGGATCGAGCCCGACAGCTGCCCGCCGATTATATCAAGCGTGTTGGCTGCCTCGCGTTGTTCCAAGCTTTCACCAACGCAGATGATTGCTTTTAACCCGGCATCCATTGCTGCGCGGGCCTTGGCACGCACGTCTTCGTTTTGCTCGCCGTGATCCTCGCGGCGTTCGGAATGACCCAGAATGACGGCATTGGCACCTGCGTCGATCAGCATTTCCGCACTGATATCGCCGGTATGTGCACCAGAACCCGCAGCATGGCAGTCTTGACCACCAACGGAAATGCCACTGTCACCAACGGTATCCGCTGCGCGGTGCAGCAAGGTTGCAGGAGGGCAAATCAATATGTCGATTGCCGGAGAGGGGAATGCGCGAGTCAGAACCTCTAGTTCACTCAGTGCCGCTGAGGTTCCGTTCATCTTCCAGTTGCCAGCCGCCAGCTTGCGCCGCATATCCCGATCTCCTTGAAAATTCATAGTTCTTGGGATCGGATAACACCACCGGCCCGAACTGACAATTCCGGTTGCAAAATGGAGTGGCAATACAGCGCGTTCAGCTGGTTCACAGAACGCTTATCAAGTTTGCGAGGTTAGTCCTTCGTCGAATTTGATCGACTCGCCACACCCGCAGGCATCTACGACATTCGGATTGCGGAATTTGAACCCGGCCTCCAAAAGAGAGACTTCATAGTCGATTTCGGTGCCAAACAGGAACATCTGCGCCATTGGCGCGATCATGATCCGTGCGCCGTCCTGCTCAACCACTTCGTCGTTCGTGTCAGGCTCATCAACATAGTCCATGGTGTATTCCATACCGGCACAGCCGCCTTTCTTGACACCAATGCGCAGGCCAGCATGGCCGCCTTTATCCATCAGGCGGGCAATCTGCTCTGCAGCTTTAGGCGTCATGGTCACGGCTTGTTTGCCGGGAATACCGAACATAATGATCTCCGTCGTCGCGCAATAATCTCAATTTAGTGCTCAGTGCGCATGGGCTCAAGACATAGCAGCCATGCTTACCTAACTTTTCATCGCCCAAAGTATTGACGCTTGCCTTTTGAACCAAGGTGACTTTTGCTGAGTATACTCGAATTCATTAGACTTGATATAGGGTGAGGCAGAATGGCAAATCGACAATTTACGTTTAAGGGCAATATTTTAATTCCGGTACTTGTAGTGTTTTCCTTAACCGCGAACGTAGCTTCGGCGCAGACCGAACTGAAGCGGCATCCAATAAACTGTGCCACAGCTGAAGGTGACCTCAGGGCAATTGCCGCAGAAAAGAAACACACCCAGGATCAGCAAGTGGAAAGCATAATCTCGATAACTCCGGCAGGTGCGTTGCTTGGATTGGCAACGGGGACCGAGAAAAAGAGATTGTCTATGTTATCAGGCGATTACGTGAAAGCGCTGGACGACAGGGCGGCGGAAATCAAGTCTACTTGTGGCATCTAGTAACTTGCCGCTTGATCGAATCTGAAAGAAAGAGACCGCTCTCGGGCAAGAACGGTCTCTTATTCGAGTCATCTGACCGGGCCAAGTTGGGGGACGGCAGGGTTGCCCGGCGAGTGCTGCACAGTGAATGCGACATCTGCGCGAGCTCGCCGGAATAATTGCCAGTCTGTGTGACGCTTTTTGAACAAGCGAATGACAGATAAATAAATGTTTTATGACAAAGGCTTGCGCAAGTCGGCTTACATAAAGCCAAGTTCCAGGCGCGCTTCGTCCGACATCATCTCCATACCCCAGGGCGGTTCCCATGTCAGCTCGACGTCGACGTCTTTGACGCCAGCCACCGGTTCGATCGCTTCGACAATCCAGCCAGGCATGTCACCAGCGACAGGGCAACCGGGTGCTGTAAGCGTCATGATGACCTTCACTGAATTTTCCTGAGTGATATCGATCGTATAGATCAGGCCCAGATCATAGATATTCACTGGAATTTCAGGGTCATAGACCGTGCGGCAGGCTTCCACCACAGCGTCGTACAGGGGGTGCTCAATGGTCGACGGCGCAATTAGCGGTGTGCCTTCGAACTGTTCACTCGGATGAGTCATTCGTGCCTCGGGTCTGTTTCCTGAGCAATTATATAGGATATGCCTCTGGCAGCGTCCAGAGGTGCATTGACGCCCCCTGAGGGGCGCCAAGCAAGGTCATTCGTTGATATCATGGTTGAAGGTTTTCACCTGACCGTGGGGCAAGGCAAACATCCGCCTCAGAACCAACCAAGCCACCAGTGACAGAACCGCAAAAATCAACAGAAGGATCGGCAGCGAAGGTGTCACTCCGGGGATGGCCAGCAGGATACCAGTGATAGCTACCCCGATCGCGAAGCCCAGAAAGATAAAACCGGGTAGAAGGATTTCGAGGATACCAAGGGCCAGAGCCGCAGCCAGCCAGATCCACCAGGTCAGCCAGAAGGGGTCGGCCATTACTTTCCTCCTTTCAGCATCTTGAAGGCATCTCCAAATGCTTCCAATGCGTTGGCAGGTACAACGATGGTTTGCGAACCATTGCCATTACCCAGGGCATTCAGTGACTCGACCTGCTTCAGAGCAACCTGATATTGCGCCGCCTCGATGCCATTGTCTTGAATGGCTTTTGCGACCACGCCTGTTGCATAAGCTTCAGCTTCGGCCTGAATGCGGCGGGCCTTTGCATTCTGCTCTGCAGCATAAAGCTCGGCATCGGCGTTCAATTCGACCGCGCGTTTCTGGCCCTCGGCTTCGGTAACCTGTGCACGGCGGGCACGTTCGGCGTTCAGCTGTTGCAGCATCGCATCACGGGTGGCCTGATCCAGATTCACGTCGAGGATCTCGGCGCGGGTTACTTCGATCCCCCAGTCATCTACGGCGGTTTCGACGCTTTCCTGAATGCGCGTGATCAGTTGAGCACGGTTGGACTGGACTTCGTCCAGATCCATTTTACCGATTTCGGCCCGAACGATCCCGGCTACTGTTGTCGCGATTGCACCGTCGACGTCACGGATACGATACACGGTCTTTTCCGGTTCCAGAATGCGGTAAAAGACCGAGGTGTCGATCTGCACAAGAACGTTGTCTTTAGTGATCGCATCCTGTGTCGCATTAGGCAGTTGGCGCTCCAGAATGGATATCTTGTGCCGCGCAACGTCAAGAAAAGGAACAATAAAGTTGATTCCTGGGCCAAGCACCGAGTGCAGGCGCCCGAACCGTTCGACCACGTATTTTTCGGATTGCGGGACAATTTTTATGCCCTTGAAGATGACGACGACGACCAAAACCGCCGCCAGCAGGTAAATGATATTTGACGTCAACAATCCAATAATCTGGTCTTCGGTCATATCTGTCCTCTTTTATTGTGTACAGTAGTATACATTTGGGGGTTGAGTCGCCCGATTTCAACTCTGGTATGGAGAGATTGACCGAGGTTTCCTATCTCTGAACCGGACGGAATGGGTCAGAATTTTCAGATTGTGACCGCTTTGCATCCCGGTGCGTTTACGGTATCGGGCAGGGATGAAGCTAATAATTGACACCGATCCCGGCATCGACGACGCCATGGCGATCGCTTATGCGGTCGCTGCGCCTGAAATTGACCTGATTGGTCTGACCACAGTATTTGGCAATACTCATGTGCACCAATCCAGTCGTAACGCACGATTTTTGCTAGATAAACTTGGGGTCAATGCACCAGTGGCCGAAGGTGCTGCATTCCCGCTGGGTCAATCTCGTCATGATCCTTCGGAGCATGTGCATGGCCCCGAAGGATTTGGCGACATAACGGACGTTCCTCAAATCGGATCGAACCATTCCTTGCCTGCGGCAGAGTTCCTGGTTGAGATGGCGCGCCAGCACAAAGGTGAACTCGTTGTCTGTGCGGTTGGCCCTTTGACAAATATCGCTGCGGCGATGCGATTGGACAGTGGATTTTCACAAAATATCAATCGCTTGGTAATCATGGGTGGAGCGGTTTATTGCCCTGGAAACATCACTGAATATGCCGAGGCCAATATTTATCATGATGCGCTGGCTGCGGACGAGGTCTTCGCTGCTCCGCCTGACACCGTTTTGGTGGGGCTGGATGTGACACTGAAAACCCTTTACGAAACAGCGGATTTTGAGGCGCTGGCCGAGCGTTCCCCGAATATGGGATCGTTTTTGCGCGATATCTCAAAGTTCTACCTAAAATTTTATAAAGAGGTCGGAGGTCTCGAAGGCTGTGGTTTGCACGATTCTACGGCCGTCATTGCCTGCACTCACGAACCCATGTTTGAAATGGTTGAAACCGGCTTGCACGTCGTTGTCGATGGGCCGGAAATGGGTGCGACGCGCCCGGTCCAATCACGACCGTCGGTCCGGGTTTGCCAGGACGTAGATGGGGCTGGGGTTGTCGATCTGTTCACCAGCCGTGTTTCTTCGCTGCCCTGACGACTTGCAATGATTGTACAGATCGGGCAAGTGCTGCCCGGTTCAGCGACCCTGAGGCACCCTTATGACCGAGCGTTTTTCTTTTGACCTGAAAGCTACCGATGGCAAAGCCCGAACCGGTGTAATCCATACACCTCGTGGAGAAGTGCGCACACCGGCTTTCATGCCGGTGGGAACAGCGGCAACAGTCAAGGCAATGATGCCGGAAAGTGTACGTGCAACCGGGGCCGATATCCTGTTGGGCAACACCTATCATCTGATGCTGCGCCCCACGGCCGAGCGGATCGACCGACTGGGCGGTTTGCATAAGTTCATGAACTGGGACCGACCTATCCTGACGGACTCGGGTGGTTTTCAGGTCATGTCGCTGGCTGGGTTGCGGAAGCTGACTGAGAAGGGCGTGACCTTCAAATCTCATATAGATGGGTCCAGGCACGAGCTGACACCCGAACGGTCAATGGAAATTCAGCGACTGCTGGGGTCTGATATCGTCATGTGTTTTGACGAATGCCCCGCCTTGCCTGCGGATCGGGATCGTATTGTCGAGTCGATGCGTCTGTCGATGCGTTGGGCCGAACGCTCTCGCGAGGCCTTTGGGGATCGGCCGGGTCATGCTCTTTTTGGCATTATGCAGGGTGGGCTGGAACAGGACCTGCGCGCAGAAAGTGCTGAGGCCCTCAAAAAGATCGGGTTTGAAGGCTACGCCATTGGTGGGTTGGCCGTGGGTGAGGGGCAGGAGGCGATGTTTGACTGTCTGGAATACGCGCCAGATTTTCTGCCCACTGACAAACCTCGCTACCTCATGGGGGTCGGAAAGCCGGATGACATCGTAGGCGCTGTCGCGCGTGGCATAGATATGATGGACTGCGTTCTCCCCTCGCGTTCCGGGCGCACAGGGCAAGTGTTTACCCGTCATGGAGTTGTGAACATCAAAAACGCCCGCCACGCCGACGACCCTCGTCCGTTAGACGAGCATTGTACCTGTCCGGCTTGTACCAACTATTCCCGCGCTTACTTGCACCACGTGTTCCGCTCCAATGAGATGATATCGGGCATGCTGCTGACCTGGCACAACCTGCATTATTTCCAGGAAATCATGCAGGGTATGCGTGAGGCGATTGCGGCAGGAACTTTTGCTGAATGGCAGACAGAGTTCCATGCAAAGCGAGCACAGGGTGACATTGTACCGATATAAGCGGATTCAGTTAATCTCTTTTTGTAAAATCGGTGGATATATCGGCGCGATACCTTGCAGTCCGTAAAGCCTCGGGTCATTCTGATCGTGACAAATGGCAGTGAGGTTGAAAAGGGGCGGTTGTTGCCCCACCTTTATTGTCCAAGAACGGAGACGGCAGAGCGTTGCCTCGATGAGGGACCAGAGCCGTCTTGCCAACGATAAGGATTGAGCATGCAAGAGCCCCTTAATTCCTCTTACCCGGTACTTCCGCTGCGCGATATCGTGGTGTTTCCACATATGATCGTGCCGCTGTTCGTTGGACGGGATAAATCCGTCCGTGCGCTTGAGGAAGTGATGCAGGACGACAAGCAGATTCTGCTGTCCAGCCAGATTGACCCGGGCGATGATGACCCGAATGTGGATGGCATCTATCGATCGGGCGTATTGGCCAATGTTCTGCAACTGCTGAAACTGCCGGACGGCACCGTAAAAGTGCTGGTCGAAGGACAGGCGCGTGTGCAGATCACAGAATTTCTTGAAAACGAAGAGTTTTTTGAGGCCCGCGCTGAATATCTGACTGAAATTCCGGGCGACGTAACCACGACCGAAGCGCTGCTGCGCACCGTCGCGGATGAGTTCGAGCGCTATGCCAAAGTGCGCAAGAATATCCCCGAAGAAGCGTTGACCGCAGTTGGTGAAACCACCGAGCCTGCCAAGCTGGCGGATCTTGTGTCGGGTCATCTGGGCATTGAGGTCGAGCAAAAGCAGGAACTGCTGGAAACCCTCAGCGTCAGCGAGCGGCTTGAGAAGGTCTATGGCCTGATGCAGGGCGAGATGTCGGTTCTGCAGGTCGAGAAAAAGATCAAGACCCGCGTTAAATCCCAGATGGAGAAGACGCAGCGCGAGTACTATCTGAATGAGCAGATGAAGGCCATTCAGAAGGAACTGGGCGATGGTGAGGACGGCAGCAACGAAGTTGCCGAGCTGGAAGCCAAGATCAACGAGACCAAGTTGTCGAAAGAGGCCCGCGAAAAGGCCGAGGGCGAGCTGAAAAAGCTACGCAACATGAGCCCGATGTCGGCTGAGGCCACCGTCGTGCGCAATTACCTCGACTGGATTCTGGCTTTGCCGTGGGGCACCAAATCCCGCGTCAAAAAGGATCTTGGTCGCGCGCAGGACATTTTGGATGCCGATCACTATGGCCTTGAGAAAGTCAAGGAGCGGATCGTTGAGTATCTGGCGGTTCAGCAGCGTTCGAAAAAGCTGAAAGGCCCGATCCTCTGCCTTGTTGGCCCTCCGGGTGTGGGTAAGACATCGCTTGGTAAGTCGGTTGCCAAAGCAACGGGACGCGAGTTCATTCGCATCTCGCTGGGTGGCGTGCGCGACGAATCCGAGATTCGCGGCCACCGTCGAACTTATATCGGCTCGATGCCCGGCAAGATCATCCAAGCGCTGAAAAAAGCGAAAACCACGAACCCGCTTATCCTGCTCGATGAAATCGACAAGATGGGGCAGGATTTCCGTGGCGATCCGGCTTCTGCAATGCTTGAAGTGTTGGACCCGGAACAAAACAGCACGTTCATGGACCACTATCTTGAGGTCGAATATGACCTGTCCAACGTGATGTTCCTGACCACGTCCAACAGCTATAACATGCCTGGGCCTCTGCTGGACCGGATGGAGATCATTCCGCTGGCCGGTTACACCGAAGAGGAAAAGAGCGAGATCGCCAAGCAGCATTTGATCGGCAAACAAGTCAAGAATCACGGCCTGAAGGCTAAGGAATTCGAACTGACCGATGAGGCGCTTCAACAGATGATCCGCACCTATACCCGTGAAGCGGGTGTGCGGAACCTCGAACGTGAGATCGCCAAGGTGGCGCGGAAGTCGCTGACCAAGATCATCAAGAAGCAGGCTGATTCCGTCACGGTGACGCCCGACAATCTCGATGAATTCCTGGGCGTGCCAAAATTCCGTTATGGTCTGGCTGAGCAGGACGATCAGGTCGGTGTTGTCACCGGTCTGGCTTGGACGTCGGTTGGCGGTGATCTGCTGCATATCGAGGCGCTGAAACTGCCCGGTAAAGGCCGGATGAAGACCACGGGTAAGCTGGGCGATGTGATGAAGGAATCCATCGACGCGGCCTCATCTTATGTGCGGTCGATTTCTCCCCAGATCGGGGTGAAGCCGCCAAAGTTCGACACGCTGGACATCCACGTTCACGTGCCGGATGGGGCTACACCCAAGGACGGTCCAAGTGCTGGTCTGGCGATGGTAACGTCGATCGTGTCTGTGCTGACCAGTATCCCAGTACGCAAGGACATCGCGATGACGGGGGAAGTTTCGCTGCGCGGTAATGCAATGCCCATCGGTGGATTGAAAGAGAAACTGCTGGCGGCTTTGCGCGGTGGAATCAAAACTGTCCTGATCCCGGAAGAAAACGAAAAGGACCTGGCAGAGATTCCTGATAACGTAAAGGAAGGGTTGGAAATCATCCCGGTCACGCACGTGTCGGAAGTTCTGAAACACGCTTTGGTGCGTGAGCCCGAACCGATTGAATGGGATGAGGCGGCCGAGGAAGCAGCTGCTGCTGCGGCCAAGCCTGCCGAAAGTGCAGGGCCTTCTGCTACTGCACACTAAGTCAAAAATCCAAAAGGCGGGTCAGAGAGGCCCGCCTTTTTCGGTTCTGCCAGACTGCAATTTTAACGACAGGCTACGCGTCGACATGATTACAATTGTGGGAAAGTGGTGGGTGATAAGAGATTTGAACTCCTGACATCTTCGATGTGAACGAAGCGCTCTACCACTGAGCTAATCACCCGTGAGGACGCGTATTACAGAGAGTCCCTAAACTGTGCAAGAGCTCCGCCAGCAGTTTATTTCGGTCGAAAACGAAGGTTTGCGCAATTCGTAAAAGGGTAGCCCCGGGCCAAGACCCGGGGCCATAGATTACAGGCCAGGCAGTTTGTCGACCACGCCACGACGGCCAAAAGTGGTGCCGCGTTTGTTTCCAAGGTTCATCCGCACACCGACACCGATATAGGCTTCGTTTGTGCTGCCGGAAACGATGGGTGACGAAATATGCGCAAAGCCGACATTTCCGTACAGGATAGCGTTGTCTTGCACATAGTAGTCTGCACCGACCGTGAATAGGCTGTAGTCCAGAAGACCATAGAAGTTGTCGATCAAGTCATAGCTAGCAGTGAATTCCCACTGGTCTTCCACCTTTGTCGACACGGCGATACCAAAAAGCGTTCCGTCGATATCAGAAAAATCGACGACTTGTTGACGTCCAAGATATGCTTCGACTTCAGCCGGTCCGGCGTCGAAACCAGCTTCGATACCATAAAATTCAAGGTCGGGGCCATCAACATAGTCACGCCCGTAGTAGGCGCCAAAGGATGCGTTGCTGCTGGTGTGCAAGTTGGTATGCAGTGTCCAGCTGTTTGCGTTTTCGCCTGCGTCCTGAAAGCGGTACCCGCCAAGATCAAGTTGTGTGCTGAATGACCGCGAAAAAGCCAGTTCACCAGATCCGTTCAGGTTGAAGACATCTCCAAAGTCGCTGTCTGTAAATGTCGAATATCCCAAATCCAGATAACCGCCGGTAACTTCTACCGCATGCGCAAGGTTAGCTGATGCAGTTACTGCTATAGCACTGCAAATAAACAAATTCTTCACGATTCTGCTCCGTAATTTCTTTCGTTGCTGAAGGTTCTTGCTGAGACCTTTTTGCGAGTGCAGCACTAGCTCCCGAGATTAGGAAAGTGTATCGGCACAACGCAAAATTGCGGTGCTGTTGCGTAGGAAACACATTCATAGGTTGCAGCGGTTCTGCCGAACTTCAAGCGAGTTAGAAAAACAAGGGTGATGGCAAATTCTCGATGTTTCTGGTGCGAGGTTTTCCAAGCGTGTGGCCGGAAAATTCGCGATTTTGGAAAAAACTTCAAAACGCCGCTTGACGATGTCGGGGCGTGGCCATAATACACCCCAACGTTCAGCAACGAACGGGCAGCGGGCGGTTGTAGCTCAGTTGGTTAGAGTACCGGCCTGTCACGCCGGGGGTCGCGGGTTCGAGCCCCGTCAACCGCGCCATCGCTGCCAGCCTTGGATCCGGGTAAATGGATCAGACATAGACCCTAAATGCGCGGTTGTAGCTCAGTTGGTTAGAGTACCGGCCTGTCACGCCGGGGGTCGCGGGTTCGAGCCCCGTCAACCGCGCCATTTTCCTGAATGCCGATGTAATCAAAACTCCCGAACAGGGCGGGCATTGATGTCAGGAGTTGTCGGCATTAATCCATCAGTTCACACTTTGTTCTAACTTTTTTGTTGGAGACTCAGTGCAGCTCGCCTATTTCTAGGACACTTGTGTGTTGGGGGCCGAATATGGCTGAGCTGAAGAATATCGAGGTGCGCGGCGCGCGCGAACATAACCTCAAGAATATCGACGTTGATATCCCACGGGATCAGCTGGTGGTGATCACCGGCTTGTCGGGGTCGGGCAAGTCGTCTCTGGCGTTTGACACGATCTATGCTGAAGGTCAGCGCCGTTACGTCGAAAGCCTGTCTGCCTACGCGCGCCAGTTCCTTGATATGATGGAAAAGCCGGATGTGGACCACATCAGCGGTTTGTCCCCGGCGATTTCGATCGAGCAGAAGACGACGTCCAAGAACCCGCGGTCGACCGTCGGCACTGTAACCGAGATATACGACTATCTGCGTCTTTTGTTTGCGCGCGCGGGTACACCCTTCAGCCCAGCTACTGGCCAGCCTATCGAAGCGCAGCAGGTGCAGGACATGGTCGACCGGATCATGGTGATGGAGGAAGGGACACGCGGCTACCTTCTGGCACCCATCGTCCGGGACCGTAAGGGGGAATACAAAAAGGAATTCCTTGAGCTGCGTAAACAGGGGTTTCAACGCGTTAAAGTAGATGGCGAGTTTTTTGAGCTCGACGAACCGCCCACATTGGACAAGAAATTCCGCCATGACATCGACGTGGTTGTTGACCGCCTGGTGGTGCGTGAGGGGATGGAAACGCGACTGGCAGACAGTCTTCGCACGGCGCTTGATCTGGCGGACGGCATTGCCATCCTTGAAACTGCCCCACGCGAAGGGGATCCAGAGCGCATCACGTTTAGTGAGAATTTTGCATGTCCGGTCAGTGGCTTTACGATTCCCGAGATTGAACCACGGCTGTTTTCCTTCAACGCGCCCTTTGGGGCCTGTCCAGACTGTGACGGTCTGGGGGTTGAGCTGTTCTTTGATGAACGGCTTGTGGTGCCGGACCAGACTTTGAAGCTGTACGACGGAGCATTGGCCCCTTGGCGCAAAGGGAAATCCCCGTATTTTCTGCAAACTATCGAAGCGATTGCCCGGCATTACGAGTTTGATAAGAACACGCCGTGGAAAGATTTGCCTGCGAAGGTGCAGCAAGTGTTTTTGCGCGGGTCTGGCGACGAAGAAATCCAGTTCCGCTATGACGAGGGTGGTCGGGTCTATCAGGTCACCCGCAGCTTTGAGGGCGTGATTCCCAACATGGAGCGCCGCTATCGCGAAACCGACAGCGCCTGGATACGCGAAGAATTCGAGCGGTATCAGAACAACCGGCCGTGTGGCGCGTGTCACGGCTACCGCCTGCGGCCCGAAGCCTTGGCTGTCAAGATTGCTGGTCTGCATGTCGGGCAGGTGGTTCAGATGTCGATCAAAGAGGCTCTGGCCTGGGTCGAGGACGCTCCGAACCATTTGAGTGTTCAGAAGAACGAGATCGCCCGTGCCATACTCAAGGAAATTCGCGAACGTCTTGGGTTTCTGAATAACGTTGGTTTGGAATACCTTACGCTGTCTCGTTCAAGTGGAACCCTGTCCGGCGGTGAAAGTCAGCGCATTCGTCTGGCCAGTCAGATCGGCTCGGGACTAACCGGCGTTCTCTATGTTCTGGATGAACCTTCCATCGGTTTGCACCAGCGGGACAATGACCGTCTCTTGGGAACGCTGAAGAATCTGCGGGATCAAGGCAATACGGTGATTGTAGTCGAGCACGATGAAGAAGCCATTCGCGAGGCCGACTACGTGTTTGATATTGGCCCGGGGGCTGGTGTTCATGGCGGCCAAGTAGTCAGTAAGGGAACACCGGATCAGATCGCTTCTGATGCTGCGTCAATGACGGGGCAATATCTGTCTGGCACGCGAGAAATTCCGGTGCCGGTGGAACGGCGCAAGGGGAACAAGAAAAAGGTTTCAGTAGTAAAAGCGACCGGGAATAACCTTAAAAATGTCACAGCACATTTCCCTTTGGGCAAATTTGTCTGTGTCACCGGCGTGTCTGGTGGCGGCAAGTCGACCCTGACGATTGAGACTTTGTTCAAGACGGCCTCAATGCGGTTGAACGGTGCACGACAAACTCCTGCACCGTGTGAGACAATCAAAGGGCTGGAGCACCTGGACAAGGTCATCGACATTGACCAGCGCCCCATCGGACGGACACCGCGTTCGAACCCGGCCACATACACCGGGGCCTTCACTCCGATCCGCGACTGGTTTGCGGGTCTGCCTGAAGCCAAGGCACGTGGTTACAAGCCAGGCCGCTTCAGTTTCAATGTCAAAGGGGGCCGGTGCGAAGCTTGTCAGGGCGACGGTGTCATCAAGATCGAGATGCACTTTTTGCCCGACGTCTATGTGACCTGCGAAACCTGCAAGGGCGCGCGCTACAATCGCGAGACGCTTGAAATAAAATTCAAGGGCAAGTCCATCGCAGATGTGCTTGATATGACAGTGGAAGACGCGCAGGAGTTCTTTAAGGCCGTCCCTTCAATCCGGGATAAGATGGATGCGCTCGCGCGCGTTGGCTTGGGCTATATCAAGGTCGGTCAGCAGGCGACGACACTGTCGGGCGGTGAAGCTCAGCGGGTCAAACTGTCAAAGGAACTGTCCAAACGTTCGACTGGGCGCACTCTGTACATTCTGGATGAGCCGACAACGGGCCTTCATTTTGAAGATGTCCGTAAGTTATTGGAAGTGCTTCACGAATTGGTTGATCAGGGTAACACGGTAATCGTGATTGAACACAATCTAGATGTTGTGAAAACTGCGGACCACATCATTGATATCGGCCCCGAAGGCGGCGACGGTGGTGGTGAAATCGTGGCGACCGGAACACCCGAGGATGTTGCCGCGGTCGAGTGTAGCCACACCGGCAGGTACCTGAAACAGATGTTGAACCCGGAACGTGTAGCGGCAGAGTAATTTCTTACTCAGATTGGCTTAGTAATGGGCGTATCTGAGCATGTGCCAATGGCGCAGCAGCGGCGGAAAGAACAGAAACACAAAGCCAAATGTGAAATAAGCGAAAATCATCAGTGGGATCCAAAGCAGTACGCCGATCAAACCGACAAACCCGGTGATGCGTGTGGCAGTTTCACCGGATACTATCCGGTTCAGTCCCGCGTGCAGCAGACGCCCTCCGTCCAGGGGCATCAGCGGCAGCAGATTGAAGATTGCCAGCCATAGGTTCAATTGGGCGGTCACCGCCAGAACCCAGCCAAGCTCGGGCGAGGCGACCATTGGTTCCAGCAATGAAAACACCGCCCACAGGGTCAGGTTGACGATCGGGCCCATCGCCACGATCAATTCATCCTCATAGGATGAGGTTGACCGGCGATGTTCACAAAACCCTCCTCCGCCATAAAGGACCACTCGGTTGACCGGCACGCCCTGAACAAGACAGCCCCAGGCGTGACCCAATTCGTGTAGAAGGATCGAGGATAGAAGGATTGCAACAAAACCCAGCGTATAGGGCAGGCTGGCGGGGTCAAAATTCAGTCCGACAATGAGCAATACCAGAAAAGTCAGGCTTTGATTAAACTGTACGGGTACGCCCCACGGGCCACGGAATTGAAAAATCGCGTTGTCGTTATTCATTAGCAATCCTCACAACAATGAGGATTGTCATGACGCTAAATTGCGTCAAAAGTTAGGAGATAACCTCAGGGTTGGGACAGCGTGTGCATATTCTGCCGCGCGGCATCAGATTTAACGCACAAAACGCATCAGGTTGTGGGGGTCAGTTCAGAATGTCCGCTACCGCACCGATCAGGTTCAGGACTTTGCGTGTATCGGGGTCCACGCGGTATACATAATCCCCGGCGCGGATATAGCTGTCACCGCGACGCAGCCCATAGCGATAAGGATCGTTAATCCAGCGATAGTCGCGATTGATGTAATCACCTGTGTTGTAAAATTTTTTGACCTGCCCGGGCGGCACACAGGGCACGGCTTTTTTCGCAAGTCCAGGCGGGCAGTGACCGCCTTTGCCTTTACCATTTCCCGCCATAACAGCACCGGAACTAAGCGCAAGCGTCAGAATTGCTGTAGAAATAGCCAGAGTGCGCGACATCATATTTCCTCTCGCATGAGCGCTCGTTCAGTACATAAATGGCCGTAGGTAAACGGGTGGTCAACCCTATGGGCAAGAAGCTGCCCACGGGGTTCGATTAACCGCGTCCGCGCTTTTCGAACCGAGGTAGCATGGCGGAAAAATCCTTGCCCAGCCCGCCTTCGGCCTCGACAAACTGCTCATACAGCGCGGTGGCGGCTTGTCCCATGGGGGTGTCGGCATCCGAGCTTTCAGCGGCCTGTTGACTGAGGCGAAGATCCTTCAACATCAGTTCGGCGGCAAACCCGGGTTGATAGTCATTGTCGGCCGGACTTTCAGGGCCAACGCCGGGGGCAGGGCAGTAGGCATTCATCGTCCAGCTATAACCAGACGAAGTGCTGACGACATCAAACATTTTTTGACGATCCAGCCCAAGTTTGTCGGCCAGGGCGAACGCCTCGCAAGTTGCGATCATGGTCACGCCCAGGATCATGTTGTTGCATATCTTGGCGGCCTGACCCGAGCCGGACTCACCGCAATGCACCGCTTTTTGACCCATGACATCGAAAAGCGGAGCCGCCTTGGCAAATGCATTATCACTGCCGCCTGCCATGAAGGTGAGGGTGCCTGCTGTCGCCCCACCAACGCCGCCGGATACGGGGGCATCGACGGTTTGGATACCCGCTTTAGCCGCCTGATCAGCTACAGCGCGGGCGCTGTCCACATCGACGGTTGAACAATCAATCCACACCGTACCGGTCTGCATGGCCGGGATAATCTCATCTGCGACCGCCCGCAGAATCTGGCCGTTCGGTAACATGGTAATTACGATTTCGGCGGTTGCAGCTGCGTCTTCCCCGGATTCGGCCATGACGACACCCGCAACATTGACGTCGGCCATGTCAAATCCCGTCACCGCATGCCCGGCCTTAGCCAAATTGGCCGCCATTGGATTGCCCATATTGCCAAGGCCGATAAACCCGATTTTCATTGTGTCACTCCTCAAATGTCAGCGTGTCCTTACCCAGCGGCAGCAGCATTTTGGAAACGGCGACGGCGGGGACGGACTGGTCGGCAAATTGCCAGCGCGGGTTGCGGTCTTTGTCTATGATTTGGGCTCGAATGCCTTCCAGAAAATCCCCGTGCTCCATAGCGCGGTAGGTGTAGCGGTATTCAAGTTCCAACGCTTTGCGCTGTGTCAGGCTGGGGCCGCGCAATCTGTGTAGTATTTCCACGGTGCAGGCCATAGACAGTGGGGAGTTGCGCCCCATCATGAGGAGTGTTTCGGACGAGTGATCCTGATCCGAATGAGTCAAACCATTCAGGATGTCCCCCAAACTCTCTCCGGCGAAATGCAAATCTATGTCTGCCTGGCGACGTACCAATTCGCTGTCTGGTGGTGAGACTGAATGGCCTTTTAGGAGTTCAGCGTCACCCGATGCCTCCAACATCTCAATCAAATCAGACCATTGCGCGATGGGAATGAAGTGATCGGCGAAGCCGGCAAATATGGCGTCGCCCGGTCCCATGCGGTGACCGGTTGTGCCCAGATACTCACCCAGCCGCCCCGGCGCTAGGGCAAGCATCAAAGTGCTACCGACGTCCGGGACCAACCCGATTGAACATTCGGGTAGCGCGATCTTTGAATTTTCCCCAACTACCCGGTGACTTCCGTGGCACCCGATTCCGACGCCACCGCCCATAGTGAACCCCTGCAGAAAACTGACAACGGGCTTGGGGTATTCAAATATCAGCGCATTCAGGCGGTATTCATCGCGCCAAAAAATACGGCCGTAAGTATAGTCACCTTTCATGCCAGACGCGTAGAGATCCGCGATATCGCCCCCTGCGCAAAAGGCTTTGTCACCTTCGGCGTCCAAAATGACCAGATCGACCGCGTCATCTTCGCGCCAGTTGCGCAAGGCCGTGTCAATGGCAATGCACATTTCATAGGTCATCGCATTCAGCGCCTGAGGCCTGGTCAACGTGATACGTCCGGCGCGGCCTGTGATGCGAATGTCGATGTCTGGCATCTTGTCCTCAGCGTTCTGCAAGCAACTGGCGGGCCACGATAACCCGCATGATTTCATTCGTACCTTCCAGTATCTGATGCACACGTAGATCGCGGACCAACTTTTCGATGCCGTAATCCGCAAGATATCCGTAACCGCCGTGCAATTGCAGGCACTGATCGACGACTTTCGATCCAGTCTCGGTCACGAATTTCTTGGCCATGGCGCAGAACTTGGTCGCATCCGGTGCGCCCTGATCCAGTTTCCATGCGGCTTGACGCAGAAAGGTGCGGGCGGCCTGAAGTTCAATTTCCATATCGGCCAATCGGAATTGCAGCGCTTGGAACTGGTCAATGGATTGCCCGAATGCTTTGCGTTCGGACATGTACTGCAGGGTCATATTCAGCCCGGTTTGTGCTGCACCCAACGAGCAGGACGCTATGTTCAAGCGACCGCCGTCAAGGCCCATCATCGCGTATTTGAATCCATCCCCTTCGGCTCCTACAAGGTTGCCCGACGGGATGTGGCAATCATCAAACTGTACTTGCGACGTTGGCTGGCTTTTCCAGCCCATTTTCTGTTCCAGCGCGCCAAAGCTGAGGCCTGGAGTTCCATCCTCGACATACACAGTCGAAATGCCTTTGGGCCCGTCCTGACCGGTGCGCACCATGCAGACATAAGCGTCAGAATACCCGCCGCCCGAGATAAAGGCTTTGGTTCCGTTTAGTGTATAACCCTCGTTCGTTCGATCTGCGCGGGTTTTCAGCGCAGCCGCGTCCGAGCCGCTTCCGGGTTCGGTCAGGCAATAGCTGAGGACGGTGTTGAGGCTCAGAACATCAGGCATGATGCGGGATTTCAACTCTTCGCTGGCGAAACTGTCCAGCATCTTGGCGCACATGTTGTGGATCGAAAGGAACGCTGCGACCGACGGGCAGGCCATCGAAAGCGCCTCAAACACCATCGTAGCATCCAAGCGCGTCAGGCCTGATCCGCCGCTGTCTTCGGAAACGTAAAGTCCACCGAAGCCCAACTCACCAATTCGGGGCCAAAGGTCTTTGGGGATGGTGCCTTCCGCCTCCCACTGGCGGGCATGTGGGGCAACGTTGTCCTGCCCGAATTCATATGCCATGTCGAAGATTGCGGTCTGCTCTTCCGTCAGTGCGAAATCCAAGGCTTGCCTCCCACGCTGCCAAATGAATTGAACGACTGTTTATTTCGCAATCCTTACAGAAATTTTGCACGGCCAGCAATCGTCTGCGATGGGTGGTCTGCGCGACTTAAAGGTCCAGGTGATATTCCTCGATCAGGTGCTGTACCACCGCTTTACCAGGGTCATCGCCCCGCGCTTCGGCTTCGGCGTAAATGCGGCGCTGCCGTGTGGCCGACGTTCCGGTTTGCGCAATCTGCTGTAACCGAGCCAGCTCGGTCATGGTGCCCAATGCCTCGGCATCTTCGGCAAGCATTCCCATCAATTCGCCCATTAGTTCGGGCATTGGTTTGATGGAGCGGTCGCCAAAGTCGATCAAACCTTCACCAACACCGTAACGCTGCGCGCGCCAGCGGTTTTCGCCTATCA
Organism: Ruegeria sp. BC1; assembly: GCF_056539305.1. Taxonomy (NCBI): domain Bacteria; kingdom Pseudomonadati; phylum Pseudomonadota; class Alphaproteobacteria; order Rhodobacterales; family Roseobacteraceae; genus Ruegeria; species Ruegeria sp. BC1. The sequence goes on from NZ_JBQFUT010000001.1 coordinate 384,722, forward strand.
GGAACTGATCGTAGTGCCGCCACCGAAGATTACGATCCTTCAGGCGGCACAGCATGCGTGTCAAAGCCTGAACCAAAGCGGCCAGAGACAGAGTGTGCTCCATCCTCGGTTGCACATCCATGATCCGCGTTTCCAGAGTTGGAAACCTGTGTGACGGCCGAAGGTCCCACCAGATTTTGCTGGTGTCCTCGATCACGCCCAACTCGACAAGAATGCCGGTGGTGCGTTCATAATCCGCCCAACTGGCCAATACCGGCGGCAATCCTGTACGTGGCAGATTGTCAAAAACAGTCAGGCGATACGAAGAAAGCCGCGTGTCCTCGCCGTTCCAATAAGGTGAAGAAGTAGACAGCGCGAGCAAATGGGGCAGAAAATATGACAATTGCGGCATAAGATCGGCGCGTAGGGCCGGGTCCTCGACGCCGACATGAACATGCATTCCACAGATGAGCATACGCCGCGCGACCCCGCCCAGGGCATGTTGCAGCGCGTCATAGCGGTCTTTGCGGGTGTGGGTTTGATCCTTCCAGTTGGCGAACGGATGACAGGATACGGCGATTGGGGCGAGATTATACTCGGCGGCCCGATCCGCCACACATGAACGCAAGCGCTTTAGGTCTTCGCGAGCCGAGCTGATGGTTGTGTGCGGGCGGGTGCCGACCTCGATCTGGCATTGCAGAAATTCGGGGCTGACCTGTCCTTCGAAGTCGGCCTGGCAGGCTTCCATCAGCGCCGCGGGTGCCTCGGCAAGCTGAAGGCTGTCGCGATCGACCAGTAGATACTCTTCTTCGATGCCCAGCGTGAATTCCTGCTGCATGGCGGCCCTCGCGTTGCTATTCGAAACAGTGAATACGGAAATTCACGTTTTGCCAAGTGTTTGCCCGTGGGGTGCTTGCAGCGCCCCCGTTTGCAGCGCTATGGAGCAAGGAAGAAAATTCCCATCCGGAGCCTTCGCGTGAAACCCAGAAAATTTCCCCGGCTGAATGCCGCTCTTGACCGGTTTGGTGTGAAACTGATCGACAAAGTGAGTGAAAGGGATGAGCGCGCTCGGCTTGAAGAGTTCGAGCGGGCAGGGGGACTAACCCGTCCGGCCTACGCTTTGTCGCCGGGAATGGAGGGGTTTGATCTTGGCCAATTGGCTGCTGAGTACACCCAACATGCCGAAGCGCTGGACGCCCTAAAAGATCCGGAGCGCAATCAGACCGGTTATCGTATTGGCAACGGATACTATGACAGCCCCGATGCAGAGGCCCTGTACCTGATGATCCGTCGCTTCGCGCCCAAACGTGTGATCGAGGTCGGCTGTGGCAATTCCACCCGTGTGACCCGGCAGGCAATCATCGACGGAGGACTTGAGACGCGGATCACCGCGATTGACCCGTACCCGCGCGCGGATATCGCCCATGTGGTAGATCAGTTTGAACAGAAGCGATTGGAAGAGGTCGATCCATCCCTGTTCGAACAGCTTGAAGCAGGCGACGTCCTGTTCATCGATTCAAGCCATGTAGTCCGCATGAGCAACGACGTGGCCCACTTGTTCTGCCGGATCATTCCAGCCCTGAAACCGGGCGTGGTGCTACATGTCCACGATGTTTTTCTGCCCTATGAGTATCCCAAGCGGTTCTTTTATGATTGTCCGGGGTGGGGAGAGCAATACATTCTGCATGCATTGCTGCAATCTGATGCGTATTCAATGCTTTGGCCCGGATACTACCTGCAGCAGGATCGTCCCGATGCCGTCGAGGCTCTGCCGTTCCTCAAGGACGGTCGGGCGCAGAGTATCTGGGTTCAGGTAAAAGAAAAGTGATCCGGCGCGACTAACCCTCCGTACCTCTTTCCATAACAAGCTGGAGAGGAGAGAACAGCCATGTTTCGCCGTACTTTCATGGGCGCCGCCGCCGCACTTGCATTTGCACTGCCGGTCAAGGCAGATGCCGCCGATATTGTGGATACTGCCGTTTCGGCCGGATCATTTAACACTCTGGTCGCCGCAGTGCAGGCTGCAGGCTTGGTGGACACCTTAAAGGGAGACGGGCCGTTCACGGTTTTCGCTCCTACCGACGAAGCGTTTGCCGCGCTACCTGAAGGAACCGTCGAAACACTGCTTTTGCCTGAGAACAAGGACCAATTGGTCGAGATTCTGACGTACCATGTTGTCCCTGCAAAGGTCATGTCAGGCGACATCGCCGGTAAACGCGCAAAAGTACTTACCGTTCAGGGCGACCGGTTGAGTGTGAACGCCAAGAATGGCGTGAAAGTCAACGGCGCGGAAGTTGTGCAGGCTGATATCGAAGCCAGCAACGGCGTCATTCACGTGGTTGATGCCGTCATTCTGCCAGAATAAGACTGTTTGACATGAAAAAAGCCCCGGTTCAGTCTGCCGGGGCTTTTCTTGTTACAATATTCGGACCTTGGTTCCCACTTTGACGAGCGGATAGAGCTCCTCAACGTGCTGATTATAAAGGCCAATGCAGCCGGATGAACTCTGCCGTCCAATCTTGCGTGTGTCATGGGTTCCGTGCACCAGATAGGCAGGCCAGCCCAAATACATCGCACGTGTTCCAAGCGGGTTTCCGGGGTCGCCGCCCTCCATGCGCACCGGCAGGTTCGGGTCACGTTCACGCATGGATGCGGTCGGGGTCCAGCTAGGGTTCTCGGCTTTGCGTACGACCTCGGTGTAGCCGCGTTTGGTTAGTTCCTCGCTCATGGGAACCGAACTGGGGTAAAGTTTGTAAGTCCCGTCGGGGCCCCAATAGTGCACGGCCCGGCTGGTGGTATCCGCCAGCAAGACGCCGACACCAATCTTGTCAAAATGATCTTGCCAGTTCTGCTGTGAGAACGAAGAGACATTGCGGCGCACCGGTAACTGTGTGCTGATGGCGTCTTCCGTCTCGGGGAAGGCGTCCGCGCTCTGCGCTCGCACCAAAGCAGGCGTTGCCAGAAGAGACGCTGCGCCCAACAGCGCAGAGCGGCGGGTCATACGGGAATTTGACAACTTGGCCTCCGGTTCAGGAACTGCTCGAACAATAATTCGCCGCCAAAATATTGCCGGAAGGACAGTTTTTCTAGGGCCTGCCGGCTAAATTTGTTGTGAAGCCACCTTTTTGGGCAGCGCTTTGCCCAAAAAAAACCCGGCCTGGTTCCGGCCGGGTTGGTTTTGTGTTCGCTACAGCTTGGATCAGTCCATGGCTTTGAAGTTGAACTCGCCGCCTTCCTTGATGCCCGAGGGCCAGCGGGACGTGACGGTCTTGGTGCGCGTGTAGAACTTGAAGCTGTCCGGGCCATGCTGGTTCAGATCGCCAAACATGGATTTTTTCCAGCCACCGAAAGTGTGGTAGGCTAGCGGCACCGGGATTGGAACGTTGATGCCGACCATGCCGATATTCACTCGGCTGGCAAAATCACGCGCGGTGTCGCCATCACGGGTGAAGATCGCGGTGCCATTGCCGTATTCATGGTCCATCGCCAGTTTCAGCGCTTCTTCGTAGGAACCGGCGCGAACCGTGCTCAGAACCGGGCCGAAAATTTCCTGCCGGTAGATGTCCATATCCGGAGTGACGTGGTCGAACAGATGGGGACCGACAAAGAAGCCGTCCTCATAGCCCTGAAGGCTAAAGTCACGGTTGTCCACCACCAGTTTAGCGCCTTGCTCGACGCCCGAATTGATAAGGCCCAGGATTCGCTCCTTGGCGGCTCCGGTGACAACCGGCCCCATATCCACGTCGTCGCCGGCGGTATAGGGACCAACCTTCAGTTTTTCGACGCGCGGAATCAGCTTTTCGATCAGTTTGTCGGCTGTTTCTTCACCAACCGGAACCGCAACCGAAATGGCCATGCAGCGTTCGCCTGCCGCGCCAAAACCCGCACCAACCAGCGCGTCCGCGGCCTGATCCAGATCCGCATCCGGCATCACGATCATGTGGTTCTTGGCGCCACCAAAACACTGCGCGCGTTTGCCGTTCGCGGTTGCACGGCTGTATATATACTGAGCAATCGGGGTCGAGCCGACAAAACTGACGCCTTGGATGATTTCGCTGTCCAGAATGGTATCGACGGCCTCTTTGTCTCCGTTCACAACTTGGAACACACCTGCAGGCAGACCGGCCTCGATGAATAGCTCGGCCAGCATCAGCGGGACAGAGGGGTCACGTTCAGACGGTTTCAGGACCACGGCGTTGCCGCAGGCCAGTGCCGGGCCGACATGCCACAGCGGCATCATGGCAGGGAAGTTGAACGGCATGATCGAGCCCACAACACCCAGCGGCTGACGCATCGAGTACATGTCGATGCCGGGACCGGCGCTATCGGTGAACTCACCCTTCAGCATCTGCGGCGCGCCGATGCAGTATTCTATGACCTCCAAACCACGCTGCAGATCCCCTTTGGCGTCCGGGATTGTCTTGCCATGCTCGCGGCTCAGCGCTTCGGCCAGTTTGTCCATATCGCGGTTCATCAGCGCGACCATTTTCATCATGACACGCGCGCGTTTTTGCGGGTTGGTTGCACCCCAAGCGACCTGCGCGGCGGCCGCATTTTCGATGGCAGCGGTGGTTTCGGCTGCGCTGGCCATCGGGCATTTGTACTGCACTTCACCCGTTGCCGGGTTGAAGACATCGTCGAACCGGCCCGAAGTACCGGCCACAAGCTCGCCATTGAGGAAGTGAGTCAGGTCTTGCATAGGAAACTCCTGCGATAAATTTGCGCGCAGAATAGGCTTGCAGAAATTGCGCGAACAGAGGCAATGTTTCAAAAGAGCTTTGCAAAAATGCAAAAGGTTACAGATGACCCCCAATTGGGATGACATGCGGATTTTTCTGGCTGTGGCTCGTGAAGAGAGTCTGTCTTCAGCCGGCCGTATCCTAAAGATTGATCCAGCCACGGTCGGTCGACGCATTGCACGGTTGGAGTCGACCTTGGATTCCGCGCTGTTCACGAAATCCCAACAGGGGTACATGCTGACCGCAGCCGGAGAGAGGTTGCTGGATCACGCCCTACAGGCCGAAGAGTCGATGCGTGCAGCAGCAGGAGCGCTGTCCGGATCGACAAAGTCATTAAGTGGTCAAATACGGATCGGGGCACCGGACGGCAGTGCGAATTACCTGTTGCCGCAGGTTTGCGCCAAGATCAGCGATGCGAACCCCGATTTGGACATCCAGATTTTGGCCCTGCCACGGATTATCAACTTGTCCCGGCGCGAAGCAGATATGGCCGTAACGGTCAGCGCGCCGACCGCAGGAAAATTGCTGGTCAAGAAAGTTAGTGATTACAAGCTGCACATGGTGGCGACGCAGGAATATCTGGATCGAAACGCTCCCATTCGATCAGTCGCTGACCTTAATGGGCACCGGTTGATTGGTTACATCCCGGATATGATCTTTGATCGTGAGCTGGATTATCTCAACGATATCGGTGTTGACCGTGTCGCTCTTGCATCGAATTCGGTGTCTGTTCAACTCAGGCAGGTTTCACTTGGAACCGGTGTTTGCGTGGCCCACGACTTCACCCTGCCGTTCCACCCAAACTTGCGGAAAATCCTGACGGATCAAGTGAGTCTGACACGCAGCTTCTATTTGGTCCGTCATCAGGGGGATCAGCGCAATGAACGGCTCAACCGCTTTGCCGAGGCCCTTACGCATGGGATACGCGACGAAGTTGCGCGGTTAGAAGCCGATGCCGGTGCTTGACAGGTCGCTTTAATCGCGCAACGCTTTGGATAACTTTATTATTTCGGAGGTGTTCTTCATGCTCGTTCAGGCCATTCTGAAATCCAAGGCTACAGAAGGCGTGGTGACAGTCGAACCTTCGGCGACGGTCTCAGAGGTGTCGAAAATCCTGGCAGAGAAACGCATTGGTACCGTTGTCGTGTCTGAAGACGGAGGGCAAACGGCAGCTGGTATCTTGTCAGAACGGGACATTGTCCGCGAACTGGCCGCCAGCGGCAGTGGGTGTCTGACCCAACCTGTCAGCGCGTACATGACGCAGGATTTGGTGACGACAACGCGGCAGGCGACCGTTCAGGATATCATGACCCAAATGACCGAAAGACGCTTTCGGCACATGCCCGTTGTCGAAGATGGCAAATTGATCGGCATAGTGACTCTAGGAGATGTGGTTAAAGCCCAACTGGCAGAGCTGGCAATGGAAAAAGACGCCCTCGAAGGCATGATAATGGGTCACTGAAGAAGCGGCGCGCGAAGCAACCTCTTGCGTCAACAGTTAAGGTGTGTTTGCTAGCGCAGAAATTCCACGACGCAGGAGGGTGTGATGCGGGTAGGTCTTTACCCCGGAACCTTTGACCCGATAACGCTGGGCCACATCGATATTATTCGGCGGGCTACGGCTTTGGTCGATAAACTGGTTATCGGTGTCGCTATCAACCGCGACAAGGGTCCTCTGTTTTCGCTGGAAGAACGGGTGGCCATGATCGAGGCCGAATGCGCCCATTTGACAGACCAGACCGGGACCGAAATCGTCGCCCATCCCTTTGAGAACCTGCTAATTGATTGCGCCCGTGACGTGGGCGCTCAGATCATAGTGCGAGGTCTGCGCGCTGTAGCGGATTTTGAGTATGAATTCCAAATGGTTGGTATGAACCGCGCCTTGGATAACTCGATCGAGACAGTGTTTCTGATGGCGGAGGCGCGGCATCAGGCCATCGCCTCGAAGCTGGTTAAAGAAATCGCTCGGTTGAATGGGGACGTGTCAAAATTTGTCACGCCCCAGGTCAATGACGCGCTGCTCGAGCGGTTAGGCTAGGGCGCCCATCGCGGCGGCTGTATCAAGCATTCGGTTCGAGAAACCCCATTCGTTGTCATACCACGCCAGTACCCGAACCAGGGTGCCGTCTGTGACTTTGGTCTCGGCCAGAGAAACGGTTGAGCTGTGGGAGTCGTGGTTGAAATCCATCGAGACCAATGGACGTGTTTCAGCAGCCATTACGCCGGGGATCTTTGCTGCCGCCTCGACGAACAGGGCGTTAACTTCGTCTTCCGTTGTCGGGCGGGATACTTCGGCAACCAGGTCAACGACCGAGACGTTTGGTGTGGGAACGCGGATCGCCTGTCCCGTCAGCTTACCGGCCAGCTGTGGTAAAACCAAACCCACGGCAGCGGCCGCTCCGGTTGTTGTTGGAATCATCGACAGCGCAGCTGCACGAGACAGATAGGGATCTTTCCCGGCCGTATCATGGACGGGCTGGCTGGCAGTGTATGCATGGACCGTGGTCATGTTGCCGTGCACGATGCCAAGTCCGGTATCCAATGCTGCTGCAACCGGCGACAGGCAATTGGTTGTGCAGGAGGCATTTGAGACTATCGTATCATCGGCGGTGAGTTCATGCTCGTTCACGCCGAAAACCACGGTTTTGACGGCGCCATCGCCGCGTGCAGGTGCCGAGATCAGGACTTTTTTAGAACCGTTTTTCAGGTGCCTGTCTGCAGCTTCACGCGTGCGAAATACACCGGTGCACTCCAGAACCACATCGACATCCGACCAGTTCAACGCTTCGGGATCGCGCTCGCTGGAGAGGCGGATCGGGCCCGCGCCAACGTCAAGTCCTTCTTCGGTCAGTGTGACCTTGTTTTGATAGCGACCGTGCACGCTGTCAAATTCGAACAGATGCGCGTTCATTTCGGGTTTACCCAAGTCGTTGATGGCCACGATTTCCACGTCCTTGCGACCTGTTTCCATCACTGCGCGCAATACTCCGCGACCGATCCGTCCAAATCCGTTGATTGCCAGCTTGAGTGTCATTTTCCGCTCCGTCCGTGTGCCCGCATTGATAAGTTAGCGCTAACAACGACGGATCAAGGCAAAAGTCAAGAAAAACCTCAATCAGCGCCAGAAAGCGAGCCAGTCCAGAAAGGCGTAGAATTTCTTACCGAGGAAAATCAGGTGGTCGGGTCCAAAGACCGCATAATCGATAATGATCGCACCAAGGATCATTAGGCCAAGCCAGATAGCGATTTGGTTGGTCATAGCGGCCCCGAACGAAAATGCCCGCCCAGATAACCTGAGCGGGCAAAAAGGTTCAAGATTTCAATCGGGTCTTAGTTAAGCCGACCCATGGCAACGGCGACATCGGCCATACGAACCGAGAAGCCCCATTCATTGTCGTACCACGCAAGGACACGTACCAGACGTCCGTCAACAACACGGGTCTGTTCCGGTGCAAAGATCGAGCTTTCCTCGGTGTGGTTGAAATCGGTCGAGACCAGGGGCGCGGGCTCATAACCCAGAACGCGCTGCATCGGGCCTTGCGCGGCCTCGCGAACGATCTCGTTAACTTCTTCGACCGAGACATCGCGCGAGGCGCGGAAAGTCAAATCAACGGCCGAAACGTTAGGAGTCGGCACGCGGATCGCCGAACCATCCAAGCGTCCTTTCAGGTTCGGCAGAACCTCACCCAGAGCTTTGGCAGCGCCGGTCGAGGTCGGGATCATCGACATCGCTGCTGCGCGGGCGCGGTACAGGTCGCTGTGGCGACGGTCCAGCGTTGGCTGGTCGCCGGTATAGGCGTGGATCGTGGTCATGATGCCGTTTTCGATACCAACACCTTCGTCCAGTACCTTGGCAAGCGGAGCAAGGCAGTTGGTGGTGCAAGAACCGTTGGAAACCATATTGTCGTTTGCTGTCAGAGTGTTGTGGTTCACACCGAATACGATGGTCTTGTCTACGTTCTTACCCGGCGCGGACAGCAGTACCTTTCCAGCACCACGTTCCAGATGGGTTTTGGCCTTGGTGCCGTCGTTGAACTTACCGGTACATTCCAGAACGACATCGCAGCCATCCCAATCCAGTTCGTTCATGTCGTAGGTCGAAAACATCTCCATTGGGCCGCGGCCCAGGTCCATGGTGTTGCCATTTATGGTGACATCGCGGGGAAAACGGCCGTGGACGCTGTCGTACTTCAGCAGATGAGCCGAGGTTTCCAATGGCCCGGTCGCGTTGACCTTGATCACTTCGATATCGTTCCGGCCCGACGCGGCGATGTGCGACAGGGTGCAGCGGCCAATGCGGCCAAATCCATTGATCCCGACCTTGATGGTCATATGATGTCTCCAAATGCGCTTGCTTTGCAGGCCATATAGCGGCGATTTCGGAATCTCAAAAGGGCAAAAGTGGCATATTTTTAACGTGTTAGCGCAAACCTCAGGCGATTGCGCTAACGCTTGCGCTAGCTGTGAGATCGGGTAGGGTCCGCATGCGGCAGGTGACAGGAAAGGATGCGCAATGAGCGGTCTGTTGGCCCTTTTGGATGATGTGGCGGGGATCGCCAAGGTGGCGGCGGCATCAGTGGACGATGTCGTGGCAGCTGCCGGGAAGGCTGGGGCCAAGACGGCAGGAGTGATCATCGACGATGCTGCGGTGACGCCAAAATATGTACAGGGATTTGCACCAGCGCGGGAATTGCCGATTATCTGGCGTATTGCGCGTGGGTCGGTGTTTAACAAGATTGTTCTGTTGCTACCGGTGGCCTTGTTACTGGCCAATTTCGCGCCTTGGCTGATAACTCCATTGTTGATGATCGGAGGGTCATATTTATGTTTCGAAGGGGCGGAAAAGATTTTTCACGTCCTTTTCCCTCACGGCAGTCACGCCATCGAAGAAGATATGAACGTTCGTGACCCCGGTCATCTTGAGGAGCAAAAGGTAAAGGGCGCGATCAAAACAGATTTCATCCTATCCGCTGAAGTCATGACCATCGCACTGGCAGCAATCGAGGCCCCGAACCTGTGGATGCAGGCCGCTACTCTGGCGGTGGTCGGGCTTGGAGTAACGCTGGCCGTTTATGGCTCGGTTGCTTTGATTGTGAAAATGGATGATGTGGGCCTGTATTTGGCTCAGAACGCTCCGACTCCTGTTGGCCGTGGGTTGGGGCGCGGGCTGGTCAAGGCGATGCCCGGCGTGATGAAAACCCTGTCCATCGTCGGAACGGCGGCGATGCTGTGGGTTGGCGGGTCGATCATGATCCATGGGATGGAAGTTCTGGGTTTTGGCTGGCTGGGGCACCATATTCACGATTGGGCTTACGCAATTGGACATTCCGTGTCCGAACCCTTGGTTGGTGTGGTGGAGTGGATATCTAAGGCAACGATGGATGGAGTGTTCGGTCTGGCTTGGGGGCTGGTTCTGATCCCTGTAGCCACCAAAGTGATCGGGCCACTTTTGTCCAAGAATTCGGGCGCGCACTAAAAGTAAAATGAAAAGGGCGGCCTTAGCCGCCCTTTGCTCGGTCTTTTGTGGGCTGGTTTACAGGCCCAGCAATTCCTTGACCTTGGCAGCGGTTGCATCGGCAGTGATGCCGAAATGCTTGTAGAGCTCGCCAGCGGGGGCCGATGCGCCAAAGCCTGACATGCCGATGAAACCAGCCTTGGCTTCGCGGCCACGCTCGCCCAGCAGCCAACGGTCCCAGCCACCGGCGCGGACGGCGGCCTCGATGCCGACGCGTACGGCGCCAGCCGGCAGAACGCGTTTGCGATAGGCTTCGTCCTGTTCAGCGAACAGTTCCATGCAGGGCATAGAGACAACGCGGGTGCCGATGCCATCAGCTTCAAGCAGCGCCTTGGCCTCCATGGCCAGCGACACTTCGGAACCGCTGGCGATCAGGATAGCCTGACGCTTGCCTTCTGCTTCGGCCAGAACATATGCGCCTTGCGCGGTCAGGTTCTTGGTCTTGTGCTGAGTCCGCACGGTCGGCACGCCTTGACGGGTCAACGACAGGACCGAAGGGCTTTCCTTGAAGGTCAGCGCCAGTTCCCAAGCCTCGGCGGTCTCAACCGTGTCGGCGGGGCGGAACACATAGGTGTTCGGTGTCGCGCGCGAGATGGCCAAATGCTCAACCGGCTGGTGGGTCGGACCGTCTTCGCCCAGACCGATCGAGTCGTGGGTCATCACAAAGACGCTGGGTACTTTCATCAAGGCGGCCAGACGCATGGACGGGCGCGCATAGTCGGTGAAGGCCATGAATGTACCGCCATAGGGGCGGATACCACCGTGCAGCGCCATGCCGTTCATCGCAGCGGCCATGCCGTGTTCACGGATACCGTAGTGGATATAGCGGCCCTTGCGGTTTTCCGGCAGGAACACGCCCATATCGGCAGATTTGGTGTTGTTCGATCCGGTCAGGTCGGCCGAACCGCCAACGGTTTCAGTCATGATCGGGTTCACGACGTTCAGAACCCTTTCCGATGACGCGCGGGTGGCTAGTTTTGGCTGATCTTCCGACGCTTGTTTTTTGAAAGCACGGATCGCGCCAGCCAGTTTTTTGGGGGCTTCAAAGGCATAAGCGCGGTTGAATTCGGCCTGCTTGCGCTCGGACAATTGTGCGAAACGGTCTTCCCAGGCGGCACGCTCGGCAGCACCACGTGCGCCGATGGCTTCCCATGCCGACTTTACGCTGGCGGGAATTTCGAATGCGTCATGTGGCCAACCATACCCTTCTTTAGCAGCTTTCAGTTGGTCTTGATCGGTCAACGCACCGTGACCCTTCGAGGTGTCTTGCGCTGCATGACCCAGAGCAATGTGGCTTTCGCACGCGATCATGGTCGGTTTGTTCGAGGCTTTAGCCTGAATAATTGCTGTGTCGATAGCTTTGGGATCGTGACCATCGATCTCGATCACATGCCAGCCCGAGGCCGCAAAACGGCGCACTTGATCCGTGCGGTCTGCCATGTCGACGGTACCGTCGATGGTGATGTTGTTGTTGTCCCAGAAAACGATCAGCTTGCTCAGTTCGTGGCGACCGGCCAGTGTGATCGCCTCTTGGCTGACGCCTTCCATTAGGCAGCCGTCGCCTGCGATGACATAGGTGTAGTGATCGACAACTTTCTTACCGTAATGCGCGCGCTGAATTTCTTCGGCCATAGCAAAACCCACGGCGTTCGAGATGCCCTGGCCCAGAGGTCCAGTCGTGGTCTCGATCCCGTCGACCAGGAAGTTTTCCGGGTGGCCCGCAGTTTTCGCGCCCAGTTGGCGGAAGTTCTTGATCTCGTCCAGCGTTACGTCGCCATGGCCTGTCAGGTAAAGCAGCGAATAGATCAGCATCGAGCCGTGACCCGCCGACAGAATGAACCGATCACGGTCGGGCCAGTTCGGGGCCGAGGCATCAAACTTCAGGTGCTTTTCGAACAGCACGGTCGCAACGTCGGCCATGCCCATAGGCATACCGGAATGGCCGGAATTCGCGGCGGCGACGGCATCAAGGGTCAGGGTGCGGATGGCCGCAGCTTTGTCCCAGTGTTCGGGGTTTGCATTGCGCAGCGCAGTCAGGTCCACGAGCATTGTTCCTTTGGATTACAGGCAGATGTGGCGCTCAATACCATTCAGCCCTCAAAGTGCAAGCGGAACTGGCTGTTCAAGTAGAGTGGTAGGTAAAGAAAGCGGCTCAAGTTGTTGAAAGCAAACAGTGGGTATTTTCCGGCTCGTTAGGTTAGACTGGCTTAAGACGCGGATGATGTTGATTCGGACAGACCCGCGAGACGAACGAACCTTGGTAAAGAGGTGGCAGGGGCATGAGTCAGATCGAGGAATTACAGCGCCGCATCGTTGCCGCGATGGAGCGGATTGGAACCGGTGTCGAGGCATTGCGTGACGCACCTCCGGTGGCGTCCGGCGCAGATGATACGCTACGCGCGGCACTGGACGATGAACGGGTTGCCAATGCACAATTGGAAGAGCGTTTGAAATCCCTGAAGGAACGCCATGAACAGGAAGTCGACGCCATGCGCGCCGATATGGAAAGCCTGCGTGCGGCACCTGTTGAGGATCCGGAAAACGAGGCGCTGCGTGAACAGTTGGCTGAAGCGACGGCCAGACTGGCATCGGTTGAGGCCGCTCGTGCAGAACTGGCCGACGCCAAGGCCGCGCTGGAAAATCAGGACGAGTTGGAAACGCTGAAGTCCGAGAATGCTGAACTGAAAACCGCAATTGAAGCAGCGCAAGAGCTTGGGGCCGAAAACGCCCGTTTGCGGTCTGAATTGGCGGATAGCGAACGCGTGGCCGAATTGAGTGCCGAGCTGGAAATGTTGCGTGCGGAGCGCTCCAGCCACGGGGCTGCGATGTCGCGGTTGGACGATGACTTGCAGCGCATGCGCAAAGCGAATGAACAATTGCGTGCGTCGGTTGATGAACTGCGCGCCGCAAGTGCCGAGGGGGTGCCGGATGCCGCATTGCTGAACCGCGCAACCGAGGCCGAGCTTGAAGCCACACGTGCGGCGCAAGCAACGGATGCGGCCGAAGCGCATGCGGTTCTGGCCCGGCTGGAGCCGCTGTTATCTCGCGCAAAACTGGCAGAAGGGGAGGTTGAATAATGCCCGAAGTAACCATTCATATTGGTGGGCGCGGATTTGACGTCTCGTGCCAGGATGGCGAAGAAACGTTCCTTCAATCCGCAGCCAAAATGCTGGATGACGAAGCGCAGGTTTTGTCCGATCAGATTGGTCGCATGCCGGAATCGCGAATGTTGCTAATGGCCGGGTTGATGCTTGCGGACAAGACGGCCGGTACCGAAGACAAGATCAGGGCGCTTGAGACGAAACTGATCGAGGTCGAGGCCGAGTTGCAGACGCTCAGATCCATGCCGCAGCCGGAACCTGAACGGATCGAGGTGGCCGTGGTTCCTCCATTCGTAACGGACACACTTGCCGAGATGGCCGCGCGGGCCGAAGCGTTGGCGTCGGTGATTGAAGAAAGGTCCGCCGGATGAATAGTCTGCAAACGGGTGTCATCGCCATGGCGATGACGCTGGCGGGCAGTGTCGTGTGGGCCGAAATAGATATTCTGCCCGTTACGTTCACCTGCGAAAACGGGGCTTCGTTGCAAGTCGCCTATTTCAACGCACCGGACGGGTCCAGTGCAGCGGCGATGATGGTCGACAATCAGTTGGTCACTATGCGCCAAACCTTAAGCGGGTCGGGAATTCGTTACGAATCCGAGGGTGGAGCAGGGACCTATATCCTGCGTTCCAAAGGCTGGGACGCTACGGTGAGCTTTCTGGCGACAGGAGAAGATGCCGCCAGTGAGCAGGTTGTTTTGCAGAACTGCGTCAGCCGCTAATTAGGCGTTGGCCTCACGAATTTTGTCGGCTGCTTCTTTGTTGTAGCCGACACCGTTGTCGTCAAACAGCGTGTCCAACTCGCCGGACAGTGTCATCTCGGTGATGATGTCACAGCCGCCGACGAATTCGCCTTTGACATATAGCTGAGGCACGGTCGGCCAGTCGGAATAATCCTTGATACCCTGGCGCACCTCTTCATCGGCCAGAACGTTCACGTCGGTATATTCCACACCCATATAGTTCAGAACACCAGCAACGCGGGACGAGAAACCGCACTGCGGCATCTCCTTGGTGCCTTTCATGTACAGCACCACATCGTTGGCTTTAACGGTTTCGTCGATCTGGGTTTTAACGTCGCTCATCTTGCTTGTCCTCTTCACCCGCATCCGGGTCAGTCGTTTCAATCTTTGACGGGTCGGGGCCCCATCCTTCTTCTTCAAGCCGCCGATGTTCGGCCTGAGCTAAAGTCAGCGGATCAAGTCCGTATCTTTCGATGCCGCCAACCTTGCTGATCTTATCCGGGTCCGGTCGCATGTCGGCGAGGTTACGTTTTCTGTTGCGCTTCACATAGGCTTCGATCAGGGCGGCGGCAACTATGAAAGCTGCGATGATGCATATCCAGATCGGCCAGTTGCTCATTTTTCTGTTCTCAACCCTGACGGCGTTCGAATTCACGGCGTCTCATTTTCCGTGTCACTCGCCAGTAATTCGGTCCATAATTCAGAAGTTCCGGTAGGTCGCAAAACAACGTCGAAATGACGTGGGCAATATCAAAGACCAGATTGGTTAGCCTCAGCAGAACCCAACCAATCGGCTCATCCATTACTCGGGCACTTTTGTCGTCAACGCCAGCGCGTGCAATTCCCCATCTGGGCCGTCCATCTTGCCCTTCAAGGCCGCATAAACTGCACGTTGCTGCTGAACCCGGTTCTTGCCGCGAAAGCTTTCGTCCACGACCATGGCGGACATATGCACACCGTCATGCCCGCCGACCTGAATATCCGCATCTGGAAAGGCTTCGCGCAGCAGGTGTTCGATTTCGTGGGCGCTCATCGGCATGTAGGTTTCTCCTGAAGGTCTTTCCCAAGATGTAGAGCGCGCGGACGGGGCGTGCAAGGGCGTGTTGGGGCCAGAGAAACAACAAAACCTGCGTCGGTGGGGACGCAGGTTTCGTGTTTGGATCTTAGATTGTGCTTTATTAAGCGACGGCCTCGGCAAAGCTGTTACGGAACGTTGCGGTCAGCTCCTCCAGCGACGCCTCGGAGTTGCCGATCCGAACGTTGTCACCGGTGAAGCGGCCAACAGAAACCAGAGGTACCCCGGCCTGTCCGGCAGTGATCATCAGCGCCTCGGCCTGATCGAAATTGCAGGCGACCAAATACCGGGCCTGATCTTCACCAAACAGGAATTCGGTCACTGCATCGTCGAGGTGAACGCCAACGCCTGCGGCCTCGGCCAGTTCAAACGCGGCCAGCGCAAGGCCGCCGTCACCCAGATCGGTGCAGGCCTTGATCATGTCGCGGTTGGCTCGGATGAAATCACCGTTGCGCTTTTCGGCTTCCAGATCGACATGCGGTGCGTCACCGTCTTCGCGGTTGAACACTTCGGCCAGCAGAGCGGATTGCCCCAGATGGCCGTTGGTTTCCCCGATAACCAGAGCAACGTGGCCTTCGCGAACCTCGTTGCCGATGATCTCGTCTGTGTGGCTTAACAGGCCAACTGCTCCGATTGTGGGTGTGGGCAGGATCGCCTGTCCGTCGGTCTCGTTATAAAGCGAGACGTTGCCCGACACGATGGGCATATCCAGAGCGGCCACGGCTTCGCCGATCCCTTTGATTGCTCCGACGAACTGACCCATGATCTCGGGCTTTTCGGGGTTGCCGAAGTTCAGGTTGTCGGTGGTCGCCAGTGGTTTCGCACCCACAGCGGTCAGGTTGCGATAGGCTTCGGCCACGGCTTGTTTGCCGCCCTCAACAGGGTTGGCGCGGACATAGCGGGGCGTCACGTCGCTGGTGAAGGCTAGCGCCTTGTCAGTGCCATGCACGCGGACCATACCCGCACCCAGACCCGGCGTGCGCGCGGAATCTGCCATGACCATGGTGTCGTATTGTTCGTAAACCCACTGTTTTCCGGCATAATTCGGCGAGCTTAGCAGAGCCCGTAGACCGTCAATGGGATCGATCTGGGGAACTTCTGCCAATTCTTCGGCCTCAGGGGTCGGTTCCCACGGGCGGTCATATTCCGGTGCGGTCGAGGACAGCTTGGACAGAACCAGATCGGCTTTGACCTCTCCGTTGTGGACGATCAGGAAGCGGTCTTCTGCGATTGTTTCGCCAACGATGGCAAAGTCCAGATCCCACTTTTCGAACACGGCACGGGCTTCTGCCTCAAGCTCGGGCTTAAGTACCATCAGCATGCGTTCCTGAGATTCGGACAGCATCATCTCATAGGCCGTCATGTTCTCTTCGCGCTGTGGAACGTTCTCAAGATCCAGACGCACGCCCAGACCGCCCTTGTCGCCCATTTCAACGGCGGAACAGGTCAAACCAGCAGCGCCCATATCTTGAATCGAGATTACGGCACCGGTCTGCATCAGTTCCAGCGTCGCCTCCATCAGGCGCTTTTCAGTGAAGGGGTCGCCAACCTGAACGGTGGGGCGCTTTTCTTCGATTGTGTCGTCGAACTCGGCCGAGGCCATGGTTGCGCCACCCACACCGTCACGTCCAGTTTTGGCGCCTAGGTAAACCACTGGCATGCCGACACCCGAAGCAGCCGAATAGAAGATCTTGTCACTGTCTGCCAAACCTGCGGCAAATGCGTTTACAAGGCAGTTGCCATTATAGGCCGGGTGAAACCGAACCTCACCGCCGACGCAGGGAACACCGAAGCAGTTGCCATATCCGCCGATACCTTCGACTACACCGTTGACCAATTGACGAGTCTTGTGGTGGCCGGGCTCACCGAAGGACAGAGCGTTCATGGATGCGATAGGGCGCGCGCCCATGGTGAAAACATCACGCAGAATACCACCAACCCCAGTCGCCGCGCCCTGATAGGGCTCGATGTAAGACGGGTGGTTGTGGCTTTCCATTTTGAACACGACCGCTTGCCCGTCGCCGATATCAACTACACCAGCGTTCTCGCCCGGTCCGCAAATGACCTGGGGCCCCGAAGTGGGTAGGGTTCGCAGCCATTTCTTGGACGACTTATAGGAGCAGTGCTCGTTCCACATAGCTGAGAAAATGCCCAGTTCGGTGAAGGTCGGCTCGCGCCCGATGATCTCGAGGATCATGTCGTATTCATCGGGCTTGAGCCCGTGTGCAGCAATCAAATCGGGTGTGATGGCGGGCTCTTGCATCTTCTGTCCTGTGTCCAAGTGGGCCGAGATTGCGCGCCTTTTAGGGCAAGGGCGCGCCGGTGGAAAGGGTTAAGACCAGGAACGCAGGGATCGAAGTGCTGTCGCGGCACAAAAAAGCCGCCCAAACAGTTCATCCGGGCGGCTTTGGGGGGGGCTTTTCAAGGGGCAACAGCCTTACTTCGGAGCACCGTGTGCGGAGCCGGATTGTTTGGCCTGTTGTTCAGCCTGTTGGTTTGCGGCTTCACCGGCGGCGGCGCCGATTGCGGCCTTTTGTTCTTCGCTGATGTTTTCGGCCTCATCCAGTCCGGGGATTGCAACGCGTACCTCACGGCGGGCAAAGTCGATGCCGTTCTCTTTGAACGCGGCCTTGACCCGGTTGAAGATTTCCTTGCGCAGGGTGAACTGTTTACCCGGCTTGGCCATGAACTTGCCTCGGATGATCATGCCGACATCGTCAAAGTCGAAAACACCCTGCGATTTGAATGGTTGCAGGAAGCCATCCTTGTGGACCTCGTCCTCCATCATCTCGGCACCGATCTTCTTAAAGATTTTCTTGACCTTGTTGGGGTCGGTGTCGAAGGGCACGGTAAATTTCAACTTCATGATGACCCAGTCGCGGCTGTAGTTGGTCAGCTTCTGAATCTCGCCGTAAGGAATGGTGTGGACCGGACCACGGTGGTGACGCAGCTGCATCGAGCGGATCGAGATCTTTTCAACCGTCCCAGTGGTGCCACCCACGTCGACATATTCGCCAACGCGAAAGGCGTCGTCGATCAGGAAGAAAATCCCACCGACGATGTCCGAGACCAGTTTCTGTGCGCCGAAACCGATGGCCAGGCCAAGGATACCGGCACCGGCCAGCAGCGGCGTGATGTCCAGACCCAGCGCGCCCAGCGCGAGGAGAACAAAGATCACCGCAATCGCGACCTGTGCAGTCACACGCAACAGGGGCAAGACAGTTGCCAGTCGCGATCCGCCAGCACCACCACCTTCACCGGCTTCTTCATCCGGGCTTTGTCCGGCTGCCGTCATCTCTTTTGCCAGACGACGGTTGATCCAGAGCGATACAACCTCATTCAGAATGTATCCGACGGCAATGATGATGAAGAATTGAATGACCTTACTGCCGGATTCTGTGCTGCCGCCCGCGATCTCTCGCAGGTCCAGATCCCAGGCGTTGGCGATCATCAGGATGACGAGCACACCGGCCAGAACACGACCGATGCGGATGTAGCTGCGTTTTGTGGATTTATAGGCACGTTCGGCCACCGGGCCTTCACCAAGCATCGGGGGCTGAAGATGGCGCACCAATCCACGTATCAACGTGTCCAGAGCGGGTGCGATCAGCAACCAGAACATGGTGGTAAAATGTGCCCCCTGAACCAACAGGGCGATAGTCGTTGGATCGCGTTGCGCGGCAAGAAATTCGACCAACAGCCAGATCACCGCCGATACGCCGATGGCGAAATAGGGATAGTAATAGGCCACTTCTTCGTCGAACTTGGTGTGATCTGGATCCGTTCCCAGCATCATCTGCGAAAGGCCTTCGCGGGCTTTCCACGCGATTACACCAATGTAGATGTGAATTGCTGCATTCAGCCAGAATCCGATACGTGTATCGTCACCGGTGATTCCGTTGAGCGCGTTGAAATGAATTACAAACAGCGTGAACCCAATCAGCATCAACAGACCGATCAAATTGCGATGCAGGTATTTTGCCCAGTGATCGTCGATATTCACCAAGCGAAAGTGCGGTTTGTTCGGCGCTAGAATGAACCGCGAGGCAGCAGCACCAAGGCGGGGAATCCAGATCAGGTAGAAAACAAAGGGGGCTGCGTAGGTTATCTGTTCCGGGGTCAGCAGGCCGCGTCCAAGCGCACGGATGACCACATAGAAAACGACCAGCCCGGCGATCTCGTGGCAGAAGCGCCCAAACAGGTATCGAACTGCGCCCCACAGATCATTCTCGTCCTTCATTTCGTCCGGTTTGTGCCATTTGCGAGTAAGGAGGCCGAACAGCTTTTCCGCGATGAAGCCAGCCACCAGAACGCTCAGGACCAGCCCCATAAGGACAAAGACGCCGTTTGATCCAAACGTGCCAACAAAATTCTCGTAGGCGATGGCCTGTGCGACGAAGATATTGGGCAAGGTGGTTGCGACATGTGTCCACGACGCAACCATTTCGGCCCAAATCTCGTTAATCTCTGTTATTGGGTCTTCGCGATCTGCCGCAGCTGCGGCATTTTTCTCGGCCACGGCGTCCAGCCGTTCAAGCAGGATTGACCGGACCTGGTCGTCCGACATGCGCGCGACCATGTCATCGACCTGTTCAGGGGTCAAATCGTCGGGAATTGTAATGGTTGCTGGTGTATCAGTAGTACCGCTTATCTGGGCGAGAGCCGGTCCAGTTAACAAAACGACTGAAAGTATCGCCAAAAAAAGACGAATTGGGTGAAACATCGAATCTGTCCTCGAGCACAAGTCTTTGTGATTTTGGGACGATCATAGGTCTAAGTGCCCGAGTTTCCCAGATGTTTTACTGTTTTGAGCCAGGTGTCGGTGCCCGAAGCCAAAAAAAAGGCCGAGCACTAAGCTCGGCCGTAGTCCAACAGGGAGGTATGAAGATGATGAGCGTTTCAGCATCATCGCCTTCGAGAGCTCATTTAGGGATCAGTTTGTTAACGATCAAGGCTAATTACACTGATTGCTTGTCATTCCCGCTATGCCGTTAATGCATAGCTAGAGTTTTCCCATCTGCTTCAGATGCTTGCGTTGGGCAATGATCTCATCTTGCACGAAGTCGCGGAAAGCGGCCACGCGTTTGGAATGCCTCAATTCCTCGGGGTAGGCGAGGTAAACGGGTACATCTGCGGTTTCAACATCCGACAGGATCGGAACCAACTGTGGAAAGTCCTGCGTAACGTAATCCGGTAGCACACCGATCCCCAGATCGTGCAGCACGCCCTGGAGCACACCGAAATAGTTGTTCACCGTCAAAAGTGAGCCGGGGTTGTAGGTCATCAGGTGCCGTACCATTCCGGCGCTGGCACCGACCTGTGGCGCGGAAGGCGTTTGGCAAATCAGGCGGTGATCTTTGATCTCTTCTGGTGATTTGAGCATTCCGCCGTGTGTGTCGATATAATCCTGTGTTGCATAAAGCTGCATCTGGACTGTCATCAGCCGTTTGCGGATCAGATCGGCCTGACTGGGTTCCTTCATACGGATTGCCACGTCGGCCTCGCGCATCGGCAGGTCCAGAACGCGTTCCTCAAGCATCAGGTCAATATTGAGGTCGGGGTATTGCTCATACAGTTTTGGCAGGCGCGGAGCCAGCCAGAGGGTACCAAAGCCAAAGGTTGTAGTGACACGCAAAACGCCAAAAACTTCTTCTTCGCTATCCCGGATACGCGCTGCGGCTGCGTCCAGTCGTTTTGACATTGCCGAGGTCGCATCGAACAGCAACTCTCCTTGTTCGGTCAGGATCAATCCGCGGGCATGGCGATGGAACAGAGTCGAATCAAGTGATTCTTCCAGTGCTCTGATCTGACGACTGACCGCAGATTGCGACAAATTCAGTTTGTCGCCTGCATGAGTCAGGCTGCCAGCATCCGCAACTGCATGAAATATTCTAAGCTTGTCCCAATCCATTGCCGCAACTTTCGTAATCTTTTGGAACGCCTATATGAAATAGGTAACAACTTCTACATTCAATCAACGAAATCCTTAGGACTCAGAGGATAAACACTATGAAGGTCAGCAATTATGACCTAAGATAGTAAAAAATGTAGCACACTGATCTGACGAGGGGAGGCGTCTGATGAGTCAGCCACAAATATCGCTGAACGACCGGTTTGATCTGGAAAAGAACCCAATTCTGCTCAATGGCACTCAAGCGCTTGTGCGCCTGATGCTGATGCAAAAGGCACGGGATACACAGGCGGGGCTAAATACCGCAGGTTTAGTGACCGGGTATCGTGGGTCACCGCTTGGTGCGGTCGACCAGCAGATGATGCGAGCAGAAAGGCAACTGGCCGAAAGCGACATCACTTTTCAATTCGGGTTGAATGAAGACTTGGCTGCGACAGCCCTCTGGGGCAGCCAGCAGGCCGGGTTGCGTGGGGATGGCCGTTTCGATGGCGTGTTCGGGCTTTGGTACGGCAAGGGGCCGGGGGTTGATCGATCCGGCGATGTGATGCGCCACGCCAACATGGCTGGCACTGCCAAACATGGCGGCGTGCTGATGGCGATGGGGGATGACCACACCGGCGAAAGTTCGACCGTATTGCATCAGTCTGAATGGTCGCTGGTCGATATGTATATGCCGATCGTCAGCCCGGCGGGTGTGCAGGAAATTCTAGACTATGGCATCTACGGGTTTGCGCTCAGCCGGTTTTCGGGGCTTTGGGTCGGGCTAAAGACGATGAAAGACACGATCGAGGTCACCTCGGTTGTGGACGGCAGCGCTGATCGAATGAAACTGGCTTTGCCCCAGTTCGACATGCCTGAAGGCGGTCTGAATATCCGGTTGGGTGATACGCCTCACCTTCAGGAAGGGCGGATTATCGATTTTAAACGTTTTGCCGCCGAGACGTTCTCGCACGCTAACAAGATGGACAAACGCGTTTGGGGGAAGCCTGGTGCCAAGATCGGGTTTGTCGCCGCAGGTAAAAACTGGCTGGACCTGGCTCACGCTATGTCGCTGCTGAATATTGACGCGGAGGAGGCCGATCGCCTGGGAATCACGACCTACAAGATCGGTCAGACCTTCCCGTTGGATATGGCCGGGTTCCATGACTGGGCTGAAGGGCTGGACCTAATTGTTATCGTTGAAGAAAAGCGAAAACTGATCGAGGTTCAGGTCAAGGAAGCTATCTTTGATGATCGCCGGGGCCGTCGTGTTTATGGCTGGTACAAGGGTGGAGCAGGGACACTGCACCGTGAAGAATTGTTCCCAACACGTGGCGCTCTGGACCCGAACATGATCGCCGAAAAGCTGGGCGAGATCCTGATCGAAGAGGGCCGCGATACAGATGGCGTTCGCGCCGGTTTGGCCAAACTTTCCGAGGCGCGCCGGGCCGACAACGCCGAAGAAATAGCGACACGGCTGCCGTATTTCTGTTCAGGATGCCCCCATAACAGTTCGACCCGTTTGCCCGAGGGCAGCCGCGCATTTGCAGGCATTGGCTGTCACTACATGGTGCAGTGGATGGACCGGGAAACCACCGGTTTCACACAGATGGGGGGCGAAGGCGTAAACTGGGTCGGTGAAGCGCCGTTCTCGACCACCAAGCACGTGTTCCAGAACCTAGGCGACGGGACCTATAACCATTCGGGCGTGCAGGCAATCCGCGCGGCCCTGTCGGCGGGTACCAACATTACCTTCAAGATCCTTTTCAACGATGCGGTCGCCATGACCGGAGGGCAGGAAAATGAAGGTGGACTGACTGCAGAACGAATTGTCGCCGAGGTCAAGGCCATGGGCGTGCAACATGTCGCCGTCGTCTATGATGAGAAAGAGGATGTTGACCTTAAGGCTTTGCCATCTGGCGTCGAAACCTTTGAGCGCGCGGAATTGATGCAGGTGCAGGAACGGTTCCGCGAGATCGAAGGGGTCTCGGTCATTGTTTACATTCAAACCTGTGCTGCTGAAAAACGTCGTCGACGCAAGCGGGGCACATTCCCCGACCCAGACAAACGGGTGTTTATCAATACAGACATATGTGAGGGCTGCGGTGATTGCGGTGTTCAGTCGAATTGTGTGTCGATCGTGCCGAAGGAAACCGAACTTGGCCGTAAAAGGGCGATTGACCAATCGAGTTGCAATAAGGATTTCTCTTGCCTCAATGGGTTTTGCCCTTCGTTTGTGACGCTGGAAGGCGCAATTATCCGTAAGGAGGCAACGACAGAGATCGATCTTCCAGACCTGCCTCAACCCGTATTACCCGCGATCAAGGGGACGCATAACGTTGTGATTACCGGGGTCGGAGGCACCGGCGTCGTGACTTTGGGTGCCATTTTGGCCCAAGCTGCGCAAATCGACGGCAAAGGTGCCGGGATGATGGAAATGGCAGGCCTGGCCCAAAAGGGTGGCGCGGTGAATATTCACTGCCGCCTGGCCAACCGC
This sequence comes from Ruegeria sp. BC1, assembly GCF_056539305.1. Taxonomy (NCBI): domain Bacteria; kingdom Pseudomonadati; phylum Pseudomonadota; class Alphaproteobacteria; order Rhodobacterales; family Roseobacteraceae; genus Ruegeria; species Ruegeria sp. BC1. Next base: position 408,260 of record NZ_JBQFUT010000001.1, read on the forward strand.
CCCGAAGATATCAGCGCAATTCGGGTGGCAACCGGAGAGGCGCACGCGTTGATTGGCGGAGATCTGGTCGTGTCTGCCGGTGCCAAAACTCTGGGGCTGACACGTGCAGGTCAAACTGGAGCTGTGGTAAATAGCCATGAAACCGTTACCGGGGATTTTACACGCGATACCGAATTTAGGGTGCCGGGGGATAGGCTGGAACTGGCGTTGCAAGCGCGGCTGAAAGACGATGTTTCTCTGTTCGATGCGACCGACCTAGCGCGCGCCGTAATGGGGGATTCTATCTATTCTAATATGATGGTGTTCGGCGCTGCCTGGCAACGGGGCCTGCTGCCTGTGAGCCACGACGCGATTTTGAAGGCCATAGAGCTGAACGGAACTGCGGTTGAGCGAAACAAGCGCGCGTTCGATATTGGCCGCTGGGCTGTTCTGCATCCGAATGAGGTTGCGGGTATACTGGAACCCAGCCTGACAGAGCTGCCTAAAACTACTGAGCAGATGATTGAGTTTCGCGCTCAACACTTGGCAGTGTACCAAAGCGGTGGGTTGGCGAAACGATACCGCAAGCTGGTGGAGGTGTTCGAGGACGACGGAATTCGTGAAGCCGTGGCAAAAGGTTACCACAAGCTGTTGTCCTATAAGGATGAATACGAAGTGGCCCGACTGATGCTGGACAGTCGCGAAAAAGCTGCGGCCGAGTTTGACGGGGATTTCAAAATGACATTCCATCTGGCTCCACCAATTTTGGGTGGCACTGGTTCGGACGGTCGCCCCAAAAAACGGGCGTTCGGGGAATGGACGCTGGGGCTGATGAAGGTTCTGGCTCGGTTGAGATTCTTGCGGGGAACGCCATTGGACATCTTTGGTTACAGTGCCGAACGCAGGATGGAACGGGCGCTGATTAAACAATATGAGCGGGATATCAAAGAGATATCATCGTTAGTTACACCCCAAACACGCAAAGCTGTGATTGCTTTGGCCGCATTGCCGCTGGATATTCGCGGGTTCGGTCCGGTCTTGCTAGCCAACGAAGTCAAAGCCGCAAAACGGCGTGAGGAGCTGCTGGCCACTATTCGAAACGGAGGGCCCGAAGTGCGCGCAGCGGCGGAGTAAATCGTCACAGGACTGTCACGAAACCTAGGCAAGATTGTGGTTTGCACTTATTTTGCAGGCAACAGATCCTGGAGACCCGAATGCCCTCGCGCCACCATGTCGCTCGTGACATTTCTTATGCATTCTCTGCCGAAACAAAAGGCGGACGTATGGTCATCAAGCTGATGGAGAACACGACCGGGCGCATGCGCCTGATCAAACGCGCGGACGGGTATGACAAGGAGGTCGCCGAGGGGCGCGACTTCTGGTCGGTGATGGTTGAGCGTTATGGATTGTCGTTGGATGTGGCTGGCGGGTCGTTATCGAATGTTCCGAAAACCGGGCCGCTGATCCTGATTGCCAACCATCCTTACGGCATTCTGGACGGATTGATGATGGGCCACATTCTGTCGCAGACGCGCGGAGAATTTCGCATTCTGGCCAATCACGTGTTTCGCAAGGCCGAAGATCTGAATCGCATCATTCTGCCGATTTCTTTCGATGAATCGAAAGATGCAATGAAACAGAACCTTCAGACCCGAAAAGAGGCTTTGACTTATCTGGGCGAGGGTGGAGCGATCGGTATTTTCCCGGGCGGCACAGTCAGCACCGGGCTGAAGCCTTTTTCACACCCTATGGATCCCGGCTGGCGTGGGTTCACAGCGCGAATGGTGGCAAAATCCAACGCAACGGTGGTGCCGGTTTTCTTTGACGGTCACACTTCGCGCCTGTTTCAGATCGCCAGTCATTTGCATAATACTCTGCGTATGGGGCTGTTGATCAAAGAGTTCAAGAAACGCGTCGACACGCCTGTAAAAGTCGTGATCGGAAAACCCATTGCGCGCGATGTTCTGGACCCGTTGGCCAAGGATACGCGCAAGATGATGGATTTCTTGCGCAAAGCCACGTATGAGCTGTCTCCGAAGCCGTTGAAGTCTTATGACTACGGCTATGAATTTGAGGAACGGCATCGCGCCTAAAGGGGCAAATGGCAGTAGGCATCTTTGATTCTGGTTTGGGCGGTTTGACCGTTCTGGACGCCGCGCAGAAACGTCTGCCGGACGTGGATTTTCTGTATTTCGCGGACAGCGCGCATGCGCCTTACGGTGTGCGTGATGCCGAGAATATATATGACCTGACACGGCGCGCAGTGACCGATCTGTGGAACCGTGGTTGCGATCTGGTGATTCTGGCCTGCAACACAGCCAGCGCAGCCGCGCTGCGCCGGATGCAGGAAGAGGGCGTGCCCGAAGGTAAGCGTGTCCTGGGCGTTTTCGTGCCTTTGATCGAAGCGCTGACCGAACGGCAATGGGGCGACAACAGCCCGCCGCGTGAGGTCGCTGTAAACCACGTGGCTTTGTTTGCGACCCCGGCCACCGTTTCTAGCCGGGCGTTTCAACGGGAACTGGCTTTTCGCGCAATTGGCGTGGACGTTGAGGCGCAGGCCTGCGGCGGCGTAGTGGATGCCATCGAAGACGGGGACTTGATCCTCGCTGAAGCGCTGGTTCGGAGCCATGTGGACGCGCTTAAGCGCAAAATGCCGGAACCGCAGGCAGCAATTCTTGGCTGTACGCATTATCCGCTGATGGCCGAAACCTTTCAGCAGGCACTCGGCCCGGATGTACAGGTGTTCAGTCAAGGCTCTCTGGTGGCCGAAAGCCTTGCAGATTATCTGCAACGCCACCCAAATATGCAGGGTAACGGCGTTGGAGGTTTTCTGACCACGGGGAAGCCGGGCTTCGTCAGCGACCGGGCAACGCAGTTTCTCCGACGACGGATCACGTTCGAGGCCGCCTGACTTAGGTCAAGGACGGCTCTGCACCTTCTCATTAATTCAAAGACCGTCGCATCGGCGGTCGTAACATGTGGCACTATGGAACAAGAGGTCTGACATGACCCACAAAATCGCAATTCTGGGCGCTTCGGGCTATACCGGCGCTGAACTGGTGCGGCTGATCGCCGAGCACCCGAATATGGAAATCACAGCCCTGGCCGCCGAGCGCAAGGCAGGTCAATCGATGGCGCAGGTCTTTCCGCATCTGCGTCATATGAATGTACCAGACTTGTGCAAAATCTCCGAGATCGACTTTTCGCAGATTGATCTGTGCTTCTGCGCCTTGCCGCATAAAACAAGCCAGGAAGTTATTAGTGACCTTCCTAAAAGCCTGAAGATCATTGATTTGTCAGCGGATTTCCGGCTGCGCGACGCGGATGAGTACGAAAAGTGGTACGGTAATCCGCATGCTGCGTTGGAGCAGCAGGAAGAGGCTGTTTACGGTCTGACTGAATTCTACCGTGACGACATTCGCAACGCGCGACTGGTGGCCGGAACCGGGTGCAACGCAGCCACGGGGCAGTATGTGTTGCGGCCGCTGATCTCGGCCGGTGTGATTGATCTGGACGATATAGTGCTGGACCTAAAATGCGCCGTATCGGGGGCTGGGCGTTCGCTGAAGGAAAACCTTCTCCACGCGGAACTCAGCGAAGGTTACAACGCATATGCTGTTGGTGGAACGCACCGCCATCTGGGCGAGTTCGATCAGGAATTCTCGGCATTGGCCGGTCGGACAGTACATGTGCAGTTCACTCCTCATCTGATCCCGGCAAACCGGGGCATTCTGGCGACAACTTATGTAAAGGGCGATCCGGCCAGCGTGTACGAGGCGCTTGCCAAGGCCTATGAAAATGAACCCTTTATCCAGATGCTGCCTTTTGGTGAAACACCTTCGACCCACCATGTGCGGGGTTCGAATTTCTGCCATATCGGTGTTGTTGGCGATCGGATTGAACGCCGCGCCATCGTGATAGGCGCATTGGATAACCTGACAAAAGGTAGCAGTGGCCAAGCCTTGCAGAACGCCAACCTGATGTTAGGTGAGACTGAAACCGCGGGCTTGATGATGGCCCCGCTGTTCCCGTGAGGATAAAATGAAAACGCTCAAGAAACGTCGTCGAGTACAAGTCATTTTGCTGGCCGTCGTGGCTCTGGCCTTGTCGACAGTGTTGATTGGGTACGCGATGCGCGACGGTATCAACTTTTTCCGCTCACCCAGTCAGGTCATCGCGGAACCGCCAAAACCCACCGAAGTGTTTCGGATCGGCGGTTTGGTCGAGGATGGTTCGATCATTCGCGGACAGGGTGAAACGGTGCACTTCGTTGTCACGGATGGAGGCGAAAGCGTGAAGGTTTCGTTTACCGGTGTTCTACCTGATTTGTTTTCGGAAAATCAGGGTATGATTGGCACGGGTTCTTACGTGAATGGTGTATTTGAAGCCACTGAAATACTTGCGAAGCATGACGAAACTTACATGCCGAAAGAGGTTATGGACGCCCTCAAGGAGCAGGGTGTTTACAAGGAATCCGGCGAAAGCTGAAACCATGTAAGTGGTAAAGACCTTAAATAGGGCGTTGCGGGAGCAGCGCCCTTTCTTGTTGGTCGCAATTAACCTTCTTGCCCCAGCGTTTGTTTGACAACAAACGGAGGGTTCGATGCGAACGGTGCGACAGATTGCGACTGAAATCGTGGCGCGCGAAGGTGGTTTTGTGGACGATCAGGATGATCCCGGTGGTGCAACAAAATACGGCGTGACAATTCACACGTTGCGCCGTTTGAGGCTGGACCTTACTGGCGACAGCTCGATCAACGTCGATGACGTGCGGTTGCTAAACAAATCTCAGGCAATTGATATCTTTGTCCGTCACTATTTTGAGATGCCCCGGCTGGGGCTATTGCCGCGGCAACTACAGCCGACGGTTTTTGATATGTATGTAAACGCCGGCGCCCAAGCCGTGAAAATCTTGCAGCGACTGTTGCGTGACATGGGGTTTGAAGTTTCGGTTGACGGAATTGTGGGGCCTGAAACCGCGCTGGCTTGTGGCGATGCGGCAATTCCTGAACCGGCTGCTTTGCGGGATGCGTACGGTGTTGCGCGCCGCAATTATTATTTTCGCCTTGCCGATCACAGGCCCACTTTACGTAAATACGCGAGAACCCGTGTAGGGGGAAAAGGTGGTTGGATACGGCGTGCAGAAGAGTTTGTTTCGGCGGCTTATCACCTGAGCGATGTGGACTTCCAGAGGAGGGTAGCCAGATGGGACTGATCTCAGGTGTGTTGGCGTTTCTATTTGGTGGCGGGCGTAATGTTGTTCGAGAAACCGCTGAAATATTTAGAGAAAACACCGAAAAGGGTGCTGAGCGTAGTTTAAATCTGCAACAACAGGCGATGACGCAGTTCGGGTCCGAGTTTCAGGTGCCGCGAAAGGGGGGCTTTGATCGTTTCATGGATGGGCTAAATCGCTTACCACGCCCGGCCATGGCGCTTGGCACCTTGGGTCTGTTCATTGCTGCCATGGTGGACCCTTTGTGGTTTTCAGCTCGAATGCAGGGGATCGCTTTGGTGCCCGAACCTTTGTGGTGGCTGCTGGGAGTAGTTGTTTCATTTTATTTCGGCGCGCGCCATCAGGCCAAGGTGCAGGATATGCAGCGTGAAATTACTGCAACAATGCGGAGGACACCTCAGGTATTGGACAATCTTCGGGCGTTGAAGGAGTTACGAGCGGGTAGCATTGGGACAGCCGATCCGGGTACGGATGTTGTGTTGGCTGAACAGACGAGTCATCCCGATAAAAACCCTGCGCTTGAAGACTGGAGGCGTAAGCGCGTGTCGTGACCCGCGACACTATGCTCACCCCGTAGGGGTGAAAGTGATTGGTGCTCTCCCCGCAACAGGATTATATCCGTGGCCATGATTACTGAACTTGGCCACTTTGCCCTGATACTCGCTTTTCTGGTTGCCGTTGTGCAATCAGTGGTTCCCCTGATAGGCGCCGCCAAACGGTGGCCCGGCTGGATGACCTTTGCCGAACCTGCAGCGATCATACAGTTCCTTTTGGTTGGGTTTTCGTTCGGGGCATTGGTCTGGGCCTTTGTGACCTCGGATTTTTCGCTTCGGATTGTTGTTGAAAACAGCCACTCGGCCAAGCCGATGCTGTACAAAATCAGCGGCACCTGGGGTAACCACGAAGGCTCCATGCTGCTGTGGGTGCTGATTGTCTCGTTGTTTGGTGCAATGGCGGCGTTTTTCGGGGGTGGCTTGCCGCCCACACTGAAAGCTCGGGTTCTGGCGGTTCAAGCGTCCATTGCCGTGGCTTTCTTTGCGTTCATCCTGTTTACGTCAAACCCGTTTGACCGGCTAATCGTGGCACCGTTTGATGGCCGCGACCTGAACCCGCTATTGCAGGATCCCGGTTTGGCCTTTCATCCACCGTTTCTGTACCTGGGGTATGTTGGCCTAAGTATGGCGTTCAGCTTTGCGGTTGCCGCCCTGATTGAGGGGCGCATCGATGCGGCTTGGGGCCGGTGGGTTCGGCCCTGGACATTGGCTGCGTGGATTTTCCTGACCATTGGCATCGCGCTTGGCTCCTGGTGGGCTTATTACGAACTAGGCTGGGGCGGATTCTGGTTCTGGGATCCGGTTGAAAATGCCTCGTTCATGCCGTGGCTTCTGGCCGCCGCCTTGCTGCATTCTGCAATTGTTGTGGAAAAGCGCGAGGCGCTTAAAAGCTGGACTATTCTGCTGGCCATCATCGCGTTCGGGTTCTCACTGATCGGGACATTCATTGTGCGGTCGGGCTTGCTGACGTCAGTGCATGCCTTCGCCAGCGACCCCGAACGGGGCGTGTTCATCCTGTTCATTCTTGTGATCTTCATTGGTGGTGCCCTGACGTTGTTCGCAGCCCGCGCACAAGCTATGGAGGCCAAAGGCGTTTTCGGCATGGTTAGCCGTGAAAGCGCGCTGGTGCTGAACAACATCTTGCTGGCTGTAAGTTGTTTCGTGGTGTTCTTTGGAACAATGTGGCCGATGGTGGCTGAGATGGCGTTTGATCGAAAACTCTCGGTCGGTGCGCCGTTCTTCAATTCTGCGTTCACGCCTTTCATGATTGCTTTGGGGATTGCATTGCCGATTGGTGCGATGCTGCCGTGGAAGCGGGGCGGGCTGGGCAAAGCGGCTTATTCCTTGCGGTATGCCTTTGTGCTGGCTGTGGCACTGGCACTGCTGGTTTGGGTGATGCAGACCGGGCGCAGCGCGTTGGGGCCTGTCGGGTTGTTCCTGGGAGCATGGATTACTTTCGGTGCAGCCGTCGATTTGTGGAGCCGGACCGGCCGCAAGGGCAATCTGAGGCGCTTATTCCGTCTGCCCGGCGCGGACTGGGGCAAGGCAGTTGCTCACACAGGTCTGGGCGTGACGATGTTCGCAATTGCTGGTCTGACCGCGTGGGAGGTTGAAGATATCCGTGTTGTGCAGGCCGGTCAGCCGTTTGAGGTGGGGCAATTCACGCTGACGCTGGAGGATGTCCGGCGGGTTCAGGGGCCAAACTATTTCTCGACCATGGCAGATGTTCTGATTGAAAAGGACGGTCGGCCTATCGGCACCCTTCATCCCGAAAAACGTGACTATCCCGTTGCGCGGATGCCGACGACTGAAGCCGCGATTGATTATCGGTTCCTGCGGGATCTCTATGTTGTGATCGGTGATCAGCAGGCAGACGGCGGCTGGGTCATGCGGACCTATATCAAGCCGTTGGCGAATTGGATCTGGGGCGGGTGCATCTTGATGGCGTTGGGCGGCCTTCTCAGCCTGTCGGATCGTCGATTCCGTGTAGCAGCGGGGGCTCGCAAAGCTCCTGCAAGCGGGGTACCTGCGGAATGAAGCGTCTTATTCTCATCCTCTCACTATTGGCTTCACCGTTATTTGCCGTACAGCCGGACGAAGTTCTGGATGATCCAGCGCTGGAGCAGCGCGCCCGTGATCTCAGTACAGGTCTGCGGTGTCTGGTCTGCCGGAATGAAAGCATCGACGAAAGCAACGCGGAACTTGCACGCGACCTGCGCATTTTGCTGCGCGAACGTCTGGTAGCCGGCGATACAGATGAAGAGGCAATTTCATTCATTGTGGAACGATACGGGGAATACGTTCTGCTCAAACCAACCACGACGGGCTCGAACATGATGTTGTGGCTGGCCGGGCCTATCATGTTGCTGATAGCGGCCGGAATGGGGTGGAGTTTTCTGCGCAAACGCGCCCAGCTTCAGGAGGTGGGTGAAAACAAGGCGCTGAGTGAAGCCGAGAAAGAACGTTTGCGCCAGATTCTTGATGACTGACCCAGGGTTCATCTTTTCCTTTGCCGCCATATAGGTCAGGGTTCTGAAAAGCTCAGACATGGTGAAGGGTCATGGAATACACAACAATCCTTTTGGACATCACGGACGATTTGGCGGTTGTTACCCTGAACCGACCGGACAAGATGAATGCTATGACAGCGCAGATGCGCGCCGAGGTTACACATGCGATGAAGCACGCTGCGCGCCATGCGCGGGCTGTTGTTTTGACCGGTTCGGGTGGTTCGTTCTGTTCGGGGCAGGATCTTGGCGACGCGTCCAGCACCGGAAAGATCGATCTAGAACGGACCCTGCGCGATGAATATGAGCCGATGCTGGAAACGATCTACGATTGTCCGGTGCCAACGATTGCGGCAGTAAACGGTCCCGCAGCAGGGGCAGGGGCAAGCCTTGCTCTGGCCGCCGACGTTGTGATTGCGACCGAAAGCGCCTACTTCCTTCAGGCTTTCGCCCGGATCGGGTTGTTGCCTGATGCCGGCGGCACTTGGTTCATGCCGCGCCAGATGGGGTTTGCCAAGGCAATGGGAGCGGCGCTGTTCGCTGACAAGATAACGGCGCGGCAAGCAGATGACTGGGGGCTTATCTGGGAGGCTGTGCCCGACGAAGAATTCGACGCGCACTGGCGCAAGCGGGCGGCCTACCTGGCCAATGGTCCGACCGCCGGGTTTGGTGCGATCAAACAGGCCATTCGCGGTACTTACGAAAAGACACTACCTCAGCAACTGGCGCGAGAAGCGCATCTGCAAGGCGAATGTGGTCGTACCCGCGACTTTTCCGAAGGCGTCGTCGCGTTCATGGAAAAACGCCCCCCGAAATTCGAGGGGCGCTGAAAAAGTTAGGCGCGACGCCGACGTCGGCCACGGCGTTCGGGCGTAGCAGCCTCGCCTTCGGTGCCATCCGAGGCCGATGAGAACGGCCCCAGAGCATCCGTGATCTGATCCAGTGTTGGGCGTGACCCTTTGGACGTCGTGTCCAGCGCTTCGCGCATCTTGCGCAGGTGATCCGGCATTGTGCCGCAGCAGCCGCCGATAATCGTTGCACCTGCATCACGGGCCATGGCCGCATAATGGCCCATCAACTCCGGCGTGCCGTCATAGTGAATATGCCCATCCACATATTTCGGGATGCCAGCATTGCCTTTCGAGATTACGGGCCGTTCGGTTCCCTGAGCGGCAAAGCCAAGCACAGTGCGCAGGATGTCCGAAGCACCAGTGCCGCAGTTCGCACCAAAGGCGATTGGCGGGTTGGGCAGGGTCTCGACCAGCTGCGCCAGGTCGGCCGACGTTACGCCCATCATGGTGCGTCCGGCGGTATCAAAGCTCATGGTGCCGCACCACGGCATGTCGGCCAGCGCAAAGGCTTCTGCAGCGGCGCGGAATTCTTCGGGTGCACTGATGGTTTCAAGCCACAAGATGTCAGCGCCGCCAGCCTTTAGGCCCTCTGCCTGTTCGTGGAACATCTCGACCGCTTCCGCGTGCGAGAGGCTGCCGACGGGTTCCATGATTTCACCGGTCGGGCCGACCGACCCAGCCACAACAACGGTGCGTCCCGCCTTGTCGGCAACTTCACGACCAAGCTCCGCGCCAATGCGGTTCAGCTCGGACACGCGGTTCTGCGCATCATGCAGTTTCAGGCGTGCAGATGTGCCGCCAAACGTGTTTGTCAGAAACAGATCACTGCCCGCATCGACTGAGCCCTGATAAAGCGCTCGGATCTTGTCGGGCGCGTCAACGTTCCAAAGCTCGGGAGCGTCCCCCGATTGCAGGCCCATATTGAACAGATTGGTACCTGTTGCTCCATCCGCCAAAATGGCATCGGCAGTTTTCAGAAGCTGGCTCAGTGCGTTTGTCATTGGAGTTATCCGAAAAATGGCACAAATGGCCCGATAAAAACAGAGGCGCCCCGTGTCTCATGGCCGGGACGTCAAATCAAATTCATAAATCTCATGAAGATCATGAGTTTTGCGTCAAGCGCCTTAAATTTCAGCCTCAGCCAAAACTTGCTCTTTGGCTTCAACCAGAAGTTCGGCCATCTTTTCCCGGATTTTCTGCTCATCCGCCAAGTCACCTAGATAGGCTTTGACTGCAACTACGACATCTTCTTCGCTGACGTTCTGAAGGTCGGCATGTACCAGTTCCTGGCCATACTTCCGAGCCTGTTCAACGGTTTCACCCTTCAACGTTGAAGCCCATACTGCCATGAACCGGTTGCGCCGCATCCGGGCGATGAATTGCATCTTTTCATCATGCGCGAATTTGTTTTCAAATGCGGCTTCACGTTCGTCGAAAGTGGTCATTGGCTGGGGCCCTCTTGGGTTACATCTTCTGTTCCGATGATATGACTATACGATGCGCTGGGTGCAAGCGATTTGCGCTGCGTCAAAGCCTCTCGGGTCAGTGAACTTGCGGGACAGGGGTGCTTGCACTATGAGGACGCCAAGGTGAAGGGAGTCATCTCCCCCCAACAGACTGGAAGGGTCGCTTATGGCGCGTCGCAAGAAAATCTACGAAGGTAAGGCCAAGATTTTGTATGAAGGCCCTGAACCGGGCACCATCGTGCAGTATTTCAAGGATGACGCCACCGCGTTCAACGCCGAGAAAAAGGACGTGATTGACGGCAAAGGCGTGCTGAACAACCGTCTGAGCGAGTTTTTCATGAACGGCCTGACACAGATCGGTGTTCCGACCCATTTCATCCGCCGCTTGAACATGCGCGAACAGCTGGTTCGCAGCTGCGAGATCGTGCCGTTGGAAGTGATTGTGCGCAACTACGCCGCTGGCACCATGTCTAAGCGTCTGGGCATTGCCGAGGGTACACAGCTGCCGCGCCCGATTGTGGAATACTGCTATAAGGACGACTCGCTGGGTGATCCTCTGGTGACCGAGGAACACATCGCCGCTTTTGGCTGGGCCAGTCAGCAGGATATGGACGATATTCTTAGCCTTGCGTTGCGCGTGAACGATTTCATGAGCGGCGTGATGCTGGCCGTCGGAATCCGTCTCGTCGACTTCAAGATTGAAATCGGTCGGGTTTTTGAGGGCGATTTCCAACGCTTGATTATCGCCGACGAGATCAGCCCTGACAGCTGCAGGCTCTGGGATATCGAGACCGGTCAGAAGCTGGACAAGGATGTATTCCGTCGCGATCTGGGTAGTCTGACCGACGCTTACTCGGAAGTTGCACGCCGTTTGGGTGTGCTGCCGCAGAGCAATGTGTCCAAGCCGACGCTGATCAACTGATCAATTCAAGTGTTTGGAAACCAAAACGCCGCTTCGTCTGAGGCGGCGTTTTTATTTCTTTTACCAGAGTTTCGCACGCTGGCTGATAGTCTCGCACCTCTGGGCGATAAGTTATCCGAGGCCCCCCTTGATCGTATCATTCACTTAGTTTTCCCCAAAAAAACCGACATAGCAAACGTAACCGCGGTCGTGGTCGTTTGTTTTTTGATCGCCAGCTAGAAGGTATTAAGCGGCGCGATCGGAACGTTTGATAGGCGTTATCCCGGTTTATCCGTAGCAGGGGAGGTTAAACCCGGAGACCTGCGTTTCAACAAGGGTTGTTCAATGCTTGCAAGCACGTTATCCCCCGCGCAACGGAACGGGCCGGACCGAGGCCCTCAGCTGGAGTTGCAGGAATGAAAGCACGGGTGCATGTGATGCTCAAGAATGGGGTCCTTGATCCGCAGGGTGAGGCAGTGCGTCACGCATTGGGCGCCATGGGTTTCGATCAGGTCGAAGGTGTGCGTCAGGGCAAGGTGATTGATCTTGAATTGGCCGAAGGTGCAACCGAGGCCGACATCACTGAGATGTGCGAAAAGCTTTTGGCCAACACGGTCATCGAACGTTACGAAATCGAACTGGTCTGAACCTAATATCCGGAGGCCCCGCCATGCGCGCAGCTGTTATCGTATTTCCCGGGTCGAACTGTGACCGGGACCTTGCCGTCGCTTTCGAGCAAGCCGGTTTTCAGGTCGACATGGTGTGGCACAAGGATGCCGCTTTGCCAGAGGGCATCGATATCGTTGGTGTGCCGGGCGGTTTCTCATACGGGGATTATCTACGTTGCGGGGCCATTGCCGCGCAGTCTCCGATCTGTAAGGCCGTGGTCGAGCATACCGACCGCGGCGGATATGCCGTTGGTATCTGCAATGGATTCCAGATTCTGACCGAAACCGGCATCCTGCCAGGCGCGCTGCTGCGAAATGCGGGATTGAAGTACATTTGCAAGACTGTCGGGCTTAAAGTGGAAACGAGCGACAGCGCTTTCACCGAAGGTTACAACGCAGGCGACGTGATCGGGATTCCGATTGCACATCACGACGGAAACTATTTCGCAGATGATGCCACATTGTCCGCATTGAAAGATCAGGACCGGATCGCGTTCACCTATACCGAGAATCCTAACGGATCGGTTGGCGATATTGCAGGTATCCTGTCCGAAAACCGCAGGGTTCTGGGCATGATGCCACACCCCGAGAGGGCAGCCGATGAAGGTCACGGCGGTACCGACGGAACGGCATTGTTCCGCGCATTGTCGGGTGTTCTCGCGCCCGCGTGACTTGAGGTTACACCAAAGCCCGCGTAATTTCCCGGAATGAGTTCCGATGAACGCTCTGTTTGGTCCAATCTGACAAAACCGTTGCGCGGCGCGCCCCTTGGGTGGCGCCTGCGCGTGGCTGTTTTGATACTGCTCGTGGCGACTGTCGCGACGGTCTGGATCACCAACCGTTTACTGACGGACCGGTTTACTGAATCCACGCGCAACCGGGCCGAGTTGCGTCTGGCCTTGTATTCCGGCAACCTGCTGAGTGAGTTGCGCAGAAATGCGATTGTGCCTCAGCTATTGGCGCGCGATCCAACTTTGATTTCAGCGCTTCAATCAAGTGACTATTCTTTGTCCACACAGCGCCTGATTTCTTTTGTCGAAGAGATTGGTGCTGCGTCATTGATGCTGCTGGATCGGGATGGGCGCTCAGTCGCGGCTACTGACCGGAACCGTCTGGGCGAAGCGCACCGTGGTTCCCCGTATTTTTTCGATGCAATACGGTCGAACGCTACTGTTTTTACGGTCATCCAAAAAGAAGCTGGGGGGTATAGCTTTGTCTATTCCCGCCGAATGGAGGCCAATTCCGATATTCTGGGCGTTATCGTTGTTGAGGTGGATCTTCAGAAGTTTGAACGCGCCTGGGCGGGGATTTCTGATGCGGTGATGGTTGCTGATAGCACCGGCACCATTATTCTATCGACCGAACCGCAATGGCGGGGTCTAGAGGAAAGTGGCGCCATGCTGCGCCAGCCGCCTGAAGGCGCCATCCAGCGGGCCATCCGGGCAACGACCGACTGGACGGCATTGCCACCAGACGCCTATTTTCAGGGCGAGGCGGTGATGCGGATGGAAACGCGCATTCCGTTCCGAGGTTGGCAGATGACGTCGTTCACCACATATGCCTCGATCCGTGAAAAAGTGAACAGCGTTCTCGCGCTTGAGATCATGGGGTTTGCGATTCTTCTTGCTCTGGCCTTCTACGCGCTCAGCCGCAGGGCCACGTTGCGGATGGCTTTGTTTCAGCGCGAGTCGGCAGAGCTTCGCGCATTGAACACACGTCTACAGCGGGAAATCGCTGAACGGGAACGGGTTGAAAAAACTCTGGAAGTTGCCGAGCAGACGCTGGCTCAGAGCTCGAAACTAGCGGCTCTGGGTGAGATGTCCGCAGCCGTGAGCCATGAATTGAATCAACCGTTGGCTGCAATGAAAACTTATCTGGCGGGCGCGCGTTTGTTGTTGCGTAGAAATCGCCCCGAAGAAGCACTGGCGAGCTTTGGTCGGATCGACGGCCTGATTGAACGAATGGGCGCAATTACCCGGCAGCTCAAATCATATGCGCGCAAGGGGGCAGACGCGTTTTCCCCTGTAAATCTTGGCGAAGCGCTGGCATCCAGCCTATCGATGATGGAGCCGCAGCTGCGGCAGCGGCACGTTAAGATAACTCAGATATTGCCTGAAGAACCTGTTATAGTGATGGGTGACCGGATGCGGATCGAACAGGTTATGGTGAACCTCTTGCGCAACGCCCTGGACGCCACCAAATCTGTATCAGAGCCGGATGTCGAAATCATCCTGGCGGCCGGGGATATGGCGGTCCTGACCGTGCGCGACAATGGCCATGGAATCGAAGACATCGAAAACCTGTTCGAACCCTTCTACACTACTAAACAGCCCGGTGATGGGGTTGGGTTGGGGCTTGCCATCTCTTCCGGTATCGTGAACGACCACGGGGGACGGCTGACCGCGCGCAACAGCCAGCACGGCGGCGCGGTGTTTGAGATGCAATTGCCCATATTGGGAAGCGACGGCCTAGAGGCCGCTGAATAACGAGGAATGACTATGGCACAGGCCATGAAAATAGCCATTGTGGATGACGAACAGGACATGCGCCAGTCGATCAGCCAGTGGCTGGCATTGTCGGGATACGACACCGAAACTTTCGCCAGCGCCGAGGACGCGTTGAAGGTGTTGGGACCGGAATATCCGGGGATCGTTATTTCAGACATCAAGATGCCTGGAATGGATGGCATTCAGCTTTTGAAAAAGCTGATGGGTGCGGACAGCACCCTTCCGGTCATCATGATCACCGGTCATGGTGATGTGCCGATGGCTGTTGAAGCGATGCGCGTCGGCGCATTTGATTTCCTTGAAAAGCCGTTCAACCCGGACCGCATGTCAGAATTGGCCAAACGGGCCAGCAACGCGCGACGGCTTACCTTGGACAATCGTGCGCTGCGGCGTGAGCTGTCCGGCGGAACGCAGATCATGAACAAGCTAATCGGCGCCAGCCCAGTCATGGAGCGGCTACGCGAAGATATTCTCGATCTGGGGCAAGCCGACGGTCATGTACTGATCGACGGTGAGACCGGTACGGGTAAGACTTTGGTCGCCCACGCCTTGCACGCCGTTGGCAGTCGCGCGGGTAAGAAATTCGTTCTGGTGTCCTGTGCGGCGCTGGAGGAGGAAGCGCTGTCCAAACGCCTGTTCGGTCCGATGATGCCCGAAGATGCGCAACTGCCGGCCATCGAAGAAGCACGGGGCGGCACACTGGTGTTAGAGGATGTCGAAGCATTGAGCGATACGCTTCAGGCGCGGCTGCTGAGTGTGATGAATGATCAGGGAACTCCGGCTGAAACACGGATCGTTGCTATTTCCAACCTGCAAGAGGCCGGAAAGACAAGCGAAGATGTTCTGCGCCCGGACCTGTTCTATCGTCTGGCTGCACTGCGTATTACCATGCCGCCTCTGCGTCAGCGCGGGGAGGATATTCTGACATTGTTCACCCGTCTTAGCGAGCAGTTTGCTGAGGAATATGGGTGTGAAGCGCCCAAGGTCAGTGCGCAGGAGGCCGCGCAGTTGCTACAGGCCCCATGGCCCGGAAATGTACGTCAGTTGATCAACATTGCCGAGCGCGCGGTGCTGCAATCACGCCGTGGATCAGGGACGATCGCGTCGCTTCTGATGTCCGATCACGAAGAAATGCAACCCGTGATGACCACAGAAGGCAAGCCTCTCAAAGAGTATGTTGAAGCGTTCGAGCGGATGCTAATCGACAATACGATGCGCCGTCATAAAGGCTCGATTGCTTCGGTGATGGAAGAATTGTGTCTGCCGCGCCGGACTTTGAATGAAAAGATGGCAAAATACGGCTTGCAGCGGTCGGACTATTTGTGAGGATCGGAGAGGGGGTCCGCCCCCTCTTGTGCCTTCGGCTCAATCCACTCCGGTGATATTTATGGTCAGATGAAGCGATCCTGCGGCGTAGACGTGGGGTATTTCAGTTTGCCCATTGTCTTTTCCACAGGACTGCTTTTATTGTGTCGGAACGGGCAGGGCCATTTTTGTACCTATAAGCCCCGAATCTTTGAGTTTCGCTGCGACGCCACAGGTGGAGAACCTTCCCACAGGGCGACGCAGACCGATTATGCCTCGAACGGGGCACTAGAACGCCTGAGCCCACCTGAGTGGGTGAAAGGAATAAATGGGCAGGTGACGGCACTCCGCGCCTGTCGGAGAAGAACCGCGATGATGCGCGCGCAACGATTGACTATACGGGCAGGGGGCCATAGCGCCAGACCCTGCCGCGCGCCGTCCGATATCGCCCTCACAAGACACCACCCCAAAAGCGCCTGTCCCCCCGGACGGGTAAGGACAACGCGTTTGGCGCGGTGCACCAAGGACACATGGCTAAGAAAATGCTTATCGATGCCACCCACGCGGAGGAAACCCGCGTCGTGGTGGTCGACGGAAACAAGGTTGAGGAATTTGACTTTGAATCCGAAAACAAACGCCAGCTTGCCGGCAACATCTATCTTGCAAAAGTAACACGGGTTGAGCCGTCCCTTCAGGCGGCCTTTGTCGATTACGGCGGCAACCGCCACGGGTTTCTGGCGTTTTCGGAGATTCACCCCGATTATTACCAGATCCCGGTCGCTGATCGCGAAGCGCTGATGGAAGAAGAGCGCGCTTATGCTGAGGCGATGAAGGCGCGGGATGAGGCTGAGGAATCAAAGCCCAAAAAGCGCCGGTCTCGGTCGCGTACCAAGGCTGCTGATGTGAAATCCGACGACGTTGTGGAATCCATCGAGGTGTCATCTGAACCCACCGGAATGGAGACGATCGACCTGGATGAAGGCGAAGAGGGGGCCGATCTGTCTGTGCCTGAAGGCACTTCCCCAATGGATCACGTTGCTGAAACTCCGGTAGAAGAGCCCGCCGACGAGGCGGAAGAGGCTGAAGGCTCTGATGCGCTTGATCAGCAAGCCGAGAGTGCCACAGCGGATGAAGATGTTGCCGAAGACAAAGGCGAACCTGCTTCGGAAGCGGCTGAGGATTTGAAAGCGGAAGCGGACGAGGCTGAGCCCGAAGCGACTGAAACGCAGGATGCGCCAGCCGAAGGCGGTTCTGACACTCCGGCGGAAGAAGAAGGCTCTGCCGAAGAGACCCCGGAAGAGGGTTCCGTTGCGGAGGACGAAAGAAAGGGCGATTCCGACAACGTGGCGGAAGAATCCCGCTCGGATGCGTCCGCAAAGGACGAGAGCATTGAATCAGTTGCTGACGAAGATGACAGCGACGACATTCGTCCACCGCGCAAGCCACGCCCGCGCCGGTACAAAATTCAGGAAGTCATCAAAGTTCGCCAAGTTCTGCTTGTGCAGGTGGTAAAAGAAGAACGCGGCAACAAGGGTGCAGCTCTGACCACATATCTGTCTCTGGCAGGTCGTTATTGCGTTCTGATGCCCAACACGGCGCGTGGCGGCGGGATCAGCCGTAAGATCACCAACGCGCCTGACCGTAAGAAACTCAAGGAAATCGCTGCTGAAATCGATGTGCCGACGGGCGCGGGTTTGATCATTCGGACCGCAGGCGCCAAGCGTACGAAATCTGAGATAAAGCGTGACTATGAATACCTTCAGCGCATGTGGGAACAGATCAGGGCACTGACTCTGCAATCCATTGCGCCAGCGAAAATCTATGAAGAAGGCGACCTGATCAAACGCTCGATCCGCGACCTATATAATCGCGACATCGACGAAGTACTGGTCGAGGGCGAGGGCGGGTATCGCATCGCCAAAGACTTTATGAAGATGATCATGCCGTCTCATGCCAAAAACGTGAAACGGTATGAGGACGCACTGCCGCTTTTCGCGCGCTATCAGGTAGAAAGCTACCTGACTGGGATGTTCAACCCGACGGTGCAGCTGAAATCCGGTGGATACATCGTGATCGGTGTGACCGAAGCGCTCGTGGCCATCGACGTAAACTCGGGCCGGGCGACTAAGGAAGGCTCGATTGAGGAAACCGCACTCAAGACCAACCTTGAAGCAGCCGAGGAAGTGGCGCGCCAGCTACGTCTGCGCGACTTGGCGGGGCTGATCGTCATCGACTTTATCGATATGGACGAGCGCAAGAACAACTCGGCCGTTGAGAAGCGCCTGAAGGAACGGTTGAAAACAGATCGCGCGCGAATTCAAGTGGGTCGGATTTCCGGCTTTGGTCTGATGGAGATGAGCCGCCAGCGTTTGCGCCCTGGTATGCTTGAGGCGACGACGCAACCGTGCCCGTCCTGTCATGGTACTGGTCTGATCCGGTCGGATGATAACATGGCGCTGACTATCCTGCGTCAGATCGAAGAGGAAGGTACCCGTCGCCGCTCGCGCGAGGTTTTGGTGCGCTGTCCGGTCAGCATTGCCAACTTCCTGATGAACCAGAAACGCGAGCATATTGCCCAGATCGAAGCGCGCTATGGATTGTCGGTTCGCGTTGAGGGTGACGTGCATCTGGTCAGCCCTGATTTCTCGATGGAGAAGTTCAAAACCGCAAGTCGCAATGTGCCCGAGGCAAGCGCCCCCGTCGTTTCAGTGGACGCGACGCTGATGGATCTTGTCGACGCGGGTGAGGAAGAGACGGATTCTGACGACGCTGTACAGGCGGACGAGGAAACTAAACCCAAGCGCAAGCGCCGTCGTCGTCGTCGGAAAAAATCGGGTAACTCGGGCGAAGCGCCTGAAACCCAGGCAGAGGATAATGATGATTCCCCTGAAGCAAGCGAGGAATCAGCGCCTGAGCCTGAAGCGGAAGACACCATTAAGGAAAAGAAAACCGCGAAGCCAAAGCGCACCCGAGCCCCACGATCCAAAAAGAAGGATGCGGAAGAGGTTGTTAAGGCTGAGGAAACGGCTCAATCAGAGCCTGTTGAGCAAGCCGAGATTGCCCCTGTAGAAGCGGCAACTGAACCGACCCCCGTAGAGGCCTCAGAAAACACGGCTTCCGTAGAAACGGCTTCGGAACAGTCTGCAGATGATGCCAGCCTGTCTGAAACAGATGAGACTGCTGAGCCAGCGGTTGAGGACGTCGCTGAGACAGTGGAACCGACAGAGGTTGAGTTGGCACCAGCAGAATCCGTTGAGGAAACGCCGGAGCCGGTTCTGGAGGCTGTGGCCGAAGAACCCGAACAGCCCAACAAGCCGAAACGGCGCGGTTGGTGGTCCTTAGGTCAGTAATCAAAAATGGCGGGCTTAGGCCCGCCTTTTTTTCTAATGGGTAAGAAACGGCCTCATCCCGTTTTTTGAATCAGATAGACTTGGTGCCCATCCACATCGTCTTGGGACAACAGATTGTGTCCGCTTTCGGCGCAGAAATGTGGAACATCAATAACAGCTGCGGGATCGTCCGCCAAAACGCGAAGTACCGCCCCTTCGGGCATGGACTTAAGGCGTTTTCTGGCTTTTAGAACTGGCAAGGGGCACAAAAGTCCCAGTGCGTCCAGGGTTTCGGTAGGGTGTGACATGGTGTTCAGATATTTCCACTTTATCGGGCTGTCCAGCGTCCAAGCACGAGGATGTGACCGAATGGCCCGGTGACGCGGCTGATTTGATACCATATGTGCTGAATTATGTTCGGAATTGACATCATAGACGCGGGCCTGCTTCCCGCCATGTTCATCGCGATGCTAGGCGGGTTGATCAGTTTTCTTTCTCCCTGCGTTTTGCCCATCGTTCCACCATATCTCGCTTATATGAGCGGTGTGACGATCAACGAAATGAAGGACGAGGCACAGGCCCGGCGCAAAGCAACGCTGGCCGCGCTGTTCTTTGTTTTGGGCCTATCGACGGTGTTCTTGTTGTTGGGGTTCACCGCTTCGGCCTTTGGGGCGTTTGTACTGCAAAACCAGGTGCTGTTTGCCAAACTATCCGGCGCGGTGGTCATCGTCTTTGGCCTGCATTTTCTGAATGTCTTCCGCATTCCCTTTCTGGACCGCGAGGCGCGTATCGAAACCGGAGATTCGGGCGGGTCTGTCTTCGGGGCATATATACTAGGCCTCGCCTTTGCCTTTGGATGGACGCCTTGCATTGGACCCCAGCTAGGGGCGATCCTGTCCTTGGCGGCATCCGAAGCTTCGGTGGCGCGTGGTACGCTGTTGCTGGGGGTCTATGCAGCAGGGCTTGGGATACCGTTCTTACTGGCAGCCATGTTCTTGAACCGGTCGATGTCCGTGATGAACCGGCTCAAACCCCATATGGCAACGATCGAGAAAGTGATGGGCGGTCTGCTGCTGTTCGTTGGTATCATGCTGATCACTGGCCTGTTCACCGAATTCAGCTGGTGGTTGCTGGAGACCTTCCCGTCGCTGGCTAATTTCGGATAACGTGCCGATCCGGCTTACCTTGACGGTAAGGCTGCGCTAACCTGCGTGGTAGAAGGTAAGGCCATGAGCAGTCACACTAATCAGCCTCAGGTGCGCAGGCGCCGGGTGTTCTACATACCCGGCTACGATCCGATTCATCCGCGCCGATATCGTGAGCTGTACCGCAAGGAAAGCCAGGCACAGGCTGCGATTTCCGGGTACGATATCGAAATCTCTCCGAAATCGGGTAAAGGGCTGTATGGCTGGAAGGTTCAGTCCCGACAGGATGGGGTTGAGGCTGAGGCCGACATCGATGTCCTTGTCTGGTCGGAAATCGTGCGGGACAGCATGTCGAATTCGATCCCGGCGACTTATCTGCAGCTTTTGCAAACAGCGTGGACCTATATTGGTTCCGGGGTT
Organism: Ruegeria sp. BC1; assembly: GCF_056539305.1. Classification (NCBI taxonomy): domain Bacteria; kingdom Pseudomonadati; phylum Pseudomonadota; class Alphaproteobacteria; order Rhodobacterales; family Roseobacteraceae; genus Ruegeria; species Ruegeria sp. BC1. The sequence continues at coordinate 429,125 of NZ_JBQFUT010000001.1, forward strand.
CTTTGGCGTTTGATGCGTCTGCGTAAGGGGCCGGTGATCGCAGCGCTTTATCCTGTTGGAATGTTGGTCGTCCAGTTGGGCGTGGCCTTGATCGTGGCGTGGATGATGGTTGCGTTGCTATGGCCGTTGGCGGGCTGGGCGTCTCTGGTACCGGCTGTTGCTGCCGCTTATGCCTTGCTGCATTGGTTCCGCAAAATAGACAACCGCCTGTTTGCCTACTACCTGATGCACGACTACGCTTATTCCGCGGCGCTGAACGGCGCGATACCACCCGCGCTAAGGAACCGTCTGGCAGAGTTTACGGCACATATTCGGGGTGCTCTTAAGATGGACGTTGATGAGGTTCTGGTCGTCGGACATTCCTCGGGCGCGCATCTGGGGGTTACGGTGTTGGCGGATTTGATCCGCGAGGGAGGGCTGACCGAACCACACCCGACGCTGTCTTTTTTAACATTGGGCCAAGTAGTCCCCATGGTTTCGTTTTTGCCCGAGGCGCAATCGCTGCGCGCCGATCTGCAATTTTTGTCATCTCAGGAGGAATTAACCTGGGTTGATATATCCGCTCCGGGGGACGGGTGTGCATTTGCCCTTTGCGATCCGGTCGGTGTCAGCGGAGTAGCGACGGAACAGACACGCTGGCCATTGGTTCTGTCAGCTGCCTTTACGCAAACCCTGTCGCCCGAGCGTTGGCAAGAACTTCGCTGGCGGTTTTTTCGTTTACACTTCCAATATCTGTGCGCCTTTGATCGGCCGGGGTTCTACGATTATTTTCGAATTACGGCAGGCCCCCAGACACTACGCCAGAGGTTCGAGGGACGTGCACCATCAAAATCGCGTATCGACAGTCCGGTCTCAAAATACAGGTCAGTCCTGACATGATGCCGCCAAAGCCATCGCCACGCCCCGACAAGGTTTCGCTGTGGCGATATCTTAAACTGTTCCGCAAAGATCTTTTGTCGGCACAACCGCAACGGCTCTATCGCGCTTGGATGGCCGAGTTTCGCACGCCATTCTTCAGGTCCTACATGATCAACCAGCCCGAGCTTGTCGATACCGTCCTCAAGCAGCGCCCGGATGACTTTCCTAAGTCGGGCCGCATCAGTGAAGGGTTGCGGCCATTGCTGGGCAACTCGGTCTTTTTGACCAACGGGGAAACATGGAAGCGACAGCGCCGCATTATCGACCCGGCTTTTGAAGGCGGGAGGTTGAAAGACACATTCCCGGCGATGCTTACGGCAGCTGAGGCCTGTGTTGAACGTCTTCGGCAGCAGTCTGGCACAGTGATCGAGTGTGAAGAGGTCACCAGCCACGCCGCGGCAGATGTGATTTTCCGAACCCTGTTCTCGGTTCCAATCGAAAATGAGGTTGCCGCGCAGGTGTTTGACAAGTTTCGCGCTTACCAGCGACAGCAGCCTTTGTTGAATTTGGCGGCGTTTGTTCCGATTCCCAATTGGATACCGCGCCTGCACGCGCGGAACACACGCAGGAACGCACGTGAGATTCGGTCTTTGATTTCTCATCTGACGTCTGAGCGGGCTAGACTGATCGACCAGGGGCAGGCGCCCGATGATCTGGCCACAAAGATCATGACCACGCCGGATCCGGAAACCGGACAGTGTTTCGATGCGCAGGAAATGGTAGATCAGGTGGCTATTTTCTTTCTGGCGGGTCACGAAACCAGCGCGTCGGCGCTGGCGTGGACGCTGTACCTGATGGCCTTGTACCCCGACTGGCAGGAAACGCTAAGCGCGGAAGCTCAGGCGCTGGACGAGCCGGCATTCGGTGTGATGTCCAAATTGAAACTCAGCCGGGATGTGTTTCGCGAAGCACTGCGTCTGTACCCTCCGGTGCCAATGATGGTACGCGAGGCGACTTGTTCAGAAACCTTTCGGGACAGGGATGTTTCGCAAGGATCTCAGATTGTTATCAGCCCCTGGCATCTGCATCGCCAAGAACGGCTTTGGGATCGCCCGGATGAGTTTGATCCGACGCGCTGGCACACCGAAAACGGCAAAACCTGTCAGCGACAGGCGTATATTCCGTTTTCCGTAGGTCCGCGTGTGTGTACCGGTGCCGGGTTCGCCATGGTCGAGGGGCCATTGCTGTTGTCCTCACTTTTGCGACACTTTCGGTTTGAGCTTGTGAAAGACCGCGCGCCGGTTCCGATCGCGCATCTTACGGTTCGATCCAAAGACGGAATTTGGTTGCGCGTGGTTGAGCGCTAACAAACTACCATCACCCCGCACCTTGCTGTATGCGAGTGCAAAATGCGGAATCATTGTTGAATGGGAAAGTCTTATGTCCAAAGCAGAACAGCGCGAACAGATGTCCAACGGCGCGGGCTTTATTGCAGCCCTGGATCAAAGCGGCGGCTCGACGCCCAAGGCGCTGGCTCTTTATGGGGTTGAAGCCTCGGACTACAACTCGGACGAGGAAATGTTCGGCGAGATCCAGAAGATGCGCGCCCGTATCATTCTGGCCGACGGTTTCACCAAGGACAAAGTGATCGGCGCGATCCTGTTCGAACGCACCTTGGGCGAAGAGATCGACGGTCGCAAAGTTGCTGATTATCTGTGGTCGGTCAAAGGCATTGTGCCATTTCTTAAGATCGACAAAGGTTTGGAAGATCAGGCAAACGGCGTTCAGATGATGAAACCCATCCCCGGGCTACCCGAGACGCTGGCCAAAGCGGATGGCGTATTCGGAACGAAAGAACGGTCTGTGATCCATGAGGCCAACGCCGAAGGAATTGCTGCTGTGGTCGCGCAACAGTTCGATGTAGCGCGCGAAGTTGTTGCTGCGGGCATGGTTCCGATTGTCGAGCCCGAGGTAAATATCAACTCTGCGACCAAGGCTGAAGCCGAGGATATTCTGAAGGACGAAATCCTGAAGAACCTCGACCAACTGGACGAGGGGCAGAATGTGATGTTGAAACTCACCATCCCCAGCAAGGCGAACCTGTTTGACGCACTGGCAGATCACCCGCGCGTTCTGCGCGTTGTGGCGCTGTCGGGTGGGTACTCAACTGCACAGGCCTGTGATCTGCTGAACCAGAACGGCAAAATGATCGCGTCCTTTTCGCGTGCGCTGACTGAAGGGCTGTCCAAGCAGCAATCTGACGCTGAGTTCAATGCGGCTCTGGGTGGCAACATCGACAAGATTTACAGCGCCTCGGTCTGATCGACGCTATTCAGGTTTGGTGAAATCGCGGCGCAACAGCGCCGCTTTTTCACGCATGGTACAACCATGGGCGTGATCGTTCACCAAACCCATTGCCTGCATGAAGGCAAACACAGTCGTTGGCCCCACAAATTTCCAACCCCGCTTTTTAAGATCTTTCGACATCGTGACGGATTCCGGCGAAGTTGACGCGGTTTGTGGCACGGGAGGGCTTTCGGCCTCGAACCGCCATACATACGCTGCTAGTGACCCTTCGGCAGCCACAAGTTCTTGTACCCGACGGGCATTGTTAATGACCGCTTCGATCTTGCCACGATGACGGATGATACCTTCGTCCTGTAACAGTCGCTCAACATCTGTTTCATTAAACGCGGCTACTGCATTGAAATCAAATTGGTTAAACGCTTTTCGAAAGTTCTCGCGCTTGGCTAAAATCGTGCGCCAACTGAGGCCGGACTGAAAGCTCTCTAGACATAACTTCTCGAATAGGCGCTGATCATCGCCCACCGGGTAACCCCATTCACTGTCATGGTAGTCAAAAAATTCAGGCGCTGATTGGCACCATGCACAACGTGGACGGCCATCGGGGCCTGGAACAGTCTGGTTCATAAATGTACCCTTTTTGTTCCCTTTAGCATAGGCGCATTGTGATGACCGCTGCAAGGGGCGAGCGTCAGGAGCGATACCAGTTCAGAATGAAAACACGAATAGCAGATGCAAGCCCAATTTCCGGATCACGCTGAACATCAATTTCAGCGGCTAAGGCATTAATTGCTTGATTCTTTTCTTTCGCAATATCGCGGAATGCCTGCCAGAATTCATCCTCAAGGGATACCGAGGTGCGGTGCCCCTTTAGGGTCAACGAACGTTTGACCGGGCGACCGCTCATTCATCCAGCTCGTGATTGTCCACGTCGCGACGCAACTTTTCTTGCTCGAATTTGGTCTCGATCTTTTCGACCTTACTGCGCCCGAATTTCACAGCGTTCTGATCAGCGCGGGCCTTCTTCTCGGCCCGCGCTTTTTGCTTTCTATACCGGTTCAGGTTAACCGGTTTACCCATCAGCTTTTGGGGCCAATCATGTGTTCGGGGCGAACGACTGCGTCAAAGGTCTCTTCGTCCACGAAGCCCAGCGCGATGGCCTCTTCCTTCAGGGTCGTGCCATTCTTGTGCGCCGTCTTTGCGACGGTAGTAGCATTGTCATACCCGATAGTTGGCGCCAGCGCTGTTACCAGCATCAGTGATTCCTTCATCAGTTTGTCGATGCGCGGTTCATTGGCCTGAATTCCCAGCAACATCCTCTCGGTAAAGCTGTCGGTTGCATCGCCAAGCAGCTGAATTGATTGCAGTAGATTGTAGGACATCATCGGGTTGTAGACGTTCAACTGGAAATGACCTTGCGACCCGGCGAACTTGATGGCGGCGTCGTTGCCCATCACATGCGCCGCTACCTGTGTCAGGGCTTCCGCCTGCGTCGGGTTAACTTTTCCGGGCATGATCGAGGAACCGGGCTCGTTTTCCGGCAGGATCAACTCGCCCAGACCGGATCGCGGGCCTGAGCCCAACAAGCGGATATCGTTGGCGATCTTGTAGCAAGAGCCCGCAATCGTCGCCAACGCACCCGAGAGGAAGACCATGGCGTCATGCGCGGCCAGTGCCTCGAACTTGTTCGGCGCTGTGACGAAGGGCAGGTCGGTGATTTCAGCCATATTTTTCGCAACGGCTTCGTCCCAGCCATCGTGAGTATTTAGACCGGTGCCGACAGCGGTGCCGCCCTGAGCAAGTTCATAGATGCCAGGCATCGATGCTTCGACCCGGGCAATCCCCTGACGGATTTGATGCGCATAGCCGCCGAATTCCTGTTCCAACGTCAGCGGTGTCGCGTCTTGCGTATGAGTTCGACCGATCTTGATGATGCCTGAGAACTCTTTTGCTTTTTTCTCAAGCGCTGCGGCGAATTTTTCCAGACCGGGCAGCAGAACATCTCGCACGCTCATTGCGGTGGCAATATGCATGGCGGTTGGGAACGTATCGTTCGAAGACTGACCCATGTTGCAATGGTCGTTCGGGTGGACAGGGTCCTTTGACCCAATCACGCCGCCCAGAATTTCGATGGCGCGGTTCGCGATGACCTCGTTCGAGTTCATGTTGGACTGCGTGCCAGAACCGGTTTGCCAGACGACCAGCGGGAAGTTGTCGTCAAACTTGCCGTCGATCACTTCACTAGCGGCTTGAATGATGGCATCCGCAATGGTGGCATCCAACTTGCCGATCGCCTTGTTTTCCATTGCACAGGCCTTTTTGATTACGCCCAGTGCACGCACGATGGCGACGGGTTGTTTTTCCCAGCCAATTGGAAAGTTCATGATCGAACGCTGGGTTTGGGCACCCCAATACTTGTCAGCAGGAACCTCCAACGGGCCAAAGCTGTCGGATTCGGTGCGGGTCTGAGACATCGGTCACTCCGTTTTGTATACTGTCGCATGCCGTTTACGCGTAACTATGCCGTCACGCAATCGGCCAGTTGCGCGCACCTTAAACTTAAGGACGCCAGAGGTATAGGCGGAAGGAGTGTTGAATTAACTCGGGAAACACGTTGTACGTGCGGGCGGCTGAGCTACAATAAGAAGATCACCATGTTGGAGGTTAAAGTGGGCAAACTGAATCGCGTACGTCCTCTGAAATTTATCGCTTTTTCATTAAGTGTTCTGTTTTGGGCCGTGTTCTCCAGCCATTCGGCCCAAGCTGCGGATATTGCCCCATTCGTCGGCAATTACGTCGGCTCTGCCAACATGGTGGATGATGACGGAATCGAAATTCCGCGCGACATGAGCGTTTCTATCAAAGAGTTGAGGGACGGGTTTAACGTTAGCTGGACCACCACGACCTATAAGCTGGATGGTCGGGTCAAGGATCAGAAATTTTCAATTGATTTCAAACAGTCCGACCGATCCGATGTCTATTCGGCTGCGATGAAGCGCAACGTATTCGGGCACGAGGTTCCCTTGGACCCTATGCGAGGGGAACCCTTTGTCTGGGGGCGGATTGAGGGGGATACTCTGACCGTGTTTTCACTGTTTATCGGTGAAACCGGCGACTACGAATTGCAGCAATTTGACCGAACTCTGGCCGAGGGCGGTCTGGATCTGTCATTTTCACGCTTTAGCAACGGTGTGAAATCACGCTCAGTCGAGACGTTTCTGAAAAAACAGTAAGGTTCGGTGGGCCGTTACTTTCGGAAACTGTCCAGCGAGACGACTTCGGCGTCTTGGTGGTCGGTTTCCTCTTCTACCTCAATGGATTCTTCGGTGATGGTGTCCGTCTCGTCCTCGTCTTCCGGGCTTTCAAAGCGCAGTCCGAATTCGACCGAAGGGTCCACGAAGGTCTTGATCGCCCCATAGGGGATATACAGCGGTTCTGGCGCGTCACCAAAGTTCAACGTGATTGCGAATCCGTCGTCTCCGACTTCGAGATTCTCGAACCAATGTTGCATGACAATGGTCATTTCCTCGGGATACCGCTCGCGCAGCCAATCGGCTAGCTCAACGCCATCTTGACGAGTGTCGAAGGTAATAAAAAAGTGGTGCGTTCCTGGCAGGCCGTTATCGGCAACGCTGGTCAGAACAGCCTTGATGAGCCCGCGCATGGCGGTGTGCATCAGGTTCCCATAATCGATGTCTTGCGACATGTGTCATCCTCAAAAGTGGTTACCCTCAGCATAGGGGTTTTCAACGGAAACGAAAGACCGGGTATGAGCCGATTGTTTAAGTGAAGTGCAATCCCATTCCGATTGCAGCCATGATTACCAAAGACGTGGCCATTCCGATTTTCAGCTTAAAAATCAACACGCCAGCCAAAACAGTAAGGATCAATGCTATCGGATTCAAGCTGGATAGCTCCGACCACGGAATGGTCACGGGGCCCCACGTTTTTTGGGGGATATTTTGAAAAAGTACATTCAAACTGAACCATACAGAGAGGTTGAGAATCACACCCACAACTGCGGCGGTGATTCCATGCAGGGCGGCGGACAATCTGGGCCGGGCGGACAGTTGGTCCAGATAAGGAGCCGAAAGGAAAATCCACAGAAAACACGGAACAAAAGTCGCCCACAGCGCGACTGCGCCCGCAGCAATGGCAAGAGGGGCGCCACCGCTAATCTGACCGGTCAGCATGGCAACGAACTGCGTCACCAAAATCAACGGCCCCGGAGTCGTTTCGGCCAGCCCCAAAGCATCGATCATCTGATCCGTACTGACCCATTGGTATTTTTCTACGACAGTTTGCGTCATATAAGCCAGAACCGCATAGGCTCCGCCGAATGTGACAATTGCAAGACGGGCAAAAAACCACCCCAGATCACTCAGCAGCTTTTGCCCAGACAGGCTGAGCATTAATAGGGGGCCCAGCCATAATCCCAGCCAGAGAACGGCTGTGCGGACCATTCCGGTGGTTTTGGGTGCGGGGGGTATATCTGACACTTTTGCCTGACCATCATAGGTCACATAGCCCCAAAGTGCCGCAGCTAGAATAATCAAAGGAAAGGGCAGGTTCAGCGCAAAGATGGCAAGAAAACCTAAGACGGCAATAGCGCGGTGGTGCGTATCCGTAAGTGCCTTGCGAGACAGATTCCTGAGCGCCTGCAACACGATTACGATAACCGTTGCTTTAACGCCAAGAAAGCCTGCCTGAACCATAGGCAGGTTGCCAAAAGCCGCATACAATCCAACCAGAATGGCGATGATCAACGCCCCGGGCAGCACGAACATCGCGCCTGCGATCAGCCCTCCGGTTACTCCACGCAGGCGCCATCCGGCATAGGTGGCCAACTGCATTGCCTCAGGGCCGGGTAAGAGCATGCACAGCGACAGTGCCCTCAGATATGTTTGTTCGTCCAACCAAGGGCGATTTTCGACCAGCTCCTGATGCATCAGTGAAATTTGTGCAGCCGGCCCACCAAACGAAAGCACTCCGATACGACCAAACACCTGGAAGAGTTCTTTGATTGAGGGTGTCATGACCTGCGATCCGTCGGCCAGTCGTGCCGCTCATCGAAACCGTCCCGCGCCCAGCGATAAAGTGCATCATAAAGGTGAAGGCCGGCCTGCAGGTTCTGGTGATCGTCCCGATACTGTCGGGACAAACCAACGGATACCGCCAGCAACCCGGCGGCCTCGGGTGCCAGATCATGACGATTTGTGTCTGCGGCCCGAATGACTGTTGCAAGGCGGTCCAAAGCAGGCAATTGCAGCTGAAATTCGTCCAGCATGGTGTCAAAGGTACAGCGGTCCTGCCGATGAGACCAAAACGTGTTCTCGACATCGAACGGTGTCGCACCAAAGATTTCTGCCACGGCTTCAACTTCTGATGGCGCAACGAACAGGAACTGCGCGCCCGGATCTACGAAGCGACGGATCAGCCAGGGGCAGGCGATGCGGTCTATCTTGGGACGGTGACGTGTGACCCAAAGCGTCTGACCATCAATACGCTTTGGCATGGCCGAAGCTGGGATACGCGGCGCGTCGGGCAGATCACGCCAAGTATACATTCCACCTTCCAGATACTCGGCCTTACAGCCCTTGCTACAAAGCCATGAGACTATGCCCTGACTGAGTTTTTTACCCTTTTGGCAAATGACGACCGCTGCCTGATCACCAATCGTTTCGATGATCCCATCCATGTCTTTAGCGGAGCGGCGCACAGAGCCAGGTATAAGGTAAGGATCGGCCTCAAAGTCAGCATCAACGCAAATGTCGATCAAAACCGGTGCCTGAGGCGTTCCGATCAGTCGCAGTAGCTGTTTCGGGGTGATAGAGTTGGGCGCGGGCACGGCATGTCTCCTGTTTCAAGCGGATACATGCGAAACTTGGGCTGGCGCCTCACGGGGCGTTCGCAATCTTACCCCATGGCCACTGATTACGTGTTGGCGCTGAAGGGGTCAAGATTGCGCTTCTGGATTCAGGCCCAGTCCAACCGCTGGCCGGTCATGCAAACGGGTAGGGTGTCTTGTGGAAACTGGCCCAACTGTTCGAACAGTGAGATAAAGTCGAACTGGTTATAAACCTCAACCACGCGATTATCCTTTATCCTACCGATCACGCTGCCCGACGCTTGCAACGGCGCACCATTGTCGGCTCGGGTTGTACTGACATGCAGGATCGCGGAAACCCAGTCGCCGTCCTCGATAACCTTTGGAATATCAACCTTTATTTCCCCAAGAAGGTGCCGGAAGGCCATCACCAGATCGCGGAAGTCTTCCACCCCGACCTGCATTTCAGGGATCAATCCCTCAGCCGTGGTTTCGGGCGCAAAATACTGATCTATGGCGTCGGTGTTACCCTTCTCCCATACCTCAGAATACCATTCTCTGAGTATATCTGCGTGTGACATCCCCGAACTCCTTTTCCTTTCAGACGGAGCTTGGCGAAAAGGAGTGAACAAACTCTGAACACGATCAGAGTTTATCCTGGAGTATTTTAGGGAAAATGCAGGTTTCTGTTGCCAGGTACCTGCGAACCCCGCCTTACGCGGCTAGGCGTAAGGACTTAAGTTTCGGTCTTGTTACTGCTTACGCAGCAACTGCAACCGGAGCACGATTGTCGTTTGCAATTGTACTAGTTTCGCCGGTAACGGTGGCAGACAACCGAGACAAAGCTAACCCCTTTAGACGTTCGTCGATCCTATTTCGGCCCCCCGATTCTGAAAGAGTTCCCCAAACGAAGGATACCTCCAGAAGGTATATGGTGGAGCCGCCGGGTACCGCCCCCGGGTCCGATCCGCTTATTACGAGCGCGTTTATGTCCATAGTCCCGAAGGACATTACTTATATAGGTGAGCAACCGACGGGATGCAAACCGGGAATTTTCCCGGTCAGGCACAATAATTACAGCACCTTAGGTGGCCCTGTTAAAGTTTGCCAAAATGAGCCACAACGCCAGAACCAACTCGATTCCGCCAAATGTCACCGCTTTGACCAAGGGTGGATTATCCAGAATGACCGAGACAAACCGGCCAAGCGCCGCTCCTGCGTAAACGACGCCAAGCATTGCGTAAGCCATTGGGTTGTTAAGAAAAATAACTGCCAACCCTGTCACAACGAATAATCCACCAACGGACGCTCGCATCTCGCTCAGCCCCATATTGCTGCTTGTCGGTGCGAGGTCCAACGAGGCGGCGGTCCAGGCAGGTGCCAGAAATCCGAACAGTCCGAAGCCGATGGTCAGGACTGCGGCAATTACGTTCAGTGCTGTTGTCATCTTGCCCTCGTTACGCGGGTTTGCGGTGTTGCCGGGCCACGTCCTGCGCCAGCCGCCGCGTATAGTATTCAAGCGCGGCCAAGGTGGCATCGACTTTTGTCTCGTCCCGCACTTCTAATGCATCCGCGATTTGGTTGTGCAGAGCAATAATTTCTTCACGAGACCGGGCTGTAAATGTGATCATGTTCATCAACGGCTGCATCGCCTCGACGGCACCGGCGAGTTGATATGACAGAACCGGATTGCCAGCCCCGTCTACCAACGCCCGATGAAATGTGACATCCGACGCACAAAACGCCTCGTCCGTTAGGCCGGGTTGAGATTGGCGAAATATCTCGGCCCGCATCGTGGCCAGCTGATCCGGGGTGCGGCGTTGAGCGGATAGTGGCGCGCAAGCGCGTTCCAACGCAAAACGGGCCTCGCACGCGGTGTCGAAACTGACGGCGTTCATTGATAGCAGCAACGTCGAGGTGGTTACCTGCTGAGAATAGGCGTCCTGAAAGCTGATCCTGTTCACAAAAGCACCACCGCTTGCACCGCGCTGTGTACGGATAAGTGATTGTGCTGCAAGGCGTTTCAGGGCTTCTCGTACCGTCGGGCGTGACACCTGAAACTGATCTGACAACTCGGTTTCAGACGGCAGTCGCTCATCCACAATCAACTCGCCGGAAATTATGGCGTCACGAATGGCTTGTGCGATCTGAGCGGACAAATCCGCGGGTTTCCTTGGGTCGATTTTCATTTTCTAGGGCCGTTCGTCAGATTTTATTTGTCTGACATTTAAAAGTCTGACATTTCAATTGCAAGGACTGAGTCGGGAGGAAGACGTGAGTCGTGCAGTTCTACGCAGCGGATTTTGGCTGGGTTTTTATACGCTGATCCTGTGGGCATGGTGGATGATGTTCACCATGAGCCGCGATATGGATCTGGACTGGATTGGTCGCCCCGGACCGATGGGCCAGTCGATGGCTGCCATGGACCCACGAATGGACATGTATATGCCGATGGCCGAATTTGGCCCGCTATTCTGGATGTGGGCAATCATGATGGCCGCGATGATGTTGCCGACGCTGGTGCCAACTCTGCGCAGCTATGACGATCTGATCCACAGCGCAAACGGCACGCGTGCGGGCTGGTTAGGGGTTCTGGTAGGATATTTCCTTGTCTGGGTAGGCTTTGCCGCGCTGATCACCGGAGTTCAGTTGGTTCTGCTTTTCGGTGGCGTCGTCGACATGCTGGGCATCGCGAAATCCGGCTTCGTTGCAGGCGGGTTGTTGATTGCAGTTGGCGCGTTCCAGTTCACCCGCGCGAAAGAAGTCTGCCATGGTGTGTGCCACGCGCCGATGACCTATTTCCTCGGCCATTGGAAAACAGGGTTTGCTGGCGGTGTTCGAATGGGGCTTGGGCTGGGCGCGTTTTGCGTTGGGTGCTGCTGGGGCTTTATGGCGCTTGGCTTTGTTGGCGGTGTTATGAGCTTGTTGTGGATGGGGTTGGCAACGCTGTTCATGGTTTTGGAGAAACTCCCCCAAATCGGTCACGCGATAACGCGACCTTTGGGGATCGGATTAATAGCAGGAGGACTATTCCTGCTTATTTATCCCTTTGCTTACGGAGGATAAGTTTATGGCTAAAAACAGAAAACCCGAGGCCGACAGGCTGCCAATTAGCCAACGTATCGACAGCCGTATGCCAAATCCCAAACGGCGCGAGATGAGCCCGACGGAATGGGCGATCAAGGGCGAACTGATCCTGAACTGTTCTTGTGATGTATTCTGTCCCTGTGTCGTGTCCCTGGGCGCGCACCCTCCTACCGAGGGCCACTGCCATGCATGGATGGGTGTAATCATCGACGAAGGTCACTATGAAGGTGAAGACCTGTCAGGTCTGAATGTTGGTCTGTTGGTCGATATCCCCGGTCGCATGGGCGAGGGCCAGTGGAAAGTGGCAGCCTATGTTGATGAGCGTGCCAGCGGAAAAGCCTATAACGGGCTGTTGCAGATCTTCAGCGGGCAGGCGGGTGGCACAACGGGTCTGTTCACCATGCTGGTCAGCGAGATCATCGGGGCCGAGCGTGCTCCGGTCCAGATTGAGCGTGATGGCAACAAGCGTCGTATCGTGATCGGTCGAAAAATTCAGGGTGAAATTGAAATGCTTGCGGGTAAGGACCCAGAGCACCCGGTTATGGTCTCGAACTCAAAATACTGGATGGGGCCGGACATCATCGTGGCGCGTGGAACCAAATCGCGGGTGCGTGACTATGGTCGCGTCTGGGACTTCGGTGGGAAATCAGCTGAAATATGCCCGATTGATTGGCAAGGACCCAAGTGATGATCACGGGTGCATATGCGCGGGAGATGGCGCAATATAATCACTGGCAAAACAAACAATTATGTGGGTTTCTAAAAGCGCTGCCGACAGAGGAATTAACCAAAGAGCGCGGTGCATTTTTTGGCTCGATTATGGGAACGGCAAACCATTTGCTTTGGGGTAACTGGATCTGGGTGTCCCGGTTCGACAAACGGGAAGGACCAGGCGGTGGTATTCCCGAAAGTGTTTCGCTCTGCACCAGTCTGGAGGAATGGATTCCGCTGTGTGATACGGTTGACCGTCGCATCTCAGATTGGGCAACCACGTTGGGCGACACTCAGATAACCGGTGATTTCAAATGGTATTCGGCCGCTAAAGAAGCTGATGTTACAGTGCCTTATGCTCGATGCGTAATCCACATGTCTAACCACCAGACGCACCACCGTGGACAATTGCATCAGATGCTGACCGAAACCGGATCAGCCGCGCCTGTCAGTGATCTGGTCTTTATGCCAGCGGAGGTTTGAATGCCGCAGATTTCTTTGTCACGTCGGCTGCGACGTACTCCGTTCTCTGATGGGGTCGAAGCAGCAGGGGTGAAAGCATACACCGTATATAACCGTATGTTATTGCCTACGGTTTTCGAAAGTGTCGAGGCGGATTATCGGCACCTGAAATCTCATGTTCAGGTTTGGGATGTATCGTGCGAGCGCCAGATTGAACTTCGCGGGCCGGATGCGTCGCGGCTGATGCAGATGCTGACGCCTCGGGATTTGCGGGGGATGCTGCCGGGTCAATGTTACTACGTACCCATCGTCGATGAGACCGGCGGCATGCTGAACGATCCCGTAGCGCTAAAATTCTCTGATGATCGTTGGTGGATATCGATTGCCGACAGTGACCTTTTGTTGTGGGTCAAGGGAATCGCCAACGGATATCGTCTGGATGTTTTGGTGGATGAACCGGATGTTTCACCTCTGGCCGTGCAGGGACCGAAGGCGGATGAACTGATGTCACGCGTCTTTGGCGACCGTGTGCGCGACATCCGGTTTTTCAAGTTCGACAAGTTTGAATTCGAGGGCCGTGAACTGGCGGTGGCGCGGTCAGGATATTCAAAGCAGGGCGGATTTGAAATTTACGTCGAAGGCTCCGACATCGGAATGCCGCTTTGGAACGCAATGTTTGCCGTGGGCGAGGACCTGCAGGTGCGTGCGGGATGCCCCAACCTGATCGAGCGTATCGAAGGTGGGTTGCTGTCTTATGGCAATGATATGACCGACGACAACACGCCTCATGAATGTGGTTTGGGAAAATTCTGCAACACACATACGGCCATCGGCTGCATTGGGCGGGATGCTTTGCTGCGCGTCGCGAAAGAAGGGCCAGTTCAGCAGATTCGACCAATCGCCATTGACGGTGCCGCTGTGCCACCCTGTGATCGACCCTGGCCCGTGCTTTCGGATGGAAAAAGAGTTGGGCAGGTGACGTCGGCCGCGTGGTCTCCGGACTTTGAAACCAATGTGTCCATCGGCATGCTGCGGCTGGGTTATTGGGATGCAGGAACGAAGATTGAGGTGGAAACGCCGAACGGTATGTGCCGCGCAACTGTGCAGGAGCGGTTCTGGATTTGAGATCGGGAGGGGGATCTGTCCCCGTCGCTGTGCGACTCTCCCAGGATATTTTTTTGCCAGGTGAAGTACGGGTCTGGCGCCAGGAAAACGAAAGGAAAGATCAGATGTTCAACGCATTGGTGATGGATAAAGATGAAGAGAGTGGCTTGGCCAGCCCATCGGTAAAGAAGTTGTCAGCTGATGATTTGCCCAATGGCGAAGTGACCGTGGCGGTAGAATACTCAACTGTGAATTATAAGGATGGGCTGTGTATGTCTCCTAAAGGCGGGGGACTGGTACGCAACTATCCGCATGTTCCTGGGGTTGACTATGCGGGAACAGTCGAGGCGTCTTCTGATGAGCGCTACAAGCCGGGGGACAGGGTCGTTTTAACCGGGTGGCGCGTTGGTGAGGCCCATTGGGGCGGGTATTCACAGAAAGCAAACGCGTTGGCCGATTGGCTGGTTCCATTGCCCGACGGGCTGGATTCGCGACAGGCCATGGCGGTAGGGACGGCCGGATTTACGGCTATGTTGGCAGTCATGGCGCTTGAGGATCATGGGTTGGAGGCCGGGCATGGGCCAGTTCTGGTCACTGGTGCGGCCGGTGGCGTCGGATCGGTAGCGACTGCGATTCTGGCCAATTTGGGTTATGAGGTTGCAGCTGTGACCGGTCGCCCAGAGACAGGCGAGTATTTGAAATCCTTGGGCGCCACGACGATCGTTCCGCGGGAAGAACTGAACGAAACCACCAAACGTCCGCTGGAAAGCGAGACGTGGTCAGGTTGCGTTGATGCAGTTGGCGGTGAAATGCTGGCCCGTGTGCTGGGGCAAATGAAATACGGTGCTTCAGTTTCAGCAGTTGGATTGGCGGGTGGGGCGGCGCTGCCAGCGTCTGTCATTCCGTTCCTGCTGCGCGGCGTGAACCTGTTGGGCATCGACAGCGTTATGCAACCCTACGACAACCGCGTGCGGGCCTGGCAGCGCATTGCCACGGATCTGCCGATGGACAAGCTTGAAGCCATGGTTCAACCAGCCACTCTTGGAGATCTGCCTCAGCTGGGCGCGGATATCCTAAATGGTCAAGTCAAAGGGCGCGTAGTCGTCGATGTAAACGCCTAGTTTGTTGTGCAACTTGCTTCCGGTCGGCCAATGCGCCGGCCGGGGCTAGTTCCTTTGAAAAGACCTCGAAAATGCCAGAAACACCTCTGGTCATTGTCTCAATTCCACAGCATCATTGCTATACATCCCAATTGTGATGGCTTAAGAGCCATGCAAACAGCACCTGAAGACGGGGAGTGAGCAGAATGTCTGACGATTTCGTACTGGATACCGATGATCTGAAGCGCCGCATGGAAGGCGCCATGTCCAACCTTAGAACCGAGTTTGCTTCACTTCGGACTGGACGAGCATCGGCATCGATGCTGGAGCCTGTTATGGTAGACGCTTACGGGTCGATGACGCCCATCAATCAGGTGGGGACGGTCAACGTGCCCGAGCCGCGAATGGTTACCGTCAACGTTTGGGATAAGGGTCTTGTTGGAAAAGTCGAAAAGGCCATCCGGGAAAGCGGCCTGGGGATCAATCCTCAGCTTAACGGCACAATCATCATGCTGCCGATCCCTGAATTGAACGAAGAGCGCCGCCGTGAATTGGGCAAGGTGGCCGGACAGTATGCGGAACATGCCCGCGTCTCGATCCGGAATGTACGTCGCGACGGTATGGACCAGATCAAAAAGGCTAAGGCCGACGGCATGTCAGAAGACGATCAGAAGCTTTGGGAAAGTGAAGTTCAGGATCTGACCGACGAAATGATTAAAACCGTTGATGCCGCGCTTGAAACCAAGCAAGCCGAGATCATGCAGGTCTGAGACCGGACTATGCTAAACGCCCCGCATACTGAGGCCACGCTTGGGCCGCGCCATATTGCCATTATCATGGACGGGAATGGACGCTGGGCGCAGGCCCGTGGCAGACCCAGGCTGTTCGGGCACCATGCCGGTGCAAGACGGGTGCGAGAGGTTGTTGAAGCCTGCCCAGGACTGGGCGTCAAATACCTGACAGTTTTTGCGTTCTCGACGGAAAATTGGAAACGCACTCAGGCTGAGGTCGCCGGTTTGATGAGCTTGTTCCGGCGCTACATCATCAAGGAAACCCGAACGCTCAAGGAAAATGGGATCAGAGTTCGGTTCATTGGCGACCGTGTGCGCCTTGATACGAAACTTACCGGCCTCATGGATACGTTGGAAGAGGAAACCAAAGATAACGATCTGGTTCATCTGACCATCGCCTTGAACTATGGCGGTCGTGACGAGGTCGCCCGGGCGACCAAACGTCTGGCACGGGATGTAGCGGACGGGAAACTTCGCCCGGAAGACGTCAATGAGGAAACGCTACCGAAATACCTGGATACGCACGTGTTGCCAGATCCCGATCTTGTTATACGCACCAGTGGCGAGGCGCGCATTTCGAACTTCCTTCTCTGGCAGTCGGCTTATTCTGAGTATGAATTTATCGACACGCTTTGGCCCGACTTTACAGCGGCCGAGCTTGAAAGGCTTTGCCGAAACTTTGGCACGCGCGAACGTCGCTTTGGGGCCGTTACAGCATGAGCGACGGACGATGGTCTGATTTGACCGCCCGGGTTCTTTCGGCTGCGGTATTGGTCGTAATTGGCTCTGTCGAAGTTTGGCTGGGCGGGTTGTGGTTCGAAACGTTCATCGCAATTGCCTGCGGCCTGATGACCTGGGAATTGGTCCGGATGATCAACCCGGACAGGTCCGGTTTGGCGATCCAACTTGCCATCCTGACTGGTGTCGCAGTGATCCTCAGCTATCACGTGCCGCCAATGTACAAACTGCCGATTCTGTTGGCACCGGCATTGGTCGGGGCAGGGCAGATTAAGCAATCAAAAGTTATCTATGTGCTTTTTGCCGTGTGGATAGCGGCCGCCGGTCTGGGCTTTATTTCGATCCGTGAAAACATGGGTTTCGGTTGGATGGTCTGGTTGATTTCGGTCGTCGTCGCGACGGATGTGGCTGGGTATTTTGTGGGCAAAACCTTTGGCGGTCCTAAATTCTGGCCTAGGGTGAGCCCCAAGAAAACCTGGTCTGGCACGGCCGGTGGATGGGCTGCGTCTGCTATTGTCGGTGCGGTGTTTGCCTTTCATGCCGGTTTCGGGTTCATGTTTGTGGTGATCTCAGTGCTCGCTTCGATGGCCAGCCAGGCCGGTGATATCGTCGAAAGTGCGACCAAGCGGAAATTCGGGGTCAAAGACAGTTCGAACCTAATTCCGGGGCATGGAGGCTTTCTCGACCGGTTCGATGGGATGATGGGGGCGGCACTGTTCGTTCTAATCGCAGGTCTGCTGTACTCCCCCGGAGGGATGTGATGCGCAGGGTATCCATTTTGGGATCAACGGGATCCATTGGGCAAAACACCATCGATTTGATCGGCCGCGATCCGGCCGCTTATGACGTCGTCGCTTTGACGGGTGGTGCAAATGTCGAAAAGCTAGCAGATGACGCGCGCCGTCTGAACGCGGATCTGGCCGTAACCGCGCATGAAGACCGTTTGGAGGACCTGCGAGAGGCGCTGGCAGGCAGTGGCGTAGAGGCTGCGGCAGGTTCCGCTGCATTGACCGAAGCAGCGGCGCGCCCAGCAGATTGGGTGATGTCCGCCATTGTCGGAGCAGCCGGGCTACGACCCGGCCTGGAAGCATTAAAGCAAGGCGCGACGCTGGCATTAGCGAACAAGGAGACACTGGTTTGCGCGGGTGCTCTGGTTCTTAAGACTGCTCAAGCCCATAGCGCGCGCCTGCTGCCAGTGGACAGCGAACATTCGGCGGTGTTTCAGGCGCTTGTCGGCGAGGATATGGACGCAGTTGAGCGTATCATTATCACGGCCAGCGGCGGTGCCTTCCGAGATTGGCCGTTAAACGATCTGGCAAGCGCAACCGTCGAGCAGGCGTCAAGCCATCCAAACTGGAACATGGGCCAGCGGATTACCATCGACAGTGCGTCGATGTTTAATAAAGCACTTGAGCTTATTGAAACCAAAGAATTCTTTGGTGTTTCCCCGAGCCAGATCGAAGTTTTGGTGCACCCGGAATCCATCGTGCACGCGTTGGTTGGTTTCAATGACGGTGCGGTCATATCGCATATGGGGGCACCAGATATGCGCCATGCAATCGGCTATGCTCTGCATTGGCCCGATCGTCGGGATCTGCCGGTCGAGCGCCTGGACCTGGCTAAACTGGGCCAGTTGCGCTTTCAGGAACCGGATGAGGCACGTTATCCGGCATTGCGCCTTGCTCGCAACGTGATGGAGCGTGGCGGGCTTTCCGGCGCTGTCTTCAATGCCGCCAAAGAACGTGCGCTGGATCATTTCATCGCCCGTCGGATCGGTTTTCTTGAAATGGCTGGTATTGTCGAGATGGTTCTAGACAAGTTTGAGACCACAGGAGGCCTTATTGATGCCCCCTTAGACCTTGATAACGTACTGCGAACAGACCATCTGGCACGTAAGTGGGCTGACGAGACCATCACCCAGAAAGCAGGATAGAACCTTGGACGTACTCTCTCTGATCCCTCAATTTGGCAACCTGCTTTACACAATCATCGCCTTTGTGATCGCGCTGTCAGTTATCGTCGCGGTGCATGAATATGGCCACTACATTGTGGGCCGTTGGTCCGGTATCCATGCCGAGGTTTTCTCGATCGGTTTCGGTCCAGTCCTGTGGAGCCGCATGGACAAACGCGGTACCCGCTGGCAAATCGCCGCACTGCCTTTTGGCGGCTACGTCAAGTTCTTGGGAGATGCCAACGCCGCTTCGGGCAAAGATGAAGAGGCGATGCAGGAGATAACCGAACAAAGTCCAGAAGAATTAAGGCGCACAATGCATGGCGCTCCGTTATGGGCGCGGACGGCTACGGTTGCTGCTGGTCCTATATTCAACTTCGTGATGTCCATTGTCGTCTTTGGTCTCATTTTCCTGTCGCAGGGCGTAACCAAAGAGCCATTGACAGTTGGCAAGATGTTCCCGTTGCCCGGATCGGAACAAGAGCTGCTGGAGGGAGACGAAATCGTCGCTATCGCCGGTGTTCCTGTCCCGGATTTTGGCCAGGATGGAGCGTGGAGAGAATTTACCGATGCCCTGCCGGTGAAGCCCAAGTTGGATTACACCGTACTCCGTGACGGGCAAACGCTGGATGTATCCGGTCCTTGGTTGTACCCGGCATTGATTCAACAGGTGGCTCCGCGCAGTGCCGCTATGGATATCGACCTGAAATCCGGTGACGTTATCACTGCTGTGAACGGCGACCCCATTTTTGCCTTTGAGCAACTCAAGGAACACGTAGAAGCGTCGGACGGCAAGGTCCTGTTGCTGGACGTCTGGCGCGACGGGGCCGAGCTGGAATTCGCTTTGGCACCACGTCGAACAGATGAGCCGCGACCTGAAGGTGGCTATGTAACCCACTGGCGTATTGGGATTGTTGGCGGTATGGTTCTGGAGCCCGCAACGGAACCTGCGGGGATTTTGACGTCATTGTCTGGCGGCGTTCAGCAGACGATGCGGATCATCAACGGCTCGCTTTCGGGCATCTGGCACATGATTACCGGGGCAATCAGCACCTGTAATATGTCAGGCCCCATCGGTATTGCTGAAACGTCGGGCGCTATGGCCAGCCAGGGGGCACAGAACTTTATCTTCTTCATTGCCGTTCTTTCGACAGCGGTGGGTTTGTTGAATTTGTTTCCTATCCCGGCATTGGATGGCGGGCATCTGGTTTTTTACGCATACGAGGCGATCGCAGGTAAACCACCCAGCGATGGCGTGTTGCGTGTCCTCATGGGGGTGGGCGTGTCGTTGATTTTGGGGTTGATGATATTCTCGGTCTCTAACGATCTGTTCTGTTGAAGATGGCGCGGATTGTAACGGCTGTGCCGTAATTCCGCCGCATTCCTCGTGTAGCGTTTTGGGCGTAAATAAATTCGTGTCAGAGGTTGAGATGACAAAGGCCCTGCGTAAATCAGTTAAAAGCTTTGGGTTTCTGTTCGTACTGAATTGGGACTCGATCCTGTTCTTTGGTGCAACCGCTGTTGCGATGGCTGGATGGGCCTATCTCATCACGATGTGATTCTCACATCCTTTTAAAAACTACTCTTGGCGGCCTTCGGGGCCGCTTTGTGGTTTTTGGTCTTTTGACAAGTATAAATATTCTCGCTACTCAGCAAATAAGTCCAAAAAATATCGGGTAGTGAAATTATGACTGATAGGCGAGGCGCGGGCATATCCTGCGGAGGTCGGGAGCCTGAAAACAAGATTTTGTGGCGATCACTAGCGTTTATTTTCCTTTTTGTTGTTGTGAGTTTAACGTCCCTGCCGCACTCGGCATGGGCGCAGACTTACGTCATCAATTCGTTCGATGTTGAGGGTAACCGACGCATTGAAACATCAACGATCATCGCGCGAACGGGGATCGAACCAGGTCAGACTGTAACCGCCGGAGAGTTGAACGATGCGTTCCAGCGTTTGCTTGACAGTGGTGTTTTTGAAACAGTCGAACTGACGCCGCGTGGCAGTACGCTGGTGATCGAGGTTGAGGAATATCCTACGATCAACCAGATCAGTATTGAGGGTAACCGCCGTGTAAAGGACGATGTTCTACTCGACGTGATCTCGTCTGAACCTCGGCGTGTCTTCACGCCTCAGGTTGCAGAAGCGGACGCGGATTTGATTGCCGAAGTTTACTCTTCACAGGGGCGTGTCTCGGCGACCGTTATCCCCCGCATCATTCGCCGCAGCGATAACCGCGTCGATCTGGTGTTCGAGGTTGCGGAAGGTACAACGATCGAGGTGGAGCGCGTGAGCTTTGTAGGCAACCGCGCCTTCTCGGATCGTCGTTTGCGTCGTGTACTGGAAACAAAACAAGCCAACATTCTGCGGACCTTCCTGCGGAGCGATACGTTCATTGCCGATCGGATTGAATTCGATAAGCAGGTCATCCGGGATTTCTACCTGTCGCGAGGCTATGTTGATTTCCGTGTAAACAGCGCCAATGTCGAGTTCACCCGCGAACGCGACGCGTTTTTCCTGGTGATGAATATCACCGAAGGCCAAAAGTTCTCGTTCGGCAAGATTTCTACGGTCAGCGAAATTCCTGGGGTGGATGCTGCGGCCTATCAGAATTCGCTAAAGGTACGGCCCGGCGTAACCTATTCGCCGTCGTTGGTCGAAAGCTCTATTGCACGATTGGAACGTTTGGGAACTAAACAAGGCGTCGATTTCCTGCGGGTTGAACCGCGGGTTACCCGGAATGCGCGCGATCTGACACTGGATGTTCAGTTTGTGCTGACCAGGGGGCCTCGGATTTTCGTCGAACGGATCGATATCGAAGGCAACACCACAACGCTGGACCGTGTCATCCGCCGGCAGTTTGATACCGTGGAAGGTGACCCGTTCAACCCACGTGAGATCCGGCAGGCTGCCGAACGAATCCGGGCGCTTGGGTTCTTCTCCGTCGCGGATGTTGAGCCGCGCGAAGGCTCAACACCTAGCCAGGTGATTGTGGATGTGGACGTCGAAGAACAACCGACCGGTTCGCTGAGCCTCGGCGGTAGTTACTCGGTATCTGATGGTATCGGGATTGCAATCGGTTTGAGGGAAACCAATTTCCTTGGTCGTGGCCAAACTGTCGGCCTCAACTTGTCGACGGCACAGGAATCCGAACAATACGTTCTGACTTTCACCGAACCGTATCTGTTGGGTCGCAGGCTTCAATTCGATGTAGGGTTGGGTCTGTCTGCGACAGACTCGAGCTTTGCAAGTTACAACACCGAGACTTTGTTTTTCCGTCCTCAACTGAGCTATGCCATTGGCGAACTATCCTCGTTGAGGCTGCGTTACGGCTGGGAAAACAGCGAGATGACTCAGCAGGGTGATCAGGTCAACGGTGCGGTGATCGCTTCGGAGATTGCGCAAGGAGAGCGGTCAACCAGTTCGCTGGGTGTCTCGTACGTGTATGACAGTCGCCTTGGGGGGTTGAACCCGAACGCTGGCGTGTTGTTTGAGGTTGGAGTTGATGCCGCCGGTTTGGGTGGCGACAACGAGTACTTCAAGTCTACTGCCCGAGGAATTGCCCAGACCCGTGTTTGGAATGAAGAGGTCGTGCTGCGTGCATCCCTTGAGCTGGGTGCATTGCATTGGCAAGGGGATGACTTCAGCAGGACGTTGGATCGATTTGTTTTGGGACCCAACATATTCCGAGGCTTCGAACCTGCGGGTATTGGCCCACGTGACCTTTCAAACGGTCAGGATGATGCAATCGGCGGCAACTACTACTGGGTCGCGCGGTTCGAATCCGATTTCCCGCTGGGTCTCCCTGAGGAGCTCGGACTTCGAGGCGGTGTGTTCTATGATGTTGGCAACCTCTACAACATTAACAATGTAGACACGACGGGTGCGAATATCGTCGGCGCGGACGGCTCGATCCGTCACGTCCTCGGGGTCTCGGTCCTGTGGGAAACTCCATTTGGACCACTGCGCTTCAACTTCTCGCAAGCTGTGAAGAAAGAAGACTTTGACAAAGAGCAGAGTTTCGACCTGACCGTTCAAGCGCGGTTCTGATCCTGAATGATGAGTCGCATGTACATGAAACCGCAGGGTCCTATATGGGCCCTGTGTGTTTTTATTATTCTTTCTCTCGCGTCCGTTGCAACGGCGCAGCAGCTCGGGGTCCCACAGAGCAGTGTATTGACGTTGTCCAGTGAACGGCTGTTTTCCCAGTCCGCTTTCGGGCAGCGTGTTCTGAGCGAAATCGAGGCTGATAGCGCCTTGCTTGCGGAAGAAAACGAACGGATCGTCGCCGAACTAAGCCAGGAAGAACAGGATCTGACGGTAAAACGTGGGGACTTGGAGGCAGAAGACTTTCGGCCCCTCGCGGAAGCTTTTGATAAGAAGGTCCAGTCACATCGGGAAGGACAGCGCGCAAAGTTGGACGCGTTGGCACGCCGCAGTGAAGAGGCACAGCAGAAGTTCTTTGAACTGGTTCAACCAGTGTTGATTGATCTTTTGCGTGAGACTGGGGCGACGATTATCATCGAGCGTTCAAATGTTTTCCTAAGTTCTGACCGCACCGACATAACTGACGCTGCCATTGCCCGGATTGATGCCGAAATTGGCGACGGAAGCACCCTAGAAAACGAGGCTAGCGAATAGGTTCGCTTGCCCTGAAGGCGCGGTATTGCTAACCACGCGTCAAATTGAAATCCAGAACGGGACAACCATACTATGACCACGGAAACCAAGAGCGCCGACATTCAGCTGATCCAGCGGATATTGCCGCACCGCTATCCGTTTCTGCTGGTCGACAAGGTGGTGGACATTTCGGGGTATCAGTCGGCGGTTGGTATCAAGAATGTCACCATGAACGAGCCGCACTTCCAAGGCCACTTCCCTGGAACACCGATCATGCCGGGTGTCACGATTGTCGAGGCAATGGCGCAGACGGCCGGTGTCATGCTGGGTGTGGGCATGGATGTGATCGACAGTGAGCTGCTGATCTATTTTATGAACATCGACAAGTGCAAATTCCGCCGCAAGGTAGTTCCGGGTGATGTGCTTGAAATGCACGTCGAAACCGTACGCGGCAAAAAAGGCGGCAAGATTTTCAAGTTCAGCGGTCGCGCGACAGTAGATGGTGAGGTCGCAGCCGAGGCCGAATTCTCGGCTTATGTCGACTGGGACATGGAAAAAACAACATGAGCCGCATCCACCCAAGCGCAATTATCGAAGACGGCGCACAGATTGGTGAGGGCTGCATCATTGGACCGCTCTGCTATATCGGCAGCCAGGTTCATCTGGGTGATCGGGTAGAACTCAAATCTCATGTTGTGGTGACCGGAGACACTTCGATTGGCGACGAAACCGTTATCTTTAATTTCTCGGTAATCGGTGAAATTCCGCAGGATTTAAAATTCGGCGGAGAAAATACGCGGCTGGAAATCGGAAAACGGAACCGAATTCGTGAGCATGTGACGGTGAATACCGGCACCGAAGGTGGCGGCGGTGTGACCCGGATCGGAGATGATTGCCTGCTAATGGCGGGTGTCCATGTGGCCCATGACGTGCAGATCGGGAACCGTGTGATCATGGTGAACCATGCTGGGGCGGCGGGTCACTGCGTCATTGAAGATGACGTGATCGTCGGCGGTATCTCGGGTTTGCACCAATGGGTTCGTGTCGGTCGTGGTGCGATCATCGGCGCGCTGACCATGGTTCCAAAGGATGTTATCCCGTACGGTCTGGTTCAGGCCCCTCGCGGCGAATTGGACGGGTTGAATTTGGTCGGTTTGAAACGCAAGGGGGTATCGCGCGAAGATATCTCTGCCCTGCGTGCTGCATTCAGGGAACTCTCGACCGGCGATGGGACGTTTATGGAGCGTGCCCATAGGGTCGGAGCTGATAACGAAAGCGAATACGTACAGCGTATTGTAGATTTCGTCACAGGTCATTCGGACCGGTCTTTCCTAACACCGGGGAAGTAGTCCAATGCTGGCACTGATTGCTGGAACAGGCGCCTTGCCGGGTGAAGTGGTCGAAAGCCTAACTGATCGCCCGGTGATTTGCGCTATGGAAGGGTTCACACCTGACACCCTGACAGCCGATATAGTTTTTCCCCTGGAACAACTCGGCAGTTTCATTGCCGATCTAAAGG
Source organism: Ruegeria sp. BC1 (assembly GCF_056539305.1). Taxonomy (NCBI): domain Bacteria; kingdom Pseudomonadati; phylum Pseudomonadota; class Alphaproteobacteria; order Rhodobacterales; family Roseobacteraceae; genus Ruegeria; species Ruegeria sp. BC1. Next base: position 454,195 of record NZ_JBQFUT010000001.1, read on the forward strand.
CGCGGGGGGTAACCGAGATTTGCATGGCCGGTGCGGTTCGCCGCCCGCCTATCGATCCCTCACGGATTGACGCCGCAACAATGCCGCTGGTTCCGGTTTTGCAACAGGCGCTCATGTCAGGTGATGACGGAGCGTTGCGCGCGGTGATCGGGATATTCGGTGACGCCGGGCTAACTGTTCGGGCAGCTCATGAAATTGCTCCGGACTTGTTGCCGCAACTCGGTTGTTTAACCGAAACGCAACCGTCCGAATCCGATCTCGCCGACGCAGACAGGGCAGCGGGAATTCTGCGGGCCATGGGGGCTGCTGATATCGGCCAGGCCTGCGCCGTGTCCAAGGGGCAGGCTTTGGCTGTCGAGGGCATCTTTGGCACAGACTGGATGTTGCAGTCTTTGACACAGCGCCCCGATGCGGGGGGCGGGGTCTTGTTCAAGGCGCCCAAGCCCCATCAGGATCGCCGTGCCGACCTGCCGACGATTGGTCCTGACACCGTTTCGGGCGCTGTGGCTGCGGGGTTGACGGGGATTGTCATTGAAAAGGGGGGCGTGATCGTCCTGCAACAGGACCGTATCATTGCCGAGTGCAACCGCCTAGGATTGTTCCTTTACGTTCGTGAGCGGGCCAGCTGATGCGCGTGTTCGTGGTCGCCGGAGAACCATCAGGCGACCGTTTGGGCGGCGCATTAATGGAGGGGCTGCGAAGACTTGTTCCTGACATACAGTTTGACGGGGTTGGCGGGCCACTGATGCAAGCGCAGGGTTTGGAAAGCCGCTTTCCCATGGCTGAATTATCGGTGATGGGTTTGGTCGAGGTTTTGCCCAAGTTTTTCCACCTGAAGCGTCGGATTTCCGAGACGGCGCAGGCGGTTCTGGACACGCGGCCTGACGTATTGATCACCATCGACAGCCCCGACTTTTCGCTGCGTGTCGCCAAGCTGGTGAAGGCGCAAAGTAACATTAGAACTGTGCATTACGTCGCCCCCAGCGTATGGGCGTGGCGACCAGGGCGCGCGGACAAGATGGCCAAGGTCATCGACCACGTTCTGGCTTTGCTGCCCTTCGAGCCGCCCTATATGGAACGCGCTGGTATGGAGTGCGATTTCGTAGGGCACCCGGTGGCCAGTGAACCTGTCGCTTCGGCTAACGATATCCAAGATTTCCGCGCTGCATATGCGCTTGGCAACGCTCCGATTGTTCTGGCTCTTCCAGGGTCTCGCGGTGGTGAGATTGACCGTCTGGCACCTGTGTTTGGGCAAGCTTTAGGGCTGTACATGAAAGACAAGCCTGACACCCGCGTTGTTGTTCCCGCCGTCGCACACATGGTCGAGAAGGTGACCGAGCAGCTAAAAAGCTGGCCGGGTAACCCCGTCGTTTTAGACCCGCGTGAATTACCGTCGGATCAAGCGGTTCAGCAGAAGCGGGCGGCGTTTGCGGCTGCTGATCTGGCTTTGGCCGCTTCGGGGACTGTTTCGCTTGAGCTGGCCGCGCAAGCTACGCCCATGGTCATTGCCTATAAGCTGAGCTGGTTGACCCAAAAAATGGCCGAACGGATGGTGAAACTGGACACGGTGACGCTGGTTAATTTGGTCTCGGACACTCGGACCGTACCTGAATGCTTGCTGGATAACTGCCAGCCTGAAAAAATCGCTGAGGCCTTGAAGCAAGTGGCCGAAGCACCGGATGCCCAGCGTGATGCCATGGCGACAACGATGGAACGTCTTGGGCGTGGGGGCGAGGCGCCCGGTTTGCGCGCAGCAAGGGCCGTTCTTAGACGGATGAATGTGTGATGCTGGATTTCATTCTATTTGGACTGTCCGCATTCATGGCTCAGATTCTGACCAATCTGGACAATCTGGCGGCGCTTCTTGCGCTGACATTAGTCTCGGGCGCAAAGCGGTCGATTTTTGGGTTCCTTTTGGCCCAAATGGTTGTGATCAGCGCGGCGCTATTGCTTGCATTGGGGGTCGAGGACGTGGTGCCTCATTGGGCCGGTTATTTGGGCCTTATCCCTTTGAGCCTTGGTATTCTGGCTTTGATCCGGCGGAAACGCGGCAAGGACTCAGACTCAAACCCAAATCTGGAAACCGGAGCCTCTGTGATCATGGTAACGCTGCTGTTCATCAGCTTGTCGATGGACACATTCGCGGTACTTGCTCCGCTGTTGGCCGACTCGGCCCCTGCGTTCCGAACCGCGGGCGTTATTGGCGCGGTAATGGCAGCCCTAGGCTTGGCGTCGGTCGCCTTGTTTGGATCTAAAGCACCGTTCATGAGCGGTACACTGGCGCGACGGTTAGAGCGGCTTGTGCCTTATGTGATGATCTGTGCCGGGCTTTATATCCTCAGCAACTCGTGGACTGACGCGGTTTAATATCCGCGCCAGATCCAACCGCCTCCAAAGATGCGGCTACCCTCCGAGGCGTAAAACACGCAGGCCTGACCGGGCGACACGCCTTCCTCGGGCGTCAGCAGCTCGACTTCCGCCGTGGTGTCGGACAGCGGACGAATGATCGCCTCGCGCGGTGGGCGGGTCGAGCGGACCTTGACTGACACGTGCCATTCATCGCGCGATGTGAAGGGTTCATCGCCCAGCCAGTTGATCTCACGTACGGGAATGGTGCGGGTGGCCAACATTTCTTTCGGGCCAACTACTACCTGTTTCTTGTCGACGTCCAACTTGACCACGTAAAGCGGTTCGCTAAGCCCGCCGATACCCAGCCCACGGCGTTGTCCAATGGTATAGTGGATAACGCCGTCGTGCTGCGCCAGAACTCGGCCGTCGGCGTGAACAATCTCGCCGGGTTCAGCGGCACCGGGGCGCAGCTTTTCGATGACGCTGGCATAGTTGCCGTTGGGCACGAAACAGATATCCTGACTGTCGGGCTTGTCGGCTACAGCCAGCCCATATTGCGCCGCCATCTCTCGGGTTGCGTCCTTCGAAGGCAAGTGGCCCAGCGGGAATCGCAGAAAGTCCAACTGCTCGGGCGTGGTCGAGAACAGGAAATAGGACTGGTCGCGGTTGGCATCTTCGGCGGAATGCAGTTCGGGCCCATTCGCTCCCATCTTGCGTTGGATGTAATGACCGGTGGCCATACAGTCCGCCTCAAGGTCCTTGGCCGTTTCCAACAGGTCCTTGAACTTCACCCGTTCATTGCAGCGAATGCATGGAACAGGGGTCGCACCGGCAAGGTAGCTGTCCGCGAACTCGTCGATCACGGCGTCCTTGAAGATGTTTTCGTAGTCCAGAACGTAATGAGGAAAGCCGCGTTCCTCGGCCACACGGCGCGCATCGTGTATGTCGATGCCGGCGCAACATGCGCCTTTCTTGGCCAGTGCCGCACCGTGGTCATACAACTGCAACGTCACGCCCACCACTTCATAGCCCTGATCTGCCAGATGGGCCGCGACAACCGAACTGTCCACGCCTCCGGACATAGCAACAACAACCCGTGTTTCCGAGGGTGGTTTGGCAAAGCCAAGCGAGTTTAGCGGTGTCTCGGTATCGAGGGCCATAACGTGTCCAGTGTGGGTTAAGAAAGACCGGCAGAATATAGGAAAATTCTACACACTCTCAAGGGGCGGTTTCATTCTGCATTAAGTAGCCTGATGTCAGCTTTGTCGCAGCTGGAAAAGGTGAGAATGATGTTTTTGCACAAAGTTGAAGGGCCAAGGTCCGTAACCCTGCCGGATGGCACGGTTTTATCGCGCGCGGATTTACCTCCCGCCGACACGACCAGATGGGTTGCCTCTCGTAAAGCCATCGTGGTTCGGGGGGTGGTTTATGGATTGATCACGCTGTCAGACGCCAAAAAACGGTATGGGTTAAGCGATGAGGAGTTCAATTCGTGGGTGGCCGCCGTCGCAGAGCATGGGATGGACGCCTTAAAAGTCACGGCGTTAAAAAGATATCGACAACCTAAAGGAGAAAATGAATAAATGAATCAACGGTAACGTCAGATTAACCATTTTTGAGCAGGCTCAGATTGAATTGGTAAATTGACCCGAATTGGAGCAGTAAATGCGTATACTTCTTGTCGAGGATGATCCGACCACGTCCAAAAGCATTGAACTGATGCTGACGCACGCCAACCTCAATGTTTATGCAACGGACCTTGGCGAGGAAGGTATCGATCTTGCAAAGCTCTATGACTACGATTTGATCCTACTGGACCTGAACTTGCCAGACATGAACGGGCACGAAGTTCTGCGGCAATTGCGTATCGCACGCGTGGAAACACCCATCTTGATCCTGTCAGGTGCGGATGACACCGAAAGCAAGATCAAGGGATTTGGTTTTGGTGCCGATGACTACATGACCAAACCGTTCCACCGTGAAGAACTGGTGGCGCGAATCCATGCCATTATTCGCCGATCCAAAGGGCATTCTCAGTCCGTGATCCACACGGGCAGGGTCGCGGTGAACCTGGACGCTAAAACCGTCGAGGTGGAAGGCAAAACGGTTCATCTGACCGGTAAAGAATATCAGATGCTTGAGCTTCTGAGTTTGCGCAAAGGGACCACGCTGACGAAAGAAATGTTCCTGAACCATCTCTATGGCGGAATGGATGAGCCTGAACTGAAGATTATCGATGTTTTCATCTGTAAATTGCGCAAGAAACTTAGCAACGCTACTGGCGGGGATAACTATATCGAAACCGTTTGGGGCAGGGGCTATGTCCTGCGCGATCCGCAAAGTAGCGGTGTCGATGAAACCCGTATGGCGGTTGGCGCTTGACCTGAATTTAAGAATGGCCGTTGCCGGTCCGGGGCGGCCCCTCACTCACTGAACAGCACATCTGGACCTGACCATGGCCTCGCCCTATCACTGGGGTCCAAGAACACATGACGGGGCGAGGCCATGAGCAAATTGATTCCGGTATCAGACCTGACCGAAGATGCCGCACAGGCAGAGTTGGCACGGCTTGCCGACCAGTTGGCTCGGGCAAACCGGCGATATCATTCTGAGGACGCGCCAGAGATTTCGGACGCGGAATACGATGCTCTCAAACGTAGAAACGCCGAGATCGAAGCTCGTTTTCCGAATCTAAAGCGCGCAGACAGTCCATCGGACCAAGTCGGCGCCAGACCGGCCGACGGGTTTTCCAAGGTCACTCACGCTGTTCGGATGATGTCATTGGGCAACGCCTTTGACGACGAGGATGTTCGCGACTTCGACCGTTCGGTCCGAAAATACTTAGGGCTGGATGGAACGGCGTCATTGGCATTTACGGCAGAGCCAAAGATCGATGGTTTATCGCTGTCTCTTAGGTACGAACGGGGAAAGCTCGTACAGGCAGCTACCCGTGGTGATGGTGAGGTTGGCGAGAATGTAACGGCAAACGCCCTGACGATTTCTGACATTCCAAGAGTGGTTGAAAACGCACCAGATGTTCTTGAGGTTCGGGGCGAAGTTTACATGTCTCACGAAGACTTCGACCAACTGAACGTTCGGCAACATGAAGCGGGTGAAAAAACTTTTGCAAACCCGCGAAATGCCGCCGCCGGATCGCTGAGACAATTGGATTCCAAAATTACACAATCTCGACCTTTGCGGTTTTTTGCATATGCGTGGGGGGAAGTGTCAGAGCCTTTGGCAGAAACTCAACAGGGGGCAATCGAGCGTTTGCGGACATTGGGGTTTTCCACGAACCCTTTGACGAAGCTCTGCCAAACAACTGACAAGATGTTGGAGCACTACCGAGAGATCGAGGCGCAGCGTTCAACGCTTGGGTACGATATCGACGGTGTTGTTTACAAAGTGAATGACCTTTCGCTGCAGGGGCGTTTAGGTTTTCGGTCCACGACTCCTCGTTGGGCGATAGCGCACAAATTTCCCGCTGAACTGGCCTGGACCCGCCTCGAGGCGATCGACATTCAGGTGGGTCGCACCGGCGCACTCAGCCCTGTGGCCCGGCTTCATCCGGTTACCGTGGGTGGAGTGGTTGTGTCGAATGCAACACTGCACAACGAAGACTATATCGCTGGTAGAGATGCCAAGGGTGGTACGATCCGTGACGGCAAGGATATACGGGTCGGTGATTGGGTTCAGGTCTATCGCGCGGGTGATGTGATCCCTAAAATTGCCGATGTCGACATTTCAAAACGTCCCGAAGGAGCAGAGCCTTTCGACTTTCCCAAAACCTGCCCCGAATGCCACAGCGATGCCGTTCGGGAAGAAGGTGATGCTGTTCGTCGTTGCACCGGAGGCGTGATCTGTCCGGCGCAGGCTGTTGAAAAGCTGAAACATTTCGTATCCCGCAAAGCCTTTGACATCGAAGGGTTGGGAGCGAAGCAGATCGAAATGTTTTACGACGACCCGGATCTTCCGATCCGAGCGCCGGTTGACATCTTCACCTTGCAAGAGCGTGACGCGGATAACCTGAACAAGCTCGCCAATCGCAAAGGCTGGGGGGCGCAAAGTGCCGGGAACCTGTGGACGGCTATCAATGACAAACGGAAAATTCCCTTTGGGCGGCTGCTGTTTGCCCTGGGTATTCGCCATATGGGCGAAGCAGCGTCAAACCTGATTGCTACACATTACGGCAATTGGCCAAATTTCGAGCTTAGTGTCACTGCAGCCGCTGACTTCGAAGGACCGGAATGGGACGATCTTCTGAGTGTCGACGGTGTCGGTGAAGTGATGGCCCGAGCTCTGGTTTCGGCTTTCGCACAGCAAGCTGAGCGTGCCAGCATAGATGCGTTGGTCGCTCAACTGGACGTGCAAGAGGCCAAGCGCCCGGACACCGCCGACAGCCCGGTTGCAGGCAAAACCGTTGTTTTTACAGGTACGTTGGAGAAAATGACCCGTGCAGAAGCCAAGGCCCGAGCCGAGGCTTTGGGGGCCAAGGTGTCCGGTTCTGTGAGTAAAAAGACTGATCTTCTGGTTGCTGGTCCGGGCGCTGGGTCCAAGGCCAAGAAGGCAGCGGAGCTTGGAGTTGAAACGCTGGACGAAGATGGCTGGCTCGAACTGATCGGCCGCACATGAGCGGTCGGCCCGAAATTCTTTTCCCATTGTTTGCCCGTCTTGAAACGCTGGAGGGTGTGGGGCCCAAGACGGCTCAGGTGCTGACGCAAGCGGGCACGGAGTCGCCACGCGACGTGTTGTTCAGCTTGCCCTACGCGGTGATTGACAGACGTCGCCGTGACACCATCAAGGGCGCCGACCTACCGACGACATTGACCGTTGAGGTGACTGTCGGCGCGCACAGACCGGCGCGCAACAAGGGTGGGGCTTACCGGGTGCTTGTCGAGGATAATCAGACGGATTTCCAACTGGTTTTCTTCCACGCACGCGGTGACTATCTGAAAAAGGTGCTGCCAGTGGGGTCGCGCCGGGTGATCTCAGGCAAGCTCGAATTGTTCGATGGCATGGCTCAAATGGTCCACCCAGATCACATGCTACCCCCTCAAGAAGCACAAGAGATTCCTGATTTTGAGCCGGTGTATCATCTGACTCAGGGGATCACCCAAAAGACGGCCTTTAAGGCCGCCCGCAGCGCCTTGGCCCGGGCACCGGATTTGGCCGAATGGATCGATCCTGCGTTGCTGGTGGAGCGTGGTTGGGTGAACTGGACGATGGCCATTTCCGCAGCACATAATCCGCAGGGTGCGGACGATGTTGCGGCCTTTGCACCGGCAAGGGAACGTCTGGCTTATGATGAGTTGTTTGCCCATCAGTTGACCTTGGCGCTGGCCAGGCAACGGGAACGGAAGGCAAAGGGCGTCGTCAGTGTCGGAACTGGCAAGTTGCAGGCGAAGGTTCTGGCGGGGCTGCCATATAAACCGACAGTCGCGCAATTGAGGGCAATTGACGATATTGCAGCCGACATGGCTTTGGGCTCGCGGATGAACAGGCTGCTGCAAGGGGACGTTGGTGCAGGGAAAACCCTGGTGGCCTTCATGGCGCTTCTCGTTGCTGTCGAAGCGGGCGGGCAGGGCGTCATGATGGCGCCAACCGAAATTCTGGCCCGCCAGCATCTGGAGGGTCTGCGCCCCTTGGCCGAACAAGCTGGGGTCGTACTGGAAATTCTGACTGGCCGGGACAAGGGGACCGACCGTCGTTCGAAATTAGCTGCCCTGAAAAACGGCGATATCCAAATCCTCGTCGGAACGCATGCAGTGTTCCAAAGCGATGTGGAATTCAAAGCGCTCAGATTGGCGATTGTCGACGAGCAGCATCGGTTTGGCGTGCGCCAGAGGATGGAGCTATCGGAAAAAGGGCAGGGCGCGGATGTTTTGGTGATGACGGCGACTCCGATCCCGCGCAGTCTTGCGTTGGCGCAATACGGCGACATGGACGTATCGGTGCTGGACGAAAAGCCACCTGGACGAAAGCCCATAAAAACCGCGATTGTCAGTACCGAGCGCATGGGCGAAGTCGTCTCGCATTTGCGCAGTGCAATTGACGAGGGGCGTCAATGTTATTGGGTTTGCCCCTTGGTCGATGAATCCGAGGTTTCGGACCTAACCGCTGCCGAAGAAAGGTTCAAACGCCTACGTGCCATTTTGGGCGAGGGGACAGTCGGGTTGGTACATGGGCAAATGCCGTCTGCGGAAAAAGACGCCGCGATGAAGGCTTTCCAAGACGGGCACACCAAGGTTCTGGTTGCGACAACGGTGATTGAAGTCGGTGTTAACGTTCCAAACGCATCTATCATGGTCATCGAACGGGCAGAGATTTTTGGGCTGGCCCAATTGCATCAATTGCGCGGGCGGGTCGGGCGCGGTGAGGCGGATTCGACGTGTCTTTTGATGTATCAACCCCCGCTCAGCGAAGGCGGTCGCAAACGTCTTGAAGTTTTGCGTGAAACGGAAGACGGGTTTCGGATCTCGGAAACCGATCTGCAAATGCGTAGCGCGGGCGACTTGATCGGTACGGCTCAGTCGGGGTTACCGAAATTCCGTATCGCGGATCTCGAACGTCAGGCCGGGCTGATGGCCATAGCGCAGACGGATGCGCGAACCTTGCTGTCAACCGACCCGCAACTGCACTCGGATCGGGGGCAGGCGGCGCGTGTTCTCTTGTGGCTTATGAAGCAGGATCAGGCAATTCGTTTGATTTCAGTAGGTTAGTCATTATTGTTCCGATAAGTTCGCAAATGTTCTCAAAAAGTTCTTTACCGACTCGGCAAAATATGAGAACAAAAGGTCAACAAAGGATTAAATCTCGACCGGAGGTGAGACTATGCTGACCCAGATCAAGACTGCCATTACCCGTTCGCAATCAACACTTTTGCAAGATGCGGTTGGCGCAGTGTCGCTGGTGGTCATGTTGATGGTTGGTCTTCACTTGCCCGGCGCGTTCTAACCCTTTCTGCCTGCGATCTCGTGCCGACCATACCGTGCTGTCATCCCCATTTCAGTCAAGGGTGACCTGCCTGTCCCAATTCCCTTGAGGGGCCTTGCCTCGGCCCCGTGCGGCTATCCGGACCCCACACGAGAAACGCATTGCCTGCCGCCGCCCTTTCCGCCCGGAAGGAGCGGCGGTTTTTTTTACAACTGTCCGGTTTTCATAATCTCAAGTACCGCAGAAAGCACCGAGTTCACTGCAACCGATGCAAGGATCATCCCCATCACACGGCTAATGATGGCTGCGCCAGAATAGCGAATAAGTCGGATGATCGGGTCGGCCAACAACATCAGAACGAATGAAATCAGGATGACCGACAACATGACCAATGCCGTTATGCCCTGATCCGCTGCACTATAGCGGTTGTTGTCAGTCAGAATGACAATGGCAAGCATCGCACCGGGTGAGGCCAGAGATGGAACCGCCAATGGGAAAATAGCCGGATTGGGTTTGTGCGCCGACAATTCCAGTTCTTCCTCTGCTTCGTGCTGTTCGACGACCTGCTTGCTTTCGCCAAAGATCATTGTCAGCGCAAAGAGGAAAAGGATTATACCACCAGCAACCTGGAACGAGTTCAGGCCGATATCCAGCGCCTCGATCAACAATTGGCCGAAAATCAGAAAGAACAGAAGAACTCCGGCGCTGACCAGCGCGGCAAGCAGGGCGGTTTTGCGACGAGACGCAGCTGTCAGGCCTGCAGTTACTGCTATGAAAACAGGGATTGTCCCGATCGGATCTATGACGACCCAGAGTGTAACAAAGTGCTCAAGCAATTTTTCCATTCCAATCCCCCCAACATCATGCGGGGTGATTAAACCGGATTGCCCGCAAAAAACTATTTTTATGCGCAGTTAGCCTGCTCGGCTTGGTCCATAGCTTCAGCCGTGGCATCCAGCGCCAAGAGAATCGAGGCATGACGGTTCTTGTAATCGCGCGCCGGAATCAGAACCTCGAGCCCATCGAACGGAGCGTCCGGCACGGGGCCGTCCTTTTTCAGCATGGCCGACAATTGATCTCGCGCAGTTTCTACCTGCGCCCGAGTGGCACCAATAACAGCGTTGCCAACGACGGAAGCAGACGCCTGACCCAAAGCGCACGCTTTGACGTCCTGCCCGAAGTCGGTGACCTTCCCGTCCCGCACCTTAACATCGACGGTTACAGTTGATCCGCACAAAGGCGATCGCTTTTTCACCGTAGCGTCAGGTTCCTCAAGCCGGTCCAGATGCGGAATGTCCGCCGCCAGCGCAAGAATGCGGCCGGAGTAGAGCTTAATCAGGTCGTTCTCGCCGGACATGGCTTTCCCTCGTTGTCTGTTCCCCATACATAGTGAGCATCCAACCGGATGCAAAAGGTTTTTCTCATGTCCACAACCGCCGTGTTTGACCCATCGTCATTGAAGTTTAACGAAGCCGGCCTTATCCCTGCCATCGCTCAGGACGAGGGGACCGGTGACGTGCTGATGATGGCCTGGATGAACGTCCAAGCCATAGAAAAAACGCTTGAAACCCGACGTGTTACCTATTGGTCTCGGTCTCGCCAGTCGTTCTGGATCAAGGGTGAATCTTCTGGCCACGTGCAGGAGTTGGTGGACTTCCGCTTTGACTGTGATCGCGATTGTCTGCTTGTCATCGTGCGACAGACAGGCGCGGCCTGCCACACCAATCGGCGCACCTGTTTTTATACTGCAGTTCGCAACGGGGATGAGGTTGAATTGATGTCACCGATGGAGTGACGCGGTTACAGCGCAACCATTTTCCGGATGTCCGCTGGGCTGGCTCCGTCTACGCGATATTTAGAAATTGCACGGGCATCATCCCGTTTTGCCAAACGTTTGCCCGTGTCGTCCCGGATCAGACTGTGATGAACGTATTGTGGCGTCGGAAGACCGAGCAGCGCTTGTAAAATGACATGGATGCGGGTTGCCTCGAACAAGTCCCGACCTCGTACGACATGGGTAATACCTTGCTCTGCATCATCGACGACCACTGAAAGATGGTAGGAAGTCCCCATATCGCGACGAGACAGCACAACATCCCCGATGGTGTCGGTCAGTTCACCCAAGGTGAAATCCACAACACCCGTCTCACCATTCGGCCCTGAACCGGTTTCCAGAAAAGAACCAACTTTTGCGTCAGCATTATCAGAGTCCGCCAGGGTCTGCCCTGCAGCGGCCATGTCCAGTCTCAGTGGGATATCTTTGGGTCGGTGCAGTAAGTCATTCGCCGTTGGGTTCCACTTCTGCCGACATGTGCCGGGGTAAATGATGCCATCCGGACCAAGCAAAGGCGCGCCTTCCTGCGGGGCACTGGCGGCGGCGGCGATATCTTTGCGATTACAATTGCATGGGTATAGCAAACCACGAGACCAAAGCGCATCAAGGGCGGCGTCATAGCTGGAAACCCTGTCTGATTGCCGCATTACGGGCTTCGGCCACTCCAATCCCAGCCATTGCAGATCGTCATATATTTGGTTTTCCCAATGCAGACGCGAGCGCGAGCGGTCAATGTCCTCGATCCTTAGCAGGAACTGCCCATTCTGAGAGGCGGCAAGATCATGTGCAAAGATCGCCGAAAAAGCATGTCCCAAATGCAGGGGGCCCGTTGGGGAAGGCGCAAATCTGGTTTTAAATTTCACGCTTTTTCAACAATATATACGTCTGACTTAAGGTCCATTCCTGGAAGGTGTGGGCCGTACTCCCGAAACAACAATCGGGCTGCTCCCATATCAAGCCAATCATTTAGTCGAGAGGTGTAGGATCTATCCGCAAGTGTGTGATCATTAAAGGAAAAGGCAAGAAATCCACCCAAGGGTAGCGCACGCATGAGCATGTCGAAAACCTCTGGTGGTGCAGCCCCTGTTCCGATAACGCCAATTGCGGTGATCGCTTTGTACGCTCCTTGCTCCAATGGGTCAGGGTCTGTGATTTCGAAAGTCGAGAGGTTTCGGTACACTCCCTTGGCTTCGGCCCCTTCCAGCATCATTGGCGTGGGATCAACCCCGTCGATCACCTCAAACCCCGCGGCACGCAATGCGACCCCAGACAGGCCGGTGCCACACCCATAGTCAAGAATGGGGGTCTGCGGTTCAGGTAATTTGGACCACAACGCCTCTGCCACGCGGCCTGGGGTAGCGTATCCATGTGCGCCCACCTCGGCATCATAGGACGAGGCCCACCTCTGATAATGCGCCCGAGTGGCTTGTGGCGTATCCAAGTCGTAGGCGTCTTTGAGAAATTTATCGCTCATTTGCTAATGGTAAGCCGCCTGGATGGGGTGCGTCCAGTCAGCACTGCGCCAGCCAGCTCGTCCATTTAGCTTTTGCGCGGTCCGTATACGCCTTGTACCTGTCCTTGCGACCGCGACGCCCACCTTTCAGCCCTTCTACAGGGCGGAAGAGGCCAAAGTTCACGTTCATGGGCTGAAAGGTCTTGGCTTCGGCCCCGCCGGTAATGTGGTGGATCAGGGCCCCCATGGCGCTGTCCTGCGGGATCTCGGGCAGGGTTTTGTCCAGAATCTCGGCTGCGGCCATGCGACCGGCCAACAATCCCATGGCCGCGCTTTCGACATAGCCTTCAACACCGGTGATCTGCCCGGCAAAACGGATGTTTGGTTTGGATTTCAACCGCATCTGCGAGTCCAGCAGAGTGGGCGAATTGATGAATGTATTACGATGGATGCCTCCCAAACGTGCAAAGCTGGCGTTTTCGAGGCCTGGAATCATGCGGAAAACCTCAGTCTGCGCGCCGTACTTCATCTTGGTCTGGAAACCTACGATGTTGAACAGCGTGCCCAGGGCGTTGTCGCGCCGAAGCTGAACCACCGCGTGCGGTTTGATATCGGGTTGATGGGGGTTAGTCAGGCCAACAGGCTTCATCGGCCCATGGCGCAGCGTTTCGCGCCCACGTTCGGACATCACCTCGATCGGAAGGCAACCGTCGAAGTAACCCGCTGTCTCGCCTTCGTGAAATTCGGTTTTGTCAGCGGCCAGCAGGGCATCAATGAACGCCTCATACTGATCACGGTCCATCGGGCAGTTCAGATAGGCCGTACGCTCTTCTTCGGTTTCACCTTTGTCGTAACGCGACTGCATCCACGCTTTGCTCATGTCGATGCTGTCGGCATAGACGATCGGTGCGATAGCATCGAAGAAAGCCAATGAGTCAGCGCCGGTCTCAACGCGGATAGCCTCACCCAGAGCCGCGGACGTGAGCGGCCCAGTGGCAAAGATCCAGTGGCCGTCGTCGGGCAGGGTGGTGATTTCCTCGCCTGTAACCTCAACCCGGGGGTGGGCGTGCAATTTGGCTGTCACGGATTCGGCAAACGGATCGCGGTCGACGGCTAGCGCACCACCAGCAGGCAGGCGGTGAGCATCTGCCGTTGTCATGATCAAACCACCGGCCTTACGCATTTCCCAATGCAGCAGACCAACCGCGTTTTGTTCATCATCATCTGAACGGAAAGAGTTCGAACACACCATTTCCGCCAGGTTGCCGGTCTGGTGCGCAAATGTGCCAACTTTGGGCCGCATTTCGTGGATCACAACATCCACGCCCATCTCTGCTGCCTGCCAGGCGGCTTCGGACCCGGCCATGCCGCCGCCCACGATATGCAATTTCTGTGTCATGCGCTGCCACATAGGGCACACCACTACACAACGCAACACAGGCTGCTCGTGATCTGTTTCAAATGGGGGATCTTGGGGTCGCCGCTGCGGGAATGTCTACGCCGGTGAGAGAAACCAGCTTGGAGGGACCTTCCGCCCACGGCGACCCAAAAGAGTCTTCAGAGCCTTTGCTCTGTCCCAGCTTTGCCACAGTGTTGCCCTTTTGGAAAGTGCAAAAATGAGAACAGTGGCGAAAAATGTTGATAACAATCGCCTTATTGGTGCCAATTTGGCGGTCTTTTTTCGATAAATGCAGATATTCCTTCTTCGGTATCCCGGTGCAGCATATTCTGTACCATTACCTCACCGGTATAGCTGTAAGCCTGCACAATCGGCATTTCCAACTGTTCGTAGAATGCCTTTTTCCCGATTTTCACGGCTGTTCCTAGCTTGGTCGCCAGTTGATCCGCCAGCGCATTGGTTTCATGTTGCAACAACATTTCGGGCACGACGCGATTGATCAGCCCCATCTCGGCTGCGGTTTCAGCCGAGATGAATTCACCGGTCGTCAGCATCTCGAAGGCGCGCTTGCGCGGAATGTTCCGGCTAAGCGCCACCATGGGCGTTGAGCAGAACAACCCGATATTCACACCGTTCACACCAAACCGCGTGCCTTCTGCTGCGACCGCCAGATCGCAAGTGGCCACTAATTGGCATCCGGCTGCCGTGGCAATGCCGTGAACTTGCGCTATGACGGGTTGGGGCAAGGTTTGGATTGTCATCATCATGCGTGCGCATCGGGCGAAGAGGTCTTGGAAATAGGCTTTACCACCATCTTCGGACTGCCGACCTGCAGTCATCTGTTTCAGGTCATGGCCTGCACAAAACGCTTTACCTTCCCCCGACAAAACCACCGCACGTATCGAAGAATCGTCTTGCAACGCGTCGAACTCGGATTGAAGCGCCGCCAGCATCTCATCGCTTAAGGCGTTCAGGCGGTCCGGCGCGTTCATTTTCAAATTGGCGACGGCCCCTGTGTCGCTACGTTCCAGAATTGCCATCTTGCCCTCCGATCTGATGTCAGGCCAACTCTAGGTCGGCAAATCGTGGAGGGAAAGTATGACGTTGGAAATGAGCCGGGACGAACTGACGGAATACATAAAGGAGATCTTTCCTCAGGTGTATCGCGACTTTGTTGTCGAGGAACTGAACGAAGATTCGATTGTCATGCGATTGGTCGTCGAGGATAGGCATCTGCGCCCGGGCGGAACCGTGTCAGGCCCGTCAATGTTCGGGCTGGCCGATGTTTGTGTGTACGCGATGATTCTGGCGCGTCGTGGGCGTCAATCGCTGGCGGTAACCACGAATAGTTCATTGGATTTCCTGAGAAAGCCGGGTGGCGGCAAAGATTTAATTGCACATTGCCGCTTGCTGAAACTTGGACGTAATTTGGCAGTTGGCGATGTGCTGATCTATTCAGAAGGTTCAGACCAGCCTGTTGCGCGGGCTGCGATGACATATTCGCTTCCGCCAGAAGGGTCCGCGGCCGCGGCGTTTGGATAAAAAAGGCCGGGCTGAGCCCGGCCAGGAAGAGGTCCCATCAAAGGGACTGGGGAAAATTAATCCTGCCAAAACGGTCGGGTGAATTCCCGACGGGCCTGATACGGAGTCAAACCGACATCCTTCAAAAGCCGATCATCCAGCTTTGACAGATTTATTCTGCTGCGACGTTGACGTTCCCATTTTGTGACTGTCGCTGCAAACCGCACGGCCAGCGCGGCGATCAGCGGCAGCCGGGGACTGTCGTTCAGCAGCATGAGGGCGGGGTTGTGCATTGCGCGTGTCATCTTGGGTATCCTTTCAAATTGTATTGACACAAACGTAATATGTTCGGTATATGTGCTTGATACATTCAGGATTGTGTCAAAATCAAAGGAAGAATTGTAATGGATACAATTTGGCCAGAGGCGTTACCAAAATCCAAAGGGCCTAAATACACACTGGTTGCTGACACAATCCGAAAGGCTATAGATAACAAATTGTTGGAGGTCGGCACAAAACTGCCACCAGTGCGGGAACTTGCGTATCGACTGCAGATTACCCCTGGCACGGTTGCGCGGGCCTATACGATTTTAACAGATGAAGGATTGTTACAAGCCGAGGTCGGACGTGGTACATTTGTGGCGCCTCCGAAATCGCCCATTCTGGATGATGTTTGGGCAAGGCAGCTTCACCTTCAGGACGACAAATACAACGCCAATGTCAGCCTGTTCAGTCCGCGATTGGCAGATGTGGGGCAGGTGGCGTTGATCCGGGAATGCCTGCAAAAGGTTTCGCAGGCCGATCCGGGAATGTTCATGAATTACCCAACGCGCGACGCCTATCAACCCACACGCCAGGTGGTAGTGGATTGGCTATCGGATTTGCCGCTGGGGGCATTGTCACATGACGACATTGTTCTGACCCACGGCGGCCAGAACGGAATATGCCTCGTGTTCCAGACGATTTTACGGGGTGCAAAGCCAATCGTGCTGGTCGAAGACCTGTCCTATGCAGGTTTTCGCCGGGCAGGGGAGCTAATGCGCGCTGACGTAGTTGGGGTGAAAATGGATAAATGGGGAGTTGATCCCTTGGCGATGGAGCACGTCTTGCGCCAGTCTCCGGCGCAGGCGATTTGCGTCTCGCCCGAAGTGCAAAACCCCACCGGGTCACACACCCCCCTTGAACGACGCAAAGAGATTGTCGAAGTCGCCCGCCGTTACGATGTCCAGATTATCGAGGACGACTGCTATCGCATGGGCGATGCGCGCGAACCCAGCTTTCGTGCGTTGGCCCCAGAGCGGGGGTGGCATGTCTCGTCGATTTCAAAAGTTCTGACGCCCTCTCTGCGCGTCGGGTTTGCCATCGCGCCCCGAGAAAGAAGCGTGGATCTTAGGCGGTCTGCCGAATACGGGTATTTCGGGCTGGCTCAGCCGTTGGCTGAACTGACGCGGCTTTTGCTGTCTGATCCAAGAACACGGCAAGTGACCAAAGACGTTCGCGCAAAAATGGGTGAATACGTGCGGGTGGCCGTCAATGCTCTGGGAGGGTTTGAACTAAACTGGGCACCCGATGTACCATTTGTCTGGCTGAGCCTCCCGTCTGGTTGGCGCGCCGCCGCCTTCAGTCGCGCGGCCGAGCGTGAGGGGATACAGCTGCGATCCGCTGACGAATTTGCCCTGCGAGACGGAAGAGCGCCAAATGCTGTGCGCATTGCCATGAACGGGCACGTCTCATTGGAACGGTTTGAGGATGCGATGCAACGATTGCGGCTACTGCTGGACAATCCGCCCGAGCAAATCAGCGTTTGATCGTGGGGTAAAATAATACCTATTTTTTAAAGCATTGTTATTGCAGCGATAAAACTGATTTGCTGCGCTTGACCAGCATTGCACACACCTCTAAACACGCTGCATCGAATTCGGGCCGCTCCGTCGTGGGGCGGTCTTTCACATCAAACAGGACTATCCTGCCATGAAAACCTTTTCTGCAACACCTGCAGACATCGACAAGAAGTGGATCCTGATCGACGCCGAGGGCGTTGTTCTGGGTCGTCTTGCCTCGATCGTCGCCATGCGCCTGCGTGGCAAGCACAAAGCGTCGTTCACCCCGAACATGGACATGGGCGACAACGTCATCGTGATCAACGCTGACAAAATCCAG
This sequence comes from Ruegeria sp. BC1, assembly GCF_056539305.1. Lineage (NCBI taxonomy): Bacteria > Pseudomonadati > Pseudomonadota > Alphaproteobacteria > Rhodobacterales > Roseobacteraceae > Ruegeria > Ruegeria sp. BC1. The sequence goes on from NZ_JBQFUT010000001.1 coordinate 471,844, forward strand.
ATGACCGGCAAGAAGCGCGAAGAGAACTTCTACTGGCACACTGGCCACCCGGGCGGCATCAAGTCGCGCACCAAACAACAAATCCTTGAGGGCGCACACCCCGAACGCGTCGTGACCCAAGCGGTCAAGCGCATGCTGCCGGGCAACCGTCTGGCGCGTCAGCAAATGACCAACCTGCGCGTTTACGCCGGTGCCGAGCACCCGCACGAAGCCCAGGCCCCCGAAGTTCTGGACGTTAAGTCCATGAACAAGAAAAACACCCGGAGCTAATGACCGATGGCTGATCAGATCAATACTCTCGAAGAGCTGAGCGCCGTCGCAGGCGTTGAAACCGTGGCCGAAGAAGTCATCGTGCGTGAACCCGTACGTGACGAGCTGGGCCGTTCGTATGCCACCGGCAAGCGTAAAGACGCTGTTGCCCGCGTTTGGATCAAGCCGGGTTCCGGCAAGGTCACCGTAAACGGCAAAGACCAGGACAAGTACTTTGCTCGTCCGGTTCTGCAGCTGATCCTGCGCCAGCCGTTCCAGGTTGCCGGTGTTGAAGGCGAATTCGACGTTGTCGCAACCGTCAAAGGCGGTGGCCTGACCGGTCAGGCCGGTGCGGTCAAGCACGGTATCTCGAAAGCGCTGCAGCTGTACGATCCGTCGCTGCGTGGTGCTCTGAAAGCCGCTGGCTTCCTGACCCGCGACAGCCGCGTTGTGGAGCGTAAAAAATACGGTAAGCGCAAAGCGCGTCGTTCGTTCCAGTTCTCGAAGCGTTAATCGCTACGAAACTTCGAAATGCAAAAGGGCTCGCGTTTGCGAGCCCTTTTCTTTTGGCGTTTGGCTGTGCCGCATCTCTCGAAACCGGAAAAATGCGGATATCTATTTTACCGTCAGGAATGGGCTGCCCTGAACGGGCAACCCGTTAGGTTTATTGCCCGGACAGAAGGTCACGGAGTTCCTGTATCTTCGCTGCAATTGTCTCGGGTGATGCCTTGATGTCATCCAGGATCTCTATGGCTTGTGTTTTCAGGTCCTGCGCCAAAGTGCTTTCCTGAACTGCGGCTACCATAGTGTCATAGTCGAAGTTTTCGAGGGTAAGCGTGCCATCCTCAATCCATGAATTGACTAGATCCTGACCCTGTCCTGCAAGGGCCGCAACTTCTTCACCGGCCTGATTGGCCAGATCCGTAGCTGCCTGGCTGGCCTGATCGGCCGCCTCTGACGCTTGATCGGAAATCGAAGAAGCTGCTTGGCTTGCCTGTTCTGTAACTGCGTCAGCCGCGTCGCTGACCGCGTCACTTGCGTCTTGCGCCGCAGATTGAAGTTGTTCGGCGGGCGTGGGATCAGGTTGGGAGGCGTAGTAATAGATGCCGGTGCCAATAGCGGCGATGACTACAGCTAATAAGATAGTGCGCGACATGTGTCTCTCCTTTTGGAATGTGTCGCCGAGATGGGTTAAAGTTAGCGGGTATCAAAGGGGAATTCCCGGAAAATCCCTTCAAAACGAGGGATTGAGCCGGGGAATGCCAATTGGATGAACCCATACGGCGATTTAACGCCGCCCGGCAGCAGCCCGCTTTGAGCTGAATGTTCTCAAAAGCCGATTAGGAAATGTATGGCAGAGAGACAGGGGTACGAACCCTGGGTAGGCTTGCACCCACAACGGTTTTCGACCCGTTTCTGATATTAAGCTAAAGTCGTCACATTATAAATAAGGGCTTTGCGGCGGCAAAATCGGCACAGTCGGCGCGGAAAGCGGGCAGGGGTGTCATAGAAAAGCGTCATAGTGATTAGAGATGATTGAACCTCTTCAGCGGCTATCGAAACGGCACTGAGGATCGGAAAGGCGGGAAGTAGTCATTCGTTGCAAACTGCAAGAATGTCGGCAGTGAGGAAGGCGCGTTCTATGGAACAAGCGGGGCCATCAATCAAAACCCATCCGATATTTCCGTACTGGTCAGGAACAAGAACCTAATTGGCAAATCTATTACGGCCAATCGGGAAAAGAAGAGAGATCGTCGGGAACAGACCGCATCCTTTGCGCACAGTCCAGTGCAGCGGTTTTGGCACCCAGTATTAACGGCAGCAAGCGGCCATCAGGCGGTAAGTGATCTGGGCAGCGGTGAAATCCCACGCCGCGTCACCGTTGGGCGCGAGTTCTACCACATCAAAGCCAACGCAGCGCCGCCCTTTTAGCGCATTTTCCACCAGGTGAAGCGCCTGATAGAACGACAATCCGCCAGGGACAGGTGTTCCGGTTGCGGGCATTTGGCTTGGGTCGAGCCCATCCACGTCAAAGCTTACATAGATCAGTTCGGGAAAATCTTCGGGCAGTTCTACGGCGTGGATGTTACTTGTTACCAAGTCTTCCGCATCAATGTGAAAGACGTTGTAGGTCACCCGGCTTTCGGCCTCTTGCGGGCACAGAGCCCGCACACCGAACTGGGCCAGACGCACACCGTCCTCGGCCAAGAGATGCATAACCGACGCATGTGAGTGTTTCTGGCCTTGATAGGCAACGCGCAGGTCAGCGTGGGCATCGATTTGCACAATCCCAATCGGCTGCCCCAGTGCACGCACGACGCCAGAAACGGCCCCGTAGCTCAGCGAATGCTCGCCGCCAAGGGTCACGGGAATCTTGCCCGCTTTCACGACGGATTCGGTCTGCGCAGCAATGGCTTCCATAACGTCGGGCAACGCGCCATCACAATCCACTGGCGCGTGGGTATGGATGCCTTCGGCGCAAGGTTCCTTGCCTCTGCACAGGCGCTCAAGTTCATTTGACGCCTCGATGATCGCAGCGGGGCCGGCCGCGGTACCAGATCCGTAGGAAACTGTGCGCTCCAAAGGCACGGGGATCACATGAAATCGCGCCGCTTCGCCGCGTTCGCCTTCAGTAAGCTCACTGTCGAGAAAAACGCTCATGAGAGGCGCTCCTTAAAGTCTTGATAGCCAAACTGTTTCACGATGTGCAGCGCGTCGGTCTCGCTGTTCCACAAGGCTATTGTGGGCAGTGGTACGCCGTTGAAGGTGTTGGTTTTGACCATCGAATAATGGCCCTGATCGAGAAAGGCAAAGCGTTGGCCGATCTCAAGCGGCGTAGCCCATGTGAAGTCGCCAATTACATCGCCTGCCAGACAGGACGGGCCGCCAAGCCGATAGGTGTTTCCCGCCTCAGCTTCGCCCATCAGAGCAGGGCGGTAGGGGGCTTCGATTACGTCGGGCATGTGACACGTCGCGGAAATGTCGGTGATGGCAAGGGGCATGCCATTTACCGGCAAGTCGAGGATTTCACCCACGAGAATGCCTGCATCAAGAGCAACCGCCTCACCGGGTTCCAGATAGACCTCGACACCGTGTTTCGCCTTGACCCCTTTCAGAAATGCCACCAAAGCCTCGCGATCATAATCTGCGCGGGTGATGTGGTGTCCGCCACCGAAATTCACCCACTTCAGATTGGGCAAGTAGGGCGTTAGTTTTGCTTCGACCGAAGCCCAGGTTCGAGCCAAAGGTTCAAAACCCTGTTCACAAAGCGTGTGCATGTGAATGCCGTCTACGCCCGTCATGGTATCCGCTGCCAGCATGCTGACCGGAGTTCCCAATCGAGAACAAGGCGCGCAAGGGTCGTATTTTGGGATTTCGCCCTCGGAATGTTCTGGGTTGATGCGCAACCCAACCTGAACCCTTGCAGCCTGCGCCTGAGCAAGAAATCGGTCTTTCTGGGCGGGGCTGTTGAAGACTACATGATCCGAGAGGTCGAGGATTTCTGCCATCTCCTGCTTTTTATAGCCCGCGCAGAAGGTTGCGACTTCACCGCCATATTCCTCACGGCCCAGACGCGCCTCGAATACACCGCTGGCACACGTGCCGCCGAGATACTGCCGGACCAATGGCGCTAAAGAGAACATGGAAAATGCCTTGAGCGCGCTCAGCACATGGGCACCAGAGCGGTCGGACACGTCCTTGAGAATAGTAAGGTTCCGCTCTACTGCCTTTTGGTCGACGACGAAACAGGGACTGGGCACGCGGTTCAGGTCAAAGTCGCGAAACGCTCCGGCATCACCGGCTTGGGTGGTCATCAACTCGGACATGGCACCCTCCTTGGATTGGAAAGAAACCCGCCCCGGACATGGTCAGGGGCCTTTGGGATTTTTGCGCGACGCCCCGGGTCAGGCCCGGGGCGCACAGGTCTTAGAACTCGACCGGGCCGTCCAACTCATGCACCTGCCACGGCAGACCGTGGTCGTTGAGCATGTCCATGAAGTTGTCCGGGTCGAGCTGTTCCATGTTCCACACGCCGGGTTCAATCCAGTTGCCCTTGAGAACCTGAGCAGTGCCGATCATCGCCGGAACGCCGGTTGTGTAGGACACGGCCTGCGAGCCGACCTCGGCATAGCATTCCTCATGGTCGCAAATGTTGTAGATGTAATAGGTTTTCTCACCCGAGCCGTCCTTGGCCTGGCCAGTAGCGATATCGCCTATGCAGGCTTTGCCCTTGGTTTGTTCGCCCAGATCGCCGGGATCGGGCAGAAGGGTTTTCAGGAACTGGATCGGAATGATCTCTTTGCCATCATGAATCACCGGGTCAATCCGGGTCATGCCGACGTTTTCAAGAACTTTGGCATGCATGATGTAGGCGTCGCCAAAGGTCATCCAGAAGCGTGCGCGCTCGATCTCCGGGAAGTGGGTAGACAGGCTCTCCAACTCTTCATGGTACATCAGGTACATGTTTTTCGGGCCGATACCCGGGAAATCGAATTCGACCTTGTGGGTCATGGCCGGCGTGGTCTGCCAGTCGCCGTGCTCCCAATGACGTGCCTCCTGCAGCACTTCACGCAGGTTGATTTCCGGATTGAAGTTTGTGGCAAAGGCCTGGTCGTTCGAGCCGCCATTGGCATCCAGCACGTCGATCTGTCGGATCGTGTCGAGCTTATGTTTTTTCAGCCAGGTTGCAAAGACCGAGGTCACACCCGGGTCAAAGCCGGACCCGAGGATCGCCACAAGACCAGCTTCCTTGAATTTGTCCTGATAGGCCCATTGCCAATGATATTCGAACTTGGCCTCGTCTTCCGGCTCATAATTGGCCGTGTCGAGATAATGGCACCCCGCTTCAAGGCAGGCATCCATCAATTTCAGATCCTGGTAAGGTAGTGCCAGGTTCACCAGAATTTCAGCTCCGGTTTCGCGGATCAAGGCCACGGTGGCGTCCAAATCCATTGCATCCAGTTGCGCGGTCTTGATGTCCACGCCAACGCGTTCTTTAACGCTTGCGGCAATAGCGTCACACTTGGATTTGGTCCGGCTGGCCAGCGTGATATCCGTGAAGATATCGGCATTCATTGCCATCTTGTGAACAGCGGCATGGCTAACGCCGCCAGCGCCTACGACAAGTGTCTTTCCCATAGGTTCCTCCTGAGCGTGGTTATTCAAAGTAAGTGTATCCGTTCATCGAGTCGCGATAGGCCCCGATCAAAGTTTTGCGTTCGTTGGCCTTGATTTCACCAGCCGAAATCGCTTCGTCCACCATCTTGCGGAAAGCGGCGATGCAATCGGCCGGATCATACTCGACATAAGAGAGCACCTGAGCGATCGTGTCTCCTTCCTGTTCGTGCAGCAGGTCGAATTTGCCGTCTGCCCGAAGGTCGATCGTCACAACATTGGTGTCCCCGAAGAGGTTGTGCAGGTCGCCCAGTGTCTCCTGATATGCTCCAACAAAGAACACGCCCAGGTAATAGGGCTGGTCTTCAGGAAGCGAATGAACCGGCAACGAAGGCGCAACTTCGCCGTTTAGGATAAACTGGTCTAATTTCCCATCACTGTCACAGGTGATATCCGACAGAACCGCACGGCGATCAGGTGCCTGGTTCAACATCTGCAAAGGTACGATGGGATGCAGCTGATCGATCGCCCAGACATCCGGCAGGGACTGAAATACAGAGAAATTGCAGTGATATACGTCCGCTATCTTTTGCAGCTCTCTATCCAGCTCGCTGTTTTGTTCAGCTTCATGCGCAATGTCCTTGATCCGCGCCATGAGATTCAGATAAACGCGTTCGGCCCGCGCCATCTGGCGCAGACCCACATGGCCACGCCGAAACAGGGCGCGCAGTTCGTCCCTGTAGAAACGTGCATCATTCCAACACTCCTGCACCCTTTCCGGGACAAGATAGCCAGAAATTGCCGCCAGATCCGCCAGAAGATGGTGATCGTCAGGGCCTGCCGACGGTGCATCCGGGGCATCATATAGGGTGGTTTCCAACACATCGAAAATCAGCATCGACGAGGTTGCGGAAACCGCTCGCCCGCTTTCAGTTACAAGAACCGGATGATCAACGCCTGCTTCATCCATGGCATAGGTTACGGTTTCCACCACATTGGTACAGTACTCTTCCATCGAGTAGTTGATCGAGTTTTCGGAAGCCCGCTTTTCACCAGTGTAGTCTACCCCGAGACCACCGCCCAGATCCAAATGCGTGAGCGGCACTCCTTCACGGGTAAGCTCGGTAAAATACCGGCAGGCCTCGGTAACGGCCCGGCGCACATCATTGACGTCAGGCACTTGGCTTCCGAGATGGGAGTGCTGCAGTTTCAAACAATGCAACAACCCTTCGCTACGCAAACGGTCCAGAACCCGCATAAGCTGTTCGGTGTTCATGCCAAATGCCGAGCGATCACCCGAGCTGCTTTGCCACTTTCCGCTGATCTTATTGGTTAGTTTCACCCGAACCCCAAGCAGCGGTTCGATCTGCAATTCCCGGGCGGCTTCAATGACAATCTCGACCTCTTTCGGGCTTTCCAATACAATGACTGTGTTGAACCCCAAGCGCCGGGATAGGATCGCAAGGCGGACAAATTCAGCGTCTTTCACCCCATTGCAGATGATGAGCGCGTTTTTCGACAAACGATGGGCCAGCGCGACCACCAGTTCCGGTTTTGACCCGGCTTCAAGCCCGTAATCGTACTGGCGGCCAAACTCGACAATGCGATCCACCACTTGGGCCTGTTGATTCACCTTGATCGGGAACACTCCGCGATAGGGCGCCTGATATCCAGTCTTGCGAATTGCATCAGCAAAGCTGTCGTTGAGGTGACGGATCTCCGCCTCCAGAAAGCTTTTGACGCGCAGCACCAGTGGGCTTGCGATGCCGCGCTGCTGCAGGTCATGCAGAATTTGCGGCAAGCTGATGGCAGCGGCCTCGGGGTGGGCTGGATCACACAGGGCAACATCGCCGTTGGGTAAAACGGTGATCAGGCCTTTGCCCCAATGGTCGATGCCATAAATGGAGGCGGAAGGAGGTCGTTCTTCGGTCATTAGAACAAACCTTTTTCAAAGATGTATTGAAGATAGGAGTGCAGGCGCGGAGTTAGTCCCGAGATGGACTACGCGGGTTCGATCTGTCCGGCATTATTGAGATGAAGCCATTTCATCTACGAGCACTCCTGGTCAAACTCTCCTCAGAAAGTTGGACGGCAAGTATATATGCCGGGGCAGTGAGTCAATAATAGAATTCGATGCCCAACACGCAAATGCTTCTGACTTCCCTCCGATACTGTCAATACTGGTACCAGCGCCGTTTCGAACAAACCGTTCGTATTTGTTAACAAACTGACGGCTATTAAGCTGATCTTTTCGGACAGCACCTCTAGGGCCAACTTTGAAAACAAACCGGACCTTCGTCGAGAGCTGGGAATTTGTCGGCTCTCGGCTGCCCATATTGGCGACCCAATTGTTCTAGATTTCAATCGCTTCAGCGATGGCCATGGTATCCTCAAGTTCGACGCCACGATACCTGACTCTGCTGTCCATCTTTGTGTGCCCTAGTAGAAGCTGAACGGCACGAAGGTTGCCTGTTTTCTTGTAGATCTGGATGACTTTCGTTCGCCACATCGAATGTGTGCCGTAAGCACTGGCTTCCAATCCAACCATAAGTCCGTCTTCCATCCATTTCTCGACGGATGCTCGGGTGCCTTCCTAAATCTCAATCCGGACTTGCTTGAGCGTCTTGCTCTACAGGACTGAAGCGCCCTCCTTAATCTGGCCGGACGCCATTACAACCACAATTTTCATCTTAACTAGGTCGCAGCCACTAAGCTTGCTGTCGATAGCCATATTGAACAGGGCTGGATTCCGATGATTCCCTGCCAACTCAAGGCGTACCCGGATCACCCAGACATGCCTAGGTTTCAGTAGTCGGTTCTGACGGACAATTCTGCCTTTGTTCCAGAGTGTTCGAAGCACGAATGGCAGGTAAGTTTGATGTTTCCATGATTGATCCTTTGAGCCGACATTCCCTCCCAAAACGACAACCCGACATTGGCGCAGACTTGAAAACGCAAGATGCCGCGCCGCCTCCGGCGACGGCAGTGAGCCCTTAGCGCACTTTCGTGTGGATATAGTATGCCAACCGAAATGACCCGAGGGGTTGCGGGCCCTTAGTTGTGACTAACGTGTGTTGTTTCAAAGGTCTCAGCCCTTGGGCGTATACCAAATTGGCGAAGTGTACGCGCGTTCCTGCGTTGACGTCGGGACCTCTGCAGGAAGTTCATCCCCGAACCGGACGGCGTCGTAAATTGTCCACCTTGGGGTGGGAATTTCCAGGACGCGGGCATAGTAGAAAGCGGGCGTAGAGGGATCGAAATCGGGGTCTGTCCAAACGGTGATCAGTTCCGGGGACCCAATCGAATTGGTAAACGTACCCGTTGCAACATCCACGGTATTCCCCACCGCCGGCAATTTTCCGTCAGCGTCCAGTTCTCGGTCTCCCGACCAAGCCACGTCATAAACCCGCTCTTCAGTGTCGCCGTTGGCATTTAACCAACCCTTCACAATCTGAATACGGTCGAGATTGCCGGAAAATGGGTCTTTCAGGGCAGCGATGAGGAAAGTTGGGGCGTTTGCGCTCTCAGGGGCTTGTGAGAGGTCTCCACCCATCGGAACGCCTTTTTCGTATCCTATTTCGGCGGGCAAACGGGATCTTGCATCTTCTTCCGTAAAGTCCCAGGCACCAAAGAAACGGACCGCAATGCGACTACCGGTTGTCCCGTAAACCTCTTTCCGTTCCATGGCGTCGAATATGGCTTCGCGTGTGTTGTCTTCAGCCCAAACTGCTGCGTAGCCAGAGGCCGCCATTTCCCACCCGAGAATCCTCAAGGCATCAAACTCTCCAACGACATGCTGCCAACGGCCAGGTTCCGGCTCGACACCGGAGTGTTTGCCAAAGAAATTGTCTTCTTCCGCCGTTGCCAAAGCCGTATGGCTGTCGGTCGAGCCCACTACTCCGAACTTGTATGGATTGGTGCCGAGCTGAGCCTCTAGTTTGAGACCATTCTTCAAAGCCTCGCGCGCGTATTCGTACTGAAGCATCCAGTCTTCTTTGGGTGTCGGACCCAGATTGGATTTATCCCAGGTTTCATAGTCGGCAAACTCATCGTTCGGGCTGAGAAACGGGTGAGTTTCTCCATCACCCTTGATCTGGGTGATCTCATACATCGGCTCCCACTTAGCACGCCGCTCTGCGTAGTCTTCGGTCAAAGGCTCACCCGTTTCCGGGTTGGTTTCGACCGGAAACATCAGGCCGTTGGAGACGTTGCCGTTGTGGGCAAGGGCCAGTACACGGCCGCCAGTCTCTAGTTCATAAGTTTCCATCCAGTCCCACAAACGTTCGGGATTAAAGGTTTCTGCGGTTGTGAAAGGCAGCATCTGCCGTGCGCGAATGGCATCATCTCGGTAGATCACGTTGCGGTGCAGGTTGTTGCCAGCTTCGGTGGACGTCCATTCGTATCCGATGAACGCTGTGAATGTGCCGGGGTCATTATGATGATCCGCAGTTTGCGTGAAATCGTCCCAAACGGATTGTACAAACCTTCGATCTGAAACAGCCTCGGGAAGCGCGTCTCCGGTGATGCCCGCAAAGGTTTCAATAACTTCCATTGTTGCGCCAAGCGCAACGTCCCCGCCGGCGTTAAGGCGTTCGTTCCAGTCTCGAAGTGTGGGATCACGCATCAGCGTGGAGTTCCCTGCAACGATCTCATTCATAGCGCCCATGGCATCTGAGTGATCGGATACGACAAGCCAGTCGAGCGGGCGCGACAACTGCACGCGGAGGCCATGCGATGTGGTGACTTCCTCACCACGTGCAAACCTATAGGCATCGTCCGGGCTCAGAATGACGCCAAATCCGCGCGCGTCGAGCGAATTTGACGTGTGCAGGTGAGTGTCACCCCACAGCGGGCGTGTAGGAAAGTCTCGACCTGCATAGGGCGAGAAATCAGCAGGCGCGGGTTCACGCATATCATCAACAGAGATGGTCATCTCTCCAACTTGCCCACCTTGACCGGCCTCTTGAGCATTTGAAGAACTTGCTATGAATGCTGCGGAAACTATTGCTGTCGATGTCGTCAGAAAAAACTTCATTGGAACCTCCCAGCCGAGCTGAATGCCAGCCTATGGCAACACCGAAGTGGTTGTTCGTCAAGGAAAACAACGGTTTTTCTTAGTTCTGCACAAAAGATCTCGGACGGCAGCTTCGCCCGTAACTTTGACGTTCAGACGCTGTGCTAAAGTTCCGCAACGAATGGATGTTCTTGACGACTGGTTACTTGGTTCTTCAGTCTTGAGCCCGTGATCTTGTTTGGAGGCGTTGTTATGAAGTGGTTGTCGCGCACATTCCTACTGTCTTTATCTCTTCTATTTGCCACGGGCGCTTCAGCTCAAGAAAAACCCAACATCGTATTCATATTTCTAGATAATTTTGGTTGGGGCGAACCTGGGTTTAATGGAGGCGGCATAATCCGAGGTACAGCGACTCCCGAGATGGATGCCCTCGCTGCGGAGGGATTGCGACTCACAAATTTCAACGTGGAAAGCCAGTGCACACCGTCCCGCGCTGCGACTATGACAGGACGGTACGGTATCCGAAGCGGTAACCACACAGTTCCACTGGGAGGCGGCGTTTACGGTCTGACCCAATGGGAAATCACCATGGCCGAGATGCTAAAGGATGTTGGATACAACACAGCCATGTACGGCAAGTGGCACCTTGGGTGGACCGAAGGGCGCTATCCAACGAATCAAGGATTCGACGAATTTTACGGCGTTGAGACCACTGACGTTACAGTCTGGCGTACGCTTCCTGGATTTGCTGAAGCCAATATGGATGAGCCTGTGGTGATGCAAGGTATTGCAGGCGAGCAAGCAACCATCGCGCGTGACTACGATCTGGACTATCGCGGCGAGATAGATGGCGACCTAACAAAAAAAGCTATCGACTTTATCGAAGCAAAAAGCGCCGAAGAGGTGCCGTTTTTTGTCTACCTTGCCTATACACAGACCCACTATCCAAACATCGCATCCGATGAGTTTGATGGCGCCACTGGTAATGGAGTCTGGGCCGACATTCTACTTCAGACAGATACGTACATCGGGCGCATAGTCGATGCGCTTGAGGCTGCAGGTGTTTCGGACGACACAGTGGTGATCTTTACTGCCGACAACGGTCCCGAAGCTCTTCCAGTTGGAAACGCCAATGTCTCGCCCGTGCCCGCGGTGCATGGCACCGCCGGGCCTTGGCGCGGTACTCTGTTCACCAGCCTCGAGGGCAGCATGCGCGTGCCTTTTGCGATCAAGTGGCCAGGAAAGATCCCTGCTGGTTCAGAAAGCAACGATGTTGTCCACTCAATGGACCTCTACCCGACACTTGCGGCTTTTGCAGGAGGCAAGGTGCCTGACGACAGGGCGTTTGATGGCGTCGACCAGTCCAAGTTCTTTCTTGGTGCCCAGCCAAACTCAAACCGAGAAGGCGTGATCGTTTACATGGGAGAGCAAATATTCGGTGTGAAATGGAAAAATTGGAAAGTTCTCTTCAAAGAGAATACGACGGCTTTCGGAGCAACAGAGTCCTTCGATACACCAAGGGTCTACAACCTTCTGAATGATCCACACGAGCGTGAAAGCGTACTATTCCCGCACACATGGGCGGCCGAAAAGGCGCTGCCTCAATTGCAAGAGCACATTGTAACGTTCGAAGAATACCCTGCAATCCCACCAGGAACGCCTGATCCCTACGAACCACCCAATAACTGAGCAGCTGTTTCGTCTGCGATGTGTGAGTTCGCGCGACACTAGATCATTCTCATGCATCGAATGCCTCCTTTGACGGACCGCGACTTAGCATTTTGCCTCACCGGTTGCGTCTCAGGTCAGGTTCCGATCCCAAAGGTATTTTCGCCATTTTTTAGAGTTGTTAAGCTTCTCGGGTGGCCCTGTTCCGGGATCAACCTAGCCCCATCAACTCAAGGGTGGTCGCACCGTTGGTGAGCCTTTTCATGGAATCAGCTTCTTTTGCCTCGCGGGCAATACCGGCAGCGACGGTGGCTTCCACATTTATGGCAGGCAGAACCAGAACGCCGTCGGTGTCAGCCTCAACCAGATCGCCCGGGGCCACATCCACCCCGATCATGTTTATCGGTTTGACCCAGGATAGTGCGCAGGCTTTGGCGGTGCCAACCATTGAAATGCCGCAGGCAAAGACTGGGAAAGCGCGCGCCTCGAGCGTGTCGATTTCGCGGGCGATTTTGGCGACCTCTTCAGCATGTTCACGGGGAACGACGATGACACCATTAGTCACTACTAAATGGTGCAATGCGATGGTGGGCGAAGCCAAAGCCATCCATCCCAACCCGGTTTCGAATAGCTGGTCTGGCAACAAGCTCGGATTGACGGCAATGGGTTTCTTACGCCAGCAAAGGGTTTCTGCGCCGGAAGCACTGCGTGAACAAAAATTCGGAATGACCGCTGTCCCACCATAGAAGCACTCATAAGTCGAAGCCTTGCCCTAATGTCCGCAATGCAGTCGGCAAGCGCAGCATTGCAACATCCAATCGAGAGTCCAGTGCGGGCCGATAACAGCCATTGAGAGGGAGTTTGTTGAGCCCTGGAATTCTATCGGGAAGAAAATCAATTTTGATCTAACAGAAGGAAAACCCTTCTATTGTTCAACGAATAGTACATACCGACAAGCGCGGCGCCGGAACGCATTCGTTAGGGAGTTAGCTGCTCGCGAAATAGTGGCGGAGAGACAGGGATTCGAACCCTGGGTGGGCTTGCACCCACAACGGTTTTCGAGACCGCCCCGTTCGACCACTCCGGCACCTCTCCGCGGGGGTCTGTGAGGGGGGGATGTAGTGAGGAACGCGCGGGGGTGCAAGCAGAAAATTCCCGAATTAGACAACAAGGGTATTTTCCATTGCCAGACGCCCGAAAACACCTAGGGTTTCATGTATGACTTATCTTATTCGCCGCACTGCTCTGACCTTATGCTTGTTGCTTTTGTCAGTGTCCATTCTGCCATCGCCATCCGCTGCCGCCGGGCGCGACCGGATAGAGGCATTTCTGACCACAACCGGTTTTGACGTTGCCTTGGAGAGTATCGCGCTTTCGTCGGCCTCGGCTCCGCAGATGTTGGGAATTGACCCTGAAGGGTTCGGTTCGGATTGGACGCGATTGACGGAAGAAGTCTTTGACACCAAGGACATGCATGAAATTGCGGTATCCATTCTGGAGCAGACACTCAGCGACGAAGCGTTGAATCACGCTGTCGAGTTTTACGCCTCGGATCTGGGGCAGCGGTTGGTCGAGGCGGAAAATGCTTCTCATATGACTGACGATGACGAGGCAAAGCAGCTGCAAGGCCAGGAAATTGTCGCTGAGTTGATCAAGGCAGGCTCCCATCGTGTTGAGGAACTCAAGCGAATGAACGCTGCGATTGACTCCAGTGGGACGGCACTTCGGGCACTGCAGGAGATTCAATTGCGGTTCTTGTTGGCGGCCAGCGCCTCGGGCGTCATTGATCTTCAATTAAACGCGGATGAGTTGCGCGAGATGATGCGGCAAAACGAAACCGGCATGCGGCAGGCTCTACAACTGTCCGCGCTGGCAGGGGCGGCTTATACATACCAGGGTTTTTCCGATGAAGAAGTTATTGCCTATGCTGATGCGCTGGAACAGCCCCTGATGCAGGAAGTCTATGAACTGCTGAACGCTATTCAATACGAAATCATGGCGATGAAATTCGAGGTACTGGCCGCTCGCATGGCGGATTTGCACCCGGCGCAGGACATCTGATGCGTCTAATCACGGCTTTCGCAACGCTGTTCCTTTGGACCATGCCCTTACAGGCAGAAGAGAAAGTCGAACGGCTTTTGCAGGCGCTGCAACTGGATGAGGTCATCGACATCCTGCGCGATGAAGGAAGCACAATGGGGCAGGAGCTTCAGAAAACCTTCCTGAATGACAATGGCGGCCCTGTTTTTCTGGCGCAAGTCGACCGGATTTACGACGCAGAAGTGATGCGCAATCATGTTGAAGAAGTGTTTTCACAAAACCTTACCGACAGCCAGTTGGACCGTGCCATTCTGTTTTTCGAAAGCGATCTTGGTCAGAATATTGTCTCACTTGAAATTTCCGCCCGTGTCGCCTTTGGCGATGATGCCATCGAGGAAATGGCGCAGGAAGCTTATAACTCAAGTGATCGAAACGCCGGGTTTTATCGTCTGGTCGATGAATTTATCAGTGTAAATGATCTAGTTGAGGAAAACGTCCGAAACTCTATCAGCGCGGATTTCAGTTTCTTTCGCGGGATGAATGTTGGGGGCGAAATAGACGACACAGATCTGTTGGCCCAGCTTTTGGCCCAAAAAGACAGCGTGACAAACGAGACGCGAACATGGCTGTATTCGTTCTTTCTGCTTGCCTACCAACCCTTGAGTGACGCTGAGATGCGCGAGAACATCGCATTTTCACGAACGGAAACGGGCAGGGCGGTCAATGACGCCCTCTTCGAAAGCTTCAATCGAATGTTTGACACAATCTATTTTCAAATGGGGCAGGCGGTGGCTCAGGTCTTAAAAGGGTCTGATCTTTAGGGGCGTATTTGATGTTGACTTTCCCCTGTAATCCTTGGATAAGCGCGCATCCCGGCCGGATCTTCCGCGCCGGGTCTCGTTATTATTGACCTATAGGGCATGTCCCGGGGTCGTCACACAGCCCGAAATCGGGCGCGCTGTTCGAGGTGGCTTTGGCCAAAACGCCCGAAAGGGGACCACAGAACGCGGGTTTGAAAAGGAAAGACGCATGTTTGCGGTCCTCAAGACTGGCGGCAAGCAGTACAAGGTTCAGGCGGGCGATATGCTCCGCGTTGAAAAGCTGGCTGCCGACGCAGGTGAAAAAGTTCAATTCAACGATGTTCTGATGCTGGGCGGTGACGCACCGGTTGTTGGCGCACCTTTCGTTGAAGGCGCAGGCGTTCAGGCCGAAGTGATCGAACAGATCAAAGGTGACAAGGTCATCAAGTTCGTCAAGCGCCGTCGTAAGCACAGCTCGAAGCGTACCGTTGGCCACCGTCAGAAACTGACTCTGGTCAAAATCACCGACATCCTGTCGTCGGGCGCTGACAAGTCCGGCATCAAAGCTGCAACCGGTTCGGCTCCGGCTGGCGAAGCTGCTCCGGCGGCAAAAAAGCCTGCCAAGAAAGCTGAAGCCAAGGCAGAGGCACCTGCTGCTGCTGCCGCTGACGATCTGACCAAGCTGAACGGTGTCGGCCCCGCCGCTGCCAAAAAGCTGGCAGAAGCCGGTATCGAGAGCTTTGCCGCTCTGGCCGCCTTGTCGGATGAGCAGATTGCTGCTATCGACACCATCAAAGTGAAGCCCGAATGGGTTGAGCAAGCCAAAGAGCTGGCTCAAGGCTAAGGAGAGAGAGAATGGCACATAAAAAAGCTGGCGGTTCCTCCCGTAACGGTCGCGACTCTGCGGGTCGTCGCCTTGGCGTGAAACTGTATGGTGGCCAGGCAGCCATCGCAGGCAACATCATCGTACGTCAGCGCGGCACCAAGTTCTGGCCGGGTGAAGGCGTAGGCATGGGCAAAGATCACACTATCTTTGCAACCACTGATGGCGCCGTGAAGTTCCACAAGGGACTCAAGAATCGCACCTTCATTTCGGTCCTGCCAGTGGCGGAGGCCGCAGAGTAAGCCGAAACCCATAAGGTTTGAAAATTCATGGGGGACCGGCAGAAAATGCCGGTCCCCTTTCTCGTTTTGACACAATTTTGATCGATGGTCGTAATGACAAACGCCACAAGCATTTTTCCGACCCTTATTCAGGGCAGGTTCTCCCACGCGGTTGAAGATCGCGTGGGGCGCAAATATCTACTGTGGACTTTAATTGGTTTCGCAGTTGTTTCCGTATTTTACGTGTTGTTCGGAGGAGGGACGCACCAATGAAACTTGAGACAATAATAAACCAGCCGGTCATAGAAACCGAGCGGTTCGATCTGCGCCCGCTGCGTCGGTCGGATATGGGTCTCATTGAACATTACGCGGGCGATGAGCGCGTGGCGCGAATGACTACGTCAATCCCGCATCCCTTGCCGCCCGGCTCGGTCGAAGCGCTTGTGACGCGGTCCATGGCAGATGACCGTGATGAAGACGTGTGGGTCATGGATGCCACCAAAGACGGTGGTCCAGAACTGATAGGTCTGATCTCACTGACGCGGCTGGATCGCAATCAATCCGAGGTTGGGTATTGGGTCGCGCCTGTGTACTGGAACACGGGTATTGCCTCGTTGGCGGTAGAAACGCTTGTATCTGCCAACCCGCTGGAAAACGGCAACATGTTCGCCAGCGTGTTTCAGGACAATCCGGCTTCGGCTCGGGTGTTAACCCATTGCGGGTTTCAATACCTTGGTGATGCCGAAAGCTATTCGGTGGCGCGCGATGCGAATGTGCCCACCTGGACATACAGCAAAAAACTCTGACTTGTGGCCGATGGGGCCTTTGCAGTAGGGGACAGTCATGAAATTTCTCGATCTTGCAAAGGTCTACATCCGGTCTGGGGCCGGCGGTGGAGGGTGCGTCAGCTTTCGGCGCGAAAAGTACATTGAATACGGCGGTCCCGATGGTGGTGACGGTGGTAAAGGCGGGTCTGTCTGGGCTGAGGTCGTAGAAGGGTTAAACACCCTGATCGACTTTCGATACCAGCAGCACTTTTTTGCCAAAAACGGTCAACCCGGCCGCGGCCAGCAACGCACAGGCAAAGATGGTGACGACATCGTGCTGCGCGTCCCCGTTGGGACCGAAATCCTCGACGAGGATGAAGAAACCGTCATCTGCGATCTGACGGAAGTTGGTCAACGGGTTTTGCTGGCAAAAGGTGGGAATGGCGGTTTCGGCAACCTGCACTTTAAATCAGCAACCAACCAGGCACCACGCCGTGCAAATCCCGGTCAGGCAGGCATTGACCGGACCATTTGGCTGCGGTTGAAGCTGATTGCTGATGTGGGTTTGTTGGGGATGCCCAACGCTGGAAAATCCACCTTTTTGGCGGCAACCTCAAACGCGCGCCCGAAGATCGCTGATTATCCGTTTACCACTCTGCACCCCAACCTGGGCGTCGTTGGTGTCGACAATGTTGAATTTGTCGTAGCCGACATTCCCGGTCTGATCGAAGGCGCGCACGAAGGTCGCGGGATTGGGGACCGGTTCCTTGGGCATGTGGAACGCTGCGCCGTTTTGTTGCATCTGGTCGATGGAACCTCGGAAAGCGTTGCCGAGGATTATCGTACGATCATCCATGAACTCGAAGCCTATGGTGGCGAGTTGGCCGATAAGCCGCGGATCACTGTCTTGAACAAGGTGGACGCGTTGGACGATGAAGAGCGTGATCTGGCCAAGGCTGAACTGGAAGAGGCCGTAGGCGGCCCCGTCATGAGCATGTCCGGCGTAGCGCATCTGGGTGTAACCGAAGTGCTGCGTGCACTGCGCGCCCAGATCGACGAAAACCGGCTGCGGGAAAAGAAAGTCGAGGAGACTCAACCTTGGCAACCCTGACCGCAGCAAAGCGTCTGGTGGTTAAAATCGGGTCCGCCTTGCTGGTGGATCGGAACACCGGGTTATTACGCTCAGATTGGTTGCACTCGGTGGCGCAGGACGTGGCTTGGCTTAAAAGGCAGGGGACGGATGTCATTCTGGTCTCTTCCGGCTCCATTGCATTGGGACGGGGCGTGCTGGGCTTGCCGACGCAGGCCCTGGCCCTTGAAAAATCGCAGGCCGCTGCCGCAGTCGGCCAAATTCGTCTGGCCCGCGCCTACGAAGAGGCTTTGACACCCCACGAAATCACCACGGCGCAGGTTCTGGTGACACTGGAAGATAGCGCCAACCGTAGGCGGTACCTCAATTCTCGCGCCACCCTCGAGACGCTGCTGACACTGGGCGTGGTTCCGATTGTTAATGAAAACGACACAGTCGCGACCGACGAAATCCGTTACGGGGACAATGATCGCCTGGCAGCACAGATCGCGGTCACAGTGGGTGCGGATCAGTTGATACTGTTGTCAGATGTCGACGGGTTCTACACCGGCAACCCGAACGACGATGCCGCGGCCAAGCGGTATGATGTGATCCACGATATTACCCCTGAGATCGAAGCGATGGCCGGTGATGCTGGGTCTGGTTTATCCAAAGGCGGTATGAAGACAAAGCTACTGGCCGCAAAGATGGCAACGTCGGCGGGTTGCGACATGGCAATCACTGAAGGGTCACCTCGGAACCCGCTGAAAAAACTTGAAAACGGCGCAAATTGCACCTGGTTCACAGCCACGCTGGACCCGCACGCTGCGCGGAAACGTTGGATCTCGGCAATGAAGCCGCGCGGTGAGATCGTCATCGACGAAGGCGCCGCGCTAGCACTCGGCAATGGCAAAAGCCTGTTACCCGCCGGTATTGTCGAGGTAAGCGGAACTTTCGGGCGCGGCGATCCTGTCGCCATCCTTGACCGGACAGACCACCGGCTGGCTCTGGGCCTCAGCCGTTATACCGCGCAAGAGGCCGACGCGATCAAAGGGCGTAAATCCTCGGAGATCGAGGCCATACTTGGGTATCCGGGGCGGGCAGCATTGATCCACCGGGACGATTTGGCGCTGTAAGCGCGCGATGCTAGAACACGAGTAAGACCGATCGAAAGGCACATGAGATGAAGGATTTCGACAGCATTCCCACACTGATGGCCGATCTTGGAAAACGCGCCAAAGCAGCCTCGGCGGAACTGGCCTTTGCCAACGCCGAACGCAAGCACGCGGCTCTGATCGCAGCGGCTGATGCGGTTTGGGCCAACCGTGCCAACATTATCGAGGCTAACAAAAAAGACCTGGAGTTCGGCCGTGAAAAAGGTTTGAGCCCTGCAATGATGGATCGCCTGATGTTGGATGAGTCCCGCATACGAGGCATGGTCGATGGTCTGCGTACGGTAGCGGACCAGGCTGACCCAGTTGGTGAAGTGATGACCGAATGGGACATGCCTTCGGGGCTGAACATCCAGCGTGTACGTACGCCGCTGGGTGTGATCGGTGTGATTTACGAAAGCCGTCCAAATGTGACAGCAGATGCGGGCGCTTTGTGCTTGAAGTCGGGCAATGCGGTGATTTTGCGAGGCGGGTCCGAGAGTTTTCACTCATCGGGGGCCATTCACGCCTGTTTGGTCGAAGGTCTGAAGGCCGCCAATTTGCCCGAGGATTCAATCCAATTGATTCCGACACGCGATCGCGCCGCAGTTCAAGAGTTGCTGACCCTGACAGACTATGTCGACGTTATCGTTCCCCGCGGTGGTAAGGGGTTGGTCGGGCTGGTACAGCGCGAGGCGCGCGTTCCGGTTTTTGCCCATCTCGAAGGCATCGTGCACATCTACATCGACAAGGCGGCTGATCCGCAGAAAACCCTGGATGTGGTGCTGAATGCCAAGACCCGGCGTACCGGCATCTGCGGGGCGGCTGAATGCCTTTTGATCCATCAGGATGTGGTTGATACTCTGGGTCGGGACGTCATCGCAGCTTTGCTTGCAGCTGGTGTTGAAGTTCACGCCGAAGGATCACTTGCCGCAGAAGGGACTATTGCCGCCACTCCCGAAGATTGGGGCAAGGAATTTCTCGACAGCATAATTGCGGCCAAACCGGTTGCAGATATTGACGCTGCCATCGCGCATATCCGCGCATACGGTTCAAACCACACCGACTGCATCATGACCGAAGATGCGGAAGCAGTGGCCCGGTTTTTTGAACGGCTCGACAGCGCAATCCTGATGCATAACGCCTCGACCCAGTTCGCTGATGGTGGCGAGTTCGGGATGGGTGCCGAGATCGGCATCGCCACAGGCAAGATGCATGCACGTGGCCCGGTAGGCGCAGCGCAATTGACCAGCTTCAAATATCTTGTCCGAGGGAACGGAACGACCCGGTCCTAAAACCGGATCTCAACGCGGGTTGAGGTGGTTTCCGCCGAAACCCGCCGTCCCATGGCCGCTGCGGTCTTGGGCAAAAGAGCAAACTGTACCTGTGCGGGCGTGACTTTCCCTGGATAGCGCCCCACGGGCAGGTTTTTCCAAAGAACGTCATCCAGATTCAGTTTGTCGGCCACACCGGTGACGGTCCACTTGCCGCCAACATGTTCAATCGAGACCTCGCCGCCAAATGGCATGGCACTTTCGCAGCACATCAAGCTCAGAAAAGCCAGTTTAACTTGATTGCGAGGTACAGCCTCGGTCAAAGGCCAGCTGACGCGTACACGGCCAGCGCGCTCGACGTCTTTCAGCAATTCCGACACCTCTGCCCGACCAAGCGGTTGATCACTGGCTGAACCGAACGCAACACGGAAGAACCGAATTCGCGCACCGGCGCTGCCAACACTACCCGAGATCAGGTCCATCTCGGGCCCTTCAACCGCGCCAACCATCTCGAGCAGTTCAAGCCCGTTGGTAATTGCACCAATCGGGCTGATCAGATCATGACAAATCCGCGAACCGATCAGTTCGGCTAGGTTGACTGTGGTGTCGCTCATGCGTACCTCCTGCTGCATCTGCCACCGGACCGGAGCCCTTGCATGACAGACCTCAATGCTATTCTTGCACCGGGCATGTATGTCCGCCACCCCGATTTCCCCGACTGGGGCGTTGGACAGGTGCAATCCAACATTGGGGGCAAAATTACCGTTAACTTTCGCGAGCAGGGGAAAGTGGTAATTGACGGAACACGCATCGCCCTGATGCCAGTCTTTGATCCGTGAAACTGGTTTAGGAATGGTTAACGTTCCATCTGATCTACCCTTGTTGCCATCCCATGTTGAACTGCGGTATCAGCGCGCAAACAAGAACGGAACCACTGATGCCGGACGCAGGCCCTTCCTTTACCGTCAAACTCGCCAAGACCGATGCCGACCTGCGCGCGGCCCAACGCTTGCGGTATGACGTGTTCGTGCGTGAATTGGGCGGTGGCGGCGAGATGGTCGATCATGACGCGGGGTTAGAGCAGGACAAATTCGACCCGTATTATGACCACATGCTGGCATTCGACGACCAGACGGGGGAAGTTGTGGGCGTTTACAGGCTGTTGCCGGGTGAACGTGCTGCAGATCTTGGTCAGTTTTATTCCGAGGATGAATACGATCTGACCGTCCTCAAACAAGGCGGTCGCAAACTGTTGGAGCTTGGCCGATCCTGTCTGCACCCCGATTACCGCGGCGGCACGGCCATGTACCATCTATGGAACGGGCTGGCCGCGTATGTCACCGAACGCGAGATCGAAGTGCTGTTTGGCGTGGCCAGCTTTCACGGAACGGATGTACAAGACCTTGCACAGCCCTTGTCGATGCTGCACCACAACCATCTTGCGCCACCGGATCTACGGGTTAGGGCTCAGCCAGACTATTTTCAATCCATGGACCTTGTCGCAGCTGACGATTTGGATCGACGTGCTGCCATGGTGCGGGTTCCAGCGTTGATCAAAGCCTATCTGCGATTAGGCGGTTTCGTTGGCGAGGGGGCTTTCATTGATCGTGCCTTCAATACAACCGATGTCTGCCTGATCCTCGACACAGACCGCATGAGCGAGCGTCAGAAACGCATCTACAGCGGAGCGTGAACACAGTGAGCAACCCACTTTGGCACAGTGAAGAGGCTCCGGACTCACTCAACCTCGGCCTCTTGGGGTGGACGCTTGTCCTGTTGCGCGGATTGCCGTTGGCGGTATTGGTATTTGGCGGGCTGATCATTCTTCTGACTCTCCGCCTGATCGAGCGGCCGATTTTCGGAGTGAAACGCCCCGTCACGCCCTACATATCGCAATTTGTGTGCCGCAATGCGTTTCGGATCATCGGTATGGGGTATCGGACCTCTGGCGAGTTGATGCACGAGCAAGGGGCGGTGGTCGCCAATCACACCTCGTGGTTGGATATTTTCGCCCTTAATGCGCGCAAACGGATCTACTTCGTGTCCAAGGCCGAAGTTGCGAAATGGCCCGGTATCGGCTTGCTGGCACGCGCGACGGGCACCGTGTTTATCGAGCGGGACCGAAAGAGGGCAAAGGAACAGACCAAAATATTCGAAACGCGCCTGAAAGCTGGCCACAAGCTGCTGTTTTTTCCCGAAGGCACCTCTACCGACGGTTTGCAGGTTTTACCTTTTAAAACAACGCTCTTTGCGGCGTTCTTCGCGGATGAACTGCGTGACTTTATGTATGTTCAGCCCGTCACGGTCGTATTCCATGCGCCCAAAGGACAACCCGACCGGTTCTATGGCTGGTGGGGAGAGATGGATTTTGCTCCGCACCTTCTCAAGATTTTGGGCGCGCGCAGGCAGGGATCTGTTGAGTTGATCTATCACACCCCAGCCAAAGTCAGTGACTTTGAAAGCCGCAAGACGCTGGCCGCGCATTGTGAAGACGCAGTTCGGCATGCGCATGGGCTAGCGCGTCTTGAAAAATAAGGGCAAAAGGCCCTTGCACTGAAAACAAACCTGCCGTATACGCGCGCCATTCAAACCCGCAGGCGGGGTTTGGCCTTTTTGAGGGAGACATCCTCATCAAGACCGCCGGTTGGAGCAATCGCTTCTTTCACCCCCGCCCAGGCGTAAACCGGAAAAGGAAAATAGCATGGCTCTTCCCGAGTTCACCATGCGTCAGCTGCTGGAAGCTGGCGTTCACTTTGGTCACCAGACACAGCGTTGGAATCCCCGCATGGGCCCGTTCATCTACGGCTCGCGCAATGGTATCCATATCATGGACCTGACCCAGACCGTTCCGATGCTGGACCAAGCTCTGCAGGCTGTTCGTGACACCGTCGCAAAAGGTGGCCGCGTTCTGTTTGTCGGCACCAAGCGTCAGGCCGCTGGCCCGATCGCTGAAGCTGCTGAAAAGTCGGCTCAGTACTACATGAACCACCGCTGGCTGGGCGGCACTCTGACCAACTGGAAAACCGTTTCCCAGTCGATCAACCGTCTGAACCAAATCGACGAAGCCATGGAATCGGGTGCCGAAGGCCTGACCAAGAAAGAGCGTCTGGGCATGGAACGTGACCAGGGCAAACTGCAAGCGTCTCTGGGCGGCATCCGCGAGATGGGCGGTGTTCCTGACCTGCTGTTCGTCATCGACGTCAAGAAAGAAGCTCTGGCCATCGCCGAAGCCAACAAACTGGGTATCCCGGTTGTGGCTGTGGTTGACACCAACTGCTCGCCCGATGGTGTGGATTACATCATCCCCGGCAACGACGACGCATCGCGCGCGATCGCTCTGTACTGCGATCTGGCAGCCCGTGCCGCTCTGGACGGTATGACCGCTCAGATGGGCGCAGCAGGCGTCGACCTGGGCGCGTTCGAAGAAGCACCGGTTGAAGAAGCCGTTGCCGAAGAAGCGCCTGCCGAAGCAGAAGCCGCGCCGGAAGCCAAAGCCGAAGCGTAAGCTGCCCGTCACGTAAATGACATATGGGGCAGGGTAGACCTGCCCCAATTCCGTTTGAATTGAGGAGAGCCAAAAGATGGCAATCACAGCAGCAATGGTTAAAGAACTGCGCGACTCGACCGGCGCAGGCATGATGGACGCAAAAAAAGCGCTGACCGAAACCGGCGGCAACATGGACGAAGCCGTTGACTGGCTGCGCACCAAAGGCCTGGCCAAAGCGGCCAAGAAATCGGGCCGTACCGCAGCAGAAGGTCTGGTTGCTGTTCACGTCAACGGCGGCAACGGCGTTGCTGTCGAAGTGAACTCGGAAACCGACTTCGTTGCGAAAAACGCCGATTTCCAAGAAATGGTTGGCAAAATCGCTTACGCCGCTGAAGGCGTCGACAATATCGAGGCACTGCTGGCTGCAGATCTGGGCGGCAAATCTGTTGCCGACACCCTGACAGACAAGATCGCCACCATCGGCGAGAACATGTCGGTTCGCCGCATGGCCAAACTGTCGGGCGACACTGTTGTGTCCTACGTCCACAATGCAGCCACAAACGGTATGGGCAAAATCGGTGTTCTGGTTGCTCTGACCGGTGGCGACGAAGCGATTGGTAAACAGGTTGCAATGCACATCGCGGCAGTGAACCCGGCGGCCTTGTCCGAAGCGGACATGGATGCATCTGTTGTCGAAAAAGAAAAACAGGTTCAGATGGACATCGCCCGCGAATCCGGCAAGCCGGAGCAGGTGATCGAAAAGATGATCGAGGGCCGTATGAAGAAATTCGTGGCGGAATCGACCCTGTTGAACCAGCAGTTCGTTGTGAACCCTGACCTGACCGTTGAAGCAGCGGCCAAAGAGGCAGGCGCAACCATCACCGGTTTCATCCGTCTGGAAGTTGGCGAAGGCATCGTTGTCGAAAAAGAAGACTTCGCAGCCGAAGTTGCCAAAGCCGCTCAGGGCTAAAAATAGACCCGGACTGCTTGGTCCGGGTGTTCTACCCGTACCGGTTACGCGAAAGCGTAGCCGGTTTTTTTGCCAACAAAAAAAGGACGCGTCAGCGTCCTGTTTCTCATCCTGAGGAAGGAATGAGGGGCCCCGCATGATGGGGATGGTCGAGGCCCCCCAAATTTCCGACAAAGAGACGCGGACAAATAAACGCCCTCAAGTCAGTGCGGTTGGAGAGCTATGATATTGCAAAGATCCAACCAAAACGTTCCCTGGCTAAAGCCACCACTCACGGAACATTAACACTTTGCAACCAGCCCCAATGATTGGAAAGTCATGTTTTCCTTACCTAGGGTAAATTGACGCAATACAGCGTCACATTTTTGATTGCCTGTGTTCGTTATGCCTCCATAACGAACATCTGGTTTTGCAACGAAGCTTTCAGGACGGCCTGAGCCGTCGTTTCCACTGACAGAGCCTCGCGCGCGAGCCTTAGGTGTTTCTCGACCGTTGCTGCCGTCAATCCCATTAGCAGGGCAATATCCTGCGTTGTTTTTCCATCGCCGACCCATTGCAGTGCCTCACGCTGACGTTTGGTGAGCGCGCGATTTGGGGCATTGTAGGGCAAGGTGAGGATCTTCAGGTGCGCGACGTTATTCATCAACAGGATGTCATCACCATGTTTAGCCCACATCTCGTCCACTTCATCCTGATTGGACGCGCCCCCGGAAGACAACGAGATTGCGCCCTTCGACCGCATTGAGACCGATGTGAAACTGACTGTGTACCCAAAAGACACGCCTTGCGATCTGTTGAATTCCAGAACCTGCAGCTCCTGAGCTGTCAGATTCCCATCGGCTACCATGTCCTGTGCAATGTTCCAACTGGCCGCACCTTCATTGTGTAGCGCCCATTTCAGCATAGGAGCATGAAAGTACAGACCGCCGCGCAGGAAACCGTCCAGATAGGGCTTGTCATGGTTGGTCAGAATGACGAAATCCTCTGGGTCTCCCAAAGAGGTTTCCGTACGGTATTGTGTGTGCCCATAGATCAATCGGTCAAAACCGTAATTGGCCATCTGGCGGCAATGGGCATCCCAAAGCTCTTCCAGAGTCTTTGTGTAGCTGAGAAAGTGAAGGTATTCGCTCAGCTTCATGCGACAGATCCACCTTTCAGGTGCGCACACAGTGCGTCCAACGCCAGTACATAGCCCTGCGCGCCAAAGCCACAAATCTGCCCCACGGCAACTTTTGAGATATAGGACACATGCCTGAATTCCTCGCGCGCGTGGATATTCGACAGATGCACCTCGATCATTGGTAGTTCGACCGAGGCAATCGCGTCCATCAAGGCGATGGATGTATGAGTGTAAGCCCCAGCGTTCAAAATGATCCCGTCCTGCACACCTTTGGCGGAATGGATAGCGTCAATCAGCGCACCTTCGTGGTTGGACTGAAAGCACGACACTTCTATCCCAAGGGTATTGCCGTGGCTGAAGCACAAATCTTCCACCATTTCCAAAGTGGTGCTTCCGTAAACCTCGGGCTGCCTCGTGCCAAGAAGGTTGAGGTTTGGACCGTTTAAAATCAGAGCTTTGAGCATTACTTCACTGTTCCCATAACAGGTTCATAAACGCGAATTGGTGGTAATGTCCACCTGCCAACGCGCGCATAAGGCGAGGCGTGCAATTTTGACTGAAGGTTCGCCGGGGAGTTTGGTCTCAGTTGGGCATTGTTATGACGATTTTACCCAGTGCAGTACGGTCTGCCAAATGGGCCAAAGCCTCGGGCGCATGGGTCAAATGATACTTCGCACTGATCCTGGGTTTGATCTTACCTTCGGCATATAATTCAAACAATTCCTGGACATTTTCAGCGTGTCCTTTTGGGTCTTGAAAGACAGAGGCGCCCCAGAAGACGCCAACGATCTGGCAACCTTTAAGAAGCGGCAAATTTAGCGGAAGCTTTGGAATGCCAGCAGGAAACCCCACCACCAGAAACCGCCCGTTCCATGCCATGCAACGCAGTGCGGGCTCGGCATAGTTCCCACCGACGGCGTCATAAACGACATCCACACCGCCGGGGCCGGACAGGGCTTTGATTTCATGGGAAAAGGATTTTTGCGCCGCTTTGTCCATCTCGCGGGCATAAACGAGTGTGTCGTCAGCCCCCAGATCGCGGCAGAAATCAGCCTTTTCAGGCGAAGATACCGCCGCTATTACGCGCGCGCCCATGGCCTTGCCCAGTTCAATTGACGCCGAACCGACGCCGCCTGCCGCGCCCAGGACTAACAATGTTTCCCCCTGTTGCAGTGCCGCACGATCCTTAAGCGCGTGATACGACGTGCCGTACGTAAAGATAAAGCACGCCGCATCTTCGAACGGCATAGAGCCCGGAATTTTAACGGCGGCTTCTGATTTCAACGTCAGATGCGTTGAGAAACCGCCATGTCCGGTCAACGCCAGTATGCGGTCACCGACGCTAAAGCCAGTTACGCCATCTCCAAGCGCCAAGACCTCACCGGCGATTTCGCCGCCGGGTGCAAACGGGCGGGGCGGCTTCATCTGGTAAAGGTCACGTATGATCAAAGTATCGGGGAAATTAACGCCTGCAGCCTTTACACCCACCAACAACTCACCTTTACCAGGCGTGGGATCGGGCAGGGTGGTCAGTTCAAGTGTGTCCGGTCCACCAGTAACGACGCTGAGTAAAGCTTGCATATTAGCCCTGTTGTCCTTGTTATTCAGTTATGAGGAGCTTTGGCGCAGCTTCAGGGGTTGTCAAGAAATCGAAAGGTTCTGTGACAGCAGCCGAACACGCTAATGCCAAGCCTTTAACGACTTAGGAGCAGACTATGACACCAGACACGCTTTTCTCGTTGCAGGGCAAGACGGCATTGGTCACCGGAGGTGCGACTGGGATCGGACGGATGGCGGCCGAGGCGTTGGTGCGGGCCGGTGCGCGCGTCCTGATTGCCTCTCGCAAAGCCGATGCCTGCGAGGCTGTGGCCGAGGAGCTGAACGCGCTGGACGCCCCCGGCCACGCCGAGGGATTTGGGGGCGATGTCGCCTCTCGTGAAGGGGTCGAAGCACTGGCGGCCGACGTTCAAAGCCGCACGGAAAAGCTTGATATTCTTATGAATAACGCTGGAGTGTCGTGGGGTGCGCCGCTTGGGCAATTCCCTCATGAGGCGTGGGAAAAGGTCATGTCAGTCAACGTCTCAGGGCTATTTCACTTGACCCAGAAACTTTTGCCTATGTTGATGCAATCTGGCTCGGCCGACGATCCGGCTCGAGTCGTCAATGTAGGGTCGGTGATGGGAGAGGTCCCGATGGGTGATGGGGCATACAGCTATTCGGCGTCAAAGGCCGCTGTTTTACACCTGACCAAGATCATGGCCAAGGAATTCTCACCTTACCATATCACGGTCAATGCTTTGGCGCCGGGCCCTTTCGTCTCACGCATGACTGCATTTGCCACCGCGGACGAAAGCACACGCGAAAAGGTGGGCAATTCCGTTCCTTTGAGGCGGGTTGGTCGCGAAGAGGACATCGCTGGCTGTATGCTATTCTTGTGTGGTCGCGGCGGCAGCTATGTCACTGGCGCTGTTATCCCTGTCTCAGGTGGCATCAATGTGGTGACGGCCGGAAACATCTTTGCGGAAGCTCTCTGAGCACGATCATGGAGGCAGCGGAATGAGCGAAAGTTCACACCTGAACCATGAAGCCATAGATGCCTATCTAGGCACCCATCTTCACGGGTATCAGGGCCCCATGACGGCGACAAAATTCGCGGTCGGACAATCCAACCCGACTTTTTTACTGCAGACACCGGAAAAGTCCTATGTGCTGCGTCGAAAGCCGCCCGGAATTTTGCTGAAATCCGCACATGCAGTTGATCGGGAATACCGCGTGCAATCCGCTTTGGCCGACAGTGCAGTTCCGGTTCCACAAATGTACCAGCTGTGCGAGGACGACAGCGTTATAGGCTCGGCCTTCTATGTCATGGAACATCTCGATGGTCGGGTTTTTCTGGAGCCAAGCATGCGTGGGGAAAGCAAGGAAACCCGCAGTGCCGTTTTGGATGAAATGAATCGGGTTCTGGCCGCGTTGCACATGGTTAATATCGATGCGGTCGGACTGTCCGATTATGGCCCACCCGGAAACTATTTTGAACGCCAGATTGCGCGGTGGATTAAACAATACCGCGCGTCCGAGACCACCTACATACCCGAGATGGATGCACTGATTACCGGCCTTGAGGGCTCGGTGCCGGATGACGATGGACAAAGGACACTTGTCCACGGCGATTATCGGATCGACAACCTGATGTTTGAAAAGGGCGGCACACGGTGCATTGGCGTTTTGGACTGGGAGCTGTCAACAATCGGACATCCCTATGCCGACCTCGCCGCAGTGATCATGCAATGGCGAATGCCGGCAGGCAAAGACGGTAGGGGGCTTGCAGGCATTGATCGTGACAGTTTGGGCCTGCCGTCGGATCAGGCGTTTATCGACCAGTATTGTCAGCGGCGTGGTCTTGGTGGCATCGAGAATTTTGGGTTCTACCTGGCATTCAATTTCTTCAGAATGGCGGGTATTTTACAGGGCGTTTATAAACGCGCGCAGGACGGGAACGCGTCCGACCCAGAGCGTGCCGTAGCACTTGGGGCGTACGTTCCAATGTTTACTAAGCATGGGCTGAAGGCTTTGGCGGAAACCTAAGACTCGCGGGATAACTCCAAATCCAAATTCCCCAAGCTGTTCTTACCGAAGAACATCTCAGACCCCACAAACATGCTGGGAACACCAAATACCCCTCGTTTTACGGCAGATTTGGTTTGCTCTTTGAGTTGTTGCTTCACGTCTTCACTGGTCATCGCATCGCGGATCTTGCGAACCGGCAACTCGTTTTCGTGTAGGATTTCGGTCAGAACACCCAACTCATCGACCTTTTGACCATGCACCCATATTGCATCAAATATCGCGCTTATATATTTGTTTTCCCATGATTTACCGGACGCAAACAACGCACCGCGCATAGCGAATTTTGTATTAACCGGAAAGTGCGGACTCATGTGGAAACTCAACCCTCGTGAGCGTGCAAACCGGTGCAGATCATGGGTTAGGTAAGCCGTTTTTTGGCGGTTCTCGGAAAATGCCTGAAATGGACTTTGGTTGTTGGTGGCTTTGAAGACACCCGCCAATAGAACAGGAATGTAGTTCACAGTAGCGCCGCGCCCATCGGCCAATTCCGGCAAGGTCTTATATGCGAGAAAGGCATTCGGACTGCAAAAATCGTAAACAAAATCGATATGTTGCGCCATGTTTCTCCTCCGGAGTTTGGATTTAGATAATGCACATACTCGTCATCAGCGAATCCACTACACCCACAGTGTAACAGCCCGGCACAACAACACGTATCGAACTTGTCGATTTCCCTGTCAATTCAGCGCTTAAGGCCTCAGTATTCCAAACATCAACCGGAGGCTGAGCATACATGACAACGTTCGACCCTAATCGTTTGGGCCGCATTGCTGACTGGATGCAGCGATACGTCGACGAAAAAAAATATGCGGGCAGTTCCTTGTTGGTTAAGCATAAAGGCCATGAGGTGTTCTTTCGTGCGTGCGGTAAAAGAAGCGTGGAGAACGATCTACCATTCCAGCGGGACACTGTAGCGCGCATCTATTCGATGACCAAACCTGTGACGACGGTTGCGTTAATGATGTTGGTCGAGCGCGGCCAATTCCATCTGGACGCCCCATTGTCAGACTTCCTTCCTGAATTTCGCGACATGCAAGCCCTTGTCCCTGGGGCTGAGCGACTGGATCAGACCGAGGACGCACCGACACCAACGCTGCATGAAATGCTGACGCATACCAGTGGGTTCAGTTATCCGTTCAACCCCGGCGTGCTGCCGATGGCAATGGATGAGCGGGATCTGATCTTTGGCCCGGATCAAGGCATTCTGGCGGACCGCGTGAATGATCTGGCCCAACTTCCGCTTGCCTTTCAGCCGGGTTCGAGGTGGGAGTATTCGGTCGGCATAGACGTGTTGGGACGAGTGATCGAGGTGGTTTCAGGACAACCCTTGGATCAATTCCTGACACGAGAAATTCTTGATCCTCTAGACATGTCGGAAACCAGTTTTGCAGTGCCATCAGGGGCAGGGGACCGGTTTGCATCGCTCTATACTCCATTGGTTGGGGACGCGATGGCGCTGAACTCTGCTGAAACCGGTGGCGACACTCTGAGATTGGTGGACGAGGCCCGTGTTTCTCCGTTTGAAAGAACCACCACGTGTTCCGGCGGCGGTGGTTTGGTCGGCACCATCGACGACTATTCATGCTTTGCTGAAATGCTGCGGAACCGGGGGCAGGGCAACGGTCACCGCCTGTTGGGGCCCAAAATCGTGGACTACATGATGCGAAACCACTTGCCCGGTGACATTGCGTCAATGGGACCGCAGAGCTTTGCGGAACAACCAATGGAGGGCACCGGCTTTGGGCTAGGTGGTGCGGTGATCACAAATCCTGGCAGAACTCGCGTGCCTGGTTCCGTGGGCGATTTCAGTTGGGGCGGCATGGCATCGACGTTCTTTTGGATTGATCATGTCAATGAACTGAGCACAATCTTTTTTACACAGCTGTCGCCGTCCAGTTCATACCCGTCGCGCGCTGAATTAAAGGCGCTTGTTCTTGGGGCCATGATTGAATGACTTTCTCAGCACTGATACCCATGCCGGATACGCCAATCGGAGGCTAAATATGACCGAGGCTGAGCAAATTCTTTTGAACCTGCTGGATATCGAAAGGTTAGAAGTCGACCTGTTTCGGGGCACGGGGTCTGGTGGAGAAACGCCCACGCGTATCTTTGGTGGTCAGGTGATTGCGCAAGCACTGGCTGCGGCGTATCGAACCGTCGACAATCGCCTTTGCCATTCTCTGCACGCCTACTTTATTCGAGCCGGAGACCCATCTATTCCCGTTGTTTATCAAGTGGATAGGGCGCGAGATGGAGGATCTATGACCACCCGGCGCGTTGTTGCCATTCAACACGGCAAACAGATCCTTAACATGTCTGCATCCTTTCATGTGCAGGACGAAGGCTGGGACCATCAGCACGTCATGCCTAAGACTGAAGAGCCAGAGCATTATCCGGCCAGAACGGACTTGCGGCAAAGGTATGTGGATCTTGTTCCCAAAAGTCTCCGCCGCGAATTGATGCGTGAAAGGCCGATCGAAATACGTGAAGTGAACCATCTGAATCCTTTTGCTCCCGAAAAGACGGATGACCACAATCAGATCTGGTTTCGTATGCGGGCCGCAGCCGGAACCGATCCGGTGACCCAACATCTTTTGTTGGCTTACGCGTCGGACATGTACCTAATGTCATCAGGCATGCGACCACATGGACTTAGCTGGTTCACCGGTGAAGTGAATGGCGCAAGTTTAGATCACGCTCTGTGGTTTCACGCGCCAGTTCACTTCGAAAACTGGCATCTCTATGCGATGGATTCACCTTGGAGCGGTCATGGCCGTAACTTTAACCGGGGATCTATCTTCGCCCAAGATGGTACTCTGGTCGCATCAGTTGCTCAGGAAGGTTTGATGCGGAAAGCGCGACGAGGACATTAACGCATCCATATAACCAACGGATTTATAGCGGTAAAACCGCACTGTTATTGCTCCATAGTATTGGTTGAACCCAAATCGGATTACACTTTGGCATCAGGTTATTTTACATAATACCAATTACACGAATAATGTATTGCCTTAGTAGAAGGCCTGCAACCCAGTCTGTGCTCGTCCCAATATCAACGCATGCACATCATGCGTCCCCTCATACGTGTTAACGGTCTCAAGGTTGATCATATGACGAATGACCTCAAACTCCAATGAGATGCCGTTGCCGCCATGCATATCCCGAGCCATACGTGAGATATCCAGCGCTTTGCCGCAGTTGTTGCGTTTAACGATCGAAATCATCTCAGGAGCAGCATTTGCCTGATCCATCAAACGCCCCACGCGCAGGCTTGCCTGAAGCGCAAGCGCAATTTCTGTTTGCATGTCCGCCAGTTTGCGCTGGAAAAGTTGCGTCTGCGCCAGAGGCCGATCGAACTGTTTCCGGTCCAACCCATATTGACGCGCGGCATGCCAGCAACTCTCTGCTGCGCCCATGACCCCCCAGCTGATGCCATAGCGCGCGCGGTTGAGGCACCCGAACGGTCCTTTCAACCCCTGGACATGCGGCAACAGTGCACTTTCTTCGACTTCGACGCCATCAAGTACGATTTCACCGGTTATCGACGCACGCAGGCTAAGTTTGTTTTTAATTTTCGGCGCACTTAGACCCTTAAGTCCTTTATCCAAAACAAATCCGCGGATTTTACCACCATGCGCGTCTGACTTAGCCCAGACCACGAACACGTCCGCAATCGGAGAGTTGGAAATCCACATCTTGCTGCCGGTCAGACGATAGCCACCTTCGATCTTTTCGGCCCGCGTTTTCATACCTGCAGGGTCAGAACCGGCATCAGATTCGGTAAGACCGAAACACCCGATCCATTCACCGCTCGCAAGCCTGGGAAGGTACTTTTGCCGTTGTTCTTCAGTGCCATAAGCGTAAATCGGATACATGACCAACGAGCTTTGAACCGACATCATTGAGCGATAGCCCGAATCTACACGCTCAACTTCGCGCGCGACCAGCCCGTAGGACACGTACCCTGCCCCAAGGCCGCCATATTCCTCGGGGATCGTGGTTCCCAAAAGGCCCATTTCACCCATTTCGCGGAATATCTCGGGGTCGGTTTCCTCGTTCTGAAACGCATCCATCACACGAGGTTGCAGTTTCGCCTGCGCATAAGCCTGTGCGCTGGCGGCGATCATGCGCTCATCCTCGTTCAATTGGTCGGTCAGACGAAAGGGATCATCCCATGCAAACGTGCCCATATCAGGTGCATCTTTGGCGCGCAAAGTTGGCTTGGTTTCAGGGGCGTTCATACTGCTACTCCGCTTGGCCGGTTTTAAGACAAACTAACCCGGCCAAGCAGTGAAAAACAGCAAGAGTTTTGCATCAGGCCATGAGCATTACTCATACCCCTGCCCTTTTTTACCCCAGTGCATATCCTGCACCACGGACCGTACGCACCGGGTCATTGCCGCCATGTTGCGTCAGAGCCTTGCGCAGACGGCCGATATGGACATCGACGGTACGAGTGTCGACATAAATATCGCGGCCCCAGACGCGGTCGAGCAATTGTTCACGGCTCCAAACCCGGCCCGGCTTTTCCATAAAAGTGCTCAGCAGGCGAAACTCGGTTGGGCCCAGCTTCAATTGTTTGCTGCCTCGGCTGACTTTGTGCGTCTCAGAATCCAGCACGATGTCGTCGAATTCCAACCGCAGCCCAACTGTTGCCGGGCGCACCCGGCGCAACTGAGTACGCACCCGCGCCATAAGTTCCACAATTGAATACGGCTTAACCACATAGTCATCGGCGCCGGTTTCAAGCCCACGCACCTTGTCTACTTCTTCCGAGCGAGCCGACAACATTATGATCGGTATCGACCGTGTTTCCGCGCGAGATTTCAGGCGGCGGCAAACTTCAATCCCGCTCAAGTTCGGCATCATCCAGTCCAGCACGATGATGTCGGGGCTTTCCTCTTCGACCAACAGCATGGCTTCGTCACCGCTGGCGGCCTTGGACACGCGGAAACCTTCGGCTTCGAGGTTATAGGCAAGCACCTCGCGCTGCGCTGGTTCATCCTCAACAACCAGAACAGTCGGTTGATCGGCGGGCATTTGTCAAATCTCCTGGACGGTATGCGAGGTTATATCAGCTTTTGGGCGGGCCTCTGCCGGACGCTCACCGGTGACAAGATAGACCACCTGCTCAGCAATTGCTGTGACGTGGTCGCCCATACGCTCAATGTTCTTGGCGATAAAATGCAGGTGCATACAGGACGATATGTTGCGCGGGTCTTCGGCCATGAAAGTCAGGAATTCGCGGAACAGCCCGTTATACATCTGATCCACTTCTTCGTCGCGGTCGATTACATCCGAAGCAAGCTCGGCATCGCGTTGAATATAGGCGTCAAGCGCGTCCCGCAGCATACGCTCAACCTCGCGCGCCATACGACGCAAAGCAGCGGCGCTACCGTTGATTTCTCCTGCGTTGACCAGAACTGTGGTGCGCTTGGCAATGTTCTTGGAGTAGTCGCCAATACGTTCCAGATTGGCCGAAACCTTCA
Organism: Ruegeria sp. BC1; assembly: GCF_056539305.1. Lineage (NCBI taxonomy): Bacteria > Pseudomonadati > Pseudomonadota > Alphaproteobacteria > Rhodobacterales > Roseobacteraceae > Ruegeria > Ruegeria sp. BC1. The sequence continues at coordinate 506,788 of NZ_JBQFUT010000001.1, forward strand.
GCACCGACAAAACCAGACGCAAATCACCCGCTGTCGGTGCGCGCAGCGCAATCAAACGAGCGGTTTCTTCGTTGATCAGTTCTTCCAACGCGTCGATGGCCTTGTCGTCCTGACGAACTTGTTGGGCCAGTTCCTCGTCCCGTGTTTCCAGCGAGCGGGCCGAGCTCATGATGGCGGCTTCGACCAGCCCGCCCATCTTCATGATATGGGCCTGAATCGCCTCGAGATCGCGGTCGAATGCAGATGCAATATGTTGTTCGGTCATAAGAATTTACCTGTCTTCAGCCAATACGGCCGGTGATGTAACTTTCGGTGCGGGGATCTTCGGGGTTGGTGAAAATCTGCCCGGTCTCGCCGAATTCGACCAGATTTCCGAGGTGGAAAAATGCAGTTTTCTGGCTGACGCGCGCGGCTTGCTGCATCGAATGGGTTACGATCACAACAGAAAACCGCGAGCGCAGCTCGTCGATCAGTTCCTCGACCTGAGCTGTTGCAATCGGGTCCAGTGCACTGCATGGCTCATCCATCAGAAGGACCTCGGGCGCGGTCGCAATCGCCCGCGCAATGCAAAGGCGTTGCTGCTGACCGCCTGAAAGGCCAGTACCCGGAGCATCCAGACGATCCTTGACCTCATCCCAGATGGCACCGCGCCGCAGAGATTTCTCAACGATTTCATCCAGTTCCGCCTTGTTCTTGGCAAGACCGTGGATACGTGGGCCATAAGCCACGTTGTCGTAAATCGACTTGGGAAACGGGTTCGGTTTCTGGAACACCATGCCCACCTTGGCGCGCAACTGAACCGGGTCCACGCGTTTGTCATAAATATCTTCGCCGTCCAGAAGGATATCCCCTTTGACCCGGCAGATGTCGATCGTGTCGTTCATTCGGTTTAGACAGCGCAAGAAAGTAGACTTACCACAACCCGACGGGCCGATGAACGCGGTTACGGTCTTGTCTTCGATGTCCACATTCACGTCTTTGATGGCGTGGGTGTCACCGTAATAGACCTGAACATTGTTCGCAGCGATCTTGATTGTATTGGAGTCCACGGTTCTCTCCACTCGTGTCATGTCTTTCATAGTAGCCCCTCTTACCAGCGGCGTTCAAAGCGGCGGCGCAAGAGTACCGCGATGGTGTTCATTGTGACGAGGAAGATCAACAGGATGATGATTCCCCCCCAGGCCCGTTCATAAAAGGCCGGGTCAGCGCGCTTGGACCACTCAAAGATCTGCGCGGGCATGGCCGAATTGGGTGACAGGAACCCAGCGACAATTCCGTCGGGCGGGTTCGAAGCGATAAAGCCCACCATCCCGATCAGAAGCAACGGCGCGGTTTCCCCCAGCGCCTGCGCAAGACCAATGATAGTGCCTGTCAGGATACCCGGCGCAGCCAGTGGCAGTACATGGTGGAATACCGCCTGCATTTTCGAGGCCCCTACCCCAAGTGCGGCATCGCGGATCGACGGCGGCACAGCCTTCAGCGACGCTCGGGTCGAGATGATGATCGTCGGCAAGGTCATCAGTGTCAGAACCAAACCACCAACCAGCGGAGCTGACGTCGGCAGGTGCATGTAATTGATGAACACGGCCAGGCCCAGAATGCCGAACACGATGGACGGCACGGCAGCCAAGTTCGAGATGTTCACCTCAATGATATCCGTCAAGCGGTTCTGAGGCGCGAATTCTTCAAGGTAGATCGAAGCCGCAACGCCAATCGGTAGCGCCAGCGCCAGCACCACAAACATCATGAACAAGGAACCCAGCATCGACACGCCAATACCAGCTGCCTCAGGCCGTTGATCAGAGGCGTCTGCGCCAAAGATGAAGCCTGGATTGAAGGCTTTGTAGAGAACACCTGCGTCGCGCAGTTGATCCACGAAATCAAGCTGTTCGACCGAAATGCTCTTGTCGTTGGCAATCGAATCGCGGGTCACGCGGCCCTTCATGTAGCCATCCACGCGGCTGTTGGTCAAAAAGCGGAAGCTGACTGTTTTACCGATTTCATCAGGGTTCGATATGACATAGTTCCGCAGTTCGGCCTGTGCCGCCTTGGACAGGATCTTACCCATATCCTTGGGTGACAGGACGGTCTGGATACCCAGTTTTTCGACCTCGCTTTCCAAGGCAGACGCGATCAGAGGTGCATACCCAAAGGTAGAAACCTTTTTGATATCGTCGATATTGCGATTGCCTTTCTTGTCCAGTTTGTCTGCCTTTAGTTCGACACTCAGTTCAAGATAGGTTTGTTGAAACGCACCCAGTCCCGAAGTCACGATATTAGTGACCAGTACGATCAGCATCAGCAGACCAATAGCGATCGCTACGATACCGTACATTTTAAATCGGCCTTCGGCTGCGTTGCGGCGTTTGGTGCGCGCGTCCTTTTCAAACAGCGATCCACCTTTTGGCTTCGCGGTCGGAGCAGCGCCAGGCGTTTGGGAAATATCGGTCATTCGTACTGCTCCCGGTATTTGCGTACGATGTAGAGGGCGAAGATATTCAGCGCCAACGTGATAACGAACAGCGTCAGGCCTAGCGCAAAGGCCACCAGTGTTTCGGGGCTGGCAAAGTCGGTATCGCCGGTCAACTGACTGACGATCCGGGTAGTAATGGTCGTCATCGCCTCGAACGGGTTGCCCGAGAATTTGGCGATGGCACCCGCGGCCATCACAACAATCATCGTCTCACCAATGGCGCGGCTTGCAGCCAGAAGGATCGCGCCGACGATACCCGGTAGGGCTGCAGGCAGGATCACCCCGCGTACAGTTTCGGAATGCGTGGCCCCCAACCCGAGCGAGCCGTCGCGCATGGATTGCGGCACAGCGTTGATAATGTCATCTGACAGGGACGAAACAAATGGGATCAGCATAATTCCCATGACCAGGCCAGCAGTCAGAACCGCGTTCGAGCTGGCCATCCAACCTACCCCCAACGCGCCATTTTGCCCAAAAAGCGCAACCAGTGCTGGGCCAACCGTCAGCAGGGCAAACAGACCGTAAACAATGGTTGGGATACCGGCGAGGATCTCAAGCAGAGGCTTGGCGACCGAACGCACTGCACCTGAAGCGTATTCTGAGAGGTAGATCGCAGCGAACAGACCGATTGGCACAGCAACCAGCAAAGCAATCAGCGAGATATAAAGCGTACCCCACAGCAGCGGCAGGATCGACAACTCACTGCCACCACGGAAATTCGGAGCCCAAGTGGGGCCAAAAAAGAAATCCTTCCAGGAATGCAGCTGGAAGAAGTTCATCGTTTCAAAAAGCATCGATAGAACGATACCGACTGTGGTCAGGATCGCGATCGAGGCCGCCAACAGCAACAGCGCGAGAATGCCCTGCTCTACCACGTTGCGCGCCCGGAATTCTTTGTGTGTGCGGATATAGGCAAATGCCGCCCCCAGCAACGCCAGCGCCAGAACAACTACTTGCATCACAATCGAACCGGTGCTCGTCATGCTGCGATGCTTCTGGGCGGCCGCAAGGATGGGCTGAGTTATGTCTTGTGTCAGAACCTGCCCTGAGTCCTTCAATGCGGTCGTGAGTTTTTCAATATCCGCATTGGCATCTTGCGCCTGTGCCTCGGTCAGTGAACCGGTAGAAACAGCACCGTTCAAACCCTGCGCTACTCTGCGCACCTCGCTCATGATCAGGCCGCGATCCGACCCTTCCGGAATCGCCTGTTCTGGTATGAATCCAGACACCGTGGTGTTCACGATCATGGGCTGTATCAGAAGCCAACCAATCAACACACCCAATGCAGGGATCAAAGCCGTCAAAGCAACGTTGTAGCCATAGTAGGATGGCAGCGAGTGCAACTCGCGCACGTCACCCCCCGCGCTAGCCAAGGCACGGGAACGTCCCGTGAAATAACCGATCACTGCCAGCGCAAGCAGGATAAGCAACAGCCAGGATAGTGCCATGAGAACTCCGTGGGGATGGCAGTGTTGGAGTCAAAAAGAACCGGGGCGCACGAAACGCGCCCCGGTTCCATTCATCTAAGTGATCAGGAACCGCCGCCCAGTACGGTTTCGTTGGCTACCGTTTCCTGAACCTGGATCAGTTCCGGATCAGAGACCAGACCATATTCGGCCAGCGGGCCATCGGGGCCTGCAATCTCATCCGCAACGAAGAACTCGGCGTATTCTTTCAGGCCGGGGATCACGCCGATGTGGGCTTTCTTCACGTAGAAGAACAACGGGCGCGACACCGGATATTCGCCGGTTGCGATCGACTCGGTCGAAGGAACGACGCCGGACATGGTCGCGACCTGCAGCTTGTCGGTGTTGTTTTCGTAGAACGCCAGACCAAAGACGCCGATGCCGTCTTTGTTGCTGTCGATGCGGGCCAGAGTTTCGGTGTAGTCGCCGTCGATGTCGACTGAAACGCCATCGGTACGCAGAGCGATACAGGCTTTCTCAGCAGCTTTCTTGTCGTCACCGTTGGCGGCTTTGTAGACGTCGAAGTCACCCAGGTGCTCACAACCAGCCAGGATCACCTTGTCTTCGAACACTTCGCGAGTGCCGTGCTTGGTGCCCGGTACGAATGCTGCAATCGGCTGCGCCGGGAATGCGGGGTTCACGTCGGCCCAAGTTTTGTTCGGGTTGTCGACCAGTTCACCATCAACGACGATCTGAGCGGACAGGGCTTTGTACCAATCTTCCGGTGTGAACTCGAACGAGTTGCCGTTGATGTCGGAAGCAAAGACGATGCCATCATAACCGATCTGAACTTCGATGATATCGGTCACGCCATTGTCGGCACACGCTTTGATTTCTTTTTCGCGGATAGCACGCGACGCGTTGGCGACGTCGATGGTGTTTTCGCCAACACCTTCGCAGAAACGCTTCAGGCCGGCAGACGATCCACCCGATTCAACAACCGGTGTAGGGAAGTCAAAATTTTCACCGAAGGCTTCAGCCACAATCGAAGCGTAAGGAAGCACGGTAGACGAACCGGCAACCTGAACTTGATCACGAGCGGCGGCCGCAGTGGCCGATACAGCAGCGATGGCGAGAGCCGAAGCCGACAGTTTTACAAAGGACATTTCAGTCTCCTTGAGAGCAACAGTTATTGATCATCCCCATGATGATCTTGCGCGAACCATTAAGAGGCGCTCGTAAGCCTTTTGTGACAGGCATGTAACAGCTTTATGACAGTTGGTGGGAAAAGATCTGAAAATAGCACAATGCAGTTATGCACCATTCACATAGGCAACAGAAACTTAACAAAAACTCACTGTTATCGTGGCAGTATAACGGTAAACGTCGCGCCCTTTCCCAATTCGCTTTCAACCCGCAATCGACCGCGATGACGATTGATAATGTGTTTAACGATAGCCAGACCCAGCCCGGTGCCCCCCATTTGCCGGGATCGGTGGCTGTCGGCACGATAGAATCGCTCTGTCAGGCGGGGCAAATGAAGCGAATCTATACCGGGCCCCTTATCGATCACTTGAACCCTAACCGCAGGACCACGCGTGGCAGCGTCGCGTTCAGTTGACAGAACCCGAACCTCAACGCTGCCGCCACTGCCGCCGTATTTGATTCCATTTTCAATCAGGTTGGTGAACACTTGACGCAGCTGATCGCTATCCCCGGTGAGAGATATAGGGCCTTCAGGTGCGCTCAAAGTCAGGGTGACCTCGGCATCCTCTGCTAACGGACGCAACGAGTTCAGCGTGGATTGTAACACTCCCGTCAGTTCAAGTTGTTCCTTGGGACGTACTCGTTCTTCGCTTTCCACACGGTTCAACGACAGCAAATCCCCGACCAACCGGTTCATGCGATTTGCCTCATCGGTCATGATTTGCAGAAACCGCTCACGGGCGGCTTCGTCATCACGGGCAGGGCCGCGAAGCGTTTCTATGAATCCCATCAGCGCAGTCAAAGGTGTGCGCAATTCATGACTGACGTTCGCCACAAAGTCCCGCCGCATCTGGCTGGCTTGTTCCACATGCGTGACGTCCTGAAAAATGGCCAGTGACGCGCCACCTGACACGGCGCCTACACCTTCCATATAACGGCACTGCACTTCGAACGTCGTATCCTGCGCGCCATCGTTTGACAGGTGCCGGGTGTTTGCCGGGCCTTTGGAGCGCAGGCTCTGTTCAAAAGCTTCGATGACCTGAGGTTGCCGCAAAATCGTGGCAAAGTGCCTGCCGACAATATTTTGCCCCAGCAAGGTCTTTGCATCGGTATTCGCTGCGATGATCCGCTCGGTCTGGTCCACCATAAGGGCGGGCATCGGGATGGCCGAGACAAATTCAGCAAGCAGATCGTCTGACATTCTTTTGTACTTTCGGCCGTATCGAGTGTTCTAGGAAACCGGTTTCAACTGATCCCGGAACCTGCGCATGTTTTCCTGATAATGCAGGGCGCTGAACGTGATCCGCTGAGCACCAGCAGCATCCAGTTGTCGTACGACTTTGCCGGGCGATCCCATCACAAGCGAGTTGTCGGGAATTTCCTTGCCTTCCGTAATCAAGGCCCCCGCCCCAATCAGGCAGTTCTTTCCGATTTTGGCACCATTGAGAACAATAGCCCCCATCCCGATCAGCGTATTATCCCCGATTGTGCATCCATGCAGCATGACCTTATGGCCGATGGTGCAGTTCTTGCCGATGGTCAGCGGGTAACCGGCGTCGATATGCATGACGCAGTTTTCCTGCACGTTGCTGCCCTCGCCCACGCGAATTTCTTCATGATCCGCCCGGATGGTACAACCGAACCAGACCGAGGATCCCTGCTCCAGCACAACTTTGCCCACCAGATTGGCATCCGGTGCAACCCAAGTATCGTCGTGGATTTGCGGAGTATGTTCACCCAGAGCGTAGATGGTCATGACAATCCTTCAAATTCGTTTTGCAGAATCCGCACGTGGTTTTGCAGACTTGGTTGCTGGATGCGGCGCATGCGCTCGGCGCTGACGATGGTTTTCAGCTTTGCTTCGGTGGCGTCCAGATCGTCGTTGACCAGCACATAATCGTAGTACCCCCAGTGGCTGATTTCATCCCAGCTTTTCAACATACGCTTGGCAATCACGTCTTCACTGTCCTGGCCGCGGGTCTCAAGCCGACGCCGCAATTCTGGGATCGAAGGCGGCAGGATGAAGATCGACAATGCATGTTTCCCCAGATCCGAATTGCGGATCTGCACCTCGCCTTGCCAATCCACGTCAAACAGAACATCCCGCCCTGAATTGATCGACTTTCGAACTGGTTCGGCGGGCGAGCCATAAAAATTGCCAAAGACGTGAGCATGTTCCAGCATTTGGCCGTCGGCAACCTGCTGTTTGAACTCATCGTCCGACAGAAAGTAATACTCGCGCCCATGTTCTTCGCCCGGACGCGGTGCCCGGGTCGTGGCCGAGACCGAAAATTCCAATCCGGTATCCCAGGCCATCAGCCGCCGGGCCAAAGTGGACTTTCCCGCACCCGAGGGCGATGACAAGATGATTAGTAGGCCGCGGCGATCTGCCATTTCAGTCGTTCCCATTGTCATTCAACGTTTTGCACCTGCTCCCGCATCTGATCTATTACAGCCTTTAACTCAAGCCCTACCGAGGTCAGGTCCGCGCTTTGCGCCTTTGAGCACAGTGTATTGGCCTCGCGATTGAACTCCTGCATTAGAAAATCCAGTTTGCGCCCGACGGCCACATTCTGCGAAAGCAAATCACGGGCCGCCGTGACATGCGCTTTTAGGCGATCGATTTCCTCAGTTATGTCTGATTTTACGGTTATCAACGCCAATTCCTGAGCCACACGGTCTGGGTCCGCGCCTTGCGAATTTTCCAGTACACGCGCCAAGTTCTCGCGCAACGCCTCGGCTGTTTTGTCTTTGCGCTGTTCTGCTAACTCGGCGGCTTGTTCCGTGAATACTGCAACCTGATCAAGCTGCCCGCCCAATATCCCTGCCAGCGCCTTGCCTTCAGCCTGTCGCATGTCCACAAAAGCGACCAACAGAGGGGCGAACTCAGCCGACAGCTGTTCGACCAGCGGTGCGGGATCATCCACGTCGCTGCCTACCTCCAACATTCCCTTTAACGAAATCAAATCCACTGCAGTCGACGGAGCCAGAGTTACACCGTTTGCTTCGGCCATTTCGTGCGTGCGGGCCAAAGCGACTAACGCCGCGTTCATGGCTGTTTCGTTCAGGGCAAGATCGGGCGTGGATTCGTCCCGGCTCAGCCTTAGGGACAAGGTTACATTGCCTCGTGTCAAAGCCTTGGACAGTTGGGCACGCAACGCAGCTTCAAGCCCGGTCAGCCACTCGGGTACGCGCAGCCGCATGTCCAGCCCCTTGCCGTTCACACTACGCAGTTCCCACGTCCAGCTATGGGGTCCAAACGTTCCCTTGCCCGACGCGAATCCGGTCATGGATCTGATCATGCCTGCCCTTTCAGTCGCTGCCCTTTGGTGTCTTGCTTGCCGCACCTAACGGCAACACCGGTGGCAGAGCAAGAGTTTGCTGAGTTTTGCGTTGTGCCCCAGTAGTTAACCATTCGTTAAAGAATTCCTCCAAAATTGACTTAACCCGTGTCAATCTGACCGCAGTCAGGGTTTGGTCGGACTAACTTGGCCCCGATACTTGGCATTTTAGAAAAAGACGGTCGATTGGTACTAGGGTAATGAAAATGAAAACCTTTTTCGGTAACGGTTCCGGGTCAAAATTTGGAAAGATCGTCGCAATGGATCGTTTTGACAGTGGGCGTAGCCTCTCGCCCATCCGACAGGCCGAGGCATATTGGACGGCGTTGCTGACAGGCGACGACGTTCCGATGCGCTCGCAGATTGATCCGCGCGGGCTCGAAAATATTCTGGAATACACCCTTATTCTGGAACGCATCGCCCCAGGTCTGGCCCGGTTTCGCCTGGCCGGTAGCCATCTGAACAAAGTAGCTGGCATGGAGGTGCGAGGAATGCCTTTGACCGCGTTCTTCGAACCCAGCGCGCGCAACCAGATCTCAGAGATTTTGGAACAGGTGTTCGCAAGCCCAGCCATTGCAGAATTGAGTATGGTCTCGGCGGGTAAACTTGGGCGAACTCAGTTACAGGCGCGCATGATCTTGCTGCCTCTGAAAAGCGATCTGGGGGATGTCAGCCGCGTATTGGGTGTTATGGTCAGCGACGGCACGATCGGCACGACACCCCGTAGGTTTACAATTCCTGACTGCCGATTGCGCGCAGTGTCCGATGTCCAGGCGCCGCAACATCATATTCAGAAAGAGGCGGCCGGATTTGCCGAAGACCAAATGGACTTCCATCGCCCGGGCTCACATCTGCGACTAGTCGTGTCCCGCGACGACTGACGCCTATAAAAAAGGCGGGCCAAATCAGCCCGCCTTCGCAATAGGTTTATTCTGATTTAACTGGCCGCGCGTTTGTTGCGGTCGCGGCGCAGGTTCGTCAGTTCTTCGGCCACAAGGAACGCCAGTTCCAACGACTGCGTCGCGTTCAGACGCGGATCACAGGCTGTGTGATAGCGATCCGACAAATCCTCTTCGGTCACGGCCCGAACACCGCCGGTGCATTCGGTCACGTCCAGTCCGGTCATCTCGAAATGCACGCCACCGGGGATTGTTCCCTCAGCCTGATGCACGCCAAAGAAGTCGCGTACCTCGCGCAGAACCGAGTCGAACGGACGGGTCTTGTAGCCCGTCGCCGACTTGATCGTGTTTCCGTGCATCGGATCGCAAACCCAAGTGACCTTGGCGCCTTCTTCTTTGACGGCTTTGATCAGACGCGGCAGGTGTTCACCGGCTTTACCCGCGCCAAAGCGCGCGATCAGCGTCAGGCGACCTTCTTCGTTTTCGGGGTTCAGCTTGGACATCAGAACCTTGAGGTCTTCGGCTGTGGTCGTCGGACCACATTTCAGACCGATCGGGTTCAGGACGCCGCTACAGAATTCCACATGCGCACCTTCCGGCTGACGTGTGCGGTCGCCGATCCAGATCATGTGACCTGATCCTGCAAGCCAGTTGCCAGACGTCGAATCAAGACGGGTCAGCGCCTCTTCGTACTCCAGTAGTAGGCTTTCATGGCTGGTGTAGAACTCAACGGTCGAAAACTCATGCGTTGTGTCCGCAGTGATACCGGCGGCGCCCATAAAGTCGATCGTATCCTGAATGCGGTCAGCGATTTCCGAGTATTTCTGAACATCCTGCTCATCCGTGAATCCAAGGGTCCAGGAATGCACCATGCTCATATCGGCAAAACCACCGGTCGAGAATGCACGCAACAGATTCAGCGTTGCCGCTGCCTGTGTATAGGCCTGCAGCATTTTTCCGGGGTTTGGAATTCGAGCTTCGGGCGTAAAGGCCAATTCATTGATGATGTCACCGCGATAGCTGGGCAGTTCCACGCCATCCACCACCTCGGTCGGGGCGCTACGCGGTTTGGCGAACTGGCCGGCCATGCGGCCTACTTTGACCACCGGCACTTTGGCGCCGTAGGTCAGAACCATCGCCATCTGCAGCATCACTTTGAACGTATCGCGGATCGCGTCCGCACTGAATTGTTCAAAGCTTTCGGCACAATCGCCCCCTTGCAGCAAAAAGGCCTCGCCGCGACCGGCGGCACCCAAATGTTGCTTCAGACGCCGTGCTTCGCCCGCAAAGACCAGCGGGGGATACTGCGAAAGCTGCGCCTCGACTTTGGCCAGCGCGGCCGCGTCGGTATAGTCTGGCATCTGAACCCGGGGCTTATTGCGCCAGTTCGTTTTTTGCCATTCAGTCATAGCTTTGATCTCCGCTGAAGTATTCAGGTCGTCTCTATACAAAATGCATTGAAGACTGACCATATACGATTTGCGCCCCTTGACGCCGCAATCAAGCTTTGGTCATGGTGGCTGATAAATCTGTCGCTGGATGTTCGTTCTAAAGCGCCGAATCAAGGACACCTCGCCATGCAAGAGCAACGCCAAGTTGTCACGGTGGAAAACACTGCGGCCAACCCTCGAAATTTTGTATTTGTCCTATTGGACAAATTCTCGTTGCTGTCGTTTGCTTCGGCACTGGATAGTTTGCGAATTGCAAACCGAATGGCAAACAAACAGTTGTATTCCTGGGTGCTGTTGGGTGAAGGCGGAGAGTCGGTCAATTGCTCGGCTGGCACGACATTTCAATTGGATTCGGATCTGGTTGAGCTTCAGCGCGACGATACCGTTCTGATCTGTGGCGGTGTGGACGTACAAGCTGCTACGACCAAAAAGATACTGAACTGGGTTCGCCGCGAAGCACGGCGGGGATTGCGTATCGGCGGTCTGTGTACGGCGGCCTATACGTTGGCTAAGGCAGGGTTGCTGGACGGCAAGCGCGCGACTATTCACTGGGAAAATTCGGACAGTTTCATCGAAGAGTTCGACGAAGTTGAGTTGACTAAATCCGTCTTTCTGATCGACGGCAACCGAATGACTACCGCTGGCGGAACGTCATCCATCGACCTGTTGCTAAAGATAATTGCCGATGATTACGGCGAAGACCTTGCTAATGCTGTCGCGGATCAGATGATCTACTCTTCAATTCGCACCGATCAGGATACACAACGTCTGTCGACTCCGACCCGGATCGGTGTGCGCCATCCCAAGCTGAGCCAGGTCATTCTGATGATGGAGAAGAACATCGAAGAGCCGATCTCGCCTTCGATTCTGGCCAAGGACGTCGGCATGTCGACCCGGCAGTTGGAACGCCTGTTCCGCCGCTATCTCAGCCGGTCACCCAAGCGGTACTACATGGAATTGCGCCTGCACAAAGCACGGAATTTGCTGATGCAGACGGATATGAGTGTGATCAATGTCGCGCTGGCCTGCGGCTTTGCCTCGCCCAGCCATTTTTCGAAATGTTACCGGGCGCATTACAACACCACGCCGTACCGCGAGCGCGGCGCGCAGGGTGATCGGTTGTCGGTGTAAAGCAAGTTTAGTCGGGGGTCATGCGATACACGGCCCCCTGCCCGACTGAAATGAACCAGATCGCCCCGTCCGGTGCTTCGACAATATCGCGAACACGCTCTGTTTCGGGTCCTTTGATCTGCTCAACTTCGCGCAATGGCTTACCTTCAAGCCGCGCAATGTAGTCGAACTTTAGCGAACCGACAAAGATGTCGCCTTTCCATTTTGGCCACAACTTGCCGGAATACACCAGCAACCCGGACGGCGCGATAGATGGGACCCAGTAATATTTGGGCTGTTCCATGCCGGGTTTAGACGTGCCCTCGCCTATTTTCTGGCCGGAATAATGGACCCCATAGGAGATGACCGGCCATCCATAATTTAAGCCTGGCTGAACCAAGTTGACCTCGTCTCCGCCCTTTGCCCCGTGTTCGGAAACCCAAAGCTGCCCGCGTGCATCCAAACCGGCACCTTGCGGGTTGCGATGTCCGTAGGACCAGATTTCCGGTCGCACTCGTTCGTTACCGAAAAAGGGATTATCCTGCGGAACAGACCCGTCGCGGTTGATTCGGATTACCGATCCCATGTGGTTCGACCTGTCTTGCGCATTGGGGCGATCTCCACGATCCCCGATAGTGACGAACAGGGTTCCGTCATCCGCTTCTACCACACGCGAGCCGAAGTGCCGGCCGCCCGACCCGCCTGGGACGGCCTCGAAAATAACGCGCAGGTTGGTGAGCCGGTCGCCCTTTTCCGACAGGCGCGCGACGGCCAGCGCAGTTCCGGCACCATCGCGCTGACCTTTGGAGAACGTAAGGAACACCTCGCGTGTTTGGGAAAAATCACGCGCTACGGTGATATCCAACAGCCCGCCCTGACCGCGGGCTGACACTTGGGGAACACCTTTAACTCGGGTTGCCTGCCCGTCAGAGACATAGAGCAGCTCTCCTTCACGCTCGGTCACCAAAAAGGATGCGTCTGGCAAGATTCCGATTGCCCATGGCGTGTCCAACCCTTCGACCAGAGGGGCGACCCGAACCGGCCCCGATGATGTCTGCAAAACCTCTGCACTGACCAAAGTTGCGCTGTACGACAGGACCAGAACCGCCAAGGCTTTCAACATCGTTTTCTCCTCAAACCGCCGGGCACCGTTGTCAGCGGCATCCCCAACAAAACAGTTAGAGCAGTAGTCGACAAAAACACGATTGCGTTAGGACTTTTCTTTTCCAAACAGCTTGCCTAGGGTCGTGCCCAGAACGAACACGTTCCAATATGGGAGTAACCTAATGAAAAAGCTGCTTACCGCAACTGCAGCAACCGCTCTGCTGGCTGGCACTGCAATGGCTGAGGACGTCACGCTGGGCGTTCTGTTCGGCTTCACCGGACCGATTGAATCGCTGGCACCTGCCATGGGTTCGGGCGCAGAACTGGCGATGGCCGAAGTCACCGAATCCGGCAAACTGCTGGATGGTTCAACCGTCACCGCATCGCGCGCCGACACCGGCTGCATCGACAATGGTCTGGCGACCTCGAACGGTGAACGCATGATCGCAGACGGCGTTGCCGGCATCGTCGGTGGCGACTGCTCGGGCGTGACCGGCGCTATCCTTCAGAACGTTGCGATTCCAAATGGTATGGTCATGATCTCGCCGTCTGCGACCTCGCCCGGCCTATCGACCATGGAAGACAACGGTCTGTTCTTCCGTACCGCTCCGTCGGATGCGCGTGAAGGCGAAGTGATGGCCGACATCCTCAAGGATCGCGGCATCAATTCGATTGCCCTGACTTACACCAACAACGACTACGGCAAAGGTCTGGCGGATGCGATCCAGTCCTCGTTCGAAGCTGCTGGTGGCGAAGTAACTATCGTGGCGGCGCACGAAGACGGCAAGGCCGATTATTCGGCTGAAGTGGGCGCACTGGCCTCGGCTGGCGGCGACATTCTGGTCGTAGCTGGTTATCTGGACCAGGGCGGTCTGGGCATCATCCAGTCGGCCTTGGACAGCGGTGCTTACGACACATTCGGTCTGCCGGGTGGCATGATCGGTGACTCGCTGCCTCAGAACGTTGGCCCGGATCTGGATGGATCGTTCGGCCAGATTGCCGGTTCGGGTGGTGAAGGTGCCGAGAAATACTTTGCCATGGCTGAAGAGGCGGGTTTCGATGGCACATCGCCCTATTCGCCGGAATCTTATGACGCCGCTGCGCTGTTCATGCTGGCCATGCAAGCCGCCGGTTCGACCAACCCGGCTGACTACGGCCCGAAGATCATGGACGTCGCCAACGCTCCGGGCGAGAAAATCTATCCCGGTGAATTGGCCAAAGGACTGGAGCTGCTGGCCGCAGGTCAGGACATCGACTATGTTGGTGCATCCGGTGTTGAGCTGATCGGCCCCGGTGAAAGCGCGGGTTCTTACCGTGAGATCGAAGTGACCGACGGCAAGAACGAAACCGTCAACTTCCGGTGATCCTGTCACTATCGTCTTAAAAACAAGCAGCCCGGGCCTTGTGTCCGGGCTGTTTCAATGAAAAAAGACCGCACCTCTTACCAGGGGTTGGGGACACAAGAACGCCGACAACGGCGGCTAGGGGAAAACATGATCGTCGTCGAAGACGTGCATAAGCATTTCGGCGGTTTTCACGCGGTGGATGGGGCATCGCTGGAAATCCAAAAGGGTTCCATCACCGGCCTGATTGGTCCAAACGGGGCCGGAAAAACTACTCTGTTCAATGTGATCGCGGGCGTTCTTCCGCCGACTAGCGGCAAGGTGTTCATGGACGGCGAGAACATCACCGGCCTGCCCCCGCATGATCTGTTTCACAAGGGCCTGTTGCGCACTTTCCAAATCGCGCACGAATTTTCCTCGATGACCTGTCGGGAAAACCTGATGATGGTGCCCGGCGCACAATCCGGTGAATCGCTTTGGAACACATGGTTCGGTCGCAAACGCATTGCCGATGAAGAGCGCGCACTAAAGGCCAAGGCGGATGAGGTGTTGGAATTCCTGACCATTGAGCATCTGGCGAATCACAAGGCGGGTCAGGTCTCGGGCGGGCAAAAGAAATTGCTGGAACTTGGCCGCACCATGATGGTGGACGCCAAGATCGTGTTTCTGGACGAGGTTGGTGCCGGCGTGAACCGCACCTTGCTGATGACTATTGCTGATACGATCCTGCGCCTGAACAAGGAACGCGGATATACTTTCGTCGTCATCGAACACGACATGGATTTCATCGGCAAGATCTGCGACCCGGTCATTTGTATGGCCGAAGGTAAGGTTCTGGCCGAAGGTACGTTGGACGAGATCAAAGCCAACGAGCACGTTATCGAGGCTTATTTGGGCACCGGCCTGAAGAACAAAGACAAGCTGGAGGCCGGGGCGTGAGCGACAATCCTTATCACGACGACAAGGGCAACAAGGACGCCTCGATCACCAATACGCATGGCGTCGGCACCATGACCCCCGCGCATCAGACCAGCGGCAAGACGCACTATGTCGGCGGCGGCCCGTTCCTGATCGGAGACACTATGACCGGCGGTTATGGCAAGGGTCCAGATATCCTGCATGACTGCACCATCGCCGTCGACAGGGGTGAGATCGCCGTGATCGTCGGCCCCAACGGCGCAGGAAAATCGACCGCGATGAAAGCGGTTTTCGGTATGCTCGACGTCCGCGCCGGGTCTGTGCGACTGGATGGAGAAGATATTACCAATCTCTCACCGCAGGACCGCGTGATCAAAGGTATGGGCTTTGTGCCGCAGACTTCGAACATCTTTACGTCCATGACGGTTGAAGAAAACCTAGAAATGGGCGCCTTCATCCGCCGCGACGACATAAGCCAGACGATGGAGCAGGTCTATGATCTGTTCCCCATCCTGCGCGACAAACGTAATCAAGCGGCCGGAGAGCTGTCGGGCGGGCAACGACAACAGGTCGCCGTGGGCCGCGCGCTGATGACGCAGCCGAAGGTCTTGATGTTGGACGAACCTACCGCCGGTGTCTCACCCATCGTGATGGATGAGCTGTTTGACCGGATCATCGAAGTCTCACGCACCGGGTTGCCGATCCTGATGGTCGAACAGAACGCCCGCCAGGCCTTGGAGATCGCGGACAAGGGATATGTGCTGGTTCAGGGGCGCAACGCTTACACCGGCACGGGCAAAGAACTGCTGGCCGATCCCGAAGTGCGTAAGAGTTTCTTGGGGGGATGAGGATGAAGTTACTAATAATCTCAATGGCCGTAGCTTTGGCCCCCGTTCAGTTGATCGCTGCCGAACTCACAAAATGCATCTTTGAGTACACCTGCGCGAACACCCGACCATGCCAAACTACAAAGACGGGCGAAGGTGTCGATTTCGCCTACGAAAAACTGCCGGACAATCAGCTTCGAATTGATCTTGGAGACGGTGGGTTGCCCCTGCTCAATGTTGTTCAAGTATCAGACGAGTTGATGACTGCGTACGGCTGGAGCGAAGACCGTTCAGCCTCCTATACGTTCAGTGCATTTTCGGATGGCATCGTCGCTTACACAACACATGTATTTACCGGCATTGGCATTAGCCTAACGGCCCTTGGCCGCTGCGAGGTTTAAGACTAATGGACTTCCTCAACGCCCTTGTGGCGCTCTCCAACTTCGTTCTTGTTCCAGCAATCGCCTATGGCAGCCAGTTGGCTCTGGGCGCTCTGGGGGTCACTCTGATCTATGGTATCCTGCGGTTCTCGAACTTTGCCCATGGCGATACGATGGCCTTTGGCGCGATGATTGCAGTGCTGGTGACCTGGGGGCTGCAAGCCGCCGGTATCAGTTTTGGGCCATTGCCGACCGCACTATTGGCTCTGCCTTTTGCCATTCTGGGCTGTATCGTTCTGGTGTTGATCACCGACCGGCTGGTGTACCGGTTCTACCGGGTACAAAAGGCCAAACCGGTTATCCTGGTGATCGTCTCGATGGGCGTGATGTTCATCATGAACGGTCTGGTGCGGTTCATCATCGGGCCGGATGACCAGAGGTTTTCTGATGGCGCGCGGTTCATCATTTCGGCGCGTGATTTCAAGGCCATGACCGGGCTGAAAGAGGGGCTTGCGATCAAGACTTCTCAGGGCATTACGGTGCTAGTGGCGGTGATCGCCGTGGCGCTGCTGTTCTGGTTCCTCAACAAGACGCGCACCGGCAAGTCAATGCGCGCGTATTCCGACAACGAGGATCTGGCGCTGCTGTCTGGTATCAATCCTGAACGGGTGGTTATGATCACATGGATCATTGTCGCAGCACTGGCAACCACGGCTGGGGTTCTCTACGGCTTGGACAAAAGCTTCAAACCTTTCGTGTATTTCCAGCTGTTGCTGCCGATCTTTGCCTCTGCCATCGTCGGTGGCCTCGGGAACCCACTGGGTGCTATCGCAGGTGGCTTCATCATCGCGTTCTCTGAGGTGACAATCACCTATGCCTGGAAAAAGGTGCTGACATACGTCGCCCCCGAAAGCCTTGCACCGTCAGGATTGGTTCAATTCCTGTCCACCGACTACAAATTCGCCGTCAGCTTTGTCATCCTGCTGATCGTGCTTCTGTTCAAACCCACGGGTCTGTTTAAGGGGAAAGCGGTATGACCGAACCTGTCAAAAACACGCTGCTTTTCGTCATTGTCGGTTGCCTGATCCTGATGACGGGTTTCACGCAGAGCTGGAACGCCGCAATCCTTATTCTGAACATGGGGTTGATCTCAGCTATCATGGCGATCGGAGTGAACCTGCAATGGGGCTTTGCAGGCCTGTTCAACGTCGGTGTCATGGGCTTTGTCGCGCTGGGCGGATTGGCGGTGGTGCTGGTCTCGACCCCCCCGACGGCTGGGGCGTGGAGCGCCGGTGGATATGGTATTATTCTTGCCTTGTTACTTGGGGCCGCAACCGTCGTTGCCGCTGTGTTGGTATCGCAAAAGATGCCCAAGGGCCGGGTGCGCACCTTATCCATCGTTGGCATTCTGGTCGCCGGATTCTTTATCTATCGCGCTGTTTTTGATCCTAGCTCTGCGGCTGTTGAAGCGATCAACCCTGCCGTCGAAGGCAACCTTGGCGGTCTGAATCTGCCGGTGCTGCTGGCCTGGCCCGCAGGAGGATTACTGGCGGCTGGCGCTGCTTGGCTGATCGGAAAAACGGCATTGGGCCTGCGGTCAGATTATCTTGCAATTGCCACCTTGGGCATTGCCGAGATCATCATCGCGATCATGAAGAATGAAGACTGGCTGGCCCGTGGGGTCAAGAATGTTTACGGCATCCCGCGCCCTGCCCCTGTGGTGGGTTACGAAGTAGAGCTGCAACAAGACCCCGGCTTTATCGCGCGCGCCGAGTGGTTTGGTCTCGACCCGGTCACCGCGTCGACGTTGTCGGTCAAGCTGGGGTATTCGCTGTTGTTCCTGATCGTGCTGCTGGTGCTGCTGTGGATGGCTCAGAAAGCGCTTCACAGCCCTTGGGGCCGCATGATGCGCGCCATTCGAGATAATGAGGTTGCGGCCGAAGCGATGGGCAAGGACGTCACCCGCCGGCATCTGCAGATTTTTGTTCTGGGCTCCGCCATTTGCGGGATCGCTGGCGCAATGATGACCACACTGGACGGACAGCTGACACCCAGCGCGTACCAGCCCTTGCGCTTTACCTTCCTTGTGTGGGTGATGGTGATCGTGGGTGGCTCGGGCAACAATTTCGGTGCAGTTCTGGGGGCATTCCTGATCTGGTTCCTGTGGGTACAGGTTGAGCCCATTGGCCTTTGGCTGATGAACCTGATCACCGCGTGGATGCCTGATGGCAGCGCTTTGAAAGCGCATCTGATAGAAAGTTCGGCACATATGCGGCTGTTTACTATGGGACTGGTGCTGCTGATTGTTCTCAGATTCAGCCCCAGGGGTCTTATCCCCGAGAAATAGGACCAGAGTATTGAACCGCGTCGGATATTCGGCGCGGTTTCTTGATTCATCAACAGAACCTGAATAGACCAATCTATAGTTGGGCTAGTTCTAATTCGCCTTCACGTTTAATTAGTCAATCGACGCTGATACTGCAGGTCACCTCTTGAGAGTAAAAAGACGACAGATGAAAAACACTATAATCCCCAAAATCCTTATGTTGCCCATTGTCGTCAGTATGACTGCTTGCATTCCGTCTCCTGAAGATCTGGAGACCGAGCCGGTTAAAGTTCAAACCCCGAAGGGTGAAGTGACCTGCCAGCTTTATCGTCAGGATCGAGTGATTTGGGATCGGGCCACCAATTTCCCAGCCAGCAAAATGTCGGTCTCAGAGGCAGATGCCTATTGCCGTCAGGAAGGCCAACGCCGGTTGAAGTGACGCGTCGGGCGCCGGTCAGCTGATATACAGCCCGGCGCCCATCTGTTATCTAGCCTTGAACAATCCACCCAGAATACCGCGCACGATCCTGCGACCGGTGGTGCCCTTGAGCTCTTTAATGACTGCCTCACTCATGGCAGACGCAAACGTATCCTTGGGCCGGTTTAATCGCGAGGAAGACCGTCCAACCCTGCTTCCGGAATAGCGCCGCGCGGTTGCAAATTCACGTTCGGCCACGGACTGGGTTTCCTCTTGCTCTTCTGCTTCGGCCGCTGCTAGTGCAGCCTTATCAGCACGGGTCTGAAGTATCTCAAAAGCTGATTTTCTATCTCTTAGAGTCCCATATTTTACTTTCATGGGAGAAGCTTCAAGAACGGCCTGACGCTCGGTTTCCTTAATCGGGCCAAGCTGTGATCCGGGTGGTCGTATCAGTGTCCGCTCAACAATCCCCGGAACCCCTTTTTTCTGCAGCATCGATGTTACCGCCTCGCCGACGCCAACCTCTCGGATCGCGGCTTCGGTATCAAAGGCAGGATTCTCGCGATAGGTTTCAGCAGCAAGGCGCAGGTTTTTTCGGTCCCGTGCCGTGAAAGCACGCAGGGCATGTTGCACGCGGTTGCCGAGCTGCCCCAGAATATCCTCGGGGATGTCCGCCGGATTCTGAGAAATGAAGTAAACGCCAACTCCCTTGGATCGGATCAGTCGCGCCACCTGTTCCACCTTATCGACAAGAACTTTCGGAGCGTCGTCAAACAACAGGTGCGCCTCGTCAAAGAAGAATACCAGCTTGGGTTTGTCAGGATCGCCAACCTCGGGCAATTCCTCGAACAACTCGCTCAACAGCCAAAGCAGAAACGTCGCATAAAGACGCGGTGAGCCCATCAGTTTGTCCGAGGCAAGAATGTTCACCATCCCCTGCCCGTTTGCATCCGTACGCATCAGGTCTGCCAATTCCAGAGCAGGTTCGCCAAACAGGTTGGTCGCACCCTGGTTTTCCAGCACCAGCAGACGCCGCTGTATCGCTCCGATCGAAGCGGTCGAGACATTGCCGTATCGCAAAGACAACTGCGCCCGGTTTTCGCCGATCCACACCAGCAGTGCCTGCAGGTCCTTGAGGTCCAGCAGAGGCATTCCCTCTTCGTCAGCCACGCGGAAGGCGATGTTCAGAATGCCTTCTTGCGCCTCGCTCAGATCCATAAGTCGAGACAGCAGCAGAGGCCCCATCTCGGTTACCGTCGTTCTAACAGGATGCCCTTGCTGGCCGAACAGGTCCCAGAACGTCACCGGACAAGCAGCATAGGAAAAGTCGGTAAATCCGATGCGTGTAGCCCGGTCCTGAAACGCCTGATGCAATTTATGACTTTCGCTGCCCGCCTTGGCCAACCCAGATAAATCGCCTTTGACGTCCGACAAAAAAACCGGAACGCCTGCTTGCGAGAACCCTTCGGCCAGGATTTGAAGTGTCACCGTCTTACCGGTACCCGTCGCCCCGGCGATCAATCCGTGCCGGTTTGCATATTTCAACGTCAAAGATTGCGGCTGGCTGTAGTCATCACCTGCGCCACCCAGAAAAATGTTCTTATCCATGTAAGCTTGGCCTTAATTTCCACCGATCTGCTCCCAGCATACTAAGTTAACCATTGGCTGCGATAGTCAATTCGCTGCCTTTACGGTTCCCGGACAAGGCGGCAGACTTCCTCCCTGTCGACTAGCCGCGCCTTCGGGCGCGGTTTTTTTAAAGATTTCTGTCGTTGGCATTAAATTTTTCGGTTTGCAGTTGACCACTGCGCTCGCCTTTCGTAACGTCTGCGCATAACTAAGTCGGCCAGTCCGACGGGGAGAAAAATTTATGAAAGGGAGCCGCTCCACCGGCTCCCTTTTTCGTTGGAACGAATGGGTTGAAACGGCAAGAATCCGATCACGACCTACCCTTTTTGCGGCTTTGAGACTGACACCTTTGCCGAAGGGTGTTATCACCAACAAAAAAATGTTCACTCACACTGTCGAGGCATTCATGATCAAGAAACTTCTCCCCATTCACATCCTGGCCGCTGCCCTTTGGTGCGGTGCCGCAATTGCTCAGGAAGCTTCACAGGATAGCCAAACCCAGACTGAAACGCCGCAGACCGAAACTGGGAGCGATCTGGACTTGGGCGAAAGCGGCCCCCGTGTCGGCGAACAGTACGCGAAAGAAGAATCCGGCGACTGGACTATCACGTGCCTCAAGACAGCAGAGGGCAATGATCCCTGCCTGCTAAGGCAGATACTGACAGGGCAAGATGGCCAGCCAGTCGCAGAAATTTCCTTGAACAAGCTTCCCGAGGGTACTGCAGCTGTTGCAGGTGCAAGTCTGATAGTTCCGCTTGAGACTCTCCTACAGGCGCAAATCGCGCTTTCCATCGATGGTGCGCCCGGCAAGCGCTACGATTATCACCACTGCAACCCGATTGGTTGCGTCGCGCAGTTGGGATTTACCCAGGGTGATATCGACGCGATGAAAGCAGGTAGCAAAGCAACAATCTCACTGGTTTCAGTCCTTGCGCCTAGTCAACTGCTGCAACTTGATATGTCGCTGGCTGGCTTTACCACCGGATTCGACAAGCTTGAGATCCTGCAAAACTGATACCACGCCCAATAAAGAAAACGCCGCCGGTCTGAAACGGCGGCGTTTTCTTTTATTCCTTACCCTAAGTTTCAGGCCCTTTTAAGCGCCAAAACCGCATTCAAACCACCAAAGGCAAATGCATTGCTCAAAGCAACGTCAACCTTGGCTTCACGGGCGTCATTGGGCACAACGTCCAACGCACATTCCGGATCCGGTTCTTCATAGCCAATCGTCGGGGCGATCACGCCATCACGCAGCGCCATGATACAGGCCAGCAGTTCTACTGCGCCGGTTCCGCCAATCAGATGTCCATGCATGGATTTGGTGGACGAGATCATCAGATCATCCGCGTGTGGGCCAAAGACATCAGCTACTGCCGCGCATTCGGTTTTGTCATTCGCAGCCGTACCAGTTCCGTGTGCGTTAATATAGCCGACCTGTTCCGCATTCAGGCGGGCATCGGCCAAAGCGCCCGCCATGGCCCTTGCCGCCCCCTGTTTGCTGGGCATGACGATATCGGACGCGTCGGATGACATCGCAAAGCCCGCAACTTCACATAGAATATCGGCCCCCCGAGCCCGAGCGTGTTCATATTCTTCAAAAACGAAGATGCCCGCGCCTTCGCCCTGCACCATTCCGTTTCTATTGGCGCTAAACGGACGGCAGGCGTCTTTGGACATGACGCGAAGACCTTCCCAAGCTTTTACGCCTCCAAAGCAAAGCATGGATTCAGAACCACCGGTGACCATGACCGGCGCCGCACCGCTGCGAACCATTTGAAAAGCCTGTGCCATTGCGTGATTGGACGACGCGCAGGCGGTCGATACAGTGAAGCTTGGACCTTTGAGGTTATGCTCCATGGACACATGACTGGCCGCGGCGTTGTTCATCAGTTTTGGAACAACAAATGGGTGAACGCGGTTTTTACCATCCTCATAGACCGAACGGTAATTGTCATCCCAAGTCGAAACGCCGCCGCCTGCGGTTCCCAGAACCACACCGGAACGGGCAGCAAGGTCACCGTGAAATTCGATCCCGGATTGCTCAATCGCTTCTTTTGCTGCTGTCAGTGTGAATTGGGTAAATCGATCGTACAGGCTCATCTGTTGACGATTGAACCGGCCTTCCGCCTCAAATCCGCGAACCTGACCGCCGATTTTGATGGAAAGCCGCTCAACATCACGGAATTCAAGCTCGGAGATGCCGCAACGCCCTTCGCGCATAGCCTCAAGCGTATCGGGGACGGAGTGGCCCAGCGAATTGATCGTCCCGGCCCCGGTAATGACAACGCGTTTCATAGTCTTATGTCAGACCTTTTCCGACACAAGCTTTTCGATACCCGCGATGATCGCTGCAACGTTCGATATGTCGAAATCGCTGGCCGACGGTTCGTTGGCATTGAATGGAACCGAGATGTCAAACTCTTCTTCGATGGCAAAGATGCTTTCGACCAGCCCCAGGCTGTCGATCCCCAGATCCTCGAGCGTACTTTCGGGCGTGACGTCCGAAGGCTCCAGCACGGCCTGCTCAGCAATGATTGCGATGACGCGGTCGGTGATGCTCATGTCGATCCTCTGATTGTCAGGTTGAGGATGATTTAATCGCTCTGCGGCTGTTTGAAAACAGCCTTTTTCAACGCCTCTACGTCACGTGCCATGCGCGGCAACCTGCGCTGTGCCTTATAAACGTCTGTATGCGTTTCCATTTTGATGCCGGGATAACCCATGATCACGCGGCCAGCTGGCACGTTGGAAAGGATCTTCGTGCCCCCACCTGAAATTACGCCATCCCCGATAAAGATGTTATCGACAACTCCGGTCTGGCCACCCAGAACCACACTGTTGCCAATTTCGACCGAGCCGGACACGCCGGTTTGCCCACACAGAAGGCAATCCTGCCCCACCCGCGTGTTGTGGCCAACGTGTACAAGGTTATCCAGCTTTGAGCCATTACCGATACAGGTGTTGCGGATCGTTCCGTTATCGACAGTGCAATTCGCACCCACCTCTACATCATCTCCGATTTCAACAGCGCCAAGCGAGTGAATCCGCAACCAGCTTTGCGCCCGCGCGTCGCCTTGATCGCCCATTGTCTTGCGGGCGTTTTCTGCGCCAGAGACCTCGGGCGTGACGAAACTAAAACCGTCCCCACCGATCCGTGCGCCGGGTTGTGCGATAAAGCGATCACCGATCTGCGCTCGGGCACCGATGCTGACCATCTCGCGCAGCGTTGCATCGTCGCCTAATACAGCATCCATGCCGATTACGCAGTGTGCACCGATGACCGCATTTCGGCCGATACGAACCCGAGCGCCAATGACGGCCAGCGGCGCGATAGATGCACCTTCACCTATTTCTGCGGTTGGGTCGATCACTGCGGACGGATGAACACCTGGTTCAACACCCTGTCCACGATCCAGCATCGCTGTGATCCCGGCCATTGCCATGCGTGGCCGAGGCACGAAAATCGCTGCCGCCAACCCCATGGCCTGCCAATCTGCGCCTTCCCACAAAATAGCAGCCCGAGCGGAACCGTCGTTCAGTGCTCCGGCATATTTGGGGGACATGGCCATTGCCAGATCGGACGCTCCGGCATTTGCGGGTTCGGCCGCGCGCTCGATGATCAGGCTGGTGTCACCCTGGGATTCGGCGCCAAGGGCGTCGGCGATCTGCTGAATGGTGTACTGCATGTTCAGGCTTTCCGGTTTCAAGACCTGCCCCGGTGATTACCCCTGAACGTCCGGCAGGGCTACCCCTGCTTTTTGCAGAGCTTCCCAGATTTTCCGATCCCGGTCGTAAACGTCCCGACGGTACTGTACCTGCCCTTTTGGCCCAATATAGGCGGTGCGATAGATCAGATGGACCGGAACGTGCTGCTCCAAATGTACCGTGGTCTCCTTGCCGGTGGCCAAAACTCGCTGAAAAAAGGCTTTGGGATTCTCTTCCTGCTTGGCCAACAACGCATAGGCGAAATCAAATGGGTCTGCCAACCGAATACACCCGTGTGAGAAAGCACGTACCTCACGCGCAAACAGACTTTTCTGAGGCGTATCATGTAGATAGATGTTGTACTTATTAGGGAACATGAACTTTACCAACCCCAGTGCATTCTTGCTGCTCGGTGGTTGACGCATCGAAAACGGAAAATTCCGCGCGTTGAATTGTGTGAAGTCCACTGCCCCGCGGTTGACCTGACGACCACTGCGGTCGGTGATCTGGATATGGCCGACAGCGTTGGGATTTGATTGCAGCTTTGGCAGATATTCCTTGGTGATGATCGAGCGCGGTACATACCAACTAGGGTTGATGACCATATGCTCCATCTCATCCGAAAACTCCGGGCTACGCCGGTCATGCGTGTTCTTTCCGATTACGGCACGCGTTTCGAATGTGACCAATCCGTCGTCCACGATCTTTGCCGAGAAATCGGCCTGATTCACCAGAATGTGCCGCTCACCCCGCTCACGCGGCAACCAGCGCTCACGTTCGAGCGCAACATAAACCGCCCTGAGGCGATCAGCAGCACTGCGGTTGAGCTCGGTGATCGTGCCTTGCCCAGCTACGCCATCCGGTTCCAGACCATGATCAATCTGAAACTTCTGAACCGCTGCCAAAAGCTCATCGTCAAAGTTCGGGGTAGCAGTGGGGCGAAGATACCCCATGGAAACCAACCTATTGCGGAGCTTAATTACATTAGAACCAGTGTCGCCGTATTCCAGCTTGGCGACAGGCACAGTCGGCCCCCAGCCACCCTGTTTGACTAGGTTTTCAAGGACCAGCTTCTGTTTCATCAAGGCGCGATATTGGGATGACTGTGGGGCAAGTTGATCGAAATACGCAGCATTTTCATTGGATATCAAACCCTGCAGGTGATCTTTTGCAGATACCCTCTGGACCTTTCGAACAAGCCCATCGTCGATTGAGGATGGTCGCAAAGCCCCTGACTGCAGGTTGCGTGCGTATTCGACAAAAGCACGGCTCAGCTTGATTTCAACCGCGCCTAAATCGCGGGTTGTTCGCGCAGCCTGCATCTGGTCCACAAGTGACTGTACGCTGTATTTGCCCTGCGGCAATCCGTGAACGTCAGCCGTGGACAACGCCCGGATCAACCGCGCGCGCCGGGCTCTATGTTCCGACGAGTCACCCACCCAAACCGGAGAATACTGGTTCTCTCGGTAAAACGCTGCAACTTGCGACCCCGTCGGTGCATATTCAGCCACAGCCATCTGGAACGCTGTGTCCGACGAAGTATCAGCGTTGGAAATACCGGCAGATGCTACAAAACACGCCGTTAGAACAATTCCAGTACGTGTACGAATACCTGAGAACATAAGATGGCCTTGTTTATTCTTTATTTTAAGCCGCCAGAGAGCGTGCCGATCAAATATGATTGTGCCCTGGCCGGCTTGTCTATTCACAAAGTTATCATTTCGGCGCTTCTATCTGTGCGTGATGCCTGTTTGCATCGGCCAACTTAAACACGCCGCTAATTACTTCATGAGTATACGTAATCGCATCATCTGCGCAAAAAACTGCCGAAAATTCCCCCTAGAAATGGTGAATTTGAAAGACTTGTTGGCGGATGACTCCGTCTGTGGCATAAATCCCGCATCTGGGATGGGATAAAAAATTAAGAACGCGCGCGTAACATCGTGTGCAGGCAGGAACAGTACGGGACGAAACTAAAATGACTATGAGCAGTACTTCGGGCTTGACCCGGCGTGCCCTATTGGGCGCATTCGCAGCTACAGCAGTCGTGGCAGCACCGACTTATTCCAATGCAGCAGGGTTTCTTCGCGGTGGCGGAGACATTCGTCGTATCCGCATGTACTCTGGTCGCACCGGTGAGCGTATCGACATGATCTATTGGGTCGATGGCAAATACATCAAAGATGCCGTGAAGGAAGTGAACCACTTCATGCGCGACTGGCGCACTGATCAGGTCAAGGACATGGACCTGCGCACCATCGACATCATGGCCGCATCACACAACCTGCTGGACGTTAATGAGCCATACATGCTGCTGTCGGGCTATCGCTCGCCGCAGACCAACGCAATGCTGCGTTCGCGCTCGCGCCGGGTTGCCAAGAATTCATTGCACATGAAAGGCCAGGCGGCCGACTTGCGTTTGTCATCACGTTCCGTGTCGCAGATGGCTAAGGCTGCTATGTCCTGTCGCGCAGGTGGGGTTGGCAAATACTCGAGGTCAAATTTTGTCCATATGGATTGCGGTGAAATCCGCTCTTGGGGCGGTTAACTTCTAGCAGCCCCAACTCTTATGATGGTCTCAGGGCAATCCGTATAAGAACTCTCTCAACAACTATGCGCCCTTCGGACAGTTATTGAGGTAACCATCTCTACGTATTCGTCAGGGAAAAAAGATTCCTCAAAAATTGTGGAGTCGCATCTCCACGTATGACTGCAATTTACCCAATCCACGACTGTTTTTGCCGCCAAAGTCTGGCAGATTTAGTGGCGCTCTTCTTCTTTTGATCGGGATCAGCCGTCTACATCACCAGAATCCAACGCAAGACGGTGAAACCTTTGCCGTCTCATCGCGCATGCAAGGCTTAAGAGTACAAAAATGATTGTAAGCGATTGAATTGGATGGCGCACCTGAGAGGATTCGAACCTCTGGCCTCTGCCTTCGGAGGGCAGCGCTCTATCCAGCTGAGCTACAGGTGCCTTGGCCGTTAGCTAACCTTGTTCCGATCCGGGTGCAACTGCAAATCTGCCCGGATCGGATAGGATTTAAGCAAACAGATCATGCGCCAGTTCCAGCGCATCGATCAGAGTATCGACCTCTTCCTTGGTGTTATAGAGCCCAAAGCTCGCACGGCAGGTAGCTGTAACACCGAAGAAATCCATCAGAGGCCCGGCACAGTGATGTCCCGCGCGAACAGCAACGCCTTTCTTGTCGAGAATGGTCGAAACATCATGCGCATGCCCCGCTCCGTCCATTGTAAAGCTGAAGATGGCAGCTTTGTCCGGCCGCGTGCCCTGTACCTGCAGCCAATTCAGGCCGGTCAGGCGTTGCAATGCATAGTCGCGAAGCGCGCCCTCATGTGCGGCGATGTTTTCCATCCCCAAATCCATCATGTAATCCAGCGCGACACCCAAACCGATAGTCTGCACGATTCCAGGCGTTCCGGCCTCGAACTTCATTGGGGGATCGTTGTAGATCACCTGATCTTTGCTGACTTCTTTGATCATATCTCCGCCACCAATGAAGGGGCGCATTTCCGCCATGCGTTCGGATTTTATGTAGATGGCGCCTGAACCCGAAGGACCATAGAGTTTATGCCCGGTGATGGCATAGAAATCACAACCGATATCCTGCACATTGACCGGCATATGCACAGCGCCCTGGCTGCCATCGACCAGCACCGGAACACCCTTTGCATGCGCGCCTTCGGTGATGGCCTTCACATCAACGACGGTTCCCAGCACGTTCGAGCACTGGGTCACGGCGACTAGCTTGGTCTTGGGTCCAATCGCATCGATCACAGCCTGCGGGTCCAGCGCCCCGTCCGGGGTGATATCCACCCATTTCAGCACAACACCCTGACGCTCACGCAGAAAATGCCAAGGAACGATGTTGGCGTGATGCTCCATTACGCTGAGTACAATCTCATCCCCGGCCTGCAGGTGCGGCATAGCCCAGCCATAGGCCACAAGGTTTATCCCCTCGGTCGTGCCCGAATTCAAGACGATCTCATCTTCGCTTGCAGCGCCCAAGAAGCGGGCAATAGTTCCCCGGACTGCTTCGTATTTCTCGGTCGCCAGATTGGACAGGAAATGCAGACCGCGATGCACGTTCGAATACTCTTCGGCATAGGCGCGGGTTACGGCATCGATAACGACCTGAGGCTTCTGGGCCGAGGCACCATTATCCAGATAAGTCAACGGCTTGCCATTCACCTCTCGCGACAGAATCGGAAAGTCCGAGCGGATTTTTTGCACATCATACATGGTCTTCTTTTCCCTATACCGGAGCACTGGGCGTCAGGGCGAGGACAAATGGCACTGCAATCAAAGCAGACAGCAAAATGACCCCGAACGATTTCCAGAGCGATCCGAATTTGTGGGCTTCATTCAGGAAATGGAGCGTGACGTAAAGGCTCAGCACCGCTGTGGCGAGCAAAAACATCAGCATTAGGAACGGTAAGGCAACCGAAACGACAAGCGTAATTACCAACGCCGCAATCTGCAGAAACTGCAACCAGATCGTCAGGATCAGAATGTCATCGAAGGTTGCAGTGCCACCAAGCATCCGCCCGATAAACAGAAATGCCACGACGCTCAGTAGCATAGCTCCAGCAGAGCGAAGCAGGTTCAGGAATACGGGATCTGTTGGTGGTGCCGCCTGCCCCTCTGGTACAGGAACAAAATGATCGATGCCGACCTGCACCAAGCCATTCAGAACAACCGCCAGGAAAAAGGCCAACCACAAAACCTCTCGGCCAGGGTTCAGAGCCATCAGGCGGCGGGCTGCTTCGGACGGATTGGCCAGAGTTTGCACCGCAAGTTCGCTGATCGAGACACCTTTCATTCAGGATACCTCTGCACCTGTACAAGACCTGAAAGCCAAAACCAGCCAAAGAACCCTACCCAGACAACCCCTACCAGCGTCAGCGCTGGACCCGAGCCGACGAAACCCGCGACAAGCCCATGCAGCAGAACCAATGGTGTTGATGACAGCAAGGCCCAGAACAATGCCAAGCGTGCACCATAGGATGTTCCCCGTCCTCCAACCAACCGGGCCGCACCAAAAGACACAAACGCCAGAGCATAGAAGAACAACGGAAGGATGAAGACGGTACCCAGCAAGGCTCCGCCCATCAGCATATTCAGCTCTAACCCTTCCAGATGGGCACGCCGTGCAAGGCTTGGCATTTGTGCAATGAACGCCACCACACAAAACGCCATGACAAAAACAAGCGCCCGGTCTTCCCGCTGCCCCAGATCAAGAAGCCGGCGCACTACACGCCCCGGCCCCCTGTAAGTGG
Organism: Ruegeria sp. BC1; assembly: GCF_056539305.1. Lineage (NCBI taxonomy): Bacteria > Pseudomonadati > Pseudomonadota > Alphaproteobacteria > Rhodobacterales > Roseobacteraceae > Ruegeria > Ruegeria sp. BC1. The sequence continues at coordinate 536,624 of NZ_JBQFUT010000001.1, forward strand.
CCACGATATCTGTAGTGACAGGCATCAGCTGCGCCGCGCCAACCAACCTTCCAGACGGCCCACAATGGCCTCGGCCAGAGAGCTGTCTTCGATCTCATCCACAGCCTCGGCCAGAAAGGCCAGAGTCAGCATGTTGGTAGCGTCCTTGACTGGAACCCCGCGCGACCGCAGGTAGAACAATGCCGTCTCGTCAATCGCACCCGAGGTCGATCCGTGTGAGCACGCTACGTCATCGGCATAGATTTCAAGTTCCGGCTTGGCTAGAAACTGGCTGTCGTCATCCAACAGCAGCGACTGGCTGATCTGATAACCATCAGTTTTCTGCGCGCCTTCTTTCACAAGGATTTTCCCTTGGAAAACGCCGGTCGCGCCATTGCGCAGAACCTTCTTGAACACCTGACGGCTTTCACAGTTCACGGCGTCATGGGTAACAAAAACCGTATCGTCGTGATGGAAATCACCGTCGCCAACACAGGCCCCCGCCACGTGGGCCACCGCATCATCACCAGTCAGTTCAATGACCTGCTCGTTGCGTGTCAGGACGCCGTTCACAGTCAGGGTAAACGACTTATAGACGGATTCCTTACCCAGGCGCGTGAACATATGTGTCGCCGCACGGCGTTCATGATCCCTGCCCTGAGCGCGAACATGGTGCAGCGTTCCGCCATCGGCGATGTCGATTTCCATGCACTTGTTGAATCGCGACGCTGCTGGACCATTCTCAAGAATGGTCACCTCGGCACCGGTTTCAACGCGAACGATGTGATGCAACATCGCATCCGAGGTTTCCGACGCGTGACGGTATATCAAGCTGATCGGCTTGCTCGGCTTGCCCGTCACGTGGATGGCGACGCCATCGCCCGCAAACGCCGTATTCAACGCCGCCAAAGGCCGCTGGACCGGAGTTTGTCCACGCGCTTCAAGAACGCCGTACAACTCTTTGCCCCAATGGATATCTTTGCAGCAGATATCTTCGATCCTGTCGATCGTGACCCCTTCAAGCGACAGATCATCAGACTCGTCGGGGCTGAAGACACCATCAATGAACACGATTTTCAGACGATCCAGATCATGGAACATCAACGGCTCGTCGGATTTGAACAAAGCCGCCTGAGGTGCCTCGGGCGAGATTAACGTATCGGGCCGCGTGTATTTCCAATACTCGTCGCGCCGACCGGGCAGACCCATTTCCAACACTCGAGCCAGCGCACTTTCACGTGCTGCGCGGGTGCATCCGGCATCGGGCATGACCAAACTGGCCAGCCGCGCCTCGGTCGCTGTTTGTTTGACTTCAGGCAGCCCCATCAGTTCACCTCGGCCAGAATGTCGGCATAGCCGTTGTTTTCAACTTCCAACGCCAGATCAGGACCACCGGTTTTCACGATCCGACCATCGGCCATAATGTGCACAACATCCGGTTTGATGTGGTCCAGCAGACGCTGATAGTGGGTGATAACAAGGAACCCGCGCCCCTCGTCACGCAGCGCATTTACACCTTCAGCCACCAGCTTCATCGCATCGACGTCGAGACCCGAATCCGTTTCGTCCAGAATGCACATTTTGGGCTCCAGCATCGCCATCTGCAGGATTTCGTTGCGCTTTTTCTCACCGCCCGAGAAACCGACGTTTACCGGACGCTTGAGCATATCCGCGTCGATCTTCAGCGATTTCGCCTTGGCGCGCACATCTTTCAGGAAATCCGCGGCGGACAGTTCCTCTTCGCCGCGCGCTTTGCGCTGCGCGTTCACAGCGGTGCGCAGGAATGTCATGTTACCGACACCAGGAATTTCAACCGGATACTGGAACGCCAGAAATACACCGGCCGCAGCACGCTCTTCTGGTTCCATCTCCAACAGATCTTCACCGTCCAAAGTGGCCGAACCTTCAGTCACTTCATACCCATCGCGGCCCGACAGCACATAGCTGAGCGTCGACTTGCCCGAACCGTTCGGCCCCATGATTGCGTGCACCTTGCCGGCCTCAACCGTCAGATCCACACCTTTAAGGATTTGCTTGTCTTCTTCTTCAAGCTGCACGTGCAGGTTCTTGATTTCCAGCATTTTTTGTCCTTTTGCGTATCGCAAGGGGCATCCGGCCCCGATAATTTTCTAGCCCAACACTTTGCGGATCAGACGCGCGGCGATCCATCCAAGAACCGCTCCTCCGCCAATCGCCCAGACCGGGTTGATGAAAGCCATGTAGTTGATGTTGACGAAAACCACGCCCAGCAAACCACCCAGAACTGGCAACGCGTATCCCAGCCAGGTCAGCACGTCATCCTTTTGGATGCGGTTCCGCGGTGTCTGCGTCATCAACCGACAGAACCTTCGAGTGAGATAGCCACCAACTGCTGCGCTTCCATCGCGAATTCCATCGGCAGAGCTTGCAGAACGTCCTTGCAGAACCCGTTGACGACAAGCGCCACAGCCTCTTCCTCATCCATGCCGCGCTGGCGGCAATAGAACAGTTGATCGTCGTCAACCTTGGACGTTGTCGCCTCGTGCTCAACCCTGCTCGAGTTGTTTTTGACCTCGATATACGGAACCGTGTGCGCCCCGCATTTGTCACCGATCAACAAGCTGTCGCACTGGGTATAATTGCGGCTGTCTTTTGCCTTGGGATGCATGGAAACCAGACCGCGATAGGTGTTCTGGGCCTTACCCGCGCTGATCCCCTTCGATACGATCCGCGACTTGGTGTTTTTACCCAGATGAACCATCTTAGTGCCAGTATCGGCCTGCTGATAGTTGTTGGTGATCGCGATCGAGTAGAACTCACCCTGGCTGTCATCGCCACGCAGGATGCAGGACGGGTATTTCCAGGTCACGGCCGAGCCAGTCTCGACCTGTGTCCACATCACCTTGGAACGATCACCTCGGCAATCGGCGCGTTTGGTCACGAAGTTGTAGATGCCGCCTTTGCCGTTCTCGTCGCCTGGGAACCAGTTCTGAACGGTCGAATACTTAACTTCGGCATCTTCTTCGACGATGATCTCGACGACAGCGGCGTGTAGCTGCGCCGTATCACGTTGCGGCGCGGTGCAGCCTTCCAGATAGGAGACGTATGATCCCTTGTCGGCGATGATCAGCGTGCGTTCGAACTGACCTGTGTTTTCCGCGTTGATTCGGAAATAGGTGCTCAGTTCCATCGGACAGCGCACACCCGGAGGGATGTAGACGAAAGACCCATCGGAGAACACGGCCGAGTTCAAAGTGGCATAGAAGTTGTCCGATACCGGAACCACTGTACCCAGATACTTTTTGACCAGTTCAGGGTGTTCCTTAATCGCTTCAGAGATTGAACAGAAAATCACACCCGCTTTTTTCAGTTCGGCCTGAAAGGTCGTGCCCACAGAAACCGAGTCGAACACTGCATCCACAGCAACCTTGCGACCTTCTGCAGGTGCGTCTTCTGCCCCCTCAACGCCAGCAAGAATCATCTGTTCTTTCAGCGGGATACCCAACTTTTCGTAAGTTGCCAGCAGTTTTGGATCAACGTCCTCAAGCGACTTGGGTTTTTCTTCCATCGACTTGGGGCGGGCATAATAGTACTGATCCTGAAAGTCGATTTTGGGATAGTGAACCATCGCCCAATCCGGCTCGTCCATTTGGGTCCAGCGGTCGAACGCTGCCAGACGCCATTCGGTCATCCATTCGGGTTCTTCATTCTTTTCAGAGATCAGACGGACGATATCCGGGTTCACGCCCTTAGGCGCGTATTCCATTTCAATTTCGGTTTCCCAGCCATATTTATAGGTTCCGACCTCGCGTACCGCGTCCACGGTTTCCTGATCGACACCTTCTTTTACCTGGGTCTGGTCCAAAGCGGCCATATGACACCCTCCGTCAGATCACGCGGCACGCGCGCGATGCTTTTTCTCTTTCTCAAGCCACGTTTCAGCGAAACGCAGCACGTCTTCTTCCGTTGTCCGAGGGCCCAGCGAAACGCGGATCGCGCTGGCTGCTGTGACCTCATCAAATCCCATCGCGGTGAGAACCGCACTGGCGCGAACCTTGCCGCTGGAACAGGCTGAACCTGCGCTGATTGCAAAACCCGCCAGATCCATCTGCATCACCTGCGTTTCGCCTTTCCAACCGGGGGTGGCGAAGCACAGGGTATTGGGCAGGCGTTCCTGATCTTTCCCGACAAAAATAGTAGATTTAGAACCAGCCTCAAGGGCCTTTTCTAGAATATTTCTAAATTCTTGGATTTGCTCCCAGACCCCGTCGGACAGCTCTTTAGCCGCTGCTTCAGCAGCCGCGCCGAACCCCGCGATTCCAATGACATTTTCCGTACCGGAACGACGGCCCATTTCCTGCCCGCCACCCTTGATCTGAGAGGGCAAATCCGTACCGCGTTTCAACACAACTGCTCCGACGCCTTTTGGGCCACCCAATTTGTGCGCAGAAACAAGAGCCATCTGCGCGCCGAGCCAATTGAAAGCCATAGGCAGTTTCCCAAAAGCCTGGGTCGCATCCGTTACCGCCAAGCCTGTCGGCAGCTTCTGAATGATTCCGGTTTCAGAGTTCGCCAATTGCAAGGTCGATTGTACAGGGTCAAGAATCTGCACCTGACCAGTAGCGGACACAGACAGATCGTCGGTAATCCAGGCCCTTACGGCGTCATGCTCGATGGCCGACCCGTGTAACCCACGACCCGCCAGCGACAGCGCCGCCCCTTCAGTGGATCCCGAGGTAAAAACGATATCAGCTCCATCTGCGCCAAACGCTGCAGCCACCTGGGCGCGCGCACGCTCGACCAGAGCCTTTGCCGCCCGGCCTTCGGCATGTACCGATGACGGGTTTCCGCAAACATCCATAGCTGCAACCATGGCGTCACGCGCCTTGGGGTGCAGCTGGGTGGTCGCGTTATGATCCAGGTAAACACGTTTCATAGATACATCTTTTCCCGCGCAAAACTCGTGCCCGAGCTCATACTCCTAGTCATCCACGACAGCAAACAGGCTCGGTACTGCCGGGCACGGGGCCAGATCGTTTTTGATTACATCGGACAAGCGGGTTTGATGCAGAAAGACGTAGACATGAGCGCTCAGCCCTTCCCACAACCGATTGGTCAGCGATTGCGCCCGGCTGCCAGAGGACGCGCCGGATGCCCCTGCACCCTTCTGCAATGCATCAACGTTTTCATCGACCGCGGCCAACACCTCGACCACGCGAATTTCCGAAGGCGACCGAGTTAGCCGGTATCCCCCGCCTGGACCGCGAACAGAAGTAACCAGTTCAGCGCGACGCAGCTTTACAAACAACTGCTCAAGATAAGGCAATGAAATATCCTGGCGTTCGGAAATTTCACCCAATGTCACAAGGCCATCGCCGGGTTGTAGGGCGATATCGGCCAATGCAACCATTGCATAACGACCCTTGGTCGATAGCTTCATTGTCTTTCCCTCATGGCAGGTTGCGCGCGAAAACATTGACGCCGCCGCTGCCAGTGCGTATCTCCGACTGGCAGTGCCTTGCGCAAAGCATTACAATTAGAACCGTTCTAAGGTGCCTGACGATAACCGTCAAGTATATCCCGGCACCAAGAAGAAAAAGACAGGACCAAAGCACACATGCCCGAGGTGATTTTTCCCGGACCCGAAGGCCGCCTGGAAGGCCGTTACCACCCGCAAAAGGAAAAAGACGCACCGATAGCTATCGTGCTTCACCCGCATCCACAGTTTGGCGGGACCATGAACAACAAGGTGGTCTATAATCTGCACTATGCGTTTTACAACATGGGATTCACCGTGTTGCGCTTTAACTTTCGCGGCGTAGGACGTAGCCAGGGTGAATATGATCAGGGCGTAGGCGAGCTAAGCGATGCCGCATCCGCGCTGGATTATCTGCAATCGATGAACAACAACTCGAAGCATTGCTGGGTCGCAGGTTTCTCGTTCGGGGCCTGGATCGGTATGCAGCTTTTGATGCGCCGCCCCGAGATCACAGGTTTTATCAGCGTCTCACCCCCGGCAAACATGTACGATTTCTCGTTCCTCGCACCCTGCCCTTCCTCTGGCTTGATCATCAACGGGTCGGCTGACCGTGTTGCTCCTCCGGCGGATACCACGTCGCTTGTGAATAAACTGCACGAGCAGAAAGGCATTACTATTACCCACAACGAGGTCGAGGGCGCTGATCACTTCTTCCAGGAACGGCACATGGACACTCTGATCACAGACGTTTCCGACTATGTGAAACGCCGCCTGACCGAGAACACGCGCTGATGTCCGATACCATCACCACCCTTGCGGCCAAATTGGCCGAAGACACGATGAAAGTGATGGATGAAACCGGCAATGACCGCTTCTTTGTTGAAGTCGGCGAGCATTTGGGCGCGTCGTCTCAAACTCTGGAAGAGGCGTTTCTGACAGAAATTCGTGTGCGGCTGGCAGAACGAAAGGCCCGCAAGTTCGTCATTCAGAAACTGGCAGAACACCGTTCGAAAATGAAAGCGATCGAGAAACAATGACCGAAAGACTGTCTGCGCAAATCGAATTTTTGAAATGCGCGGACAGGCTGAAGTCAGTCGAACGCGCAAATAATCTTCTGGATCAGTCCCGCCCTGAAAATGCGGCCGAGCATAGCTGGCAACTGGCGTTGTGGGCACTGGTCATGGAGCCTCTGGCCGGCGAGAAAGTCAGCATCGGTCGGGTGATCCGGATGCTGTTGCTGCATGATCTGGTAGAAATCATCGTGGGCGATCATCCCATTCACCTACAAACCGACTGGCACGCGGTCGAGCAGGCCGAACAAGCTGCAGCTGCGCAGTTGTTTGGTCTGCTGCCTCAAGATCAGGCGTCGGAGTTTCTTGCGCTCTGGCAGGAATTCGAAGCAGATCAAAGCCCGGATGCGAAATTCGCCAAATACCTTGACCGGTGCCAGCCGATGTTTCAGGTCCTGTGCGCACCAAATCCTAAGCCGGAACATCGGGCAATTGCCCGCGACAACTTGAACGGCGGACGGGCGGCTTATCTTAAGACCGAGTTTCCAGACGCCTACACTGCCGCGCAAAACCTGCTTGATGAAATCCCAACCGGTGATACAGCGTTTTCACTTCGTCTTCCGTTTCTGACCGAGACTGACCAACTGAAATCTGTCTACCGCGCCTCACGCCTATTGAGCGGTGAACGGTTCGAAAATTCCGCCGAACATTCATGGCACGTCATGCTGTTTGCCTGGGTTCTTTCAGAACATGCCCTGCCCGGCATCGCGCTGGACCGCGTTCTGAAAATGCTTTTGCTTCACGACATCGTCGAAATTGACGCTGGCGACCACCCCATTCACGGACATGTCGATCACGCGGCACAGGAAGCCGAAGAACAAGCTGCCGCACAAAGACTGTTTGGGATGCTGCCCGCTTCCCAAAGGAACGCGTTCCTGTCCCTGTGGACGGAATTTGAAGCGGCAGACAGTATTGACGCTCATTTTGCCAAGGCAATTGATCGCTTTCAAACTCCGATCGGCAACCTCGACACGGGCGGCGGTTCCTGGGTTGATTATGACGTCACTTATGCTCAGGTCGAACGGCGTGTCGGCACCCCGATACAACGTGGTGCGCCCAGACTTTGGGCATGGCTTCAACCGCAGTTGGCCGCTTACTTTTCAGCAGAAGCAAAGGTGTGAGAGTACGCAGAGAAAAAGAGGCAAAATTGCCCCTTCTTCCCGCGTTCCGACAAGCGCTTAAACCTGAATACTCTCTAACCGTTCAACAAATTCGGCTGCATTTTTGTCAACGGACCCCCCGTCGGCAAGCCACCCAAGCGCAACTATAAGCGCCGAAACAAACACGACATATCTTGCGAATTTCGTCATGGAAAACACTCAGTAAACAAAAACCTTTAAAAACAACGGGTTTATACTACTAAGCGCAGTAAAATAAAAGTCAGGTTATCCTGACCTCCCCGCCACTTGGCCGACACAGGTATCAGTCTGTTATTTTCGCCCGGGTATCGAGAATTTTCTTGCCCGCTCGTCTTATTTTGTGCTCATCCTCGCGAAACTTTTACCGAGAACGTCGCAATGCCCAAAGCTTACCTGATCCTATTGCTGGCGGTCATAGCAGAGACCATCGGCACATCATCCCTCCAGGCCAGCCAGCAGTTCACCCGTTTTTGGCCCTCTGTACTCGTCGTGGTCAGCTATGCCGTTTCATTCTATCTTCTCGGTCTGACGCTAAAATACATGCCTGTCGGGATAGTCTATGCAATCTGGTCGGGGCTGGGCATCTGCCTGATTGCCTTCATCGGATTTATCGTCTTCGGCCAAAAGTTGGATTGGCCTGCCGTCGCCGGACTAGCCATGATTTTGGCGGGAATCCTTGTCATTCACCTGTTTTCCAAGACAGCCGGTCACTGATCGCCGGTTAGGGCTGGTCTATTTGCTCAAACCGCGCTATGCGCGCGGCAACTTCCCGTTCAAAGGCTGACCTCTCATGGACCTGCGCAATATCGCAATCATCGCTCACGTTGACCACGGCAAGACGACCCTGGTGGACGAGCTGCTCAAACAATCCGGTGCATTCCGGGAAAATCAGGCTGTGGCGGAACGCGCCATGGATAGCAACGATCTGGAACGTGAGCGCGGCATCACCATCCTTGCCAAGGCGACCTCGGTTGAATGGAAGGGCACGCGAATCAATATCGTCGACACCCCCGGTCACGCCGATTTCGGGGGCGAAGTCGAGCGGATTCTCAGCATGGTGGACGGAGTTGTTTTGCTTGTCGATGCCGCCGAAGGCCCGATGCCTCAGACCAAGTTCGTCACCTCCAAGGCGCTGGCATTGGGCCTGCGCCCAATCGTGGTTTTGAACAAAGTCGATAAGCCCGATGCTGAACCCGACCGCGCGCTAGACGAATGCTTTGACCTGTTCGCCAATCTCGGTGCCGACGACGATCAGCTGGATTTCCCGGCCATGTATGCCTCGGGCCGCTCTGGCTGGGCAGATATGGAGCTGGACGGACCCCGCAAGGATCTGACCGCTCTGTTCGACCTGATCGTCGATCACGTCCCAGCCCCAAAGCAGGCCGAACGCAAGGGTGAGCCTTTCCGCATGCTGGCCACCACTCTGGGTAGCGACCCGTTCATCGGCCGCATTCTGACTGGCCGCGTGGAAAGCGGAACACTTAAGGCCGGTGACAGCCTCAAGGCGCTGTCCCGTGATGGAACGCTGATCGAAAACTTCCGCGCTTCGAAAATTCTGGCTTTTCGCGGCCTGGCTCAGCAACCAATCGACGTGGCCGAAGCCGGGGACATCGTCACCATCGCAGGTATGAGCAAGGCAACCGTGGCCGACTCGCTGGTCTCACCACAGGTCGAAGAGGCCCTGCCTGCCCAACCCATCGATCCGCCGACGATCACAGTGACCTTTGGCATCAACGATTCACCCTTGGCCGGACGCGACGGTAAAAAGGTGCAATCCCGCGTGATCCGCGACCGCCTTATGAAAGAAGCCGAATCCAACGTCGCCATTCGCATCACCGACACCCCCGGTGGTGAAGCCTTCGAGGTTGCCGGTCGTGGCGAACTGCAGATGGGTGTTCTGATTGAAAACATGCGCCGTGAGGGGTTCGAACTCAGCATTTCCCGCCCTCAAGTTCTGTTCCGCGAGGAAGACGGTCAACGACTGGAACCAATCGAAGAAGTCACCATTGACGTTGATGATGAATACTCAGGCGCCGTAATCGAAAAGATCACAGGCGCGCGCAAAGGTGAACTGGTCGAGATGCGCCCGGCCGGCGCCGGCAAAACCCGCATCATTGCACATGTGCCCTCGCGCGGGCTGATCGGCTATCACGGAGAGTTTCTGACCGACACCCGTGGAACCGGCGTTTTGAATCGAGTGTTCCATGGTTGGTCCGCTCACAAGGGGCCAATCCCTGGTCGCCGCGCCGGTGTTCTCATTTCGATGGAGAACGGTCATGCCGTCGCTTATGCCCTGTGGAACCTCGAAGAACGTGGTCGCATGTTCGTCGGCCCCCAAGCAGACGTCTATCAAGGCATGGTGATCGGCGAACACTCGCGTGACAACGACCTTGAGGTAAACCCACTTAAAGGTAAAAAGCTGACCAACGTACGAGCCAGCGGTTCGGACGATGCAGTCCGGTTGACTCCGCACATCCAATTCTCGTTGGAAGAAGCGATTGCCTACATTGATGACGATGAATTGGTCGAGGTCACGCCGAACGCCGTTCGTTTGCGCAAACGCTTTTTGGATCCGCACGAACGGAAACGCATGGCAAGGTCAGCCTGAAGAATTCACTGAATAATTCACATTGTTGAAACAATGTCACAATTGAAGCAATATTGCCTCCGATTACCAAGGCAATAACCTGTAGAAAGCCCGCCATGTAGGCGGGCTTTCTCTTTGATTTTATGATATTTCTTTTATCAGCAAGACAAAATATTAATTAATTTTACATTAACCGGCCTTGAAAATAAGACGAGAATTAGGTGTAATTGTGGTTGAAGTGTGGCACGAAAGTTGTACGTAAGCGTGTAACACTAAGCGTTAGTGCAAAGGTGTGAGTAACGAGTTCCGAAGGAGTGGCGCAATGCGCGTGAAGTCCCGTTTGTTATCTATTGTTTTCGTATCAGCAGCATTTCCCTTGATCTCTGCCGGTTCGGCTCAAGCAGAAAAATGTACCATCAAAACTGTCAGGCAATCAGTGTCCACAGACACTTTGTGCGGATGCACGGTCGTTGATAGACGGATGCTTCGATACATCCAACGGCGAGCGGATTTCGAGGACATTCTGGCCCGAACACTGGACAACTGCCCAGCTTTCGCTGCCGTTTTAACTGACCTCCCAACAGCTACCACTTCCCCCCCCGACAACGATAACGGCAACGATGGCGACGACGGTGGCACCGGTGAAGGAAGTACAGGCGGCGGGAGTGATAGTCCCGGCGGTGACAACCCTGGCGGCGGTAGCGATACCCCAGGCGGTGGAAACCCTGACGGCGGGAGCGATACCCCCGGCGGCGGTGATCCTCGCGGTGGAGGCGACACCCCCGGTGGCGGTAACCCCGGTGGCGGTGGCGATACCCCCGGCGGCGGCGGCGGTGGCAGCGACACCCCCGGTGGAGGCGGTGGCGACGGTAACGGCGGCAACAACGATGGCGGCGGTTCCGGTGGCAATGGCAACGGCGGTAACAATGGCGGCGGTGGTAACTCCGGTGGCAACGGTAACGGCGGCAACAACGGCGGCGGTGGTAACTCCGGTGGCAATGGCAACGGCGGTAACAATGGCGGCGGTGGTAACTCCGGTGGCAACGGTAACGGCGGCAACAACGGCGGCGGTGGTAACTCCGGTGGCAACGGCAACGGCGGCAATAATGGCGGCGGCGGAAACTCCGATGGCAATGGCAACGGAGGTAATAACCGCTCGGGTCATAACGACGGAACCAATCCCGGAGGTCAGGACCAAAACTCCAACGGTTCAGACAATCCCGGTGGCAAGAATGGTAACGGCGGAAGCAATGGCGGCGCCACTGGCGGCAACGTCGGCGGAGCTGGCAAAGGTGGCACGTTCAACTAACGCGTTAGGCTTGGCGGCTTAACAAACCCAAAATGGGTCCGAACGAGCCTCCATGTCACCAAACAGAAAGGGCGGCTAAATTGCCGCCCTTTGTAATGTGCAAGAGAAAATAAGACGTATCCACAAACAGTCTATAGACAAATATGTCAACTACGACCGTAAACACCTACCCAACCGCTGGGCTTTCTGGGGTTTTGCATTCTTAGGAACAGGTACCGAGTTGCCGACCACGGCTTGATTTGATTGGTTAGATTATCCAGCACAAGATCTCCGCCCGCTGACCGATACACCAAAACAGCATGGGAATTGCGCTTGGTATCCAGAACTGTCGCAATGAGCAGCTTGCTGGGATCGACACCGGCTCGGATCAGGTCCCTTTTCTTCAACAGCGCGAAATCTTCACAATCTCCACCCCGCGACGTAGGCAAAGCCCACCGCTCCTCTGTCTTGTACTGAGACCGGTCTGTAACCGAACGCGTCGTCGCGTTCACCTTTCGGTTTACACGCCTAATTATCTGCAATTCCTGTTGGCTTGACATCGACACAGTAGCCTTGGTCGAACAGGCCCAGTTGTATTGACGGCATAACTGTCGCGCTCCTGACGGTGGCGGTGACACTGCAATACTTGGAATAAAGCGACCTTCGCTGGCCTCGGCATTGGAACCGATTAAAGCAGGGGTAAATGCCAACGCAGTTGCGATGCACAACTGACCCGTAGAAAAGGTTAAGCGCGCGACAACGATTCTGAGTTTCGTGCTAAACGGCATTGTGCCAGTCCCTCAATCCATTTTTACCTTCGATTGCAGGCAAATCGGACCGTACCTATTGAAACTTAAATATCGGTAGACACGTCGCCATCGCAATCAAAGTGGAAGCTGCAAGGCAAAAGAGGCGGAAATTCGTCACTCAATATGACCATTTAAGGCAAGAATTGTGCGCGCCAAGCCACAATCTACGTGGCTGACTTGAAAAAATCATTTTTCAGGCTCTCTTCAAGCCCCTGTAAGTAAGTGATAATTCAAAGCACAAAAAAAACCGGGTCGCATAAAATGCGACCCGGTATATCAATTGGCTAAATTCCGCTCACCAAGACAGAATTCCGGCTTTGGCGGATGGTCCTGCTTTAATCAGTGATCTCGACAACCACCAGTTCACGCTCACTCGCGCCACGCGCATGGTCGAGTGCTTCTTGGTATTCCGAGGAGTTGTAGCACTCCACAGCGGCCTCGACCGATGGAAAGCGGGCAACAACGTTTCGTGGCCTCTCCTTGCCCTCAAGCTGGACATACCTCGCAGCACGGGCGATGAATTCACCCCCATGCTTAGCAATCGCAGGACCGGCCAATTCGGCATATTTCCCGTAAGATTCAGCATCCGTCACAGTCACATGTGCGATCCAGAGTGCAGGCATATTACCCTCCCAATACTTGCTCGGCGGCTTTGATCGCCGCATCTGAATTAGAGGCATCGCGGCCACCGCCCTGTGCCATATCGGGACGACCACCGCCGCCCTTCCCGCCCAGTTCGACCACCGCTGCGCGAACCAGATCCACGGCCGAAACCTTATCGGTCAGATCTGCTGTTACCCCGGCCGCGACGGCAGCTTTACCACCCGCGTCAGCGATCAACAGAACTGCACCTGATCCAAGGCGGCTTTTGTGCTCATCAATCAAAGCGGGCAAGTCTTTACCAGAAACGCCGCTGAGGGCCTGAGCCAAGAAAGGTACGCCATTTACATCGCGCGCTTCGGAACCGCCCTGACCTGAGCCACCGGCCATTGCAAGATCACGGCGCAGCTGAGCAACCTCGTTTTGGAGCGATTTACGTTCGTCCAGCAATGCTTTGACCCGGCTAACTACGTCGTTCGGCTGAGCCTTCAATTCCGATGCAATTTGCCCAAGTCGCTGGTCTTGTTCAGAAAGATGCCGGAATGCTTCGTTTCCGGTCAATGCCTCGATCCGACGCACACCGGCGCTGCTGGCACTGTCGCCCAGTACAACAAACGTTCCGATATCCCCGGTTTGGCGCACATGCGTTCCGCCACACAGCTCGATCGACCACGTATCGCCGTCATGCCCTTTGCCTGTAGGCGCCTTGCCCATGGACACAACCCGAACCTCATCGCCGTATTTTTCACCGAACAGAGCCTGAGCGCCCAGTTCACGGGCATCGTCTGGCGTCATGACACGAGTTTCTACGGTCGAGTTCTGACGGATGAATTCGTTCACTTCGCGCTCGACCTTCTGAATTTCTTCTACGCTCAGCGCTTTGGAGTGGCTGAAATCAAACCGCAACCGGTCCGAGGCATTCAGCGACCCGCGCTGTGCCACGTGATCGCCGAGCGTTTCCCGCAACGCCTCATGCAGCAGGTGAGTGGCCGAATGGTTCGCTCGGATGGCGGTTCGGCGGTCGTGATCAACCTCAAGCTCGACAGAATCTCCCTTGGACAAGGCGCCGTTCTCGACACTGACCCTGTGGGCATAAACCTTGCCGTCGGCGAATTTCTTAGTGTCTGCAACGCGGGCAATGTCGTTACGCTCGTCCAAGCGACGAATCTCACCCGTGTCACCGACCTGACCGCCGGCCTCGCCATAGAACGGGGTCTGGTTTACGACCACCCAACCGGTTCCACCCTTTTCGATTTTATCGACCAGAGCTCCGTCAACGATAAGGGCAGCCACCTGACCCTCGGCCTTTTCGGTGTCATATCCGAGAAAGTCCGTGGCGCCGGCACTGTCCAGAACGTCGAACCAAACCGCCTGATCCGCAGCCTCACCCGACCCTGCCCAAGCCGCTCGAGCTTTGGCCTTTTGCTCGGCCATGGCCACGTCGAACCCGTCCGTATCAACAGTCAAACCCTTTTCGCGTAGAGCATCCTGTGTCAGGTCCAGTGGGAACCCATAAGTATCATACAGCTTGAACGCTGCATCGCCGGGCAGCGCCGCACCCTTAGAAAGGCTGGCAACCTCGTCATCCAACAGCTTGAGGCCACGATCCAACGTCTGCTTGAATCGGGTTTCCTCCAACAACAAAGTTTCCTCGATCAATGGTTGCGCCTGACCCAATTCAGAATATTGCGCGCCCATCAATTGTACCAAGGTCGGAACCAGGCGATGCATGACCGGGTCTTTCGCCCCCAGTAGATGCGCGTGGCGCATGGCGCGGCGCATGATCCGACGCAGGACATAGCCACGCCCGTCATTCGACGGCATCACACCATCTGCAATCAGGAACGAGGTCGAACGCAGGTGGTCCGCGATTACACGGTGATGCACGTTCTGATCGCCATAGGGGTCAACACCGGTCGCAACCGCTGACGCCTCGATCAGTGTTTTGAACAGGTCTGTGTCATAGTTGTCATGGCTGCCCTGAAGCAGAGCACCGATCCGCTCCAACCCCATGCCGGTATCGATCGACTGCATATCGAGCTCAACCATTGAGCCGTCTTCGAACTGTTCGTTTTGCATGAAAACGATGTTCCAAATCTCAATGAACCGGTCACCATCTTCTTCGGCCGAACCCGGAGGACCGCCCCAAATATGATCGCCGTGGTCATAGAAAATCTCGGTACATGGACCGCACGGACCAGTAGGCCCCATCTGCCAGAAATTGTCATTGGTCGCGATGCGGATGATCCGATCTTCGGGAACCCCGACTTTCTTCCAAATTTCAAACGCCTCGTCGTCGGTGTGATAAACCGTGGTCAACAAGCGGTTCTTGTCGATTCCGAATTCCTTGGTAATCAATTCCCAGGCAAAGGGGATCGCCTCGGGTTTGAAATAGTTCCCGAAAGAAAAATTCCCAAGCATTTCAAAGAAAGTATGGTGGCGCGCGGTATAGCCCACATTGTCCAGGTCATTGTGCTTACCGCCCGCACGCACACATTTCTGCGCCGTCGTGGCCCGCTGGTAGTCGCGTGTTTCCACACCAGTGAACAGATTTTTGAACTGTACCATGCCCGAGTTCACGAACATCAAAGTCGGGTCATTGCGTGGGACCAGAGGGCTGGACGCCACCACTTCGTGTCCCTGTTTGGCAAAGTAGTTCAAAAAGGTCGATCGGATATCGTTCAGCGTGGGCATAAGGCTCTCTCAGCGCGCAATCGTTTTGTTCAAAACGGGTTTATCCCTGTCCCTGCGGATAGTCCACAGCATTGGGGCCCCGGAACGAAACAAGGCGGTCCAGATGGACCGCCTTGCTCTAAGCTAGCTTTAAACCGTTAGATGTCGGTGAGTGTTTTTCCGGTCAGCGACCGTCATGCCTCTAGGATATCGTCGTCTTCTGCCACGCCCGGAGGCATGTCGAAATCCAGCCCATGCGCGGCGCGAATCTTGTCCTCGATTTCAAGTGCGGCACGGCTATTATCGCGCAGATATTGCTTGGCATTCTCACGCCCCTGCCCGATCCGTTCGTCCCCATAGCTGAACCACGAACCTGACTTTTCGACCACACCAGCCTTGACACCAAGATCCAGCAGCTCACCCATTTTCGAGATACCTTCACCATACATGATGTCGAATTCCACCTGTTTGAACGGTGGCGCGACCTTGTTCTTTACGACCTTCACGCGGGTTTGGTTACCGACCACCTCATCGCGGTCTTTGATCGCGCCGATACGGCGGATGTCGAGGCGAACCGAGCTGTAGAACTTCAGCGCGTTGCCACCGGTTGTGGTCTCCGGGCTGCCGAACATCACACCGATCTTCATCCTGATCTGGTTGATGAAGATTACCATGCAGTTCGAACGGCTGATTGAACCAGTCAGTTTGCGCATCGCCTGGCTCATCAACCGGGCCTGCACGCCCACGTTGCTGTCGCCCATGTCGCCTTCCAGCTCGGACTTCGGGGTCAGAGCCGCAACCGAGTCGACCACAACCATGTTCACAGCACCGGATCGTACCAGCGTATCGGTAATTTCCAACGCCTGCTCACCGGTGTCCGGCTGCGAGATCAGCAACTCATCCAGATCAACACCAAGCTTGCGGGCATATTGCGGGTCCAGCGCATGTTCCGCGTCCACGAAGGCACAAACACCGCCTCGCTTTTGCTGTTCTGCAATACAATGCAGCGTCAGCGTGGTCTTACCGGAACTCTCCGGCCCATAAATCTCAACAATCCGGCCCATCGGCAATCCGCCGATCCCAAGCGCAATGTCCAGCCCCAATGAGCCGGTCGAGCTGGCCTCGATGTCCTGTTTGGCATCCTCGCCCAGTTTCATGATTGAACCCTTGCCGAACTGCCGCTCGATCTGGGCCAACGCGCTGTCGAGCGCCTTTTGCTTGTCTGCGTTTTTCTTGTCGCTCATTGTCAGAAGATCCGCCATTGTCCTGTCGCCTTCCCTTTTGTCACACCCTTCAACGGGCGGCAATCGCTGCTTTGTTCGCCTCTTGTTCCTTATGGGACCAAAAAGAGAACATTTCAACTAAAACTTACAATGGTTACTGTTCGGCAATTGTGTTAAAGAGTCGTTTACGCCAATGTGCCCCGATAACTTAAATCGGCAGGAGGCGAATAAATGCTTGTTTTCTATAAGGAACGTTTGGCGCTTTTAGCTGTTCCGAAAACAGGCAGCACAGCCTACCACTCGGCCCTACGCGATCGGGCCGATATGGTGGTAACAGGCCCACCAGAGCTGAAACACGCACCAGTACGTCGATATGATCGTTTTTTTCAGAACATCTTTCGTAAAATGTACGACACCGAGATGGAGATCATGGCCGTAGTGCGTGAGCCACTAGACTGGTTGGGCAGTTGGTATCGGTTCCGCAGTCGTCCCGAACGTGTTGGTCATCCGCATTCCACCCACAACCTAAGTTTCGATGAATTCGTGCAGGCGTATATGCAATCACCCCGTCCCGAATTCGCCGATGTTGGCAGTCAAAGTCAATTCTTCCGCACCAGAAGCAACGGGTTTGGGGCAAGCCACATCTTCAAATACGAAAATCAGGACACTATCCTGGATTTCTTGCAAGACCGATTGAACATGCAAATCGACCTGAAACGCGAAAACGTCTCACCTAAACGCAACCTTTCCCTGAAGCCAGAGACCGAGCACAAATTTCGAGAACGACATGCAGCCGAGTTTGCCTGTCACACCGCGGCGCGTTAGCAGCAATCAGTTAAGCTGTTGAAAAACTGCCTCTGTCAGTTGGTTCAGCGAAAACGGTTTTGGAAGAAACGTCGAATTCGCAATCTCCGGCCCTGAGTCTCCGAAGGCACCTTCTGTGTAGCCGGACATAAAGATTACCCTTACATCCGGTCGCGTCTCCATTGCTTTGCGCACCCAAGTCGGTCCGTCCATCCCGGGCATGACCACATCGGTAACAAACGCGTCTACATTCAGCGATCCGTCTTCCAGCAAACTCAGCGCCTCCTCTGCCGAATCCGCCTCGAGCACGGTGTAGCCCTTCAGCCGCAAAGCCCGAGTTGCAAAGGCCCGCACCGGAGCCTCATCTTCAACAAGCAGCACAACCCCTTCGCCCTGTCGAGAATTCTGAGTGCCGGCCGAGGAGATGTTGTTTTGCTGTACTTCCTGCGGTGCAGCAGAAACCGGCAGGTAAACAGTAAATTCGGTTCCGTGTCCCGGAAGGCTATCGACGAAAATGAAGCCGCCCGTCTGTTTGACAATCCCATAAACCGTCGACAAACCTAAACCAGTACCTTCGCCGGTTCGTTTGGTGGTGTAGAACGGCTCAAACACTTTTTGCAGCTTGTCAGCGGGAATACCAATACCACTGTCGATCACCTTTACGGTCACATACTCTCCGGGCTGGACGGTAGCGCGATCACGCCGGAGCGGCTCGCCCAATACCACAACTTCCGTCTCAATCCGAACTTCGCCACCGTCTGGCATTGCGTCGCGAGCGTTTACGACAAGGTTCATAATTACCTGTTCCAGCTGCCGTTTATCAGCGCGAACAGGTTTGAGAACCGGATCGTGACTGAGAATCAGACGCACTTTCTCTCCCACCAGCCGGTTCAGCAAATGAATCAGATCCGAGATCGTATCCCGAAGGTCCAGCACTTCGGGCTGCAATGTCTGTTTGCGCGAAAACGCCAGCAGTTGGCTGACCAGCGCAGCCGCACGATTGGCGTTTTGGTTGATCTGAACGAGATCACCATAGTTCGGGTCACTCTGGTCGTGTCGCAACAACAGCAAGTCGCAATGGCCGGAAATCGCCGTTAGCAGATTATTGAAATCATGCGCGACACCGCCGGCCAATTGCCCGACAGCTTGCATCTTTTGCCCCTGAACAAACTGCGCCTCAAGTGTTTTGAGTTCCGTGGCGTCATTCATCACTGCAATCAGCCTGACCTGCCCGTTATTAACAACGCGGTTCAGCGTTACTTGAACAAAAACCTCTTTATCTTCACGGGTAAGGCGCAGAAACTCAGACCGCATCGCGGGTTCTTTCGCCGCAGTACGCTCCAGCCAGTCCAGAATTGGATGCCCCAACCCCTGCATAATCTGGTCAACATTGGATTCACCGGGCTGAACATTCCCGATCAGTTTTTCGGCCAGACGATTAACCTCAAGGATTCGACCCTCGGGAGAAAGGCACATGATCGGCACCGGCAGATCAGCAAAAGACGCACCACTCGTTCCAGTGTCAGAAGCTTTCAAGGGCAGCATCAGTAAATCACGAACGGATCCCGAGCGGCCAAGCTCACAAACGGCAGTTGAAAGCGGCCCACTTGTAGTATGCGCTTGCACGATGTCCCCCTGCCCATTCAGTTCGTTCGAAAATACCTGATGCAACATGTCAGGCCGGTGTCCCAACAGATGCTCTGCCGCAGCATTGACGCGCAGCAAAGCGCCGTTGCGTCCTTCGGTCAGAACCGGCACGTCGACGTCGTCCCACTGTCCGGGCATGCCCAGATGAAAGCGCCAGCAAAACCTGCCACCTCCTACATCAAAAACGGATATTGGGATGGTTGAGCCTACGGTCACGATGTCTTCGCGCGCTCTACCGTAAATTTCGGCCTTGGATTGCAAGCGCAACAGGATGGCTGATGGGTTTGCAAGTTTTGATTTTAAGCAATCTTCCAGCCGGGCTCCGGTCAAAGCCTGAAACTGTGTACGCGCCTCAGAATTGACGGTCAGAATATCCCCCTGAGCATTTGCGATCATGCATGGAAAAAGGTCTTGTTCCGCCACTACAGCCATCGCCTCGACCGCTTTTTTCGCGCCGTTATCCGCGATGATCCCTCGCAACATGACCAAAATGGCCGCAGCCAGAAGCGATATACTGGCAACCAAAAACCCCGTATTCCAGGCTGCAGGAAAGAAACCCAACACAGGTGCAAGACTGAGCAGAGCGGCAATTGCCACAAGAGTCGCAAGACGTATACTAGACGGGGCTTTTTGAAGAGACGGGTCAGAATAAACTTCTGCTGTATCGGACATAACCAACTCAGTTTGATGGGCTTTTTCAACAAACAGCCCAAATAAGGTTAAGGCCCGCTTAACAGAAACCAGCCGCTCTCCCTATAGTTGCTATGACCTGACGCACTACCGCGTCAAGTGTGACGTAAAGAATCCGTCCGTCCCGTGGGACACAAGCCACGTTTTACGAAAACACTCTGACCAATCGGGGTTTTCTTGCAGGAATGCGTCGACCACAGCAGCGTTTTCATCCTCAAGCATCGAGCATGTTGCATAAGCCAAAGTCCCACCTGGGCTGATAAAGTGCGATACTTGTTCCAGTATCTCACCTTGGATGGACGTCAATTCCTTGAGACGATATTCCGTCAAGGCCCATTTCCCCGCAGGAGCCCGCCTCCATGAACCGCTGCCCGAACATGGCGCATCCGCAAGGATCACGTCGAAAGGTCCTTGCCGTGCGATCTCGTCAGTCTGCAAAATCTGCACTTGTGCCCCTGCCCGTTTGGCACGTGCTGGTAGATCCTGCATCCTTGCAGGATTCACGTCATGGGCGAACACCTTGACCCCTTGATGTGCCGCCACTGCCAATGACTTGCCACCGCCGCCTGCACAATAATCCAGAACCTGCATCCCCGGTTTCAGATCCAGAGCGGCAACAACCGCCTGACTGGCCGCGTCCTGAAGTTCGATCAACCCATCTGTATAGGCACGGCTGCGCGCAACTTTGCGCGCGCCTTCGGTAACTTCCAGCGCCGTGTCACAGGCAGGACTGGCAATGGCGCTGATCTCTTCCTTGGCCAATGCAGCTATCGCACCGGACACATCCGTCTTGATCAGATTCACGCGCAGATGCACTGGCGCACGGCGTTGCAACGCCTGCGCGACTGGTACAGCTTTATCCCCAAGCGACGATTGAAATCTACCCCAAAGCCATTCAGGAATGTCGTTCTGTTCGGACTGGGATTTAAACTCCCGTGCAACTTCGGATTCAGAAACAGCGGCAGGCGCGTGCCGAGCACCCGAAAACAACGCCCCCAGATCGTCCCCCGATGCGCGCACCGATCCAATCATCAACCCACGACCGGTCTCCGCCCCTCCGAGCGCCGCAAAGGAACGCTTGCAACGCAAAGCCGAAAACACATGATCCCTGATTGCTGCCCGATCCTTGGACCCCGCAAATCGGCTGCGCCGCGCCCAATTGGTTAGGGCTTTTTCAACCGGCACACCGGAAAGAACCTCATCAAGGATCTCAATTGATGCCTGAACACGCGCGGCGGGAATCATTGCAAGTTCCGATGCTTGAAAATGTCAGTGTCGAAACGCATCGCAGCGCCCCATTCAGAGCGCCGCAAAGCATATCAGATCAGATTACATGATCCTGTAATTCGGGCTCTCACGGGTGATCTGAACATCATGCACGTGGCTTTCTTTCAGCCCTGCCCCCGTGATCTTCACGAAATTGCAATTTCTGCGCATTTCCTCGACCGTTGCGCAGCCCGTATAACCCATCGCCGCGCGAAGACCACCAACCAGTTGGTGAACAACTGCGCTGGCCGAACCCTTGTACGGTACCTGACCTTCGATCCCTTCGGGCACCAGCTTGTCGTTGGCAGCATCCTTCTGGAAGTACCGATCGGCTGAACCTCGCGCCATCGCACCTAGACTGCCCATACCACGATAGGACTTGAACGACCGGCCCTGATACAGGATCACTTCGCCTGGGCTTTCGTCGGTTCCAGCAATCATCGAACCAACCATGGCGCAGGATGCACCCGCCGCAATGGCTTTGGCGAAATCGCCCGAGAATTTGATGCCACCATCCGCGATGACCGGAACATCACCTGCCGCCGCCGCGCAATCCATGATCGCCGTCAGTTGCGGCACACCAACGCCCGCAACCATCCGAGTTGTACAGATCGAGCCCGGCCCGATACCAACCTTGATCGCATCGGCGCCTGCATCAATCAACGCCTTGGTCGCGTCGCCAGTCGCGACGTTACCTGCAATGATCTGTACCTCGTTCGACAGAGCCTTGACCCGTTTCACCGCGTCCAGAACCCCTTGCGAGTGCCCATGCGCCGTATCAACGACGATAATATCGACACCCGAATCCACCAACTGCTCGGACCGCTCAAACCCTGCATCTCCAACCGACGTCGCCGCAGCCACCCGCAAACGCCCCAGAGGGTCCTTGCATGCAGTCGGGTTTAGCACCGCTTGTTCGGTATCCTTCAGGGTCAGCAAACCGGTCAGCTTGCCTGCACCATCAACCACCAGCAGTTTTTCAATCCGGCGCGCCCGCATCAGGCTTTTAGCCTCTTCCAAATCGGCAGGCTCTTGCAACATCGCCAGATTGTCCGAGGTCATCATCGCATGAATCGGTGTGTCCTCTGACGTCGCAAAACGCATGTCGCGGTTGGTCACGATGCCGACCACACGCCCTGCATCATCAACCACCGGAAAACCGGTAAAATTATACCGCTGCACCAGCGCCTGCGCATCCGCCAGCGTCTGATCGGCACGCAGTGTCACCGGATTATAGACGATACCGGACTCGAATCGTTTGACGCGCCGCACTTCACGCGCCTGCTCATCCACCGTCAGGTTCTTATGAATAACGCCGATGCCACCAGCCTGAGCCATGGCGATGGCCATGCGCGCCTCGGTCACCGTATCCATCGCCGAGCTGAGCAACGGAATATTCATAGTGATATCACGCGTCACGCGTGTGGCTGTATCTGCCGTTGCCGGCAGGACCGACGAGGCCGCCGGAACCAATAGAACGTCGTCAAAGGTGAGTGCCTCACGAATCTGCATCTGCTAACCCCATGCAAAAGCCCGTTTGGCGGTGACCCTATTACATGGATTCATGGCAAGTAAAAGCCCCTGACCTAAACTAGTTTTCACCATCAGGCCGATGCTGCGGCAAAAAACGACGCTCTGCGTCCCAAAGGTGCCGCTGATTGTCCTTTCCCTTTGCGCGCAAACCCATATCTTGCCCAGCAAACGCGCGAATACAAAAGGCAGGCCAATCATGACCACCGATCCCCTTGTTGTTTTTACCCCGTCGGGCAAACGCGGGCATTTCCCCCTGGGCACACCGGTCTTAACCGCTGCGCGGCAGCTGGGTGTCGATCTGGATTCGGTCTGCGGCGGTCGTGGGATTTGTTCAAAATGTCAGATCACGCCCAGCTATGGCGAGTTCCCCAAGCACGGCGTGACCGTTTCCGAGGACGCGCTGAGCGAATGGAACGCGGTCGAACAACGCTATGACGATAAACGCGGTCTGAAACCAGGTCGTCGTCTGGGCTGTCAGGCAACAGTACAAGGCGATATCGTAATTGACGTTCCCCCCGAAAGTCAGGTGCATCGGCAGGTGGTCCGCAAAGCCGCCGCTGCGCGCGCCATCACGATGGATCCAGCAACCCGCCTGTACTTTGTAGTCGTGGAAGAACCCGACATGCATTCGCCGACCGGCGATCTGGAACGTCTGGAACGGGCCCTGCGTGAACAGTGGAACATCGACGCCGTCACCGCCGATCTCTCTCTGTTATCAAAGCTGCAACCTGTGTTGCGCAAGGGTAAATGGGAAGTCACCGTTGCCGTTCACAAGGGCCACAAGGACACTGTCGCCCGGATTACTGAAATCTGGCCAGGGCTGCATGAAAGTGGCCTATATGGCCTGGCTATTGATTTGGGCTCGACCACGATAGCGGCTCACTTGACCGATCTGGAAACCGGCGAGGTCAAGGCATCCTCGGGTCTGATGAACCCGCAGATTAGGTTTGGCGAAGACCTTATGAGTCGCGTTTCCTATTCGATGATGAACCCCGGCGGCGACAAAGAAATGACCAAGGCCGTTCGCGAAGCGATCAACGACCTGACCACCTCAATCGCGGACGAGGCCGGGATCAACGCCGAGCTGATCGTGGAAACCGTTTTTGTGTGTAACCCGGTCATGCACCACCTGCTGATCGGGCTGGATCCGGTTGAATTGGGGCAAGCCCCGTTTGCACTGGCAACATCGGAAAGCATGTCCCTGCCTGCACGTGAGATGGACCTGACGACCATGAACCCTCGCGCGCAGGTCTACATCCTGCCCTGTATCGCGGGCCATGTCGGAGCTGACTGTGCAGCTGTTGCCCTGTCGGAAGAACCCGGTAAATCCGAGGATCTTGTTTTGATCGTCGATGTCGGCACAAACGCCGAAATTCTACTGGGAAACACCAGTCGCGTGCTGGCCTGCTCCTCGCCCACTGGTCCGGCCTTTGAAGGCGCTCAGATCAGTTCCGGCCAGCGTGCCGCGCCCGGCGCCATTGAACGCATCGAGATTGACCCTGTCACCAAAGAGCCCCGCTTTCGCGTGATCGGGTCCGAGAAATGGTCTGACGAAGAAGGGTTCGATCAAGACATCGCCACCACAGGTATCACCGGCATCTGCGGCTCGGGCATCATCGAAGCCGTAGCCGAAATGCGGATGGCAGGTTTGCTGGACGAAAGCGGCCTGATTGGGTCCGCCGAACAGACCGGAACTGCCCGCTGTGTCCCCGAAGGGCGCACCCATTCCTATCTGATCCACGATGCCAGCGCCGTGGGCGGCCCGCGCATCACTGTAACCCAAGGTGACATTCGTGCCATTCAACTGGCCAAATCCGCGCTATACGCTGGCGCGCGTCTTCTGATGGATGAAATGGAGATCAATACGGTTGACCGCGTCGTTCTGGCCGGTGCGTTTGGGGCCCATATCTCGACCAAACACGCGATGGTTCTGGGCATGATCCCGGATGCGCCGCTGGACAAGGTCTCAAGCGCGGGCAACGCCGCCGGAACCGGCGCTCGGATAGCCCTGTGCAATATCGGATCGCGTGCTGAGATCGAGCGCGTCGTGCGCGAGATCACCAAGGTTGAAACCGCCATCGCTCCGAAGTTCCAGGATCATTTCGTCGCCGCCAATGCGATTCCGCACAAAACAGATCCCTTCACGGAACTGGCACACGTAGTCACCCTGCCCGCCCCGTCATTCAACACAGGTGGTGATGAGGAAAAATCTGGTCGTCGCCGTCGCAGGCGTTCATAGTCGCGACATCGACAGGAGATCGTGATGCAATCGCCCAATGAGGAACAGGCTGAATACTGGGGCAAGTCCGAATCCGGGGCCAAGTGGCTGACATTTGAAGATCAGCTTGATCATCTAATGGCACCGGTTCTGAACCTTGTGCTGGAACGGGCCGGGCTTCAACCGGGCATGCGGGTTCTGGACATAGGCTGCGGTACGGGCATTAGCGCGCTGTCTGCCGCGCAGGCCGTTGGGTCCCAGGGGCAAGTTCTTGCAGCAGATATATCGGAGCCCTTTCTAAAACGCGCCAAGGCTCGCGCTGCGTTAGAGGGGCTGGACAACATCAGCTTCCAATACGCTGACGCGCAGACTTTTGAATTTGATTCCAATCGGATGGACGCTGCGATTTCGCGGTTTGGCGTAATGTTCTTTCAAGACACTGTCGCTGCGTTTGCCAACATCGCCCGCGCTCTTAAACCCGGAGGGCAAATGACCTTCGCCGCGTGGGGTCCGCTGGACGTGAACCCATGGTTCAAAATTCCGCATATTGCAGCCGTCAAGCGGTTGGGGCAGCCGCCACGCGTGGATCGCTATGCCCCCGGGCCACTGGCGTTTCACGATCTGGATCACGTTTCGGGTAAATTGGAACAGGCCGGGCTTATGGACGTGAAAGCCGATGCCGTAGCTCTGTCACTACCCGGTGTTGGAGGCCTTGAGGGCATGTCATCTTTGTGCACCCGCGTCGGGCCAGCAGCCCGCGTGATCGCGCATTTCGAGGGCACTGCACAAGACGCACAGGCAATTCAAAAAGATGTCCATCAAGAGTTTCGGCAATTTCTGTCTGGGACGGATATACACATCCCGGCAGTCATAAACCTGTATCAAGCGCGGCGAAATGAGTGATTGGGGCGGGAAGAACCTACCCCAACAAAGCCACATTCGTACGCAGATTTTTCTTTAAAGCCGCTCAGCCGGTGATGACTGCGCGGCTTTCCGACATTTCAACCATTTCGACAGCCTTGTTTATCAGGAACAAAGCTTCCATCTTGGTTTGAGCTTTCAGCATGACTTCTTCGCTAACCAGAAAGCCTACTGACCCCCCTGTAGCGGTGTCGCCGGAGATCTCTTTCAGCGCTTCTGGGATTGGCGTAACTAACCCATCTGCGCTTAGATCGCTTTCACTGTCGTAGATCATCAAGAATACGCCATTGCCCCAATAAGTCGCCACTCTGCGTCCTTCCTGATTTGCCGAAAGAAGAGCAGCTCCAGCCAACGACATCGCATTCCGAAACTCGTTTATCGAACCGGAACGGTAAATTCGTTCAGCGTTAGCGCATTTTACGGCAACGACTTTTGCCGCCATGGAATGCATCGTTGAAAGCTGAATGACGTAATTCTCGAATTCGGCGAACCCAATGAATCCGGGCAAGTCTCCGAAACATTGCGGGTCACTGAGACGGACATCTGGATTAATGTCTGACTCCAAATCCCAGTCTGCGTCCGCTTCGAGCACTTCGATTGCAGCTCGGCGTTCAGCAGCCATTCTATATGCATCAGAAAGCCGCTTCTTCAGATCAGAAAACTCAAACGGCTTTGTCACATAGTCCGTAGCACCAGCTTCGAAAGCCTCGTCAATGTACTCTTTCTGCACCATGGCAGTTACCATGATAATAGGTGTGTATGTGAGATCCGGAAGTTTCCGGGCTTCTTCGCACAAGGTAATGCCGTTCATATTCGGCATCTGAACATCCAGCAGCAAACAGTCGAACACTTCGTCGGGTTTCTGCAAGATTTCCAGGGCCTCCCGACCACTACGGGCGGTGACGACATCATTGTATCCAAAAGATTCCAGAACTTTTTCCAGCAGCTCAAGGATGCTCGGGTCGTCGTCAACAGCAAGTATACGCATAACTTCTCACCAACCTCTTGCACCAAACCAACCATTGGGCATTGCAGACCAAGTGCAACGATTGGCTGGTGCGTAAAACACTCAGGATTGATTAAGCATGTCTCAAGAAGGCGGCAAAACGGTGACCTAAGATAGGCTTCCTTATGTCTGTGCTTCTTTTTCAATCGACACAAACTTTCTTTCGTGACTGCTCACCTCAAGAAAGAGTTTAAAAATGTTATTTCACGCCAAATAGCCAATGGTTCAGTCGGCACGATGGCCCGCTGAGGCTTGCCATCAAAAGTTCTGAATTCGCCTACCTCTAATACAACCTGAACGCACTGCTCACTAGTTGCCTCTTCTTTTCAAGATCTTGCCAGAAACTAGGTGAAGATCGAGATCTTTGACAGAAACGAAAAGGTCCGAACACATCCAGAGACGGTAAACTAACTACCAACTAATCCACTTAAGGGAGGAAAATAAGACACACATGTTCAGGATTCCATAAAAATACCGCAATGGGTTGTAGACTATCAAAGTTGAATCTTGCCATAAGTGTGTCAAAATACGAGCTAAACATGGACCGACCACTCAGGTTTCAACAAGAATACCCGGCACTGGATACATTTTCGGAATTGAATCCCGCCGACAACACCGCAGGCGCTCCGACCTCGTCGGCGCGTCATGAATTCTGTGCCACTCCCTATTCGCCAATAGCCCAAAATGAACTTGGCAATATTCGCGCGGCAACGCTGAGCTTTCGCAATATTTCCGACTATGGGCCGCTTCTCTCAAAGTACCTGGAAACCAGAAAGTCGATATTTATTGATCAACTCAGGTGGCAGGTCGGAGAAGCCGATGGTATGGAATTCGACCAATACGACACCCCGGCTTGTCGATGGGTAATTTTACATGAATTCGGAGAAGTAATAGGTGGCGTCCGGCTTGTGCCTAGCACGGCAAAATGCGGGGTCTATAGCTATATGCTCCGGGACGCTCAGCGCGGAATTCTCGACGGATTGCCGACTGATGTTCTGTTTTTCAACGCTCCGGTAGATCCGGAGATATGGGAGGCATCCCGATTCTTCGTGGTAAAGGGTGTCGAGGCTTCGCGCAGGCTGTTGGTCCAGCAGGAATTATTTCACCAAATGACGGTAGTAGCACGAGAAGGCGGCGCATCCACCATACTTGGAATTGTTCCATCAGTCTGGGCGCGGTGGTCACGGCGACTGGGTGTCAATGCCACTCCTGTTGGTGAAAAATTCTCTATCGACGGAACAATAAGTCAGTCGGTTTTGTTCAACATTTACAACCGAGTCGAATAATTTTTCACCCTGCACCAAAGCTTCCGCTTTATGTCTCTTGTGGTATGGTGAGCGTCACTTAACACCTAAAAACCTATCGAATTGAATAGTTTTATAACGGCTTTCCGACGCTTATCACGGCACTCGTTTCCTCTGCTGATCGCATCTGAACAGCTGTAATAAACCGGATATATTGTGCATGTTTTCTCACCAATACTAAATCAGCACCGATATTGTCTCGCTCACGGCGAATCAATAATTGCTGATAAGCTGACATTAAGGCCGTTAGAGACAAACAAAGGTCAAGAAATTACCTCTTTTTCTAATGGTTTTTTCTCATTTTGCCGCTGTTTCGTCCCAGTCGCCACATAGGCTGACACCGTTACGATAATATCGGCGGTTCACCAGTTATGAGACATTCCACTTTCGAAAACGACCGGTTTCAGAGCAAACTTGAGCTCCGTGCACAAAGAAACACGGCACTGAATGTTTTGGCCGTGGATGATGAACCCAGTATTCTTGAATTGCTCCAATCGGCCCTTCCGGAACTTGAAAACTGCAATGTGACTGTTGCTCGTTCGGCAAATGAAGCACTTCGACATATTGAATCAACGCAATCTCCGTTCGACTGCCTGCTTCTAGATATTCAGATGCCGGGAACGTCGGGGATCCAACTGCTGAAGCAAATCAGGCAAACGCCGGACAATCTGGAAACGCCCGTGATAATGCTGACTGCAATGGACGACAGGACGAATATCGAACAAGCCTTTCTGGAAGGTGCGTTCGACTATATTACCAAGCCATTCAACTTTTTTGAGCTTCGCAGCAGAATGAATGCCGCTCATCTTATGATGATGGAGCGGAAAAAGGCGCAAAACTCGTCCGCGTCTATAAAGCACCTTCGTGAAGAACTGGACTATAACCAGCAATTCAATTTTGAAGACCCCTTATCGATCGACGGGCAGGAACAATGCCTGGGCTATGTCGAATTCGACAATTATGTCCATCAGTTGTCACGGGGCCGCCGCTTTGAATCTTGGGTAACGGCGATCAAACTGAGGGATGCCGAGTATCGCTTTGAACTAAGGAATTTTGGCGCATTTCGCAGAGCGATTTTCGACATAGGACATTGCCTCGAAAAAGCATGCAAAGCTTCAGGTGGAATTTATTCCTATCGAGGCAGCGGCCTCTTTCTCGTGGTGTCGCATGGACGAGAGCATACCCGCAACCTTCCAACAGAGGCCTTTCTCAACCAGGAACTGGGGTCAGTTCGCAGCAATCGTTGCGCGTCTGCGCATCTCAGTATGGTCAAAAGCCCCTCGGTTTCGATGCGTTCAATTACCAAGGCTGGTTCGCTTGGCGCATTGAAAAAGGCAATTGAGAAAGTGAACACCCGAGAGATAAACCTCAGAAAAGGTATCGTCACGGTTGCACCTACATATTCCGAGCAAAGCAACACGGCCAATGATCGTCTGTTCGATACGGTAATGCGAGAAATGTACGGCGATCAAACCTACCTCGGTCGCCGCTAGCATACATTGTCACGCCGGTGACTTGCCCATCAGATAGGCGTAGAAACTGCTCTCTTAAACACCCACAGGTGCACGTTCGGCGTTAAGGATGAGCGGACCGCTTGTGCGCATCGTAAACGTCAAAATCGGTTCAGGCATCGGCGCCTCAGTAAACGAAAAGTTAATGCGACGCAGAACCGAGGCCATCAAGACCGAGATTTCCGTTTCAGCATACTGAGCCCCGATGCAGATTCTCGGCCCATCGCCAAACGGGATGTATTGGCCACGTGGCAACGAAGAGCCCAAAAACCGTTCTGGGCGGTAGTGCTCAGGAGAGTCCCACAGTTTTTCGTTTCTGTGCAGAGAGTAGACCGGGAAGAATAAGGCATCGCCGTTTTTGATCTCGACGCCTTTAATTTCTACGTCTGCTGATGCGTCCCGGGCAAAAAATGCGGCAGAAGGGTAAAGGCGCAGTGTCTCTTTTATATGCGCTCGCAAGAGAGGCATTGCTTCCAGATCCGCGAATCCGACCGGGCCTTCTGGGCGAACAGACCGTATTTCTTGCCGTATCCTGGCTTGCATATCCTGGTTCAACGCCAACAGGTAGTACCCCCAAGCCAGCGCATTTGCAGAAGTTTCATGACCAGCAACAACGAAGGTCAAAAGATTGTCGACTGTCGTCTCTTCATCCTCGAAATCGGTTTTAAGGGCCTCAATCATGAAATCCAGGAAGTCCTGCGGCTCGCTTCTGTTTTCGGACCGGCGATGATCAATAACCTGCCGGGCAAGATCGCGCATAGTTGTGACCGGAGCCAGACTGCTGAACCACTTCTTACGCGGCAGCCATTTTGGCAAACCCATAAGGTCGAACAGGGACAAATCGGAGATATACTCAAAATATTTGATCAGCCCGACACGTATCTGTTCTGAACTGACTTCTTTGTTCCCCGAAAAGATCACCCTCGAGATATTCGTCAGCGTCGATGCAGGTGCAATCTGCGCAACATCTACTGGCCCTTCGTGTTCAGCCAGAGAGTCAGCGACTTCAGCCCCGGTTTCCGCAAAATGACGGGCGAGAATCGGAAGGTTTCTGGCGGCAAACAATGGAGAATACCTGCGCCTCTGCTGACGCCACTTTTCCCCCTCGGAAAGTATCAATCCATTGCCGACAGCTGATCCGATAATGTCTTTAGTAAACTTGGCCTTAGGAAACGAACGGCCCTGCCCCACTAGCAACTCGGTTATCATTTCCGGGTCGCAAATGTAATGTATGTTCAGGGGCCCGCGAACATAGGTTTCCCGCAGGGTCTCGGCAGGTATAACTTCCAACATGTTACGGCCAGCTGATCGTGCAAACTGAAGCAGCGTCACCGGCTTTTCCGCAAGCCTTGCTGACACAGGAGCAACGTCGAACTGCCTAAACTTCGTCATTTCAACTACGGTCAACCCCCGACCCTTCTAAGAATTTCTGCCCTTGTCCGGTTACATTAAGATAGAAAAATCTCTACTTCGCAACGAGATCGCCGAAATTGGACGCCCTACCAAGCATTTGCGCAACAAAGCCCCTTATTCCTATAAAAGGAGGCTTGGTCGTGTCCCTGAACAATTGGAAAGAGTTTTCAGGGATTAGCGCCAAACTGTGAACTAAATTCAGACCAATTAAGTCCTCATTGTGCCGGTATTAGTACCCTATCGAGAGCAATGAAGACCTTTTGATGACAGCCATCGACGCAACACTGCCGAACCGGGAAACTTCTGAAACAGAAAACCGGCTTCTGCAAAACATAATCGATTACACTGCCATGAGTTTTGCGCTCTTGTGGCAGCGGCAGGCTATTTACCTGGCGACAACAATTCTGACCGGATTCTTTTTTGATCCATTAAATGCGTTGCTGTTTTATGGGACGATCCTGATTTGCGAAGTGCAGGATTTGATGCTGGCCAAGCGGGTGCCGCGGCTGAAGCCTGATCAGCACAAAGCCGTTGCCGCGATGGTCGTCTGGATTCTGTTGAATACGCTTCTCAGTTCGGCTGCGATCTGCCTATACGTAATTTCAGTAGCCTTTGAACAGCCCACTGGCGGGCACTTCACCCCACTGTTCTTCTTATTTGCTGCGGCGTTGTTTGCAGCAATGAACAATCACCA
Source organism: Ruegeria sp. BC1 (assembly GCF_056539305.1). Lineage (NCBI taxonomy): Bacteria > Pseudomonadati > Pseudomonadota > Alphaproteobacteria > Rhodobacterales > Roseobacteraceae > Ruegeria > Ruegeria sp. BC1. Next base: position 568,457 of record NZ_JBQFUT010000001.1, read on the forward strand.
ATTCGTCTGGGCGATGGTTGTCCGCCTGACAATGTATGGCGTGTCGTTCATGGTGATTGTCGTAAAGGACATCTGGGTCGAACGCCCCGAGCTTTCATCTGAACTTTGGCTGCACTTCTTTACGGTCATTTTCGTGATGTACTTTCTGATCGACTGCTCGATGGTTTTTCTTAAACTTTATCGTAGGAATTTGGAGCACCTCGAAAAGCTCAAGGCCGAACATGAAAGAACCAAGGCAGCCTACATAGCGAAAACACAGTTCATTTCGACGGTTAGTCATGAATTGCGAACACCTCTGACATCTATCAAGGGCTCGCTCGACCTGATTAATACTGGCGCAATGGGCGATGTCCCGGAATCGATACAAAGCCTTATTCACTTGGCAGGCAAAAACAGCGAACGCCTTGCGTCACTGATTAATGATGTGCTGGACATACAAAAAATGGAAGCCGGCGAAATGAGCTATCATGAAGGTACTATTGATGTTCGTGCTCTGGTTCAGGAGGCTATATCCTGCAATCTCGGATATGTCAGTGCTCACAACGTAGAAATTGCTGAGGACATACGGGGTAACGAGGATCTGTTCGTAAAAGGCGACGCGTCGCGTCTTCTGCAAGTGTTGGCAAACATGATTTCCAACGCGGCCAAGTTTTCTTTTGACGGCGGCGAGGTTACGGTCGGCTGCGAGAAACTCGGTGAAAATGTGCGCATTTTCGTTAAGGACCAGGGTATCGGGATACCCGAAGGGTGCCATGACAAAGTGTTCGATCGCTTTTCACAGATTGACTCATCTGACGAACGCCATGTGGGTGGTACCGGGCTTGGAATGCATATTTCTAAGGAAATCGTGGAACATTTTGGCGGCGCCATTGACTATCATAGCAAGCTAGGAGAAGGCACCGAGTTTTATATCGAACTCCCTGCTATGACAGACTTTGAAGCTGTCACCAGCGGTAGAGGCAGTGCCCAACAGGCTTGCTGACAAGCCTTTTGAGAAAAGCACTAGGCAAACTTGTTCCTCGCCTCAGACACGCACTTCATTTCACTCGTCAGCAGAGTTCAATGATCCAATACACAGTGTCACAGCCAGGGGGTGTTTGCCCCTTGTCGGAACGCGAATTCCAAAAGTAAATGCCGTTCCGACCTTTCGATCGGAACGGCACACTCGTTACCAGATACACATCCGAAGATGCGGAGAATCCACATCTTTCGGTTTACAAAACCACCCAGTTAAAGATGGCAAACTCATAGTACCGACTGTAGAAGATTATCCATCGAAGCGCGGAGGAATTACTTTACTTTGGGCAATTCAGCCAATTTGAGTAACGTTATTTAGAAACAGAGCCATTTAACACCGTCGAATTGTTTACGTTTTCAAATGCCATTATCGATTCGACACATCACACTGGCGATTTCCGGAACAACAGGGCTGTCTTTTGAGGTGGACCACCTCTAAGGCTTGTTCTAAGGACAATCCGCCTCATCAGCCGAAATTGAAGGCTAGAATGAACAATTTTCCAGACAACAGTTATTAGGATTTTGGAGCGGGTAGCGGGAATCGAACCCGCGCGTTCAGCTTGGGAAGCTGACAGGCTACCATTACATCATACCCGCCGCGTTAGGCTGGATAGCACCCTGCCCTAAGCGACTTCAAGCGCTTTTGGCAGCCATCTGAGCCCTTCCCTGTTCAGCTAGCTCGAGCAAACCTGCCAACGTCCTTTGGCGGAGTTTGGCCGTTGTCAAAAGAAAAGGCCGGGCAAAAGCCCGGCCTGTTCAAACCTGTGAACGCGGATCAGGCGCGGCGACGGCGGCCACCACCGCGGCGACCACCAGCGGCACCGGCGGCACCCGCCTCGTCCGGCGCTTTGTTGAACCTGATCCACTCACCGCCATGCGCGTCGTTGTTGGTCAGCAAGTTGGCGGCGCGAATGGCTTCCATTTCCTTACCGGCGCGCGGTTTAGTCGAGCCCAGGCCGAACATCTGAACGAAGGCCTCGTCGTCCATGCCCTCTGGCAGGATGATTCCGGCTGCGGCAACGGCCTCTTTCTTCTCGGCAATCTTCTTCTGCGTCACTGGCAGTGCCACCGGGTTCATGATCGCTGACGTCATGCCCGCGCCCATCGCCATCGGCAGGAACGCATTGTTGATGCCATGACGGTTCGGCAGACCGAACGAGATGTTGGAGGCGCCACAGGTGGTGTTCACGCCCAGCTCCTCGCGCAGACGACGCACCAGTGCGAACACCTGCTGACCAGCGGTTGCCATCGCGCCGATGGGCATAACCAGTGGGTCAACAACGATGTCATGTGCCGGGATGCCGAAATCAGCAGCGCGCTCAACAATCTTCTTGGCGACGTCAAAGCGGACATCAGGATCTTCGGAAATACCGGTGTCATCGTTCGAGATCGCCACAACCGGCACGTTGTATTTCTTGACCAGCGGCAGAACCAGTTCCAGACGCTCTTCTTCGCCGGTGACCGAGTTCAGAAGCGGACGACCATGAGCGGCCTCAAGACCAGCTTCCAGAGCACCGGGAACCGACGAGTCGATACACAGCGGAACTTCGACCAGACCTTGAACCAACTCGACGATCTTGCGCATCAGCGGCGGCTCAGTCTCGTTCGGGTTGGGGTTCGAGTTGTAGACAACACCCGCGTTGATATCCAGAACGGTGGCACCTGCCGCAACCTGAGCGATGGCGTCTTTCTCGACGGTCGAGAAATCGCCCGCTTCCAGTTCAGCAGCCAGTTTCTTGCGGCCGGTCGGATTGATCCGCTCGCCGATCACGCAAAACGGTTCATCAAAGCCCAGGACGGCGGTTTTTGTTTTTGATTCTACGACTGTACGGGTCATGTCCGTTCCTTAGGAGTTTACAGGCTTTGCCGAAGCGCCGCCGTTGTTGATCGCCCAGTTGGCGTTGGTTTTGATACCGCCAAGCGGGAAGAAGTGCACGTTGGTGATATTGAAATCCGGGTTGGCCGCTTTGTGGTTGGCCAACTCGGTGATCACGTCAGTGGGCTCATAGGGCAGCAGCAGCTTGGACACATCCATAGCACGCTTTTGCAGAACCTTCAGCGATGGGCCCACACCGCAGGCGATAGCAAATTTAATCAGAGTCTGCAGCTTGGCTGGACCCGCGATCCCGATGTGAACCGGCAGGTCGATGCCCGCTTCTTTCAGGCTGTCGGCCCAAGCAATGATCGGTTTCGCGTCGAATGCGAACTGCGTCGCCAGCGCCATTTCGGCGTCGGTTGTTTCGCTGAACTTCTGCTTCCAGCGCAACGCATCATCAACATTTTTGGACGAACCGTCGGGGTCAATGTCTTTGTTGCCTTCAGGGTGGCCAGCGACATGCAGACGCTTGAATCCTGCCTTGTCGAACAGACCTGTCTCCAGCAACTGCATCGAGCTGTCGAAATCACCATGTGGGTTCGCAACGCCACCAGCCAGCAGCAGCGCCTGATCGACGCCCGCCTCGCCCTGGTACATCGAAATCCAGTTTTCCAGCGTAGCCGCATCCTTGATGATACGCGCCGGGAAGTGCGGCATTACAGGATAGCCTTCGGCCGCGATCCGCTTTGCAGTCTTGACCATATCCTCGATGGGTGTGCCTTCGATATGGGCGATGTAGACCCGGGTGCCTTCGGGCAACAGTGCGCGGAAATCCTCGACCTTTTCGGCGGTGCGCGGCATCACCTCAATCGAATAGCCTTGCAAAAAGGCTTCGACGGTCGGGTTTACAGGGCCGCTTTCGACCGCATCACGTTTTTTGAAGTTCAGCAAAGCCATTTACGGCCTCCCATAGCTATCTCGGGCTTACGCCCAACCGTCATTGGCGATCAGGGTCTTGATGCGTTCCTGATCGTATTCTGTTTCCAGACGCACAGCCTCGGCCTCGGCAATCTCGGACGGGTCGCCCTCGACAGCAAAGGGTTCGGCTTTGCGCCATTCGGCCAGATAGGCATCGCTGTCCTTGGCATTCACCTTCATGGCAGCACGGTCGATCGCTTGTTCAAACCGTTCCTCCAACTGCCGCTTGGCGCCACGGCGGCCTTTGCCGACGATGACCTGAGCGGGAATGTCGCGCCAGTATACGATGGTGACGTCAGGCATTGCTGTGATTCCTCCTAACCCGATGGGCCGGTTCTAAACTTCAATATGGGCTTAGGTCGGTCGATTTTCGACACAAGGCGTATTTCAAGCGACCTTTTTGCCCACGATGGGATACAGGGCTTGTACTGAACTTTCACGTAAACGCGCACATCAAAATACTCATCACTTTAATGAGCGTCTTGCACGAACCAATTGGCCGACCTATGGTCGGGGTAACTCGATAATCGGAGGGCGTTGAAGATGGCGCCCAAGCGTCCCAAAGGTGCGGGCGCGTTCCCGAAGGCGGTCGAAAGCCCCGCGCCGGCAAGACCCGATCCGGATGCGCTGTATGCAGCGCTGGATTTGGGAACAAATAGCTGCCGCATGTTGATAGCGCAGCCCAAGGGCAGCGGGTTTCATGTGGTAGACAGCTTCTCCAAGTCCGTGCAATTGGGCGCGGGTCTGGAACGGACCGGACGGCTGTCTAGGTCCTCGATGGCGCGTACCGTACAGGCGCTCCGAATCTGCCAGCAAAAGCTGAAACGCAATAAGGTCAAACGGATGCGTCTGATTGCGACCGAGGCGTGTCGGCGGGCAAAAAATTCTCGCGATTTCATCCGGCAGGTGAAACGCGAAACCGGCCTAACCCTTGAGATCATCCAGCCCGAAGAAGAGGCGCGCCTGGCCGTGATCTCTTGTGCACCACTGGTTTCGACGAAAACCGAACAGTTGCTGGTGGTGGACATTGGCGGCGGCTCGACCGAATTGGTGTGGATAGATATCTCATCAGTTCCCCGCCGAGACCGCCCGGCCGCAATCATGCGCCTGCATAATGGGTTTCACACCGCCGACAGCCCTTTCCCGGCTGCCAAGGTTGTGGATTGGATCAGCGTCCCTCTGGGCGTCGCGACCCTACGCGATCAGTTCCACGATGTTGAGGATGACTCGGCCCGTTTTGCACTGATGAGCTGGTTCTTTGAGGAAAATCTGGCCGACTTCGCCCCCTACAAAGATGAACAGGCTCGCGAAGGGTTTCAGATCGTTGGCACCAGCGGCACTGTGACAACGGTGGCCGCCTCGCATTTGGGGTTGAAGCGTTATGACCGAACCAAAGTGGACGGCCTGCGCATGACCAGCGATCAGATTGACAAAGTCATACGGGGATACTTAGAACTCGGCCCACTGGGGCGGCGGCGAGATCCGCGTATCGGCGATGACCGGCAGGCCCTGATCATGTCCGGCTCGGCCATTTTGCAGGCTTTGTTACGCTGCTGGCCCACTGACCGTCTTTCCGTGGCGGACCGTGGGCTGCGCGAAGGTCTGCTTTATGCTCAAATGAGTGCGGACGGCGTATTGGAAGACGGACCGTTCTGATGGCGAAGACACCGACTGGCAAAAACACCTCGGGTCGCGGGCAGCGCGACCTGAAGGTCAAAGTTAAGACTGCACGTGGGCGCAAGCTCAGCTCGACCCGATGGCTCGAACGGCAGTTGAATGATCCATATGTAAAGCGTGCGCAGGCCGAAGGGTATCGCGGACGGGCTGCGTACAAGATTCTTGAGCTGGACGACAAGTTCCGTTTTCTGGTTCCAGGCGCGCGCGTGGTTGATCTGGGTTGTGCACCGGGCGGTTGGTGTCAGGTGGCCGTCAAACGTGTCAACGCATTGGGCGAAAGGTCGGGCAAACGGGTCGGCACTGTTCTGGGCGTTGATCTGCAAGAGGTCGAGCCCGTTGCAGGCGCGGAAACTCACGTTCTGGATTTCATGGAAGACGACGCCGACCAAAAGGTCAAAGACTGGCTGGGCGGCAAGGCGGATGTGGTGATGTCGGATATGGCTGCAGCCTCATCGGGGCATAAGCAAACCGACCACCTGCGTATCATGGCGCTGTGTGAAACAGCCGCGTATTTTGCCTTCGATGTGTTGGAAGAAGGCGGCACTTTTGTCGCCAAGGTTCTGGCCGGGGGCGCCGAAGGTGATTTGCAGAAATTGTTGAAGCAAAAGTTTGAAAAGGTGGCGAATGTAAAACCACCGGCATCGCGTTCAGACAGTTCCGAGAAGTTTGTCGTGGCAACCGGCTTCCGTGGCTGACGTCAGTCGTCCAGCGAAAACTGATCGACTGTCAAAACCTGCTCGCGTAGCGACGACGCCGCCGCGTTTTGCAACAACAGCGCCTGACCGTGCTTAATGTATTCCGGCTTCTTCGTCCGCAAATCTGCGATCCGCTGGCTTAACGACAGGGGGCGCTGCAACTGCGATGTGTGGACAGGTTTCTCGAACATGGATCACCTATAGTCTGGGTGGGTTAACCCCCTGACCCACCAGTAGCCGGTGAATTTGCCGTTATCATGGCCCAATGCGGGCCAAGCCGTGCCGGTTTATGGATCGAGCTGTGATTTAAGCTGCAACAGCCCGGGGTCTTCCGGCAATACAGACAGCCCTTTTTGCAGGACCTCTCGTGCGGCATCAGCTCCGCGATTGATGTGCGCCAGCTGGACCAGCATAGGCCACGCTTCGGCGCGCTGAGGGTCCAGTGAAACGACCTCGCTAAACGCGCGTTCTGCAGCTGGAGCATCCCGGAAGTTCAGTGCCATTCCACCCAAAACAAGGTGTGTTTCTGGAAAATCGAGACGGTTGGATATCGCCGCCTGCCATTCACTCATACCCTGCGCCACCAGTTCCCGCTGGTTCTGTGACAGGGCTTGACCCGGAATGTTCAGGAACTCTTTTGCCGCCGATATACGTACATTACGCGTTGGATCGGACAGCAGGGGTTCAAACCGCTGTATTTGTTTCGGCAACTCGGCCTGACGTTGAAGCGGCAACGAATTTGCGCGAACCAACGGGTCCCTGTCCAACAGCAGCGGTGCCGTCTTCTCGGCTATCTCTGCCGACGCAAAGGGCTGGAGCAGATAGGCCGCTGTTGCACGAACGATACCTGCGATGTCTGGGTCCATAGCAATTTCCAACAGCGCATCTGGCCCGTCCGAAGATCCTGTGACTGCTGCCCGAAACGTCGTTCCATAATGGGCTACGCGATGTGTGGACTCAGGAAACCACTGTTCGACTTGACTAGCCGCCCATTCCTGATCCTGGTCTTGATGGCAATCTGTACAGGCGTCTTCACCCAACCCCAAATCAGGGCGTGGAATACGAAAGCTGTGATCGCGCCGCCAATCGACACCCATGTAAACACGCTCGACCATATGGCAGGAGGTGCACTGCGCCCCATCACTGCCTTCCGGGTGGTGGTGATGCTCGGTCGAATCATATTCCTTGGCAGTCAGGGTCGGGAATTCGGGGTTTGCAGCGGGGGAATGGCATTGGGTGCACACGCCGTTGCCTTCGGCCCTCAGCTCTGCGGTGTGGGGGTCATGGCAATTCAAGCACCCAACGCCCTGAGCATACATTTTGGATTGCAGGAACGAGCCGTAAACGTAAACCTCATCCAATATCTGGCCATCGGGTTGATAGAGACCCGGACGAAGCACGGCCAGATTATAAGCATCATGATAGGGTGTTCCGGGGATGGGATTGCCATCCCCGTGCGCTTCGCGGCGTGAGTGACACCCAGCGCATTGCTGAATTTCAGCCTCAGTCCGGCCCTTACCCCAATCCATTGTAAATCCGAACTCACTCAGATCGTCAGCGAGATTCTGGCCCTGCGTCCATTCGATATGCGCTGAGCCAGGACCATGGCAGGCTTCGCACCCGACGCCAATTTCAGCCTGTATTGAGCTGTAAGTTCGCGTCTCGGACTCATAGTTTTTTTCAAATCCGGTGGCGTGACACTCGGCGCAACGTGAGTTCCAGTTTTTATACGGGCCGGTCCAGTGCAATCCGTCATCAGGTGGCAGGTACTGTTCTGGGTAAAGATGATACCACTTTCGGTTCTCGGTATCCCAGACAACGTCAAAACTCTGCAGTCGACCGGGTTCGGTTTCAAACAGGTACTGCTGGAGTGGTTCTATCCCAACGACCGAGTGCACATCATAGGACGTCATGACGCCATCTTTTTCAGTCACCCGGGCCTCTAGTTCATTGCCCGTTCCGCTGAATTCCACCGACATGCCGGAATGATCAAACCGCGTTCCATCAAAATCCGCGACTACCTGCCCGTCTTCAACCTCGGTCCAAGCCAAAGCGTGATGGGACAAAGACCATGCCTCGGCCTCGGCGGTATGACATTCGACGCAATGATCCGAACCGACATAGTTTGGGGATTGTGCGAACGCATAAACAGGTGAAAACAGCCAAAGGAAAACAAAGGCTTTTTTCATGAAGTGCGCCCTTCAGTATCATTCTGAAGGTCCATCAAAGCCCCGTTATATTCCGCGCCAAGGATCAATATCGCCGCGCAGAGATATAAAAAGATCAATGCGGCCATAGCTCCGGCCAACCCGGCATACGTCGCGCTATAAGTTGCAAACTGTGCGATATAAACCGAAAATCCCCATCCGCCTGCAGCCCAAAGGGCCAGAGTCAAAAAAACGCCGGGAAGAATCTGACGCAGCTTGTGACGCCGGGTCGGCAGGAACAGATGCGCCAAAACCACAACGCCGATAGGAACAGCAACGGTGAAGGTCCAGCGCAGGCGATCCACCGACAGCCAGTCGGACACGTTCACATCCGTTTTTTCAGATACAAGCTGAGTATAGACCGGCAAGACGACTTCAACCGCAGCGATGATCAGAATGGTAATGCCTCCAATGATCACCAGCCCCAGGCACAACAGCCGGGTTTTCCAGAACGGCCAACTGTCGTGGTCGTGATAGGCCTGATTCATCGCTGCTCTGACTGCCACAACCCCGTTCGATGCGAAAAAGATCGCCAGCAAGCCACCAAGGGTGATCACGCCCGAACCCGATTCAGCCAGAACCGAGCGCAGCTCAGCTACGATCGGCTGCGCCACATCCTGAGGCCAGGCACCAAATATCAGCTCAATCAGTTCGTTCGTGACATAATCCTGTGACAGCGAACCCGCCAGCGCCACGGTGAACAGTACGAAAGGAAACAATGCCAGCATTAACGACATGGCCACGTGGCTGCTCATGACAAAACCGTTCTTTGCGCCAAAGCGGCCAACGGCAACCCAAAGCGCCTGAACGGGTCGTCCGAAACGGGGAATCACACTGGAGTTCATCTCGAAAGCCTACCCCGCCTGCCCCATACACTGAACCAGCAAATCCGGGTCTTGTACAAATTATCTCATACAAATATCTGGCCGCATTGCATAATCCCATTCGGCTGTGCAGAATCGAACCAAGGCGTAATGCGCTATTTCTGAAGTGGGCCGATCTATGACAATGGATAACGACGACATCACGCCACCGAACAAGCTCAAGCTTTCTGTCGTTCGCGACATTTCAATTGTCGCGACACTCGTGGTGCTTGGCTTATACGCTGGGGCCACTTTTCTGATTCCGCTGACCATGGCCTTACTGATCAATGTTCTGATCATCGCGCTGAGTGACCGGATCATCGCAATTACACGGATGCCGGTCTGGCTGGCCAATGTTGCAGGGGTCACAGTTGTTTTGGCCGGGTTGTTCGTAATCATGTATATTCTGGGCAGTCAGGCGACCCAGTTTGCCCGTACTATCGGAACTTACGAAAACCAGTTCGACGACACGGTCAACCGCGTCACCGGATTGGTCGGCAATGACGTGACGAAGTTTATCCGCGACAACCTGATTAACATCGACATGTCCTATGTCGCGCGTGTTCTTCTGGGCAGTGCCACGTCCCTGCTGAACCAGTTCTTTCTGATCAGCCTCTACGTCGCCTTCCTGATGGCCGAGCGGCTGGCCTTTCGCAAAAAGATACGGCTGGCAGCAGGGGATCCCAAGACAGGTGCGGAATTTGCATCCATTGTGGACGCAATTACCTTCAGCCTGCAACGCTATGTCGGGGTTAAAACCTTTATCAGCCTGATCACCGCAGGCATCAGTTATTCGGTTTTCAAGGTGCTGGGACTGGAATTTGCAGAAACCTGGGCGGTGCTGACTTTCGCGCTGAACTTCATCCCCTCGATCGGTTCCATCATCGCGGTGATCTTCCCGTCCCTGATCGCGCTGGTTCAGTTCGACAGCATCGGGCCGTTCCTGATCATCGTGTTTGGCTGTGGCACAGTGCAATTCCTGATCGGCAATTTCGTTGACCCTGCGCTGTTGGGTCGGTCGCTGAACATGTCCACTTTCCTGGTTATCCTTGCACTGATGTTCTGGACAACGATCTGGGGTCTGATCGGAGCATTCCTCAGCGTGCCTCTGACAGTCTGCATCCTGATCGTGTTCAGCCATATCCCTGCACTGCGCCCGGTTGCCATTCTGATGTCACTGGATGGACGATTGGGTGAAGAAAACCGTCCCGGCACCGCAAGCTAAGCGATGCCACCTCCTGTTTTCATCGGATCGGAAATCTATCGTCATTCGACCTATGGCTCGAAACATCCTCTGGCTATTCCGCGTGTTTCCACCGTCATGGATATATGCCGGGCGCAGGGATGGCTAACGACCGAGAATTACCGCGTCAGCCCCTGCGCTAAACCAGCCGCGCTGACGACTTTTCACACTCCGGATTACATAAACGCCCTGGAACAGGCCGAACGCGATCAGGCGGTATCCGATGAGATACGCGAAAAGCATGCGCTTGGCACACCTTCCAATCCCGTCTTCGCCGAGATGTATCGACGCCCCGCCACCGCCGCCGGAGGTTCAATGCTGGGAGCTGAATTGATCCGGGATGGTGGCATTGTCTACAACCCGGCAGGCGGCACGCATCATGGGCTGACGGACCGTGCGAACGGTTTCTGTTATCTAAACGATCCGGTACTGGCGATCCTCACCCTTTTGAACGCAGGCCTTGATCGCATCGTTTACATCGATATCGATGCGCATCATTGCGACGGGGTCGAAGCAGCCTTCCACGGCTCGACCAACGTTCGGATGATTTCCGTCCACGAGGCTCGCCGCTGGCCCTTTACCGGCACGTTAGAAGACAATGCTGGGGGTGCCGCCTTCAATCTTCCAGTTGGACGCAGCCTCAATGATGATGAGTTCTATGCCATCCTCGACCAACTGATCCTGCCTGCGACCGCTTCGTTTGGGCCTCAGGCCATTGTGTTGCAGTGCGGTGCGGATGCCGTAGCCGAGGACCCCCTGTCCCGGCTAACCTTGTCCAACAACGCGCATTGGCGCGCGGTTGCCAGCCTTCGCGATATGGCACCCCGGCTGATTGTGCTGGGCGGAGGCGGATACAACCCTTGGTCCGTCGCACGATTGTGGAGCGGCGTTTGGGCCACCCTGAACGGGCATGAGATACCTGAGCATTTGAACACTAAGGGACAAAACGTTCTTAGCGCACTTTCCTGGAACCGATCTGCCGGTCGGCGACCACCGGGCCATTGGCTCAATACACTGAGGGATGCGCCAAACCATGGTGAAGTCCGCCCCCAAATAAAGTCAGACCTGCGCGAATTGTCTGCGCGCCTTTCATAGTGGATCGAGGGCTGCAAGCCTGTTAACGTGCGATCATTACTGCACAATCCCGCTTTATTCGTTTCCCGCGTACCCGTTAAAACTATCCAGACCTTTGGCCAGGATCGGACCAATAAATGAATGCACTTAATCAGATAAATGATCTCAAAGCCCGTATGGGGCAGGCAATAATCGGACAGACTGAGGTTATCGACAGGCTGGTCATCGGCCTGTTGGCAAATGGAAACCTGTTGATTGAAGGTCTGCCGGGACTGGCAAAAACACGGGCCGTGAAAGCAATGGCCAAAAACCTCGATGCCAGCTTCAGCCGAATACAATTCACGCCCGACCTTTTACCATCCGACGTGACCGGAACCGAAGTGTTTCAACAAACCGACACCGGCAGCACCTTTAGGTTCGATCCCGGTCCGATATTTGCAAACATCGTACTGGCCGACGAGATCAACCGCGCTCCTGCAAAGGTTCAGGCCGCTCTGTTGGAAGCAATGGAAGAACGGCAGGTAACGGTCTCAGGTACAACACATAAAATGGACCCGCTGTTCATCGTCATGGCCACGCAAAACCCGATCGAACAAGAAGGCACTTATCCGTTGCCCGAGGCGCAGATGGACCGTTTCCTGATGCATGTTCAGATCACCTACCCTCCGGTCGAAGATGAGGTTGAGGTCATTCGCCTAGTCCGGGGGGAGGAGATCGCGGCCGGGTCAGGCACAACCGCCGAGGCACCAGCGCCGATACCTCAGGATGCCGTCTTTCAAGCACGATCCGAGATCGGACAGATTCACGTCTCTGACGCTATGGATCGGTACATGGCCGACTTGGTACAAGTGACGAGAACGCCCGAGAAATACAGCGACGAGCTTGCAAGTTGGATCGAAATCGGTGCCAGCCCACGTGCCTCTCTGGCGCTGGACAAATGCGGGCGCGCGCACGCCTGGATGAACCAGCGGGATTATGTGGACCCAGCTGACATTCGCGCCATCGCCCATGATGTGTTCCGCCACCGAATTACACTTAGTTTTGAAGCGCAGGGGAATGCAAAAACCGCAGATGATGTAATCGCAGAAATCCTGCAACTCGTCGCCCTGCCTTAACTTTTGGGAAAGTGAGCCCCGTGGCCAATACGTCCACATATCTCAGTGACCCACGCATCCATGTAGATGCGGATCATCTTTTGCGGCTTGGCCCAAAATCTCGCGCGATCAGCCTGTTACCTAAACAACCAGCGCGCTCGGTCCTTAATGGGCGCCATGCTTCGCGCCTGCGCGGGCGAGGCCTGAACTTCGAGGAGTTGCGAACCTATCTGTCGGGCGATGACATTCGGACTATCGACTGGAAAGTGACCGCACGAACCGGAGAACCCCACGTTAGGGTCTATACAGAAGAACGCGACCGCCCTGCCCTGTTGCTGGTCGATCAGCGCGTTTCGATGTTCTTCGGAACAGAAGTCTACATGAAATCAGTCATAGCGGCTGAAGCAGCCGCAATAGCCGCGCATCGCGTGTTGGGCCAAGGCGATCGCGTAGGCGGGATTGTCTTTGGCGACACAGGCCTAGCCGAACATCGCCCTCAGCGTCGTGCGGCGGCTCTGACCCGGTTTTTGTCATCGATTGCTGCTCTGAATTGCAGTTTGAATGCCAAGTTGCGCCCGAGCCCTACAGTGACGTTAAACGCTGTCCTCCAACAAGCGGCTCGTATTGCACATACCAATGCACTCGTGTGCGTCTTCTCGGATTTCGACGGTCTGGATGTTGCGTCCGAGAGCTTGTTGCGAAATCTGTCACGGTCAAACGATCTGATTTTGTTTAATATATTCGACCCCAGCTCTCGCGCGTTGAAGATAGGCGCAAAAATGACCGTTTCGGATGGGAACCAGCAAATTGAGCTCGACGGTTCCGACCCGGATTTATCCAAGCGCATCAAGGAAACGATGGAAAACAGGTTGGCGCAGCTGCAACAATGGTCGAGTCGATATGGATTTCCGATCGTTCCTATGACCACTTCCGAACCGGCCCTTGATCAATTGCTAAGGCAGTTTGGCCATTTTGGGGGTCGGAGATGAGCGTAGATGTCGAAGGCAAGTCCCTGACCGAATTGCTGGACATGCTTGTGCCCGCGCCCGCACCGGAACCAATATCCATGGTGCCGCAAACCTGGGGCTGGATCGTGCTGTTGTTCGTTTTCGTTACCGCATTTGCGGGCAGCGCACTCGTGCTACACAAACACCGGCAAGCCAACGCTTATCGTCGCTCCGCACTTACAGCTCTTGCAAACGCAGGGAACGACATAGCCAAAATTGCTGAGATCCTCAAGCGTACAGCACTCACCGCCTATCCGCGTGAGCAGGTAGCAGGTCTCTACGGGCAGAAATGGTTGAACTTTTTAAACCAAACTTCTGATAAAAATATATTTTCCGATGCACAGGCGCAATCATTGATTCAAGCGCCCTATAGGCGCGGAATACAAGACGCAGGTGTGTCGCACGCAGCACGGGACTGGATCAGATCCCATAAAACAGGCCGGAGGGGAAGATGATTTCATTCGCTTCACCATGGGTCTTTTTACTTCTGCCAGTGCCAGCGCTGGTGTACTGGTTCGCACCTCCTCATCGTGAAGCCACCAACGCGATACGTATCCCATTCTTTCGACACGTCGCGCATGCTGCTGGTATCGAGCCAAGGTCGGGCTCGATTGTTTCACATCGGTCTTTGCTTCAGACAATTGTGGCCACGGTGATCTGGCTGTTGCTGGTGACAGCCCTAGCCCGTCCTGAGAAACTCGCAGACCCGATCGTTGTCGAAAAATCCGCCAGAGACGTTGTGCTGGCTCTGGATATTTCGGGATCGATGGATCAACGCGACTTCACCTCCACTGACGGTTCACCAAAGCAGCGATTGGCGGCTGTAAAGGACGTGTTGCGCTCATTCATTGCCGAACGCCAAGGCGACCGGATGGCGCTCATCATATTTGGAACCAGAGCTTTTGTTCAGGCACCTTTTACCGAAGACCTCAACAGTTTGAATGGGTTCCTGGACCAAACTGAAGTGGGCATGGCTGGCCCGAATACAGCGTTGGGTGATGCAATTGGCCTGGGCATCCGCACGTTCGAGGCCAGCGAAGTAGATCAACGCCTGATGATTGTTCTGAGTGACGGAGCGGATACATCCAGCCGAATGACACCAGCCAATGCTGCGGCCATTGCTGCGGACAAAGGTGTTGTCGTCTATACTATTGGTGTTGGTGATCCCAACGCGAGCGGTGAGGACCGTGTCGATCTGGACGCCTTGAAAGCCATAGCTGATCGCACCGACGGACAGCATTTCTTTGCCAATGACGAGACCGCCCTGGCTGACACATACCAACAGATCGATCAACAAAACCCCAGAATTGTTGAAACACAAAGCTATCGCCCGCGAGAAAGCCTTGCCCATTACCCGCTTTTGGTCGCGCTTTTAATGGTTCTTTGTGCCTTAACAGGGTTCCATATTGCACAGCGTCGCAGGAGCATTCCATGATCGATGCATTGACGGAATTTCATTTTATTAGATCAACTTACCTGCTGTTCTTGATCCCCATTGCAGGTTTGTGGTGGACGATCCGCCCCAAGAACACTGGGCAATCAGATCTGCAATCCGGCATTGCGCCTCATCTCGCCGCTGCATTGCAGCTTGGCACTGAGAAGAGAGGACGCGTCTATCCTACTGATGTTGCCATGACTGCGGCGACGTTGATTGCCGTCGCCGCAGCGGGACCGACGTGGTCACGAGTAGCGAACCCTCTGGTCGCGGACACAGCGCCTTTGGTGGTTGCTCTTAAGGTCACTGACAGTATGGAGAATGCTGACTTGGCACCATCACGGTTGGAGCGTGCAAAGTATAAGATCACCGACCTTATCAACGCCCGTGCCGGCGCGCGGACAGCGTTGATCGCCTATGCGGGGACTGCGCACCGCGTTGCCCCTTTGACCGAAGATGCGAACATCCTGCGCCCTTTACTTGAGGGTCTGACGCCTGCCGTGATGCCAAATCAGGGCGATGCAGCGGCCAACGCTTTGTCGCTGGCGCAAAGTATTTTGGACGAAAGTAATACTCCGGGCGCGGTTTTGTTTGTGCTGGACGATATTGACCCGTCGCAACTTGCAGATTTCGAGGCCACATCCTCGCAGACTTTCTTTCTGACAACCTTGCCGGACAGTGGTGAAATAGTTCAGTTGAGCAATCTGAAGACCGCAGTCACCGTTCCGATTTCCAATGATGATCGCGATATCAACCGGTTACAACGACAAATTCAGACGGCCTATGTAGAAGCACTGGATGACGACAACCGAACAGACTGGCAGGATCAAGGGTGGTTACTTGCCTGGCCCGCAGCTCTGTTATCACTACTTTGGTTCAGACGTGGTTGGGTGATCCGGTGGGCAATGTTGGGCCTGTTCCTTGCGCAGCCATCCGGCCCGGCTTTTGCAGAGGGTTGGAGAGATTGGTTTCTGACACCAGATCAACAGGGTCAGATCGCATTGAACCAAAAGCGCTATGCGGACGCTGCTGAGTTATTCCAAGAACTGTACCACTCTGGATACGCCAGTTTGAAGGCCGGGCAATATCCTGAAGCCGCAGCGGTGTTCTCGGAACTAAACTCACCGGAGGCGGCCTTTGCCGAAGGTATGGCACGCATCCGCAACCGTGAATACCGCCCTGCAATAGCTGCATTTGAAACCGCCTTGGAACGTCGGCCCGACTGGCCAGAGGCGCAGCACAATCTGGAGGTTGCAACTGCCATACTGGACTACGTGGAAACCACGCGCGAACAATCAGACACTGGTGAAGAAGCAGGCATCGGTGCAGATGACACTGTCTTTGACAACGATGACGGGCGCGGTGAAAACACTACCGTTCAAGAGCAGTCTGATGAAGCAAAACCACTTTCCGCTGATCAATGGATTAGCGCGATTGACACAGACATGGAGGATTTTCTGCGCAATCGCTTTCTTTTGGAAAATCAGGCGCCAAAACAATGAGGTACCTTTTATTCCTCATGTTCTGCGCCCTGCCCGGCACTTTACTTTCGCAGGGTACAGCTGCGGTTCGGCCACAGGTCACCGTCGACGCTCCAAACGAGGACGTAGTTGTAGGGCAACCAGCCATTGTTCGCATCAAAGTTCTCGTTCCCACGTTCATGCCTTCCCCTCCGGTATTTCCCTCGATGGAGCAAGAGAACCTGCTGATACGACTGCCCGAGCGCGCCTCTGGTCCAGTCAGCGAAGCCGTTGAGGGCGAAACATGGTCTGGGGTTCAACGCAGCTATCGCATCTATCCACTTACGTCAGGACTGATTGAATTTGGCGATACAGACATGTCCGTTACGTTCACGGACCCGGACACGAATGAGCCGGTACAGGTCTCTGTTCCACTTCCGCCAATCTCGATCAACGCGGTGATCCCCGACGGTGCACGCGATCTGAATCCTCTGATAATCGCCACCGGATTTGAAGTAATACAAGAAATCGAAGGTCCTACCAAGATGCAGGCCGGGGACGCGATCACCCGGCGTCTAACGGCAAAAATTGCAGGCACAAGCCCCCTTCTGATACCTCCTCTGCTCCTTGAACCTTCGACTTCTTTGCTGCGCCCGTATCCCAAGGAAACCCGCATCACCGAGACCGAGGATCGGGGTATTCTATCCGGTCAGCGCGTGGATGAGGTCGTATACATTGCTCAGGACGGAGGGCAGACGCAGCTGCCACCGATTTCCGTGCAATGGTACAATCTGGAAACGAACACTGTAGAAACAGTGGACGTGGCCGCTGTGGATTTGCAACTTGCCGCGCCAATATCCCCGCCGCCAGATTTTGAAACCATGGCCAGGTATATGATCTGGTCCGTTCTCATTGGTATTGCTGCCTTGGCTGGACTTCGTTGGCTTGCACCACGCTTACAGGCTTGGCGTGAAGCACGCGCGGAAGCATACCGTGCCTCGCCCGCCTATGCTCTTGCGCAATTGCGACAAGCACTGCGGGACAACGATCTTTCCAAAGCATATGCCTGGCTGGAGACATGGAAACGCCGCTGTATGGATCCAACAGGATATACCGATCTGGAAGCGCTACTGGCTAAAATCGGCGCTACCCGCTATGCCTTGGATTCCGAGGGCAAATCACCAGACTGGGCTGGTGCAGTTGCCGCTGTTAACGCTCTTATGAATGCCCCGGAAAAGCATGCGCAACCTCTTCCGCCGCTAAATCCCTGACCTTTACGTTTGACAACTGGCGATCAGCGCTTGCCTATCTTTCAGGCGCACGCGACCATAGCCAAGTTCAATCAAGTTCATATCCGCAAGACGATGCAGGCTTCGGTGTAGCGTCGGTTGAGACACGGCAATCATCTCGGCCAACTCCTCTTGCGACACCACGATCCAGCCATCGGATTTCGAAGTACCTTCGTCTAGATGCAGCAAGCGCAATACCAGACGCTTTTCGCTACCCGTTACGGCGAGGTTGGCCATGATCCTCAGCGCGGTCTGCATATTTTCATGAGTCAGAGCATAAAAATCCCGGACATATTCGGGATTGTTCTGAACCAGTTTAGTTATTCGTGAACTTGGAAAGAACAACGCCTGAGTTTCCTGGGTCGCGACGACGCTGACCAGCCTGAGTGACTCGGCAAACAACGCCAAGTCTCCGATCCAGAAACCCGCCCCTTCCCGATGAAGTACAAATTCCTGCCCGTCATCCGCTGGCGCGGTAATCTGCACGCCGCCACTGAGAACAGCGAAGATCCCGTTAGACGGATCACCGTGGTGGTACAGGGCCTCCCACGTCTCAAAAGTCTTGGCAATCCCGCATTCCAACAAATCCCGTCGGAATTCGCCAGATCTTGTGCTGAACCAGCCAGTGTCCTGCAAGGGCTTCAAATTATTTGCTTTGTCAAACATTAGAATTTTCCAATATCATCATATGATGAGTTTTCAATCCTTCTCATACCCTAATGTGCAAGGGCCCGATTCCTGAAACGGCGAATGTTCTCTGTCGCAGGAACGGACGTTTTCAGGCAGCTTTTAGGCTGATTTAGCTGGCCTTCTATTCAATTCAAATCTCCGGGTTTCTCAACCCATTAAGATCAGGAGTTCATCATGTCACCACCACGTTCGATTTCCGACGGATGGCGCAGAGGATTGCGCCGCGTTGCTGTGGCAACAGTGGCCGTTGCGCTGGCAATTCCCGCTTGGGCGCAAGACCAGAAACCCAACATTCTGGTCATCTGGGGCGACGACATCGGGCAGTCTAACATCTCAGCATATACGATGGGACTTATGGGGTATCAGACGCCCAATATTGACCGCGTCGCCAAAGAGGGCATGATCTTCACCGACTATTATGGCGAGCAATCCTGCACCGCTGGTCGATCATCCTATATCATGGGCCAATCAGTGTTCCGTACCGGTTTGTCCAAAGTTGGCTTGCCCGGCGCTGATCTGGGCATGCAAGTCGAAGACCCGACCATTGCGGGCCTGCTGAAAGACCACGGGTATGTCACTGGGCAGTTCGGCAAAAACCATTTGGGCGACAAGGATGAACACCTTCCGACAAATCATGGTTTTGATGAGTTTTTTGGAAACCTCTACCACCTGAACGCTGAAGAAGAGCCGGAAAACGAAGACTATCCCGGCGACGCGGTTCTGGCCGATGGGCGCACCTTCCGCGAGGCCTATGGCCCGCGCGGCGTGATCAAATCCAAAGCTGACGGCACCATCGAAGATACCGGCCCGCTGACACGCAAGCGTATGGAAACGGTAGATGATGAAACGGTCGCGGCCGCGATCGACTTTATCCAACGCGCCCATGAACAGGGCCAGCCCTTCTACGTCTGGTGGAACGGTACACGCATGCACTTCCGCACGCACGTCAAGGATGAGATGCGCGCACAGGCGAATGAGATCGCTGGGCGGGTGGCCGACGAATACACCGCTGGTATGATCGAACACGACATGCATGTAGGTCAGTTGTTGGACCTGCTGGATGAGCTCGGCATCGCAGACAACACCATCGTGCATTATTCAACCGACAACGGGCCACACATGAATACTTGGCCTGACGCAGCGGCGACGCCTTTCTGGGGTGAAAAGAACACCAATTGGGAAGGTGGCTGGCGCGTTCCGTCGATGGTGCGTTGGCCCGGTCAGATCGAAGCGGGCTCGGTCACAAACGAGATCGTGCACCACATGGACTGGCTTCCGACCTACCTTGCCGTTGCCGGCGATCCCGACATCAAGGAAAAGCTGAAGACGGGTTATAGTTCGTCTGGCATGGGCCGTGACTATAAGGTGCATCTGGATGGCTATAACATCCTGCCCCTGCTGACCGGTGAAGCCACGGAAAGCCCGCGGAAAGAGATCTTCTATTTCTCGGATGACGGCGACCTGACGGCACTGCGCTTCGAGGATTGGAAACTGATCTTCCTCGAGCAGAAAGCCTGGGCAACCCTGCGCGCCTGGATCGAACCATGGACCGAGCTGCGTATTCCACTAATCGTGAACCTGCGTCGCGATCCCTATGAGCGCGCCTATCGCACCTCCAACACCTATTACGACTGGTTGCTGGATCGTGCGTACTTCCTTGTGCCCGCACAGCAATATGTCGGCAGCTTCCTCGAGACTTTCCAGGAATTCCCGCCACGCCAGAAGGCAGCCAGTTTCAACCTCGATCAGGTGATGGAGAAGCTAGCCTCGCCAACAAATAACTAAAGACCAACGCCTCGAACTTAAGGGTCGCCGGTTAAACGGCGGCCCTTTGCAAATTATAATCAAAAGGAATTTCCCGTGAAAACCACCCTCATTTCCGCCCTTGTTTTCATGGCTCCGCTTTCTTTATTGGCCGACCCTTTGCCCAGTTGGCGCGAAACAGGATCCAAAGACCGGATTATAAATTTCGTTAACGCCGTCACCGACCCGAACGGCGCTGAGTACGTGCCTCCTGCCGAGAGGATCGCGGTATTCGACAATGACGGAACGCTTTGGGCGGAACAGCCGGTCTATTTCCAACTGATCTTCGCCATGGACCGCCTGGCTGAGTTGGCCGAGGCTGACCCGTCCATCCTGAACAGCCTGACGCTGGAAGCCGCTGCAAAGGGCGACCTGCAGGCAATCGTAGACGGAGGCCACGACGCCCTCATTGAAGTTCTGAACGCCTCGCACGCAGGTTTCAGCGTTCAGGAATTTCAAACCACTGTTGCCGACTGGCTGGAAACTGCGCGACATCCCGATACTGACCTGCCCTATGATCAGATGACGTATCAGCCAATGGTGGAACTGCTGCGCTATCTCAGGGACGAAGGGTTCCGAACCTATATCGTCTCAGGCGGTGGCTTACATTTCATGCGTGTTTTCGCTGAAGAGGCTTACGGCGTGCCGCCTGAACAGGTTCTGGGAACCTATACCGGCACGACCTACGACACTTCCAATGGTTCCCCCACGATCATCAAGGCCCCAGGAATTGCTTTTGTCGATGACAAGGAAGGCAAACCGATCAATATCGAACGTACCCTGGGCCGCCGCCCAATTCTGGCGGGCGGAAATTCTGACGGAGATTTCGCCATGCTGGAATGGACCACCGCAGGCGACGGTGCACGGCTGGGCGTACTTATCCACCATACAGACAGCGAACGGGAATGGGCTTATGACCGCGAAAGCCCCATCGGCAAACTGGTAGACGGGTTGGACAAAGGCCCCGAAATGGGGTGGGTGATTGTAGATATGGCGAATGATTGGAATCGCATCTACACTGGGTCCAGATAGGATTATGAGAGACCGATAACTCCATGTGGCCATTGCTTGTTTCCGCGCTCGTCGTTTTTCTGTATGTGACGACCGTGGTCTTTTCGATACGGGCAGCGCAGACCGCCCGCACACCGCAAGGCGCGGTTGGCTGGGTGGTGTTTCTGATCTCGGCACCTGTGTTCGGTGTCCCGTTATACTTATTTCTGGGTCATCATCGGTTTCAGGGGTATCGCATTGCTCGCAAGCATAGCGAAAAGGTCGTTGAAGGGATCAAGAGTTTTGCGGATTTTTCCAAACCTGATCTTGAAACAATGCGCGTCAATCCCCGCCCCTTCGAAGCGCTCGCGCATCTGCCAGTGTCACGCGGCAACGGGGCAGAACTGCTGATTGACGGGCAAGCGACATTCGACTCCATTTTTCAAGCAATCGACGCCGCAAAAAGCTATGTTCTGATCCAGTTCTACATTGTGCGCGACGACGCCCTAGGCAAACAGCTTCAGGAAAAACTGATCGCTGCGACCAAACGAGGCGTTACCGTTCGGTTCATGACCGACGCCGTCGGCAGCTATGGTCTGCCGACGGCCTATCTGAACGAATTGCGCGCTGCAGGGGTCGAAATTGCTAACCCAAGTGACCGACGTGGGCCGCAATACCGCTTTCAGCTCAATTATCGCAATCACCGCAAGACTGTGATCATTGATGGAGATGTCGGCTTTATCGGTGGGCACAATGTTGGCGTAGAGTATCTGGGGCAGAGTCCCCATTTCGGACACTGGCGGGACACACACATCAAGATGACCGGCCACATTGTCCGACAGTTGCAACTTATCTTTACAGAAGACTGGCACTGGGCACACGAAGAGGATCTGATCGAACAATTGGATTGGGCAGGTTCGGAATCCGAACAGGATATGAACGCGCTGCTGGTCGCGACCGGACCGGGGGACGACACCGAAACCGGGGCGATGATGTTCTTCGCCGCTATCACCGAAGCGCGCGAGCGGGTCTGGATCGCATCACCCTATTTCGTGCCGGACATCGATATCATGACCGCCCTGCAACACGCCGCCCTACGCGGTGTCGATGTACGCATCCTTGTGCCAGAAGTGGTCGACCATCGGCTTCCGTGGCTGGCCGCATTTGCCTATTTCGATGAAATCCGCGATACCGGCGCACGGGTCTTTCGCTATACCGACGGCTTCATGCACCAGAAAGTTTTCGTCGTTGACGACACGTTGGCCGCCGTTGGAACCACCAATCTGGACAACCGCTCATTCCGGCTGAACTTCGAGGCTATGGCCCTGTTCTTCGACTCACGCGCAGCCGCAGCAGTAGACCAAATGCTGCGTGCCGACTTTGAGAAAAGCTATGAGCTGACTAAGGATCTGTCCGATCAACCGGCCTATATCCGGTTCGGTTCACCGCTGGCGCGGCTGTTTGCGCCGATACTTTAGGAAATCAGCTCTTCCTTAAAAACCTGCGTCATCAGGGCGACCATAAACGCCGTGGACAATCCGAAGGCCAGCAATCCCGTAACCGAGGCAAAAGCACCAAAAATACGCAATTGTTCGCCGAGGACGATATCGCCGTATCCAAGTGTCGTGAACGTCACCAGCGAGAAATACAGGGCAGTGTTCCAGTCTGGCAGGACGTCACCGAACACCCACACGATCGCCCAAAGCCAGACCTGAAATGTGTGGATTGCAACGATAAACCCCAATGCTATGCAGATAGGTCCTGCAATAGTAATAAACCTTTTGCTGTTTTCCAGACGTAGCGTCATGCGACGGATAAACTGTGTGCACCATGTCAGAAAAATAATCTCGATGATAAAGCAGATGCCCAGATAGATACTGCCCCAAACAATCTGTTCTGTTAACGTCATCAGCTTTTTCCCGATCTGGAGAAGTGCTGTCACAATGGCGACTTAGCCAGCAAAGAACAAGGCTGCGACCAATGGAAACGAACGGGCCTAACCACTGGACTCTGCCGCAAACCGTCGCACATTGTTTCGGACAATCTCCAAGGGGTGTTGAATGCTGCTGAACATCGACAAGGTCCAGAAATCCTATCCGGGCGGGCGTCCAGTTCTGCGCGATGTGTCACTGACCCTTGATCAGGGGCAGACGCTGGCCCTGACCGGTGAGAGCGGTAGTGGCAAGAGCACATTGCTGAACCTTGCGGCAGCACTGGACAGTTTTGACGAGGGCGAGATCACACTCGACGGAACCGACCTTTCACCTCTGGACGACGCCGGTCGCGCAGCGCTTCGTCGGCGGACTGTTTCGCTGGTTTTTCAGCAGTTCAACCTGATACCTTCTTTAACTGTCGAACAAAATCTGACCTTTCACGCCCGCCTAGCGGGTAATGAGGACACAGGCTGGACTGTGCAACTGGCCGACAGGCTCGGTCTAACTGATCTGTTATCGCGCTATCCCGAGAATCTGTCGGGCGGGCAACAGCAACGCGTCGCCATTGGGCGCGCAATGGCAGCGCGCCCCAAACTGCTGCTGGCGGATGAGCCGACCGGAAATCTGGATGAAACCGCCAGCGCCGTTGTACTGGACATGATGCTTGCGCTGGTGGCTGACAGTGGCGCCGCCCTGCTGCTGGTGACCCATTCCCAGGACATCGCCTCTCGGCTGGGTCGGCAGGTACATTTATCCGGCGGCCACATCGCATGAACAAGGCCGTCATACAGGCACTGCTTTCGCATTGGATGCGTCATCGCCTGCAACTGGCCACGCTGCTGGTTGGAATCGCGCTGGCAACGGGTTTGTGGTCGGCCGTTCAAGCCATCAATGCCGAAGCGCGCGCCAGTTATCAGCGGGCCAGCGATCAGCTCGCGCTGGGCGTTTATGACGAACTGCACGACCCATCCGGCCCCATTTCTGTTTCGCGCTACGTCGCACTGCGCCGCTCCGGGTGGCAGGTGGCGGCGGTTCTTGAAGGACCACTTAGGATTAACGGGCGTACGCTGCAGGTTATGGGGGTCGACATGGTCGCCTACCCGGCCCTGCCCGCAGTGACACGGATCGAACAAAGCGATACCCCCCCCGATCCAGCCGACATGCTGACCGCGCCTGGTCGTTTGCTCGTTGCCCCGGACTTGGCACAAGTGTTGGGAACGCAAGACAACCTGCCCCCTATCCTAGTGTCCGAAAGCCTACCGCCTGATCTGATCCTGACAGATATTGGTGTTGCCGAGACCCTATTGGACAAGCCAGCACAGGTATCCCGGTTGTTGGTGTTGCCGGACCAACCGCGCAGCCTTCCACCCTTGTCTGAAATCGCGCCCGAGCTGATCCGGGTCGAGGCCTCGACCCAACTGGACACTGCCCGGCTGACCGACAGTTTTCACCTGAACCTGACGGCATTTGGTTTGCTGTCCTTCGCGGTCGGACTGTTTATTGTGCACGGCACGGTCGGGCTGGCCTTTGCGCAACGACGCGCGATGATCCGAACCTTACGGGCGCTGGGCGTGTCCATGCAGCGTCTGATCTGGATGATCATGACCGAGTTGATCCTTCTGGCGCTGATAGGTGGAACGTTGGGATTGGTCTTGGGATTCTTTTTGGCCGGAGCTCTGCTGCCAGATGTAGCCGCCACGCTGCGCGGATTATACGGCGCACCGGTCGATGGACAGATGTCATTGCGGCCTGATTGGGCATTGGCAGGGCTGGCAATGGCTCTGTTGGGCACCTTGCTGGCCAGTGGTCACGCCATGTTTCGACTATCTCAGATGCCTTTGCTTGTAGGGGCTGGACTACAGTCGTGGCGTGGCTCGGGTGCCGGCCAGCGGACCTCTGGCATGATCGGTCTCGCTCTTATCGCTGGCGGCTTTGTCATAGGCTTTGCCTTTAACGGATTGATTGCCGGGTTTGTCATGGTTGGCGGGATCCTGACCGGCGCTGCCCTGGTGTTGCCATACCTGCTATCCCTCGCACTAACAGTTTTTCAACGCAGCGCCCGGAAACCGGTCGCTCAATGGGTTTGGTCCGACATGAGGGCTCAGCTGCCGGGTTTGTCGCTGGCGTTGATGGCGTTGCTGCTGGCGCTCGCTGCGAATATCGGCGTCAGCACAATGGTTTCAAGTTTTCGTCTGACCTTTATCGGGTGGCTTGATCAGCGCTTGACGTCAGAACTTTATGTGACTGCTAACGATAGCCAGCAGGGCGCTGAGATAGCCTTGTGGTTAAGTCCTCGGGTCGATGCCGTCCTGCCGATCCGCAGCGTTGAACTGATTCACGAAACCGGCCCTTTGTTTCTGTATGGAATTGTTGATGATCAGGTCTATCGCGACCATTGGCCCTTGATCGCGACATCCGACAACGTTTGGGATCGAGTTTTTTCGGGTGAAGGCGTGCTGATCAACGAACAGCTCGCGCGGCGGTCGAACCTATGGCCCGGTAATACGCTAACCCTTAACGTGGACAACGCGCTGATTATTGCAGGGGTTTATTCTGACTACGGAAACCCCACCGGTCAGGCTATCGTTTCAATGCCGCAACTGGACCTGATCGCGCCCGGAGCCGATACGCGCCGGTTCGGTATCCGTCTCGCGCCCGAACGGGCGACCGAGATGGCGCAGGCCTTACGGGACCAGTTTGATTTGCCGCGCCGATCCGTTGTTCATCAGGCCGCGATGAAAGCGCAATCTCTGGCTGTTTTTGACAAGACATTCTTGGTGACATCTGCCCTGAACGTCCTGACCTTGGGGATTGCCGGTTTCGCCATATTGACCAGCTTGCTGACACTCTGGACCCAGCGCCTGCCGCAGATTGCACCGATCTGGGCTTTGGGCCTGACTCGGGCCCAGCTTGCGCGGCTGGAATTACTGCGCAGTGTCCTGCTGGCTACTTTGACCGCAGTTTTCGCCCTACCGCTTGGCCTAGTGCTGGCCTGGGCGTTGCTGGCTGTGATCAATGTGCAGGCATTTGGCTGGCGCCTGCCGATGTACCTGTTTCCGACGAATTGGGCCTACCTGTTCATTTTAACCCTGCTGGCCGCCTTTCTCGCTGCCGCGCTACCTGCTTTGCGGTTGTTGCGTCTGCCGCCTGCCGAACTGTTGAGAGTGTTTGCAAATGAACGCTAAATCGCTGGCTTTTATATTGCTCTTCCTGTTGCCCATAACCGTTCAGGCTCAGGGTTACGCTGGGTTGGGCGGGTCAGCTCAGGGGTTTGACCTACCACGCGCCGATTTCACGTTCGAATTCCCCCGCGATCACGGGCCACACCCCAGCTTCAGGATCGAATGGTGGTATCTGACTGCAAACCTGACCGGCGATGATGGGCGTGAATATGGCGTCCAGTGGACACTATTTCGGTCAGCGCTGAAACCGGCTGAGGTCGAAGGATGGCAAAGCCCACAACTGTGGATGGGCCATGCGGCGGTGACCACTCCGGACGCTCATTTCTTTTCTGAACGCCTGTCGCGCGGCGGCATTGGTCAAGCAGGGGTCGTTGCGGAACCGTTCGAGGCCTGGATCGACGAATGGCATATGCGCGGACCCGACCTTGACGAGTTGTCCCTGACCGCCAGCGGTTCTCAGTTCTCCTACGATTTGACCATGACCGCCCAAGGCCCGCTGGTGTTTCACGGTGATGCAGGTTACTCGGTCAAATCCGCCGATGGGCAAGCCAGCCATTACTATTCGCAACCCTTCTATGCCGTCGAAGGTGTTTTGCACCTGCCCGATGGAGAGGTCGCCGTGTCCGGCCAAGGCTGGCTGGATCGAGAGTGGTCATCGCAACCCCTGGCTGCGGATCAAAGTGGATGGGATTGGTTCTCGCTCAGCTTTGATGACGGCGATAAACTGATGGCCTTTCGCTTACGTGGGGACCGTAGGGATTACACAGCTGCCACGTGGATCAGCCCTGACGGAACCACGACCCCCCTTCCCGACGGGACCGCAACCTTTGAGCCCCTGAACACTACACGCGTTGCTGGCCGGGACGTACCGGTACAATGGCGGGTTACATTGCCGGACCGCAACCTGGACGTTAAGGTTTCGGCCCTCACGCCCGACGCATGGATGGCCACACGGTTCGAATACTGGGAAGGCCCGGTGACAGTATCCGGCAGCCACAAGGGCCGCGGATACCTTGAAATGACGGGGTATTAACGCACTACGTAAACCGAAACGTTCGAGTGCCGCACCACCCGCGACGCGTTGGGGCCCAACAGATAATCCTTTAGGTCCGGTTTATGTGCGCCGATAACGATCAAATCGCTCTTTGCACTTTCTGCTGTTTTCAAAATCTCTTGATACGCAGTTCCAGTGGCGACTACGTGACGGATGCTTTCGTTCCGATCCGCCCCCAGCGTCGATGTGCACAATTCGACCAGATTGGCGCGTGCGTCTTCCAATGCTTTCTCATGGAAATCCGCCTGGAAAAAGCCGGAAACCCAGCTTTCCCCAAAATCCGGCAAAACAGTCACGACATCCAGTTGCGCACCGTCATGATCAGCCAGCGCTGCGGCTGTTTCCAGAACATCAACGTCAAGATCGCCGTTGCTGATATCGACGGCGCAAAGAACGGAATTAGTCATGCGGGCACCTCTTCTTGTCTGGCGGCACGGCCGCGTTGAAGGAAGGCGATCAGGCCCAGCAGGATCATCGCCGGAATGTAGATCAACTGTTTGGGGGGCTGGCTGGACGGCAAGCTGACTGAGGACAGGCGAACAGCCTCGTCCCCGTAATAATCGAAAATATCCAGCTCATCCGCAACGGGTGTTCCGAACAGCGGCTCTTCCAGTTTGACCAGACCGTCTTCGTCGATCAGCAGCAGACCCATGGCATCGACACGCGCCTCGCCGCCCTCTTCGTTGCCAACGGTCACAACTACGGTAGTGTCTGTCATCTCAAGCGTATCGAAATCGGGGCCGCTGACGACCAACCGAACTTCGGACCCCGGTGGCGTTTGCCCGATGGTTTCGACAAACGCGGATGGCTCGACCGAAGTATACGGGGGGGCAATGCGATCCATGAAGAAGTCCGGTCGGAACAGAGCAAACGCCACGAAGATCAGCGCGACGCTTTCGTAAATCCGGCTGTGGGTCACGAAATAACCCATTGTTCCCGCGGTAAAGACAAGGATCGCGATTGTCGCGAATATGGCGACCGTTATCCCCTCGACCCACGTCACATCAATCAACAACAGGTCGGTGTTGAAGATAAACACAAACGGCAGAGCCACTGTTCGCAGGCTATAGAAGAACGCGGTGAAACCGGTTTTGATCGCAT
This sequence comes from Ruegeria sp. BC1, assembly GCF_056539305.1. NCBI lineage: Bacteria > Pseudomonadati > Pseudomonadota > Alphaproteobacteria > Rhodobacterales > Roseobacteraceae > Ruegeria > Ruegeria sp. BC1. Next base: position 597,066 of record NZ_JBQFUT010000001.1, read on the forward strand.
CGCCACCAGACACGGCAGCAGCAGCAAAGCTGGCCAGCCCGACCGGGGGCGTCACGTCCGCCATGATCCCGAAATAGAACACAAACAGGTGCACGGCGATCAGCGGCACGATAAGGCCGCTTTGGGCGCCCAGCTCGACCACAACACCGGCCATCAGCGAACTGACCACGATGTAATTCGCGGTTGTCGGCAGGCCCATGCCAAGGATCAGGCTGAGGATACCAACCATGACCAGCATCAGGATCAGGTTGCCGCCCGACAGAAACTCGACCAGATCGGCCATAACCTGCCCCACGCCCGTCAGGGTCACGGTGCCCACGATCACGCCCGCCGTGGCGGTGGCCAGAGCGATGCCGATCATGTTACGCGCACCGTCGATCAAGCCCTGCCACAGATCAGCAACACCGTCGATAAAGCTGGCGTTCAGGCTGCTTTGCCCCCTGAACAGCGCCTTGAGCGGCTTTTGCGTCAACAGGATCACGAACAGCAGTGCCGTCGCCCAGAAGGCTGACAGGCCGGGCGATTTTTGTTCAATCATTAGGAAATAGACCAGCACAATAATCGGCAGCAGATAATGCAGACCGGCCTTGTAGATGTCAGCGATGACCGGCAGTTGCACTTCTTTGGCGTTCGGATCATCGGGTTCCAGATCCGGCACCTGAGCAGCCAGATACAGCAACCCAACATAAACGGCGCAGACAACAAGACTAAGGATCAGCCCCGCCGCCGAAGGCGCCCAGCTTGACACCGCATCCACCGGGAACTGCGAACCATAGCAAAGCCCGGCAAAGACGAGGAAGAAGGACAGCATCCCGACAACCGTCCGCGCCAAATGCACGTCGCGGTCACCCAGTGTGGGCATGTTCCGCTTCACGGCTTCCAGATGCACGATGTACACCAGCGCGATGTAGGAAATCGCCGCAGGCAGGAAGGCATGCGTGATGACCTCGACATAGGAGATGCCGACGTATTCCACCATCAGGAAGGCCGCAGCGCCCATAACCGGTGGCATGATCTGACCGTTGACCGACGAGGCAACCTCAACCGAGCCAGCCTGTTCGCTGCTAAAGCCCACGCGTTTCATCAGCGGAATGGTGAACGTGCCGGTGGTTACAACGTTGGCAATGGACGAACCCGAGATCAGGCCAGTCGCCGCCGAACCCACAACCGCGGCCTTGGCCGGGCCACCGCGCAGGTGACCAAGTGCACCGAAGGCCATTTTGATAAAGTAGTTCCCTGCCCCGGCTTTATCGAGCAACGCACCGAACAGCACGAACAGGAACACGAATTTGGTAGACACGCCCAGGGCGATGCCAAACACACCCTCGGACGTGATCCACATGTGGCTCATCGCCTTTTTCAGGCTAGCGCCTTTCCATTGAATAACTTCGGGCAAGCCAAATATGATCATTGCCCCCACAATCAGGATTGGAATGGCCAGTGCAATGCTCGCAAACCGAAAAGCCAAATACGAAGCGATAATCAGACCGACGGCAGCGGACCACCTTAAAAGATTGTTCTCTATTCCAGAACCTGACCCAAAGAACACATAGGCCAAGAAGATCGTCGCGATGATCGCCATTGCCGGGCCAAGTGCGCGGCGCGCGGCTTCGAACAACAACAGCAAACCGGCCAGCGCGACCCACTTATCGGTGTCGTCTGCAAGACCGCCCGCATCTACGATCTTTTCGTAGAAAAAATACCCATACAGCGCCAGAAACGCGCCCACGACCCCCATAATCCAGTCCTGAACCGGGATATAGTCTCGCGGGCTGGATTTCAGCGCGGGGTAAGCCGCAAAGGCCAGAAACATGGCAAAGGCCAGGTGAAACTGACGCGCGTTATTGACCACACTGCCAGGCAAAACATAGTTCGCCAGCGGCGAAGCCAGAACGACCTGAAAAATCGACCAGATCGCAGCCACCACGGCCAGAAAAATCCCGACATTACCGACCGGATTACGCCCACCGGCATCAGAGGACGCTACAAGTTCCTGTAGCTCTTCTTCGGATAGCGGACGATTGGATTGTGTGTCGGAACTCATAAATTGTCTCCCCGTCGTGGCCATTTTTGGCCTTCTGAAGCACCCGTTTGATACGGGATTGGCGCAGGGCGACCGAAGACGCCCTGCGTTATGTTTGGCTTATTGAATCCAGCCTTTTTCTTTGTAGTATTTCTCGGCGCCCGGGTGCAGCGGGGCCGACAGACCGTCTGCGATCATTTCTTCGGGCTTGAGGTTGGCAAACGCCGGGTGCAGCTTTTTGAAGTCATCGAAGTTCTCGAAGACCGAGCTTACAACCGCGTAAACAGCGTCTTCGGACACATCAGCCGAAGTCACAAACGTGGCACCAACACCAAAAGTCGACGTGTCACCATCCGAACCGCGATACATGCCACCGGGGATGGTTGCAGTGCGGTAGAACGAGTTATCGTTCACCAGCTTGTCGACGGCGTCGCCACTGACGTTCACCAGAACCGAGTCACAGGCTGTGGTGGCTTCTTGGATCGAACCCGAGGGGTGACCAACGGTGTAGACCATCGCGTCGATCTGGTTGTCACACAGAGCCGCAGACTGTTCAGCCGCCTTCAGCTCGGTCGCCAATTCGAAATCGTCGGCGGTCCAACCCATTTCGCCCAACAGAACCTCCATCGTGCCGCGCTGACCGGAACCGGGGTTGCCGATGTTGACGCGCTTGCCTTTCAGGTCCTCGAAGTTGGCAATGCCGGAATCTGCACGTGCCACAACAGTGAACGGCTCGGGGTGAACCGAGAAGACCGCGCGCAGGTTTTCAAATGGGCCGTCCTCTTCGAATTTCGACGAACCGTTATATGCATGGTACTGCCAATCGGACTGCGCCACACCAAACTCCAGCTCGCCTTCGCGAATGGTGTTGATGTTGTAGACAGAACCGCCGGTGGATTCGACCGAGCAGCGCACACCGTGTTCTTTACGACCTTTGTTGACCAGACGGCAAATCGCGCCACCGGTCGGATAATACACTCCGGTCACACCACCTGTGCCGATGGTAATGAACTCTTCTGCATAGGCTGCCGGAGCCATAAGGGCCGCGGTGACGACCGCGCCGAGGCTGAGCTTGCTGCTGTTTTTCATATTTGTGAACTCCCAATTCTTTTGGTGGATGGGAGATTGTTAGCGGTCCCATCACAGGACCTGCCGGTACGTCAAACGCACGCGCCTTGCAACAAGTGCAAGCGCTTGAAATTCCAAATTCTCCCAACATCTTCGACGTTTCATTCAGACACTCAACTTGTCAACCCCCGTGAGTGGCCCAGCGGGCCTGAGCCGCAAATCTGAGAGATATTTCCGAACTTTCCCCGTCAAAGGCCAGATAATGTGATCAAATTTGCGAATTTCCCGGTGCATGGAAAAAAGAGAACGTAACAAAACTTTTGAATGTTTGGCGATCGATCTCTAATCTCAGGCGAACCCTTACAGACCATTAAGCACATGGCTGTAAGGCAAAAGTTTCGCCAAAGCCGGGAAAGGCCCAGAATATGAAACGCGCATCCCCTAGCCCGTTGCTCATCATCGCCTTGACGATCAGCGCAGCGATTGCGGCTTGGGGCATTGCCGATCCGCAAGGTCTGGGACGTATCGCGGCTTCGGCCGTGGCTATGCAGTTCAACAGCCGCGGTTGGTTCATAATGCTTGAGGTCAGCGGTCTATTGTTTGTTGCGCTGTACCTTGCTCTGTCGCGGTTTGGCGATATCCGCCTCGGCCCGGATTCAGCAAAACCAGAGTTTTCAACGTCGGCGTGGATTGCCATGCTTTTCGCTGCAGGGATGGGGGTTGGACTTCTGTTTTACGGAGCGGCCGAGCCCCTGACTCATTTTGACGTGCTACGCCAATATCGCAGTGACCCCGAAGCAGCCAGCTATGCCTTGTTTGTGACCTATCTGAACTGGGGATTTCACGCCTGGGCGATTTACGGGATCGTCGGATTGATCATTGCCTACTTCGCCTACCGTCGGCAGCGTACATTGTTGCTCAGCGCGCCTCTTACCGACGCATTGGGGGAAGCCGGATGGACGAAAGCCCTGGGTTGGGTGTTCGACTTGCTCTCGATCGTTGCGATCGCCGTTGGATTGGCCGGCTCCATGGCGATGGGCGTGTTCCAGATACAAACTGGCCTGGCAGGCCTGATCGGAGTCGACAATCCAGGTATTCTGACGATACCAGTATTTGCTGCCCTATGCGTTGCATTCATCATTCCATTGCGTCGTGACCTCGGCCAAGGTATGGCTCTGCTTTCCAATGCTGCGATGCTGATTGCCGTGGGGATGATGGTGTACCTGCTCATACTGGGTCCGACCTCATTTCTGATGGATGGCATTGTTTCCGGTTTCGGACGTTACCTGTTCGGGGTCCTGCCCGCAGGGTTTTCAACCGCTGAGTTTTTTGACAACCTGCTGATCGACTGGTTTCAGGGCTGGACACTGAATTACATGATCTGGTGGCTCGCCTGGTCGCCCTTTGTAGGCATCTTTATTGCCCGCATTTCACGCGGCCGCACGATACGCGAATTTCTGATTGGTGTTGTCGTCACCCCAACCCTATTCTCGGTTCTATGGTTCGGCGTTTTCGGTGGGCTCGGGTTCTTTGACGTCTTACGACAAGAGGGTGCGCTGTCAGCGGTGAACGCTGAAAACCTAGATGCTACGACTTTTGCGCTGCTTGAACGATTTCCGCTGGATGGCATAACGAGAACAGCCACCATCTTTGCCGCTTTCCTGTTCGTCGTGACAAGTGTGGTCAGCGCGGGCTTTACCCTCGCCATGATCGGAACTGGTGGCGACGACAACCCGTCGCCCCGCGTCCGTACGATCTGGGGGATCATTCTAGGGGCATTGGGGCTGGCGATGGTTCTGGTTGGCGATATTTCCCTGGTCAGATCCATTATCGCCCTGTCCGCCATCGCCTTTGTCTTTATCGTACCGATTCTTGTAATCTGCCTGGTCAAAGCCCTTACACGCGAGGAAACCCGATGAGCAGTGAACTTATTGATACCGCACTGAACCTCAGCGTCTTCGCTTATATCGGTTTTCTGGTCTGGTTGGGCCTTCGGCGTGATCCGTAGGAGCACACGTCAAGTTTTAGAACGGAGGCCGAGCGTTTCCGTCCTTCCCACATTTGGAAAGAACGGAAACGCCTGCGCGAACTCAGATGAAGTCGGTATTGTCGAGGATCACGCCTTCAACCAGAATTGAGTTTCCATTCCACTCAACCAAAGTATCGCCGTTGATAACTGTCAGCGTCAGGTCAGCAAAACTTGCCGCGTTCTCGATCTGGATCAGGTCGATGCCATCATCGAAACCGCGAATTTCATTGTCGCCGAACGCGTCACCGCGGAAGATAATCGTATCAACGTCGCCGTCATTGTCGAGACGTGCTACATCATTGCCCCCACGGAAGACCATCGTATCGTTACCGTCGCCTGCGCGGAAATAGTCACTTTTACTACTCCGATCAAAGTAGGTATCGTCGTAGTCAGTGCCACGCAGCCGTTCGATGCTGACAAGGGTGTCTACGTTTCCGAACCCGTCCGTCACAACCCCGGCCTTCAAATTCGCGACAATTCCCGAAGTGCCACCCAAATTGTCATCGTTGCGATAGCTGACTTCGTCCTTGCCGCCACGACCGTTGAAATAATCGTTGCCGCCAAAGCCCACAAAGAAATTGTCTTTGCCGTCGCCATACATCACATCACTCAGCATGGTGCCTTCGACGCCCTCCACGTTGAACAAATTGTCAGTATGCCCGTCAGGGCCTTTTACTTCGTTCTTGTTTAAATCAACAATGATCCTTTTTTTCAGCAACTCAGGATTCCAGAACGTTTCCTGGTAGCTCACGATGTCAAAACCGGCGCCACCGTTATACGTGTCCTTCCCGCCAAAATCGCTCATGTAGTCGTCGCCGGCCATAGCCTTGACCAGATCATTGCCCGCACCGGATTTCAGATCGTCCCCTGACCAAGTGGTGTCTGGTCCACCACCAAAATTGGACCCGATATAGACACCGTCATACGCCGTCACAGCATCCCATAGGTTCCAAAGATCAGGCTCTTCGGCGTAGTACCCAGCGAACCAGGCCAAGTCGACTTTCAGATTGGTTGCCTCAAGGATCTTGAATCCCAGATCGTTGTAGAAGGTGATCGAAGTAATGTACCCGCCCGAATACGTTCCGGTATCGAACCATCCGCCGCGGGTCGTTGCCGAACCGGTTTCATAAGTATGCCACTCAGCATCTTCAATGCCGAGTACGGCCTTATCCCAGTTGCGCGTTCGATCATAGCCATAAGTGCCTGTATCGTGCACAAAGCGGATGCCTTCCTGATCGATCTCAGACATGTATCCGATTGCCGTAAGGTTTGCTTCGTTGAAGTTGGTATAGCGATGAAATCCCTGGTTTCCGTCTAACATCTGGATGTTCGGAGTGAACTTCCACGGGGATCTTGCACCACCGTTGTCCTGCAAATTGGTTGCTGTGATACTACCAGGGCTGGAAAACGTGACTATCGAACCAATGCCGTTATTAGTGATCTCGGCGTCAAGAGTTGCCTGGGTTACCCCCTCAAATTCCAGAAATGCTTGGTTTCCGGTTCCGTCGTCAAAGATCAACAGCGCGTCACCATCATTGGAAACACCCGTAGTCCAGTCGCTTGCGGTGTAGTCGTCAACTTCAATTGAATCAGTGCCGAATTCGAATTGATCGAGATCGTAGTCGAAATTCTTGCCGGAAAATCTGAAGGAGTCGCTACCATTGCCCCCTCTGACAAATCCGCTGCCGTCTACAAATATGAACTCATCGTCTCCATCACGGCCGTCAAAGAATATGTTCTTTTTTCCACCGGTGTTCATAAATGTGTCGGCAAAAGCGGACCCTCGAAATCCTTCTATGTTTTTGAAACTATCGATGTCACCCGATCCGTCCCGGGCCAAACCATTTTCGACATCAATGATAACGCCATCGTTTGCACCGTATCTGTCATCACGGTCATAACGGAGCAGATCGAACCCGCCTTTGCCATCAAAATAGTCGCGGCCTTGCAATCCGATAAACTGATTGTCAGCACCATCGCCTATAAACCTGTCGTCCCGAAACGTTCCCCGAACGCCTTCAATGTTTTTTATTGAGTCCTTTTGCCCATCATAACCAACGATGAAATCTTTGTTGTTCTTCGCACTCATATTAACGGAGATTCCGCGAAACGCTTGCCCAGGATTCCAGAACGCGTCGCCGTATGACAAAATGTCGTAACCCTTGCCGCCGTCATAAATGTCCTTACCACCAAGATCGATAATGTAGTCATCTCCGCCACGCGTCATGACTGTATCAGAGCCAATTCCGGTTCTGACATCGTCATAAACACTTGAACCCGAGAAGGTCATGCCCTTTGCAATTATCGCGTCATATAGTCTAAAGAGTTGGGGTTGGACACTGTTATAGAAATAGAAAAGCGGAAGCTTGTAGTTCAATCCGGTGATCTGGGCAATCGTGTTTCCCACGTTGTCCATATATGTGATGGAATCAATAATACCGGAGGTAAAAACATACCCGCCGTCAAGAAGTGATGTCCCACCTGCGTCCGGTCCGGATTGAACTTTGGTTTCAACAGCGTTCTTGAAGCCAAAGGTAATTTTAAAGGCATCCCTGGTCGGATCGTATGTATTCGACCCGGTATCGAAGTCAAAAGTCGCCCCCGATGTGGTTAAAGAATTCAGATTGAAGTCCCGGAAACGGTCAACCCGATAGAAGCCTTGATTGGTGTCGAAAAATTGAAATTGCATTTATTTCTCTCCTTGAAAAACAAGGCAAAGAGGAATTGACGGCCAAACAGCCTAGCAATAAATAAAATTATCCCCCCTTCCCCACACTTAACTCTCTTCGAGACTTCCCATTCCTGTCAAGAGATCGAAAAGCTAGGAAAATGCGTAAAAAAATTATACACTTAATCTAGCTGCGCAACCCAAGGGAAAATGAGCGCGACATTTTTCCCCTATCTTTTCGATCAAATTTTTCAACGCTTACTGACGGCTGCAGGAAGTCCGCAGGAAACGATTCGCCAATTAGAAGAGCTATTTGGCGGCTTAACTCAGGCCCTGAAATTTGCCTGGAAACCAAGGACAGAAACTTCTTCTTCGTGAACGTCCAGACACTTAATACAAAAATGTAGTGAGCAAAAAGGGAACAGAAGATTTCCTTCAGGTCTTTGCATTGCCAGTCTCCCATTCCGTTGAAATCCACCCTTCAACGAAACAGTGATTCCACACCATGTCATAATCATTGGGGAACTTCGGATTGATTGCCAGGCTGCGTGTGGAGCTGATGGCAAGGGGCGCGAATAAACTAGCAGCGTTGCAAATTAAGAATGCAGAGAACGGACCCCTGCAAGACGGCGGCGGTCTGATGATCGACAAGCGAAGTAAGCAAACAGGTTAACGGATTTTCAGATATTCAATCGCCGGACGCAGGCCCGACATGGGGCTGGGTGCCTAGCCGGATGTGTCGCTCTCGGATGTACGAAGAACGTAAGGTTAGCTGGGTATCCCACTGACGAAATTAGGGATAAATTGACCTCGCCTGTAGAGCCAGTCAGTGTAAAATGGTCAAAAAGTGTGAAACGTGTGATAGATAAAAGAAGTACGAGTAAATTTTTGAGACCAGATTATGCAAGTTCAGCAAATAAACTCACCTGAATATTCCAGTAAGTCCGCTTCAGTTGGTGCGACGTTTCTTGTTTTCTTTATCAGCTTCGCAATCCTTGCAAGCTCCGCCTTTCTTGGGCTGCCTTTTGGCAAGGCCATTGTCGGTGGATTGCGCGTTCTAGAAGGCGATGTACCCTATCGCGATTTCTGGAGCGTTTACGCGCCAGGCCAGTTTTATGCCGTCGCCGCATTGATGGGTACGTTTGGTCGAGAGATTGTCGTGCAAGGATTGGCCGCAGCGGTGATGCTGGCCAGTGCTATCACAATTGAATACCGGATAGCATTGCGCTTAGGAGCGTCGAACAATCTGGCCTTCGCGCTTGCAATATCTTTGGCAGTTATTCTCTGGAAGCCAGGTCTCGAATTTTCGACTTGGGTACCCGCAATTCCGTTCATGATGGGTGCGTGGCTCAATGCAATAATATATTTGCAATCTGGCAGAGAGAAAAACTTGTTCTTCGCGGGCATCTGCTTGGGATGCGCAGCGTGGTTCAAGCATGACGTTGCCGCTTATGCCGCTATCGGTATAAGCGCGGGCCTTTTTTTTGCGGCTGTTATTTCGCGCGAACCAAATTGGTCCGGAATTCGCGCAGCCCTCCGCGCACCGCTGATAGTGGGCATTACGTCATTTTTCACCGTACTTCCCGTGGCAATCTTCCTAGCTATTTTTGCCGGACCGCAAGCCTGGATTGACCTCATTGCCTATCCTTTGGGTGATTTCCGCAGTGTGAGAACTGAACAATACCCACAAGCTGCACCTGATATTGCAGCCCTGATCGAGTGGCTTCGAAACCCTATGGAAATGTCAGCTGCACGTCACGCCTTCTTACGACACAAAATCTGGGCCCTGTCTCGTATACCAGAAGCAATTCTTTTGGGATTCATTATCGTACTGCCATTCTGGCGAAGACTAACCGGTCACGCGCCTTCAGGCACCACGCTTCTGTTAGTCACCTCGATGCCCCTTTTCTGGCTGGCGGCCCATGTTCAGCAAAATACTCATCTGTTCACACTGGTTATGCTGTGTGGATTGCTGGGTGTTTCGGCTTGGGTAGCAACGGCGTCATTCTCGCGCCATAAGACGCTGTCTCGTTGCGCCCTCATCCTCGTCGCTGTGGTCTATTGGGTTGGAATCGCGATCGCACCTGTTGGCGAAGTGGCACGTATGCTGACCTCCAGCGGGCGCCTTCAAACATTAGACCTACCCGGTGTCTCGGGTGTCCTGGTACCAGAAGACAAATACAACATTTACAAACCTATTTCCGATTACTTGATTGAGCACGTACCCGAAGGACAGCCAATCTACATTGGTGTTCGGCGCCACGACGCAATTGTGATTACTGATATGCGCTTTCTTTATATGACCGGTCTTCGAAATGCATCTGGTCACCACGAGTTACACCCTGGCATAACTGATCGGGAACCCGTCCAGCGCAAAATTATCAACGAAATCGAGGAAGCCGGTGTTCAATATGTGTTGATATGGAATTTCGGCTGGAGCGACGAAATGCTCGACGAAATCGTCGCACGTCGCGCCGAAAAGGTGGACGGCGTCGGCGCAACACTTCTTGACGAATACATCCGCAGTAACTTCCAACCAGTGCACGAAGTGGGTGAATACGTGATCATGAAGCGTACCGAACACTAAACGCATTATTACGAGAACCGCCTCTCGACACCAGACTGCAGGTGCTTCCGAACCTTTAACCGTGTCATTGTTCAAGCTTTAATGCTGCCCCACCACGGGTATTATACCGCCTTTGGAACCAAACAGAGTCCAAGGCTTTGAAAAGCAAGTTTGGATATATCAAGCAATGGCACCACCGATTGCCGCTGATTTGGCTGTGGGATTTTTTTTGATTCTGAAAACCATCGTCGGTGTACGCGGCTTCCAAACCGGGGCGGATACTCGCAAACTGCCGATAATGACGAAATTTACCAGTTTGTTGGTTCTAATGCACAATCCCAAACAAATGTGGTGCCCAAGGAGAGACTCGAACTCTCACGCCCGTGAAGGCGGGGGATTTTGAATCCCCTGCGTCTACCATTCCGCCACTTGGGCCACGAACACTGGATTAGCGCCCATCACCGGGAAGGTCCAGAGGCAAAAACCATCCCAAATCCAGTTTGTTTTGACTGCGGTGCTTGACGCCTCATCTGCCCCATGATTTGCGTTACCCAACGTGAAAGTAGGATTTTAGCACCTTATGTTGCGATCGCTATATGACTGGACCATTCGTCTGGCCGAACATCCGCATGCCCTGTGGGCGCTGGCCGTAGTTGCCTTCATTGAAAGTTCGTTCTTTCCAATCCCGCCGGACGTTCTAATGATTCCGATGATTCTGGCGCGCCCGTCGCGTGCGTGGTTGATCGCTTCGGTCGCACTTGTCGCCTCGGTGCTGGGCGGATTGTTGGGCTACGCCATTGGTGCGTTCTTTTATGAGAGCCTCGGTCAACCCATCCTCGAATCCATGGGTAAGGCGCACGCTATGGAAGAGTTCAACACCCGTTTCAACGACTTCGGTTTCTGGGCCGTTCTGGCCGCTGGTGTGACACCCTTCCCTTATAAGGTGATCACCATTATGTCAGGCTGGACCGGCATGCCGCTGGGAACTTTCGTAGCGACCTCAATCCTGGCCCGTGCCCTCCGGTTTTTCCTGGTGGCCGGCTTGCTTTGGAAATTCGGTGAACCGATCCGGGACTTCATCGAAAAACGACTGGGTCTTATGTTCACCCTGTTTATCATCCTGCTATTCGGCGGCTTTCTCGTGGTGAAGTACTTATGACGCGCAAGAACATTTTAGTGTTGATCGCAACAGCGGGTTCGGTTGCGCTGCTGCTTGGTGCCTGGGGATTTCAGTACATTGGCGGGTTGGCGCCGTGTAAGATGTGTATCTGGCAACGATACCCGCATGGTGCTGCCATTCTGGTCGGTGCGCTGGCGCTCACCTTGCCGCGCGTCAATGCCCTGCCCTTGCTGGGTGCGCTGGCGGCCCTGACAACAGCTGCCATTGGTGTCTTTCACGCCGGGGTGGAACAAAAATGGTGGGAAGGCCCAACTAGCTGCACGTCCGGCGACATCGGCGGTTTGTCCACGCAGGAACTGATGGATCAGATCATGTCCGCCCCGCTGGTACGCTGCGACGACATCCCGTGGGAGTTGTTTGGCCTCTCGATGGCAGGTTGGAACGCCGCTCTGTCGGGCGTTCTGGTGCTGATCTGGCTCGCCGCGTGGCGCATCCGTTAAAGCTCGTCCAGTTCCGCATCCCAATACAGAAAGTCGATCCAGCTGTCATGCAGGTGGTTCGGCGGAAATTTTCGCCCAATGTTCCGCAATGCTTCAGCATCCGGCTGGCGCGGGGGCTTGCGCAGGGTCATTCCCGCCTGCCGCAACGATTTCGATCCCTTGCGCAAATTGCACGGGCTGCACGCCGCTACAACGTTCTGCCAGCTGGTCACACCGCCGGCTGCGCGCGGAACAACGTGGTCAAAAGTCAGATCGCCGCGGCTTCCACAGTACTGGCAGCAGAATTCGTCCCTCAAAAATAAATTAAAGCGCGTGAAGGCCACGCGCTTTCTGGGTTTTACATAGTCTTTGAGGACAACGACCGATGGTATTCGTATCGCGGTACTCGGGCTTCGGACGACCTCATCATATTCAGCCACGATGTCCACCCTGTCCAACCAGGCCGCCTTTATCGCCTCTTGCCACGGCCACAGGGACAATGGGTAATAAGACAAGGGGCGATAATCGGCGTTCAAAACCAATGCCGGATGATGCTTGAGCGCACCGGGTTCCCTGACAAATTCGGTTCTGAAGTCTCCATCCATCTCAGAATCGCTCCTCGCTCTGCTCTGCCCGTTTTTGACACCAGAGCGGGGAACACCCGCCCCGGCCTTAACTTAACTATATATCGTGTTAAATCTCTGACAAGCCCTGAGTTTCCACAATATCTCGGGGATTGGTTAAGCTGCATCAGTAACAGTATCGTGACAGTTATCCACAGGTTGCGCCAATGTGGCCTGCGGGCTATGGCGTGGGCCATGTCTTGGTTCATCCGATTCAACAAACCCTTTGACGTGCTGCCGCAATTCACCGACCGTGCAAACGCGGATTCGCCCCGCAGCACCCTGTCAGACTACATCGACTTGCCCGGTGTTTACCCGGCCGGTCGTCTCGATCGCGACAGCGAGGGGTTGATGCTGCTGACAGACAACGGACGGCTTCAGGCGCAGATTGCAGACCCCAAGCACAAGATGCCCAAAACCTATTGGGTGCAGGTCGAAGGTTTGCCGGATGCCACCGCCCTCAAAGCGCTGCGAGACGGGGTGGAACTGAAAGACGGAATGACCCGCCCCGCAAAGGCACGATTGATGGATGAACCTGCTGGGTTGTGGCCACGCACCCCTCCGATCCGTGTACGCCAAACCGTGCCGGACTACTGGATCGAGCTGACCCTGCGCGAGGGCCGTAATCGTCAGGTCAGGCGGATGACCGCAGCGGTGGGCCATCCAACTCTGCGCCTGATCCGGGCCAGGATCGGTGACTGGAATCTGGACGGGCTTGAACCCGGCCAGTGGGACAGCCTGCCCGCGCCAGAGGTGAATACAACCCCGCAACGCAAACGGGATCGTCGCCCACGTCGGTGACAAAAACGCCCTTTTGTGATACACTTAGGGAATGAAAGTCACGCCGAACATACCTGCACCTTCAGGGGTTCTTGAGGCTGCTCTGTACGTTGACGACCTAGACGCGGCTGAGCGATTCTACGGGGAAATCCTGGCTCTGGAGCAAATTCAGCGGGTTCAGGACCGGCACGTTTTCTTTCGGGTCGGAGGATCCGTTCTGCTGTTGTTCAATGCTGAGGAAACGGAAAAACCACCGGGCAATCCAGACCTGCCGGTGCCTCCTCACGGAGCGCGCGGTCCCGGCCATGTTTGTTTAATTCTAACGCGGTCCGATATAGACGTTATGCGCAAGCACCTGCTGGACTGGAATGTCCCTGTTGATGCGGAGTTTGACTGGCCCAATGGCGCTCGCTCGCTTTATGTGCGAGATCCGGCAGGCAATTCAGTCGAATTTTCCGAAGGGCATCTATGGGGATAATCTCGGTGACCGTAAGGTCAATGTTCTCAGGCACCTGGAAGTGGTTCTTTGATCACCCTTACAGCCATCTGTTCTGATACTACTTTGTCAAATCAAAGCGTTTTGAGATGCGATCGACCAGTGTTCCGTCGTCCAAAGGCACACCAAAGTCCACACTATAATCCTGAAAGCCCATCTTGTCGTAATAGCTCAGGCCCTGTCCGTTGTCGGCCCGAATAGTGGCGTTGATCGCATTCATCCCCAGCGATCTGGCGAAAATCTGCGTTTTCCCAAACAACGCCCGTCCCGCACCTCTCAGAGTAGGTTGGCGTCGTGTAAATGTAGCAATATCAGCGCAGTCGTGAGGCAAGCCATCATGCGCGCCCAACCACTGGAAACCTGCCACCTCGCCCTGATCATCCAGAGCGACGTGGCAGCATAGCGTATTCGCCCCATGCAGAAAGCTTTGTGAAAATAACGCTTCGGAGAATGGGGCCTCAAAGGCGGTGGTGCCTCCAATTCCAATGATCTCGTTCAAGATCTGGCACGCTGATGCCACATCCTCTGACATCATTGGTCGCACCACTATCATCGCTATAGGCTCAGCTTGTCGCGCATGAAGGCCAGCGCGACGCTCAGACCATCCGGTGCGATACCGTGGCCGGTGCCTTTCATGACATGGGCGTAAACTTCTTTGAAACCAGCCTCTTGCAGGGCTTCAGCGGCTGCGGGCAGCGATTGCGGTGGCACGACGTCGTCGGCGTCTCCATGCACCAACAGGATCGGCATACGGCTGACCGTTTCATCGGGCAGTAGATCGGGTTCCAGCAACCGGCCCGAAAAAGCGACGATCCCCGCAACCGGATCCTCGCGGCGCGGGGCGACGTGCAGGCTCATCATTGTGCCTTGCGAAAAGCCAAACAGAACGACCTGTTCGGGCAGAACGTCTTCGTCCACCATCAAGGCGTCGAGGAAGGCGTTGAAATCTTCAACCGCCATTTCCATACCGCGCCGCGCCTCTTCTTCGGACGACCCGTCGATCCATGGGATCGGGAACCATTGAAAACCGTTGGGCATACCGGGGATCTGTTCGGGCGCGTCCGGGGCTACGAACAACGTGTCCGGCAGGTGTTCGCCCAGCGGATCGGCCAGTCCCAACAGATCGGCTCCGTTCGCACCATAGCCATGCACGAACACCACAACCGAGCGCGTGTCGCCCGAAACCGGCTCTTTTCGGAGCGCATTCAAAACCCGTGTCATCTGATCCCTTCTCGTTCTTTCGCGACCCGGTAATAGGCCCACAACACACGGGCCGCAACCGACCGCCACGGCGACCAGGCCTCGGCCATTTGGCGCAGTTCCTTGTCCGTCGGGCGACTGGGCAGGTCGTATAAAATACGCGCCGCCTCTTGCAGGGCCAGATCGCCCGGAGCAATCACGTCCGCCCGGCCCAGCGAGAACATGGCGTAAATCTCGGCGGTCCAAATTCCAATACCCGAAACCTCTGTTAGAATTGCAACCACATCCTCATCAGGAGCGTCGCGTAACGCCTTGTAATCTATTCGCGCTTCGGCTAGCGCGCGTGCGTATCTGATCTTCTGGCGGCTCAACCCGACAGCCCGAAGATCGTCGTCGGTGGCCCACATGATCTTGCGCGGACCGGTCAGCTTTGCATCCTGCAATCGCTTCCAGATGGCATTGGCCGACGCCACACTAACCTGTTGGCTGACAATTGCACTGAGAAGCTGTGCAAACCCATCCGGACGTCGGCGCAGAGGTAACGGGCCGGTTTGTTCCATCGCCCAAGCCATGCGGGGGCATGTTTCGGCCAGCCAAGCAGCCCCTTCCGCTACACAGTCGGGTGTCTCGATAATCCGTCCGACAGACATGGGGACTCCGACAGTTGCCAATAAGCGCACGTTACGTCGCTTTGCCGCAGATGCAACCCGCTTGTGTGACTGAGATTTGACAGATACGCATGAGCCCATGACGCTGACCGCCTCCACACCTGCAGACAATAGTCTGGCCAAACGCAATGTCGCTGTTTTGGTGGCAGCGCAAGCCGTGCTTGGGGCGCAGATGCCGATGATCTTCATCGTTGGCGGTTTGGCGGGGCAGTCATTGGCCACCAATGCCTGTTTGGCCACCTTGCCCATTTCACTGATTGTGCTGGGCTCGATGCTGGCAGCGACTCCGGTGTCAGCAATCATGCAACGCTGGGGCCGGCGTGCTGGGTTTCTGGTAGGCGCAACAGCGGGCGCGTGCGGCGGTATCGTCGGCGCATACGGTCTGTTTCTGGGATCGTTTCCGGTCTTTCTTGTCGGCAGCCTGCTAACAGGCATCTACATGAGTGCGCATGGCTTCTATCGCTTCGCCGCAGCGGATACGGCTTCCGACGACTTTCGTCCCAAAGCAATTTCCTATGTCATGGCCGGCGGACTGGCTGCAGCCATCATCGGACCGCAGATAGTCAAGTTGACGGCGCAAGCTTACGTTATTCCGTTTCTCGGCACGTATCTGGCTGTAATCGCCATCAATATCGTTGGTTCGGCCCTGTTCATCTTCCTCAATATTCCGACGCCTGAGAAGCCAGCTCAAGATGCGCCCAAAGGTCGAACTCGCCTACAAATGCTGCGGACCCCGCAGATCGCAGTGGCAATTATCTGTGCGATGGTCGCCTACGCATTGATGAACCTTGTGATGACCTCGACGCCTCTGGCCGTTGTTGGCTGCGGTTTTAGCGCCAATGACGCGGCCGACGTTGTCACAGCGCACGTTCTGGCAATGTATGTGCCCAGTTTTTTCACAGGGCAATTGATCGCTCGTTTTGGCGTAGAAAAGATTGTTGCGTTGGGATTGGCAATTCTGGCCGGTGCCGGAGTTGTCGCACTGCAAGGTGTCGACCTAGGCAATTTCTTCGTTGCGCTAATCCTGCTGGGCATCGGCTGGAATTTTGGCTTTATCGGCGCCACAACCATGTTGGCCTCTTCACACGACGTAAACGAACGCGGACGGATGCAGGGCCTGAACGACCTGCTGGTATTTGGCGGTGTTACAGTTGCGTCGCTGGCGTCGGGCGGATTAATGAATTGTTCAGGTGGTTCCCCGGTCGAGGGCTGGACGGCGGTGAACCTCGCCATGATCCCACTACTGACGCTGGCAGGTGGCGCCCTGCTGTGGCTGGTCCTTAAACCCGCCGAGACGGAAGCAATCTGAACTTACCAACGGCCTGTGGCTGCAGTCCACATGAGGGAGGCCCTGCGCCGAAGTTCCCTCTGCGCAAGCGCACCCGCAGCAGCGCGTTCCGGCTGCGCCACCGCTCGACGCAAAATCCATTCTGCCTGCCATCCGGAATAGAGAGCTGGCCGTGCCTGAACGGATACAGCGGAAGCGTTCGCTCGGGCGTTTTGAAGTCTGTTCAGTGCTGTTTGCGCAAGGGTTCGGACACCATCGGGCGTTCCATCCAGCAAAGGGATTCGGTTTCGCGCTTCAAGGTCAGGAATTGCGCGCAGCCAATTGGAAACTCCTACGGCATAACCAAAATCACGCAATACGGCCTCATCCGCAGCCCCCAATGCCTGTGCTGATGCTACTATCAGACTTGCCGAACTATGGTTGATGTAAGCCTCGAAATGGGCCTCATCTTCGAACGGCTCGCGGTAAATATCCCAACGCCTTACGGCCACATACTCATCCAGAATAGACGCGAGATGTGGGGATATCACACGCGACAAAGGCGTCACGACTTCGTGCCGGCGCACGGCTTGCCCTTCGGCAATCTCCTGTAGCGCATCACGCCACCATTGCAGGCGCATTTCGGCGATCATCGCCTCTTGTGTAACCCAAGGAGCCCGTGCGACCTCGACATTCAACGCATAAAGCGGAAACAGCACCGCACGCGCCGCTATGGGTGCTGCCATGGCTGCCATGAACCTGTCGGGGTCAGCGCGGTGCACCAGTGCCGCGCAGGCTTTGACGTCGTCGTCGAACTCTATTGTCACTCGGCTACCGCGACCTGCGGTCCGCAATCGCGCACCAGTTTCCATTGGATCGCATCCAGCAATGCCTCGAACGAGGCATCGACTATGTTCGCGCTGACGCCAACTGTCGACCAACGCCGCCCTTGCCCGTCTTCGCTGTCGATGATGACGCGCGTGACTGCCTCGGTCCCGCCCTGGGTTATGCGCACCTTGAAGTCGACCAGCCGCATATCTGATAGCACCTGAGAATACTGCCCCAGATCCTTCGCCAGCGCCTTGGCCAGCGCGTTCACTGGCCCGCGATCGCTGCCGTCTTCGTCCAGAGACTCGCTGACTGAAAGTTTCTTTTCGCCGTCAACCTTTACGACAACAACCGCTTCGGACAGGCTGACCATTTTGTTGTACTTATTCTTGCGCCGTTCAACGGTGACTTTGTAGCGTTTAACCTCGAAAAACTCAGGCAGCTGCCCTAACTCGTCACGCGCCAGCAGTTCGAAACTGGCCTGCGCGGTATCATAGGAATACCCCTCGGCCTCACGCTGTTTGATCCGGTCCAGAATGCGCCCCAGCGCCGGATCACCGGCCTCAACCGTCAATCCCGCCTCGGTCAGGCGTTTGCGCAGGTTCGATTGCCCCGCCTGGTTGGACATCGGAATAACGCGAGTATTGCCGACGGTCGCAGGATCGACATGCTCATAAGTCGATGGGTCCTTGAGGATCGCGCTGGCGTGCAAGCCAGCCTTATGGGCAAAGGCTGACGCGCCGACATAGGCAGATTGCTTGCTGGGCACCCGATTCAGAATGTCGTCCAGCATACGGCTGATCCGTGTTAGCCCTGTAAGACTGTCACTACCAACACCGATATCGAATTGCGAGGCATAGGGTTCCTTCAGCAATAAAGTCGGAATCAATGCGGTCAGATTGGCATTGCCGCACCGCTCGCCCAAACCGTTCAGGGTACCCTGAATCTGCCGCGCCCCCGCATCGACTGCTGCCAGAGAGCAGGCGACGGCGTTTTCGGTATCGTTATGGGTGTGAATACCCAACCGATCCCCCGGCAGCCCGGCGGCGATCACTTCGGATACGATACGTGAAACTTCGGCGGGCAAAGCGCCGCCATTGGTGTCACACAGCACAATCCAACGCGCACCTGCATCCATGGCGGCCCGACACACCTCAACCGCATATTCGGGATTGTCCTTGTACCCGTCAAAGAAATGCTCAGCGTCGAACAAAGCCTCGCGCCCCTGCGCCACGATATGCGCAACCGAGGCGCGGACGTTCTCGACATTTTCCTCAAGCGAAATGCCTAGCGCATGAGTCACGTGATAATCATGCGATTTGCCGACAATGCACACCGCCTGCGTGCCCGCGTTCATCACGGCAGCCAGCACGTCGTCGTTCTCAGCCGACCGACCAGCGCGCTTGGTCATCCCAAATGCAGTCAAACTGGCCGCTGTCTTGGGAGCGACCTCAAAGAAAGCGCTGTCCGTCGGGTTGGCACCAGGCCAGCCACCCTCGATGTAATCAATGCCCAACTCATCCAGCGTCTGTGCGATCTGGACCTTTTCAGCGGTCGAAAACTGAACCCCCTGCGTCTGCTGTCCGTCACGCAGAGTCGTATCGTAGAGGAATAATCGTTCTCTGGACATCATACCTCCTCCAGCTTGGCGGCATCAAAACCGGCACCCGGCACCAGTTCGACCCCGTCCTTGCTCATGCGAACCTCCAGACCGGCGGCCAGATAGGCAGCCTTCAGGCGATCCACTTCTGAGAAATCCTTGCTCTGCATCGCAACGGCCCGAGCGTCCGCCAACCGATCTGCATGAGCAGCCAGATCCACAGACGCGGTATCCGCCCAGGCCCCCATCTCGGGCATCAGCAAACCCAGCAATTGCGCGCTTGCAAGCACCCCTGCCGCGTCTCCATCCGCCGCAAGACGGAATAGTTCAGCCAAAGCGCCCGCAGTGTTCAGATCGTCACTCAGCGCTGCGACAACCGCGGGTGCCGCGCTGGCAGCAGGCTCGATGCCTGCTGTCAGTGCCCGCCACTTGCGCAGCGTTTGCTCGGCTTCCCGCGCCTTTTTCTCGGTCCAGTCCATCGGCTTACGGTAATGAGTTTGGAGGAACACAAACCGGATCACCTCGCCGGGCACGCCCTGCTCCAGCAAGTCGTGCACAGTGAAGAAGTTGCCCAAAGATTTGGACATCTTCTTGCCTTCGACCTGCAACATCTCATTGTGCAGCCAATACCTCGCGAACTCACCATGGGGATGCGCGCAACGGCTTTGTGCGATTTCATTCTCATGGTGCGGGAACATCAGATCATTCCCGCCGCCGTGAATGTCAAAGCTTTCGCCCAGCAATTCATAGCTCATTGCCGAGCATTCGATATGCCAGCCCGGACGCCCTCGCCCCCATGGCGAGTTCCACCCCGGTAACTCATCAGTTGAGGGCTTCCACAATACAAAATCCATCGGGTTCTTTTTGTAGGGCGCAACCTCTACCCGCGCGCCTGCGATCATATCATCGACGGAACGGCCGGACAGCGCGCCATACTGTTCTTTCCAGCTGTCCACCGCGAACAGCACATGCCCCTCTGCCGCATAGGCATGGCCCTTTGCGATCAGGTCCTCAATCATAGCGATCATTTGGGCGATGTACTGCGTGGCACGCGGCATCTCGTTGGGCTCCATCGCGCCCAAGGCCCCCATGTCGTGCAGATACCAACCAATTGTCTCGTCCGAGCGTTCCTGCACCAACTGCTCCAGCGTCCCCTCTGCCCCGGCTTTCTGACGGGCCAAAGCGGTCGCGTTGATCTTATCATCAACGTCCGTGAAATTGCGCACATAGGTCACGTGATCCGCACCGAAAACATGCCGTAAAAGCCGGTAGAGCACATCGAAAACAACCACAGGTCGCGCGTTACCCAGATGGGCACGGTCATAGACGGTAGGCCCACAGACATACATCCGCACATTGTCGGCGCTGATAGGCACGAAATCCTCTTTCGTCCGCGTCCGTGTGTTGTGCAGTTTGATTGTCGTCATCGGTTGACTCCTAAAGACAGCGTGGCTTCTCGCGTTGGCGCGGGCTTAGCAACTTGTCTCAGGGATGAAAACGAAAGAAACCGGCCCGCTTGATTAATCAGCAGGTAATGCAGCAGATAATGATGCAGGTCATCGGGTTCATAACAAATCACCTAGCATGCAGAATGCCGGACGCCAAGTCTTGAGTTCTACTGCCACGCATCGCACCCTACCGGCCATGACCCGCAAAACTGTAAACACAATATGCCAGACCCTTCCCGGTGCGGAACTTTCCGACCCTTGGGGCGGTGGGCATGACGCCTGGAAAATTGGCGGCAAGATGTTTGCCTGCATCGGAACGGCCAATGACGGGGTATCGGTCAAAACACCTGACATCGAAACAGCCCAAATGCTGATTGATGCCGGTATCGGTGTAAAAGCCCCGTATTTCCACCGCAGTTGGATTCGCTTGCCATTCGATTGCGACAAAGACGAACTGCGCCATCGGCTAACCACCTCGTATGATCTGGTTCGCGCGTCATTGACCAAAAAGGTTCAAGCCACGCTTCCCTCGCGAAGCTGATTGACAATCGACCGACGCTCTGGCCCTGTCACCGAAATCGACAGGACGGGAGCGGGCCATGAAATTGTCGCAGCGTATCACTCACCTCACCGGAGGCGGCAGTGACGGGTGGGATGTATTTTATCGCGCACGCCGAATGATCAGCGACGGCTATGCAGTGACCGAACTGACCATTGGCGAACATGACATCCGCACAGATCCTTCAATTCTTGAAGCCATGAATCTTTCAGCCCGTCAGGGCCATACTGGCTACGCCATGGTTCCCGGCACGGACCTGCTGCGTGATACAGTTGCCGCACGGCTGCAGGCACGAACAGGAATGCCCACCACGCGCCATAACGTACTGATCACTCCCGGAGGCCAATCGGCCCTGTTCGCGGCCCATGTCGCGGTGTGTGATCCCGGCGATGTAGGTCTGTACCTCGACCCGTATTACGCAACTTACCCCGGCACGATACGGGGGGCCGGTGCGATTGCCCGCGCAATTCAGACCACCGCCGAGGACGCGTTTCAACCACGAGCCGAGCAAATTGACGCCGCAGCCGATGGTGCTGTGTCTCTGTTGATAAATACGCCGAACAACCCGACCGGTGTCGTTTACTCTCGGCAGACACTCGAAGGTATCTCGGACGTCTGCCGCAGCCATGATCTTTGGCTGATCTCGGATGAAGTTTACGACACACAGGTCTGGGAAGGCGAACACATCTCGGCCCGCACACTTCCCGGCATGGCAGACCGAACACTTGTGGTGGGGTCGATGTCGAAATCCCACGCGATGACTGGCTCTCGATGCGGCTGGGTGGTCGGGCCCGAGGAGGTGATTTCCCACCTGATTAACCTAGCAACACACACCACATATGGCGTACCGGGTTTTATTCAGGACGCCGCCAGTTTCGCGCTAAACGCAGGTACTGAGCTTGAGGAAGACATTGCTGCGCCATTCCGCAGAAGACGCGCGCTTGCCGTGGTCATACTGGACGCTCAGAACACCGTCGGTCTGGTTCCGGCGCAGGGCGCAATGTACCTGATGCTGGATATCCGGGCCACTGGTCTCAGCGGTAACGGGTTTGCAAATGCTTTGCTGGACACGCACGCAATTGCGGTCATGCCGGGTGAGAGCTTCGGATCCGCAGCTGCCGGGCACGTTCGTGTAGCGATGACTATAGATGATGACCGGTTCGAGGCCGCCTTGAAAACAATTTGCTCGTTTGCCGCTGAACTGGCGGGCCGACACGCGGCAGAATAGCTGTCATCAAAACCGGAAAGTCGTACGCAGATTGAAGACGTTTGAATTCAACCCGCCATCGGTGCGGGTCACATCATCGAAATTCTGCCGTAGTGCCTCGCCGCTGATCACGAAATTATCGCCAATGGGATAGGCTACGCCGATTCCGTACACGGCGGCTGTGTCATTGTCGACCGAGGTATCCACACGCGCCGCGCCAACCACGACATATCCCAAAGCGGACCCAAAATCATAACCGCCACGGAGCTTCAGACGAGTCATGCTGTCCAGACTACCCTCGCCCTGCCCCAAGTCGAACGACAGACGGTTGTATTCCAGTTCGCCACCCAGAACAAAATTTCCGAAGTCGCGGTCATACCCGACAAGCGGACCAAAGCTGGAACCATTGCCGCTGGACCCGTTTGGGCCGTCCGCATCAGTGTAACCAAAGCTGAAACCGGCATAAACCCCAGTCCAATCCTCAGCAATTGCTGGGGCGGCTAAAGTTGTCACCAAAGTGACACTGAGGGCCATAAGGACTTTCATTAACCTCTCCAAAAAATCCTTTTTCTAAAGCCGTCGTCGTTCAGGTCATCGTAACTCAAAACTGTGGTTCACGATCATTAAGATAGAACTAAAATCATGAACCGATCTTAAATAAGTAAGGGAACTATAACAGATTTCCGCTTGGTCGGAGAAAAACTTTCAAAATCGTGTCGCCCCCCGTGGCCCATGTAACACAGGCTTCGCTTTTGGGCTCTCAGGTCGCAAACAGAACAGAATGTGGCTGTGCACGGCGGAATACTGTCACCCATAAGGTGAGGACCTGTATGCAAGATGAAGTTTGGAAGATTCGGCTGATCAGCCGCACCATCGGTGCGGATCGTGGCCGTGCGGCGCGTGGGCGGCCTGTGGACGTTTGAATACGGCCTTCACAAAACACCCAACTCTACCGGATTCCAAACCATGAATGATCAATCACGAAACACTTCGCGCAGCGGTGGACGCGCCGCGCGCCGCGCTGCCCGTGCAACAGCGCTGCCTGAACATCTACGCCCCGTCCGCCCCGGTATGGAAGGCGGCGTCCTGAACGTGCTGACACAAGCTCAGATCAAACGTATTCACGAAGCAGCTTTGACCGCGCTTGAAACAATTGGTTTAGCGGATGCCCCTCAAAGCGGGATCGACTATCTGGTGGGTGCCGGGTGCACATTGGGCGACGATGGCCGCATCCGGTTCCCTCGCGCCCTTGTGGAAGACACAATCGCCAAGGCCAACCGCACGGTCACATTGCACAGCAGGGATGGGAAAACCGACCTGGAGTTGACGGGAACGCGCGTCCACTATGGTACGGCAGGAGCTGCCGTCAGCATGGTCGATGTTCACGGGCAAGAGTATCGCGATTCTACGGTGCAAGACCTGCACGACGCCGCGCGGATTTGTGATCAGCTTGAAAATATCCATTTCGTTCAGCGCCCGATGGTCTGTCGCGATATTCCCGACAACCTCGAAATGGACCTGAACACCATCTACGCGGCCTGTTCGGGCACGTTCAAACATATCGGCACGTCGTTCACCGAACCCAGCCACGTCGCCCCGGCTGTCGAGATGCTCCACATGATCGCTGGCGGGGAAGACAAATGGCGGGAGCGGCCGTTCGTTTCGAACTCGAACTGTTTTGTCGTGCCGCCGATGAAATTTGCGACCGAAAGCTGTGAAGTGATGGAAGAATGCATCAAGGCCGGAATGCCGGTTCTGTTGCTTTCCGCCGGGATGGCAGGTGCAACCGCGCCGTCGACCATTGCCGGAGCGATCACACAAGCCACCGCGGAATGCCTTGCCGGTCTGGTTTACGTAAATGCCGTAAGCCCCGGAGCTCCGGCAGTTTTTGGCACCTGGCCCTTTGGTCTGGACCTGCGTACAGGTGCCATGTCAATCGGTTCGGGCGAGCAAGCCCTGCTGACCGCTGGCTGTGCCCAGATGCACCGCTTCTACGACCTGCCGGGCGGAGCCGCCGCTGGGGCTTCGGATTCTAAACTGCCCGATATGCAGGCCGGATGGGAACAGATGTGTTCCAACGTAATGGCCGGTCTGTCCGGGTTGAATATGGTGTATGAGGCAGCGGGCATGCACGCCTCACTGCTTGGGTTCTGCTTTGAAAGCCTGATCCTCAGTGACGATCTGATCGGGCAGGCACAGCGATGCGTGCGAGGGATCGAGGTCTCGGACGACACGCTTGCACTGGATCAGATGGCCGAAGTTTGCATGGGTGGACCCGGCCACTACCTTGGTACAGATGCGACACTCAGCCGGATGCAGGCGGATTACGTTTATCCAACATTCGGCGACAGAACATCACCCAAAGAATGGGTGGAACTTGGCAAACCCGATCTGATCGAAAAAGCCATCAAACGGAAAGAAGAAATCCTGTCCGCACCGTCCGCCGCACAGTTTGACCCCCTTCTGGATGCCGAGCTGCGCAATACATTTAACATTTACCTCAAGACATAACTATATAGAAAGGCGGCCAGAATCATCTGACCGCCCTTCTCTTGCCCTGATCAGCCGTTAGTCGGTGGCAACAGGCCTGCCTCTTGTGCTACGGCAATTTCATCTGCGTCCAGCGATCCATCGCCATTGGCGTCCATTGCCGAAAATCCGTCTGCGTCAACCTCGGGCAGAACAGCTTGCACCTCTTCGATTGTCAGAACGCCATCTCCGTTGGTGTCCGCTGCAGATTGCGCGACAGCAAGTGTCGGCAGAGCAAGTACGAGCGCGGAAATAGTGGTCAGAATTTGCGGTTTCATTGTGATGCCTCCTGATAAGGTTTCTTTGTTTCATGTCCGGACAGGCACCAGAAACACCCTCTCCAAGCTGATGTCACTCGCGATGGGAGAACTTAGACCTTTCCAGCCAATCTCTGCGTGTTTTGCAGATTCGCATCTGCGAGTAGCCGCTGGGCAAAATTCCCCCATCCTGCCTCGGCGGTTCTTGCCCGACCCGACCTGACCTATTTGGCAACGCTCTGCTCAAACCCACCATTGAGCGCAAAAAGAAAGGGGGCCGAAGCCCCCTGTCAGTTTCGCCTTCCAGGCTCATTTCGTTGACCGCCCGGTGTTTTTTTGCCTGCGGCCTGGACTGCGCATGGGACGAGCGCACCCGCCCCGTGAAAGAGTGGGAAAGAGCAAATATTCCGCCCCACCCTGTTCCCGAACCGACACGGGCATGTCGGTCGAGTGGAGCAAGACACCTTGTGGTAAGTCTCAGGCCTTGCTCCGTATTCGTCGGGACCGAATATCCGGGGGGAAATTCAGGTCCCTACACCCCGCCTGGCGGGGCGTTTGCCTTAGCTACACCCGCTGGTCGCGCCGCAGGTGTTGCATTTCATGCAGGTGCCGTTGCGCACCAGCGTGTAGTTTCCGCATTCTCCACAGGGATCACCTTCGTACCCCTGCATCTTGGCTTTGGTCCTTGCATCCATGCCGGTTGCGACTGCTGTTTCTGCAACCGGAGCTTCAAATGAGGCTGCGGTTTCAGACATCCCGTTCACTTCGCCCTGACCGCCGTTAAACACCATCAGGTCTTGTGGCAGACGTTTGCGCAGATAACCGGTCGAGCTGATTTGTTTCAGCACTTCCAATGACTTGGTCGCCGCAGTGTCACTGATTTCCGAGACATTCGACAGGCCATCTTCCTCACCGCGGCCCAGATCGTCGAAGGTTGCGCCTTCGGGTTTCACATGGGCCAGATCGGTGCGGTCCAGGTAGGACACGGCCAGTTCGCGGAAGATATAGTCCAGGATCGACGTTGCGTTCTTGATCGAGTCGTTGCCCTGTACCATCCCAGCCGGTTCGAACTTGGTGAAGGTGAAGGCATCCACGAATTCCTCAAGCGGTACACCATATTGCAGGCCGACCGACACGGCGATGGCAAAGTTGTTCATCATCGCCCGAAAGCCAGCGCCTTCCTTGTGCATGTCGATGAAGATCTCGCCCAGCTTGCCGTCTTCAAACTCACCGGTCCGCAGATATACCTTGTGGCCGCCCACGATTGCCTTTTGGGTGTAACCCTTGCGGCGATGCGGCAGTTTCTCGCGATGGCTGCGGATCATCTCCTTGACCACAACCTTCTCGATCACCTTCTCGGCCAGAACGACGGCTTTTTCCTGCGTCGATCCGCTTTCCAGCACTTCTGCCGCTTCGTCATCATCCTCGACCAGCGCCGCGGCCAGCGGTTGTGACAGCTTCGAGCCGTCGCGGTACAAAGCGTTGGCCTTGACCCCCAGCGACCAGCTGAGTTCATAAGCCTTTTGGCAATCCTCGATGGTCGCGTCATTCGGCATGTTGATCGTCTTCGAGATCGCGCCAGAGATAAAACTTTGCGCTGCCGCCATCATAGTGATGTGGCTATCAACCCCAAGGAAACGCTTGCCTTTCTTGCCGCACGGATTGGCGCAGTCGAAGATCGCGTAATGCTCTTCCTTCAGGTGCGGAGCCCCTTCCAGCGTCATAGTTCCGCAGACGTGGTCGTTGGCCGCCTCGATATCCGCTTTGGTAAAGCCCAGATGGCGCAGCAGGTCGAAGGTCGGATCATTCAGCTTGGTCGCCGGGATGCCCAGAACACCGGTGCAGAAATCCTCGCCCAGTGTCCACTGGTTGAAGACGAACCGGATGTCGAAGGCGCTTTCCAGCGCGGCGTCCACCTTGGCCAGTTCGTTCGGGCCAAAACCGTGACCGGTCAGCGAAGTATGGTTAATACCAGGCGCGTTGCCAATGGTACCGTGACCGACCGCGTAGCCCACGATCTCTTCGATCTGAGACGAAGAATAGCCCAGCTTTTCCAGCGCCGAGGGCACCGAGCGGTTGATGATCTTAAAGTAGCCGCCACCGGCCAGTTTCTTGAACTTTACCAGTGCAAAATCCGGTTCGATCCCAGTCGTGTCGCAATCCATCACCAGTCCGATGGTGCCGGTCGGCGCGATCACGGTTGCCTGCGCGTTGCGGTAGCCGTTCTTTTCACCAAGGCTCAGCGCCTCATCCCACGCGGACATGGCCAGATCGACCAAACGCTTGTCCGGGCAGTTGCCGTGATCCAAGGGCACTGGTTTGACCGCCAGTTTTTCATAGCCCTCGGTCACGCCCTGCGACGCACGGCGATGGTTGCGAATGACGCGCAGCATGTGATCCGCGTTCCGCTCGTACCCCTTAAACGGTTCCAGCTCACCAGCAATTTCGGCCGAAGTCGCATAGGCCACGCCTGTCATGATCGCGGTCAGCGCGCCACAGATGGCTCGACCTTCGTCCGAGTCGTAGCTGTAGCCCATGTTCATCAGCAGGCCGCCGATGTTCGCATAGCCCAGACCCAACGTGCGGAAGTCGTACGACAGTTGCGCGATTTCCTTCGACGGGAACTGCGCCATCGTCACCGAGATTTCCAGCGTCAGGGTCCACAGACGCGAGGCATGCATGTAGTCTGCTGCCTGGAACTCACCATCCTTTAGAAAAGTCAGCAGGTTCATTGACGCCAGGTTGCAGGCCGTATCATCGAGGAACATGTATTCCGAGCACGGGTTCGAACCGCGAATCTCGCCATCTTCAGGGCATGTATGCCACTCGTTGACCGTGTCATGGAACTGGATACCGGGATCAGCACAGGCCCATGCTGCGTGGCCGACCTTCTCCCAAAGATCGCGCGCCTTGACGGTCTTGGCGACCTTGCCATCGGTGCGATTGATCAGCTCCCAATCGGCGTCTTTCTCAACAGCGGTCAGGAACGCGTTGGTCACACGGATCGAGTTGTTCGAGTTTTGGCCCGAGACCGAGCTATACGCTTCCGAATCCCAGTCTGTGTCGTAGGTCGGGAATTCGATGCTGTCGTGACCCTGCCTGGCGTAATCCAGCACACGTTTAATGTAAGTCTCCGGGATCGCGACCTTTTTGGCTTCGCGAACCGCTGTCTTCAGGCTGTCGTTCTTGTTGGGATCATACGCGTCGTCTTGCGCGCCGTCCCAGCTGCGGATGGCCTCGAAAATGCCGTTCAGCATCTTTTCGTGCATCTTCGATCCGGCAACGATCGAGGCCACCTTCTGCTCTTCGATCACCTTCCATTCGATGAATTGCTCGATGTCGGGGTGATCTGCATCGACGATTACCATCTTTGCTGCTCGACGGGTTGTGCCGCCTGATTTGATCGCGCCAGCGGCGCGGTCGCCGATCTTGAGAAAGCCCATAAGACCCGAGGACTTGCCGCCACCCGACAGCGCTTCACCCTCTGCACGCAGATGGCTGAAGTTGGTCCCAGTGCCCGAGCCGTATTTGAACAGGCGCGCCTCGCGCACCCACAGATCCATGATCCCGCCTTCGTTCACCAGATCATCATCGACGGATTGGATGAAGCAGGCATGCGGCTGCGGATGTTCGTAGGCGGATTTCGACTTGGTCAGCTTGCCGGTTCGATAATCGACATAGTGGTGCCCCTGCGCCGGGCCATCGATTCCATAGGCCCAATGCAGACCGGTGTTGAACCACTGAGGCGAGTTCGGCGCCGCACGCTGGGTTGCCAGCATATAGCGCATCTCGTCGAAATAGGCGCGCGCATCTTCCTCGGATGAGAAATAACCGCCCTTCCAACCCCAGTAAGCCCAGGCCCCAGCCAAGCGGTCAAACACCTGCTTGGACGAGGTCTCACCATCAAATTCAGCGCCTTCGGCTGGAACAGAACGCCACAGGAATTCGGGGACATCCTTCTCTTTGACTTTTTTTAACTTGCTGGGAACACCGGCCTTGCGAAAATATTTCTGCGCGATCACATCGCTTGCGACCTGGCTCCAGCTTGCGGGGACTTCGATGTCATCCAGACGAAAAACGATAGTACCATCCGGGTTCCTGATTTCGGAGATCGCAGAGACAAAGTCCAATTCTGCGTAAGCGTCCTGCCCCGGTTTGGTAAATTTCCTGTCAATCTTCATGTCCGCCGCCCTAGATTCAATCAACTTGTCCATTTGCGTCAGGTCCATGTCCGTAGACCGTCAGCTGTGCCAGAAATCTGGGCGCAAATGACCGGACGCTGCTCTTAACAGCGTGAAACCGCTTAAACGGTTGCACGTAATAAATTGTGCTTTCCGACCCTCGCCCTGTGCCCTACTCTGGCTTTACTACCAGATTTTGTGGCACCCCTTTCGGCCCATACAACTTGACGTATTCACACATAGATCGTCAACGGCATTTTTCAGTCATTTTTGAAATCTTTTGTGTTGACCGATGAGTTCTTCGGTCACGCGGATAGGCTATTTCCGATTCCTCCACAGGTTCATCCACCACCCATATCGATGGGACTGCAACGAACTCAAAACGATTAACTGTTTTTCCCGGCATAGTTACCGGCATTTGGTAAACCCGGATTATGATGGATGGACTGGAGAAGAATCAGCACCTGGGCGTTTTGACACTCTGGCCGAAAAATTCACTCACGGCGCATACATTTGAAGGATATTGGACTGATGTTGTTGTTACGCTTTCTTCCTCTACTGGCGTTAATCGTGGCCTGCACACCACAAGATGTGCCCCCTCCAACGCGCAGCGCACAGTTCGATAACTACCCGGAACGACTGTTCAACACCTTTGAGACCGAATGTGACGGGCCGGGAGAGCAATTTGAAAAAATCGGGAATCGGGTTTTTGAATGTTCCGAGTTACTACCACCAGAGACAACCGCCTATCTGATTCTGAACTACGACGGGTTCCCCCAGGACCTTCCAAAAAGTGTTATGCGGATGACTTCAACGAAAAACACATCTGGGTATCGAGTGGATGCCGAACTATATTTCAATGTACCGCAAAAGAACGGTTCCGTGGTCAAAGTTCCTGTGGAAAGCAAAATGCTGGATCAGGCGCTCAGCGCGCTGTTCCAGTCATTGGGTGGTTCATCCATCTAAGGAAAGAAGTGGTCGGGGCGGCAGGATTCGAACCTACGACCCCCTGTACCCAAAACAGGTGCGCTACCAGACTGCGCCACGCCCCGGACCGTGCGCCTTCCTAACGATGCCGATCTGATTTGAAAAGCCCTAACAGGGCCAAATTGCAGGACCTTGCGAAAAAACTTTGTGTCGCATCTGCGTTCCCGGCGTGATCAGATAGCGCTCGGCCAGCCCGGCATTGACTTCCAGCACTGCAAACACGGATTCGCCACCCTCTATCGGGGTCAAATCACCGGGCACCGCATTGCTGTGAACGTGAACTACGGTACCGGTTCTATCCAGAAATATGATGTCGAGGGGAATCAGTGTGTTTTTCATCCAGAAAGCCACAGGCTGCGGCGGATCAAAGATGAACAGCATTCCGGATCGCTGCGGCAATGATTCTCTGAACATCAAACCGCGCGCGCGTTCAGACGGCGTCACCGCCAGTTCAATATCAAAACCGATCTGAGATTTGTCGTTCTTTAATGCCACACGGTCATCGCGGCATGCTGCCATGGCCTCTCCGGTCCAGAGCAACAAGATACTCGCAAGAACCGAAAAATACCTCATCATCGAGGTATCAGTCGTCCAACGCAGCTTCCCAGGCTAGTACCTGAGCTGCCATGCGCCCGCGCTTACCATCGATAACACGCATCGCAAGCGCCTCGCCGGGTTGTAAATCCGCCAAACCGGACCGGCGCAGAACTTCGATATGAAGGAAGACGTCCTCGCCGCGACCGAAGACATTCGCAAAGCCAAATCCCTTGCCTTTGTCGAACCATTTCACCCGAGCTGCCTCCAGCGGAGACGCGGCGATCGCAACAGGATCAAGTTCGGCAAAGTCCGCCAGCATCATCGAGTCGGTCCGCTCGGGCGGGTCGATACTGACGACCTCGACCGCTTGAACGCCTCGATCAGTGCGGTGCGTCATGATCTCGATTCCGGCACCGTCGGCAACCGAACTCTGACCAAAATTACGCAACACGTTCACATGCAACAGAATATCCGGGCCACCTTCGTCCGACACCACGAATCCGTACCCCTTTGCGGGGTCGAACCATTTAACGTGTCCACGGACGCGGTACATATTGTTCATATCTTCAGGCACGGTTTTCCCATCGTGAAATTTAACTGCACGTTAAGGGTTCGATGTGTATGGGAATGACGCGCAAATTCAAGCTGAAAAAACCCTTTGTTTTCTGACTGTTGCATTTCACGATACGCGAACGTCATGGATTCAACCTCTGCACTTGCCATGCGGAGCCCAATTGATCCCGCCGCCACTGAAACCTGTCGTGCAGCCGGAACGCTCCATCGGCCCAAAACTCGATCTCGACCGGTTCCAATCTGTACCCGCCCCAAAACGGCGGCCGCGAAGGGTTCGGTCCCATCTTCGCCGTCACTTTTGCAACCTCTGCCATAAGTGCAGATCTGCTGCTGAGGGGGTGCGATTGTTTTGAAGCCCACGCCCCCAGACGGCTTTTCAGCGAACGAGACGCATAATATTCATCGGCTTGCGGCCCATTTTCCCGAGTGACTATACCACGAACTCTGATCTGACGCCGCAATGATTTCCAATGCATTACAAACGCCGCTTTCCCGGCACTGTCGAGTTCAATTGCCTTGGCACTTTCGTAGTTGGTGTAAAAGACGAACGCGTTTGCTTCGATCTCTTTCAGAAGCACCATCCGCACGTTGGGCAAACCATCCGAATCCACGGTTGCCAGCGCAATCGCGTTCGGATCATTTGGCTCACTGTCTTTAGCCTCGTCCAGCCACCGGCCCGCTATTTCAAACGGATCGGTGCCAGCGAATATGCCGCCACGCTCGGTCATTTCCATCCCCCGGAAACATTTATTAACCACCCTAGGGCGAGAACCCGCCACGGGCAAGAGTTCGCGGCCTTGATGCAGCGCACCCAATGGCATAAACCAACTCAACATGACGCGAAGACAGGCGGAGAACCGAACATGTCAAATCAGTTGATGGCCGGAAAACGCGGCCTCATCATGGGACTGGCCAATGATAAATCAATCGCATGGGGAATTGCCCGCGCGTTATCCGATGCCGGGGCCGAACTGGCTTTTTCCTACCAGGGCGATGCGCTGAAAAAGCGGGTGGACCCGCTGGCTGCACAACTCGGCAGTGAAATCGTCCTGCCCTGCGACGTAAGCGACGAGGCGTCGATTGATGCCCTGTTCACTTCGCTCGAAGAGAAATGGGGCAAGCTGGATTTCGTCGTTCACGCGATCGGCTTTTCTGACAAGAACGAACTGCGCGGCCGTTATGTCGACACCAGCCGTGCGAACTTTAAGCTGACCATGGACGTGTCAGTCTATTCCTTTACCGCCGTCATGCAGCGTGCGGAGAAGATGATGAGTGAAGGCGGCAGCGCAGTGACCCTGACCTACTACGGCGCCGAGCAGGTGATGCCGCATTATAATGTCATGGGCGTGGCCAAGGCCGCGTTGGAGGCGTCGGTCAAATATCTGGCCGAAGACCTGGGCAAGGACGGCATCCGCGTGAACTCAATTTCCGCGGGACCGATCAAAACACTGGCGGCCAGCGGCATTGGCGATTTCCGCTATATTATGAAGTGGAACGAGTATAACTCCCCCTTACGCCGCAATGTGACAATCGACGACGTGGGCAATTCCGCACTGTACCTGCTGTCCGATCTCAGCAGCGGAGTGACCGGTGAAAATCTGCACGTCGATTCGGGATATCACATCGTCGGCATGAAGGCTGTTGATGCCCCCGACGTTGAAAAGGGTTAAACCATGAGCGCCAAGGACCGCCTGCCCCACGAAAAAGGCTTTCATATCAGCTGGGATCAGATTCACCGTGATTCCCGCGCTCTGGCCTGGCGGCTGGACGGGCAAGGCCCGAACGATGGCGCGTGGCGTGCTGTAGTTGCGATCACGCGCGGCGGCATGGCCCCTGCCATGATCGTCAGCCGCGAGTTGGACATTCGTACCGTCGATACGATCAGCGTCCGGTCCTACCATCATCAGGCGCAGGGCGAAGCTGAGGTGCTGAAGGCCCCGGACGCTAACCTGATGGGCGATGGTGAGGGCGTTCTGATCATCGACGATCTTGTCGATAGCGGCAAAACCCTGGAACTGGTGCGCGAGATGTACCCCAAAGCGCATTTTGCGACTGTCTATGCCAAGCCCAAGGGCCGTCCGATGGTCGATACGTTCATCACTGAAGTCAGCCAAGACACCTGGATATTTTTCCCTTGGGATATGGCCCTGCAATATGTCGAGCCTTATCGCGGCACCGACTAAACGCCCTCACGAACAGGACTAAGACCCCGCATGAACCGGACACGCACCAATGCCACATTCGCCCCTCCGGTGATGGAAGCGCGGCGCTGGCTGGACGGCGTGGTCTTTTCCGACGACCGCCCCCTGATCAATGTCAGCCAAGCGGCACCGGTCGATCCTCCGCCCTTGGCGCTGCGTCAGGCGATGGCCGATTTTGCGGTGACCAATGACGATGCACATTTATATGGGCCGGTTCTGGGTAATTCTGATCTGCGCACAGAATTGGCCGCTCAGATTAGCCAGCACTATGCCGCCGACGTGACACCGGATCAGGTCGCGATCACGTCGGGCTGCAATCAGGCGTTTGCCTCAGTGATCTCGGCGATCACTGATGAAGGGGATGAGGTCATCCTGCCAACCCCATGGTATTTCAACCACAAAATGTGGCTCGACATGGCCGGTGTTCGTGCAGTTGACCTACCCACCGGAGACGATCTGCTACCCGACCCCAAGGCCGCCCGCGCCCTGATCACCCACAAAACACGCGCCATCGCACTGGTGACGCCGAACAACCCGGGAGGCGTGGAATATCCGGCAGCACTCGTCCACGCGTTCTACGATCTGACGCGCAAAATGGGTATTCGCCTTTTGGTGGATGAGACTTACCGCGATTTCGACAGCCGCAGTGGCCCACCGCATGACCTGTTCAGTCAGCCGGATTGGGAAAACACACTGGTTCACCTCTATTCCTTCTCGAAAGCGTATCGACTGACCGGCCACCGGGTTGGTGCGATTGCAACCGGCGCCGATCTGTTGGCCGAAGTGGAGAAATTTCTGGACACGGTGGCGATCTGTCCGGGGCGGATTGGCCAGTTCGCCGCCCTCTGGGGCATGCAAAACCTTTCGCAGTGGGTGGCCGGCGAGCGAGATGAAATTCTCGACCGGCGCGCGGCAATTGAAGAACACCTGCCCTCTCTCGCCACCAAAGGTTGGCGCTTGCTGGGACTGGGGGCATATTTCGCCTATTTCGAGCACCCCTTCGATATCCCATCGGACGAACTTGCACGCCGTCTTGTGCCTGACGCCGGTATCCTGCTGCTTCCGGGTACGATGTTTGTGCCTGACGGCGATCCGGCTGGAAAACGTCAGGTTAGGATTGCCTTCGCCAATCTTGACCGCGCCGGAATCGCGCAATTGTTCGAACGGCTCAGCACCTTGTCCTTCTAAGCTTGCCCCCCGGCGGTGCGCGTCGTATTCAGGGCCGCAACTGACAGGGCAGTTAATTGCCAAAGAACAAGAGGGCACCATGGCCGCAGGCATGAAAAACCTATCGAAGACCTTTGTCTGGATTCTCATGGGGCTATTGATGCTGGGCCTTGCAGGCTTTGGCGCTACCAGTCTAACCGGCACTGTTCGGACCGTCGCGCAGGTCGGAAACGAAGACATCTCGATCAACGAATATGTGCGCGAGCTACAACGCGAAATCCGCGCTGTCGAACAGCAAATAGGCCAGCCTTTGCAAATGTCGCAGGCCCAAGAGTTCGGACTAGACCAGCTGGCTCTGTCCCGCCTTACGGCCTTGGCCGCACTGGACAACGAAGTCGGAGAGCTGGGGATTTCTATCGGGGACGAAAACCTGCAAAAGGAAATCGTCGCTATTCCGGCGTTTCAAGGTGTCGATGGTACCTTCGACCGCGCGGCCTATCAGTTCCAGCTAGAACAGGTCGGGATGACAGATACCGAGTTCGAATCGGATCTGCGCAAGGAAACCGCGCGCACGATTGTACAGAATGCATTGGTCAGCGGGGTTGAGATGCCCGCCACCCTGACGCAGGTTCTGACCGACTATGTTGGCGCACGTCGCAGCTTTACCGTAGCGACGGTTGGGCCGGAAGCCCTGCCCGCACCGATAGCCGCCCCGTCAGACGAGCAGGTTCAGACGTTCTATGATGAGAACACAGATCTTTTCACCCTGCCCCGCACCAAGCAGCTGACCTATGCGATCCTGTCGCCTGAAATGCTGCTGGACAGTGTCGAAGTCGATGAGGATTCGGTGCGCCGCCTTTACGATCAGCGCGCGTCCGAGTTCCAGCAACCCGAGCGCCGGTTGGTTGAGCGCCTGACCTATCCCAGTGAAGAAGACGCCCAAAGTGCAATGGCCCAGCTTGAGGTCGGCGGCACTTCGTTTGAGCAACTGGTCCGCGATCGCGAACTGGAACTCAGCGACATCGATCTGGGCGACGTAACCCGCGAAGACCTGGGCGAGGCTGCAGATGCCGTCTTTGCGGCCGATCTTGACACCGTGGTTGGCCCGCTGCCCTCGACGTTTGGGCCTGCTCTGTTCCGCATCAACGGTTCACTGGCGGAAAATAACACCCCATTCGAAGAGGCTGCCCCCACCTTGCGGGAAGAGCTTGCAGCCGACCGCGCCCGACGTCAGATTGAAGCGCAGTCCGAAGACATCAATGATCTTCTGGCTGGGGGTGCGACTCTGGAAGAGTTGGCTGCCGAGACCGAGATGGAAGTTGGCGAGATCGACTGGACCCGTCAAAGCGAAGACGGAGTCGCAGCCTATGACGGTTTTCGCGCCGTTGCCGAAGCGGTGAACGAAGGCGATTTCCCCGAGGTTGCGTTCCTTGAGGATGGTTCGATCTTTGCTTTGCGCTTGGACAACGTACTGCCCCGCCGCCCGGAGCCGCTAGAGACCGCACGTGAGCTTGTAGCCGCAGCGTGGACGCAGGCCGAAACCAACAAGGCGCTGCAAGAACAAGCCAACGTTGTATTGGGGCAACTGGAAACGGATGGCGATTTCACTGCCACGGGCTTGCCCTTCCGTGTGGAAAATGCCCTGACCCGAACTGCATTTCTGGACGATGTGCCGGCCGATTTCATGGTACAGGTCTTCGAAATGGAGCCCGGTGATCTGCGCGTCGTACCCGGAGAAGGTGCCGCCTTTATCATACGGCTCGACGAGTTGCTGCCGCCTGCGGAAACCGATGAATTGCGTCAGGCGCAAACCGCGCTGGAGGCGCAGTTGAATCAGGCACTGGCCCAGAACATTTTTGACGCCTATGTCCGCGACGCGCAGACCCGTGCGCGCCCTGTCATAGATCAGCGCGCGCTGAATGCCGTGCAGTCTAGCTATTAAAAGAGACCGAAAATGGCCCTGACCCCCGAGTTTGACAGTTTCGCGCGCGCCTATGAGGCCGGCGAAAATCAGGTCGTTTACACACGTCTTGCGGCAGATCTGGATACACCCGTTTCCCTGATGCTCAAGCTGACGGGCGCGCAGAAAGACGCGTTCATGCTTGAATCCGTGACCGGAGGTGAAGTGCGCGGACGGTATTCAATCATCGGAATGAAGCCGGACCTGATCTGGCGCTGCCGGGGAGAGACGTCCGAGCTGAACCGTTCAGCCCGTTTCGATACCGAGGCATTTTCACCGCAGGACGGAAATCCCATGGATAATCTGCGGGAACTGTTGGCAGAAAGCCGTATCGCATTACCCGAAGATCTGCCTCAGGCAGCGGCAGGTTTGTTCGGCTATCTGGGCTATGACATGGTACGGCTGGTGGAATACTTGCCGGATGTGAACCCTGATCCTCTGGGCCTGCCCGATGCAATCATGTTGCGCCCGTCGGTTATTGCGGTTCTGGATGGTGTGAAGGGCGAGGTTACCGTTGTGTCCCCTGCCTGGGTTGCCGAGGGGCAATCGGCCAAAGCCGCCTATGCGCAAGCTGCCGAGCGCGTGATGGACGCCGTGCGTGATCTGGAACGCGCCATGCCGGCTGAAACCCGTGATCTGGGCGACGCGTCCGAGGTCGCGCCGCCGGTGTCGAACTTCACCAAGTCGGGCTATATGAAGGCGGTCGAAAAGGCCAAGGAATACATCCGCGCAGGCGATATCTTTCAGGTCGTCCCGGCACAGCGCTGGACGCAGGATTTTCCGCTGCCACCGTTTGCACTTTATCGCTCGTTGCGGCGCACCAATCCGTCGCCCTTCATGTTCTATTTCAACTTCGGTGGCTTTCAGGTTGTTGGAGCCAGCCCGGAAATTTTGGTCCGTGTGTTTGGCGATGAGGTCACAATTCGCCCTATCGCAGGAACCCGCCCGCGTGGCGCGACGCCCGAGGAAGATAAGGCCAACGAGGTCGATTTGCTTGCTGACAAGAAAGAGCTAGCCGAACATCTGATGCTTTTGGACCTTGGCCGCAACGATACTGGTCGCGTGTCGAAAATCGGCACAGTGCGCCCGACCGAAGAGTTCATCATCGAACGCTACAGCCACGTGATGCATATCGTGTCGAACGTGGTGGGCGAACTGGCCGAAGACAAAGACGCCCTTGATGCGTTTTTTGCCGGGATGCCTGCAGGCACCGTTTCAGGCGCCCCTAAAGTGCGTGCGATGGAGATCATTGACGAGTTGGAGCCCGAAAAACGCGGCGTCTATGGCGGCGGTGTAGGGTACTTTAGCGCGGGCGGTGATATGGACATGTGTATCGCCCTGCGGACCGCCATCGTGAAGGATCACAAGCTATATATTCAGGCTGGCGGCGGTGTCGTTTATGACAGTGACCCCGAGGCAGAATATATGGAGACCGTCCACAAATCGAACGCCATCCGGCGGGCGGCTGCAGATGCGGCGCGTTTCACGGGCACAGGCAACAGTTAAAATGAACCGGCTGCTTTAGACGAGCAGCCGTGAAATTGTTCAGACCTTACTGAACCTCTTTCATCATCACCGCCGAAATCGGTGCCATGGCCACACGGCCACCACGATCTTCAAGCCCCCATAGCAACAGGGCTGAGATCGTATCAGGGCGCAGACGGCCCAGCATCACAACGGTACCTTCCTGCCCCGCGCGGAACGCCGCTTGATCAAGGAATCGACGCATGATTTTCGGGTCCTGGCGGGCTCCGTCGATATCGCGGAAGATCACACCCGACGGAATGCCATTTCGTGCTGCCAGTTTCTGCACCGTATTCAGTCCATTGTCCTGCGTAATCAGGCCCCGGCCAGTCCCTGCGGCAATTGCGGCGACCTGATCAGCCAGCTTGCGGTTGCCCTGAATCCCCGAGTCTACACCTTCGAGAATACCAACCGTTTCCGGTAGAGTATCCAGCCATACGGCCAGCGAGACTTCTGCATCCTGGGCGCTTGCGGCCTTGGGTAGATCAGCCAGCGCAAGCACTTCGAACCCAGCCTCCCGATGACGGGCCATCTTTTCCACCGCTTCAGGGTCGGACGGGCTGACGGCAAAAGTCAGAGGATACGGAAATTCGCGCAAGGCTTCGGCCCCGTAGGCACCTTCGTCGTCAATCAGAATGATCGACATCAGCGGTTTGGCTTCGGGATTTTCAAACACGGCCGCATAGGCCTCAATCGGTTTGCTCATTTTGACCGGGTCGTCACTGGTCGCAACCGTATCATCGTCTCGATCGGTCAGCGGAACGACACGTGTACCGACCGTGGTATTGGATGAGGTGTCTTCAGCCCCTCCGATCTGAGGCACAGATGCGATTCGGGGCAGAACACGTGGTGCGGCATCCTCATCCCCTTCGACGGCAATAGGGCTGTCTTCGAAGTGGTTGCTCTCGGCCTCAGGTGACGCGAAATCAAGTTCGGGCTGCGGTTCCACCCGCGCGACCTCCGACTCGGCGTTAGGATCGGCCTCTTGTACAGTGTCAGGCTTAGCTTTCGGCAACTCTAGTGAAACGTCCGGCAAAGTTTCCGCACCCGGTGAACTTTGCACCAACGGCGGTGCCTGAGGAGCAATCGGTGCCTCTGACGACACATTGACCTTGGCAGACTCGATAGCCTTAGGCGCATCCAACTGCACCGATGTCTCGTTTATCTGAGGTTCCGAATCTGGTTCAATTTCGACATCCAACAATTCGGACAACGTGTCCGTCGGATCACCAACGGGATCGGGCGAACTTGGCGCCAATTCAACCAAATCAGCGTCTTTACCGACTTCGTCCACTTCCGCAACGGGTTCGGGAGCTTCCACAACGGCTGGCTCTGGTGCCGAATCCGCCACCTCTGGCTTGCCAGCCAGAGGCGCAGTCAATGACAACACGGCCCCCAGTACAAGCACAACGACCGTGCCCACGATTATTCCGCCGACAAATCCGCCCATAATGTTGCCTCTCGTCCTAGTCCTGCTTCGATCGCCTGTCCGCCGTCTGGTGCGGCATTCACTTACCGCAACGCCAATAACGGGATGTCCCCTTGACGCTGCCGCGCAAGCCTGAGCATGTATGTTCCGACATTATACCGTGGCTCGGGGCTGCATCGCCAGCCCGAAATGCCCAAGCCGAGACAAGTGCCCCAATGCTGCTGCTGATCGACAACTACGACTCGTTTACCTACAATCTGGTCCATTATTTAGGCGAACTTGGCGCCGAGATGGTCATTCGGCGGAATGATGCCTTAGATGTTCAGGAAGCCATGGCCATGAACCCGGCCGGTATTCTGCTGAGCCCCGGCCCCTGTGACCCCGATCAGGCCGGTATCTGTCTGGCCCTGACCGAAGCTGCGGCAGAAACGAAAACTCCGCTGATGGGGGTCTGTCTTGGTCATCAGACTATTGGGCAGGCTTTTGGGGGTGACGTCATTCGCTGCCACGAGATCGTACATGGCAAGATGGGAACGATGCACCATACGGGTAAAGGCGTCTTTGCCGGGCTGCCATCGCCGTTTGAAGCAACGCGTTATCATTCGCTAGTGGTTGATCGCGCCACCCTGCCCGACTGTCTTGAAATCACAGCCGAGCTGGAAGACGGCACCATAATGGGCCTTCAACACAAGGAGTTGCCCATTCACGGTGTCCAGTTTCACCCCGAATCCATTGCTTCGGAACACGGTCACGCCCTACTCAAGAATTTTCTGTCCGAGATGAAAGAACCTGCATGAGCGACGCTCTGAAACCGCTGATCGGAGCCGCAGCCGACCGGCCCTTGACTCGCGCCGAGGCCGAACAGGCATTCGGAATTCTGTTCGACGGTGAAGCCACGCCTAGCCAGATCGGCGGCCTGTTGATGGCCATGCGCACACGCGGTGAAACGGTCGAGGAATACGCTGCCGCGGCCGCCGTAATGCGCGCGAAGTGTAACGCGGTAAACGCGCCTGCCGGTGCGATGGATATTGTCGGCACGGGCGGCGACGGCAAAGGTACGCTTAATATCTCGACCGCTACGGCATTTGTCGTCGCGGGCGCTGGGGTTACCGTCGCCAAACACGGCAATCGCAACCTCAGCTCAAAGTCCGGCGCTGCCGATGCTTTGGGACAGCTGGGTATCAACGTGATGGTTGGCCCAGAAACCGTTGAAAACGCACTGAAAGAGGTTGGTATCGGCTTTATGATGGCGCCGATGCACCATCCGGCCATCGCCCATGTCATGCCATCCCGGCAAGAGCTTGGGACACGCACAATTTTCAACATCCTTGGCCCCCTGACCAACCCCGCCGGGGTCAAACGCCAGTTGACCGGAGCTTTCAGCCGCGATCTGATCAGACCCATGGCTGAAACGCTGGGCTTGCTGGGGGCGGACCGGGCGTGGTTGGTTCATGGATCGGATGGCACTGACGAGCTGACCATCACCGGTATCAGCTGGGTTGCCGCACTTGAGGACGGCACGGTCAAAGAAGTTGAACTCCATCCCGAAGATGCTGGCCTGCCGGTGCACCCCTTTGAAGACATTATTGGTGGCACTCCAGAGGAAAACGCCGTCGCCTTCCGTGCTTTGCTGAACGGAGAGCCCTCGGCCTACCGTGATGCTGTATTGCTGAACTCTGCCGCCGCTCTGGTGGTTGCCGATGCCGCAAACGATCTGCGGGATGGTGTAGCCAAAGCCGCCGAAAGCATCGATAGCGGACAAGCCAAAGACAAAATCGCCGCATTGGCCCGAATGACTCAGGAGGCCGCATGACAGAGACGGTACTGGACAAGATCAAAGCCTACAAACTGGAAGAAATTGCCTCAGATAAGGGGCGAAAGTCTTTGGAAACACTGGAAAATGAAGCGCGGATGGCCTCCGAGACCCGTGGCTTCGCTGAGTCGCTCCAGAAAGCTGCACGCAAGGGCTATGGCCTGATTGCTGAGGTCAAGAAAGCCAGCCCGTCCAAGGGCCTGATCCGCCCGGATTTCGATCCTCCGGTTCTGGCCAAAGCCTATGAAGACGGCGGCGCGACTTGTCTATCCGTTCTGACCGACACGCCCAGCTTTCAGGGCGCCAAGGAGTTTTTGACCGAGGCACGGGCAGCGACGTCGCTGCCCGCCTTGCGCAAGGACTTCATGTATGACCCCTATCAAGTGGTCGAGGCCCGCGCCCTTGGTGCCGATTGCATCCTGATCATTATGGCTTCGGTCGAAGACAGTCAGGCGGCAGAGTTGGAGCAGACGGCCTTTGACTGGGGCATGGATGTCCTGATTGAGGTTCACGACGAGGATGAGCTGGAGCGTGCTACGCAGCTAAAAAGCTCTTTGATCGGAATTAATAACCGTAATCTCAAGACGTTCGAAACCACGCTTGATACTACGCGCCGCCTGTCGAAGCTTGTCCCCGCTGACCGGACCATTGTCTGTGAAAGCGGCCTGAGTACGCCTGAGGATCTAGGAGATATCGCCCGTTATGGCGCGCGTTGCTTCCTGATCGGTGAAAGCCTGATGCGTCAGGATGATGTTGCATCCGCGACCCGTCACCTGTTGGCAAACCCGTTGATCCCCGGAGTGATGTGATGCCGCTGACCCATTTCGACGCCCAGGGTCAGGCCCATATGGTCGATGTCTCGGATAAAGCCGTCACTGATCGTGTTGCTGTAGCCGCTGCTCACATCAAGATGGCGCAGGAAACTTTTGATTTAATTTCAGAAGGGCGCGCCAAGAAAGGTGATGTTCTCGGCGTGGCGCGACTGGCCGGCATCATGGGGGCCAAGAAAACACCCGATCTGATCCCGCTCTGTCACCCCCTTCCAGTAACCAAGGTTTCAGTTGATTTGACGCTGGACCCTGATCTGCCTGGTGTTCAGATCGAGGCCACCGTGAAGACCTCTGGTCAAACCGGCGTCGAGATGGAAGCACTGACTGCGGCCTCAACCGCCGCGTTAACAGTCTATGACATGACCAAGGCGGTAGATAAGGCCATGGAAATCGGGGGAGTACGGGTTTTACTGAAAGATGGCGGTAAATCAGGGCGTTACGAAGCTAAATGATTACGGTCGAAGACGCTCGGGCACTGCTGTTTGATCTCGTTTCTCCGCTCGAGACCGAAACGGTACCGCTTGGCGAAGCCGCGGGCCGCACCCTATCTCAGGATGTAAGCGCCACGCGCGACCAGCCTCCGTTCGCGGCATCTTCCATGGATGGCTACGCGGTGAAATCGACCGAGGTCGAGCTTCACGCCATGTTCAAGGTGGTAGGTGAATCGGCGGCCGGCCACCGTTTCGAGGGGGCCGTCGGGCCAGGTCAGGCCGTGCGCATATTTACCGGCGCCCCGGTGCCGGAAGATTCAGATTTCGTCGTTATTCAGGAGGATACTGACCGCCGAGGGGATCTGATTACGATCACTGACGAACCGGGACCTAAAACCAATATCCGCCCTGCGGGTATCGACTTTACCGCAGGCACCACGATTACCGCCCCGCGTACATTGCGCCCGGAAGACGTCGCACTGATGGCAGCGATGAACATCCCGGCAGCACCCGTGACGCGCAGGCCTGTTGTCGCGTTGATCTCGACGGGTGACGAGCTGGTCATGCCGGGGGAAACTCCGGGCCCTGATCAGATCATCGCATCCAACACATTCGGTCTAAAAGCACTGCTGGAAAACGCCGGGGCCGACGTTCGAATCCTGCCAATTGCACGCGATACGGTCGCTTCGTTGGAAACTGCCTTCAGACTTGCAGA
Organism: Ruegeria sp. BC1; assembly: GCF_056539305.1. Classification (NCBI taxonomy): domain Bacteria; kingdom Pseudomonadati; phylum Pseudomonadota; class Alphaproteobacteria; order Rhodobacterales; family Roseobacteraceae; genus Ruegeria; species Ruegeria sp. BC1. The sequence continues at coordinate 640,829 of NZ_JBQFUT010000001.1, forward strand.
CGGCGCTGATCTCGTCGTCACAATCGGTGGCGCTTCAGTTGGAGAATACGATCTGGTCGCTGACGTCTCTGAAGGATTGGGAATGGAGCGGTCATTCTACAAAATCCGCATGCGCCCCGGCAAGCCTCTGATGGCCGGGCGTTTGGGTAAGTCCGCGATGGTTGGATTACCCGGAAATCCTGTCAGCGCAATGGTTTGCGGTTATCTCTTTCTGGTCCCAATGGTGCGGCGCATGCTGGGCGTCGAACAGGTTTTAAACCCGTTTCGGCGCGCCCTTCTGATCGAGCCAATTGGTGAAAACGGCCCACGCGAACATTACATGCGAGCCGTTGTTGACGATACCGGTATTCGCGCCTGCTCCGATCAGGATAGCTCACTGCTCAGCGTTCTGGCGCAGGCCAATGCTCTTCTGGTGCGCGAACCGCATGACCCTGCGCGACCCGCTGGGGACAAAGTTCTTTATCTTCCGATATAGCCAGCATTCAAATCCGTTGACACAAAACGTGAACATGCGTAGAACAAAAGAAAACGCATGACCGACGAGGTGCGAGCAATGCTGACCAAGAAGCAGTTGGATTTGTTGGAATTCATCCACAAACGCGTTCAGGCGGACGGTGTTCCGCCCAGTTTCGACGAAATGAAGGCCGCACTGGATTTGCGGTCGAAATCCGGCATCCACCGCCTAATCACCGCTTTGGAAGAGCGCGGCTTTATCCGCCGCCTAGCCCACCGCGCCCGCGCAATTGAAATTGTCAAACTGCCAGAGAGTTTGGGTGGTGAACCGACCGCGGCATTCAAACCGCGCGTCATTGAGGGTGACAGGCCCGAAGGTCCTCGCCCGGCAAATTTCGAACCGGTCACTGTGGATGCCTTGGAACTGCCAGTAATGGGCCGCATCGCGGCTGGTGTACCGATAGAAGCGATCAGCCATGTGTCGCATCGCGTCGCGGTGCCTGGCAGCATGGTCTCGGGCAAAGGTGAACATTACGCTCTGGAAGTGCGCGGAGATTCGATGATTGACGCTGGCATAAATGACGGCGACGTCGTGGTTATCCGTGAAACCAGAGTGGCCGATAACGGAGACATCGTTGTAGCGCTCGTCGAAGATCAAGAGGCCACGTTGAAACGCTTTTTCCGTCGCGGAAATGCCATCGCACTTGAGGCTGCTAACCCCGCTTACGAAACCCGCGTTCTTCCCGAAGACAAGGTCAAGGTTCAAGGGCGGCTGGTTGGGTTAATCCGCAGCTACTGATCCAGTTTGAACTTACGGTCCGCGGATACATCCGGGGACCATAATCTGTGACCGAGCACCTCTCGGCTTGTTGTTATTCTACCGGCAGAAAACGCCAGACTGCCGGTCCTGCTCAGTCGCTCGGGATCGAAGACACCGCACTTTCCGATCAGGTTTAGTGGTACTGCCGAGACAACGATCTGGTTGTCACCGCATTCGTCAAATTCCTGTGCTGCGCGTTTTCCGGTGATGTGAACCAGTTCCGTTCCCTTCCAGTCATATCGACGGATCATTCCCGAATTCTGAGGCCAACGACTGGCCGCCTTTGTCTGGTTCACGCCATCCCCGTCATTCTCCAGCCATACGGTAGCAATGAACCCACTTCCCTTTTCCTTGCTAAGCGCTCGCCCGCTTTCGGTCATAACGCCCACAAGCCCCCCCGAATCCGCCACCAAGACGTCGGGTCGGCCTCCCTGCCCCCATGACAAAAAGGCCACCGTCACGGGTACAAAACCCACCCATCGCAACGGACCGCGCCAAAAACCAATCCACAGGGCGCCCAATGCAAAGACCGGAAGCACATAGTGCGGGGGACTAACGACATACCCCTGGGCCCCTTCCAGACCTGAGATCCAGGCTGAAACCGTCAGTATCCATTCCAACCCCCAGCCCATGACGGTCAGGGCCAAGACCTCCAACCCAAAGAGAGACAGCAGAGCTGCAATAAATGCCGCCGGAACCACGATTGTTCCCATCACTGGAACCGAGAGCATATTGGCCAGCAACCCATAGTGAGACATCGTGTTGAAATGCGCCGCGCCGATTGGAGCCGTCGCAAGCCCCGCGATGGCTGACGACAACAGTAGACCAAAGACTGGTTTCAGCCATTTCGGCCCCTGAATTTGCCCATAGCCCCTCAAAGCCCCAAATACCGCCACAAGCGCCGTTGTAGCGGCAAACGACATCTGAAAACCGGGGCTCAACAGGGATTCGGGCCGCAAAGTCAGCACAATCAAAGCAGCAACCGCCACGACCCGCAGGGAAATCGCGCGGCGATCGACCAGGATGGCAACAAGCATGACGCTGGCCATAACGAACGCCCGCTCAGTTGCCACGTTGCCCCCTGACAGCAGCAGGTAGATGACAGCGACAGCAAGTGCACAAAGCGCTGCCAACTTTCGCACCGGCAGTCGCAACGCGACTGCAGGAATGGCGGACAGAGCCAACCTGCTGACCAAAAAAACAAATCCCGTCAGCAGTCCCATGTGCAGTCCTGAGATCGCTAAAAGATGGGCAAGGTTGGATATCCGAAGGGATGTCAGGGTTTCCTGTCCCATGCCGCTGCGATCTCCGGTTGTGACCGCCGCTGCAAAACCGCCAATCTCACCGGGCAGGATCGCGCGCACTCGCTCTGATATCGCCAAGCGCCAGGCGGTTATCCGAATGCCCTGAATATCGTCGTCAGGCGACGCAATTGTCAGGACCGGAACGCGGGTGTATCCAACTGCGCCGAGGCGCTGAAACCAGGCGTGCCGACGGAAATCGAAGCCACCGGGCTCGACCGGGCCTTGCGGCGGTGACAGGTGGCCCGTTGTCATGATCCTCTGTCCGGGTGCCAGAGACACTGCTCCCCCATGCAGAGAAAGCCGGACGCGTCGCGGGCGGCGGTCTGCAGGCACATCCCCTAAACGCACCCGGTCCAGCGTTACCCGCAACGCGTCCGATGCAGAGCGATCCATGGCAACGACCCGCCCCTCAACCGGGCCGTAATACCGCCATGACAAGACCGGTTCTGCAACCGAGTGGGCCCGCGCGCCAGCCAAGACAAAACCGGTTGCGATCAGTGCGGCCCCCAACACCAAACAAGCCCAGCCGGATTGCCCCCGAAAGCCAATCCAGCTCAGCATAGCGATCAAAACCAACAGACCCGGATAAACCTGCCAGGCCGGTTCAAACCGAAGGCTGAAATACAGGCCGATGCCTATCGCCAGACAGACCGGTGACCACTGAAACAAATACCCGGTCTGATTCAGCAGTGCGGCCTCAACCCGTGCCAGAACACGCATGGTTGCCCCCGTCCTTCGGGCTCGTTAGACAGGCGCCAAACTAAGCCAGACACGGTTACCAAAAGGTTAATCCACACTATGTCCGATCAGGTCGTCACCCGTTTCGCCCCTTCGCCTACCGGCTTTCTTCACATCGGTGGTGCGCGCACCGCGCTGTTTAACTGGCTTTATGCCCGGGGACGCGGCGGCAAGTTCCTGTTGCGGATTGAGGACACCGATCGCGAGCGTTCGACCCCCGAAGCAACGGCCGCGATTCTGCAGGGAATGGAGTGGTTGGGGCTGGATCACGACGGCGATGTGATCAGCCAGTTCGAAGGAGCTGACCGACATGCCGAAGTTGCGCACCAGTTGCTGGCCGAGGGTAAGGCGTACAAGTGTTTTGCAACTCAGGAAGAAATTGCTGCCTTTCGCGAACAAGCCCGCGCCGAAGGCAAATCGACCCTGTTCCGCAGCCCGTGGCGCGACGCTGATGCCTCGACCCATCCGGAGGCACCCTTTGTGATCCGCATCAAAGCCCCACAAGATGGCGCGACGGTGATACGCGACAAGGTGCAGGGCGACGTGACAATCCGCAACGACCAGTTGGACGATATGATCCTGCTGCGCTCGGACGGAACGCCGGTCTATATGCTGGCAGTTGTCGTCGACGATCACGATATGGGCGTGACCCATGTCATCCGAGGCGACGACCACCTGAACAATGCAGCGCGCCAGATGATGATCTACCAAGCCATGGGCTGGGACGTTCCGGTCTGGGCGCATATCCCCCTAATTCATGGGCCGGATGGCAAGAAGCTTTCAAAACGTCACGGCGCGCTGGGTGCGCAGGAATATCAAGCCATGGGTTATCCTGCCGCCGGAATGCGCAATTACCTGGCTCGCCTGGGCTGGAGCCACGGTGATGACGAGTTTTTTACTGATGCCCAGGCCAAAGAGTGGTTCGATCTTGACGGAATCGGTAAAAGCCCTGCCCGTTTTGACCTGAAAAAGCTGGAAAACCTGTGTGGTCAGCATATCGCGATCTCGGAAGATGCTGCGCTGCGGCAAGAGATCGAATCCTATCTGGCTGCCGCCGACCTGCCCCCTCTCACGCAGACACAATCCAGTGATCTTGAACGTGCGATGTATTGCCTCAAGGATCGGGCTCGAACATTCCCGGAACTGCTTGAAAAGGCTCATTTTGCACTGACAAGCCGTCCCATCGAACCGGATGAAAAAGCGGCAAAGGCCCTTTCGTCTGTATCCGATGGTATACTGGAAGAATTGACGCCGCAGCTGCAAAATGCTAGCTGGTCACGAAACGAACTGGAGGAGGCCCTGAATTCGTTCGCAGATGCGAAAGGGCTTAAGTTCGGCAAGTTGGCTGGCCCGCTTCGGGCCGTTCTGGCAGGTCGGGCAGTAACACCTTCGGTTTTTGACATGATGCTTGTGCTGGGGCGCGAAGAAACCCTGGCGCGGCTTTCTGATGCAGCGAAATAAACCCAATCTTCATAATCGGGTAACGCTGCTCCGCTAACACCCGGACTGCGCGAATGCGCGCAGCCGTTGCCCGCAAGGTCGGACAGCGATCCGTCCTGCGCAAGATTGAGGAAGGGACAAACATGACCGATAGCAAAAAGTCTGCCACTCTGAGTGTCGGTGGCAAAGACTATGAGTTGCCGATTTATTCGCCGACTGCTGGACCTGACGTCATCGATATCCGCAAGCTATACAGCGACGCGGATGTCTTCACCTATGACCCCGGCTTTACCTCGACCGCAAGCTGCGACAGCACCATCACCTATATCGATGGTGAAAAGGGTGAACTGCTGCACCGTGGTTACCCGATCGATCAACTGGCCGAAAAATCGCACTTCCTCGAGGTTTGCTACCTGCTGCTGTACGGAGAACTGCCGGTCGCGAAGGATCTGGAAAAGTTCGAGACCACGATCACCCGCCACACGATGATGCATGAGCAGATGCAGTATTTCTATCGCGGTTTCCGCCGCGATGCGCATCCGATGGCGATCATGGTTGGTGTTGTTGGCGCGATGTCGGCGTTCTATCACGACTCGACGGATATTCATGATCCGCGCCAGCGCGAGATTGCGTCACATCGCCTGATCGCCAAGATGCCTACGATCGCCGCCTGGGCGTACAAGTACCACACCGGCCAGCCCTTCGTATATCCGCGCAACGATCTGGACTATGCATCGAATTTCCTGCGTATGTGTTTCAGCGTCCCGGCAGAGGAATATGAGGTCAACCCGATCCTAAGTCGCGCGATGGACCGGATTTTCACCCTGCACGCCGACCACGAACAAAACGCATCGACTTCGACCGTGCGTCTGGCCTCGTCCTCGGGCGCAAACCCGTTCGCTTGTATCGCTGCGGGCATCGCTTGCTTGTGGGGGCCCGCTCACGGTGGCGCCAATCAGGCGTGTCTGGAGATGTTGGAAGAGATCGGTTCCGTGGATCGCATCCCCGAATTTATCGACCGCGCCAAGGACAAGAATGACTCGTTCCGCCTGATGGGCTTTGGCCATCGCGTTTACAAGAACTTCGACCCGCGCGCCAAAGTGATGAAACAGTCGGCTGATGAAGTGCTTGAGCTTTTGGGGATCGAAGACAACCCCAAGCTTCAGGTCGCCAAAGCACTGGAAAAGCAGGCGCTGGAAGATCCGTATTTCGCCGAGAAGAAACTGTTCCCGAACGTCGATTTCTATTCGGGTATCATTCTCGAGGCGATGGGCTTCCCAACTTCGATGTTCACTCCGATCTTTGCGGTGTCACGTACAGTTGGCTGGGTCAGCCAGTGGAAAGAGATGATTGCCGATCCCCAGAACAAGATCGGTCGTCCGCGTCAGTTGTATTTGGGCGAAACCACGCGCGACTACGTGGATATCGAAAACCGCTGATCGCCGCAGATGACAGACAAAGCCCCGGACGGATGTCCGGGGCTTATTCATTGGAATAGACTTAACTGATCGCCTGCCTGAGCTGGTTTTCCGAATAGATCGCACCTTAGTGGCGGCGTGCGTGTCGCAAGGCCCAGACGCTTCACGGCCAGGGTGAACCGCTTGGCTATCAGCCCGGCATACTCTCCTTCACCGCGCATACGATGGCCCCAGCGGGGGTCATAGTCCCTACCCCCGTGCATTTCCCGCAGTTTCGACATGATTTTCTCGGATCGCGCGGGCTCGTGTTCTTTCAGCCAGCCCTGCCAAAGCTCGGAAACTTCACGCGGTAGACGCAACATGATCCAGCTGGCTGCGTCTGCACCCGCCCCGCGTCCCGCTTCAAGAAGGCTCTCCAGTTCGTGATCCGTCAAGCCCGGCACCACAGGCGAGGTCATGACCCGAACCGGCACCCCCGCCTCGGTCAACCGTCGAATGATGGACAACCGCCGTTGAGGTGACGGTGCACGTGGCTCCATCCGGCGCGACAATTCCGCATCCAACGTCGTCAGGGAAATTCCGACTCGCACCAACCCTTTTGCAGCCATTGGACCCAGAATGTCCAAATCTCTTTCAATCAGAGCGCCCTTTGTGACGATGCCAACTGGATGGTTAAACTCTTGCAATACTGCCAAGCAGTCCCTTGTAATCGATCGACATTTCTCAACCGGTTGATATGGGTCCGTGTTAGTTCCTATTGCAACAGAAGCAACTTTATACGCCCTGGACGACAATTCTCGGCGTAGAACATCGGCAGCGTTAGGCCGTGCAATCAGGCGGGTTTCAAAATCCAGCCCTGGAGACAAGCCAAGATAGGCATGGGTCGGGCGCGCAAAACAATAAGCGCAGCCGTGTTCGCACCCACGATAAGGATTGATCGAGCGATCAAAAGGCAAATCGGGCGAGCGGTTATAGGTAATCAGGCTGCGCGCGATCTCATCCCTCACATCGGTGCGCAAAGGTGGGATGTCCTCCTCCAATTCCCAGCCATCATCGCAGGGGATGGTGTCGAATTGCTCAAACCGACCTGCGGTATTTGTCGCAACACCCCGACCACGTACATTGGTTGCGGGCACATTTGTTCTCTTTTTGTTCACACCCAAAGATATAGAACTACCCGCCCGAGCAAGCAAGTATGCTGTTTGGCCTAGCGTTGGATCCAGTGATTTGCCACGCCCACCAAATAATGAGTGGAATGCAGGATCATCTTGCAGAAAATTCTGTCGAGTACCGCGAAAATCTAACGTATAGGTCGGTCCCGAAACCACTGACGTCGCAATCGTCACAGTCAAGCTGCGACGTTTTGGCCAAAACGAAAAAAATGCCACCACGGACGTAACGTCCGCACAGCTCAGGGAAACGCCCCATGTCCGATGAAGAAGACATCGTCCTGTCCGAACTGAATGACGACGAACTCGTCGAGCAGATGTTCGACGATCTTTATGACGGCCTGAAAGAAGAAATCGAAGAAGGTGTGAACATCCTGCTAGAACGCGGATGGACCCCATATGACATCCTGACCAAAGCTCTGGTCGGCGGCATGACCATTGTTGGCCATGACTTCCGCGACGGCATCCTGTTCGTACCCGAAGTGCTGCTGGCCGCAAATGCGATGAAAGGCGGTATGTCGATCCTTAAGCCGCTGCTTGCCGAAACCGGCGCTCCGCGCGTTGGTAAAATGGTCATTGGCACCGTCAAAGGCGACATCCACGACATCGGGAAGAACCTTGTTTCGATGATGATGGAAGGCGCAGGGTTCGAAGTTGTCGATATCGGCATCAACAACCCGGTCGAGAACTATCTGGAAGCGCTGGAAACCGAGCAGCCCGACATTCTGGGCATGTCTGCCCTGCTGACCACGACCATGCCGTACATGAAGGTCGTGATCGACACGCTGGTCGAGCAAGGCTTGCGGGAAGACTATATCGTTCTGGTCGGCGGCGCGCCGCTGAACGAAGAATTCGGCAAGGCCATCGGTGCGGACGCCTATTGTCGTGACGCGGCCGTAGCTGTTGAAACCGCTAAGGATTTCGTCTCGCGCAAGCACAACCAACTGGCCGGCTGATCGGACATACAAAATTGTTCATGGGTCGTCCGGTCACGGGCGACCCTTTTTTGTATCCGTTGTACACATTACGTGTCAGATACACACTGAGAGGCACCAAATGCAGCGGGACCATTTGCCAGACGACGCAAGCCTGACAACAAATGGCTATGCATCCGACACTCAGGGGCGCATTTTACTGCTGGCCTGCGGTGCTCTTGCACGCGAAATTCTGGACCTCAAACAGCGCAATGGATGGGACCACATGTCCCTGACCTGCCTGCCTGCGATTCTGCATATTCACCCCGAAAAGATCACGCAGGCGGTACAGGACGCCGTGGCCAAACACCGCGACCAGTTTGACCAGATCTTTGTCGTCTACGCCGATTGTGGAACCGGTGGACTACTACAAGCCGCTTGTGATGAACTGGGGGTTGAGATGGTCAAGGGCCCTCACTGCTATTCCTTTTTTGAGGGAAATCAGGCGTTTGCATCCCATGGCGACGATGAGACCACAGCCTTTTACCTGACGGATTTCCTGGCACGGCAGTTTGATGCCTTTGTCTGGAAACCTTTGGGATTGGATCGGCATCCCGAGCTACGTGACATGTATTTCGGCAACTACACAAAACTGGTCTATCAGGCGCAAACGGACGACCCCAAGCTGACCGCCCGCGCCCGCGTGTGCGCCGAAAAGATGGGTTTGGAATTCGAACGCCGCGTGACCGGCTATGGCGATTTGGAAACCACCCTGACGGATTGGGCAAACCGCAAGCCGTCCGACTAATCGGTGTCAGGCGTTTTCCTGTGCGACCTCGCGAATACGCTCGATCATCGAGCGCAATCCGTTTGATCGCTGCGCCGACAGGTGATCATTCAGCTCCAGACGCGCCAACTCTCCGCCAGCGTCGACCTTTGGTACTTCGTTCACCGGCAAACCGTTATAGAGCGATCGCAGCACCGCGATCAGCCCTCGGACGATCAGCGCATCGCTGTCTCCGTCGAACCGGAATACTCCGCCTTCGATGATCGGGTGCAGCCAGACTTGGCTTGCGCAACCATGGACCTTGGTCGCTGGCACTTTCAGTGCATCGTCCAATGGCTCCATCGCTTTGCCCTGCTCGATGACATGGCGGTACCGGTCTTCCCAGTCCTCCAGAAACTCGAAATCCTCGACGATTTCTTCAAAGGCAGGCGTTGCCATTTGCGACGGTCCTTTCGTTGCGATCACATTTGTGACCTATGACGCGGAACCCCGACTGTCTACCCCCCTGCGCGGCTTTTCAAACACAGGAAATTGCGGTAACCCATTGCAGGAATTACTGCTCTGGACGTGGGGACCATGAAAAAATCGTTTACAGTTCTTTTGGTCGCCACCCTGAGCCTGTCGGCTTGTAACAGCTGGCGCGAGTCGCGGGTGAACCCGTCCAACTGGTTTGGCTCTAGCGAGCCGGTTCCAGTTGAAACCTCAGCGGATGATGCCAACCTGCTTGTTCCGGAACAAAGCGAGGGCAGCGGTTTGTTTGCCAGACCCGAAGCCGAGGACACCAGTGTTCCTATAGCCAGAATAGATGAGCTTAGGATCAACCCGACCCCTGCAGGCGCGATTGTCTACGTCGCTGGAACAGCAGCCCGGCAAGGTGCCTATAACGCTCGGCTTGTGCACGTGAACAGCGAAGAGAATCAAAAGAATGGCGTTCTGGAATTCACGTTCCGGGTCGATTATCCAACCTATGCGACCAATCAGGGAACTGAACGGTCTCGCATGGTTTCCGATGCCATCAACGTCAGCCAGGACGATTTGAAAGGAGTTCGATTGGTGCGGGTTACCGGAGGACAAAATGCGCTGGAGTCGCGACGCCGGTAATTCCCGTTAAAGCGAAACGACTTGAACGACCTGTCCCTTGGCGGCAAGTGCGATCTTGCCCTCGCACAGTTTCAGGGCGTCTTCACCGAACACCTCGAACCGCCAACCCGACATAGCGGGAAGTTCCCGCTCACCCGCGGCGATCTGATCCAGATCGGAACTGGTAGCAATCAGCTTAGCAGCAACGCCCGAGCTTTCTGTTTTGGATTTCAGTAGCACACGCAACAAATCGGCCAGCGCCGGATTGACCTTGAGCTTGTCTCGGCTGGCGTCAACGCGTGGCATTTGATCCGCTGGGCAATTCACCCCATTCTTAATGGCGTTCAGAATACCATCCGCAATCGCGCCTTTTCGCGCCTCACGTAGCAAAAGGCGCGAACCACCCAGATCCGAAGGCGATTTGGGTTTCGTTGACGCCAACTCAATCAGCGCATCGTCCTTGAACACTCGGCTTCGTGGGACGTTGTTTTCCTGCGCATATGCCTCGCGAAACTGTGCCAGCTCTCGAACGACAGCCAGAAACTTGGCGGAATTTGTGCGGGTTTTTACACGCTTCCATGCGTCTTCGGGCCGGATATCATAGGTCGCAGACTCGGTCAGTGTGCGCAATTCCTCGGCCACCCAGTGGCTTCGCTGTGATTTTTCCAATTGAGCTGCGAGGTGTTCATAGATTTGTCTCAGGTGGGTGACGTCTGCCAACGCGTAGTTCTTTTGCGCCTCGGTCAGCGGGCGGCGGGACCAGTCGGTAAAACGAGACGTCTTGTCGACCCCCTGCTTGCAAATCTTGCGCACCAAGGTCTCATACCCGACCTGCTCACCAAATCCGCAGACCATGGCCGCGACCTGAGTGTCAAACAGCGGCTTGGGAAATACACCAGCTTCAACCCAGAAAATCTCAAGGTCCTGACGCGCGGCGTGGAATACTTTTACGACTTTCTCATTTTTGAAAAGCTCGTAAAGCGGTTCCAGAGACATCTCACTGGCCAGTGGATCAACCAAAACCGCGCTATCTTCGTTGGAAGACGGAACTGCCAACTGAACAAGACAAAGCTTCGAGTAGTATGTCCGCTCGCGCAGAAATTCGGTGTCTACGGTTACATAATCGTATTCCGCAGCCGCCGTGCAGAAGTCGGCCAGCTCTTGCGTCGTTGTCAGGGTTTTCATGCGCTGTGCTATTCTTGCTCTTGTTCTCTGCGGCTGATTGTCAGTTCTTTGCCTTACCCAACCGTATTGCGGACCATAGGCCGAATGTGACATGCGTGTAAATCATCCTGAGACGATCAGGGCAGCAGGACCGGAGTCCTGTCTCCACTGGCGTAACGGCGCAACACTGCCGGATAGAGTTTGTGCTCCCAGAACAGAACTCGCGCGGCCAGACTCTCTGGTGTGTCGTCAGGTTCTATATTCACCCGTGCTTGCCCCAATATCGGCCCATCATCCAATTCTGCCGTCACTTCATGCACTGAACACCCGTGTTCGGCGTCGCCGGCCTCGATCGCCCGGGCGTGCGTGTTGAGGCCTTTGTATTTCGGCAGCAGCGACGGGTGGATGTTCAGCATCTGCCCCTGAAACCGCGAGACAAAATTGCCGGTCAGCACCCGCATGAATCCGGCTAGACAAATGATATCGGGCTGCACCTGTTCCAACGGTTTCAGCAATTCGGCCTCGAACGCTGCGCGGTCGCCCTTGAATGGGCGATGATCCACTACCGCCGTCGGAATGCCGCGAGCGGCCGCTTTTTTCAGCCCGCCTGCCTCGGAATCATTCGACAAAACCAGACAAGGGCGCGCCGGGTGATCGCCGATCATGCTGTCAACCAGCGTGATCATGTTGGACCCACCCCCGGAAATCAGAATCGCGACGCGCTTGTGGCTCACAACAAAGAGCCCGAATAAGCCACGCCAAACGCATCAGTAACCGTACCGATCCGCGCGACAGTTTCGCCGCTTTCAGCCAGCAACGCGGTCAGATCATCGGCCCGTTCCGCATCGCAGACAACGATCATGCCAATGCCGCAATTGAAGGTTTTCAGCATCTCGGCCTCGGCAATCGAGCCAACCTCTGCCATCCAGCGGAAGACAGGCGGCAATTCCCAAGCGTTCAGATCGATCTCGGCACCCAATTCGTCAGGCAGCACCCGCGGTAGGTTTTCGGTCAGGCCACCACCAGTGATATGGGCCAGAGCATGCACGCCCCCTGCCCGGATCGCTTGCAGCGCCTGTTTCACATAAAGCCGCGTCGGGGTCAGCAGCGCCTCGCCCAGTGTGCCGCCACCGAAAGGCGACTCGGCGTCCCAGCCCAGCCCGGAGATTTCAACCAGTTTGCGCACCAGCGAATAACCGTTGGAATGCACCCCGTTCGAGGCCAGCCCCAGCAGCACGTCACCTTGCTGAACTCCAGCAGGAAGATGCGCGCCACGTTCCATCGCGCCAACCGAGAACCCGGCAAGATCGAAATCACCGTCGGGATACATGCCCGGCATCTCGGCCGTTTCACCACCGATCAGGGCGCATCCGGATTGCACACAGCCTTCGGCAATACCTTCGATAATCCGCGCGGCGGTGTCGGTGTCCAGCTTGCCGGTCGCAAAATAATCCAAAAAGAACAGAGGTTCAGCCCCCTGGCAGATCAAGTCATTGACACACATCGCCACCAGATCGATGCCAACGCCGTCAACCACGCCAGTGTCAATTGCGATCCGCAGTTTGGTTCCAACCCCATCCGTCGCGCCGACCAAAATCGGGTCGGTGTAACCAGCGTCTTTCAGATCGAACAGAGCACCGAACCCTCCCAGGCCGCTCATCACGCCCGAGCGGTTCGTCCGCTTGGCGGCAGGCTTGATCCGGTCGACCAGAGCGTTCCCCGCATCAATATCAACGCCTGCATCGGCATAGGTGATTCCGTTCTTGCCCGTCGTCATGGCCAGCCCCTTTTGAATGGTTCCCGCGCGGGTTATTCGATTGTTGGACATGTTGCAACGGTCAGGCTTGACGCGGGCGTTCACCGTGGTACTCAAAGCCGCATGGCGGGCCTGTAGCTCAATTGGTTAGAGCAGAGCGCTCATAACGCTTTGGTTGCGGGTTCAAGTCCTGCCGGGCCTACCAAAATCCGCATTTTTCCTTTAAAATCAATAACTTAGCGCCCACGTTTCTGCCAATGTGAGACATATGATTTCAATCAGTTACAAGCTGAGGGTCCCACGTATTTCAGTAGATTGAGATCGAATCTATCTCAGGCCATCCCGGCAACTTTTCAGGCGCAGGCACATCGTGTCGTTCCAGCCATTCCTTGATTGGACCCAATGATCCTGCGGCTTGGCCATGTACCTTCGTGAATGCAGGTCGGCCATCTGCCGCGCAACTTCAGTTGAGGATACCACTGGATTTTGAGCATATACCCGTGGCGCTTTGACCAAGCGCGTAACGCCGCGTCCCAATCTGTCACTGGCCGGGCGTCAAGTTCTCTGTGCAGATTAAGAGGGTTTCGGTTGGGTCAGCTTAACATTTCAGACCCTCCAACTAGCGGTCTCTGTCGCCATACTAATCACCGCTTCAAGGAAGTATCCAAAGGTCAGGGGCGAAAGTCCCCGGCCACCTCCTCAACCTTTCCAATAGGGAAGGCCAGAGCAATGACAGCGGAAGATTTCAACGATTGGCTGATCATAAGCGCATCAGTGTTCGAGACGCTGCAAGACGCCTCGAAACTGCAGATAACACCATCATGAAGTACATGCGTGATGGCGCCCCAGAGCGTGTTGGCATTGCATGGGCTGAGATGGCTTTGGGCCTTTCCGCGTAGAGAAAGGTGAAACAATGACTGGCGTCTTTACTCGCGTCATCGGGATCGCCGATCTGGCTCTAATGATCTTGACCTACCAAAAATACCTGAATCACCTGGGCGGCACAGCCTCCCTTTTATTTATTAATCAGGTTTAAACGCGACGTTACTGACCAGTTCAATTGCGTTGCTTTATTCTGAAATACGTCGCGTTGACGGCAACAATGCGGCACGCAGTTTATGGGTGGGTTTGGAAAGTCATATGCTAGACTATTTTGTAACATTTTCATGTTCTGCGACTTGGGTCGTCGTCGGAATGCTGGCGGGTGCTTTTATCGGATAAATGTGCGGCACACGTCTGTTGATGAGCTGAGTAAGTGCATCATCTCGCCGAATATCTGACACCTTCTATTTGTCGTCCACTGTTCTGATCCAATCCAGAGTCACACCACCTGGAGCATTATGCCCGAGACTCTTTATCTGATCGGCAATCGGTTGAGGTTCGACATGTGACAAGGTGCAACGAAATACGTCGAGATTCCAATGCTAGGGCCGCACCTGAATGCAACGCGCGCGCAGAAGGTCGTCGGCACAACCTACACCCTGAACGAACCCGGCAAACCTTTTGCCAGCCCCGAAGCCCTGCAAAACAAATTCAAAGACTGGTGCGTTAAAGCCGGACTTCCTGACCGATCGAGCCGGGGGATAAGAAAGGCTGCGGGCCACCATCTCGCCCTTCAGGTCGCCACCCAATACGAGATCATGTCCATTCACGGGCACGCCCAAGCAAACAGGGCTGTAGCCTACACTGAGGGTGTAGAGCCTATGAAATTGGGCGAGATGCGAGTCAAAACTCGCCAACACGGGCTGGTAAAGTGTCCCACGAGGTAATCGAGCGTTGGAATCTCACATTTAAATATAACAAAAAACAACATTGGTACAGTCCTGCCCAGCTTACTAAAAACCGCTGACGATTATTCAAAACTGCCGGTTTTTGCCAATGGGGTACGCTACAAGCGCACCATGTGACCTTTTTCGGCTTCATAGTGAACCTGGAGTATCTGACACCCCGCAATATCGAATCCGGTTACAACCGCTGCAGCAGTTTCACCCCAAGCGCTACCTGCCGATAATGATGTCCGCGCAGAGCCCCCCCAAACGCTCACTTGTGCCCAGCCGCAATACTCCCCCATGCGCCCTTGCGATGTCGGAAACAATAGCCAGACCCAGCCCGACCCCACTGCCTTTATTTTGGTTACGGGCCGGATCAAGACGCGAGAAGGGCTTTACTGCCTCAGATCTCTGTTTCGGCGGGATCCCCGGCCCATCATCTTCGACGCGGATGCGAACGGATTTGGGCGTCACGGACAGGCTGACATCCGCACGATTGCCATATCGCACGGCATTTCCAATCAGATTCTCGACCGCACGCCGTATCGCTGTTGCTCGCAGCGTGACCATGTCGTCGCCCTCGACCTCAACCAAGTTTGCCTCATGCCCAGCCCTTCGGGCATCTTTGACGATCTGCTCCAACAGCGCCTTGGGATCGACGGATTCCGGCGATCCTTCGGATGCCCCACGTGAGAATTCCAGAAACGCATCCAGCAGTAACTGCATCTCGTCGACGTCCTTCTGAAGGGGGGCGGACTCATCCTCAGGCAACATCGATAGGCCTAGTTTCAGGCGGGTCAGAGGGGTTCGCAAATCGTGACTGACACCTGAAAGCATCATGGTGCGCTGTTCCATCTGCCGTTCGATTCGGGCACGCATATCCAGAAACGCACTCCCGGCTGCGCGCACTTCGACGGCACCACCGGGATAGTATGGAACCACCCTGCCCCGACCAAATGCCTGCGCTGCCTCGGCAAGGCGCGTGATCGGGCGCAACTGATTGCGCATATAAAGAAACGAAATCGAGGTCATGACGACTGCAAAAAACACCATCGTCACAATTAACTGATGCGGGGCCACCGGCGACAGACGACGGCGATCAAAAGTCAGCTCAAGCAACCCAAGTTTGGTTCGAATAAAAAGACGCGCCTCTTGCCCGCTGGGAAGCGCGACCAGCTCAAGATTGGGAATCAGGGCCCGCAGGTTGGCCTCGACCTGTGGCGCAATGAAATCATACCACCGGCGTTTACCGTTTTCTGGCTCTTCGTTGATACCCAGGAACCGGGCCTTCATATCCAGGGCCTGCAAGTCTGGTCGGACAGCTGCCAACGCCTGTTGCTGTGTCTCGTTTTCCTCCATGACGTCAACCACCAGGTTCACCTCCCGTGAGGCTGCCCGTGTCATTTGAGCCGTGACGTCTTCCAAGTGCTTTTGCAGGAATGCGATCCCGACCACCAACAGCAGAACGATCACCGGCAGAACCAGGATCAGCGCAGCACGAACATAAAGGCTGCGCGGCATATAGGGTTTGAGCCATTGCGCGGACATGCGCTAAACCTAACGGGCTGTTACGACAAGAGAAAGAGCGCAGAATGCAGGCCCCCGACGATTTTAATCCGCCCGCAGGCCGGGCGATCGAGCTTCAGCCCGGGCTTCGACGTGTTCTCGCCCCGAATCCATCGCCTATGACCTATCGGGGAACCAACACTTACCTTCTGGGCACGGGTGACCTGGCGGTGATAGACCCCGGCCCACAGAACGAAGCGCACTTTGCGGCGATTCTGGATGCGGTGGGGCCTGACCAACGTATCAGCCATATCATCGTCACGCACAGCCATCTCGATCATTCACCGTTGGCCAGACCGCTGGCAGAACGAACCGGTGCTCCGATACTGGCCTTCGGCGGGCCCGAAGCCGGACGCAGCGCGGTCATGACCGAACTCGCCCTGCATGGCGTTGTTGGCGGCGGAGAAGGAATCGACACAACATTCAGCCCTGACGTCCAGGTGTCAGATGGTACATTGATTTCTGGCGATGGCTGGCAGCTTGAGGTCATCCACACGCCCGGACATTTGGGAAATCACATCGCTTTGGGATGGGGACACACATGTTTCACCGGGGATCATGTCATGGGTTGGGCCAGTTCGCTTGTTTCGCCGCCGGACGGAGATCTGACCGATTTCATGGCTGCTTGCCATCGCCTGCGTGCACGGGATTGGTCGATTTTCCACCCAGGCCACGGTGCCCCAGTTTCCGATCCTGCCGGGCGGTTGGACTGGTTGATCACTCACCGCCTTCACCGGGAGGCGCAGATTCTTTCCACTTTGGACGAACAACCCGGCACAGCCCGAGCGCTTGCGGAACGGATTTACACAGATACGCCTGCCGCATTGCTGCCAGCCGCAGAACGAAATGTTCTCGCCCACTTGATTGATCTAACTGGAAAATCTCAAGTCGGACACGACGGAAACCTGAACAGAGATGCAGTGTTTTTCAAGCTGAGCTGAGTCGTCGGAACTTTTTTAAGAAAACGTCGCATTCCCCTCTGGACGGCGAAATTTCGTATTGTTATATGCCCCTCAGTTCCGGCGTAGCTCAGCGGTAGAGCAGTTGACTGTTAATCAATTGGTCGTAGGTTCGATCCCTACCGCCGGAGCCAAATTTTCCCTTAAATTTTGGTACCCCAGTAGCCTATGTTTGCCACAGGTCGCAGCATTGGATTTTTCAACGAAAATTCTAAACAGACCTCTGGACGCCGAAGAAACAGGTTGCTATACGGCGCGAACCGTTCCGGCGTAGCTCAGCGGTAGAGCAGTTGACTGTTAATCAATTGGTCGTAGGTTCGATCCCTACCGCCGGAGCCATATCTCTTTCATCGATCAGCCAGTAAGGGCGTTCTCGAAATCCGCGCGCAAGTTGCGTTTCAGGACTTTCCCCGTGGCGTTCAGTGGCAAAGCGTCGACGAAAACCACCTTGTCCGGCACCTGCCATTTGGCGATCTTTCCGTCAAAGAAACCCAGTAACTCTTGTTCGGTCGGGTCTTCACCTTCCGCTTTGACCGCAACAAGCAGTGGGCGCTCATCCCACTTTGGATGTGGCACGCCAACAACCGCGGCGGTCGCCAGTTTGGGATGCGCCACGGCAATGTTTTCCAACTCGACGGAACTGATCCATTCTCCACCAGACTTGATGATATCCTTGGAACGGTCACGAATGATCATGTAACCATCCGCATCCAATGTGGCGACGTCCCCGGTGGCGAACCAGCCATCCTGCAACAGGTCCTGATCCTGCATCTGGAAATAGCTGTCCAGAACCCAGTACCCACGCACCAACAAGTCACCCTGCGTTTCACCATCATGCGGAAGGTCGTTCCCGTCGTCATCGACGATCTTCAGTTCGACACCGTAACAAGGCCTCCCCTGACTTTCCCTTACCCGGTGCTGTTCATCCAGCGGAAGGTCCCGGTGCTTCGCCAGAGGATGATTGGCAGTGCCCAGAGGACTCATCTCGCTCATGCCCCAGGCGTGAATGGTATCGACACCATAGGTTTCACGGAAAGTTTCGATCATCGACGGTGGGCAGGCGGCGCCGCCGATCACTGTCCGCTCAAGGCTGGCCAGTTTACTGCCAGTTTGTTCAGCACTTGCCAAAAGCCCCTGCCAGATGGTTGGTACGCCCATGGCCAGGGTAACCCCATAGGTATCGACCAAGTTAACCAGCGCCTCACCGCGCAAATCCGGCCCCGGCAGCACCATACGCGAACCAGACATGGCGCAGGCATAGGGCGATCCCCAGGCGTTCACATGGAACATCGGAACCACCGGCATCACCACATCCATGGCGGAAAAACCTATGACGTCGCGGGTATTCGAGCCGAAACTGTGTAGCACGGTTGAACGGTGCGAATACAGCACTCCCTTTGGATTACCGGTCGTGCCCGAGGTATAACACAAACTCGAAGCGGTGTTTTCATCAAAACTGGGCCACTGGTATCCGACATCGCCTGTCTCGATCAGGTCATCATAAAACTGTACCTCAGGGATCTGAGCAACTGCTTCGTCATTCCTCGGCCCCATCAGCACAAAATGCTGAACGTCAGGAAGGTGCTCCTTCAGCGCCGCGACCAGCGGTAAAAAAGTCGCGTCAAAAAACAGAACCCGATCTTGCGCGTGGTTGATGATGTAGGTCAGCTGTTCGGGAAACAGCCGCGGGTTGACAGTGTGACACACGAACCCAGCGCCAGACGTACCATAGTAAATCTCAAGATGCCGCCGGTTGTTCCAGGCAAGTGTCCCGATCCGCGCTTGCGGTTGAAGCCCCAGCCCGGTCAGCGCCGAGGCCAGTTTTCGCGCATTTTCTGCCACTTCCGCCCAGTTCGTCTGTGTCACAGAACCGTCGGATTCGACAGAAAATATCTCAGCCTTACCGTGATAACGGTCGGCATGATCTATCAACGACGAAATCAGCAAAGGCTGCGTCATCATCTGTCCCAGCATGGACATCCTCCCTTTTCGAAGCCGCCAATTCCTGACGTCTCATTGTGCCGTTCCCCACCCCGGCCATTGTTAGCCCGGGTGGTTTAGGCCTCTCCTCAGGAAGAACCCTGCCAATCATTTAATTGTCTGACAATAAAAGAATGCAGCTTAGCGCGTAGAGAAACGCTAATTTCACACTGTTTAATCCCGGTGGCGCATCGCGTAGGCGACCAACGCCACAGTCGAACCATCCTTGCCCTCTGCGCTTTCGTCGCCGTCCACAATCGGACCAAGCGAGGTCGCAAGTTCCTTGCCAAGTTCAACACCCCACTGGTCGAACGAGTTGATCCCCAACAATACGCCTTCGACATAAACCCGATGTTCGTAAAGGGCGATAATCTGCCCCAATATGAATGGTGTAAGTTTCGGATAGATCAGTGTCGAAGACGGCCGATTGCCCGGAAACACACGGTGACGGGCCTGACATTCCAGCTCGTCGCCTTCCAGCCCCTTGTCAGCCATACGTTGCCGAGCTTCGTCCAGTGAACGGCCCCGCATCAGGGCCTCGGACTGAGCGAAACAATTGGCCAACAACAGGCGGTGATGATGCGTCAGTTCAGGCTCGTGCCCTTCGGCGGCCACCATGAACTCACAGGGGATCACTTCGGTGCCCTGATGGATCAGCTGGTAAAAGGCGTGCTGGCCATTGGTGCCGGGTTCGCCCCAGACAACAGGACCCGAGGGAATAGTCAGGGAACGGCCATCCATCGCCACGGACTTGCCATTCGATTCCATCTCCAATTGCTGGAGGTAAGCCGGCAGGCGCAACAGGCGCTGGTCGTAAGGCAAGACTGCCCGGCTGGCATGGCGCAGAACCTGACGATGCCAAATGCCAACGAGGGCCAGCATGACCGGCACGTTTTCAACCCATTCAGCGGCCCGAAAATGCACATCCATCGCCTGCCCGCCGCGCAGAAACGCGTCAAACGCGTTCGAGCCTACCGCGATCATCACTGGCAATCCCACCGGTCCCCAGACCGAGTAACGCCCGCCGACCCAATCAGCAAAACCGAACACCCGATTCTCTGGGACGCCGAAGGTTTCCGTCCTGTCCAAAGCAGTAGAAACTGCAGCAAACTGCTGAGCCGGATCGCCGCCTCCATCCACCATCCAGGCGCGC
This sequence comes from Ruegeria sp. BC1, assembly GCF_056539305.1. Lineage (NCBI taxonomy): Bacteria > Pseudomonadati > Pseudomonadota > Alphaproteobacteria > Rhodobacterales > Roseobacteraceae > Ruegeria > Ruegeria sp. BC1. Next base: position 661,299 of record NZ_JBQFUT010000001.1, read on the forward strand.
GCCGTTCGCGCATTGGTCATGGTTTCGATGGTCGTAAATGTTTTTGACGCTACGATGATCAGCGTTCGCGTCGGATCAAGCTGGCGCAATGTGTCGGCGATATGAGCGCCATCAACATTGGATACGTAGTGAAGTCTCGGGCCGTCGTGATAGGGCGCAAGGGCGTGGGTTGCCATTACAGGACCCAGATCAGAGCCACCGATGCCAATATTCACCACATCGGTAAAGCTGCCCCCAGCCCCTGAAATGGAACCACCGCGCACCTCTTCGGCAAAAACGCGCATCCGTTGCAAGGTATCCAGAACTTCCGGCATGACATCCAGTCCGTCGACTTCAACCGGACCACCATCAAGGTTGCGCAATGCGGTATGCAGAACCGCCCGATCCTCAGTCTCGTTGATCCTGGCACCCGAGAACATCGCCTCACGCCGCTCGGCCAAGCTCGCATTATCGCACAGTTGGATCAACGCAGCCCTTATATCGGCATCAATCTGTGTCTTCGAATAGTCGAACAGAAGGTCACCGGTCGAAGCCGAAAAATTCTGCGCCCGATCCGTGTCCTTGGAAAACAGGTCCAGAATGCTCTGGCCCTGCTGCTCAGAGGCCAATGCGGTGAGAGTGTCCAACTGCATTGCACTTACTCCGCCCAGTGTACTGTCATGCCGCTTAAAACCGCAGCGATGGGCGCCTCTTCCGGCGGCAGCGACATAGCCCGTTCCAAAGCGTCCCGTTTTGCATCCCCGTACATGATCAAGTGCTTGGACAATGCCCCATCCAGAACCGGAGCGGTCAGCGTAATGCGCGCTTCGGGCTGAACCTCGGGGCGCGCCACTGCCAGCGGAGGCGCATGGCTGTCCAGCGCCTCCTCAAGACCTTCCATTCCTGGGAACAGAGATGCGGTGTGCATATCCTCGCCCATACCCAACACAAGAACCGACAAGGGCCGGATCGGCGTAATCAGGCTCTCAAGCTCGGGCAATACGTCCTCGGGCTCTTTGCCGGGCACGTACAGCGGGATGTATTGCGCCACCGAGGCACGGTTGGTCAGCAAACGCTCGCGGATCAGCCGTTCGTTCGAGCGTTCATGATCCCCCGGCACACAGCGTTCGTCTGTGGGCAGAACCCGCACCCGGTCCCACTCCAGATCCGCAGCGCACAAACCATCAAACACAGGACCCGGAGTTGTTCCACCCGGCACGGCAAGCGAAACCAGATCATGATGCAGCAATGCGGATTCAAGCTCGCCCGCCAAAACGTTTGCAACGTCGATGGCCAGCATGTCCCTGTCTGCGTATTCCTGTATGTTCATGGGTTTATCCCTTGCCAGCGGCGACCGTCTCGTTTCATCAGCAGCTCGGCGTCGCCTGGGCCGGTGCTACCGCTTTCGTATGGTTTGGGCACATCGCCGCGTGCCTGCCATCCTGCGATGATCGGGTCGGTCCAGGCCCATGCAGCCTCAACTTCATCACCGCGCATGAACAGGGTCTGGTTACCTCGGATCACATCCATCACCAATCGCTCATAAGCGTCTGGCGGATCCTGATTTTCCGGACCCAGCGCTTCGGCAAAGCTCATGTCCAGCGGCACATCCACCAGACGCATGCCCCCTTGACCGGGTTCTTTGATCGTCACCTTCAATGTGATACCTTCGTTCGGTTGCAGCCGGATCGACAGAACGTTTGCGTGCCGCCCGGCATCCTCGCCAAAGATAGAATGCGGCGCATCCTTGAACATCACGTTGATCACCGAGGACCGCGCCACCAGCCGCTTGCCTGTGCGTAAATAGAACGGCGTGCCTGCCCATCGCCAATTGCTGAGATGCGCCCGCAGCGCCACATAACTTTCGGTGGTTGAACGCGGATTGCCGACCGCTTCCCGATATCCCGGCCCACCTGGTCCACTCTCGAACTGACCCCTAACGATATGGTGCGGCTCGACCGGGTCCAACGCCCGGATAACTTTTAGTTTTTCGTCACGCACGGCATCTGGGTCGAACTTGGCCGGAGGCTCCATCGCGATCAGGCACAGCAACTGCATCAGATGGTTCTGCACCATATCCCGCATCGCGCCTGCGCGTTCATAGTATTCCTCACGCCCGTCGATTCCGACCGATTCCGCTACTGTAATTTGGATGTGATCAACATACTGACTGTTCCAGAGCGGCTCGAACAGCATGTTACCGAACCGGACGGCCATCAAGTTCTGGACGGTTTCCTTACCCAGATAGTGATCTATCCGGTAAATCTGACCTTCCGAGAAATAGGCTGCCAACGTGGCGTTCAGCGCGCGTGCGCTTTCAAGGTCGTGGCCAAAGGGTTTTTCGACAACGATCCGCGTTCGGTCCGTGGCCAGATCATTAGATTTAATACGCTCGGCCAACGGCCCGAACAGGCGCGGCCCAACTGAAAAGTAAAAGGCCCGAACACGGTCGGTTGTCAGTTTTCCGGCAAGTTGCGCCCAGCCCTGATCCGACAAAGCATCCAGAGGGACATAATCCAGGCGCTGCAAAAAACCGGCCAACGTAGACTCATCCCGGCAATGATCCGGCACATGGATCCGTAACGATTCGGTGACCATGTTCTGAAAAGCCGCGCGAGTATAGTCGGCCCGGGCTGCACCGATGATCTGTACCTCTTCGGGCCATTGGCGCGCGCAATACCTGCGAAACAGCGCCGGAAGGATTTTGCGCTGGGCAAGATCGCCGGTACTGCCAAATATGACCAGATCGAACGGGTCGACGGGTATGACACGAGAAACCATGTGTTTCCCCTACCTTACCCCTGCGGTCATGTCTAATGTTAGCGCAATCAATCTCGATTTTTTTCTCATTATCAAAACTCCGTCAGGTCGGCGGCGGCCGTCTTAACTAACCGGCATCGAAAGGCTAAGTCAGAGGTTACAACTCAAAGACCGGATACCGGAATGAAAGACAACGCCCATCAAAGCGCCAATATAGGCAAGTTTCAGAACAAATTGGTGACAGCTGACGGGCAGACGCGGGCCACTGTTGCACTCAGCAATCCTGATACGCTTTGGTTCAACACCGGAACGTTGTGCAATATCGAATGCGTGAACTGCTATATCGAAAGCAGTCCGAGCAATGATGCTCTGGTTTATATTACCGTAGATGAGGTTCGGGACTTTCTGGATCAGATAGAATCCCGCAACTGGCCGGTGCGCGAAATCGGTTTCACCGGTGGCGAGCCTTTCATGAATCCCGAGATGATCGCAATGACCCGCGCCGCTCTAGAACGTGGGTATGAGGTGTTGATCCTGACTAACGCTATGCAACCAATGATGCGCCCTAAAATGCGCGAAGGGTTGTTAGACCTGCAACGTGACTTTGGTGACAGGCTGACACTGCGCGTCTCAGTCGACCACTACCTTCCTAACCTGCACGACGAAGAACGAGGCGAAGGCAGTTTCGCCAAAACCCTGACCGGGATGGAGTGGCTGCGCGACCACGGCTTCAACATGGCAGTTGCAGGACGCACAGTTTGGGGCGACAGCGACACCGAAAGCCGCGCTGGTTATGCGGCGTTCTTTAAACAGCACGGCTTTGACATCGACGCGCAAAATCCGGGCCAGACGGTTCTTTTCCCCGAGATGGACGAAACCGTCGAAGTACCTGAAATCACGACCGCTTGCTGGAGCATTCTGAACAAATCACCTGAGGCTGTGATGTGCGCAAGCGCTCGAATGGTCGTGAAGCGCAAAGGTGCCGACCAGCCTGCGGTACTGGCCTGTACCCTTCTACCTTACGAGCCCGAATTCGAAATGGGCCAGACCCTGGCCGAGGCCGAGGCGGATGTGCACCTCAACCACCCGCATTGTGCCAAATTCTGCGTTCTGGGCGGAGCCAGTTGTTCAGGCTGATCAATTCAGTTCGGGAGATTTCCAGAACTTTGTGCCTGAGGCCCCGGCCGACACCCGCCAGCCCTTTTTGCCGAGCACGAAGAACGACCTGCCATCTGTGAAACGCACGGTTTCTTTAGTGCTGTCGTCACCATACATGGCGCCAGTTTCCGCCGTGGCGTCATATCCATGCTCGATGAATTTGTCCAAATCGGCGGGCGTTTCGAACAGGATTACGAATTTGTACTCGAACCCACCTATCCCGACTGCGGCCCCGACACCGCCGGTCCCCATATTCATGTAAGTGTGCTGACCGGTATCTTTCGAAATTGCGACCCCTCGCCCATATCCCGCCGAAACCGGAAACACCGTGACACGTCGCGAGTCGAACACCGCATATCCGGCGCTGACATCATAGAGTGTCTGCGCCTCGGGATTTTCCGCCAGAAGCTGGGTCAGAATCTCACTGGCCATTGCATCCAGCTTAGCCCGCGTCTCCTCTGGCGTGGCCTCATTGGATAGAAGGTCCGAAGTGGAATTGATCGTGTCATCCACCGCATTGGCACCTTTTTCAACGGTATTGCCCACACTCTCGGCGCCGCGCCCGATGGCGTCAGCAGTGTCAGCGGCACCTTTCTTGATTTTGTCTAAAACGCCTTCAGCGACGGCAGGACCGCTGAGGAAGACAGCAGCGGCAAGAATGAAAACTCGGGACATATAGCGATTCCGTGTGTGACCAATCCATTGGTCGACACCTTACCCCAAGCACCTGAAAATATAACGTGTCTCAATCGTTACTGACTGAAAAACTCAGCCTGACAGTCAATTCACCCGAAACTCACCCACGACATTGCGCCATTCTCCGGGCGCGATCATCTTGCGATGTGTGAACCGGACCGAGTGTAATGGCCCTTCAATCTCGCGCTGCCAGAAGTCGATGAAATCAAACAGCTTGGGATGATCGGGTGCAAGGTCATAGTCCTGCCAGATGAACGTATTCAAAACGTGGATGTAGTCGGGCATGTGGTAGAAAAATTCTGCCGTCGTCAGCCCGTACCCTTTGAGCATTAATTCTGTTTCGCTTTGCTCCATGCAGACCTCCAATTTTGTTGCAAGGTCTCTTCAGGGTAACATGGATACCCCCTAATCCTTAGTTAACAATATGTTACTCTGATGTTACTGTGGTTTTTTGCACGCGGAAACGTTGCTTGCTTGCACCTTATGTGCCGGGTCTGATAAGATACATCCACAAGATATAGACCCTGCACAAAGAACGGGCAGTTTACGTGAGCGATACGCCAGAAATCCCCGAAAACATGGATGAAACCCCGCCCGAGCGCCCCGTGTACGACGGCCCGACGGTCTCCATCGAATCCGAGATGCGCACGTCCTATCTGGACTATGCGATGTCGGTCATCGTGTCCCGCGCTATCCCCGATCTGCGCGACGGGCTGAAGCCGGTACACCGACGCATTCTGTATGCAATGCACGAAACCGGGAACACCCATGACAAGGCGTACCGCAAATCGGCCCGCCCAGTTGGCGACGTGATGGGTAAGTACCACCCGCATGGTGACAGCGCGATCTATGACGCGTTGGTGCGGATGGCGCAGGATTTCTCGATGTCGCTGCCATTGTTGGATGGTCAGGGCAACTTTGGATCGATGGACGGCGACAACCCGGCGGCCATGCGTTACACCGAAGTGCGGATGGACAAGCCTGCCGCTGCTTTGCTGGCGGATATCGAAAAAGAGACAGTTGACTTTCAGGACAACTACGACGGCAAAGACAAAGAGCCGACCGTCCTGCCCGCCCGTTTCCCGAACATGTTGGTCAACGGTGCCGGTGGTATCGCTGTGGGTATGGCGACCAACATCCCGCCACACAATCTTGGCGAAGTCGTTGACGCCACGCTGGCGCTGATCGACGACCCGGATCTGACTTCGGAGCAATTGATCGAATACGTGCCCGGCCCCGACTTTCCGACCGGCGGCGTGATGCTGGGCCGCTCGGGCGCGCGCAAAGCCTATCTGGAAGGGCGCGGCAGTGTCATCATCCGCGCCAAAACGCGGGTCGAAGAACTGCGCAAGGACCGTTATGCCATTGTTGTGGACGAGATTCCCTATCAGGTGAACAAGGCCTCGATGATCGAAAAGATCGCCGAAGCCGTGCGTGAAAAACGTATCGAGGGCGTGGCGCACGTTCAGGACGAATCCGATCGCAACGGCGTGCGCGTGGTAGTCGAACTGAAACGCGATGCGACGCCCGAGGTTGTGCTGAACCAGCTCTATCGTTTCTCGCCGATGCAGACATCGTTTGGTTGCAACATGCTGGCGCTGAACGGTGGACGCCCCGAGCAGCTGACTCTGCGCCGGTTCTTGACGTCCTTCATCGATTTCCGGGAAGACGTAGTCGCCCGCCGCACCGCCTATGACCTGCGCAAGGCCCGCGAACGCAGCCACATCCTGTGTGGTCTGGCCGTGGCGGTCTCGAATGTAGACGAAGTAGTCGCGACAATCCGTTCGTCGGCGGATGCTGCCGAGGCACGTGAAAAACTTATGACCCGTCGCTGGCCTGCGGCTGAGATCGAGGGTTACTTGCGTCTGATCGACGATCCTCTGTCCAAGATGAACGATGACGGCACCTATAACCTGACTGAGGTTCAGGCCCGTGCGATCCTCGAACTGCGCCTGCAGCGCCTGACCCAACTGGGCGTCAAAGAGGTGACCGACGAGCTGGAAGAACTGGCCGCCAAGATCAAGGAATATCTGGATATTCTTTCTTCGCGCGAACGTATCATGTCGATCATTGGGGATGAGTTGCGCACCGTGCGTGAACAGTTCGCTGTGCCGCGCCGTACACAGATCGTCGACTGGTCCGGCGACATGGAAGACGAAGATCTGATCGAACGTGAAGACATGGTCGTGACGGTCACCTCGGGCGGCTATATCAAGCGTACACCGCTGGCCGATTTCCGCGCCCAAAAGCGTGGCGGCAAGGGCCTTTCAGGGATGCAGACCAAGGAAGAGGACGTCGTCACCACCCTCTTCGTTGCTAACACCCATACGCAGCTACTGTTCTTCACCACCGATGGCATGGTCTACAAGCTCAAGACCTGGCGCCTGCCTCAGTCGGGTCGTACCGGTAAAGGCAAGGCGATTGTCAACATCCTGCCGATCCCGACCGGGGTCTCCATCGCGGCGATCATGCCCGTGGATGTACCGGACGAAGAGTGGGAGAATCTGCAAATCGTCTTCGCCACCAGTGCCGGCGACGTGCGTCGCAACGCGCTGAGCGATTTCACCAACGTCAAGCGCAACGGCAAGATCGCCATGGATTTGCCCGAAGGTGTGGAACTGGTGAATGCGCGCATCTGTTCTGAAGAGGACGACGTGATGCTGGTCACCAATTCGGGTCGCGCGATCCGCTTCCAGACCACTGATGTGCGTGTTTTTAAAGGCCGCAAATCGACCGGTGTGCGCGGTATCAAGCTGAGCAACGGCGACAGGGTCGTCTCGATGTCGGTTATCCGCCACTTCGAGGCCACTTCTGACGAGCGCGCAGCCTATCTGAAAATGCGCCGTGCCGTGGCAGGGCTGACGGATGACGCCGAAAACACCGATGATGAAGCCAACGAAATGGCCACCATCTCTCAGGAACGATACGCCGAGATGTCGGCCGCCGAGAACCTTATCCTGACCATCACGGCAGGCGGTTCGGGCAAACTAAGCTCCAGCCATGACTATCCCGTGCGCGGGCGAGGCGGCATGGGTGTCGCGGCCATGGACAAGGCTATGCGCGGCGGTGAGCTGGTGGCCTCGTTCCCGGTTGAGATCGACGATCAGATCATGCTGGCTACATCCAGGGGTCAGTCGATCCGAGTGCCGGTGGACGGTATTTCGTTCCGGTCTCGCTCGGCTGGCGGCGTGAAAGTGTTCAACACTGGCAAGGGTGAAGAAGTCGTCAGCGTTGCCTGGATCGCTGATCAGGGCGACGAAGATGGCGACGAGCAGACCACTGAGTGAAAAATAGAAAGGCGCTGCGAAACATACAGCGCCTTTTAGCTTTCCTCAGCGCTCTTTCGTAGCGCGTCTTCAATCACCCACAGACGGTCTTGCCCCCAGACACTGTGCTGCCCTACGCGAAAACTCGGCACGCCCCACAGTCCAATCTGCTGCAGACGTTTCTGATTTTCCTCGATCCGGCTACGCCATTGATTTCTGGAAAGGTGTGTCTGGGCTTGTTCCCAATTTAACCCGGATCCTTCTACGATCTTGGCCAGCCCCGCATCCGTGCTTGCATCCAACCCTCGGGACCACACGGCTGTCATAAACGCACCGCAGTATTCAGCGAGCCGACCTTGCGCCTCGGCGTGGCCCAACAGAGCATAACCGCGCTCCACACCGGCCCCCAGAGGATCGCATATTCGTCCGAACGGAATACCTATCTGGCGCGCCTCGCGGCTGCAATCCCTCAGGATGTAAGCAGATTTTGCCGAGGGCACAGGTAATCCACGCATCAACATCGGAAGAACTGGACGCAGGACAAGCTGCGCTCGGCTGATGCGCGCCAATTTGCGGACCCGATCGAACGCGAGGTAAGAATAAGGGCTGCGAAATGAGAAAAAGAACTCAATCTTCTGGCCCGGGGAGTCTGGGTAGCGCGGTGTGAGCTCTGGAATGATTGGTTGTTGAGCGGCACCCAACCCAAGCTCTTGCAACCGGGTCTCCAGATAGTGAATCCTGTCCAGTCCCCAATAGCTTTCTCCACCATAACTAAAACAGCCACCCAGATAGTGACCAGCTTGTGCCAATGCCCAATCGCCTGCTGCCTTGACATTGGTAGGATCAGCCCGAGGGCCGTCCGGGATATCCTTACCTGCCCACAGCGTTTGACCGATCTGAACTGCACATGATGCGAAACCGGGATCATCCAGCTCGGCTGCCAATCGGCACTCTGCGGCAGTGATGGCGGCGGGTCGCGGCGATGAAACAGTGGGCTCAACCAACCCAAGCCTTTTGGCCATCCGAACCGCATCTATGAACGCATTGCGCTGGTGAGCCTCGGGGACGGGAACGATCTGAATTGGCGGGTCGGAAATCAGGTGTGGTTTTAATTTAATATGGTACCTGCGTTGCAGTTCCGGCAACACCTGCACAGTCAAATGGCTGTATGGGTCTGATACGTCGTGAAAATACTGAACGACATGAGGTTGACCAGAGAGCCTCCTCTTTACCTCAGACACGCGTCTGCGGGTCGCTTGCAAACCCTGGCTGGTCACAACGGCTGCAATGCGAGATTTCACCAAACTAGTGAATGACATGCGCCCCTCTTCCTATTCATTCGGGGCAAAGTAACGACTGTGTAAGAAAATCCCACACACCAACACGGGAACGTGACAATTACAGGTCGTATAACTGACTGAATTTTTTTTCGAGATATGTCAGAAGAGGGTCAGGTCCCGGCTCTACCCCGCTCGCGCGTTGGATCGTCTCGCGTGGGGTGTAAAGCCCGCCATGACGTTGTAGATTTTCCCGCAGCCAACCGGTTGCCCCCGAAGTATCCCCCTCGGTCAGTTGGACGTCCAGATCGGGCACGGCTGCACGCAGCGCCTGATAGAGACACCCGGCATAGACGTTGCCCAAAGCATAGGTCGGGAAGTACCCGAACAGCCCTACTGACCAATGGACGTCCTGCAAACAACCATTCGAAGGTTTATCTACCGCGTACCCGAAGTCGACCTTGAAACGGTCATTCCAGGCGGCCTCGAGGTCGCTGACCTGTAAATCCCCGGACATCAGCGCACGTTCCAGATCAAAGCGCAGCATTATGTGGAGGTTATATTGCACCTCATCCGCCTCGGTTCGGATATAGCCGTTATGGACGCCGTTCACAGTGGCATAGAACGCGTCGGCATTCGCAATTCCGAATTCTCCGAACACATCTTTCATCTGAGCGTACAGCCAGCCGGTGAAGGCACGAGAGCGCCCGAGCTGGTTTTCGTAAATCCGACTTTGGCTTTCATGCACCCCCATCGACGCGCCCTGCCCAAGTAGTGTCAGTCCAAAATTTGGGTCAATCGCCTGTTCATAAGCTGCGTGTCCGACCTCGTGAATGGTCGAATAGAAGCAGTTGAACGGGTCCGTTTCACTGGTTCGGGTAGTAATCCGCACATCCAGCCCACTGCCAGAGCTGAACGGGTGTACCGCCTTGTCCACGCGACCGGTGTTCAGGTCATAGCCGAAAGTGGTGGCCAGTTTCTGCGACAGGCGCATCTGTTTTTCTTCATCGAAAGAACCGGTCAACGCAGCAGGCGCGGGTTTGTCCAAAACGGCCGCCCGCAGAGCAACCAGACGCGGGCGCATCTGGTCGAAAATCTCGGCAATTTGCTCGCCTGTCGTGTAGGGTTCGTAGTCCTCGACCATAGCGTCATAAACGTCGCCACCCTGCGCCAGCGCCGCGCCCTCTTCGCGTTTGAGATCTACGACCTCTTGCAGAACGGGCAGGAAGGTGGCCACATCCTCGTCTGCGCGAGCCTGTGCCCAAGTGCCCTGCGCCGCGGATGTCACACGGGCAATGGCCTTGGCCAGACCGGCTGGCACTTTGATTGTCCGCTCATAAGACCGACGGATTTCTCGTATTTGCGCACGGGCCACATCGTTTTGCGGGTCAGCCTGCCCCAGCCACTCGGCCACACGTGGGTCGGATCGGCGAGCGTGCAGAACCGCTTCGATCGCGGCCATTTCCTCGGCACGTTGTGGCGCAGCCCCGCGCGGCATCACCGTTTCCTGATCCCACCCCAGCCGCCCGGCGATCTGCCCGAGGGCCGAGGTTTCGCGTTGAAAGGCCATCAGGTCGTCATAGGCTGTCATCGGGGTCAGGCTCCGCGGATCGAAGTTGCGATTGGGTAAGCTGTCAGAAAGCGGGCGCGCAGGATCAGGGTCCAAACGACGACGGCCATGAACTGATGGAAAATGGCGATCTGCCACGGGGCACCATAAACTACGGTCAGAATGCCGATAACCACCTGCAATGACAGTGCTGCAAAGGCAGCATTGAAGGCAAAACGCGTTTGCGGATGCGCACTGCTGCTGCCCCGACGCCATACAACGATTGCAAAGACAAACAGCAGATAGCCCGCACATCGGTGAATGAACTGCACCAGACCGGGGCTCTCAAAAAAATTGCGCCACATCGGTTCCAGGATTGCCGCATCAGGCGGCAGGAACTGCCCTCCGATCAACGGCCAGTCGGTGTAAGACCGACCGGCGTCGATTCCTGCAACCATGGCGCCAATGAGTATTTGCAAAAAGGCGAAATGCATTAGGCCAGTGGACAGCGAGAACAGTTTCGCCTCTTTCGCGCGGCGGGCCTGCATCAGGTCACGCTCATCGCGGCCCAGTTCAAAGATGTACCAGGCCAGGAAACCGAGGATCACGAAGGCCAGTCCAAGGTGAATGGCCAGTCGATAGCTGGCCACAGACGTCATCCCCTCACCCTGAGTCACACCCGAGGCAACCATCCACCAGCCGACTGCGCCCTGAACGCCGCCCAAAGCACCGGGGATCAGCAACTTTCCAGTCCAACCGGTCGGAATTTTCCGCGCCAGAAGGAACCCAATGAACCCAAGCGCCCAAACCAGACCGATCACGCGGCCCAGTTGCCGATGACCCCATTCCCACCAGAAGATTGATTTGAAATCACTCAATTCCATCCACTGGTTCTGAATGCGCCACTGGTCGATTTGCTTGTATTTGTCGAACTCGGCCTGCCAGTCGGCCTCGGACATCGGAGGAACGGCACCGGTAATCGGACGCCATTCGGTGATCGACAATCCGCTATCCGTCAAACGGGTCAGGCCGCCAACAGCGATCATCACGACCACAAGCGCAAACAGGATCATCAGCCACACACGAATGGCCCGGCGCGCACCGCCTCTGCCCCGGTCGATCATGCCGGGCTGAACCGCCTGTTTCTTATCGGTGTCTGTGACCTCTTCGAAGATGCTGCGCTTGCCGCTCATGCTGTCCTCATGTCCTGATTTTCGTTGCAAGCTAGGGCCATGGCGGGCCGAGGTCCAGCCTCAGCCCCGTTCCTTCCAGCGGACCATCTGCCGCATGATCCCGTGCAGCATCTGCACATCCGCCCGCGTCATGCGCATACGCGACCAAAGATTGCGCAGGTTGATCTTCATGCCCTCGGCCTTTTCGGGCGGGTAGAAGAATCCTGCCTCTTCCAGCCGGTCCTCGTAATGTTCGACCAGTTTTTCGACCTCAACGCCCGTGGCCCAGTCGCCCTTGCCCAAATCAGTGGCCTCGTGAACCACGTCTCCGGTTTGACGCATCCACTCATACGCAGTCAGCAACACGCACTGGCCGAGGTTCAGTGAAGTGTATTCCGGGTTCACCGGCACCGATATGATAGCGTTGGCCTTGGCGATGTCTTCGTTCTCAAGCCCGGCGCGTTCTGGGCCAAACAGAACGGACACCTTTTCGCCTGCGGCAACTTTTTCTGCGGCGATCTGCATGGCGCGTTCGGGGCTGTAGACCGGTTTGGTCAAGCCGCGCTGCCGCGCTGTAGTGGCGAAGACGAACGTACTGTCGGCCAAAGCCCCTGCCAGATCGTCGAAAAGTTGCGCTTCGTCTAGCAACCGCCCGGCCCCACTGGACATCGCCACCGCCTTGGGGTTCGGCCAACCATCACGCGGCGCGACGATCCGCATCCGGTCCAACCCGAAATTCCACATAGCCCGCGCGGCGGCACCGATGTTTTCACCCATCTGAGGGCGCACGAGCACAAAAGAAGGCTGGGATTTGTCGCTGGGCATGGCTGTCTCCGAAAACTTGGCCTGCTCTAATCGGCACTCCAACGCAGGGCAAGGCATTGAGGCCGCAAAACCGGCGCAATGGACCATAAAAGTTTGCTTCCCCGCCACAATCCGCTAAACCGCGCAAAAGACTGAAAGCGAAGGACGCGCCAATGGACACCCCCGAGCAGCCGCAGATTTACCTGATCACCCCGCCGACCATCACCCTCAGCACATTTCCCGACCAGTTGGGCCGGGTTCTGGACGGAGCCGAGATCGCCTGCATCCGTCTGGCGCTGGCGGGCAGTGATGAGGATACAATCGCCCGCGCTGCTGATGCCTGCCGCGAGGTGGCCCACGCGCGCGACGTGGCGCTGGTGATTTCGAACCACGTATTGCTGGCGCAGCGTCTGGGTTTGGACGGCGTGCATCTGGATGACGCCGCGCGATCGGTCCGGGCGGCGCGCAAGGAATTGGGCGCGGATGCTATCGTCGGCAGCTTTTGTGGTGCCTCAAGCCATGACGGCATGTCCGCAGGTGAGGCCGGTGTGGACTACGTTGCCTTTGGCCCGGTCGGCGCATCCGCTTTGGGCGACGGAACCACCGCGGAACAGGATCTGTTCCAGTGGTGGTCCGAAATGATCGAAGTTCCGGTGGTGGCCGAGGGCGGCCTGATTCCCGATCTGATCCGCGATCTGGCCCCCCATACCGATTTCTTCGGAATCGGGAATGAAATCTGGTCGCAAGACGACCCTCTGGCCGCGCTGAAAACCCTGACAGACGCGATGTGAGCGTTAACCCTTGCGCCTGCTTCAGGGCTGCGGCATGACGTCCGCATGACTCAGAACAGCGAAATACTGTGTATCGGTTCGGTCCTTTGGGACGTGATTGGACGCTCTGCCAGCGCCATGCGGCAGGGTTCGGACGTGCCGGGGCGGATCACCCGCCTGCCCGGCGGTGTCGCCATGAACATTGCCATGACTTTGGTGCGGTTTGGGATGACGCCCACGCTGCTGACCGCCATTGGCCGCGATCCCGAAGGAGACGAACTAGTCAACGCTTGCGCCCGCCTGGGCATGGTGACGGATCATATTTACCGGTCGCAAGACTTACCGACTGACCGATACATGGCTGTTGAAGGTGCAAACGGCCTGATTGCGGCAATTGCCGATGCCCATTCGTTGGAAGCCGCTGGTGCCAAGATACTGCGCCCTCTGATGCACGGGCCGCTGGGTTATGAAAACACGCCTTTCGAGGGCCCGGTGGCATTGGACGGCAACTTGACATTGGACCTTTTGGAGGAAATCGCCCAAAGCCCGGCTTTTGCGCGTGCTGATCTGCGGGTCGCCCCGGCCTCACCCGGCAAGGCCGAACGCCTACTGCCTTTCCTCAAACATGCTCGCGCGACCCTGTATGTGAACCTCGAAGAAGCCGGCATCCTTTGCCAGCGCGAATTCACCGATTCCGAAAGCGCCGCCAAGGGCTTGCTGGATCGCGGCGCCTTGCGTGTTTTGGTGACGGATGGCGGCAATTCAGCCACAGTTGGTGGCGCTAAGAAAATCCTGACGCAGACACCTCCGTCCGTTCTGGTCACGCGTGTGACCGGCGCTGGCGATACCTTTATGGCGGCCCATATCGCCTCAGAATCCGGCGGAGCATCCAGCGATGAGGCCCTGACCCGCGCCCTGCACGCCGCCGCAACTTACGTTTCCGGAGAAACCCCACTGTGATTGAAATTCAGTATTCCGCCGAAGTCCTCGCCGCCAAAGACGCAGGCCAGCCCATCGTCGCGCTGGAAAGCACCATCATCACCCACGGAATGCCCTTCCCGCAAAACATCGAAGTTGCCGCTCAGGTCGAACAGGACATCCGTGATGCGGGCGCCGTTCCAGCCACGATGGCCGTGATAAAGGGTACGCTGCATGTCGGGCTTGAGCCAGACGAACTGGTCGCACTTGGCCAAGCGCAAGGCGTCGCCAAGCTGTCCCGCGCGGACATGGCGGCGTGCATGGCGACCGGCGGCACCGGGGCAACCACCGTTGCTGCAACCATGATTGCCGCGAACCACGCCGGGATCGAGGTATTCGCCACCGGTGGCATCGGAGGCGTTCATCAGGGGGCAGAAACCTCATTCGACATCTCCGCCGACCTGCACGAATTGGCCCAAACGCCTGTAACGGTTGTAGCGGCGGGTGCCAAAGCGATCCTCGATCTAGCCAAAACGCTTGAGGTGCTGGAAACGCTCGGCGTTCCGGTCATCGCGTATGGGCAGGACGAATTTCCTGCCTTCTGGTCCGCGAAATCCCCATACGCCGCGCCGCTGCGTATGGACAACGCTGATGACATCGCCAAGGCACACGCAACACGCCGCGCGCTGGACCTGCCCGGAGGACAGTTGGTTGCCAACCCGATCCCGACCGCCGACCAGATTCCGGCCGAGGAACTAGCCCCCATCATCGCCGCAGCCCAAGCCGACGCAGATACACACCGGATCAGTGGCAAGGGCGTCACGCCCTATCTGCTGCAACGGATTTACGAACAGACCGAGGGCCGTTCGCTGACCGCCAACATCGCTTTGGTTCGCAACAACGCGAAACTGGCCGCTGCAATCGCGCGGTCCCTCTCCGAACCGAGCAAATGACATAAACCTATTGTACCAAGGCACCGGACTGCTTAACTAAATCCGCAAACCACTCAGGACCGCAATGAACACACCGTTTGACGAAGAACCCCATCGCCGCCCGGGCCTGTTTTCCCGGCTGCGCGCGTCGTTTCTGACGGGCATCGTCGTCATTGCACCGGTTTGGCTGACCATTTGGCTGATCTGGTCCGTGGTGGGCTGGATCGACAGCGCGGTTCTGCCGCTGGTGCCACAACAGTTCCAGCCACAGGAATATGTTGGCGTAAACCTGCGCGGCGTCGGCGTCGTGATCTTCCTGATCTTCACCGTGCTTGTCGGTTGGATTGCCAAAGGTATATTAGGCCGCTCACTGATCCATTTCGCTGAAAGCCTGGTCAACCGGATGCCAGTTGTCCGGTCCGTGTATTCGGGCATCAAGCAAATCTCGGAAACGGTCTTTGCGCAAACCGAACGGTCGTTCGAAAAGGCCTGCCTCATCCAATACCCGCGGCGGGGCATCTGGGCGATTGGTTTCGTTTCAACCACGGCCAAGGGCGAAGTCAGCAGCCGGGCTGAAACCGCCGGAGAACTGATGGGTGTTTTTGTTCCTACCACCCCGAACCCGACCTCCGGGTTCCTGCTGTTCTTTCCTGTAGAAGACATCATCCTTTTGGACATGTCGATCGAGGACGCTGCCAAACTGGTGATTTCAGCGGGTCTTGTTTATCCGAATGAAAAAGACCCAACGCAACCACCTGAATAATTAACCAAACATGTCTGGCAGGTTGACGGTGCTGTTCACCCCGATGTCGTCCTTGTGATCCTTCAGAAACCGATCCGCAGCCGCGCGCCCAGCCAGTTTGAGCTTATGCAGAACGACCGGATTAGGCACCGTTTTCGTAGCAACAGACAGGTCATTCATCAACGCGTCATCGGCAATCATGTGCACCAGAACCCGGTTCATCTCTCCGGCCTTCAACTTACCTTCGGCTAGCAGGCGCTGCACAAAGTTGATTGCGCGTAGTTCACGCAGCAGAGACGAATTAAAACTTATCTCGTTAATCCGGTTTTGAATCTGCTGCGGCGTTTTTGGCACCTCATCCCGCTCCAGCGGGTTGATATTCACGATCACCACGTCATCAGGCAGGTCATCGCCGAACAAAGGATACAACGCGGGGTTGCCGGTATAACCCCCATCCCAATAGGCCTCGGTGCGGTTGGTTTTGGGATCGAATATCTCAACTGCCTGAAACAGGTTCGGCAAACAGGCCGAAGCCAGAATAGCCTTTGTTGAAATTTCTTCACCTGTGAAAACCCGAATCTTGCCGCTGCGCACACATGTGGCACAGACAAACAGGCCGGGCCCCTCATCCGCGCAGATTTCATCGAAGTTGAACCGATCCACCACCGACTCCAACGGGTTTCGATAAAACGGACCATAGGCATAAGGCGACACCATCCGGGACCAGGTATCACCAACCGAGAACGGCAATGAGTATTCCATTGCCTGAGCGATCTGAGACGGCTCGATAGCCTGCATCCAATTGGCAAAACGCATATCGCCTACCGCGCCCATGCGCGCCCACAGCCCGTCCAGACTGGCCCGCGCGCCGTCACGCCCATTGCGCACCATTCCCGATTTGAAAGCAGCCCCGTTCAGCGCCCCGGCAGATGTTCCCGTGATCGCGGCGATCCCGATGTCTTCGTCATCGAGCAGGCGGTCCAGAACGCCCCAGGTAAACGCTCCATGCGCCCCACCACCCTGTAAGGCCAGATTGATACGCTTCATTCACCCGCCCCTTCATCTTTTCCCAATTACTCCGGGGGTATGAGGGCAGAGCCCCCATGAAACCTCACAAAGCAGTCCAGCCGCCGTCCACTGAAATCGTGGTCCCAGTGATCTGCTCTGCAGCGTCCGAACACAAAAAGATCGTTGTGCCACCCAATTGCTCGACGGTTGCGAACTCTTTTGACGGCTGCCGTTCCAATAGAACGTTTTTAACCACTTCCTCGCGGCTCATGTTGTATTCTTTCATTGTGTTCGGAATCTGCGCATCGACCAGCGGCGTCAATACGTAACCCGGGCAGATCGCGTTACAAGTGATCGGCTCCTGCGCCGTTTCCAGTGCGACGGCCTTGGTCATCCCAACGACGCCGTGTTTGGCAGCCACATAAGCCGTTTTGAAGGGCGAGGCCGTTAGGCCATGCGCCGACGCGATATTGACGATCCTTCCCCAGCCCTTTTCCCGCATCAATGGCAGAGCGGCCGCGGTGGTATGAAAGGCCGAGTTCATGTTGATGGCGATGATTGCGTCCCATTTGTCGACCGGAAACTGATCAATCGGCGACACATGCTGAATGCCTGCGTTATTCACCAGAATGTCGCACACACCTGCCTTTTCAATCAGCGCACGGCATTCGTTACCTTTGGACATATCAGCCTTGATGTAGCGAGCATTGGTTCCGGTCTCTTGCGCGATCTCGGCGGCCAAAGCGTGATCTTCATCGCGGTCAGTGAACGAGTTCAGAACAACATCGGCCCCGGCTTTCGCAAGCTCGCGCGCGACACCCAATCCGATCCCCGAATTTGACCCGGTGATGATCGCTGTTTTTCCCGAAAGGCTCATGTGGTCTCTCCCTCAAAATCCGCTTTGGGCGCACAGTGCCATGCTGCACGTGCAAAGGAAACGGGGAAACACTAGGGTTCTGCATCTGGTGAACGAGACGGCCAAAAAAAAACGCCCGCGCGAAGCGGGCGTTAAGTTATTGAGGCAGGTTTCATACAGGCAAGAAACCTATCGAGCAGTGGAACCTTTATACGCAATTCCATGCATTCGTCCAAGCTAAAAGTTTGATAATAAGAAAAATCATCGGTACGGTGAATCCCAACAAAATAAGGCCAGAGCAGGATTGTTTCCAAAATGCGCCCCGATTTTCTACGCCCCGTTCGTCATTTGATCGCGGGAATCACCTCTGTTTTTGCCGCGGCTATTGCCCACGCAGAATCGGCTCATGGCATAGCTATGTATGGCGACCCTGCCCTACCACCGGATTTTGTGTCTCTGCCTTACGCCAACCCGGACGCGCCCAAAGGCGGCAGGGTCGTTTTCGGAAACACCGGCGGCTTTAACAGTTTGAACCCGTTTGTGCAAAAAGGCACCTCTCCGTGGCAGCTCAGATTCTGGACCCACGAAAGCCTTATGGGCCGGTCCTGGGACGAACCTTTCACTCTTTACGGGTTGTTAGCCGAATCAATTGAGACTGCACTGGACCGGTCTTGGGTGGAATTTACTTTGCGTGAAGACGCCGAATTCTCGGATGGCAGCCCGGTGACCGTGGATGATGTCATCTGGTCGTATGAGATTTTGGGCACCGAAGGTCACCTGCGTTACCGCGGTCTGTGGGGCAAGATCGAAAGCATCGAACAAACCGGGCCACGCACAGTTCGCATTACCTTTAACGAACCGGATCGGGAGCTCGCATTGATCGCTGGCCTCCGCCCCATCCTGCAAAAGGCGCAGTGGGAAGGGAAAGACTTCGCCGAGGCCGCGCTGCATGATGTCCCCATCGGTTCGGGGCCGTACGTTGTTGATGATTACGAGGCCGGACGGTACGTGAACCTGCGTCGTAATCCAGACTATTGGGGTGCTGACATACCATTCCGCCGCGGCACCATGAACCTGGATGATATACGCATCGAATTCTTCGGTGACGGGACGGTTCTGTTTGAGGCGTTCAAAGCCGGAGCACTGACTGCCGTGCGAGAATTCAACGCCGACAAATGGGAAACCCAGTACAATTTTCCGGCCGTCCAACGCGGCGACGTGGTTAAAACCGAGATTCCGCATGGTAAGCCTTCGGGTATGACCGGGTTCGTGATGAACACTCGCAGGGCGCCCTTTGACGACTGGCGCGTGCGTGAGGCCTTGTTGCTGGCGTTCAACTTCGAATTCATCAACGATACGATTACCGGAGGTGCGCAGCCCCGGATCACCTCGTATTTCTCGGGCTCGGATCTGGGTATGCACCCCGGCCCCGCAATCGGTCGCGTCGCCGAGGTGTTGCAGCCCTATGCCGATGACCTGCCGCAGGGCGCCTTGGAAGGTTACACCCTGCCCGAAGGTGACGGGTCAGCCCGCAACCGTGCCAACCTCCGCAAGGCGAGTAAGCTGCTGAACGAGGCAGGCTGGACCGTACAGGACGGTGTGCTGCGCAATCAGGCCGGAGAAGACTTTTCAATCACTGTCCTGCTGCAACAAGGCGACAGCGAGGGGCAGACGGCCATGGAAATCTACACCCGCGCGCTTGAGCGTCTTGGCATTCAGGTAACGGTAGATCAGGTCGACAGCGCCCAATTCACCGGTCGCAATGCCGAGTTGGATTTCGACATGACCTTTTTCCGCCGCGCCCTGTCCCTGTCACCCGGCAACGAACAGCGACTGTATTGGGGCAGTGAAAATTCCGATACACCCGGCACACGCAATCTGATGGGCGTAGCTTCTCCGGCCGTTGATGGACTAATCGATGCGATGCTCGCCTCGGAAAGCCACGAGGAGTTTGTCGCAGCAACCCGCGCGCTGGACCGCGTTCTGACTGCCGGTCGCTATGTCATTCCGATCTGGAATTTCGATGTTGGCCGCATTGCACATGCCAAGGAGTTGAAGCACCCGCATACCCTGCCCATCTACGGCGATGGGCCAGAATACATGCCGCAAGTTTGGTGGTATGAAGATTGATGAACTGCGGCGGATTGTGCGGAAAATCGGTTCACCGTTCGCCAACGTGATTGTTTCAAAAGTTCCAAAATCAGGGCGCGCAGAATTGCCTTGCCCTTTGATCCCAATTTTCGGCGGATTCCGGCACATGTGCAGGTGCACACAATATATTGGGCCCTTTTTTTAACCGCCCGCCACAATTCGGATCGGATACTAATTTCAGGATATTTTCTCGAATTACATACAAAAGACTTTACGGAACATACACTCACGCTATAGCCTATGGCCAATAAAGCACGCCGTTTGATCAGATTAATACTGCGAAATTCGTAAGATAACTTTCATTCGGCACGGTAAACGAAGTTTTTACGGACCGGCCTCCACTCACTCCAAACTCAGGTCCGTCAGCCCGTTGCGGATCACTCGCGACGGGCTTTTTGACCTTACGTAAGATCAAACAGGGTGCGACATTTTGTCATGCGCTTGTGCACTTGCACTCTCCGTACCCTTACGGAGGGGCTGAGCAGTCATGAAACCCGAACTACGGAAAGCTGACTGATGTTGAACTGGACTGACCTAACGCAAGACTGGGACGCTATGTATTCTCGTGCGAAACGGCGTTTTCCGAACCTGTTGGATCAGGACAAGGTGCGGCTGTGTAAAGATCGTAAACGGTTCGAAGCGTATTTGGCCGAACGCCACCACCTGACCGTGAATGAAGCGCACGAAGAGCTTGAGGATTTTCTGTTTACCGAAGGCCTGAACCGCGAATTCAGCAGGACACTAAGTAAGTGACGTTACCCAAAGGATCGTCGCATCCTCGTCACTTACCGAAATGACATTGTGCCCCATGCTCCCGTCGTAATAGGCGCTGTCGCCTCGGCGCATTTCAACGGGCTCGTAGAACTCGGTATAAAGCTTCACAACTCCAGTCAGTACAAACAGGAACTCTTCGCCGTCGTGGCGGACCCAACCGTCGAACTCGTCCATTGAGCGCGCGCGAACACGGGCGCGGTAAGGCAGCATTTGTTTTTTGGTCAGGTTCTCTGCCAGTAGTTCGTGTTCGTAAGTCACCGTTGGGTGGGCTGCGCCTTCCCCCATACGGGTGACGGCCATCCGACCAATGACCTGATCACGCTGTGGTTGCGTGAACAGTTGTGGCACTGAAATCTCCAAACCTGTGGCAAGCTTTTTCAGCGCGTCATAGGTCGGAGACATCTGCCCGTTTTCAATTTTGCTGAGTGTCGAACGCGCCAGCCCGGCCTGCGTGGCTGCCTGTTCCAAGGTCCAGTTCCGCGCTTTGCGCAACTGGCGCACGCGCGCGCCAAGGTCCAGCGGTTCAAGTTCGGTATGTTCGCCAGAGTCCCGTGCAATACGGATAAGTGAAGGCTGTTCATTGGTGCTCATGGGCCAATCTATAGGCGCAGCCTGTCCCGCTTGCAACGCGGCAAGCAGCGCGATAGCCAGTTGCCATGCTTTCTATTTTCGATCAGGGGCCGCCGCCGACCTGCCCCGCTCCATTCAATCTGGCTGCGCATGTTTTGCGCCGCGCGGATGAGTCTCCCGATAAAATCGCCTTGTCGGTCTTGCACAGCGATGGTGCCGAAGACTGGACATATGAAGCCCTTCAAGCAGCCATTCTGGGGACGGCCTCCGGATTGCAGCGCGCTGGATTGAAGGCGGGCGATATTGCCTTGATGCGGCTGGGGAACACGGTCGATTTCCCAATTGCCTATCTGGGGGCAATTGCGGCAGGGATTGTACCTGTTCCTACGTCCTCGCAGCTGACCGAACCGGAAACCGCGCGCATGATCGCGGATCTGAACCCAGCTGCAATCTTGCGGGACCCGGCTGTTGCTTGTGCTGCACATCCAACCCAGATCACGCTGGACGATCTGTCCCAAATGCGCACCCTGCCCCCAGCTGCGTATCAGTTCGGAGACCCCGACCGGCTGGCCTATGTCGTCTACACGTCGGGCACCTCAGGCAAACCGCGTGCCGTGGCCCATGCTCACCGCGCGATCTGGGCGCGTCAGATGATGGTGGACGGCTGGTATGGGCTCAAGAACACAGACCGCCTGTGCCATGCCGGTGCCTTCAATTGGACTTATACACTAGGAACCGGGCTGATGGACCCTTGGACCATAGGTGCGACGGCCCTGATCCCCGAACCGGGCACCAACCCGGAAACGCTGCCTGCACTACTGCACCAACACGGTGCTACGATTTTTGCGGCCGCACCCGGTGTGTTCCGCAAACTGCTCAAGACCTCAGGTGACCTGCAATTGCCAAAGCTGCGTCACGGTTTGTGCGCAGGCGAAAAGCTGTCTCGGCATCTGCACACACAATGGGCCGAGGCGACCGGAACCGAACTGTACGAAGCTTATGGTATGTCCGAGTGTTCGACCTTCATCTCTTCCAGCCCAGCCCATCCAGCACGAGGCGAAGCATTGGGTCAGCCACAACCGGGCCGCCGTGTGGCGATCCTCGGGCCGGACGGGCCTGTGCCGCAAGGACAGGAAGGCACCATCGCCATTCACCGGTCGGACCCCGGCCTGATGCTGACCTACCTGAACGCACCCGATGAGGCCAAATCACGGATGCAGGGCGACTGGTTCCTGACCGGCGACCAAGGGGCGATGGCGGTTGACGGGCAGATCACCTATCTGGGCCGGGACGACGATATGATGAATGCGGGCGGTTATCGCGTCTCACCGGTCGAGGTCGAGGCCGCTTTGGCCAAATACCCTGGCATCACGCAGGTGGGGGCCGCCGCAGTCGAGGTCAAACAGGACACATTTGTGATAGCTGCTTTCTATACCGGACCGGAAACGCTGGACGATGCGGACCTTCGGACCTATGTGGAGGCAAATCTGGCGCGGTACAAACAACCTCGCGCTTTCATTCACCTGCCTGAACTGCCAACCGGTGGGAACGGCAAACTTCTGCGCCGGGCGTTGCCGGGCTATTTCAAGGCGACCACACCATGACTCAGACCGTTAAACTCGACATCATGTCCGATCCGATCTGTCCGTGGTGCTATATCGGCAAGACGCACTTGGACAAGGCTTTGGCCGCCATCCCGGATCATCCACTTGTCATCGAATGGCATCCGTTTCAATTGAATCCCGATATGCCGGATGAAGGCATGGATCGGCGCGAGTATCTGGAGCGTAAGTTTGGCGGTAAAGACGGTGCCGTACGCGCCTATGCGCCAGTGGTCCAACACGCGGAAAACGCTGGCCTGAGCATCGATTTCGAAGGCATGAAACGCACGCCCAACACCCTGGATGCCCATCGCCTGATCCATTGGGCCGGGATCGAGGGCAAACAAAACGACGTCGTGGATGCGCTGTTCAACGCCTATTTCGTGCAGGCGCGCGACATTGGTGATCACGAAGTTCTGGCGGACATCGCCGACGGCGTCGGAATGGATGCCGCAGTGGTGCTGAAACTGCTGAAATCCGACGCAGATCGCGAGGGCATCCGCGATCGAGACACGCATTCGCGGGAAATGGGCGTCAATTCCGTGCCAACCTTTATCGTCGCCAACCAACACGCAGTTCCCGGCGCGCAACCTCCTGAAATGTGGCAGAAAGTGATTGAAGAGATCATGTCTCAACTTGAGGCTCCCTCTGCAAATTAGCACATTACTCTGTGCGCACTCAGCCCTAGAACCGCGTGATCTGCCGTGATAGCTCGAGCAGGTCAGGAGAACGCTATGGCCAATCGCATGTCTTTGGGGGAATTCATCGCACTTGTTGCAATGATGTTTGCAACAATTGCGTTTTCGATCGACTCGATGCTGCCCGCGTTGCCCGAGATCGGCTCGCAGCTCAGCCCGGATGACGTCAATCGGGCACAGTTGATCCTGACCTCTTTCGTGCTGGGCATGGGAACGGGCACCTTCTTCGTCGGCCCCCTGTCCGACGCGTTCGGACGCAAACCGGTGATTTATGTCGGCTCGGCGCTGTACATCGCGTCGGCGGCTGTGGCCTGGGCCAGTTCCTCGCTGGAATTACTTCTGATCGCACGAGTCGTACAAGGTATTGGCTGCGCCGCGCCACGCGTTGTTGCAATGGCTGTTATCCGCGATTTGTACTCGGGCCGGGAAATGGCGCGCATTGTCTCCATCGCCATGATGATATTCACGCTGGTGCCCGCCGTGGCCCCGATGATGGGGGCCGGAGTGATCGCCATCACCGGCTGGCGCGGTATCTTTGTCTCGTTCATTCTTTTCTCGGTGATCACTGTACTCTGGATGGGTCTGCGCTTGCCGGAATCCCTGAAGCCCGAGAACCGCCGGCCGCTGCGTCTGCACCTGATGGCATCTTCAGCCCGTGAAATGTTCAGTCACCCTACGGTTCGCTTGTCGATCTTCGTACAAACCCTGTGCCTCGGAATGCTGTTCACCATGCTGACAATGGTGCAACCGGTCTATGACGTAATCCACGACAGTGCAGACAGTTTTCCCTTCTGGTTCGGGTTAGTGGCATTGATTGCTGGCTCTGCCAGCCTGCTGAATGCAGCATTAGTGATCCGCATCGGGATGCGGCGATTGGTGACCTGGGCGCTGGCAGCGCAGATCGCGATCTCAATCGGCGTTATCGCTCTGAACGCGATGCAACTTTCGCCGAATCTGTCCTTTGCCGTATTTGTCTTCTGGC
The DNA here is from genome assembly GCF_056539305.1 of Ruegeria sp. BC1. Taxonomy (NCBI): domain Bacteria; kingdom Pseudomonadati; phylum Pseudomonadota; class Alphaproteobacteria; order Rhodobacterales; family Roseobacteraceae; genus Ruegeria; species Ruegeria sp. BC1. Next base: position 685,962 of record NZ_JBQFUT010000001.1, read on the forward strand.
AGACGTCGATCTTCTTCATGGCGGGCATGACGATGGGCAACCTGAACGCCATCGCGATGGAGCCGATGGGCCATATCGCGGGCATGGCGGCCTCGGTTATCGGTGCGGTGTCCACCGTGCTTGCTGCGGTCATCGCTGGGCCAATCGGGCTACTGTTTGACGGGACTCTGACACCTTTGACCACCGGCATTCTGGTTATGAGTATGGTCGCGTTCGGCCTGATGCTGCACATGGGCCGGATCGAAAACAGAGTACCTGCCTGACCTGTGCAGCCCGCGCGAATCCCGTTAACCTCCCCCTAATCCGACCGGAGGTTTTCTATGAGCGATTATTACAATCTGGGCACCTATTCCTGCCCCGTCACCACATCCTCGCCCGAGGCTCAGCTGTGGTTCGACCGAGGGTTGGTCTGGACATACGGATATAACCATGACGAGGCCGTCGTCTGTTTCCAGCGTGCGGCTGAGTATGACCCGACATGCGCCATGGCCTATTGGGGTATCGCCTACGCGGCGGGGCCGAATTACAACCTGCCGTGGGACCTGCGTGATGATCGCGGTCAACGAAAAGCGTTGGGCCAGGCCTTTGATGCAGCGCAGCAGGCGCTTGCATTGGTTGAAACCTGTTCACCCGTTGAACAGGCGCTGGTCCGTGCCCTGCCCGCGCGCTACCCGCAGCGCGACCCGATTGCCAATATGAACGGCTGGAACCAAGATTTTGCCGACGCCATGCGCGCGGCTTTTGCAGTTCAACCCGAGAATCTGGATCTGCGAACCATTTACGTCGAGGCACTGCTCAACCTTACCCCCTGGCAGATGTGGGATTTGAAAACTGGCCAACCCGCCGAGGGCGCAGCGACGCTTGAAGCGCAAAAGGTACTGGAAGACGCGATGGCCGACGATCCGATGGCCATGTCGCATCCGGGTCTGCTGCACCTCTATGTTCACCTGATGGAAATGTCGCCGACCCCGGAAAAAGCGCTGAAAGCAGGGGATGTCTTGCGCACACTGGTTCCCGATGCCGGGCACCTGGTGCACATGCCCACCCATATCGACGTGCTGTGCGGTCACTATCAAAATGTCGTCCATTGGAACGAACAGGCCACCGTGGCCGACTTGAAGTATTACGAGCGCGAAGGGGCATTCAACATCTACACCGGCTATCGCCAGCACAACTACCACTTTGCCATGTACGGCGCGTTGTTCCTAGGGCAGATGGAACCCGCACTGCGCGCCAATCAGGGCCTTTGGGATACCACGCCCGAAGAAATGCTGCGCATCGAAAGCCCACCTATGGCGGATTACTTCGAAAGCTATATGTCCATGGGCCCGCACATCTTGATCCGCTTTGGCAGGTGGGAGGACGCAAAGGCACTGGAATTGCCCTCGGATCCGGATCTTTTCCGTACGCTGACTGCCACAACCCACTACGCCCGCGCCATCGCGCATGCCGCCACCGGACAGGTTGCCGAAGCAGAGGCCGAGGAACAGCTATTCTTGTCGGCCAAGGAGTGCGTGCCCGAAAACCGCCTTCTGCACAACAACCGCGTCGTCGATCTGCTTGAAATCGCACGCGAAATGCTGCGGGGCGAAATCGAATACCGCAAAGGCAATTACGATATCGCCTATGCCCATCTGCGCCGCTCGGTCGAGTTGGACGACACCTTACCCTATGACGAGCCATGGGGCTGGATGCAGCCGACCCGACATGCATTGGGGGCGCTGTTGTTCGAACAAGGTCACGTTGCTGAGGCCGAAGCGGTTTACCGTGAGGATCTGGGACTGGGTGGCATCCTCAGCCGCGCCTCGATCCACCCGGATAATGTTTGGAGCCTCAAGGGGTTGTACGACTGCTTGAAGGCACGCGGCGAAGCTGTTGAAATCAAGCAGATCCGGCAGCGTCTCGATCTGGCGCTGGCACGCGCTGATCGGGCTGTCGGAGCGTCCTGCTTCTGTGCTCAGGCCGCAATGAAGGCCGCCGAATGAGGTGTGTCCTGCTGCTTGCCGCCCTGCTCGGCACTCCTGCCTTTGCAGACCGTCAATCCTTTCCCCCGGTTGATCAAGCTGATCGCGATCCGTCGCTTGTAGCCTTTCGGAGTGCATTGCTGGCCAATGTCGCGGCGCGCGATGTTGAGGCCGTCGTAGCAGCGGCCTGCCCAGATATCTATCTCAGCCATGGCGGTGACGGAGGCCCCGAGGAACTGCGCGCTAAACTGAGCCTCGACCCTGAAACTCTGTCAGATGAGTATCGCGCCAACGCAGACGAATTGCATGATCAATACTGGGTCGATCTGGAAGACACCCTGTCACAGCCCGGCTATTTCGACGATGAGGGCGAATATTGGATGCCGCATCAATGGCAGATAACGCTGCCGGCCTCACTAGACGCGAGTCTTGCCTTCTATGTGACCGGCACCGAAGTCGCTTTGCGCCAGGCTGCCGTTCGCGGAGCCCCTGCGTCAGCGTTAATCAGCCACGAAGTCGTGTTAGTCCGTGACTACAATGAAGCTGCGGAGTATCAGCGCGTGATGCTCACCGATGGCACCCAAGGGTATATGCACAGCGATTTTTTGTGGCCCATGACAGGTCACCGCGCCGCATTCGTGAAATCCGACGCGGGCGACTGGCAGCTGTGCACTTTTGTCAGCGGAGACTAGGCTTTAGCCTTTTTCTTCTCGGCAACAACCTTCTCCGCCAGATCGCGGGCGATGGCAAAGGCTCCTTTGATCTTGTCGCTGTCCTTTTTCCAGTCCCGGCGAACGACGATCTTGTTGTCCTTGACCTTGGCCAATCCACGCTGGTTCTGGATAAACTCGACCAGCCCCTGAGGCGAGGCGAATTTGTCATTATGGAACTGGATCGTTGCACCTTTCGGTCCGCCATCCAGTTTGGCAATGCCCGCTCGTTTGCACATGGCTTTGATGCGGACAACCAGCATCAAGGTGTTGACCTCTTTCGGCAATGTCCCGAACCGGTCGATTAGTTCGGCGGCGAAGCCTTCCAATTCGACTTTGGTCGACAGCGACGACAGGCGGCGATAAAGCCCCAGACGCACGTCCAGATCAGGCACGTAGTCCTCAGGAATCAGAACAGGCACACCTAGATTGATCTGCGGCGCCCACTGGTCATCTGCGTCGGATAGCCCCTCCATCTCGCCTGCTTTGATCTTGGCAATCGCCTCTTCCAGCATCGACTGGTAAAGCTCATAGCCCACATCGCGCATTTGGCCAGATTGCTCCTCGCCCAGCAGATTGCCAGCACCGCGAATGTCCAAGTCCTGCGAGGCTAGTGTGAAGCCTGCCCCCAGCGTATCCAACGAGCCCAAAACCCGTAGGCGTTTTTCAGCGGTAGCGGTCAGCTTCTGGCGCGGTTTGGTTGTCAGATAAGCGTAAGCGCGCGTTTTCGACCGCCCTACCCGGCCCCGAATTTGATAGAGTTGTGCCAGACCGAACATATCCGCTCGATGCACAACCATCGTGTTGGCCGTTGGAATATCCAGCCCGCTTTCAACAATCGTTGTGGCCAACAAGACATCGTATTTCCCGTCGTAAAACGCGTTCATCCGGTCATCAAGTTCCCCCGCCGCCATCTGACCATGCGCGACCATATAGGTCAGTTCCGGCAGTTGGCTTTTCAGGAATTCCTCGATCTCGGGCAGATCCGAGATACGCGGGACGACATAAAAACTCTGCCCGCCGCGATAATGTTCGCGCAGCAGCGCCTCGCGGATGGTGACAGCATCAAACTCGCTGACATAAGTACGGATCGCCAGACGGTCGATAGGCGGCGTGCCGATGATCGACAGGTCGCGAACGCCCGTCAGGGACAGTTGAAGCGTCCGCGGGATCGGTGTCGCTGTCAGGGTCAGCACATGTATGTCACTGCGTAGCTGCTTCAGACGTTCTTTGTGACCGACTCCAAAATGTTGTTCTTCGTCAATGATCAGCAAACCCAGATTGTTGAATCTGATGCCCTTAGCCAGCAAAGCATGTGTTCCAATCACGATATCAACCGTGCCGCGCGCCAACCCGTCGCGGGTCTGTTGCGCGTCTCTCGACGAAACGAAACGTGACAGCTGCCTCACCTCGAGCGGGAAACCCCGAAAGCGTTCCTTGAACGAGGCTGCGTGCTGTCGTGCCAACAGAGTGGTCGGTGCGACCACAGCCACCTGAACCCCAGACATGGCCGCCACGAATGCCGCGCGCATGGCGACCTCGGTCTTCCCAAATCCCACATCGCCGCAGATCAAACGATCCATCGGCGCGCCGGAGTGCATGTCCTCCATCACCTCAGAAATCGCGCGCAACTGATCGTCAGTTTCCTGATATGGAAACCGGGCGCTGAACTCCTCCCACGCGTGAGGCGGAGGGTCCATGACCGGGGCTTTGCGCAGGGCGCGCTCGGCGGCGATGCGGATCAACTTGTCCGCCATCTCGCGAATACGCTCTTTCAGCTTGGCCTTCTTGGCTTGCCATGCACCCCCGCCCAGCCGGTCCAGCAACCCCTCGTCATGGCCGTATTTCGACAGCAATTCGATGTTTTCGACCGGCAGGTACAGCTTGGATTGCTCGGCGTATTCCAGCAGCAAGCACTCGTGGGCGGCGCCAGCGGCCGTAACGACCTCCATCCCCATATACCGGCCGATCCCGTGATCGACATGCACAACCAGATCACCGGGGCTGAGCGATTGCGTCTCGGTTAGAAAGTTTTCGGCCTTGCGGCGTTTCTTGGGTTGGCGGATCAGGCGGTCGCCCAGAACGTCCTGTTCGGCGATCACTGTCAAATCTGGGGTCTCGAATCCGTGTTCCAAAGCCCATACGGCCAGATGCAGTCCGCGTTTGCCAATACGTGTGCCATTGGTGACGGGAATGGCCTCGGCCAGACCTTCGTCTTCGATCAAGCCGGTCAGACGTTCGCGCGCGCCTTCGGAGTATGACGCGATCAGCACCGGACCCTTAGCCATTTTGTCAGTGATATGGCTGGCCAACGCGCCAAACAGGCTGGTGCTTTCCTGTTGCCGTTCGGGCGCAAAATTCCGGCCGATCCGCCCGCCCGCGTCGATCACTCCGGGGCCGCTGGCCTGTGGCAGAGGACCGAATTGCAACATGCGCCGATCGCCTACCGCCTGTTCCCACGCCGCGTCGTCCAGATACAGAAGTCCCGGCGGTGTGGGCTTATATACCGTGTCCATACGCGAACGGTTTTCCAGCGCCAATCGCCGCGTTTCGTACTGATCGGCAATAGTATCCCACCGAGCGAGCCGCGCTGGCGTCAACTGATCATCAAGGGTTATCGTCGCCTCGGGCAGATAGTCGAACAGCGTTTCCAGCTTTTCATGGAAGAACGGCAACCAGTGCTCGATCCCCTGATGCTTGCGGCCCGCGCTGACAGCCTCATACAGGGGATCATCCGTACCCGCCGCGCCGAATTCAATGCGATAGTTCTGACGAAATCGCGTAATGGCAGCGTCATTCAGAATGACCTCGGACACCGGAGCCAATTCAACCACATCCAGCTTTTCGGTGGTGCGTTGTGAAACCGGGTCAAACCGACGGGCACCATCCAGAACATCCCCGAACAGATCCAGACGGACAGGGCCGGCCTCGCCCGGAGGGAAAATGTCGATGATGCCGCCCCGTATGGCGTAATCACCAGGCTCCATCACCGTTGGGCTTTGGGTGAAACCCATCCGAACAAGAAAGTTCCGCAACGCAGTTTCGTCAACGCGATGGTTCACGCGTGCGGTAAAAGCGGCCTCGCGTAATACATCGCGGGCCGGAACCCGCTGCGTGACGGCGTTCAAAGTGGTCAGCAGTACAAAACGCTCGGGCATCTGATGCACCAACGCCGCCAGCGTCGCCACGCGTGCTGCCGCGATATCGGCATTGGGCGACACCCGGTCATATGGCAGACAATCCCATCCGGGGAAAACGAACACTGGCATGTTAGGCGCAAAGAAAGCTAGCGCGGCGCGCATCGCCTCCATCCGCTTGTCGTCGCGCGCGACATGAGCCACCGGCCCGCCAGACCGTGCGATCTCATTCAGGACAAGCTGCGCGTCAAACCCTTCGGGGGCGCCGCCGACTGTCACGTGGTTCGGAGCCGTCATCGTCCTGCCTTTCCGAATTTTCTATCCCAGAACACCGATTGAAAAGTTCTGGTACATGCCCCAAAGCGACGTGATCAAGATCGAAATCATTCCAATGATCTGCGTATAAATCCGACAACGCGTCAGAACCTTACCGACGATCTCTAGTTTTTTCTCGCTGCGCTGCAACTTACGCGCCGCCGATATATTGATGAGCATCACCAGACAGATCGGAAACAGCAACAAAAACACGGCCTGCGCAAACTCGACCCCATAGTAGAATCCAAGCATCGCCAGGCCGGTGAAACAGAAACAGCTAAGCCCCAGGATGACCAGCCCGGACACATCGACAATATATAGGATGCGATTGCCGTTGATCCGCACGATGTCCAGCAGGTCTTGCTCGGCCTGCCCACCGATCCGTCGAGCCCTCACCACCAGATCGTAGGGAACACCCATCGCCCAGTGGCTAGCCGTCGACCAAAGTACCGCCAACCCGATCCAATACCACAGATTCGAAAAGCTGCGCATGTCGATGATTTCGAAAAGCGAAGAGTATAAGTCCAAGCGTCAGCCCTTTGTTCACTGTCCTTAGGGGCTTTGTTTGCGCAACTGCGTCCATCGTAACCCTTGAGACCACGAGGAATTCATGCCACCCAATGCGGAAATATTCAAGGAGAGCGCGACATGAAACCGACCATCGCCCCCTATCCACAAACCCGTTTTCGCAGGGCGCGTCAATCGCCCGCCGTGCGGGGGCTTGTCCGGGAAAACACGCTGACCACCGACGACCTGATCTGGCCGGTTTTCGTGCGCGACGGCGAAGGCATTGAGGAGCCCGTGCCCTCGATGCCTGGAGTGGTCCGCCGCTCGGTCGATCTGATTGCCAAGGCTGCGGTCGAGGCGCAGGCGCTGGGAATTCCCGCCATTTGCATCTTTCCATACACCGATCCAAGCCTGAAGACCGAAGATTGCGCCGAGGCGTGGAATCCCGACAACCTGTCGAACCGTGCCATTCGTGCGATTAAGGCGGCAGCACCCGATATTGCCGTCATGACAGACGTGGCGCTCGATCCTTACAACATCAATGGTCACGACGGCTATGTCGTCGAGGGCGAAATCGTGAACGACAAGACGATCGAAGCATTGGTGAGGATGACACTGGCGCAGGCCGAAGCCGGGGCCGACATCATTGGCCCTTCGGACATGATGGATGGCCGGATCGGTGCGATGCGCAATGCGTTGGAAACGGCTGGGCATCATAACGTGATGATCCTCAGCTACGCCGCGAAATACGCCAGCGCCTTCTACGGCCCATTCCGGGATGCGGTAGGCGCGTCGGGCGCGCTAACCGGGGACAAGAAAACTTATCAGATGGACCCCGCCAATTCCAACGAGGCGCTGCGTCTGATCGAGCGCGACCTGACCGAAGGCGCGGATATGGTGATGATCAAGCCCGGCATGCCTTACCTGGATATCTGTCGTCGTGTTAAAGACACCTTTGGCGCGCCAACCTATGCTTATCAAGTGTCCGGTGAATACGCGATGGTTCAGGCCGCGGCGCAGAACGGTTGGATTGACGGCGAGAAGGTGATGCTGGAAAGCCTGCTTGCCTTCAAACGGGCGGGCTGTGACGGCATCCTGACCTATTTTGCCCCACAAGTCGCGCGTATCCTTCAGGACTAAATCACCGAATAGTCGCAAGTTTCCGCCGATTGTGATCAAAGCCTCCACAGCTTTCCCGTGACACGAGGCCGCAATCGGCGTATTCTCGCACATAAGATCGGGAACACCCGACAAATCAGGCAGTTATACAGAGAAATGACATGAGCAGTTCCAACTCTCACCGACTAAATCGTCGTGGCTTTGCCTTGGGCATGGCCGGGCTGACACTGACCGCCGCGTGCGGCAACGGTGTCGGCAATTCAAACGCAGCCACAATCGACGCACGCGTCGATGCCACGCTGACCGAAATGTACTCGCGTTACCCGAACACTGTCGAAATCGCCGAGAAATCCAACGGCATGTTGGTGATGCCGCTGATCACCGAAGCCGGTTTCGTATTCGGTGGCGGTTATGGTCGCGGCGCGCTGCGCATCAATGGCGCGACCGTTGATTACTATTCGGCCGTTAAAGGCACCGCTGGATTGCAGATCGGTGCCCAGCAATACGCCCATGTCCTGTTTTTCATGACACAGGATGCGCTGAACGATTTCCGCCGTTCCAGCGGTTGGACCGCCGGCGCCGATATCGGCTACGTGGTCAGCGATCAGGGCGACTCACTCTCTACCGACACGACAACGCTGCGCACCCCTGTTCTGGCAGCGGTATTCGGTCAAGCCGGCCTGCAAATTGGTGCGACCGTCGAAGGCACAAAATACACGCGGATCATTCCGTAACTCAGGATTACCACACCCCCCTCAAACAGACCCCGCCACAAGCTCCCTTTGTAGCGGGGTTTTTCTGTTTACGGTGCTGTAAACATGAATATTCCGGGGCTCTTCCTCTTTCGGTCATCCCGACCATCTACTAGTCTTGCCGCAATCTGAAACAGACAGGATTATGAGCCGCAGATGGGATTTGTGTTTCGATGGCTAGTGCGTATTACTTCGGGCCTGATCCTTCTGGGGCTGGCAGCTGTGGCGCTGGTGTATTTTCTGGCCAGCCAGTCGCTGCCGGATTACGATCAGACGGTCGAAGTCACAGGTCTGACCGCCCCGGTCGAGATCGTCCGAGACACCGCCAATGTGCCGCATATTCTGGCCGAAAACGACCCGGACGTGTTCTTTGGGCTGGGATATGCCCACGCGCAGGATCGGCTTTGGCAGATGACCGTCATGCGGCGCACCGCACAGGGTCGGCTGTCCGAAGTTTTTGGGGCTCGGACCGTCCACATAGACAAGCTATTGCGCCGCTTGGACCTGTATGGTCTGGCTCATCGCTCGGTCGATGTGCAGGACGACTACACCAAGGCGGCATTGCGTGCCTATGCCGCCGGGGTGAACGCACGGCTGGCTGAAATCAACGAGGCCGCTTTGGGCCGCGGTGCGCCCGAAATGTTCCTGTTCGACGCCCCGGTTTCCCCGTGGCAACCCGGCGACAGCATCGCAGTGATCAAGCTGATGGGCCTGCAATTGTCCGGCCATCTGAAAGACGAAGTGCTGCGAGCCCGCACGTCGCTGATCCTGAACGATCCCGCCCGGCTGGCAGATATCCTGCCAAATGTGCCGGGCGAAGGCATCGCTGCCCTACCCGAATACGCCGCGTTGTTTCCGGGGTTGCCCCGCTATGCCCAGGGAACGCCAATGCCGGACACACCCCTGTCGCCTTTCCCAAAGCGGGGGCTGGCTGGCGCATCAAACGCGTGGACCGCTGCGCCCTCGCGGTCCGCTAGTGGTGGTACACTGCTGGCCAATGACCCGCATCTGGGCTTTACCGCGCCGGGCGTTTGGTATCTGGCCCGGCTTGAATTGGCCAAAGGCGGCGTAATTGGCGCAACTATCCCCGGTGTTCCTGCCGTCATGACCGGGCGCAGTGACCGTTTGGGCTGGGGTCTGACCTCGTCCTATCTGGACGATCAGGATGTGCATATCGAACAGCTGAACCCCGACAACCCCGAAGAATACCTGACCCCAGATGGATACAAAAATTTCCGCACCCGCCCCTCGATAATTGAAATCAAGGACGACGCGCCCATCACTCTGACCCTGCGATGGACGGATAATGGCCCTGTCCTACCCGGAAGCCACTATGATCTGGAAACGATCACTCCGCCGGGTCACGTCGCATCGTTGTCTTGGACGGCGCTCAGCCCGCGCGACACTTCAATGACGGCTTCGATGGCACTCATGAATGCCGACAACGTGCTTGACGCGATTGCAGCCGGGGAAAAGTACATCTCCCCGTCTCAGAACCTGTCGCTGGTAGACAGAGACACGATTGGCCTCAAATTGATCGGAGCGATGCCCAAGCGCGATATACGCAATCAAAGCCGAGGCCGCATTCCAACACCCGGCTGGCTGGCCGAAAACCTGTGGCAGGGCCGCCTGCCTTATGCCGACAACCCGGAATTCGTGGCCCCTGCTGGCGGCATTCTTGGCAACACCAACAACAAGATCATCGACCGACCTTTTCCCAAGCATGTCTCATACGAATGGGGCGACACTCAGCGCGTGCACCGTTGGGAACGCCTGATGCAATCGCGCGAAGTTCATACCCGTGACAGCTTTATCGAGGCGCAACTAGATACCGTCAGCTTCACCGCACGGTCTCTGCTACCGCTGATCGGTGCCGACCTGTGGTTCACCGGAGCATCCGCCCCCGAAGGCACCCCGGAACGCCAGCGCCAGATCGCCTTGTCACTGCTGGCGGAATGGAACGGAGAGATGAACGAGCATCTGCCCGAACCTCTGATCTACGCCGCCTGGCTGCGGGCGCTGCAAATCCGCCTGATCTCGGACGATCTGGGTCCTCTGGCTGCGGAATACAAACATGTCGAGCCGCTGTTCATCGAACGCGTCTATCGCGACATTGACGGTGCTTCAGTATGGTGTGACGTCCGCCAAAGCGCCCCGGTCGAGACCTGCACCGACATGGCACGGCTGGCGTTGGATGACGCGCTGATCTGGATTTCCGAGAATTACGGCAGCGCGCTGGAATCCCTGCGCTGGGGCGATGCGCATCAGGCCACTCATGACCATCCGGTTCTGGGTACAGTTCCTGTGCTGCGGTTCTTCGTCAACATCCGTCAGTCCACAAGCGGTGGTGACAACACCTTGCTGCGCGGGCGCACCTCGGGCGAAGGCAAGGATCCGTTCCAGAACGTACACGGCGCGGGTTATCGCGGAGTTTATGATTTCGCCGATCCGGACAGTTCGGTCTTTATTACTGCAACCGGCCAGTCCGGGCACTTTTTGTCGCGTTATTATGACGATCAGGCTCAACTGTGGCGACGGGGCGAGTATATCCCTATGTCACTGGACCTCGATCTTGCACGCGCCGCAGCTGTTGGTGTCACCAATCTAATTCCGCGCTAATTTCGACGCTTCGGCAAGACCTTGCCCCTTTTTCGCGCGGTCGTGGACGCAGATGGGTGTTTCGCTTACGATCTGCGAGCCAATTATTTGGGACCGGGGGCACAAATGGCAAGTATTCGGGATAGGTTGAACAACCTCGCGCGCGACTATGCAATCGCCTGGAGTTCGGGCGATCCCGACGCGGTGGCCAGCTTTTTTGCTTCAGACTGTCAGATGAGCATGAACCGGGCCGAGCCACTGCAAGGCCGCGCCGCGATTTCCGAAATGGCCCGCGGATTTCAATCGGACTTCCCTGATCTTGAACTGCGCTGCGACATGATGCGGTGGGCTGGACGCCACGCTATCTTTGTCTGGACCTTCGAAGGTCATCACGCCAAGACCGGCAACCACGTCCTGACACGGGGTTGGGAGGAATGGGATCTGGGCGAAGACCACAAAGTCCTGTACTCGCAAGGTTGGTTTGATGCCGAAGATATGCAGCGCCAGATTGATGGCGCATAGCTTGGCAGGCTGATCCGGTTATTCCGACATGATCGAATATTCTCGCGGGATGCCTTCAGTCACCACAAACCAGACCGACGCCTTTGTCCTTAGCTGATGGGCGTCGAACGCGGCCTGATTTTCGAACACTTCATTGACGTTAAAACGCTCGACAATGTTTGGATCCACGACAACCTCAAAGGACAGGCATCCCGGCTCGGCCCGCGTTAGCACGATATGCTCTGGCAATGCAGCCCGGACCGTTTCCAGCCGGTCCGCGGGCAAAGTGATAAACTCGCGCAAATAGACCTTTCCGTTGCCATCTTGCGCTATTGGTATCCACCTATCGGAAGATCAAAGGGCCGCGAAATGCGCCGCTTGCTTGTCTGTCCACAATACCGTGATTTCAAAACCATCATCGGTCTGCTTTTCGGAACGCACGACATCCTGACGGAACAGCCAAGCACGTTTGTTGCCGTCAGCGAACCCAAGAATCAGCGTTGTTTCGTGTCGGACGCCTTGCAGCTTGGTTGCGATTTCGGCCAGCAGAGGGTCGACTCCCTCGCCGGTCACGGCCGAGATCGCAAAAATCTCGGGGTCGCGGTTCGCTCGTTTGAACGCCGCTTCTCGTTCCTCGTCGTCCAACAGGTCGATCTTGTTCCAGACCTCAAGCCGAGGACGTTCATCGTCAACACCCAGCGAGGTCAGAATGGTTTCGACATCTTGCGCCTGTGCGTCGGTCTCTTCGTGGCTGATGTCGCGCACATGCACAACGATATCCGCCCCCAGAACCTCTTCAAGCGTGGCGCGGAACGCCGCGACCAGTTCGGTCGGCAGGTTCGAGATAAAACCCACCGTGTCCGACAGGATCACTTCGGGGCCGTCCGGAAGCTCAACCCGCCGCATGGTCGGGTCCAGCGTAGCGAACAGCATATCTTTGGCCACCACCTCAGCCCCGGTCAGTCGATTGAAAAGGGTTGATTTGCCCGCGTTCGTGTACCCCACCAAGGCCACAATCGGATACGGTACCTTGGCCCGTGCTGCACGATGCAGGGTGCGAGTCTTGACCACCTTCTGAAGCTGCCGCCGCAAACGCACGAGCTGTTCGTCAATGGCGCGGCGGTCGGCCTCGATCTGGGTTTCACCCGGACCGCCAACAAAACCCAATCCGCCACGCTGACGTTCCAGGTGGGTCCACGCGCGCACCAATCGCGTGCGCTGATAGCTAAGCGCCGCCATCTCGACCTGCAACACACCTTCGCGGGTACGGGCACGGTCGCTGAAAATTTCAAGGATCAAGCCAGTTCGGTCGAGGATTTTGACCTTCCACGCCTTCTCAAGGTTGCGCTGCTGCACTGGCGTTACTGGACCGTCAATCAGCACGAGCTCAACCTCGGCGTCGTGAAAGCGTTCACCAAGTTCTTCGATCTTGCCGCTTCCAAAAAGAAGCCCCGGCTGTGCGCGTTGAAGGCGCACAATATCGGACCCGATCACATCCAGATCGGGCAAAGCGGCGGCCAGTGCCACCGCCTCGGCCAGCGCTGGTTCGGGAACACGGCGCTGTTCATCTGATTTGATATCCGGATGCAGCACCCAAGCCCGGGTGCGCGTCCTGTCATGTTCCATCAAGAGGCGTCTTCGCCCTCATACAGGCTGATCGGCTGCGACGGCATAATGGTCGAAATCGCGTGTTTGTAGACCAGCTGCGACTGTCCGTCGCGGCGCAACAAAACACAGAAATTGTCGAACCAGGTGATGACACCCTGCAATTTCACGCCGTTGATCAGGAAAATTGTAACCGGGACCTTTGCTTTCCGTACATTGTTCAGGAACGCGTCCTGAAGATTCTGTCTGTCCGAAGCCATATTTTTATAATCTCGCCATTGTTCTTGCTACGCGCTGCGGACCAACGCGCTCCCTCTGGCTGAGTATGTAGTGTCGTTAACTGAGTTTCCAGACGAAAAATCAGTCATCAATCCAGATGTTGTTTCTTAGTCCCGCCAGAGGCTTGGCGTAATCAGGGCAATGATTGCCAGTGTTTCCAGCCGACCGATCACCATCGCAGCGCACATTGTTAGCTTGGCCCCAGAGGTCAGGTCCACGATCCGAATGGGAATATCCGTCGCCAATTCGATTAACGGACCTGTGGTACTGAGCGCAGCGACGCTTAGCACCATAGCCTGTTCGAACCCCGCACCGGTCATCGCAAGCAGCAGGTTGAACACAGCCGCCGTCAGCGCGAACATCATCAGGAAGATCCACGCGATAAAGGCGCCATCGCTTTGGATGCGCCGGTTACCACCGCCCGCGCCACTGACGGATGAGGGATAGATCAAGCGGTCAATCTCGCGCGCGCCATTCAGATACAAAGCGAACACCCGCAGCAGTTTGACACCCCCCGCAGTCGTCGCAACGCCACCCCCAATCAGGGCCAGCCCCATCAGGATCAGCCCGGGGGTGCCAAGCCCTGATAGTTGTTGCGCATCATTCCAGTTGGCGCTTTCGAAACCAGCCGTGGTCAAGAAAGACAAAACCGTGAACACCATACCCCAAAGCACGTTCAGCGCTTCGAGCGGTTTAACCGTGCCGCCGATCTCGGCAACGCCGGCCAGAACGCGAAAGAATAACAGAACCGCGACGGCAGCAACAATCATCAGGCCAATACGAAATTCGGGGTCTTTATCCAGCCGCGAATATCCGGTTGTGGCCGTATCCGTAGAGAAAGTCAGGCGGGACAGCGCGAAGAACAGGAACAGGAACAGGATCGCTTCGCCAGTGACACCGGCTTGCGCACCCTCCAACCCTCCGACTGGCGAGATCCCGGACGTGGCCATCGTCGACATGGCATGGCAAACGGCCGTCAGTCCCTGCTCACCCGCGATCAGCAGCAGCAGCCAGATGACCGCCGTTAGGCCTGTATAAACAGGTGCGAGAGTGCGCGTAACCCGGATTAAGCGACCACGCGGATCGACCTTTTCGCTTTGCGCCACACCTGAAACCGGGCGTCCGGGTTGCCCGCGTGCGGTGACTTCAAATCCGCCAAGCGACAGCGGCGCCAGAATCGCGGCCGCGGAAATCCACATAATCAGCCCGCCCATCCAGCCGACCAGCGCGCGCCAAAAGTGCAGCGGAGCGTTCAGACGATCGGGATCCGGAAAGATGTCAGCGCCTGTGGTCGTCAATGCGCTGACCATATCGAAATATGCGTTCAGGAACGTTGTAGTTCCAAGCGCATCATGCAGCGGGATGGCCAGGAACAACGGCAGAACAGTGAAGCACCCTAACAGAACTGCCAACTGTCCCAATGTCCCCCTGCGCGGCACCCGGTTGGACGTCGCCAGCGCAACGCTTCCAACCACAAACAATCCCAGCAAACCAGAATAGAAAAACGACCGCGAGGTGTCGTGGTCATCCAGCGCCAGAGCATAAATCGCCGGCACCCACATCGACAGCGAAAAAACGCCCCAAATCAACAAGAACAACGGCAACCGCCGTACCAGACCGATGCGTTGTGTCTCTGCGCGCATCATCAGAAGAAATCAATCGAGACCTGCATCAAACGCTCGACCTCGGGCACGTCCTTGGCCATGGCAAAGATTGCCACCACGTCCTTTTCTTCGATCCTCAAACTGCCGGTCGGACGAAACAACTCGTCCCCCTTTAGAACGGCACCCACCAGAACACCTTCGGGAAAGTCGATGTCTCGCAGCTTTTGCCCGGCCATTGGAGAGGTAGACAGCACTTCGGCCTCGATCACTTCGGCCTCGGCATCGCCGATGGAATAGACCTGCCGCACCCGCCCATGGCGAATGTGACGCAGGATCGAGCTCACGGTGGTTGCGCGCGGGTTGATGTAGGCATCAATCCCCAACGGTCCCATCAGCGCCACCATGCTGGGATCATTGATCAACGCAATCGCCAGGGCGCACCCTTCTGCCTTGGCGCGAACAGCGGCCAGCATGTTGGCCCTGTCGTCATCCGTAACCGCCAGCATGGCGTCGGCGCGTTCGATCCCGGCCTCTCGTAGCAACGCGGCATCCAGACCGTCACCGTTCAGAACAATCGTGCGCTCCAGCGCCTCAGCCGCCAGTTCGGCGCTATGACGATCTCGCTCGATGACTTTGGACCGCACCCGGCTTTCCCGCTCCTCCAGCGTGCGTGCGACCTCAAGCCCGACATTGCCACCACCGACAATCACCACACGGTCCTGTTTTTTCTGGGTTTTGCCAAAGACCTCCATCGTGCGGTCCACGTCGTTGACGTTGCTAAAGACATAGCATTCATCGCCTACGAACAACTGATCCCCGGATTCCGGCGCGAACAGGCTGCCTTCGCGCCGCACACCGACAACGATCGAGCTGAGCGTCGAAAACAGATCGGTAAGCTGCCTCAGCGGTGTGTTGACCACCGGGCAGTCTTCCTCGATCCGAATGCCCAGCAACTGGGCTTTGCCGTCCATGAACATTTCAGTATCAAATGCCGAAGGCGCGGACAGTCTGCGCATGGCTGCAGCTGCAACCTCGCGTTCGGGGCTGATTACCACGTCGATGGGCAGGTGATCGCGGCGGAACAGGTCGGAATGGATCGCCTGCAAATAGGACTTGGACCGCAGACGGGCGATCTTTCGCTGAATTGAAAACACCGAGTGCGCCATTTGACAAGTGACCATGTTCACCTCATCCGAATGGGTCGCAGCAATGATCATGTCCGCATCGCGGGCTCCAGCCCTGCTCAAGACATCTGGATAGCTGGCAAAGCCTGCGATCCCCTGCACATCCAGTGTTTCGGTTGCGCGGCGCACCAGATCTGGGTTGTTGTCCACCACTGTTACGTCGTTCAGTTCGCCCGAAAGGTGCCGTGCGATTTGCCAACCCACCTGACCCGCACCGCAAATGATGACCTTCATGTTTCTGGCCCTTCTGCCTGAATTCTTTGAATGACAGATGCCCCCATAGCGGTCAATTGAATTGTCATGCTGACGAAGCTAAGGCAAGATAAGCCCATGAAATCAGTGCTTCGTTTACTTATTCCAATGATGGCCCTGTCCGCGTGCGAAGGCCCACTGTCAATGTATTACCGCGAAGGTGAAAGCGTATCGCGCCTACAGGCCGAGACCACGCAATGTCAGGTTCAGGCCGTAAATGAGGTGCCGGTGGCCAATCAGGTCCGGCAAAGCCCGCCCACCTACTGGCCCGGTCGCACCTATTGCGACGGTCGGGGACACTGCTATCGCTCGCCCGGATGGTGGCAACCCGGGCGTGTCTATACTGTAGACGTGAATCAGGGCCTGAGAAATCAGGTTGAGGCGCAATGCATGGCCCAAAAGGGCTTTCGCCCGGTTAGCCTGCCCCCCTGTAAGCAGAACGAGAAATCACGGGTGCCTGCGGCTGCAACGACGAAACTGCCGCCACTGACCACTCAGTCCTGCTTTGTTAAGTTCGACAACGGATCGATCCAGATCATCAACCCTGTCTAGGCCGGGTAAAGGCCCGGCGGATTATTCCGCCGGTTCCGGTTCGTCCAGTTGCGCCACCCGCGCGCCGGATTTGTTCGAGGTGACAACTCCCAGCGACTTCAGCTTGCGATGCAACGCGCTGCGCTCCATCCCGACAAAGCTGGCGGTGCGACTGATGTTACCGCCAAACCGGTTGATCTGGGTCAGCAGATATTCCCGCTCAAACGCTTCACGCGCCTCGCGCAGCGGCAACGTCGCCAGCGCACCGGACAAGACCACACGGCCTGTTTCGTCGGATTTTTCTTCTTCGGCAGGCAGTTCTTTTGCCTCGATCGGACCCGATCCGTCGCCCAAAATCAGGACACGCTCAATCAGGTTTTTTAGCTGACGCACATTGCCAGGCCAGGTCATCGTCTGCAGAAGAGCCACCGCCTCTTCCGAGATTTCGCGCACCGTAAGGCCTTGCGTTTCATTACACATCTCAATGAAATGCTCTGCCAGAACTGGGATGTCCTCGCGCCGTTCCTCAAGCGATGGCACCGCAATCGGCACCACATTCAGACGGTGGTACAACTCTTCGCGGAAGCGATCGGCCGCGATTTCCTCTTCCAAATCCCGGTTTGTCGAGGAAATCACCCGCAAATCGACCCGCACTTTGTCCGAACCGCCGACGCGCTGGAACTGTTGATCAACCAGCACTCGCAGGATCTTGGACTGCGTGCCCAATGGCATATCTGCCACCTCGTCAAAATACACTACACCGCCATGCGCTTCTTCAAGCAAACCGGATTCAATCCCGCGTTCCGAGGTTTCGCGACCAAAAAGCACTTCTTCGACCCGCTCAGGCTCGATCCCGGCGCAGTTTACTGTCACAAATGGAGCGTTGGCACGGTTGGAATGCGCGTGAATGTAACGCGCGGCAATTTCCTTGCCGGACCCGGCCGGACCGCTCAGCATTATGCGACCGTTGGATTTGGTGACTTTGTCTAGCTGGCTCTGCATGGCACGGAACGCCGCGGATTTGCCAATCATATCCGAATTGGTGACTTCCTTGCGCTTCAGCGAGGCGTTCTCGCGGCGCAATCGAGAGGTCTCCATCGCGCGGCGGATAACCACCATCAACTGGTCTATATTAAAGGGCTTTTCGATAAAGTCATACGCCCCCTGCTTGATTGCCGCCACCGCGATTTCAATATTGCCGTGGCCGGAAATGATCACCACCGGCACGTCAGGGTTGTCGCGCTTGACCGCTTTGAGGATGTCGATCCCGTCCATGCGGCTGTCCTTCAGCCATATATCCAAAATCAACAGCCCCGGCGGTTCGGAATTGATCTCGGCCATGCACTCATCCGAGTTGCCAGCCAGCCGGGTTGAATAGCCTTCGTCCTCCAGAATGTCGGACACCAGTTCGCGAATATCGCGCTCGTCATCTACGATCAGAATGTCACTCATCTTTGGCCTGCTTTCAGTTTGATAGTATGAATTGCCTGCTTTTGTGGCGCTGAGGTCGGGGCCAAGTTCCCCTTCGGCATCCGGATCACGGCCATTGCGCCAAAATGGTCCTGTCCGTCGAATAGAGGCGCATCTTCCAGAGTAAGCGCCCCGCCGTGTTCTTCGATTATCTTCTTGACGATGGGCAAGCCAAGCCCGGTGCCCTCGTCCCGTGTCGTCACGTACGGCTCGAACAATCGTGCCCGATCCTCGGGCAGGCCGATGCCGTTATCCGCGATGGTGATGATGGTACCCGCATCATCGCTTGTAACGTCCACTTTGATCTGTGGTTTCAGGTTATCGGGTGGGCCTTTTTGTTTCAGCGTTTCAATGGCCTCGCCCGCGTTCTTGATCAGGTTGGTCAACGCCTGATTCAGCATTGTTGCATCCACATCCGCCATGATTGGATGATCCGGCAGAGTGGCGTCAATCTGAACATCCGGCTGACCGGCCTGCTGTAACAGAACCGCCTCGCGGACCAATCCAACGATGTTTTCCTCGCGTCGGTCGGGCTCCGGCATCCGTGCAAATTTCGAAAACTCATCTACAATCCGCCGCAGATCATTGGTCTGCCGCACGATCACATCAGTCATGGATTCGAGGCTGTCACAATCCTCTTCATCCAGCTTGCGCGAGAATTTCCGCTTGATCCGTTCGGCGCTCAGCTGGATTGGGGTTAGCGGGTTCTTAATCTCATGCGCAATCCGTCGGGCAACATCGCCCCAAGCTGCCATGCGCTGCGCGCTGACAAGGTCGGTCACGTCATCAAAGGCAACAACATAACCTTCCAGGCCGCCATCCTCACCGCGACGCGTTGCCATTCGAACCAGCAGAATCTCCAATTGCCCCTTACGGGTGACTTTGATTTCACCCTGAACTGCTTCTTGCCCGCTGTCCTTCAGGCTTTCGAACAGCGGCAAGAATTCGGGTACTGCGATCCCAATCGCGAGTTGGCCCTCGACATGGGACCAGTCCAGTAAGCGTTCGGCCGAGCGGTTTACGAATGTCACACACCCATCTGGGTCCACACCTACTACACCCGACGTCACCGAGCTGAGCACCGAATCGAATAGGCGTCTGCGACGCTCAATCTGTCGAGTGTTCTCAAGAAGAGTGTCTCGCTGCCCTTTAAGTTGCCGGGTCATCTGGTTGAAATAGCGGCCTAACATTGCGATTTCGTCATCGCTGGCCTCTTCTATCACCTGTACGCTCAGATCCCCGGCCCCCACGCGCTGCGCTGCGGTTGTAAGCCGGCCTACAGGACGAGATAGGCGTTCGGCGAACCACATGCCTAAAGACATGGCGGCCAAAATTAGAATCACCGCAAAGCCCAGGTACAACAGACCGAATTCAAAAAGCACCCGGCCCCGTTCGCTTTCCAATTGCTGGTAAAACTGCGCCGTTTCCTTTGTGTCATCCAACAGGGTGAGTAGCTGACCATCCACCTCTCGGCTGACATAAAGATACCTGTCCAGATACGCCCTCAACGGCACCAGCGCCCGGAACTCGCTGTTTTGCCAATCGGCGATGATCAACAATCCTGTATCTGACGCCTCAATAATCTGCTCCGGTGTTGGGGCTTCGTAATTGAATAGATAGGATTGATCGCCCCGAGACTTAATTTCACCACTTCCGTCAATGACATAAGCCTCTCGCAGCCCGCGCTGAATCTGGCCCTGCCCTTGCGCCAGAACCTCGCGCAGCTCTGCGTCTGAGATGAAAAAGTCCACTGACCGCGCATTGTCCAGAAACCTAGCCAATACGATCGCGTCCTGCGTCAGTCCTTCGCGGTGTTCCTGCTCATAGGCTTCGGCTGCCGTCAGAGACGACCCCACCACCTGCCGCACACGATCCGAGAACCATCCCTCAAGACCAATATTCACCGTCAAGCCTGCAAAGATCGCCACCGTTACGGTTGGCACCAACGCTAACAACGTGAAGGCTCCGATCAGTCGCAGGTGCAATCGGGATCCCGCTGATTTTGCGCGACGGGCCGCGATCAGATTGCCCACTTGCCCCAACACAAGCGCGGCGACCACCAGTACATAGACAAGGTCTGCAAGAAGGATTAGGCGCAGCGTAGGTGCGGTTGTTCCCAGATCAAATGGACCGATGACAAGGTAGGTGGCCAAAGCCAGCACAGGGCCTAGAAGAACCAGCCCCAAAGTACCGAAATTGCGCAGTTTTCGGGATTTCCGCCACCGATTGATCGCTGGAATCGGCCCGCTCTGTGCTCGGGTTGCCACCGTCTGCCCTCATTCTGATGTGTCGCTTGCGCGACGTACCGCCATATGTCGTGGTCCTTGCCGGGGGCGAACCCGGATGCCACGGTTTGTGTGGCGATATTACATCAGTTTACGGCGTCGTGTCACCTGAATATCGAGGTCTGTAATCTTTTTGCGCAACGTATTTCGGTTAATTCCCAGAAGATCCGCACATTTTGCCTGATTTCCGCCGGTTGCATCCAGCGCCTGTTCTATCAAGGGTGCTTCGACCTCGCGCAGGATACGTTGATACAGGCCCGGAGGCGGCAACATGTTGCCGTGCAAATCGAAATACCGGCGCAAATGACGCGCGACCGAGGCCGACAATTTTTCACGTTCACCATCGCCCAGAACCGGTTCAGCCTCTGGCTGACTGCCCAATACCATTTCCACCTCGGCGCGGGTAATTTCATCTGCACGGCTGGTAAGGCTCAGACGGCGGATGGCGTTTTCCAATTGTCGCACGTTGCCCGGCCAGGAATAACGGCGAACCAGTTCCACAGCCTCGGGGCTAAGCCAGCGTTTTGTGCCTTGCTCACGCTCCTCGCGCGCTAAAAAGTGATCGGCTAGCAAGCCTATGTCATCTACCCTCTCGCGCAGCGACGGTACATGCACCGTCGCGCCGCACAGGCGGTAATACAGGTCCTGCCGCACCTGGCCGCTTTCCATTGCCTCAGTCAGGTCGGATTGGCTGGTGGCCATAAAGCGGGGCACATGATCGCCGGGCGCGTCCATCATGCGCACAAGACGGGCCTGCAATTCATCATCAATATCGGTAATTTCATCAATGAGCAGCGTCCCGCCCCGCACCCGTGCCATGACGCGCGCAGGCCCCTCAAGATCACGCAATTCCGCAGCGGCAACTGTCACAAAGGGCAAGGTACGGCGATCCGAGAAATCATGAATAGCCCTTGCAATCAATGATTTGCCAGTCCCACTTTCACCAGAGATCATCACAGAAATATCGGTGTTCATTACCCGCGCCACCAAGCGATACAGGGCCTGCATCACCGATGTTCGCCCAACCAGTGGCAGCTCTTCTGGCCGACCCTCAGATACATCAACTGCTTCGGTCTGCACGCGTTGTTTCTGTTCCAGCGCGCGTGCGGTTCGTTTCATCAGATCGGGCAGATCGAAAGGTTTGGGCAAATAGTCGTAAGCGTCCGCCTCGGCGGCCTGAATCGCTGTCATAATCGTGTTCTGGGCTGAGATTACGATAACGGGCAAACCGGGACGATCTTCGGCAATCTTCGGCAGCATCTCCAGCCCGTTGCCATCCGGCATGACCACGTCCGAGATCACCACGTCCCCCTTGCCCTCGCCAACCCAGCGCATCAACGTCGTCAGCGAGGAAGTAGCATGCACTTTGCACCCGGCCCGTGTCAGGGCCTGTGTCAGAACGGTGCGGATCGTGCGGTCGTCATCTGCGACCAGTACTGTGCCATCCATCGGGTGCTCTCCTTACAATTCTTGTCCCGGCCCTGTTGTCTTATTTTGTTTCACTCGGCGCTCGACGCAGCGAAATGCGGAACACTGTGCGACCCGGCACCGAGTCGGCGGAAATCCAACCGTCATGGTCCGAGATAATCTTGCTGACCAGCGCCAGCCCAAGCCCTGTGCCGTTTTCCCTGCCAGATACAAACGGGTCGAAAATTTCACTGCGAATTTTTTCAGGCAGGCCGGGTCCATCATCGATGATCTCGATCTGAAGCGGCATGGAATGGCCCGACCCGTCACTGCGGCGCAAGCGGAAGGAATGTTCGAAATAGGTCCTCAGTCGGATCGTTCCGCCTTTGGGACCGGCGGCCTCCGAGGCGTTCTTGAGCAGGTTCAGCACCACCTGAAGAAACTGATCCGGGTCGCCAAAGGCCAGCGGCAGCGAGGGATCGTAGTCTTCGACGATGTTCATATTCGCACCAAAACCCAACAGTGCCGAGCGCCGAGCGCGATCCAGAACATCGTGAATGTTGACCGGCCTGAAATCCGGCTGCGACAGGTTTCCGAACTGCTCGACCTGTTCCAACAGCTTCACGATACGGCGGCTTTCAGCCACAATAAGGTCAGTTAACTCAAGGTCTTGCTGCGGGATATTCATGCTTAGCAGCTGCGCGGCACCGGTGATCCCCGCCAAGGGGTTTTTAATCTCATGCGCCAGCATCTCGGCCATGCCGATTGCTGACTGTGCTGCCGATTTAACTGTGTTGCCACGCGTCATTCGCCCTGCCAACTCGCGCGGGGAAATGGTCATGATCATCGACCCCGGGTGCCCGATCAACGGAGCGATCTGCAGCGCACATTGCAGCGGTGCGCGGTTACCTGAACCAGCATCCACGTCATTCACGAACAACGGTGTCCCCTGCTCGCGGGCGCGTAAAAACGCCTCTTCCAACGGCGCATCCACGGCAATCTGATCCCAGACCGGCTGCCCGACAACGGCCTTGTGCGAGGCATTCAAGAACCCTTCGCCAGCCGAGTTGACGTCTGAAATACGATCCTCGGCATCGATGATGAAGGCCGGGACCGGAAGCGAGGCCCAAATGCTCTGATCCGAGGTCATGCCGCCACTTCCGTATCGCGGGTCAGCGCATCCCCCAACAGGCGCAGCACTTCTTCGGTATCGCGAGAGGTCAGAACGGCGCGACGCAATCCAGCAGGTGTACCGGCCTCATCCATATACCAACCCAGATGTTTGCGAGCGACGCGTAAACCCAGATCAGTTCCGTAGAACTCCAGCATGGTCTGGTAGTGATCGCGAACCATCGCAGTCAGATCGTCGCCTTGGGGAATCTCGGGTGCGCTTGAGCCGTACAAGTCGTGGCAAATCTGTGCCAGCAGCCACGGCTTGCCCTGTGCCCCGCGCCCGACCATGACCCCATCCGCACCGGACTGATCCAGCGCTTTGCGTGCGGCGTGCGTGTCAACGATGTCACCGTTCGCGATGACCGGGATCGACACAGCCTCTTTGACCGCCCGGATTGCCCGCCAATCAGCGTTGCCTTTGTAGAACTGACAGCGTGTGCGCCCGTGGATCGTGACCATACAGATGCCCGCATCCTGCGCCCGTCGCGCCACGTCAGGTGCATTCAACAGGCTGTCATCCCACCCCAACCGGGTTTTCAGGGTCACCGGAACATCGACGGCCTCGACCACCGCTTCGATCAGCGTCAGCGCGTGATCCGGGGTTTTCAACAGAGCTGAGCCGGAATAGCCGTTCGTCACCTTTTTGGCCGGGCATCCCATGTTGATGTCGATGACTCGCGCACCGCGGTCTGCGACTTGCCGGGCAGCTTCGGCCATCCAATACGCTTCACGTCCTGCAAGTTGAACGGCTGTATTTTCGACATTGGCAGATAATTCCGCACGTTCCCGCACACCGGGCTTGGCCTGCACCATCTCCTGGCTGGCGACCATCTCGCTCACGACCATGCCTGCGCCAAAGCGCATTACCAGATCGCGGAATGGCCGGTCGGTGATTCCGGCCATCGGTGCCAGCATGACAGGCGGGTTTTGGTCTTTGTCAGCGAGTGGCAGAGTCAACGTGCTTAATCCTTGGGCAGTTGCGGGTTTGATATCGAATTCAGCGCATATGAACAACAAATCAGCGGCAAACAAGCCTGCAAAATCATCACTTGCCCATTTTTTAGGCATGTTTACGCAGGTGATTGCCTCTGCATTCACCGCGCCCTAAACAAAGTCTCGAACCACCGGAGAACACGCCCCCATGACCACAGCTGCAATAATCGTCGCCGCAGGACGTGGGTTACGTGCTGGCGGGGGAGTGCCAAAGCAGTGGCGCCCATTGGCTAAACGTCGGGTCTCGGACTGGACGATTGACCGGTTCCAGGGTGAGGCCGACCATATCGTACTCGTGCTATCCCCAGATGATCGCGACGCCTGGGCTGAATTTGACGACACGGCCCTGATCCTGACCAAGGGCGGCAGCGACCGGGCGAGCTCTGTGCGCAACGGGCTTGCGGCCCTTGCCGGGCTCGAAATCCAACAGGTTCTAATTCACGACGTTGCGCGCCCCTGTGTCAGCCAGCATACCATTCAAAAAGTGCTGGCCGCGCTGGAAACTCATAAGGCCGCCGCGCCGGGTTTACCGGTTACCGATGCGCTTTGGACGGGAGATGGTACCGTCGTAACCGGAACGCAGGACCGAACCGGCCTGTTCGCAGCGCAGACTCCGCAGGGCTTTCGCTATGACGCGATCGTCGCAGCCCATGCCTCCCATCCAGGGGGGGCCGCCGATGACGTAGAGGTCGCCCGCGCCGCAGGGATTGAAGTGGCGATGGTGCCGGGCGATGCGGACAATATCAAAATCACAAGACCCGAGGACTTTGCCCGGGCAGAACGCATATTGGGAAAGAACATGGATGTAAGGCTGGGCAACGGGTACGACGTGCATCGGTTTGGCGACGGAGATCACGTGATCCTGTGTGGCGTGAAGCTGCCGCATGATCGCGGCCTGCAAGGGCATTCGGATGCGGACGTAGGCATGCACGCTGTCACCGACGCCATCTATGGTGCGTTGGCTCAGGGCGATATCGGCCAACATTTCCCGCCCTCGGACCCGCAGTGGAAGGGGGCGGCCAGCGAGATCTTCCTGCGCCACGCAGTCGATTTGGCCGCACAGATGGGTTACCGGATTTCGAACGTCGACTGCACGCTTGTCTGCGAATATCCCAAGATCGGCCCGCACGCAGCCACCATGCGGGATGAGATGGCGCGGATCATGGACCTGCGCACCGATCAGGTCTCGGTCAAGGCAACTACGTCGGAACGACTGGGCTTTACCGGTCGCAGTGAAGGGATTGCCTCGGTCGCCACAGCTTGCCTGGTGAAATCATGACAGCCGCGCGTCTGATCGGAACCGTCTGTGGCGTCGGCTACCTGCGCCCGGCTCCCGGAACGTGGGGATCACTGGCCGCCCTGCCCCTGGCTTGGGTTCTGCATACAGTGGGCGGCTTTCCGTTACTGGTCATCGCCACAGTCGCCGTATTCCTGAGCGGCCTCTGGGCTACCCGCGTGATGACTGAGGGCAAGGATAATCACGACCCGTCAGAGATCGTCATCGACGAAGTCGCCGGACAATTCATTGCTCTGTGGGCCATCTCTTATCCTTCGTGGGCGCACGGGATCGAGATCACGGCGTTGTGGCCCGGCTGGATCGCCGGGTTCGTCCTGTTCCGTCTGTTCGACATCACAAAGCCCGGCCCTGTTGGCTGGGCCGACCGGCGCAATGACTCGATGGGTGTGATGCTGGATGACGTGATTGCAGGCGTCCTTGCCGGGATCGGCGTGCTGATCCTTGCAGGCATTTCTCATGGAGTTCTCGGCCTATGACCGTCTCTGACTTACTCGACCGCGCAAAAGCGCAGGGGGTGATGATCGCGACAGCCGAAAGCTGCACTGGGGGCTTGGTCGCGGCTGCACTGACCGATATTCCCGGCAGCTCTGCCGTGGTTGATAGGGGTTTCGTCACCTATACCAACACCGCTAAGCAGCAGATGCTTGGCGTTGGCGCGGGTACGTTGCAGACACATGGCGCCGTTTCCGAAGAGGTCGCGCGCGAAATGGCCGAAGGTGCGCTGCTGAATTCAGACGCGCATCTTGCAGTTTCAGTAACCGGCATCGCAGGCCCAGGTGGGTCCGAATTCAAGCCCGAGGGGCGGGTTTGCTTTGGTCTGGCCGCCAAAGGCGTGCCGACCGCGACAGAAACCGTAGAATTCGGCGCGCTTGGCCGCGACAACGTTCGTAAGGTTGCTCGGGACCATGCGCTGACTATGCTTTCAAACGGCCTTTTCATCCTCGCTCAAACATAGGGTGGCTCGGTCCGTTATGCGGGCTGGTTACAGTGGGTTTTTTTCGTCAGTTGTCATAATTGTGTTGATCAAGACGGTTGCGCTGAGCACAACGCTTCGCGTAGACGCTGACGCCGAGATGCACGGGCTCGATCTCGAGGTCCAAGACATGCGATATGAGCAGCTAAGCCCACCTTGGCTGCGCATGCCCGCAAGGGCAAAAGCGGACCTCTTACAGGTCCGCTTTTCTTTTGGACAATCCCCTCTCGACACCGGGGGCGCAGGCGGGCTATCAGCCCACAACGTCAATTTACCTACCGAGGCCGTGTCATGATCCCCAGTTCGTTCCCCGACAGCACCGAAATTGCCCGCCTGACCGCGCGGATGCTGCTGGAGATCAAGGCCGTGCATTTCAATGCACGCGAACCGTTCACACTGGCCAGTGGCCTGCCCAGCCCGACCTATATCGACTGCCGCAAGCTGATCTCGTATCCGCGTATCCGCGCGACCCTGATGGATTTTCTTACTGTCACCGTGATGCGCGACGCAGGCTTTGAAGCGTTCGACAATATCGCTGGTGGTGAGACAGCTGGTATCCCCTTCGCCGCCATGGTCGCTGAACGGATGGCCCTGCCCATGACCTATGTGCGTAAAAAGCCCAAAGGCTATGGCCGTAACGCACGGATCGAGGGCG
Organism: Ruegeria sp. BC1; assembly: GCF_056539305.1. NCBI lineage: Bacteria > Pseudomonadati > Pseudomonadota > Alphaproteobacteria > Rhodobacterales > Roseobacteraceae > Ruegeria > Ruegeria sp. BC1. Next base: position 713,273 of record NZ_JBQFUT010000001.1, read on the forward strand.
CAATGTCCGAGGGCGAGCGCGTTCTGCTGGTCGAAGACCTGACTACCGATGGTGGTTCGAAATTGTCCTTTGTGGATGCGATCCGTGAAACCGGCGCGACCTGTGGACATACGGCGGTGATTTTCTATTACGGCATCTTCCCCGAGACTGAAAAAACACTGGGTGACCACGGTGTGCAGCTGCATCACCTTTGCACCTGGTGGGACGTACTGGCAGAAGCGAAGGCGCAAAAGGCCTTTGACGAAGAAACCCTTAGCGGTGTCGAGGCTTTCCTGAACGACCCCCGCGCGTGGCAGGAAGCCAACAAAACTTCATAAACCGCCTGTGTATAAGCTGGGGGTAACTCTGACCAGAATCGCCCCCAGACCTCTTGCATCTAGTGGCCACCTTCATCACGCACGCAAAATGTTGCGTGGAGCGGCGTTTTTTGGCAGAGTTGTCCAAAGTTATCCCAAGCTGAAGCCAAGTTATACGCGACTTATCTTCAGACATTTACAGATGGCCCAAGCGGGGTCTGATTGATTAGAACTGCCGCAGGGCAGCGGGGACAAAATGAACGAGATAAGCAGTATCGAGCAGGCAGCGGCGCAGATTCAGAACGCCGAAACCATGCCGCACTCCATCGAAGCTGAACAACAGCTTTTGGGTGCGATCCTCACCAATAACGATCTGTACGACCGGGTGGCCTCGATCATCGGGGCCGAGCATTTCTATGATCCGGTCCATGCCCGCATCTACGAGGTCGCAGCCAATCGCATCGCCAAGAATGCGCTGGCCTCGCCTGTAACGCTGAAATCCTTCATGGCCGAAGACGAAGGCCTGAAGGAACTGGGCGGTCCGGCCTATCTGGTCAAACTGGCCGGGGCCTCGATCAGCGCCTTTGCGGTGCATGACTACGCCCAGATGATCTATGACCTAGCTATTCGGCGCGAGCTGATCCGGCTGGGCCGGGACATCTCGGACAAAGCGGCGCGGGTCGACGTCAGCAGCGAACCAAAAGAACAGATCGTAGAGGCCGAGCAACAACTCTATCAACTTTCCGAGCAGGGCCAGACCGAACAGGGATTTCAATCCTTCCTCAAGGCGGTCACAGAAGCCGTTAATGTCACCAACGAAGCATATCAGCGTGGTGGCGGCATGGCGGGTATTTCCACCGGTCTGGCCGACCTGGACAAACAGTTGGGCGGTTTGCACCCGTCTGACCTGATCATTCTGGCGGGACGTCCGTCGATGGGTAAAACCTCGTTGGCGACAAACGTGGCGTTCAACGTGGCCAAAGCGTACAAACGCGGCACCAAGCCCGATGGCACCGAAGGCGCGATTGATGGCGGTGTGGTCGGGTTCTTCTCGCTTGAGATGAGCGCCGAACAACTCGCGGGCCGGGTTCTGGCCGAGGCATCCGAGATTTCCAGCCACAAGATTCGTCAGGGTGATATGACGGAATCCGAATTCCGCCGGTTTGTAGACGCGGCAAAGGAATTAGAGGCCTGCCCGCTGTTCATCGACGACACCCCAGCCCTGCCAATCTCGCAGCTGGCCGCCCGCGCGCGGCGGTTGAAGCGGACACACGGGCTGGACCTGCTTGTGATCGACTACTTGCAGCTATGTCGTGGCATGGCCGACAACCGCGTCAACGAGATTGCCGAGATTTCGATGGGTATGAAGGCCATCGCCAAGGAACTGAACATCCCGGTGATCGCGCTGTCTCAGCTGTCGCGTCAGGTCGAAAGTCGCGACGACAAGCGCCCGCAACTGTCTGACCTGCGGGAATCGGGCTCGATCGAGCAGGATGCCGATGTGGTGATGTTCGTGTTCCGCGAAGAATATTACAAGGAACGTGAAAAGCCCGGCGATCACGAACTGGAAAAGATGGAAGAGTGGAAACAGGCGATGGAACGTCTGCACGGGAAGGCCGAGGTTATCGTAGGCAAGCAGCGCCACGGCCCCATCGGCACCGTCGAACTGTCGTTCGAAGCGCAATTCACCCGCTTTGGTAATCTGGTCAAACCCTGGCAGCAAGACGGCCAGATCGAAAGCTACTGACCTACCACAACTCAGGCCTGTCAAATGCGCTTACACAGCGGGACGGGCCAGCAAACGGTTCATCATTGCCACTAAGGGATTGGCCCAACCATCCGTGCGGCATGCTCAGCGGCATGGGCGCTTGGGCAAACGTCTCGGTGATCGGATGAAACCCGGTTTTTCTGTAGTAAGCTGGATCACCATAAGTCACCACGAAATCAACACCCTGCCCGCGCAACTCGTTCAAGCCAAAACGAATCATCCTTTGCCCAGCACCCGCCTTTTGACGGTCTGTCCGTACCGCCACGGGTGACATAAGGAACACCTGACGCACATCCTGATCAAAACGCAAACGGGAAAACAGGATGCACCCCAGCAGTGCACCGCCATCCAACGCCAAAACAGCGCGCAAATCGCGTTCGGGTGTTTTCAAAAGATCCCCGACCAGAGATCCAACCGCGCTCCCTTCTTTTTCCCCTTCTGACTCCGTAAACACACTCCTGAACAGTTCAGGCAATTCGGGCGCGCGGGCCTTGTAGTCGACGGTCAATTCCAGCATCTGCACTCCCTTGTGGCTACGCCGTGATCCCAGGCAACGATACCTCTCGAATACCGGCAAATGATCACTGTGCGAACACAATGACGAGATGTCGCTGGCTATCCAATCCGCTTTTTCCGCCAATATGTTGCGATACCGGCCACAAGCCGCGCAAGAAGGCCTAAATCCACGCAAGAATTGGCGCGTACCCCCTTGACCTGCCGCGATCCAATGTCATGAACAGCACCATGAGTACCGCACGTTTGACGATCAATCTTCACGCGCTGGCCAGCAACTGGCGGGCGCTCGACGCGAAAACGGATGTCGAGACCGGCGCCGTGGTCAAAGCCGACGCTTATGGCCTTGGAGCCGGGCCGGTTACCGCAGCCTTGGCCGAAGAAGGCGTTCGCAAGTTCTTTGTGGCCGTAGCCGAAGAAGGCGTTGCCGTACGCGAGGCCGTAGGCCCCGATCCCATGATTGCAGTGTTCTCAGGGCATATGGAGGGTGACACCGATTTGCTGCGCACTCATGACCTGACGCCGCTCATCAACTCGCCCGAGCAATTTTTGCGTCATGAACAGGCCTTGCCAGATCGGCCGTTCGGTATTCAGCTGGACAGTGGCATGAACCGTTTGGGGCTGGAGCCCGCCGACTGGGCCGAGCTGCGTCCTAGGGCCGAAGCGTTGAACCCGGTCGTTTATATGTCACACCTGGCCTGCGGCGATGAACCCGACCATCCCATGAATCAACAGCAGCTAAAGACCTTCCGTGAAATGACAGACGGCGTCACCGCGCCCCGATCTCTGGCGGCCACCGGCGGGACGTTGATTGGCCCCGAGTTCCACTTTGACTTCTGCCGCCCCGGTGTTGGCCTGTATGGCGGAATGCCTTTTGCCGACGCCAAGCCGGTGGTTACGGTGGACTTGCCCGTCGTTCAAGTGCGCCCCGTCGCGGTCGGAGAATCCGTCGGCTACGGCAACAGCTGGATTGCCCGGCGCCCATCACGCATTGCAACCGTAGCCGCCGGTTATGCGGACGGTCTGCATCGCGCAATTGGTGGCGGGATAGACACTTTCGCCGGTGATCAGCCCTGCCCCGTTGTTGGTCGCATCTCGATGGATTTGATCACAGTCGACGTCACCGACCTGCCTTACGACCCTGAGCGTCTGCGCATTTTGAACGGCCACCAAACCGTTGATGATCTGGCCGAGGCGGCAGGTACCATCGGATATGAAATCCTCACATCGCTTGGCGCGCGTTTTTCTCGGGGCTACGTGGAATGAGTGTTTTCTCAGTGCTTGGCAGCTTGGGCCGCGCGGTCATGGCACTGTTTGCCACATTCGGCAAGGTCGCACTGTTTTCGATCGACGCGATCTCTCACGTGTTCCGCCCGCCCTATTACCCGCGTGAATTTGCTGTTTCGCTGATGAACATCGGCTGGCTCTCATTGCCCGTGGTTGGCCTGACAGCGATATTCACCGGCGGCGCGCTGGCTCTGCAAATCTACGCCGGCGGCGCGCGCTTCAACGCTGAGGCGGTTGTTCCGCAGATCGTTGCCATCGGTATGGTACGAGAGCTCGGCCCCGTGCTGGTCGGCCTGATGATCGCCGCCCGCGTCACCTCCTCGATTGCGGCCGAGATAGCCACGATGAAAGTGACCGAGCAGATCGACGCGCTGGTCACTTTGTCGACCCATCCGATGAAATACCTGACCGTCCCGCGCGTTCTGGCCGCCCTGATCACTGTACCGCTCCTGGTGGGTATCGGGGATATCATCGGTATTGCAGGCGGTTATGTCGTTGCCACCCAAAACTTGGGCTTCAACGCGGCGACCTACCTGCAAAACACGGTCAACTTCCTAGAAGCCCGCGATATCGTGTCGTCGCTGGTCAAAGGGGCAGTCTTTGGCCTGATCGCGGCCCTTATGGGCTGTTACTACGGCATGAACTCGGGCCGCGGTGCGCAGGGCGTGGGCCGGGCCACCAAGTCCTCGGTCGAATCCGCCGCCATCATGATTCTGGCCGCCAACTTCATTCTGACAGGGGTGTTCTTCTCGCTATGATCCGAATGGAGAACGTACATAAGGCCTTTGGCGACAATCGCGTCCTTCAAGGCATGAACCTTGAGATTCCCAAGGGCACTTCGATGGTCATCATCGGCGGCTCGGGCACCGGGAAATCCGTGGCGCTGAAATGCGTGCTGGGCCTGATCAAACCCGACAGCGGCATGATTTACGTCGATGACCGCGACGCCACCAAAGGCGACCGTGACAAGTTTCTGGCCCGGTTTGGTATGCTGTTTCAGGGCGCAGCGCTGTTTGACTCTCTGCCTGTCTGGCAGAACGTCGCCTTCCGCCTGCTGCGCGGCCCGCTTAAACGTCCGCCGGAATACGCCCGCGAAATCGCTATCGAGAAACTGCGCCGCGTGGGTCTGAAATCCGACGTGGCCGACCGCTTTCCATCGGAACTGTCGGGCGGCATGCAAAAACGCGTAGGCCTCGCCCGCGCTATCGCCGCCGAGCCCGAGATTATTTTCTTCGACGAGCCCACCACGGGGTTGGACCCGATCATGTCCGGCGTCATCAACGACCTGATCCGCGAGATCGTAACCGAGATGGGCGCCACCGCGATGACCATCACACACGACATGAGCTCCGTCCGCGCGATTGCCGACAACGTGGCAATGCTGCACGGAGGCGTCATCCAGTGGACCGGCCCGGTCAGCCAGATGGACGCCTCGGGTGATCCCTATGTGGAGCAGTTCATCAGCGGCAGTGCCGTAGGGCCGATTGAGGCGGTGCGGTGAAATTAGGCGAAAGGAAAATTAAATGACGGATGACGAAATACTTAATGCAATTGAAAGCTGCATAAAGCGTCTTGATGATCTAAAACCCAACTTGATTTCTTCCAACTATGAAGGACTTGAAAGTCTGAAAGTCACTCTTGTTGGGGATGCAATAGATCTATTTTCCGAGTTATCTGCACTTTCATCATACACCGCTTGCCCACTTTCCCTGCCAAGAGAGATTAAAGATGACTTAACTTCCATTAAGTCACTTCTAGCCAGATACAACAGTTTTCGAGCACAATATCGCGCTTTTGCAACGAAGTACCGCGTAGAAAAGGAAAGAAGCGGTTCGTTAGTCAAACTTGACGAAAGCGACATCGAAACAATCCAAGAACTGATTAACGAAACTAGAAAAAAGATCAGGGCATCTACTTTGCTGGACGAACTTCACAAGGGTCGACTTTTATCACGGTTGGAATTGCTTCAATCAGAAATTCACAAAGTCCAAAGTGATATGGATAAAGCTTTGGCAGGTCTTGTTGAAGTTGGAGACGCGGTTGGTAAATTTGGCAGTAAAGCGAAGCCCTTTGTAGACGCGTTTGAACGCATCGCTAATGTTTTTAACAGCAAACGTGAGGAACCTTTACAGTTACCAGCGCCACCAAAGTCTCTACCAAAACCCGATTGTTAAAAAACTAAAGGAATGACCCTCCGCCTCGCCACCCTCTCCCTCCTGATCCTCTACCCCATCGCTTGGTTCGCCCCCCTGATGCGTGCGGGACTCCTCCCGATCTTCGGCCTAAGCGAAATCAGCGTCATCACCGGCCTGCAATCCCTGTGGAAATCCGACGTCTTCCTGGCGCTGATCGTCACCATCTTCGCCCTGTTTGCGCCCTACATCAAAACCATCGGCACCGCCCTGATCCAATGGGATCTGCTGGATGCCCGCGTCCAACCCGCGCTCAATATCCTCGGAAAACTGGCCATGGCCGACATCTTTCTGATCGCGCTATATATCACGCTGGCAAAGGGAATTTCCTACGCCACCATCGAAACCGCATGGGGTCTGTACCTGTTCACGGCCTGCATTCTGGCCTCGATCGCGTTGGGTCACATTACCGAAATGACACGCAGATCACGAAATACTTAGATGTAATTGATTGAAAACGCTCATCTGAGTATCATCATTATATTTCGAGCAGTAAAAATTTGTAGTTTTCGGGTCCGTAGCGGATCAATCTGTGTGTTTTGGATGTTCCCCGCTTGGGCCCGGTATGTACCGGTTCCAGAAGGAGTTCGTCGATCATGACTGCCCTCCATAACATTACATTGCAATTTCAGAATGCCTTTTTAAGACTGACTTTTTTAATGATCTGCGCCGCGGCTCTGGCCGCAGTTTCCGCGACGATATTATCCGCTTTGGGCGTGCTGCCCTGGCTGTCCATGCAGGCCGGATTCGGTTCTGCTGCGGTTATTGATGCCGGTATGTACATCCAGATTGGCCTGACCGTGCTGATTCTTATGCTGGCCTTTTACCTGCCCGCAAATGCCAGGATGATGGCGCTTGAGAACAGTCACCGTAAATTCTCACTGAACATGCATGACATCTCTGCGGCCTATCAGATGGCCCACGCCGCCGACCGCAGCGATCTGTTCACTATGTCGTCCGAGTTTGACGCAGTTAAAGAGCGCATGGCCTTCTTGCGGCAGCACCCTGACCTGCAGTCTCTTGAACCCGAGATCCTGGAACTGGCCGCTCAGATGAGCCAGATCAGTCAGGAACTTGCAGACACCTATGGCGATGCCAAAGTCTCGCGCGCCCGGACGTTCCTGCAACAGCGTCAGGAAGAAATCGAGCAGTTCCAACAGCGCATCGAGGAAGCCCAGACAATCCAGCACGAATTGCGTCAATGGACTCAGGACATTGAAATGGAGGAATCCATTGCCAAATCGCAACTCACCCGTTTGCGAGATGAACTGTTCGAGCTGTTGCCAGAATTGTCGGCGCAACTGCAATCGGCACCCAGTGAAGGCACACCCAAGAAATCCAGAGTCATCGCAATGCCACCGCCCCGCGCGGCAGAGTAAGCGCGCAAGCGCCCGCCGCGGACGATGGCCCCCTGGGGCCTGAGATCGCGGCGTCCCACCGGCGGAGATGATGGCCCGCAAGGGCTTGAAGAACCGCCCATCCTCGGGCACCAAGGGCCGCATGGCAAAGACAACTTTTTCCTGCTCGGCTTGCGGCGCGTCTCATTCGCGCTGGTCCGGGCGTTGCGACGGCTGCGGTGAGTGGAATACAATCTCGCAGGACGTCCCCCTTTCTGCTGGCCCAGCCAAGAAGTCCCTCGGTGGAAAGCGCGGCCAGTCCATCGCACTCACGGATCTGTCCACCGAGGAAACACCCCCGCCCCGCACACTGTGCGGGGTTGAAGAACTGGATCGCGTCTTGGGCGGAGGTCTTGTCCCCGCCTCTGCCCTGCTAGTTGGCGGTGATCCCGGTATCGGAAAATCCACCCTTCTGCTTCAGGCCGCAGCACGGTTTTCCCGGGCGGGCGTGAAAACCATCTATGTCTCGGGCGAAGAAGCCAGCGCGCAGGTACGTATGCGGGCCCGTCGGCTGGGGTTGGAAGACGCTCCTGTCCAACTGGCCGCGGAAACCAATCTTCGCAACATCCTGACAACGCTTGAGGCTGAAAAGCCGGGCCTTGCCATCATCGACTCGATCCAGACCATGTGGGCCGACAATGTGGACAGCGCGCCGGGTTCGGTCTCTCAGGTCCGATCTGCCGCCCATGAACTGACTACATTTGCCAAACGTCATGGCGTATCAATCATCATGGTCGGCCACGTCACCAAGGAAGGGCAGATCGCAGGCCCCCGCGTGGTCGAACACATGGTGGACACCGTCCTCTATTTCGAGGGCGAGCGTGGCCATCAGTTCCGCATCCTGCGTGCGGTGAAAAACCGCTTTGGCCCAGCGGATGAGATCGGCGTGTTCGAGATGACCGGCAAAGGTTTGGCGCAGGTTACCAACCCCTCGGCCCTGTTTCTGTCGGAGCGCGGCACGCCAAGCCCCGGATCAGCAGTTTTTGCGGGCATCGAAGGCACCCGACCTGTTCTGGTAGAACTGCAGGCGCTGGTTGCCCCATCCCCGCATTCCCAACCCCGTCGCACCGTCGTCGGTTGGGACAGCGGGCGTCTGGCCATGATCCTCGCCGTGCTTGAAGCGCGCTGCGGTATCCCCTTTGCAGGGCTCGATGTCTATTTGAACGTGGCCGGAGGGTTAAAAGTCAGCGAACCCGCCGCCGACCTGGCCGTGGCGGCCGCACTGCTGAGCGCACGCGAAGATACCGCCCTGCCCGCCGACACCGTCGTTTTCGGAGAAATCTCGTTATCCGGGGCACTTAGACCGGCCCCGCAAACCGAAAATAGGTTGAAAGAGGCGCAAAAACTTGGTTTCACATCGGCAATCGCCCCGGCGGGCGGCAAAACCGGCACTGTGGCAGGTCTGACACTCACCCGACCCTCTGATTTGGTGGGGTTTGTTGGCGAAACCTTCGGAGCAGGTTAAGATAACGCCTTGAGGGGCAGAAAAAATTACGGGCGAGGGCCATGGAAGGTTTTACAATTATTGACGGGGTTGTCGCCCTGATCATCGTCGTGTCGGGTCTTCTGGCCTATTCGCGTGGCTTTTTACGCGAGGTTCTAGCCATCGCAGGCTGGGTTGCCGCCGCCGTTCTGGCGTTCATCTTTGCACCTCAAGCGGTTCCGCTGGTGAAAGAGATTCCGGTAGTCGGAGATTTCCTGCGCGACAGCTGCGAATTGTCGGTCATCACTGGCTTTGCAGCCGTCTTTGCCATCGCGCTAATCGTGGTCAGCATCTTTACACCGCTGTTTTCGTCGATCGTACAGCGCTCGGCGATTGGCGGGCTGGATCAGGCACTGGGGTTCTTTTTCGGGATCGCACGCGGCATCCTTTTGGTTGCCATTGCCTTCTTTGTTTATGACACGGTGATGACCGGTCAGTCCTACACCATCGTGGACGAAAGCCGATCGGCCAAAGTGTTCGAGCAGTTCAGCGACCGGATCGAGGAACAGAACCCTGAACAGGCCCTGGGTTGGGTCACCCAGCAGTACGAAGAGCTAGTGGCCAGCTGCACCGCAGGGTCTGAACCTTCAGAAGAACCGACAGCCCCAACCACCACCGAATAAAGTAAATGCCCGGCTCTGACCGGGCATTTTTTCATCAGATGCGTGAATACTGAGGTCAGATAAACCCCTCGCCCCCGCAAATCGTGCATCTGATATTCTTAACGCCGAAACATCCCTCGCATCGACCGAAGATGGGTTTGCCGTGGATATCCCGGCTTTTGAGAACCTCGCCTTTCCCATTACAAATCTGGCACGGCGCGCGCCCCATGCCTCGGCAGCGATGGCAGCGGCGCTTTACAGGTTCTTCCTTTTTTTGACCTTGCTTGTGTTCCCACATGGCTGGCTTCCAAATTACATCCGGTTCCGGGATCAACTCTTTACGCTTGGCATGACAGCATAAGCCCGCGATCATGTCACCTTGAGATACCGTGTTTCGCAAAATCCACCGGCTGGAAATTTCAATTGTGATCCTTTGATGACACAGGCCGCGTAAAGCATTATGTGGGTGCCGACTGACATGGAATCGGAGCCACCGACCTTGCTGTACCTGTTTTCTTTCGCGCTTGCTCCGGCAAAACCCGCGCGTATGAACACCCGGCCGCACATGCCGACACAGTTGCGCGAACGCTCCGACAGACCGTGCAAACCAACATCATAACGTCATAGAAATTGGAGCCCGTACATGTGTGGGATTTTGGGGATCGCAAGCCGGACGCATGATGTCTTTGCGGAAATCTATGACGGGCTGCTGATGTTGCAGCACCGGGGGCAGGACGCCTCGGGCATCGTCACCTATAACGGCGAGTATTTCCGCGAGAAGAAGGCCAACGGACTGGTCAAGGACGTATTCAACGCAAGTGACGCCGAAACCTTGCTGGGCAAGATCGGCATGGGCCACGTTCGCTATCCCACCGCGGGCTCGCTCAGCGCAGCCGAAGCACAGCCCTTCTTTGTGAACGCGCCTTACGGTATCTACCTTGTCCATAACGGCAACATCACCAACACCGCTGAACAGCGTGAAAAGGTCACTGCAAAGTACAGCCGCCACCTGCGCACTACTTCGGATTCAGAAATCCTGCTGAACGTGCTGGCAGACAAAGTGGCCGACGCAATCAAGGTCAACGGAAACGCCGAACCCATTCGCAACATCTTTGCTGGCGTGAAGATGACGATGGAACGCATACAGGGTGCCTATTCCGTCATCTGTCTGGTTGCAGGTGTGGGCATGCTGGCCTTCCGCGATCCCTATGGCATTCGCCCACTGTCCGTTGCCAAGCGTGACGTAGATGGCACGGGCGATGATTATGCCTTTGCTTCGGAAGATGTAGCCTTTGGCATCAACGGCTTTGAAAAGCTGCGCGATGTCAAACCCGGTGAGGCGATCCTGATCGATCTGGATGGCAATATGCACAGCTTTCAGGCGGTCGAAGGTCAGCTGACACCTTGTATCTTTGAATACGTTTACCTGGCCCGTCCGGATTCGTTGCTGGATGGCGTCTCAGTCTACAAGACCCAGATGCGTATGGGCCAGACGCTGGCCCGCCAGATCGAGGCGGCAGGTCTTGAGATCGACCGGATCATCCCGGTGCCCGACAGCGCTCGCCCAGTGGCGCTTGAGGTCGCAAAGGCCACAGGGATTCCCTACCGCGAGGGTCTGGTGAAAAACCGCTATGTTGGCCGGACCTTCATCATGCCGGGTCAGGAAGAGCGGCAAAAATCCGTGCGCCGCAAGCTGAACGCAGTGCCACTGGAATTCAAAGGACACAATGTACTGCTGATCGATGACTCGATTGTGCGCGGCAACACGATCAAGAAGATCGTGCAAATGTGCCGCGAAGCCGGGGCCAAAAAGGTGTACATCGCCAGCGCCTCGCCGCCGGTGAAGTTCCCCAACGTTTACGGCATCGACATGCCTACCAAGCATGAGCTGATCGCCAACGGTAAAGAAATCGAAGAAATCCGGCAGGAACTGGGTGCCGACGCGTTGTTCTACCAGAAACTCGACGACCTGATCTGGTCCGCCAAGGAAGGCAACCCCGAGATCGAGGCATTTGATTGTTCCTGCTTTGACGGCAACTACATCACTGGCAGCGTCAGCGACGACTATCTGGACAGTCTGGAAAACAGCAGCCGGGTCAGCAAAAAACGAGAAGATATGCAGGTTCCCGGCGGCTCGTGGAACGCCGCCAAACTGGCATCAGGGTAACGGAAATCCCGAATCAATCTGTTTAGACCCGTTTCACTGACGTGAAGCGGGTCTTTTCTTACCCTCTGGTTTTTCAGGTCGGTGGATATCCGCGCACAACCCTTCGATGAAGAAAATGTAATCGCAAGGACTTCGCCGAGGTCGTGCTGCCCTGCCCGACCTGCGACCACAGGTCGACCTTTTGCTCGACGTTTCGATTTGATAGCGCGCTGCGTGACAACCACTCAAAACAAGGGGTCGGGTCGCTGCGGCCAGGCCGTTCTTCATGTCGAATGCAACCGTCAAAAGTGCGGCCACGCAAAAGGGCGCGCTAAAAAAGAATACTGTTTCCGTGCTTGGTGTCTTTGGCCCCAAGGCTGAAATGCGTGCCCTGATGCGTATGTCGTCCGGCCGGGTGAAAGAAGTCAAGCTAGGTAGCCGAGTATCTTCCGGCACCGTTGTTGCCATTGATGCCGAAGGTGTAATGCTGCGACAAAGCGGCCAGACAAAGCGGATCACCATACCCGGCAACTAATCCTGTCTTGACGCCCCGCGCACAGGGGTTCAAACCCCTGTCATGACCGATCAGACCAAAATTGCCCTTATCACGGGCGCTTCACGCGGGTTGGGCGCAGCTCTGGCCGAGGCGCTGGCACCCGAATACCACATCGTCGCCGTGGCGCGCACAACCGGCGGCCTGGAAGAATTGGACGACCGCATTCAGGCCAAAGGCGGCGCGGCCACACTGGCACCAATGGATATTGCGGATCCGAACGCCATGGCAACCCTTTGCCGGGGCATCCATGACCGCTGGGGCAAAGTGGACCTGTGGCTGCACACCGCGATCCACACCTCTGCCCTGACGCCCGCGCATTTCGTCGACCCGAAGGAATGGACAAAGGCTGTCAGCACCAATGCCACCGCGACGTCCGTCCTAATTCCCTATATCGCACCTTTGCTCGGTGAAACCGGCCACGCGGTATTTTTCGACGACCCCAAAGCCGGTCAAAAATTCTATGGCATTTATGGTGCGACCAAAGCTGCACAGATGGCACTGGCCCGCAGCTGGGCAATCGAGACGGAACGCACCGGCCCGCGTGTTTCGATTATCGAACCCGCACCGATGCCAACCGCAGTACGGGCGCGGTTTCATCCGGGTGAAAACAGGGATGCTTTGACCAGCCCGGCGAATGAAGCCGCGCGGATACTGTCTTTGTTGTAAAGATGGCCCCTTCGGCCATGCCTCCGGAGGGGAATTTTTGCTATGTGAAGCCGGCGGATCAGGCGATATGAACACCGTGTCGCCCGGCCAGATCGACGAAGAACTGCCACGCCACACGCCCCGAACGCGCACCCCGTGTTGCCTGCCACTCGATCGCTTCGGCGCGCAATGTGTCTGCGTCCACAGAAACGCCATACGCGCCGCAGTACCGGTCGATCATGGCCAGGTATTCATCCTGATCGCAGGGATGGAAACCAAGCCACAGGCCGAAGCGATCCGATAGCGAAACCTTTTCTTCCACCGCTTCAGACGGATTGATCGCGCTGGAGCGTTCGTTTTCGATCATATCGCGCGGCATCAGGTGCCGACGATTTGAAGTGGCGTAAAAAACCACGTTTTCGGGCCGCCCCTCAATGCCACCGTCCAGCACCGCCTTGAGGGATTTATAGTGTTGGTCATCGTGGCTGAATGACAGATCGTCACAGAACAGGATGAACCGGTGTGGAGCAGACCGCAGGTGGTTCAGCAGTCGTGCGACTGAGCCCATATCCTCTCGCTGAAGCTCCACCAGCTTTAGGTCCGGATGGTCTGCCTGCAGGGTGCCATGCACAGCCTTGACGAGGCTTGACTTACCCATACCTCGCGCACCCCAGAGCAGTGCATTGTTGGCCTTATAGCCATCTGCAAATCGCCGTGTATTGTCCAGCAGCGTGTCGCGGGAACGGTTGATGCCTACCAAAAGGTCCAGATTGACACGATTGACCTGAATGACGGGCTCTAATCTGTCCGGTTCTACATGCCAGACAAAGGCAGGCGCCGCTTTGAAATCCGGGGCGGCCAGAGGCGCAGGTGCCATACGTTCCAGCGCATCAGCAATGCGGATTAACGAGTTCATGTCCATGTTTCGCTCCCAAGGCACCCAACCAGTCCAAACCATGATCCTGCCTTGTGTTCAAGGTGCCTCGCCCCAATGCTTTACGATCCTTGTTTGATTGGGTAACAACCCAGACCATTACGGTATCCGCGACATTGCGGCGGAGTTTTTGACGGCAACTTATGCAGAAAAAACCAAAGACATGTATTTTACATGTGGGCGTGCACAAGACAGGCACAACTGCAATCCAGAAGGCACTGGAAGGCTATGATGATGGCACGTCGCGCTATGCAGATCTGGACCATGCGAACCACAGTATCCCGCTAAATATGGTTTTCGGGCAGCCTGCTGATATGGACGCTGCCGCGCCCGATAGCCCCAAAGACAAGTACTTACGGGCCTTGGGTGAAGCAATGGAACGCAAACTGCGCCGCGAGCTTGAGCTGGATCGCGAACGTATCGTGATATCCGGCGAAGTCGTGTCAACATTCGAACCTACAGCCCTTCGTGCTATGGCTACCTTGCTGAACGAATATTGCGATCGCGTTGAGGTTCAGTTCTTTGTGCGGTCCCCGCTGAGTTGGACTGCCAGTTGGTTACAGCAGTCCTTGAAGAGAGGATTGCCCATCAACGCCAAGCGCATCTCGGGGCATCTCTCTGACAAGTATCAAAACCTGTGTGACGCGTTCGGCACTGAAAATGTTCGGGTTCATAGATACGAAGACAAGGCGCAGTTTGGCGGCGATATCGTTGCCCTGTTTATCGATAGGCTTGGGCTGAACGTTGGCCTAGTCAAAAAGAACAGAAATATCGAAAATCAATCCCTGCCCGAGGCAACAACCCAGGCTATCTACAGGCTGAACCAGATCGACGGTTTCAAAGCCATATATCACAATATTCCTGAGGTACGAGGCCAGTTTATTTTCGCATTGAACAACGCAAGCGGTTCAACGCGTCCTCTTGATCACCGAATGTTCGCCAGCGCCGTTGATAGGGACGACTATTCCAAGATCAATGCCCTGCTGGACACGCCCTATGATATTGCGCTTGATCCCGCTGGAGATCTTGAGACCTACCTCATGAAAGTTGATCCCCAGTTGATGATCGGTGTTAATAAATCTCTGAAAGAAAAGGGAATTTTGGAACACCCCACCGACGACACCGACCTCGCCTTGTCGCTCTTTTTTGTACTGACGTGTGGGAAGGCGTTCGAAAAACTGACCCCGCGCTGAAAAGCTTGCTACCTAATAGCGCGGGATCTTTGTGTTCCTATTCAATGCCAGCACGATTATTCAAAGCGGGCCTTGTCACCTAATCGGCTTCATCCTCTTCACTTTCCTCGTCGTAGTAACCGTCAGCGCGCAGTTGCTCTTCACGCTTCTTCTCGACGCGGGCGACAAGAAAGATCGAAACCTCGTACAATCCGTATACCACAACGAACAGGATCACTTGTGTGATTACGTCTGGGGGGGTAACTATCCCAGCAAGAATGAGGATTGCCACGACGGCGTATTTTCGAACCGAACCCAATCCCTCGGCGCTAACCAGTCCAGCCTTCCCCATAAGCGTAAGAAGCACCGGCAATTGGAAGCAGAGGCCAAAGGCGACGATGAACTTGATCGTCAGGTTCAGGTATTCTTGGGCTGAACCTTGAAACACCACACTTAGCGGCGCTGCTGTGGCTTCATCAATCACGGCCTCGCCTTCGGTGCCGAACTGTTGGAAGCTTAGGAAGAAATCGTAGGCCAGCGGAGTGACGACGTAGAACGCGAAGCTCGCACCCAAAAGAAACATAAACGGTGACGCAAGCATGAACGGCAGGAACGCGTTCTTTTCAGTCCTGTAAAGCCCCGGCGCAACAAAGCGCCACATCTGGAACCCTATGTAGGGAAAAGCAAGAAGGAAGCCTCCAAAGAGCGACACTTTGATTGCAACAAAGAACCCTTCCTGAGGTGAAATGAAAATCAGTCCACAATCCTGACCTCTCTCCAAAAGCGCAGAGCATAGCGGACCAGTGAGAAAGTTGAAAATTGGCGTCGCAATTGCAAAGCAAAGAAACATGCCGACGACAAAGGCCGCCACACAATGGATCAGCCTTGTCCGCAACTCTGCCAGATGTTCGATCAATGGAGCCGAGCTGTCCTCGATCTCGTCGGTTTTTGTCATGACTTGCTTTCAGTATTCAGCGCGGCTTCGGCCTCTTCCGCCTTGGCCAACGCGTCCGCCGCTTCCTTGGCCTTACGTTCAGCAGCGGCGCGAGCGGTCGAAGCCTGGATCTTCTTGGCCTGTTCAGCCCGTTCAACGGCCAGTTTGCCGGTTTCGCTATCAGGGTCGAATTTGGTCGGGTCCATACTTTTGGCCATGTCCTGCGCGGCCTCTTTCACACTGTCCATCGCAGTGTTGACAGGGTTAGTTGCCGCGTTGAGACCCTTTTTTATCTCGCTCACACCTGCCTGATCCGCCGCTTCGTTCATCGCGCTGGAAAACTCGCGCGCCATACCACGGGCCTTGCCAACCCAGCGACCGACATTGCGAAACAGCACCGGTAGGTCCTTTGGCCCAACAACGATCAGGGCCACGATGCCGATGACCAGAAGTTCGCTGAAGCCCAAATCAAACATCTGCGCTTAAACCTTGTCTTTGTCAGTCTCGGGGGTGACGTCCTTTGCCATTTCGGAAGCGTCCTTTTCCAGTTCTTCGGTTCCCTCTTTGACGCCTTTCTTGAACGAGGTGATTCCCTTGCCAACTTCCCCCATCAGAGAACTGATCTTGCCACGGCCAAACAGCACTAGAATTACGATCGCAATCAGCAACCAGCCGACAGGTGGAACATTTGTCAAAACCATTGGGGTCATCATCATAGGCATGTCTCTTCTCCTTTTTCGTCGGCACAGTGCGCCGGGAATATGATCTGGGTCCGTGTCTACGCCTACAGCCCCGCCGAAAAAAGTGAGACAGATCAATTCTGCGCTGAAATGTGAACGAAACACATGTTTTTGCGGACTCGCAATTTCCAACTGACAGGTTTATGTCAGTTGGAAAGGGCTAATCAGAGGGCATCGAAACCAGGTCAACGGAGATCCACATGACCCATGTCGCAGAAATCGTCACCTTTTCCCTCGCCAATGGCACCAGCACGGAAGAATTCGTTAAACTTAGCCAGGCGTCCGAGGCTTTCGTCCGCTCCGCCCCCGGTTTCGCCCATCGTCAGTTGAGCCAGGGTGAAGACGGTCGCTGGACCGACTATGTCGTCTGGACTGATATGAAAGCTGCACAGGAGGCCGCCGCACAATTCATGCAACAGGACTGTGCGGCCGCCATGATGGCCGTGATCGACCCCGACAGCGTCCAGATGCGCCACGAGCACGTACTATGGAAAATGACCGCTTAATCCCATCTAGGACGGCGTGTGATGCGCCGTACTGATCGTCTGTTCGACATCATTCAGATCCTGCGCGACGGCAAATTGCACCGCGCACAGGACATCGCGGACCGGCTTGAGGTGTCGGTCCGCACGATCTATCGCGACATGGACACTTTGGTTGCCTCGGGCGTTCCTGTCGAAGGCGAACGCGGCGTAGGCTACATGGTGCGCGAGCAGATCACCCTGCCCCCGCTGAACCTGACACCAGCCGAGCTTGAGGCGCTGAATCTTGGCATGGCGATCGTGGCCGAGGCCGCCGACCCCGACCTCAAGGCCGCCGCAGAAACGCTTGCCGACAAAATCGATGCCGTGCTGCCGACGCAGGTTGTGGCCGAGGCTGATACCTGGAAATTTGCCGTCTACCCATTTGCCGATGCAGCACGCGGGCTGGCCCACATGGCCCCGATCCGCGCCGCTATCAAATCGCGCCAGAAGTTATTCCTGTCTTACCGCCGCATTGATGGCACTCTAACGGAACGCACCATTCGTCCGCTCCATATGGAATACTGGGGCCGCGTCTGGACCCTGACCTCATGGTGCGAGCTGCGTGAAGGCTTCCGTGTTTTTCGGATCGACCTGATCGAAACAGTCTCACCCCTACCGGAAATCTTCGCCGACGAGCCCGGCAAACGGCTCAGCGACTATGATCCCCACATCTGACTGCCGCTTCACCTGGCTTATAATATCCCCACCTGAATCATGGCCCGCGCGGGGCCATTCGCATCACTTCAAATAGGGCTCTGGGTCTACGGATTCGAACCCTTTGCGCACCTCGAAATGGACATAAGCATTGTCCCCACCGCGCAAGGACGCAATCTGTTGTCCACGACGCACACGATCGCCTTTCTTGACCTTGATGTTGTCGACATTGGCATAGACCGTCAGCAGGTCGTTATTGTGTTTGACCACAATGATCGGCACCTGATCCGCATCAGCCGTGATCGCCGCAACTGTTCCAGCTTCGGCGGCGTTCACAGCCGTCCCCGCAGATCCAGCGATGTCGATCCCTTCGTTCCTGCCTTTGTCATAGGTCCGAATAATCGTCCCTGTGACCGGCAGCCCCAAGGCAGCGTTGCTCTGATTGGTTGGCGCTTCCGCGGTGACATCGGGCGCAGGTGTGGCCGGGGCAAGCTCTTCATCCGGCAACGGCTGTGTCGCGCTGGGAGGGGTCGGAGTGGGCGATCCCTGCCCCGGTTGGGTCACATTGGTCGCCGGTACTGCCGCCTGTTGCGGGGCGGGCTGGTTCTTGACCGGGATCAGCAGGAACTGATCTTCGCGCACCATAAAGTCCGATCCCAGGCCGTTCCATTCCGCCAGGGATTCGACAGGCACATCATATAGCCGCGCGATCGTATAGGCCGTCTCGCCGCGTTTGACCTTGTGCCGCACCGGTTCCGGGCCGGAAGGCGTTGCAGGCGCAGGTGCTGTCACGGGTTGCGCAGGCTCCAGAGCCGATGTCCTTACGGATCCATCCGCCGGGGCTTCGTCAATCGCTGCCCCCGCGATCGTGGCAATATCCACCGAACTGGCAGCACCGACTGTGCGTGGCAGTGCGATCACTTCGCCATCACGCAGCGTATCCGTTGGCTTCAGACCGTTGAACACAGCGAGTTCACCCTCGGGCAATCCGACACGTGCAGCGATGTCGCTGACCGTATCTCCTTGGCGCGCAACCGCCACCTGATAGGTTGGGTATGTAATGACACCACGCGCATCGGGTGCCGGGCGGCTGGTGGTCGCGGATTGCGCGGCACCGGTGGTTGAAAATCCACCGACCTGCCCGCGCAGATCATAGTCCAGCGGACCTTCACACGCGGCAAGAAATGTCAAAGCGGCTACCCCTGTCACACAGCGGCGCATAGCTGAATTGGAAACTGCTCTCATTTTACTGTCCTCAACACCTGCCCCCTGTTCGCCGGGGTTCCGGTGCATTTTTGCAGAATAATCCTCTAAGCCCCGTCTTTTCCCAAACCCTCCAACAAGGGTACAAAACGGACGGGCAACAATTCATCATAGTCCAAACCGGTCTCGGTGCGCCTGACCCGGATCAGGGTCTGAACCGCATCCGACTGTCCCACCGGCAATACCATGATACCGCCGATTTTCAACTGCGCCAAGAGCGGCCCGGGCGGGTCTTCTGCCGCAGCCGTTACAATGATCCGGTCGAATGGGGCCTGCTCTGGCAAGCCGAACGATCCGTCCGACAACATGGCCGTCACATTGGTCAGACCTAAGTCGCGGAACAGCTGCCCGGTTTCCCGCACCAGACGCTTGTGACGTTCTACCGTGTACACCCGGCGTGCCAGCTTGGACAGGATCGCCGCCTGATAGCCCGAGCCTGTGCCGACCTCCAAAACCTTGTCACGGGGTGTCACTTCCAAAGCTTGCGTCATCAAGCCCACCACAGACGGCTGACTGATCGTCTGCCCGCAGGCTATTGGCAGCGGCGTATCTTCATAGGCGCGTTCCGCGAACAGGCCTTTGACGAATTGCCCGCGGTCGATCCGTTCCATTGCCGCCAGCACGCGCGCATCCGTCACCCCGCGCGAGCGCAGGGCAAACAGGAACTGCATGGTTGTTTCAGGGTCTGGTCCGGTCATTCGATTGTCTTCAACGCCGCCAGCGTATCATACGCTGTCAGGTCAGCCCGCATCGGCGTGACCGAAATATACCCTGCCAGATTCACCGCTGCGTCCGTACCCGGCGCGGTCGGATTGTGCTGATAACCGCCCTTGATCCACAGGAACCGACGCCCCGAAGGCGAACTATGTGGTTCAACCGAAAAATGCGTATCCCGGCGATACCCTTGCGGTGCGACGCGGGTACCCAACACCTCATCCGCAGGAACGGGGGGAAAATTCACATTGTAAAACAGGCGATAATCGCCCTGCTCTGTCGGAGTTGCGTCCAGAATCCGACGGACCAAATCGGCCCCGAACCGGTTGGCAGGTTCGAACGGGTCTTCCAACCCCAAATTATGCGGGCCGAAATACTGCGACAGCGCTATTGCCGGAATACCCTGCAATGCCGCCTCCATCGCGCCCCCTATGGTACCGGAATAGAGCGTATTCTCAGCCGAATTATTGCCCCGATTCACCCCCGACAATACCAGATCAGGCGGCGAATCCTTCATCACGTCATGCAAACCGGCCAACACGCAGTCGGCCGGTGATCCTTCGGCGGCAAAACGGCGCTCGCTGAGTTTTGCGACCATCATGGGATGCGTGTAGCTGATGCAATGGCCAACACCTGATTGCTCGAATGCAGGGGCAACAACCCAGACCTCGCCGTCAGGTCCGGCCACGTCCGCCGCGATCGCCTCAAGGGTGATCAGGCCCGGCGCGTTGATGCCGTCATCGTTGGTCAGAAGAATACGCATTTACCCCATCCACCGCAGCGTTTTGATCTTGATAGACGCGCCCCCGCCCTGCGGCAAGCAAAGGGCGCACGCAATCTGAGGCTTTCGCGCACCACTTGGCGCTAAACTGTGTTTTCACAGTCTAATTCGGGAATACAAAGCACCGATCGCGGCGAATGGTCAGCCACATAACCCTCCCAGAATTGGGGACGAACACGTTCGGTACCGTGGCCTTGAGGATCGATCCATCGTAATCCATCCGAAATTCCACAAGGCTCTCGTTTCCCAAAAACCGCGCCCTTTCGACCACTCCGCGCGCGGCAACCCCATCGGTGGGTGTCGGCAACGGCCCCTTGCCGTTGCGGTCGAAATCCAGCCGGACATGCTGTGGCCGGAACACGATCTCAACATCGGTGCCATCCGGAACACCCGGTGCCAGAAACTGACCAAAAGGCGTTTCCGCCAAAGCTCCATTCACTTGCGCCCGCAACACATTGACATCACTAAAGAAGGCCACCGCCGCCTTATCGGCCGGACGGGTATAGACATTGTACGGTGCCCCCTGCTGCACGATCTTACCGCGCCGCATCAGGGCAATTTCATCGGCCATGCGCATGGCCTCTTCCGGCTCGTGGGTTACCAGAACTACAGCGGCGTCCTCTTCTTTCAGAATCGCCAGCGTTTCGTCGCGAATACCGTCGCGCAACCGGTTGTCGAGGCCCGAGAACGGCTCGTCCATCAGCATGATCCGGGGGCGAGGCGCTAGGGCACGCGCCAAAGCCACACGCTGCTGCTCTCCTCCCGACAGATGATGCGGAAATTTGTCGACAAAGCGGATCAGATCGACCTTGCGTAGCAACTCATCGACACGGGCGCGCTTTTCTTCTTTGTGACCTTTCAAGCCAAAAGCGACATTGTCGGCTACGCTCAGATGCGGAAACAGGGCAAAGTCCTGAAACATCAGTCCGATTTCTCGACGCTCGGGCGGTACGCGAAACACCGTGTCGCAAATCAGCTTACCGTCGACAAAAATTTCACCGGATTCCTGCATCTCAACCCCGGCGATCATGCGCAGCGTCGTCGACTTGCCGCACCCCGAAGGCCCCAGCAAACACGTCACTTGCCCCGCCTGAACCGTCAGCGAGACATCGTCCACGACGACCCGCCCCTCATACCGGGCAATCAGATTGCGAATTTCCAGACGAGGAGGAGTTGCGTCTACTGTCACCGATGGACCCCGTTGCCTTTCCCGATCAAAAGCATCGGGCTTAGGCGGGGATAACAACCCCGTCCGTCAGGCGCAAGGGATCAGCAGCACCCGCCCGTCGGGGCCTCACCCATAGCTTCGAACGGGCTTTCTCCGCCGCAACCCGCGAAAATACCGTAATGCGTCGAGAAATCACCGATAAACTCGAAATGACGAGCAAAGCGCGTGTCTTTCAGCATCATCCAGGTGTTGCCGCACACCGGAAAAACCTTGTCCTTTTCAATGGCGTGGTGGTCGTCCAACTCGAACAAATGGGGCGCGTTTGGAATGGTGCCCTTGTAGATTACGGCCTGACCATAATCCTCGCAGGCTGGTTCCAGTTCGGACAGTTTGAACAATCGATACGTTGCAGACAGGAATTTCAGCGGCGCTACGCGTTCTTCCAGAACCGGGTTTTCAATAGTCAGTGGTCGGTGGGCCACTCGGCGCGGGTCACCGAACCCCGCCTTACGCGATATCGACAGGAAGTCATTCCAATAAAGCGCACCCGACAGGCATTCGCCGTATAACACCTCATCCTCTGCCATCGCCTGTGGCACACGCCGGTCAGCGTACACATCCGAGAAATACATCTCACCACCCTCCTTCAGCAGGCGGTGCGCGCCCCGCAGGACGGCCTCTTTGTCGGTGGCCAGATTGATGACGCAGTTTGAGACGATGATATCGAAAGAACCGGGTTCCAGATCCAGTTCATCCAGCTTTTCGATGAACCCGTGATAGAAGTCCACATTGCTGGCCGAATGCCCAAAGGCCTGCGCATGATAGTCCTGATGCGCCCGCGCGACATCCAGCTGTTCCGGCGTCATATCGACACCAACAACACGGCCCGTCTCACCCACCATGGCGGACAGCGCATAGACGTCACGTCCTGCGCCGCAGCCCAGATCAAGAATGCTCATCCCCTCGAGGTCAAGCGGAGCTATCAGTCCGCAGCCATAATAGCGGGTCAACACTTCGTCATGGATACTTGAAAGAATCTTCTTCACATGATCCGGCATGTCATCAGGGGTACAGCATGCGTTGGTTTGCAAATCAGCGCTGCCCTGCAGGACCTCACCATAGTAATTCTGCACCGACTCATGCTTCATATCGCTGATCCTTTTGTGGCTGGCTGAAATGCAGCTAATACAGCGTCACGCCCTGCGCAATGCGAAGGCCCTGTTTCTGACGAAAGCGTGAGTATCCTGCTTCAACACAACAGGTCGAAATCGACTTCCGCTCGGATCTGTCCATTAACCTGAATTTCCAACCGGTGCTGACCGGGAACAAGTTTGAACGTTGTCGCATTACCCTTGAGCTTGTGCGTCTTGCTCAAACGCAAAAAACCATCCTTCAAGACCGCCTGTTTCAACTTGTGCACTTTGGGTGAGGTTTTACCGTTAGGCCTTTGAAAGTGAATGATGTAATCAACCAAAACGGGCTGATTTTCTTCACCTTTCAGGTCCACATCAAATTGCAGCGCTTCACCGATCCGCGCATTTCCATTCAGCCGTATTACAGCCGAAACGTCCGCATCCGGATCATACCCAAGCATTTTCATGGCACGCGGATGGCCGGCTTTGACCAACCCCCGCAGGGTATGGGTGATTATCCAACGCAACTCATCCCGATCCTGCTGTCCTGCTACGTCCCAAGCCTGCAATTTGCCCAATACCAAGTCGGGGTCTTTCTTGCTTATGTCGTTGAGATGGTTCGCCACTGACCGCGTGACATAGCGCGTAGTGTCCGCATGCAGCCGATCCAACATCGGCAGCGGATCGGTCAGGCCTAGTCCGACGGCCTGCCCCCACGGCAGACGCGGACGCGTCCCTTCACTGACCAGACGGCGGACATGATAACTGTCATGTTCACACCAAACCGCCATCCGTGCCAGCACCTGATCCGGATGTTGGTTGAGAAACGGACGAATGGCCCACTCCATCGAAAACCTCTGGGTCAACTCCTCAAGCACATCCAGTGCCAATTCCGGGTGGTTCAGCCCCACGCCCACAACCCAATCACCCAGCGGTGCAAAGATGAAGTCACCGAAATCGTCATCTGTCTTGCCGGGGTCCAGCGGCGGCGGCAGCGCCTTCAGTATAACAGGTGCCACGTCCGGCAGGTCACCGGGCACGGCCTCTTGCAGGCATTCAGCGATCCAGGCCATCCGCTCTTTTAGCTCGAGGTCCAAAAGGCGGGACATGACCTGTTCCTCAAACGCCGCCGCATCAAATCCAGGATCAGCATTCGCGAACAACCCCGCGAGATAGCGGGTTTTTTCCACGTTAAACAGTTGATCCTTCAAAGAGAAATTCTGTGCCATACTCACATCGTCAGATTAGTGGCGCCACCGTCCAGCAGGATGTTCTGACCTACGATGAACCCCGCATGTTGCGAACACAAAAACGCGCAGGCCGCGCCGAATTCCTGCCGCGTCCCATACCTGCGCGCCGGGATCGTTGCCGCGCGTGTCGCCCGTGCCTCATCCATAGAAATCCCCTGCTGCGCGGCCACACCGGCATCCAGCGAGTCCGCTCGATCCGTTGCGTGAATGCCTGGCAACAGGTTGTTGATCGTCACCCCGTGCGGGGCGACCTGCCGTGCAGTTCCGGCGACATAACCGGTCAGCCCCGTGCGAGCCGCATTCGACAGGCCCAAAGCCGGGATTGGCGCGCGCACGGATTGCGACGTGATATTAACCACCCGGCCCCAGCCCTTTTCCACCATACCCGGCAGCAGCGCTTTCATGAACGCAATCGGCGTCAGCATGTTGGCATCCAGCGCCTTGATGAAATCGTCCCGGTCCCAGTCCGACCACAATCCCGGCGGCGGGCCGCCCGCATTTGTCACTAGAATCTCAATACCCTGCGCTGCGCTTATAACCCGCGCCTGACCCTCCATTGAGGTCACATCGCAGGCCACGGTTTGCACATCCACACCGTGTTCTGCCCGCAGGCGAGCGGCCTCGGCCTCCAACGCTTCGGCCCCGCGTGCGTTCATCACCAGATCCACTCCAGCGGCGGCCAAGGCCTCGGCGCAGCCCAAGCCCAACCCCTTGCTGCTGGCACAGATCAGCGCGCGTTTTCCTTGAATTCCCAGATCCATACGGTCCTCTCCACCTTTTGTTGTCCGCATGTCTAGCACCCGCCAGACGGAGAGGACCAGAGATCAATCACAGTCAGTAAAAGAACTCTTCCCTGACTATCTTGCCTTCGGCGACGTGATAAACGCCGACCTCGCGCATATCGAAGGTTTCACCAGTTTCTTTCACCTTCCCTTGCACTTCGAAGATCACGGCGAAACGGTCATCCCCGTGCATGAAAGGTTCACTCACAGACGCACCAGAGACCTCATGCGCGCCCTCCCACCATTCGTGTTTGCCACGGATCGCGTCACGTCCTTGTATTTCGCGTCCCATGCCGGAGTAATCTACCGCTTCAACCGAGACCGCATCGGCGGAGTAAAGCTTGGCCAAATTTTCTTTAGCCCGATCCTCCCGGCAACCTGCAACCAGTTCGTCCGCAATTTCTTTCAAATTCATTGATCCACTCCATCTTTTGTTCACTATATGTTCTTATTGCCATAGCGTCGTGATTCTGAACACCCCCTTTGTCTTGCCTCGGCAGGATTCCACGCCTATACGCGCCTCCATGCTTGATACCGCCTCGAACAAACCCGTATTGCCGCCCGAGATCGCCCGGCGCCGGACATTCGCCATCATCTCGCACCCGGATGCGGGCAAGACGACGCTGACTGAAAAGTTCCTGTTGTACGGGGGTGCCATTCAGATGGCCGGTCAGGTGCGCGCCAAAGGTGAAGCGCGGCGCACGCGCTCGGACTTCATGCAGATGGAGAAAGATCGGGGCATCTCAGTTTCGGCCTCGGCCATGTCGTTCGACTATGGGAATTTCCGGTTCAATCTGGTGGACACACCCGGCCACTCGGACTTTTCTGAGGATACGTATCGCACCCTCACTGCTGTAGACGCTGCCGTGATGGTGATCGACGGCGCAAAAGGTGTGGAAAGCCAGACGCAGAAACTGTTCGAGGTCTGCCGCCTGCGCGATCTGCCGATCCTGACCTTCTGTAACAAGATGGACCGGGAAAGCCGCGATACGTTCGAGATCATCGACGAAATTCAGGAAATGCTGGCGATCGACGTCACGCCCGCCTCTTGGCCGATTGGCGTGGGTCGTGACTTTATCGGCTGCTACGACATGCTGCGCGACCGGCTGGAGCTGATGGACCGCGCCGACCGTAACAAAGTGGCCGAGAGCATTCAGATCAACGGACTGGACGACCCCAAACTGGCCGAACACGTGCCCGCGCATCTGCTGGAAAAGCTGCTGGAAGAGGTTGAGATGGCGCGCGAACTGCTGCCCGCACTCGACCCGCAAGCGGTACTTGAGGGGCACATGACCCCAATCTGGTTTGGCTCGGCGATCAACTCGTTTGGTGTGAAAGAACTGATGGAGGGCATCGGCGCCTACGGTCCGCAGCCACAAGTGCAATCAGCAGAACCGCGTCAGATTTCACCCGATGAAAAGAAAGTCGCCGGCTTTGTTTTCAAGGTGCAGGCCAATATGGACCCCAAACACCGCGACCGTGTGGCGTTTGTCCGTATGGCCTCGGGCCACTTTAAACGCGGCATGAAACTGACCCATGTGCGGTCGAAAAAGCCAATGGCAATCTCAAATCCGGTCCTGTTCCTTGCCTCCGACCGTGAACTGGCCGAAGAAGCCTGGGCCGGTGACATCATCGGCATCCCCAACCACGGCCAGCTGCGTATCGGCGACACGTTGACCGAAGGTGAGGCGCTACGTGTCTCAGGCATCCCGTCCTTTGCGCCCGAGCTTTTGCAAGGTGTGCGTGCGGGTGATCCGATGAAAGCCAAGCATCTGGAAAAAGCCTTGATGCAATTTGCCGAAGAAGGCGCGGCCAAGGTGTTCAAACCCTCGATAGGATCGGGCTTTATCGTTGGCGTCGTTGGCGCACTGCAATTCGAAGTGCTCGCAAGCCGGATTGAGATGGAATACGGCCTGCCCGTGCGGTTCGAGGCATCCCAATTCACCTCGGCCCGCTGGGTCAGTGGGGACAAGGCCGAGGTCGAAAAGTTCGTCAACGCCAACAAACAGCATATCGCACATGATCACGATGGCGACATTGTTTACCTGACGCGTCTTCAATGGGACATCGACCGAGTGGTTCGCGACTATCCCGCCCTAACCCTGACCGCCACCAAAGAGATGATGACGTGACCGGCGCGAAAGCCGATTATGCTCGATAAGCCGTCCTGGGGTGTTGTTTCCACGGTTCGGGGCGCGGCCCTGGATATTTTGCGGTTCGCAGCCTATCACCTCGATCTTGGGGTCGACCGAATATACCTGTATCTGGACGAGCCCAACCCCAAGGCATTCAACGCGCTGAACAATCACCCGTGTGTCACAGTCCGCAATTGCGATGACGGGTTTTGGGCCAACCGAAAACGCGAGCGCCCTGAGAAACACCAGGTCAGGCAAACCGCAAATGCGACATTCACCTATCGCAATACAGAGCTGGACTGGCTGGCCCATATTGATGTGGACGAATTCCTGTGGACCGAAAAGCCGATCGCTGACCTACTGGCTGAGGTTCCGGGTGACATTCCTGGCGTTCGTATCCGCCCAATCGAAGCGCTGGCCGCCGGCAGCGATCTGTACAAGGCCTTTATTCCGAGTGGAAAAGACCGAGACGGCCTCGTGCAGTCTCTTTATCCCAATTTCGGTGCCTTTGTGCTGGGCGGATTCTTCAGCCATGTGCAGGGTAAATTGTTTGCCCGCACCGGGCTTCCGAAAATCAATTTTCGAATCCACAATCTTTTCCAGAACGGAGAGCTAATGCGCTGCAAGGTTGAACTGCCGGAAGTTGATCTGTGCCACCGGCACGCTGCTGATTGGGATCACTGGCTTTCTCACTACCGGTTCAGGCTTGAACGCGGCTCATATCAGCCCGGAATGTCCCCCAACGTACCGCGCGACCGCGGCGGGATGAACATGAACGAACTGCTCAGTTGGATCGAAACCGACGGCGGACTGGATGGTCTGCGCTCCTTTTTTAACGAGATCAGCGGGGCCGATCCCGATGTACGCGCGCGCCTGGAAGGCCACGGCATGATCCGGCATCGACCTTTGAACCTGGACGAGAAAGCCAGGAAACACTTCCCCGGAAGTGTCTGAATTGTTGCGCATAATCTGCATCATACGCTGAGTTAAAACGGTTAAGGGGACTTCATTTGACCCCGCCCTACGTTTTTGTTATGTCCGCGCTCAAGCCGAAATGCGCCCAAAGCGTATGGCCATCCGGGCCCGGCACACCTTAGACGCGCGGGCTAGGTTTAATGTCCGCATGAACCGGACATACATGACCAAGTTTAACGAACTGAACCTGAACCCGAAGGTCCTCAAAGCCATTGAGGAAGCCGGATACGAAACTCCCACTCCGATCCAGGAAGGCGCGATTCCGCCCGCGTTGGAAGGCCGTGACGTGCTGGGTATCGCCCAAACCGGTACTGGCAAAACCGCCAGCTTCACCCTTCCGATGATCACTCTTCTGGCCCGTGGCCGCGCGCGTGCTCGTATGCCGCGCTCGCTGGTGCTGTGCCCGACACGTGAGTTAGCCGCACAGGTGGCCGAAAATTTCGACACATATTCCAAGCATCTGAAGCTGACCAAGGCGCTGTTGATCGGTGGCGTGAGCTTCAAGGAACAAGAGGCCCTGATCGACCGTGGCGTGGACGTTCTGATCGCCACGCCGGGCCGTCTGCTGGACCATTTCGAACGTGGTAAGCTGCTGCTGACCGGCGTGCAGATCATGGTAGTGGATGAGGCTGACCGGATGCTGGATATGGGGTTCATCCCCGATATCGAACGCATCTTCTCATTGACTCCGTTTACCCGCCAGACGCTGTTCTTCTCGGCCACTATGGCGTCCGAGATTGAACGCATCACTGATACTTTCCTGTCCGCCCCTGCACGGATCGAGGTTGCCCGTCAGGCCACGGCCTCCGAGACCATCGAACAGGGCGTGGTTATGTTCAAAGGCGGCCGTCGCGACCGCGAGGCCAGCGGCAAGCGTAAAGTTCTGCGCGCATTGATCGACGCCGAGGGTGACAAGTGCACAAACGCCATCATCTTCTGCAACCGCAAAACAGACGTGGATATCTGCGCGAAATCGCTGAAGAAATACGGCTATAACGCCGCCGCCATTCATGGCGATCTGGACCAGTCACAACGTATGAAAACGCTGGACGGTTTCCGTGATGGCTCGCTGCGGCTGCTGGTCGCGTCGGACGTTGCCGCGCGAGGGCTGGATATTCCTTCGGTCAGCCACGTGTTCAACTTTGATGTCCCCGGTCATGCCGAGGATTACGTCCACCGCATTGGCCGTACTGGTCGCGCGGGCCGCGAGGGCAAGGCTGTCACGATTTGTTCAGGCCGCGATGAAAAGGCTCTGGATGCGATCGAAAAGCTGATCCAGAAAGACATTCCGCGCATCGACAACCCGGTCAAGGAAGCGCCCAAGACCGAAAAGCCGAAGCCCGAAAAAAAGACCAAGACCTCAGACGGCACAAAGAGCGACAGCAAGAAAAGCGACCGCAAAAAAGACAAAGAGCCTAAAGGGCGCGGTCGCCGCGACGATGGTGGGTCTGCTGTCGTTGGCATGGGCGATCACCTGCCCAGTTTCATTGCCCTCAGCTTTGATGAGCGCCGCGCTGGCTAAATAGCTAGGACCAACGCCAGAATTGAGACACCAAGCAACGTCATCCCGGCGATTTCGCGCCGGGTTATGGTCTCGCGGAAAAACAGGATCGAGGCAAACAGGCTGAGGATCAGTTCCACCTGCCCCAATGCTTTGACGTATGCCGCGTTCTGCAACGTAAATGCAAAAAACCAGCAAAACGAACCGCACAGGCTAGTCAGGCCGACAAAAACGCCGGTGCGGCGCGTTCGCCAGACCGCACCCAGTTCTGCGCGATCCCGCCACAGCAACCAGGCGCCCATACTCAGAAACTGGAACGTCACGACCACGGCCAGTGTGACCAGCGCGCGAAACCATGCGTCAATGTCCCCCAACTCCAACGACGCACCGCGATAGCTGACTGAAGAAAAGGCAAACAGAACGCCGGACCCCAGCCCCAGACGCGAGGCGCGATTGGTCAGGTGTTGCCACCAAGCGCCGTCACCTCCGGGGTTCTTCGACAATAGCAGCACTGCCGCCAGTCCCAGAAAGATTGCAACCAAAGCTCCGGACGAGACCTGATCGCCCAAGACCAGAAACCCGACAATCGCCGTCTGGATCACTTCGGTTTTCTTAAAGGTGATTCCCACGGCAAAGTTGCGCTGTTTGAACAGGGCGACAACGCAGATGGTTGCCAGGATCTGCGCAGTCCCGCCTATGGCCGCAAACAGCCAAAACCGTCCGGTCAGGTGCGGCAGGCTGAAACCCGTTACCTGCATCGCGACAATCAGCCCGAGAACCGCCAAAGGCATAGAATAGGCAAACCGGGCAAAGGTTGCACCAGCCGCTGTCAGCTTTACCGCGCTTAGCGACTTTTGCAGCATAAACCGCACCGTCTGAAACGACGCGGCGGCGATGGTGACGGGAATCCACAAACTCATGGTTTCCCTTGTGTCGAGAAATCAGGGCTTTGGCCAGAGAGGATGCGCAACCGGGTCTTTGGCGCGCCAGAGATAGGCGCGGAATATCTGTGCATAGGACCGGTATACATACGCCTCATTGCTGGCCAGGTATCGCTCTTTTCCTGCTTGATACAGCGCGGGCAGCCGATACCACGGGGCGCTGGGATTCATGTGATGAACGACGTGCAGGTTATTGTTTAAAAAAAGAAATGCCAAAGGACCACGGTCTTCGATTATTACAGTCCGGGCACGCGATTTTTCATGTGCACGATGTTCCAGAAAAGTACGAATCTTGACCAGCCCCAACCCGATATATGCTGACGTAACAAAGGCCCAAATCGGCATCGGTGATTGCGCCACAATCCATAACACCACGGCAACGCCCGGCAAGTGCAGAGCCCATGCGAGCAGGATATTTCTGTCCCCATGTAACGCTCCACGCAACTCGTCGCGCAGGAATTGTATCTGCCCTATGGCCGGACCCAGCACGATCCGCCCCAGCAAAGTGTTGTTCACGGTATACACCCCACGCTTCCAACCGGGCAATGAACCCCACACTTGCGGGTCCAGATAGTTCGACTCTGGATCATCATAAGGGTCAGTCAATGTCGCATCACGGTGGTGCGCCAAGTGCAGGTCACGAAACCTGTTGTATGGGATAAAAAGGGTCAAAGGCAGCGCCAACAACACCTCGTTCATCCATCGGGCTCGAAATGGGTGCCCATGCAGCGCCTCGTGAGTCAGTGACGAATGCAACGCTGCCACCAGCCCCATAACAGGAATGGCTATCCATACTGGCAGCAGAAAAATAACCACCAACCATGCCCCGTAGCATGCGAAGATGAGGGCCAGCGTGCCCCACTCTGGGCCGTTACGCCCAGCCATGTCGGCCCCATGAAATTCCGGCCCAAACGCGTTCGTAAATCACATAAAGCGTCAGGCCGATGGCGGTATTCACAATTGCTAAAGTTCCGCCAACTGCTGCTGACCCGGTTGCGATCAGTCCGACCAGAGTCATCATGATCAGACCCATCGCATTCCACACCACAGCTTTCACGACCGATCTTCGTCGCGTTTCCATTCCGTCACCCATATTATTGTTATGTCTTTAAAATTACGGCCCCTTACGCTCGTTGAAAATTCTGAATATGATTAACAAAACTCATCAAATATGATATTTATAAACATATGCAGGATAAAATAGACAAACGCGACCGTGCCGCCCAGTTCCGACTGCGTCTTGCCCGCGCCATGGAGGAACGTCACATCAGCCAAAGCGCATTGGCCCGTCACATAGGCGTTGATCGTTCGACGGTGTCGCAACTTTTAACGGATGCTGGCGCACGGCTGCCCAATGCCCATGTGGTCGGCAGCTGTGCCTCGGCTTTGGGCGTGTCGGCAGATTGGCTTCTTAGCCTTTCGGACCGGCCAGAAAGCGCAGCGGAATTGCTGGCCAGTTCCCTGACAATGACGGAAGCCCCTCGCGCCCTTGTCGATGAGCGCATTTTCGAATGGCACCAGGAAGCTGCAGGATACAAAATCCGTTATGTTCCAGCGACTTTGCCCGACATGTTGAAGACACGCACAGTGCTGGAATGGGAATACGCCCCGCATCTCGGCAGGACAGCGGACCAGGCAATTGGTGCCTCGGCGGACCGTCTGACATGGATGCGCAGCGCACAATCCGACTATGAAATAGCAATGCCGCTGTATGAAATCGAAAGCTTTGCCCGCGGCAGTGGTTACTACTCTGGGCTTTGCCCGAAAATTCGCCTGGAACAGATCGATCATTTGCTGGATTTATGCCAACAACTGTACCCACGGATGCGCATCTATCTTTTTGATGCAAAACGGCTTTACTCTGCTCCGGTGACGATCTTCGGCCCCCTGCTTTGCGTGTTCTACGCAGGCAGCCATTATATGGCCTTCCGCGACCGCGACCGGATTGAGACCTTCACACGCCATTTCGACACACTGGTGCGTGAGGCAGACCTGACCGCGCGGGACTTCCCCAATTACCTCAAACAGCTACGGGCAGAGATAGCTGACGACTGATACCCGTAGATGCGCCCCCATCCATCTTGTGTTATCCTCATTTGGCGCGAACCTTGGGGCATTCTGACCACAGACGGAGGATGACAGGAATGGACGCACTAAAAACCGCACAATATGCACGTGCACTCTATACCGCTCATGGCGACCGGGCAGAGGCGGAAGCCGCGCAAAAGATGCGCGAATGCGAAGCTTCCGGAAACAAGCAAGGCGCACAAGACTGGCAGGCGGTTCGCCAGACCATCCGCCAGATTCGCGGCCCCAACCAGGGCTGACAGCGCCTAGATTTTCGGGTCGGGGTTCACAGTATGCCCGTCCACGGCAATCACCTGACCCGATACCAATCGCGCCGCATCCGAAGCTAGAAACACGGCCATGTTGGCAATGTCTTGAGCTTCGACAAAGCGCCCCATTGAGGTGCCCGAGGCGTACCCATCATAAACCTGATCCCGTGTCATCCCTTTGGCCGCAGCCTCACGGGCCAGGACGCCTTCCATACGGGCCCCCTCGACAGCGCCGGGGCAAATAACATTGCTCCGCACGCCATGCGGGCCAAGCTCCATCGCGAGGGTCTTTGCCAGTCCGATTACGCCCCATTTCGCTGCGGCATAAGGCGCGCGATTGGGGTATCCATACTGTCCGGCCGTCGAGGACGTGAGCAGCACCAATCCGCGCCCCTGCTTTTTCAGCATCGGAGCGGCGTGTTTCGCACACAAAAAGGCCCCTTCAAGATTGACTGACATACAGGTCCGCCAATCATCCAAGGTCACATCTTCGATCAAGGCCGTCGGTCCGGCGATACCTGCGTTGGCGCACAGGGTATCAATCCCGCCCCATTCAGAATTGATTTCATTGAACAAAGCTGCCACGGCAGTCTCGTCAGCTACGTTCACCTTGGACCGCAACCAATGCGCGGGACATGCTGACAACGCGGCCTGATCGACATCTGCCACCCACACCTGCGCCCCGGCTGCGTCGAACGCGTCGGCCATGGCACGACCGACGCCCGAAGCGCCAGCCGTGATCAGTACACGTCCGCTCATGCCGGTTTGCGGATCGCAGCACCCGCGCCGTCTGGATAGGGCAAGCCTGCCTGAGCCTTGGCGATCCGGGCCATTGCAGCCTCAATCTCGGCTGGCGGCGCACTGGGGCGGCGCGTTTCCAGACTGACATGCAGCAGAAAGCTCTCACCTGTCGCCAGTAGTTTGTCGCCTTCATACATGCTGTGGAATAGGTGCAGCTTCTTGCCCTGCCCCAACAGCATCTGTGTGCGCACTTCGATCTTCGCGCCCGCGTGCGCTTCGTCCAGATATCGGATATGGTTCTCGGCGGTGAAATAGCTACCGCCCGAGGCGATATAATCTGCGTCACAGCCAATGACCTCCATGAAACGGTCCGTTGCGGCGGCGAAGGCCTCCACATATTTCGCCTCGTTCATGTGACCGTTGTAGTCGGTCCAGTCCAACGGCACCGCACGGGACAGGGTCAGGATCGGTTGGCTCAGATCCGCCTGTTCCAGTGTCGGCAGCGCGCCGGGTTTCAGCAGTGCGTCATGCTGGTTCAACACTGCACCCGCACCGTAGTTCTGCGCCTTGAGAGCGCGCATCATGCCTACAAGATTGTTGTCGCGAATACGCTCCAACTCGCGGATCGAATGCATACCTGACTGCGCATCGGACTGATCCGCGATCAGATCCACCAACTCATCCGTGAACTCTGGCACATCCATCAACTTGGTCCAGGGCCATTTCAAGGCAGGCCCGAACTGCGCCATGAAGTGCCGCATCCCGGCCTCGCCCCCCGCCACGCGATATGTTTCGAACAGACCCATCTGCGCCCAGCGGATACCAAAGCCCATACGGATCGCTTCGTCGATCTCTTCCGTCGTGGCGATGCCGTCTTTGACCAGCCACAGCGCCTCACGCCAGACGGCCTCGAGGAACCGATCAGCGATATGCGCGTCGATCTCTTTCTTGATGTGCAGCGGGAAGAAGCCAACCGATTTGAGTAGGTCCTGCGCGCGCGCAACCATCTCGGGCGGGTTTTGTTCTGTCGGCACCAATTCAATCAACGGCAACAGATAGACCGGATTGAAAGGATGCGTCACCACGATCTGCTCGGGGCGCAGTGCCCCACCCTGCAACTCGGACGGTTTGAACCCGCTGGTCGAAGACCCAATTATTGCGCTCGGATCACACGCCTCCTGCAGGCCCTTGTAGACCTTCAGTTTCAGGTCCAAACGTTCCGGGACACTCTCCTGAATCCACGCGGCCCCTTGCACGGCCTCTGCCATATCCTCATGAAAGGTCAACGCCCCCTCAGGAGGCAAAGGCACATCGCTTAACCCCGGCAGAGACCTGCGCGCGTTGTCCAGAACTTCACCAATCTTGCGCTCTGCCTCTGGGTCCGGGTCGAACACCCGAACATTCCACCCATTGAGCAAGAATCGAGCAGCCCAACCGCCACCGATTACGCCACCACCAATGATCGCAGCCGTTTTCATCGCATTCAGTCCCAAGTCAAATTCTGATCTTCATCTTTTTGAAATACTCTGGAGGATTGGGGACTGCCCCCCCAATCCAACCATCGTTACTTCGCCACCGGTGCCCGTTTTACTAGACCCAGCTTCTCGCGGACCTCTTGCGGCCCGATCACCCGCGCGCCCATGTTCTCGATGATGGTCCCGGCACGCTCGACCAGTTGCCAGTTCTCGGCCAGAACGCCCTTATCCAGCCACAGGTTGTCTTCCAGACCGACGCGCACATTGCCGCCCGCCAGCACGGATGCTCCGACATAGGCCATCTGATTTCTACCCAATCCAAACGCGCTGAACGTCCAGTCATCGGGCACGTTGTTGACCATCGCCATGAAAGTGTTCAGATCATCCGGCGCACCCCAGGGCACGCCCATGCACAGCTGAACCAGAGCCGGACTGTCCAATACACCATCCTTCACCAGTTGCTTGGCGTACCAGAGATGGCCGGTGTCAAACGCCTCGATCTCGGGCTTAACACCCAGATGTGTCATCATCCGCCCCATCGCCTGCAGCATGCCCGGCGTGTTGGTCATGACGTAATCAGCTTCGGCAAAATTCATGGTGCCACAGTCCAGGGTGCAAATCTCAGGCAAACATTCGGCCACATGTTCGACCCGTGCCGCCGCGCCGATCATGTCGGTGCCGTCCTCGCGCAGCGGCAAAGGTGCCTCGGTCGGGCCAAAGACCATGTCCCCGCCCATCCCCGCGGTCAGGTTCAGAACCACGTCCACTTCGGCCTCGCGAATGCGGTCGGTCACCTCGCGATACAGATCCAACCGACGGCTGGGCGCACCGGTCTCGGGGTCACGCACATGGCAGTGCACCACGGCAGCGCCAGCCTTGGCTGCGGCGATCGCGCTGTCGGCGATTTGCTGCGGCGAACGCGGCACATGCGGGCTACGATCCTGCGTTCCGCCCGAGCCGGTGACGGCGCAGGTGATGAAGACTTCGCGGTTCATTTCCAGAGGCATGGTGTTTTCCCCAAGTTATACCCGGTTTTGCCGTGAGTTTTCCCCAGGCTTCTCCCCGGATTCCGATTTGCGTTGCGCGTAAGTCTGACGCAGCCTTGTGGAAACACTTGCCAGAATGCGAATCGAACTTGATGAAATCCGCAAAAAACATACTTCAACCCGAACATCGCGCCCTTAAAACGGCCGTGCTGGTTCTGGACGAATGCAACACGCTCAGCTTTGCCTCGGCGGTTGACCCGATGCGCGCAGCCAACAGGTTGGCAGATCGCCCGGCTTTCGATTGGGATTATGTCACCGCGACGGCAGAACCCGCTATGTTGACCAGTGCCCTGAACGTCCCCGGCATCCCGCTGGCCCGATTGCAAAGCTGCGACCTGATGATCGTAGTCGCCGGGTTTCAGCTGGCTCGCCACGCGACTCCCAGTTTGCTGGCTGGACTGCGCCGTATTGCGGGCACTGGGTCCACGATGGCAGGAATCGATGGTGGTCCCTGGCTGCTGGCCGAAGCTGGGTTATTGGATGGCCACGCTGCGACAACTCATTGGGAAGATCTGGACAACTTTGCCGCCCGCTTCCCCGATGTCGACGTCCGCCCTGACCGTTTCACCGTTTCAGGCAATCGCCTTACCTCCGGCGGCGCGATTCCAGCGGTTGAGATGATGCTACACATCATTGCTGCCCGCCACGGTGGCGGCTTTGCCGCACGTGTCTCAGGCCTGTTCCTCTACGATGGTGCACCGGAACCCACAAAACCGCAAAGCCGAACAGGTGCACCGCACCGCCACACAGCGTTGACGGCCAAGGCTAACACGTTAATGGAAGCCTCGCTCGATGATCCGTTGCCATTGGCAGACATCGCCGACACCCTTGGAACTAGCCCTCGCACTCTGCAGCAGCAGTTCAGGCTGCGCCTGAACACCACGCCGCAGGACCACTACCTGCAACTGCGCCTGGCAGAGGCCCGCCGTCTGGTCACTGACACCGACATGTCTTTGATGGACGTTGCACTGGCCACGGGGTTCGCCTCACAATCCAGCTTTGCCCGCGCGTTCCGCACCGCACACGGTCTCTCGGCCCGCGACCTCAGACAGGAACGCACGCACCCCACACACCACTAACCGGATCCCATATCTGGCCAATAAATATCCCAAGGGAGACGTGCATAGCGCGGCGGGGGCGCAGCCTTCTAAAACGGCATCGGGTGAGCGCGGTGGGCCTGACTGATCTCGTGCACAACTTCATCCGAAAGCCGTACTTCCTTGCCTGCCAGAATATGTTCCAACTGCGGCACTGTAGTCGCACCAAAAATGGCCGACATCATGAAGCGCCGCGTCCGACACCAGGCCAGCGCCATGTGCACCGGGTCCAGACCATGCCGGTCAGCGATCTCCAGATAGGCCGAGACCGCCTCGAACACACGCGACCCCGTCCGACCGCCCATTTCAGCCACCAAGCACATTCGAGACCCCTCGGGCACTGCCCCGCCCTGATACTTTCCGGTCAGAAATCCCGCAGCCAAAGGCGAAAAGGCCATCAGCCCCACATCCTCATGTGCGCTGAGTTCGGCCATATCCGTGTCGAAATGGCGGCACAGCAGCGAATACTCGTTCTGAACCGAGGCTACCCTTGGCGCGCCCATCTGCTCGGCTATCCGTAGCCATTGCACCGTGCCCCATGCGCTTTCGTTCGACAGGCCAAAAGCCCGGATATTGCCTTTGTCGACCTGCGTTTGCAGGGCACCAAGGCATTCTTGCATGTTGTCCAAAACTTCGTTCGTATTGTGTCCTGACGGCGCATAGTCCCAGTTCTGGCGAAACATATAACTGCCCCGGTTGGGCCAGTGAAACTGGTACAGATCAATGTAATCCGTCTGCAATCGCCGCAGCGAACCTTCGATCGCCCCAGGGACCGTCTGAGCGGTTATTGGTGCACCTTCACGGACATGAACCATTCCGGCACCGGAATGCTTGGTCGCCAGAATATAATCACCGCGCCGAGATGGGTTGGCAGCATTCCAATTGCCCAGAATTTCCTCGGTCCGCCCAGCGGTTTCTTTCGAGATCGGGTTCACCGGGTACATCTCGGCGGCATCAACGAAATTGATTCCGGCCTCCAGCGCCAAATCCATCTGCCGGTGCGCATCTGTTTCAGATGTTTGGCTACCGTAGGTCATCGTTCCGAGGCACAGGTCGGTCACCATGATGCCTGTGCGGCCCAAAGGCTTGGTTTCCATCTGTTGCTCCCTCGAGATTTAATTTGAAGTCAAGGCCTTACGCCTCGGCTTTCTTCTCCCATCGGCCTGATTCTTCGGACCAGTATTGCGCCGCACATCCAGCACCAGTCAGCGCCTTCCACTGCACTCGCGCGTGCTGCACGGCTTGGTCATCATTGCCATCGAACAGGATGCAAACGCGTTCCAGCGCAGTGACTTCGTCCGGTTCAACCGCTGCTCCGTCCACCGCCATAATACAGGATGGTTCATTGGCTGCCTTCGGCCCCGTCGTCAGCAAAATGGGCTGCGCTGCATCGTGCGGCCCACCCTCACGCCCATGTGGCAGGAACCCGTCCTCGGGCCCCAGCCACAGTTTTTCGTCCAGCCAGTCCATCCGCGCGGGATCAATACCCCGCACGGCTATCTTCCACCCGGCCTGCCGCGCCTTGTCCAGCAGTACCGGCAGAGTCTGCTCCAGCGGTTGACGGGTCAGATGGTAGAAATAGACAGCCCCCATGTGCTTACTCGAAATTATCCTGCACAAATCGGCTCAGCGCACGAACGCCCCAGCCTGTGGCCCCTTTTGGCGCATAGGACGTCTCGGACGACACCGAAGCGACCCCGGCGATGTCCAGATGAATCCACGGAGTTTCCTCTTTGACGAACCGCTGCAGGAATTGCGCTGCCGTAATCGAACCCGCCGGACGTCCGCCCACGTTTTTCATATCAGCAATGCGCGACTTCAGCAGTTTGTCATAAGCGTCGCCCAGAGGCATCCGCCAAGCGCCTTCATCCTCGGCACCGGCGGCCTTCAGGAATGCATTGCAGAACGTGTCGTTGTTCGAGAAAACACCGGCATTCTCATGCCCAAGACCAATGATGATCGCACCCGTCAATGTCGCCAGATCGACCATACCCACTGGCTTGAACCGCTCCTGCGCGTACCACATTACGTCACACAGAACCAAACGGCCCTCTGCATCGGTGTTGATGACCTCGACCGTGTCACCTTTCATCGACTTGATCACATCGCCCGGACGGGTAGCGTTACCGGATGGCATGTTCTCGACCAGACCGACAAGCCCGACCACATTAGCCTTGGCCCTTCGCTTGGCAAGCGCGCGCATGGTGCCCGCGACAACCCCCGCGCCGCCCATATCCATGGTCATGTCTTCCATGCCAC
Source organism: Ruegeria sp. BC1 (assembly GCF_056539305.1). Lineage (NCBI taxonomy): Bacteria > Pseudomonadati > Pseudomonadota > Alphaproteobacteria > Rhodobacterales > Roseobacteraceae > Ruegeria > Ruegeria sp. BC1. Next base: position 752,713 of record NZ_JBQFUT010000001.1, read on the forward strand.
CCGCTGGCTTCAACGAGATACCACCGGTGTCGAACACGACGCCCTTACCGACCAGCGCCAGCGGCGCGTCGTCCTTTTCACCGCCGTTCCACTGCATCACCACCACTTTCGAGGGGCTGACAGAGCCCTGCCCAACGCTCAGCAGCGTGCGCATGCCGAGTTCTTCCAGCTTGTCCTCTTCCAGAACTTCGACCTCAAGCCCCAGTTCTTTCATCTCGGCCAGACGGTCGGCGAATTCGGTGGTGGTCAGGATGTTGGCCGGTTCGTTGGTCAGATCGCGGGTCATACGCACACCATCGGCCACTGCGTACAGAGGAGCAAAGGCAGCCTCGACCTCATCAGCCTTACGGTGCCTGACAGTGACAGTTCCGGCATTGCCACTGTCCTTGGTCTTGTGCGCATCAAAATCATAGTTGCGCAGCGCAATCCCCATCGCCAGATCTTCGGCGCGCGTCTGATTGTCGGCCATTACAAGCAAGTCCTTCTTGCCCGACAATTTGGCAAGCGCCGCGCCGGCCTTGCGTGCCTCGGCCGCGTCCGGACGGCGCGGCAGGATCACTATGTCAAGCGCTTCAGCCACCATGCCGACAGGCCATGCCAACGTAATCACGTCCCCCGTTTTTACCTTTTCAAACCGAGAGCTTTCGATCAGACGCGCCACCGTACCCCGGGTCAGCCGATTGGCCCGGCGAACCGCAGGGCTCATCTTGCCTTCGGGCGGTACAATCACGGCAACCCGCCCTTCGGCAGATGCCATTACGTCCACGTCAAAAGGCTGAAACCGGATCGGTACAAGACTGCTCATTGCAAACTCCTCAAAATCTGTTCTCCAAGACCTAGCCCGCGCGACGCGGCTTGACCAGATAGCAGTTTTCCCCGCTTGCCAATTGCAGTACAGTCCCGAAAAAATTCCGGCCGGATCGGGGGAGAACAAATTGGCGAGACAGGGCAGGCATAGGCTGTTGCGCGTCAGCGCGGGCAGATGTGATTCTGCGTCCGTGAGCCAGAACACCCCCATTGATGCCCACACGTCGGAGGCACGTTCGTGATCCTCGACCGTTATTTCGCCCGTCGGTTCATCCAAAGCTTTCTGGTCATCGGCGGGATTTTTCTGACGCTGTTGATCCTGATTGATCTGGTCGAACAGGCCCGGAAGTTCGACAAGGAAAACCTGGCATTTGGTAAACTGCTGCATCTGACATTGCTGAACACACCAGCCGCGATCAGTGAAATGCTGCCCTTGCTGGTGATACTCTCGACGATTGCATTATTCATTGGTCTAGCTCGCAGTTCAGAACTGGTGGTGACGCGGGCAATCGGCCGGTCCGGCATTCGGGCATTGTTGGCGCCGGTGGCTCTGGCGCTGTTGATCGGCACGCTGGCGGTTGCGGCGCTGAATCCGATTGCTGCCGCGACATCCGAGGAATACAGCCGCCTCTCAGACACTTACAAAAACAGAGGCGGGTCCGCTCTTTCGATCACTCGTGAAGGTCTTTGGCTGCGCCAGGGTTCCGAAAACGAGCAATCGGTCATTCACGCCCGCGGCACCACCGGTAACGGCACATTGGAACTGACCGGCGTGACGATAATCACTTTTGCCCCTGATGGCAGGCCAACCCAACAGATAAGCGCCAGACGGGCACGGCTGGAGAATGGAAAGTGGGTTCTGTTCAAAGCAAAGGTCTGGCCACTGTCCGATAACGAAAACCCGGAAGTCGGCGCGCAAGAACACAAGCGCTTCGAAGTCCCGACAACTCTGACGCGCCAGCGTATTCTGGACACGCTGGGACAAAAAGATTCGGTTTCCGTCTATGACTTGCCCCAGCTGATCCGCGACCTGGGCGAGGCCGGCTTTTCCACCAAACAATATGAGGTCTGGTTGCAGGTTCAGCTTGCGCGACCTCTCTTTCTGATGGCCATGGTCATGATTGGTGCCGCCTTCACCATGCGCCACGTGCGATTTGGTGGCACAGGCATCGCGGTTCTTTCTGCCGTTCTGCTGGGATTCGCCATCTACTTCGTTCGAAACTTTGCCCAAATTCTAGGGGAAAACGGTCAATTGCCTATCTTCGTCGCAGCCTGGGCCCCGCCCTTTGCAGCCATCCTACTGTCCCTTGGTCTGTTGCTGCACGCGGAGGACGGTTGATGCGGGCACTGTCGTACTTGCTGCTGTCCGGTGCTGTGGTGCTGGCTGCGCCCACGGCGGTGATAGCCCAAGGTCGCCCCGCCCCGGCCCAAACGCAGGAGACGCAACAGGAAGACCTGCCTGCCCTGCTGGTTGCGGACAAAATCTTCATAACGCCCGAACGCGTTCTGGTTGCGGAAGGTAACGTCGAAGCCTTTCAGGGCGAGGTCAAAATTACCGCTGACCGTATCACCTATAACCGCGAAACGGGGGCTTTGTCGCTGGAAGGCCCGGTTCGTATGGACCAAGGCGGTGAAACCACCATATTGGCGGATTCAGCCGAACTGGATGACGGCATTCAGAACGGACTGCTGATCGGAGCGCGGATGGTGTTCGACCAGCAAATCCAGATCGCCTCGGTTCAGGCTACTCGAGCCGCAGGCAGATATACTCAGCTCAGCAAGGTTTCAGCGACGTCGTGCCAGGTCTGCGCCAATGGTAGGCCGCCGCTCTGGCAAATTCGCGCTCGCAAAGTCACGCATGACCAGTTGGAACGGCAGCTCTATTTTGAGAACGCGCAGTTCCGCATACTGGACGTACCGGTGTTCTACCTTCCTTATCTGAGGTTACCGGACCCAACGCTGGACCGTGCCACTGGTTTTCTTGTTCCCTCAGTCAGAACCACTTCGCAACTTGGGACTGGCCTGCAGGTGCCGTATTTCTTCAAGCTGGGCGATCACAAGGATCTGACGCTGACCCCTTATGTATCCTCCAAAACCAAGACGTTGGGATACCGTTATCGTCAGGCGTTCAAGACCGGTCGCCTTCAAGTGCTGGGGGCCTACACCAAGGATGATCTGCTGCCAGACGAAGATCGGGGTTATCTGTTCGCCAACGGCTGGTTCCTGCTCAACGATGGATTCCGGTTTACGTTTGACCTTAAGACGACGTCCGACGACTCCTATCTAGCTGATTACGGATTACCGGATTTTGACCGGCTGCGTAGCGAGATCGCGCTTGAGCGGATTAAACGCGACACGGCGTTCCGAACTAGCTTTATCCACTACAAAACCCTGCGGGACAGTGAAGATCAGGATGAAATCCCGTCACGGATTTTCGATCTGTACTATCAAAAACGGCTGTTCCCGACGACAGCAGGCGGTGAAGTCAGGTTAAGCTTTGTAACTCACGCGCATGAACGTACTAGCGATGCAGATATCGTCGGACGCGACATCGCCCGCGCCACCTTTGATGCAGTATGGCTGCGCAACTGGACCTATGCCTCGGGCATTCGGGCAGAGACACGTGTGGGCGCGTCAGTAGACGCGTTCAATATTCGTCATGACAGTCAGTTTCCTGAAAATGTGACACGGGCAACCCCACGCGCTGCCCTGACTTTGCGGTATCCGATGCAGAGGCGCGAGCAGTCTGGGGCGACTCAGATCCTCGAACCGATTGCTCAGATCGGCTGGACTCATGTGACGGATGATGATGTTCCCAATGACGAAAGCACTTTTCAGGAATTCGACCAGGGCAACCTGCTGTCTCTTTCGCGCTTTCCTGCACCCGATCAGCGTGAAGACGGGGTTACCGGCGTAATCGGCGTCAACTGGTCTCGGTATGGGCGGTCCGGGTGGCGGGCACTGGCTACGGTCGGTCAAGTCTTTCGCAACGATGCCGATCCCAATTTTAACCTGACCTCGGGCCTTCAGGGCACGTCTTCGGATGTGTTGCTTGCCGGTCAGATTGAAACGGCCAATGGCTGGTCACTGGCTGGTCGCGGGCTGATCGACGGTGACTTCAGCTTTACCAAGGCCGAACTCCGCGCCGCGTGGCGACAAGAAACCGCTGGTGTTACCGGCAGTTATGTCTGGCAAGAACCCGACCCGGCCGAAAACTTAAGCGACGAGATTTCTGAAATCAGGTTGACCGGACGTTATACCGTGGATCAGAACTGGCGCACCACCGCATTGGCACGCTATGACCTGAGCGAATCCGAGCCTATTCGATATGGGTTGGGTGTTACGTATCAGAACGAGTGTGTACGAGTTAACATGACCGTCAGCAGGCGCTATACCTCATCATCAAGTATTGAGCCTTCGACAGAATTCGGCTTTACCGTAGCCCTGACGGGATACTCCGTTAAAAGCGGTGGCCAACAGTACAAGAGAAAATGCAGTTGATATCAGGTTTCTCCAGTTTCATTCGCTCCGGTTGGCTAAAGCCGGTCGCTCCTGCTTTGATCGGGGCGATGTTGGTTTGGTTGCCCCCTCAGTCTCAGGCTCAAAGCCTGTTTTCTCCGGCGATCAAGGTCAATCAGGATATCGTAACCTGGTACGAACTGAGTCAGCGACAACAGTTTCTGGCCGCATTGGGTGTTGGCGGCACCTCTGAAGAGGAGGTGCGCCAGGCTTTGATTGACGAACGTTTGCGCCGCCAGGTTATGCGCGAGGCAGGGATCGAGGCCACGCCAGAGGAAATCCAGGTGGGGATCGACGAGTTTGCCGCGCGCGGTCAGTTGTCAACCGACCAGTTTCTGCAGTTGTTGGCCGACCAGGGGGTAGATCGGGAAACCGTCCGGGACTTCGTGGCCGACCAGATGTCATGGCGCGACTATATCAGCGGACGCTACCTATCGCAGGCGCGCCCGTCAGATGACGAAATCAATCGCGCTTTGGGGCAAGCCGGAGGCGGCGGGCTGCAAGTTCTATTGTCCGAAATCATCATCCCGGTAAATCAGCAGACCTTAGCTCAGGCAGAGCTTTTGGCGGATGAGATTGCGCAACTAGACGGCTACGACGCATTCTCAGCAGCCGCCGCGCAGTATTCGGCTGCCGCCACGCGTGACAATGGCGGTCGGCTGGATTGGTTGAATCTGACCAGCCTACCTCCTGCCCTGCAACCGGTTATTTTGGGCCTGAAAAACGGCGATATCACCCAGCCTTTAACCTTGCCGAATGCGATCGCTCTGTTCCAGATGCGCGGCCTTCGAGAAGTCGCAGCCGACGCCCCCCGCTATTCCGAGATTGACTACGCGATCTACTATATTCCGGGCGGCCGCAGCGCCGAAACTTTGGCCGATGCAGCACGGTTAAAAGAAGAAATCGACAACTGCGATGACCTCTACGGCATCGCCAAGGATCAACCACCCGAAGTACTGGAACGTATTCAGGCCAGCCCCTCGGAAATCCCGCGCGACATAGCGCTGGAACTTGCCAAGCTTGACCTGAATGAAGTGTCGACAACGCTGACCCGCAACAATGGCCAAACGCTAATGTTCCTGATGCTGTGCACCCGCACCCGCGACAGAGGCGAGGAAACATCGCGCGCCGACGTTGCCAATGCACTTGCTCAGCAACGGCTGACTGCGTTCGCCGAAAGTTTGCTGGAGCAGCTGCGCGCAGACGCAACCATCATCGAACAATGAACGCTCCTATCGCGCTCAGCTGTGGAGATCCAGCCGGAGTAGGACCGGAAATCGCCGCCAAAGCGTGGTCCGACCTAAGAGAAAATTGCCCATTCTTCTATATCGGCGACGCGGCTCACCTGCCCGCAGAAACACCTGTTGCACACATCTCTGATCCTGCTGAGGTTGCCGACATTTGCGCGACGGCTCTCCCTGTGTTGCAATTGGAATTCCCGGCACCCAACAAATTAGGTCACCCAAATGCGGCCAATGCTCCTTCAGTCATTGACGCGATTGAGCGCGGCGTCTCACTGGTTCAGACGGGCGCGGCATCGGCTCTCTGCACCGCACCGATCCACAAGAAAGCCCTGATTGATGGTGCCGAGTTTGCCTATCCCGGCCACACCGAGTTTCTAGCCGCACTTGCCGGGCGTGACCGAGTGGTCATGATGCTGGCCAGTGATCAGTTGCGAGTGGTGCCCGCAACCATCCACATTCCCATTTCTCAGGTTCCCGCCGAACTGACGCCCAAGCTGCTGCGTGATACCATCGCGATTACCGCCGACGGCTTGCGTCATCACTTCGGCATCGCGCGTCCCCGCATCGCCATTGCCGGCCTCAACCCACATGCAGGCGAAGGTGGTAAAATGGGGCATGAGGAATTGGACTGGATTGCCCCTCTGATCGCCGATATGCCGACCGATGGCTACAGCATTACCGGGCCTCACCCGGCGGACACGATGTTCCATGCTGCGGCCCGCGAGAACTATGACGCAGCAATTGCGATGTATCACGATCAAGCCCTAATACCGATCAAAACGCTGGATTTTGACCGGGGGGTGAACGTAACGCTTGGACTGCCTTTCATTCGCACCTCACCCGACCACGGCACAGCGCTGGATATAGCGGGCAAGGGAATCGCCAACCCCACTAGCCTGATCGAGGCCTTGAAACTTGCTCAACGCATGGCGCAAACCTCTTGATCCCTAACTTGGCTAAAAATATCCCTGCCGAAGGCAAAAAATCACTGGCGCATCAACTGCAACCCGCGCCACGGTAAACAGATCATGAGCGCTATCGACAATCTCCCCCCTCTGCGTGAGGTCATCGCAACGCACCAGCTCTCGGCGCGTAAATCCCTGGGCCAGAACTTTCTTCTGGATCTCAACCTGACAGCCAAAATCGCCCGTCAGGCTGGTGATCTGACGGATTGCGACGTGCTGGAAATCGGCCCCGGCCCGGGCGGCCTGACCCGTGGGCTTCTGTCCGAAGGCGCGCGCAAGGTGGTGGCGGTGGAAAAAGACACCCGCTGCATCACCGCCCTAAACGACATCGCCGACGCCTATCCCGATCGGCTCGAGGTGATCAACGGCGACGCGCTGGAAATCGATCCGTTGGAGCACCTGACGCCACCGATCCGCATCGCAGCCAACCTACCCTACAATGTCGGCACCGAATTGCTGGTGCGCTGGTTGACCCCGCCCGAATGGCCACCTTTCTGGCAAAGCCTGACGCTGATGTTTCAGCGCGAAGTGGCCGAGCGTATCGTCGCCCAACCCGGCAGCAAGGCCTATGGCCGTCTCGCCATTCTCGCCCAGTGGCGGGCCGAGGCGCGTATCGCCATGTCCCTGCCCCCCGGTGCCTTCACTCCGCCGCCCAAAGTATCCAGCGCGGTGGTCCACCTGACCGCTCTACCTGAACCACGCTATCCGGCAGATGCCGCGACCCTGTCCCGTGTTGTGGCAGCCGCTTTCAACCAACGCCGCAAAATGCTGCGCGCCTCGCTGAAAGGAGTCGCCCCGGATATAGAAGATCGTCTGATCGCCGCTGGGATCAAACCCACAGAACGAGCAGAACAGGTTCCGCTTGAGGCTTTTTGCGCATTGGCCCGCGAAGTCAGAAAAGGCTGAAAACAAAAAAACCCCGGTTAACAAACCGGGGCTTTCTAATTTCTGCGGGGAGTTTACTCAGCCGCTTCCGGCGCGTCACCATCGGTTTTTGGCGCGTCCTCAGCTGCAGCTGGTGCAGCCTTTGGCTTGCGTGTACGCGGGCGTCGCGCGGGCTTTTCCTTTTTCTCAGGCGCTTCCGCAGCCGGGGCGGCGTCCTTGCTTTCCGGTGTCTCGACCAGACCGGATTCGGGCGCAGCGGCTTCGGAGCCGAAATCCATCACGTCGGGCTGGGGCGTTTCCGCAGGGTCCGCTTGACGGGCAGCTTCGCGCTCTTGACGCTCGGCGCGTTCGCGGTCGCGCTCGGCCTGGCGTTCGCGGTTCTGGCGCTCCTGCTCTTCGCGACGCGCTTCAATCTCGCGCTGCGCTTCGCTTAGCATGCGCAAGTAGTGTTCGGCATGCTGCTGGAAGTTCTCGGCAGCAACGCGGTCATTCGACAGCTGGGCGTCACGCGCCAGCTGATTGTATTTGTCAATGATCTGCTGGGGCGTGCCACGCACCTTGCCCTCGGGACCCGAGCTGTCAAAAACCCGGTTTACGACGTTGCCGCCGGAAGGACGATTGCGGTTGTTTTTGGCCCGCGAGCGGGATTTTGAGGATCTCATCTTACTTTACGTCAGCCTTGTCTTTCGATGCCGATCAAGTCGCGTCCTGCACTGCTCAATGGCTTTAGCCGTCACGCGATGTCGACTTTTTTGGGCTTGGCGTCAGGGGCCCGCTGAAACAGCGTCAACCTCTCCGACTGACTCTGAGTAAGCATGTCCAGCGCCTCCAGACAAGAGCTTTGTCCAAAAATTCGCAGCTTTTTTACATCAATCGGCGCTTTTCAGCCTCAGACAGCGCTATCACTGCGGCATTCTGGCGACGACAACACGATCACGACCATCCAGATCGGGAATAATCCGAGCGTCAGCCAAACCTGCCGCCTGAAACAACGCAGCAACGCTTTTGCCCTGTGTCGGGCCGATTTCGACCAGAATACGTCCGCCCGGCATCAGAAAATCCGGCGCCGAGGCCGCAATATGACGATAAGCCCCAAGACCGTCACCTTCATCTGTCAATGCCAGGCGCGGCTCGTATTCGCTTACCTCTGGGGACAAATCGTCCATTTCCGAAAGCGAAATATAGGGAGGATTAGAAACAATCAGGTCAAACTGCCCTTCAATGTTCTCAAACCAGTCCGAGCGTAAAATCTCGATCCTCCCCTGCACTTGATGCTGCACCGCGTTTGCGCTGGCCTGCAAACAGGCGGCTTCGCTCAGGTCAACCCCAACCCCCGAGGCGCTGGCCCGCTCAGCCAGCAGCGTGATCAGGATACAGCCAGACCCGATTCCCAGATCAAGCACATGGTCAAACGGTTCGCTCAACGCCGCTTCGATCAGCACTTCGGTTTCCGGGCGCGGGTCCAACACATCCCGACTGACGCGGAACCGGCGGCCATAAAACTCGCGCTCACCCAGCAAATGAGACACAGGCACCCGAATGGCGCGTAACGAGATCAGGTGGTCATAGCGTTCGGCAATCTCAGGAGACAGCTCCTCGGGCGCGATCAGCGTGACCCGGCTGGCCTCGATCCGCGCCGCATGGGCCAGCAGGACCCGGGCGTCTCGCGCCGGATCATCTACTCCGGCGGCGCGCAACCGCGCTGTTGCGGCGACCATCGCCTGCGCTGCTGTTAGTGCGCCGATCATTGCGCCATCTCCGCCAGCATACGGGCCTGATCGTCGGCTGTCAGGGCGTCAATAACCTCATCAAGATCGCCCTGCATCACCTGATCCAACTTATAGAGCGTCAGGTTGATGCGGTGGTCCGTCATGCGCCCTTGCGGGAAATTGTAGGTTCTGATCCGTTCCGAGCGATCACCCGATCCAATCTGACTGGCGCGATCCGCCGAGCGTTCGCTGTCGATCCGTTGCCGTTCCAAATCATACAACCGAGTTTTAAGGACTTGCATCGCGATCTCGCGGTTGCGGTGCTGCGATTTTTCCGAGCTGGTCACAACTATCCCGCTGGGCAAATGGGTGATCCGAACAGCCGAGTCTGTGGTGTTCACATGCTGACCGCCCGCACCAGAGCTGCGCATGGTGTCGATACGAATATCATTGGCATCGATCTGGATATCAACATCTTCGGCTTCGGGCAGAACCGCCACTGTGGCCGCCGAGGTATGAATACGCCCTCCACTTTCGGTTTCGGGCACGCGCTGCACCCTGTGAACACCGGATTCGTATTTCATACGTGCAAAAACATTGTCGCCTTTGATATGGGCCACGACTTCTTTGATGCCACCAAGGTCCGAGGCCTGCTCTTCGATGATCTCAAACTGCCAGCCCCTGCTTTCAGCATAGCGTTGGTACATCCGCAGCAGGTCACCCGCGAAAAGGGCTGCTTCATCGCCGCCGGTTCCGGGGCGTATCTCAAGCATCGCCGGGCGCGCGTCGGCTGCATCTTTGGGCAACAGCGCCAGCTGCAACGCATGCTCAGCCTCGGGAATACGGGCCTGAAGCTCTGGAATTTCCTCTTCGGCCAGTTCTTTCATGTCCGGGTCGGTCAGCAGCGCTTCGGCCTCGGCTAGATCGGCCACCAGTTGCCGCCATGCCATGATCTGATCGACCACCGGCTTGAGGTCCGAATATTCCTTGGCCAAAGCCGCAATGTCACCGCCCGAGGCGCCATCGGCCATGGCAGCTTCGAGGTACTGGAATCGCTGGGTTATCTGTTCAAGGCGTTCTTCGGGGATCATCCGCGCGGTGTCTCTTAATCCGGGGCTTTGGTCAAGGGCTGTCCCTGTGCTAAGCTGACGCGTATGACACGTTTGGCGCTTGTTTTTCTGCTGTACGCAGCACCTGCCTTTGCCGATGTGGTCGGACCCGGCGGCAAGGTTCAGGATTGCTATTGCACCGACAAGTCAGGATCCCGCGTGGAATTGGGCGAACTAATCTGCATGCAGGTGGATGGGCGCATGTTCATGGCGCAATGCCAGATGTCCCTGAACGTGCCGATGTGGCGCGAGGTGCAGGAGGGGTGCTTGTCGTCAGGGCTGCAACACAGCAAGCCACCCGTCGACTCGATCCCGGTTCACCCCAAAATCTGATCTTCCAAACCGCAATCGCCCGTGAATACGCAAGGTGTCACCGTCCTGCTGTGCAGTGGTGTAGTCAGGAAACCCCAACCCCTTGGTGCGGGTGACATAGGTAATCATCCCCTCCTCGACCGAGCCCGCCAGAACCGAAGTGCGCGGCGCTATTCGGGCAATCGCGTCCAGACGCGCCAATCCGTCGGGGCCAGTCTGGATCACACGGATCACACCGCCACGCAGATTTCGATCAGCTTCGCCGACCGGGGATACATGCCACAGCGCGGGATCAGAGGGTGCCAGCCGGATATATGCCCCAAACAGGATCATCGCCGCCAAAACCAACCAAAGCACTGTTTTTTTCATCCCTATTCTGCCCCTTCGCACCAGAACCTAACCTGTACACATCGGGGCACAAGGCCCGGCGCCGCTCTTTACCGTGACGTCACGCCCGGCAGGATACACAGCATCTCGAACAACAGGTTCGCCGCCGTCAGTGCGGTATTGCCCGAAGGGTCGTAGGGGGGTGACACTTCGACCAGATCGCAACCCACCAAGTTCATGCCTGCCAGCGCATGGAGCAATTGCAGCGCCTGAGGGGTGGTGAGGCCGCCAATCTCGGGCGTGCCGGTGCCGGGGGCAAAGGAAGGGTCCAGGCTGTCGATGTCGAATGAAAGGTAAACCGGATGCTCGCCTATTTCTTTGCGTATCTGTGCGCCAGTCACAGTCAGATTTTGCTGCCACAACTCCCATGCCGGGAATTGACGGAACCCCCAGCCCTTCGCCTCGGTAAAGTCACTGACGGAATAGCCTGAACCACGAAGGCCGATCTGAAAAGTCTTGTCGGGAACGATCAGACCTTCCTCGTGTGCTCGGCGGAAAACAGTACCGTGCGTTTCCTTTTCACCGAACATCTCATCATTCACATCCGCATGCGCATCCACATGCACCACTGCAACTGGCCCATGTTTGGCCGCAACCGCCCGCAGGATGGGTAAAGTGATCGAGTGATCCCCGCCCATCGCCACCGGCGTAACCCCCTGCGCCAAAATAGCGTCATAGCTTTCCCTGATGATCCTGAAGCTATCGCTCAGCGAAAACGTGTTGATTGCAAGGTCGCCGATATCCGCGACCTGCAGGCTGTCGAAAGGTGCGGCGAAAGTAGCTATGTTGTAGGGCCGGATCATAGCGCTTTCGCTGCGGATATGTTTCGGACCGAACCGTGTGCCCGACCGCCACGAGGTACCAATATCCATCGGCACCCCCAACACCGCCACATCCAGTCCTGCAAGCGAGTCCGCCTGCGGCAACCGCATGAACGTGTTCGGCCCCGAAAACCGCGCCAGATCGTTACCACTGATGGGTTGGTTAAAGTCTTTCATGTCCATGTTTCTCCCGTCCGACCACTCAGACAAGGAAATACAGGAAGTATGACTAACCAATGGTTAAGCTGAAACTCGCTTGTTCCATCCCAATAGGCAAATGATCTCTGTCGCTGCGTGTGCGCCTGCGATGGCCGTTGCGCCGCTTGTATCGAATGGCGGAGAGACTTCGACCACATCCCCACCCTTGATGTTGATGCCAGCAATGTCGCGCAGGATCACCTTCGCCTGCATCGAACTGAGCCCTCCCCAAACCGGCGTCCCCGTACCGGGGGCAAAAGCTGGATCCAAGCAATCTATATCGAATGTTAGATAAACCGGATTGTCTCCCAGAATACCTTTGATCTTTTGCGCAACCGCAGCCGGACCGATATCGTGTACCTCGCGTGCGTCAATTATGTTGACACCCAGCGTATCTTCATTGGTGGTTCGTATTCCTACCTGAACCGAACGTGTCGGATCGACGATCCCTGATTTTACCGCCTTGTAGAACATGGTGCCATGATCCACCCGATCCATGTTGTCGTCAGCCCACGTGTCTGTGTGCGCATCAAATTGCAGCAAAGACATGGGGCCGAATTTCTCGGCATAGGCTTTGAGTATTGGGAAACTGATATAGTGATCCCCGCCCAGAGTGACGGAGGCCACATCGGCCGCCAGAATAGTTCGGATATGTTCCGTCAGCGTACCAGGAAATTCAGGTATGTTGGCATAGTCAAATGCCATATCCCCATAGTCAATAATCGCCAGCTCACTAAACGGTTTATATGGCCAACCATATGGTTCATCTGGCGATTGTAATGTGCTGGCCTCACGGATTGCGCGTGGCCCAAGACGCGTCCCGGGACGGTTGGTTACTGCCTGATCGAACGGCACCCCAGTCACCGCAATATCAACGCCTTCAAGATTCTTGGTATAAAGGCGCCGCAGAAACGAGGTTGCACCACCAAACGTATTCTCGTGCGAGACACCTTTCAGCTCGGGTTTGGTGAAAGCCTCATCCACGTAATTCTTTGAATCTTCCAGTGCCATTCATTCTTCCCTATCAGCCTATTGGTTGTGCTTTCTCGACGATCCGGGCGAAAAAGGAAGCCCCGACTGGTGCGATGTCATCATTGAAGTTGTATTTCGGGTGGTGCAACCCGGCACCTTCGCCTTGCCCCAGAAACAGATACGCTCCGGGCCGGGATTGCAGCATGTACGAGAAATCCTCGGCCCCCATTTCTCGCCCGATATCATCGACCACACGTTCCGCCCCAGACACGTCACGGGCCACGTCTGCCGCAAAGCTGGTCTTGTCTGCGTCGTTGATCGTGGCAGGATAGTTCTTTTCATAATCCAGCCGCGCCTCGACCCCGTACGAGGCCGCCTGCCCCTGCACGATCTGCTCCATACGCTCAATCACCATCTTCTGAACATTCGGATCAAATGTCCGCACCGTGCCATTGATATAGGCCGTGTCGGGAATCACGTTGTTGACGGTGCCAGTGTGAATCTGCGTGACCGATACCACCAGATCATCCAGCGCATAGTGGTTTCGGCTGACAATGGTTTGAATCGCCTGTGCAATGCCACAGGCCGCCATTACCGGATCGCGGGTCTCGTGCGGCATGGCGCCATGGCCACCGACCCCTTGAATATGCACCTCGAACGTATCCACAGCTGCCATGATTGGCCCCGGAGTGGTATAAAACGCACCCTCTGGGATGCCAGGGACGTTGTGCAGCGCGTAGACCTGCGAAATGTCGAACCGGTCCATGATCCCCTCATCGACCATCACGCCCGCGCCACCGCCCTCTTCTTCGGCGGGCTGAAAGATCAGCGCCACGCGACCGCGAAAATTTCGCGTCTCAGCCAGATAACGCGCAGCACCCAGCAGCATCGTCGTATGTCCGTCATGCCCGCAGGCATGCATGAGTCCAGGGTTCTTCGAGGCGTATTCCACCCCCGTTTCTTCGGGTATCGGCAGAGCATCCATATCGGCGCGCAGGCCAATGGTCGGCCCATCGCCCGTCCCGTTGATAATCGCCACCATGCCGGTTTTGGCGATGCCTTCGTGCAGCTCATCCACTCCGAACTCGCGCAAACGCTCGGCCACAAAGGCCGCCGTTTCATGGCATTCAAACTCAAGCTCGGGAATGGTATGCAGGTGCTGCCGCCAAGCGGCCATATCGGCAGAGAAATCGGCAATTCGGTTGACGACGGGCATCTGGGGTGGACTCCTGATCGAGACTGCGGAATGGATGCATCTGACACCGGAATGAAAGGGTCCGCAATGGCCGAAAATCCTCTGATCCATAACAGCGATGCAGGTATCGAACGGTTGCTGGAAATCATGCGCCGCCTGCGCGATCCGCAATCTGGCTGCCCGTGGGACATCGAACAGGATTTCGCAACCATCGCGCCCTATACGATCGAAGAGGCCTATGAAGTCGCCGACGCCATCGAACGCGAGGCTTATGACGAGCTGAAGGGAGAGCTGGGCGACCTGCTGTTCCAGTCGGTCTTTCACGCGCAAATGGCCGAGGAGGCCGGGCATTTCACCTTTCAGGATGTAGTCCGCACCATGTCGGACAAGATGGTCGACCGCCACCCCCACGTGTTCGGCGACGAATCCCGTGACAAGACCGCCGAACAGCAAACGGTGGATTGGGAGACGATCAAGGCCGCAGAACGTGCGGGTAAGGCACAGAAAGGTGCGCTGGACGGGGTCGCCGCGAACCTGCCTGCCCTGCTACGCGCGCACAAGTTGCAGAAACGCGCGGCCCGTGTGGGCTTCGACTGGCCCGACGCCAGCCATGTGCTTGCCAAGATCACCGAAGAGGCTGCTGAATTGGAAGAGGCGCGTAACAGCAAGGATCCAGACGCGCTTGAGGATGAATTCGGCGATTTGCTGTTCGTGATGGTCAATTTGGGTCGACATCTGGGGATCGAACCCGAGGCCGCATTGCGGCGCACCAACGCCAAGTTCACCCGCCGCTTTGAGCAGGTCGAGGCGCGCCTGGCTGAACGCGGTAAAACACCGTCGCAAAGCGATTTGGCCGAAATGGACGCGCTGTGGGATGAGGTCAAAACCGAGGAACATCGTGCCAACGGCAAACTCCCGCCTGTGGACGCCACAACCGAGGCCTGAAACCGCTGGACAAGTGCTTTGACACTTGCGAGTGTCCGCGCTTCAAGACCCCGGAGGCATCGCATGGCACCGCGCAAAATTATCATCGACACCGATCCCGGTCAGGACGACGCCGTTGCCATTCTGCTGGCGCTGGCCAGCCCGGAAGAGATCGAGGTTTTGGGCATTACGGCTGTTGCAGGAAACGTTCCGCTTGAGCTAACGGCAAAGAATGCTCGGATTGTTTGCGAATTGGCTGGGCACACGCAAATTCCCGTCTACGCAGGCTGCGACCGCCCGCTGGACCGCCCTCTGGTCACGGCCGAACATGTGCATGGCAAGACCGGCCTGGATGGACCCGTATTGCCTGACCCTGAGATGCGCTTGGCTGATGGCCACGCGGTTGATTTCATCATCGACACGCTGCGCGAGCAGGAACCCGGGACAGTGACGCTTTGCCCGTTGGGGCCGCTCACCAATATCGCTACAGCTTTCCAGAAGGCGCCTGACATTATCGAACGGGTGCAGGAAATCGTTCTGATGGGCGGGGCGTATTTTGAGGTCGGCAACATCACCCCTACGGCAGAATTCAACATTTACGTCGATCCGGAAGCTGCTGAAATTGTGTTCAAATCCGGCGCGCACATCGTCGTTATGCCGCTGGATGTGACGCACGACGCGTTGGTCACCAAACAAAGAAACGATGCGTTCCGCGCGTTGGATTCCAAAGTTGGTCACGCAGTCGCCGAGATGACGGATTTCTTCGAACGGTTTGATAAGGAAAAATACGGATCCGAGGGTGCCCCGTTGCACGACCCCTGCGTGACGGCCTATCTGATCCGCCCCGCCCTGTTCTCGGGCCGTCATGTCAATGTTCAGATCGAAACCCAGTCTGACCTGACTCTGGGCATGACCGTTGCGGATTGGTGGCGCGTAACAGATCATCCGCCCAATGCGATGTTCATGGGAGAAATTGACGCCGACGGGTTCTTTGACCTGTTAACAGAAAGGTTGGCCCGCCTATGAGCGCCGCGCTGAAACTTGCTCGCCCCGACGATATCGACCGTCTGATGGGGCTGGTTACAGCCTTTCACGCTGAGGCTGGCATCCAACAGGACGCCGATCAAACCCGCAACGCGCTTGTACCTCTGCTTGAAGGTATCCCACACGGCTGCATCTACCTGATCGGACCAGGACGAGCCCCCCTAGGCTATGTCGTCCTGACGTTTGGCTGGTCGCTTGAATTTGGCGGTATGGACGGCTTTATCGACGAAATCTATATCCGTCCCGCCGTACGTGGTCGCGGAATCGCGACCGAAGTTCTGTTAGACCTGCCCAAAGCCTTGGCCGAGGCTGGTCTGACCGCCCTGCATCTTGAAGTCGATCGCACGATGGAAGCCACTCAAAAGCTTTATCTACGCACCGGCTTCAAACCGCGTGAGCGTTATATGCTGATGAGCAGAAAACTCTGACGTGTGGCCCCACCCCAAAACCGGTTTAGAAGGCCTTACCGGGATTCTCCGCTGAATACATACCCCGGAGTGCCCATATCCTGAACCGGATCGGTAGAGGCTACCGCATCACCCGTGATTGGATATTTGCCTGGCCCCGCACAGGCCGCCAACAACACAGTGCTGATTACGGATGCTACGAGAAGGAATTTCGAACCAGTCATGGTGTGCTCCTTTTCTGTCCTGCGCCCAAAATACGAGACACAGGCGCACACCAAATAGGAAAAAGTTCACACATAACTGACTTTATGTGAGCGAAAATCCGCCCATTCACACTTTCGTCAATAATAACAACGGGAACCGTCGAACATTTTTTTGACTATTTCGCCAAACAGGAACCGTCCGGGCGCAAAGACATCTCAAAGAACAGAATATGACCTTCGGCGATATCGGGAATCTCGTAATACGCATCGCGCTGGCGGAACCCCATCGAAAGATACAGCCGAACCGCAGACTGCAGCGGTATCCCAGTATCCATTCGGATTAAATCGAACCCCAAAGCCCGGCAATCTGAGATCAAAGACTGCATGAGAGCGTAACCTGCCCCGGTTCCGCGCGCCTCCTCGGACACAAACACCCGTTTGATCTCGGCGACGCCGGGTTCGATGGTGTGAAACATACCGCAGCCCACGGGGTGACCGTCGTGCAGGGCCAGCCGCGCGCCTCCGTTCGGCGGAATATGTACGGCCTCAATAGCCCCCATGAGCTCCGCGTATTTTTCGCGCGGATAAAACGTATGAACGATGCGCTGTGATTTTTCGTCTAGTGTGAGAAGAAAATCGCGATAGTCCCAACACAAACGCCGAACCGCGTCAAAGTGGTCCGGCGTTTTTGGTTCTATAACGTTCAGCAAGACCTGACCCCCGATAAGATTGCGGGGATCAGTCTAGCATTTCGCAGGTTACTTGCGAAGAATGGACGCCCCGGCATATTCGGCGACCTCGCCCAGCGATTCCTCGATGCGGATCAGCTGGTTATACTTGGCCAACCGGTCCGACCGCGCCAGCGAGCCGGTTTTGATCTGACCGCAATTGGTCGCCACTGCCAGATCGGCGATGGTGGCGTCCTCGGTCTCGCCCGAGCGGTGCGACATCACGTTGGTATAACGCGCGCGGTGCGCCATATCGACGGCGCGCAGGGTTTCTGTCAGGGAACCGATCTGGTTCACCTTGACCAGCATCGAGTTGGCACAGCCACGCTCGATCCCTTCGGCCAGCCGTTCGGGGTTGGTCACGAACAGGTCGTCGCCGACCAGTTGAACGCGATCACCGATAGCATCGGTCAGGGCCTTCCAACCGTCCCAGTCGTCCTCGGACATGCCGTCTTCGATCGAGATGATCGGGTAGTCATTGACTAGCGCTGCGAGATACTCAGCGTTTTCCTCGGACGTCAGCGAGATGTTTTCACCCGACAGGACATATTTGCCGTCCTTGAAATACTCGGTTGCGGCGCAATCCAGCGCGAGGTGGATTTCCTCACCCGGCTTGTACCCCGCCTTTTCGATGGACTGCAGGATGAAATCCAATGCCTCGCGGGTGCTCGCGATGTTCGGAGCGAAACCGCCTTCGTCGCCGACACCGGTGGCCAGACCTGCCGCCGACAGTTCGCGCTTTAGCGTGTGGAAGACCTCGGACCCCATGCGTACCGCCTCGCGAATATTTGCGGCCGAGGTCGGCATGATCATGAATTCCTGAATATCGATTGGGTTGTCAGCATGTTCGCCACCGTTGATGATGTTCATCATCGGCACAGGCAGAACGCGGGCTGAAGTGCCACCCACATAGCGATACAGCGGCTGAGTGGTGAAATCTGCGGCTGCTTTCGCAGTAGCCAGCGAGACACCCAGGATGGCGTTTGCGCCAAGACGGCCCTTGTTCTCGGTGCCGTCCAGTTCGATCATGGCACCGTCGATAGCCACCTGCTCAGTCGCGTCGAAACCCACCAGCTCCTCGGCAATCTCACCGTTAACGGCTGCAACGGCTTCAAGCACGCCTTTACCCATGTAACGCGATTTGTCACCGTCACGCTTTTCGACGGCCTCATAGGCACCGGTCGACGCGCCCGACGGCACAGCGGCGCGGCCCATGGTGCCGTCTTCCAAAATCACGTCCACTTCGACCGTCGGGTTGCCCCGGCTGTCCAGGATTTCGCGTGCGTGAATGTCGATGATGGTGCTCATGAGGCCCGTCCCTGTGGCTGCAATCAGTTGCACGCCTCATAACACCACAGTGTAAAAAGTAAACCTGCTGCGTTAACGCTAACACCCCATTTTTCGGACCTTTAGGGCTAACACCATTCTGTTTGCGCAAACCTGCGACGATCCGTCAGGCCGCAACCGCCAATTCACGCGCCAGTCTACGTTCACGGATAAAGGTATACATGCCGGAACAAATAATCAGCGAAGCCCCGGCTATTGTCATCAGGTCCGGGCGCTCGCCGAACATCAGCATCCCGGCCATAATCGAGAATACCAGTCTGGTGTACCGGAAGGGCATCAAGGCTGACGCCTCGCCAATCCGCATAGCCGTGACGATGCCGTAATACCCAAGAACGCCAAAGCCTATCGCACCTAGATAAGGGCCGATCTGAACCGCCTGCAATGGAACAACGGGCTGGGCCGAAAACACCATCAAAACAACACCGGCAAGCGCAACTGAGATGTAAGCCTGTAGCGCAACAACAGATGAGGCCACACGGACGTCCAGCTTGCGCGTGATCAGATCACGCGCCGCGATAGCGATCACTGTTGCAACAACGAACAGCGACTCGGGCTGGAAGCCCTGCAAACCGGGGCGGATGATCATCAGAACGCCGAGGAATCCGACACCAATCGCGCTCCAGCGCCGCCAGCCGACCTGCTCTCCCAGAAACAGCGCAGCACCCATGGTGACCGCCAGCGGCATCGCCTGAAAGACAGCGGCGACGGTCGACAATTCGACCAGCGACAAAGCTGTAACAAAGGTCAACGCACCGGCGGCTTCTGCACCGGCTCGTGCCATGGGTAACGGTTTCCACGCCACAGGGTCGAAGATGCGCTTGCGTGTGACCAGCGACATCACGGCAAATACCGCCCCGCAGAACAGACCCAATACGATCATGATCTGTCCGGTCGATACGCTGATCGACAGATGCTTGATGAACATGTCCTCAAGCGCGAAGGCCGCCATCGACCCTATGATCAGCAGAATGCCGTTCAAGTTGTTCATATGCATATCCGTTGGAACGGGCTGACCAAAAGCAGAGCCCTTTACGGCAGCAGAACCGTAACTTTCGCGACGCGGCAAGCATATTTGCGACAGGATTGATGAAATGCCGTGAGGCGGTCAATCGCGTTTGGTGATGAATCAGTCCTGTTCGAGCGGAACACCATACAACTCTAGCCGGTGGCCTTTCAGCTTATACCCCAGCTTGGCTGCGATTTTTTCCTGTAATTCCTCGATCTCTGGATCGACGAATTCGATCACTTCACCAGATTGCATATCGATTAGGTGGTCGTGGTGGTCACGCTCGGCGTCTTCATAGCGTGCGCGGCCATCGCCGAACTCCAACCTGTCAAGAATCCCTGCCTCTTCGAACAGTTTCACCGTGCGATAGACGGTAGCAATGGAAATGCCTGCATCCACTTCGGAGGCGCGGGAATAAAGCTCCTCGACATCCGGGTGATCTTCGCTTTCTTGCAGCACCCGCGCAATTGTGCGGCGCTGCCCCGTCATGCGCAGACCCTTGGCTTCGCAGCGGGCGATGATCGTATCGGACATGAGTGACCCTTCGGAGTAGTTCGGGTTTCTGTCTTAATACGTCTGAGCGGCTGGCGCTACAGGGGATTTTGCGTCAGGCGACACGGCGCAGGTCAGCCCAGATTGGCAAGTGGTCCGACGCAATATGCGCAGGCCGAACGTCATGCACGCCGTGTACCACGGCCTCAAGCCCTGCGCCCAGCGCGATACGGTCCAGCGCGCCTAGTGGTTGTGCGGCCGGAAAGCTTGGGACAGGTGGCAGAAACCTCATATCCGGGGCCAGATGATCCAGCACCGGCTGACGTGACCATTCATTGAAATCCCCGGCCCACACGGTGGGCATCTGATCCAGATCGTTATCGAACCGCCGGATATGCGTGATCTGCTGACGGCGTGATGCAGGCAGCAGGCCAAGATGCATGCCCATCACCCGCAACGGGCCAATCGGTGTATCGAACTCGACCCGC
The DNA here is from genome assembly GCF_056539305.1 of Ruegeria sp. BC1. Lineage (NCBI taxonomy): Bacteria > Pseudomonadati > Pseudomonadota > Alphaproteobacteria > Rhodobacterales > Roseobacteraceae > Ruegeria > Ruegeria sp. BC1. The sequence goes on from NZ_JBQFUT010000001.1 coordinate 773,475, forward strand.
ACAGCACCGCGCGGCTCCAACCCTGGCAGATCATGATGACCGGTCTGTTGTACCTGAATCGCGTCGCCCCGCCAGATCACTGCGTTGCCGTGCCAGCCCAAGCTACCTGCCCCGCCCAGATCAACAATCTGCCACCCGGCCTCGTCCAGCATGAAATGCGGCAAAGCCGCAGGGCGTGGCGGCAGACGCTTGTCAGCTTCTTGCAACACAACAATATCGGCCTGCATGCTTTCAATGACCTGCATGATGCGTTGTGGTTGGCGACGGAAATCGAGGCCGACACACTTCTGAATATTATAGCTGGCGATGCGCAATGTGGACTGAGTGTGCATGAGGCCCCAATCAAACGGATGCAACCAAAGTGCCATGCCTGCCGTTGGGTGCAACCCCTTGTGGCCACAGCAGGGTGAAAATCGCGAAATTTCCACCGCTACTTGCCCCATGCCCAGCATCTGCCTGCTACTAATTCGCCGGGTGCAGGTGTTGGCCATTCCCACTCGAACGGTTATGCCTCTGCCTGTTTGACGCAAATCAGGGCTTTGAGACATGACGACGCCGAATGCGGAACGCAGGAAACAGCTTGAGGGCCGGTCCCTCATCGTGGCTATGGGTGGTAACCTGTTCATGGGCGCAGCCGGTGTCTTGGCGGGGGTTCTGTCCAACTCGAACGCAATCATGTTGGACGGGTTGTATTCCTTGATCGGTTTCGGTTCTGCATTTCTGGGGCGCCGTATCAGCATGCGCATCAATGCAGGCCCCGATAAACGGCGCCCCTTCGGCTATGCGGCAGATGAGGCAATTTTCTCGACCTTCCGGTCTTTGTCGTTGCTGGGTCTGGTGCTGTTCGCCATTTCGAGTGCAACCAAGAACATCTACAACTACTACAACGGCCTAATGCCCGAGCCGCTGAACTTCGGGCCGATGTTCGTCTATTTCTCGGCGATTGGCCTGACCTGCTTTTTCCTTTGGGCGTTCCACTATTTCACCTGGCGCGAAACCGGCAAATCCAGTGCGATCCTGCGTCTGGAATCCAAGGCCGCCTTGTTTGATGGTTTGTTTACAGCCGCGGCTGGCATAGGTCTTGGCGCGATCTACCTGTTCCGGGATGGGCCACTGGCAGCGATTGCGCCCGTGGGCGACTCGATCATCGTGCTGTTCCTTTGTGTTTTGGCCGTCGGCACCTATGTTCGCGAATTCAGCGGTGGCCTGGGAGAGCTGGCAAACGTAACAGCTAGCCCCGAGTTGCTGGCAGCGGCCCGCCGCGCATTGCGACCCGCCATTGCCGAAGATGGCGGTGCACTGCGCGACATGTCTGTGACGAAACAAGGCCGGACGGTCTTGGTAACTGTCTACTATGACCCCCTGCGTCCGATCCTTGCGGCTGAAATCGACACACTGAACCTTCGGATGATCCGCGATGCCCGCAGGGCAATCGACGGTGCTGATGTCTACCTGATGATCAGCGAATATGCCCGCCGCTGGCCCGATTCCATAGATCCGTTCAAAGACACCGCCTGAACAGACAGGCGGCCTCAGGTCCCGCAGAACGTTGCATGAACCACTTCGTCATCCGCCGGGGGGCGCATCAGGTCGGCAGCCTCGGGTTGATCCTGATAAGGTTGAGACAGAACCGTGTTCAGTCGTTGGAACGGAGCAAAATCCCCCTGAACCGCGGCCTGTATCATCTGCTCAATTCTGTGGTTGCGCGGGATGAAAGCCGGATTTGCTTCTGCCATGACATCCGCAGGGGCCTTCTCACGGTCTAGTCGCGCGCGCCAGCCTTCGGCCCATTCATCAAAGGCTTCGGGTGCCAGGAACTGATCCCTGGCTTTGTCGCCGCCCAGCGCCCGGAAGGTGTTTGTGAAATCGGCATTGTTGTGCGCCATCCGGGTCAGCAAATCTGTAATCAGTGCTTCATCCCCTTCATCCTTGGATGAAAGACCTATTTTTGAACGGAACCGCGATAGCCATTCCTGCTGAATTAATCCCGGCATCGCATGCACGATCTCGGTCGCTTCCACGACGGCGGCCTCGGGGTCTTCCAGCTGCTGGATCAGCGCAGTCGCCAGTTGAGCCAGATTCCACACCGCGATGTCCGGCTGGTTGGAGTAGGCATACCGGCCCATTCGGTCGATCGAGCTGTAGACCGTATTGGGATGATAAGTGTCCATGAAAGCGCATGGCCCATAGTCAATCGTTTCCCCAGCAATCGAGGAATTGTCGGTATTCATTACCCCATGGATAAAGCCCACGCTCATCCATTGCGCAATCAGACGTGCCTGCGCATCCCGCACGGCGCGTAGCAAATCCATCGGTCCCTTGGCTTGCGGGTAATGGCGGGCAATGGCGTACTCGGTCAGTTTCCGCAGATTTTCGACCTGCCGCCGCGCGGCGAACACCTGAAACGTCCCTACCCGCAGATGGCTTTGTGCCACACGGGTCAGAACCGCGCCCGGCATCGGACCTTCGCGCAACACAACCTCACCCGTCTCAACTGCGGCCAGTGCACGGGTTGTCGGGATTCCCAGGGCGTGCATCGCCTCGGACATCACATATTCGCGCAGAACCGGCCCCAGCCATGCACGGCCATCGCCCTGACGGCTGAACGGTGTGGGGCCGGACCCTTTCAGCTGAATGTCCCGTCGAATGCCATCGGTGCCGACCGTCTCACCCAAGAGTACCGCACGCCCGTCACCAAGCTGAGGGTTGTAGTTCCCAAACTGGTGTCCGGAATAAAGCTGCGCAATCGGCTCGGCTCCGTCGGGCACTGTGTTTCCGGCGAACGCCTCGGCCATTTCCTGAACGTCACCCGGAGAAACCCGAAGTATCTGCGCCAGATCGTCGTTAAACGCGATCAGACGCGGCGCACGAACTGGCACCGGGGCCTGCCGGGCGTAAAAGGTGTCGGGAAGGCGGACATAGGTATTGTCGAACGGGATATGCAGTGTCATGCGACAAACATATTGTTGAATGGGGCGAATACCATAGCGGATCACAGCCACGCGTGCATAATTCGTCCACAAAGACATGAGGCTCAAATGACCGCGCAAGACATTATCGACCACCTGAAGCTGACCGCCCACCCCGAAGGTGGCTGGTTCCGCGAAACCTGGCGCGCCGAAAACGAAGGCCGCGCCACCGGCACATGCATATATTTCCTGCTGCAAGCGGGCGAGCGCAGCCATTGGCACCGTGTCGATGCTACTGAAATCTGGCTGTACCACGCTGGCGCACCGCTGATACTGTCGACCGGCGCCACCGACGAAGGCCCCGCAACCGATCACGTATTGACCCCGGACCTGTCCCGAGGCGCACCGCAGCTGATCGTGCCCAAAAACCACTGGCAGGCGGCGCGGACGACAGGCGACTACACTCTGGTCAGTTGTACAGTTTCACCTGGGTTCGAATTTGCCGGGTTCGAACTGGCCGAACCCGAGTTCGAAATTCCTTTGGGTTAGAGCTCTGCAGTCCCCCAAACATTGGACACCGCCATAAAGCGGACGCAAATCGGTGCAAGCCTAGCCGGGTGCATTCTTCGAAATGAAATTGAAACCGTTCAGCATGACTAAGCCAAACCCAAATACGCTATACAAATCTCGGTTCAGAAGACGTGAAATTCGTGACGTGAACATCGTGTTCATGTGGATCAAACTGGTTGCTGGCACAGTCGGGCTCGCGGCTTGTCTGGGCTATTTCCTTTTGGGCGACCATCGGTCGGGAAGCGGTGCTGGCGCTATTCCCATCCTTGCGCTGATCCCTATGGCAGTACTGGGCCTCGGCCTTTTGGACCTTGTGCTGCTCAGCCTGTCCAAACTTGCCGACAGCGGAATGCGCAGGCATGACCGCCACGGACGTAGCAACAAGTGGCACCTGATTGTCGTCACGCTGGGCGGCTTTCTGTTGCTACACCTGATCATGGTTTTTGAATTCGGCACGGGGTACTGGACGTCAATCCTGGCCCCTGGCTTCAACGAGCACAGGATGACAAGGCTACTGTACGTTCTTTTGCCCAACGCCGCGTTTGGCGGGGTCATGCTCTACCTCTGGCTGCGACCCGAACCCGATCCGGCTGTCCTGACGGAAGCAGAAGAACGTGCGCTGAAAGATGAACGGCGCTGCGTAAAAAAACGCCGGCTGATCCTTCTTGGGCTGTATGTTGCCTTCGTAATGGCAGCAATAAGTTCCGTATACGTAGCGGGCCATCTCACAAGCTGACCGTCGCAACGCAATCAAACGTCTGATACATACTGCTCAAAAGGTCCGTCCGCCCTTAGGGGGATAAAACCGAGCTGTAAAAGGATACCTTATGGACCACCGCGCCCTTATTGCGTCAATCCCCGCCGAGGCCAAGGATCGCCTCCAGCGCCGGTCGGATGTACGGGGTTTGCAACACCTTGCGCTTTATCTTTCGGTGCTTGCAATAACCAGCGTGGGCATCGTCGCTCAGGTGCCGCTTTGGGGGCTTCTGATCCTGCCGCAAGGCATCCTATGGGTTTTTCTGTTCACACTCAGCCACGAATGCACACATAAAACACCATTTCGCAGCAGTTGGCTGAACGATGCAGTTGGGCACCTTATTTCAATCCCGATTGCCCTGCCCTTTACCTGGTTTCGATATTTTCATCTGGCGCATCACAAATGGACGAACCACCCGGAAAAAGACCCCGAACTCGACGGCAAGCCCCGGCCTGAGAACTGGCCGGAACTACTGTTTTATCTGAGCGGCTGGTCATATTGGAAAGGTATGGCCAAAATTCTATATCGAAATGCCTTCGGTAATATCGCGGCGCCCTACCTACCCGCCCGTCAGCACCGCGCCATGCGCATCGAGGCACGTCTGCTGCTTGGCCTTTATACAATCGCCGGTCTCAGTCTGCTCTACTCTTCGATCCTTTTCTGGCTGTGGTTATTACCGATCCTGGTCGGGCAACCCTTTCTTCGGTTGTACCTTCTGGCGGAACACGGTCTGTGCCCGCCAGTCACAAACATGCTGGAAAATTCCCGCACGACTTTCACCAACCGCATTGTTCGGTTTCTGGCCTGGAACATGCCCTACCATGCCGAGCATCACACTTTTCCCAACGTACCCTTTCACCAGCTTCCCGCACTGCACGACTGGACGCAGGCGCATCTGAAATCCACCTCGGACGGGTATGTCGAGTTTACTGCAGCCTATGTGCACAAGTTGGAGCGATGAGTTGGCAATTCGTAGCTCGCGCCAGTCACGGTTGAGGGCCTGAACACTATCGTTCAGGCCTGTAATCCGCAGGCCCTCTCAGCCAGTGGCCCCCATCGACACTGTACTGACCACACCACCGCCAACCAGCGCCTTTACACCAGTCGTCCCAGGGCATGAGGTTGGCAGCCCACGCGCCACTCGGACGGCCAGATAGGCAAAGGCCTGTGCCTCGAGCATGTCACCGTCCAGACCCACTGCCTCAACAGGCTCGACTGGACAGTCCAGCGAAACGCGCAGCATCTCCATCAACACTGGATTGTGACGCCCGCCGCCGGTGACAAGAACGCGCGATGGAGGTCTGGGACAATATTCCATCCCCTGCAAAACACCTGCCGCACACATACCCGTCAGAGTCGCAACCGCATCTGAATCGCTGAGCTCCTGCACCAGCCCGATCATCTCGGCGAAATCATTCCGGTCCAGAGATTTGGGTGGCAGTCGGTTAAAGAAGGGCTCAGCCAGGAACAGTTCCAACGCCCCGGTCTCGACCGTCCCGCCACGCGCGACTGCGCCGTCGCGATCCATTGGCAGGCCCAACCGTGCCTGCATCAGATCGTCGACGGGTGCATTGGCCGGGCCGGTGTCGAACGCCAACAATGCGCCGGGTGCTTCGGGGCCGCCATAGCTGGGGTCAACATAGGTCAGGTTCCCGACCCCACCCAGATTCAGGAAACATAGCGGAGCGTCAGCCCCGATCCACTTGGCGCAAGCGAAATGAAAGAACGGCGCCAGCGGTGCACCTTCACCGCCCATGGCCACATCATCGCTGCGAAAATCCCACACGACCGGTAAGCCCAAAGCCTGCGCAAGCCCCTTGCCGTCACCCACCTGCAACGTACCGCGCCCACGCGGTTCATGCGCAAGTGTTTGACCGTGAAAGCCGATCAGATCGACCTCTTCGTACTCCGACAGGGCCTCGGCATGGGCAAAGGTGACCAACTCGGCGGCCTTATCGACCGCAGGCCCGTGCCACTGCCCCAAAGCGCTGCGCAAATTGGTGCGTTCCGCATCAGTATAGGCGCGGTATCCGCTAGGACCAAAACCGGAAATCAAATGGCCGTCGGTTTCGACAATGGCCGTATCTACCCCGTCCAGCGAGGTTCCAGACATTGCCCCCAAGGCTCTGATTACGCCTGTCTTCCCGATAGTCCGGTTCACGTTTACCTCTTGCGCTTTGTCTGCTCTGCTGCGCCCGTTGTTTCCGCGCGTTTCGCACAACCTGCCCGCATTGCCGAACCCATAGCAAGCCACATCGCGCATCGTCCGCATTTTTCTTGGAAATGGTGCCTTTTCCTTACCACCCCTGCCGCCTATACAGTGCCCCGCAACATCAACCCAAAGGGCACAAAATGACCTACCACCCCAAGTCAGATTTCATCGCCACGATGATCGAGCGCGGCTTTCTCGCCGACTGCACCGATTATCAAGGCCTTGACGAAGCGCTGATCAGTGGGTGCAAACCGGCCTATATCGGCTTTGATGCGACGGCCAAGTCGTTGCACGTGGGCAGCCTGATCCAGATCATGATGCTGCGCTGGTTCCAGAAAACCGGCCACCAGCCGATCACCCTGATGGGCGGCGGAACCACCAAGGTGGGCGACCCGTCGTTCCGTGCGGATGAACGCCCGCTGCTGGGCCCAGAACAGATCGATGAAAACATCGCGGGCATCAAAAAGGTGTTCTCGGCCTATATTGACTATGACACAGACGCCGAAAACAAGGCGCTGATGCTGAACAATGCCGAATGGTTGGACGACCTGAACTACCTCGATTTCCTGCGTGACATCGGGCGGCATTTCTCGGTCAACCGGATGCTTTCGTTTGAATCCGTGAAATCGCGGCTGGATCGTGAACAATCGCTGAGCTTTCTCGAGTTCAACTACATGATCCTTCAGGCCTATGACTTCCTTGAGTTGAATCGCCGCTATGGTTGCGTTCTGCAGATGGGAGGTTCAGATCAGTGGGGCAATATCGTCAACGGTATCGACCTGACCCGCCGCGTGCTGGATCATGAAATCTACGGCCTGACTTCACCGCTGCTGACCACCAGCGACGGCAAGAAGATGGGTAAATCTCAGGATGGAGCCGTCTGGCTGAACGCCGAGATGCGCTCGCCCTATGAATTCTGGCAGTTCTGGCGCAACACCACGGATGCGGATGTTGGGCGGTTCCTGAAGCTTTACACCGAAATGCCGGTGGATGAGTGTGATCGGCTGGGCGCCTTGCAAGGGTCCGAGATCAACGAGGCTAAAATCCGTCTCGCCAATGAGGTCACAACTCTGCTGCACGGGGCCGAGGCCGCCGCCAAGGCCGAAGCCACCGCACGCGAAGTCTTCGAAAAAGGCGGTGTTGGGGGTGATCTGCCGACCCTGACCCTCAGCGCCGAGGACCTGCCTGCGTCGATCGTTCAGGTCATTGTGAAATCCGGTCTGGCCAAATCAGGCAAAGAGGCCAAGCGTCTGATCGCCGAAAACGGAGCCAAGCTGGACGATGCCCCTTTGACGGATGCGGGCCTGATGCTCGATGCAGGTGCGTTGTCCTCACCCATCAAGCTGAGTGCAGGCAAGAAACGCCACGCGCTGGTTCAACTGGGCTAACCAGTTCCCATTCCGAAACGGAAAACGGCCACCCAATCGGGTGGCCGTTGTCTTTTCCAGCAATGCCGGGGTGCGCGGAGGCAAATTTAACGTTTTCCGCCTTTACCGCCGCCGTGGCCGCCCTTGCCGCCACCTTTGCCGTCGCCGCCTTTACCGCCGCCGTGGCCGCCCTTGCCGCCACCTTTGCCGTCGCCGCCGTTACCGTGACCGCCGCCGCCATTACCTGAGCCGTTACCGTGGCCGTTGTTGCCACCGCCATTTCCAGTCCCGGGGCCAGAGCCGCCGTTGTTGCCTCCACCGTTGCCTGGGTTTCCGTTGTTCCCGTTACCGTTTCCCGGACCGCCGTTGTTGCCGCCGTTACCGCCGCCGCCACCATTGCCGCCACCGTTGTTCCCGCCGTTGCCGCCACCATTACCGGGGCCGCCACCACCATCACCGGGATCACCGCCACCGTCACCGGGATCACCGCCGCCGTCACCGGGGCCACTACCCCCATCACCGGGATCACCGCCACCGTCACCGGGATCACCGCCGCCGTCACCGGGGCCACTACCCCCATCACCGGGGCCACCGCCACCGTCACCAGGGCCTCCGCCGCCGTCACCGGGACCACTGCCGCCATTACCGGGGTTGTCGCCACCCCCACCAGATCCACCTCCGTTGCCCGGGCCCACTTGGGCGATCTGGTCATTGCCACGATCAGTTCCAGGGTTTACCGAAGTGCCAATCGATCCCGTCGGCAAATCCACCAGCAGAGAGGCCAACCCGGGGCATTGCGCGCTTGTGTTGCGTAAAGTCGTTTCGAAATCGGACCGAACCTGCAATCGCTTCAGAAAACTGGGAGTCACTTGCGTGCAATCACACATCGTCGCGTAATCCCCGCGATTTGCGGCATCACGCGCAGTTTTCCAGTTGCACACTTCGGGCGCAGCAGATGCGCCATTCGCTATCATAACGGTCAGAAACGGTGCAGCGACCAGCACTGGAATTCCAACCTTCAACCTCTTACTCATAAAGCATAACTCCTTGTACGGCGCCGATTTGGCACTTGATGCTCATAAGTTTCGATATGAGACACGCGCATTAACCGTGGTTAAAGAACTTCTGAGAACGTCTTGAGAATTCGCGCACGTCTCTGAAAACAAGAGCCAAAACTGTGGACATGACATTAACCCTCGGATTAAATGAACAGACGTTCAAATCCCAAAACGAAGAGGATCCGCCATGCAATTGTCCACCACTGCCGCGATCATCACCGGCGGCGCGTCCGGTTTGGGTGAGGCCACTGCCCGGTATTTCTCTGCCCAAGGTGCTCAGGTCACCATACTGGATCGGGACGCCGACCGAGGACCACAGGTCGCGAAGGAAATCAGCGGGCATTTCGTACAAACCGACGTGACGGATGAAATCTCGGTCGCGGCGGCGATTGCACACGCAATGGACCGTATGGGCCGCATCACCGCAACAGTGAACTGCGCCGGTATCGCCTATGGGATCAAAACGGTAGGTAAGGACGGCCCTCACCCGCTGGACGCATTTCAACGAACCATCGACGTCAATCTAGTGGGCACGTTCAACGTCTCTCGTTTGGCGTCCACCGAAATGGCAAAGAACGAGCCCGAACCGGATGGCGCGCGCGGGGTGATCATCAACACTGCCTCAATCGCTGCATTTGACGGGCAAAAGGGCCAAGCGGCCTATGCGGCTTCAAAAGGCGGTGTGGTGGGCATGACGTTGCCCATGGCGCGCGATCTGGCTTCCTCCGGGATAAGGGTGATGGCCATTGCACCCGGAATTTTCATGACTCCAATGCTGGCCAACCTGCCGGAAGAAGTGCAACAACAACTCGCCGCCGACGTTCCCAACCCTGCCCGTCTGGGCGACCCGCAGGAATACGGACGATTGGCCGGATTCATCGTCGAAATGGGTTATCTGAACGGAGAAGTCATCCGCATCGACGGAGCCCTGCGGATGCGTTAGGTTTTCCCATGACCGAATGGGAAAAAATGCAAGCTGGACAGTGGTATTGCTGCCTGGACCCTGAATTGGAAGCCCTGCGGGCAACGGCGCGGCGTGCGGTACACGCCCATAATGCTTGTCACCCCGATATTCGCGGCGCTATGGCTTCAGAGCTACACGACTTGTTTGCCAAATCTGGTTCCAATTGTTTTCTCGAAGCACCTTTCCACTGTGCATACGGGTTGAACATTCACCTAGGAAACCGTGTCTACTTCAACGCCGGTTGCGTGATTTTGGACACCGCCCCTGTTCACATTGGGGACGATACGATGTTCGGGCCTCATGTGCAGATATATTGCGCCCAGCACGCCAAAGATCCGACCGAACGCGCCCAAGGACTGGAAATTGGATTGCCGGTGACAATTGGCCGAAACGTCTGGGTCGGCGGCGGGGCCATTCTGATGCCTGGTATAACGATCGGTGACAATGCGACCGTCGGCGCAGGAAGCGTCGTCACGAAAGACGTGGCGATCGGCGACACCGTGATCGGGAGCCCTGCCAGAGTATTGAGCCGCGCCTAAGCACCTTCGGCCTTTTCTTCGAGCGTCAGCCACTCTTCCTCGGCCGCTGCAAGTTTTTCCTGCCGCTCAACCAAGGCGTCGGTCGCTTTCTGAAATTTGACTGGTTCGCGCGTGAACAATTCTGGATCGGACATAAGCTCTTCGAGTTTACCGATCTCGGCCTCAAGCCGTGCGATTTCAGCAGGCAGTTTCTCAAGACGGTGCTTTTCAGAGAAGGACAGACCCGATTTGGGTTGAGATTCCTGCTTTATCTTCGGCTTAGAAGGTTTTGATTTTTCGATCTTCTTTTCGACCAATTCACCCCGTTGCGCGATATAGTCCGACCATCCGCCTGCATAAACAGTCGCGCGGCCATTGCCCTCCATTGCGATTGTCGTGGTTGCCACACGGTCCAGAAAATCCCTGTCGTGGCTGACCAGCAAAACGGTGCCGTCATAATCGTCCAGCAGTTCCTGCAAAAGGTCCAGAGTCTCGACATCCAGATCGTTGGTCGGTTCGTCCAACACCAACAGATTCGACGGCTTCGCCATCAACTTTGCCAACAGCAACCGCGCTTTTTCCCCGCCGGACAGCGATTTGACGGCCGCTCTTGCCTGTCGTTCGTCGAACAGGAATTCCTTGAGGTACCCGACGACATGCTTGGGCTGTCCGCCCACCATCACCTGATCAGCCTTGCCAGATACCCGCATCTCGGGATCGCCGGTGAGACTGTCCCAAAGGCTCATTTCCGGGTCCAACTGCGCGCGGGTCTGGTCGAAAACCGCGATCTCGAGATTGGTGCCCAGTGTCACCGAGCCTTCGTCTGGTTTTTCCTGCCCAAGCAGCATCTTCAGCAAGGTCGTCTTACCAACGCCGTTTGGCCCGACAAAGGCCACCCTGTCGCCGCGTTGCGCCAGAAGATCAAAGTTCCGCACAATCTGCTGCCCATCAAAAGACTTGGACAACCCTTTGGCCTCAATCACTTTTCGCCCGGATTTCGGGCCGGACTCCAGCGACATCGCCGCCGAGCCCTGCCGTTTGATCTGCGCTGCCTTTTCAGCCCGCAACGCCTGTAGCGCACGCACCCGGCCCTGATTGCGCTTGCGGCGAGCACTGATGCCCTCAACCGCCCATTTGGCCTCGGATTTGATCAGGCGGTTCAACTTGTGCCGTTGCTGATCCTCTTCTTCCCAGATCTTGTCACGCCAGGTTTCGAATGCGTCAAATCCCTGCTCGTGCCGCCGCACCATACCCCGGTCGATCCACAAGGTCGCGCGGGTCAAGGCGCGCAGAAAGGCCCGGTCATGCGAAATCAAGACATAGGCCGCACGGGTTGAACCCAGCTCACGCTCCAGCCATGCAATTGCTTCGATATCCAGATGGTTTGTCGGTTCGTCCAAAAGCATCAGGTCAGGCGCTTCGGCCATCAGCTTCGCCAGCGCGGCACGTCGGCGCTCGCCCCCGGATGCAGTTTCGACCGCGCGGGACGGGTCGAATTTCAGCCCTTCTCCTGCGCGTTCGACCTTATACAGTTCGCCCGGCTCCAACCCGCTGGAGGCGTAATCACCCAGCGTCGCGAACCCTTCCATACTGGGATCTTGCTCCATGTAACCCACAGATTTCCCAGGGGGAATCACGATTTCCCCATGATCAGGCTCGACCAATCCGGCCATCACTTTCATCAAGGTGGATTTTCCCGACCCGTTCCGCCCTACCAAGGCAACGCGGTCGCCCGGCTGAACCACCAGATCCAGCTCTGAAAACACCGGATTGCCCCCGAAAGTCAGAGAAATGCCGGACATCTGCAACAAAGGAATTCTCGCCATGTCCGCCAGCTAAACCGCCGGGATCAGCGCGTCAACGGCGATTACCCGACAACCGCACGCAGCAGTCGTTTCCGCGCCGTGGGAATCGCCCCAACTTCAAGGCCGGTAAACACATGCAAAGTGTTCATATGACGATCGACGACGGCGTGGTCACTCACCCAACCACCCATCATCAGATACGTCCGCAACAACGGGGGCATGCGCAACATCGCCTTTTTCGCATCCGGGCGCCGGCGTAATCGTGCAGCAAAGCGAAACACATCCGGTGCCTTAACCCGAGGCAACCAGCGCTTGGGTGCCAAATGCCGATGCTTTAACATCGCAAACGCATCCAGATAGTCAGAGGTCTCGGTTCCGGCAAAAGACGAGCACCCAAACAGCATCTCAACACCGTTCTGGTCCACATAGGTGGTCATTGCCCCCCATGCGACGCGCAGAATGTCTGGGTCTGCCCACTCCGGGTGGACGCAGAATCGACCCATCTCGACCATCCGTCCTGCAAACCCCTCAAGCGCCGAAAGATCGTAGAACTGCGCGGAATAGCTGCGCCCGATTTCGGCCCCGTCCTGCATGGTCAACATGCGGAAACAGCAGACCAGCTGATGATCGGCCCTCGAATCCTCGATCAGGACATGAGTGCAAAGAGCATCGAATTCGTCCTGATCGTGTGTTTCCGTCCCAAAGGCCAATGAACGCAGCCGCTGCGCTGCGGCTACATCCTGCGGAGATTGCGCCAAACGCGCGCGATACCGACCCTTACCAAGCAATAGTGCCATGGTCGCATCCCCCTACGGTTGCTGACCCGTTCCAACTTGCTGCTTCGATATCACAATATGTGTGACCGTCGTGTGACTGTCGCAAGATGCGGCTGCGACTTATTGCGTCGCGCCTGGAATATTGGCCGGGTTGAAGTTGCCGATATTACCCAGCAGCTGACGCAGGATGCCCTGATTTTCAATCGTGGATTCGGTCACACGGCGATCCAATTGAATAACAACACCATCCTCCAGCCCGAACCGCTCGATGTTGCGAACAACTCCACGGCTGTCAAAGCTGATGGCAAGCAGCTCACGTGAAACAACTTCCGGCCGCTTGGGACCATAGTGGCGTATCCGTGATCGTACGTAATAATATCCCGAATCCCGAACCAGACCGGATGAACTGGGGGCTCCGACGGCTTCAACCACGCTTTCACGCGTGTCCCTACCAACTTTGATTTCTGCAAGATCCTCGGCCGGCGGGATATAACCGTGATTCTTGTATATCGGAGTACACGCCCCGGCGACTACCAGACAGGCCACAACGGCAAGCGTTTTCGACGCAGGTTTCAACCTGTTCACAACCTTAAACATTTACATCCTCTTGCCTTGGCCCCTTGCGGACCCTATCCGATTACATCAAACCGCAGCCCCGGTTCAACACAGGAAAGGGTCACGAATGAGCAACCAGACATCTCTGCGGGTGGCCGACCTGCCCCAAAACGCACCAACGACCTTTGAGTTGCGCCCCGATGCCAAGGGCCTGGACGCAATTAAGGGCGAATTGGGCCTGTTGGGTCTGCGCAAACTCAGCTTTGCAGGTGACGTAAGGGCACAAGGCAAACGGGACTGGGTTTTGAAGGGTAAATTGGGCGCAACGGTGATCCAGCCCTGCGTCGTGACCCTGGAACCGGTGACCACCCGGATCGACGTCCCGGTCACGCGTGTTTTTCTGGCCGACTGGGTTGACCCGGAAGAGCCCGAGTTCGAAATCCCCGAAAATGACGAGACGGAACAGCTTGGCACCGAAATCGACCCGGTCACTGTCATGATAGAGGCCCTGTCGCTGGCCCTGCCCCAATACCCACGCAAAGAAGGTGCCGAACTTGAACAAGTCGACTTTACCGAGCCGGGCAAGCAAGCCATGACAGACAAAGACGTCAAGCCGTTTGCCGGGCTAGCCGGTTTGCGCGATGCACTGAAAAAAGACGAGTGACATAGGTCTGTTTTCCTGTCATAGCAGGCCCTCAGAAAAATTGCTTGAACATGTCGAGAATCGCAGTATTTTCGCGCGCTCATCGGAATTTGGGTTGGACAACGTGGGGCTCGTGCCCTAAACGCGCGTCAAACCACGAGAAAAACGAAGAACGAAACCCGGTCGGCGGCGAATCTGCTGACCCTCAGTAGACAAAGGTTGAGACCATGGCCGTCCAACAGAACAAAGTTTCCAAGTCGCGTCGCAACAACCGCCGTGCACACGACGCTCTGGTTGCTGCAAACCCGAACGAATGCCCTAACTGTGGCGAGCTGAAGCGCCCGCACCACGTCTGCGCGTCCTGCGGTCACTATGATGATCGTGAAGTCGTCGCGCAAGCCGACGAAATCGATCTGGACGAAGACGCGGCCTAAGCCTTTTAGAGCGCAGGCCAAGGCATGACGGAACAGCCCACGCAAACCGGACGGATTACCATCTCGGTTGATGCTATGGGCGGAGATTCGGGGCCCGCTACTGTTGTGGCGGGCATTACCGAATCTGCAAACAAGAATCCCGACATCGCGTTCATCCTGCACGGGCCAGAAGCCACACTGCAAAAGCTTGTTGCGAAACGACGTGTCCTTCAAGGACGCGTCGTTTTTCGTGACTGCCCAGACGTTGTCACGATGGAGGACAAACCCAGCCAGGTTGTCCGCAGCGGCAAGCAGACTTCGATGTGGTCGGCGCTGGAATCGGTGCGCCAAGGCGAAGCACATGGTGCCGTCTCCTGCGGTAATACCGGTGCGCTGATGGCCCTTTCAATGATGCGACTTCGTAAATTGCCGGGTGTGAACCGTCCGGCGATTGCGATTCTGTGGCCCTCGCGCAACCCGCAAGGGTTCAACGTGATGCTGGATGTGGGCGCAGATGTGCGTGCCGACGCCAAGGATCTGTTGCAATACGCATTGATGGGCGCTTCTTACGCGCGCAACGGTATGGCGCTGGAACGCCCACGCATCGGTTTGCTAAACGTTGGCACCGAAGAGCACAAAGGCCGGGCCGAACTGAAAGAAGCCCACGCCATGATCTCGGATTTCGCAGAGCAGGCGAATTTCGACTTCGCTGGCTTTGTCGAAGGCAGCGATATTCCCGGCGACAAGGTGGATGTCATTGTAACCGATGGGTTTACCGGCAACGTCGCAATCAAAACTGGTGAGGGGACGGCCAGTCTGATTGGCGATCTGTTGCGTCAGGCCTTCAAATACTCTCCCCTTTCACGCCTTGCTTCGATCCTGGCTATCACGTCGTTGCAACGCTTGAAGAAACGTATTGACCCGCGCCGGGTGAACGGCGGGGTTTTCCTCGGTCTCAACGGAACCGTGGTAAAGTCACACGGTGGTGCGGACGCCACCGGAGTATCTGCGGCAGTCAAACTGGCCTTTACTTTGGCGCAATCCGGGTTCGCCGAAAAATTGGCCGCACGGGTTGCATCAACAGCCGAGCTTGCACAAGATGCCGCGCACGTACCGCCAAAAGCGGGCGAATAACAATAAAGGCAGTAACCCAAAATGGCAGGCCGTTCTGTTGTCGTAGGTGTCGGACATTATTTGCCAGAGCGCATCGTTCCGAACTCCGAATTTGAAAAGACGCTTGATACATCGGACGAGTGGATCAGGACCCGCTCGGGTATTGAACGCCGTCACTTCGCTGCTGACGGTGAAACCACTTCGGATCTGGCCACCAATGCCGCCGAGGCCGCGCTGGCCGATGCCGGACTGACCGCTGACGATATCGACGCCATAATACTGGCTACCTCGACGGCTGATCTGACCTTTCCATCCGCCGCAACTATGGTTCAGGCCCGACTGGGTATGACCACAGGTTTTGCCTTCGACGTCCAGGCCGTCTGTGCCGGGTTCGTCTTTGCTCTTAGCAACGCCAACGCTCTTATTTTGTCCGGTCAAGCCAAACGCGTGCTGGTCATCGGGGCCGAAACATTTTCACGAATCATGGATTGGACTGATCGTTCAACCTGCGTGCTGTTTGGCGATGGCGCTGGGGCACTGGTTCTTGAACTGCAGGACGGTGAAGGCACGTCGCAGGACAGGGGCATTCTGGCCACCGACCTGAATTCGGACGGGCGCTACAAGGATCTCCTTTTTGTTGATGGCGGCGTGTCGACGCAGTCCACCGGTCATCTACGAATGCAAGGCAATCAGGTTTTCCGCCACGCGGTCGAAAAACTGACCAAAACCGCCGAAACCGCGTTGCAACGCGCTGGCCTCGGCAATCCCGATGTCGACTGGATTGTTCCACATCAGGCAAACATCCGCATTATTCAGGGCACCGCCAAGAAAATGGGCCTGCCCATGGAAAACGTCGTTGTTACCGTCCAGGATCACGGCAATACCTCGGCCGCATCGATTCCCCTCGCGCTGTCTGTGGGGAAACAGCGCGGGCAAATCAAACAGGGCGATTTGATCGTGACCGAGGCAATTGGCGGCGGGCTGGCTTGGGGTTCGGTCGTTCTGCGCTGGTAACCGGCGCAATTCGGCTTACACACAGCCCTGCAATTCATTGATATTGACAGCGAATTTCCCCTCGCCATATTCTTTGGTATCAACAGGGGAAAATGGTATGGGCGATAAAACACTGACCCGAATGGATCTGAGCGAGGCCGTCTTTCGTGAGGTGGGCCTTTCACGCAATGAAAGCGCGCAGTTGGTTGAAAGCGTTCTGAACCATATGTCCGACGCGTTGGTGCGTGGCGAACAGGTCAAGATTTCTTCGTTTGGCACCTTCAGTGTTCGAGACAAAACCGCCCGTATCGGCCGCAACCCCAAAACCGGCGAAGAGGTTCCGATTCAACCCCGCCGGGTTCTGACTTTCCGCCCGTCGCACCTGATGAAGGATCGCGTCGCCGCAGGGAACCGCAAGTAAGATCAGGACGACACGGTCATGAGCAAGTCCCCCGACGCCTTTCGCACGATCAGTGAAGTTGCGGACTGGCTGGGCGTTCAGGCTCATGTGCTGCGTTTCTGGGAAAGTCGATTCAGCCAGGTCAAACCCGTAAAGCGCGCCGGTGGCCGTCGCTACTATCGACCCAATGATATGCGCCTGCTGGGAGGCATCAAAAAGCTCCTTCACGAAGACGGGATCACCATCAAAGGTGTTCAACGTATTCTGCGCGAACAGGGGGTAAACCATGTTGCCTCTCTGTCTCAAGGCTTGGATGAAGTAGCGTCGCCAGAGAAAACCGAAATCGACAGCGTCGTTGTACCTTTCGCGACCAGAACAGCACCGGCAAGCGAACAGATCAATCTGGATTTGGGTGAATCTGCTCCGGCGTCTAAATCGGCGGCAATGCCACAGAAGGCTGAGAAACCACAGGCCGATCCTGCAGCCGCCAAGACTGTAGAAACCGAACCTGAATATCTGGACGAATCCCCCCTGCTGGGTGGAATTGCTACGCAGGCGTGGAACAGAATCGACTTCGATGAAGATCTGTTGAGACAGATTGCTCCGGTTGCAAAGGACTTGCGCGCTGTTCTTGACCGCATTGAAAACCGATCGGCGGGATAAGAAAAAAAGGCGATGATTTCCTCTTGCCCCTGCCGGGAAAGTCTTTATGAACACCTCAACGTCGGGCTATGGCGCAGCCTGGTAGCGCGTCCGTCTGGGGGACGGAAGGTCGCAGGTTCGAGTCCTGCTAGCCCGACCAAATCACACCGACGTTTATGGCACACAGGCCAGATCCCGCTCTGGCATCAGGGGGGACTGGAATGACAGGTGTATGCCCGAACCAACAGATCGAGGCGATGATTTCCCGCGGGGAGATCACCGCAAGCCCGGATGTTTTACCCGCGCAGATCCAACCGGCCAGCCTTGATTTACGTTTGGGTACAGTTGCTTATCGGGTACGGGCGTCATTTCTAGCCGGCGAAGGCCGGTCGGTGGCTGACCGTCTGACAGAATTCGAGATGCACCGCATCGATATCTCGGACGGCGCAGTTCTGGAAAAGGGCTGCGTCTATCTGGTGCCGCTGATGGAAGCGCTAGCCCTGCCCGCCGACATCAGCGCGGTGGCAAACGCCAAAAGCTCAACCGGACGTCTCGACCTGCTGACCCGGACCATCACCGATGGTGGCACCGAATTCGACCGGGTGCCCGCAGGCTATACCGGTCCACTCTACGCCGAGATCTGTCCTCGTTCGTTTTCGGTTCTGGTGCGACCGGGAATGCGATTGAACCAAATTAGATTCCGGCAAGGACAAGCAGCGCTGAGCGACGCCGAACTGACGATATTGCACAACGACTCGCCTCTGGTCGATGGCCCTGCTGTCATTCAGGACGGGCTGGGTTTCTCGGTTGATCTGCAACTGCCGGACACTGATCTGGTTGGTTATCGTGCGAAACCCCATACCGGCGTTATCGATCTCGACCGGATCGGAGAGTATGATCCGCAGGAGTATTGGGAAGAAGTGCGAACCACCGACGGGCGCATCATCCTTGACCCCGGCGCGTTTTACATTCTCGTCAGCCGTGAGGCCGTCCACATTCCACCCATGTATGCCGCAGAAATGGCCCCTTATCTGGCCATGGTCGGCGAATTCCGCGTGCATTACGCGGGCTTCTTCGATCCCGGTTTCGGCCACGCAGCCGCAGGTGGCGCCGGGTCGCGCGGCGTGCTTGAGGTGCGCTGCCACGAGGCGCCCTTTGTCCTGGAGCACGGGCAGATTGTCGGGCGGCTGGTCTATGAAAAGATGGCCGAGATGCCGACACAGCTTTACGGTGCAGGTATTGCCTCAAACTATCAGGGCCAAGGACTGAAACTGTCCAAACATTTCAAAGCAGTGGGTTAATCAGAACTTCATGAACCGACGCATCTGACGGGTCATTTTCTGCGCGTGTTTCAAGTTCGGAGACGGGCGTGGCCCGCTTTTGTTGGCACGACCGGATTGCTGATCCGAATTTCCGCCCATCCGGCTTGCCACGTCAAATCCCTTGTTCACGCCCTTGTTGACAAGGCGTCGCATGACCTGACGTACGATCATGTCGATAATCCGATTGGCATTCATTGCTCGACTCCGTTTCCTCAGCCCCAACATAGGCATCTCATACCGCCGCAAAAGGGCCGCATGGTCATTCTTCCTCGAACAGTTCGGTCTGATCTTCTTCTTCTTCGTCTTCGCGCCCCTCGCCCAGCGGGATCGTGCCCGGAGGTGGCCGATTTTCCAGCAGCCCGGCAGCGCGTAGTTCCTTGAGGCCTGGTAGATCGCGCGCATTCTCCAGCCCGAAATGGTCCAGGAACTGTGGTGTCACAACGAAAGTAACCGGACGCCCCGGTGTCATGCGCCGACGACCCAACCGAATCCACTCCATTTCCAGCAACTGATCAATGGTTCCGCGCGACACGGATACACCACGGATTTCCTCAATCTCGGCCCGAGTGCAAGGTTGATGATAGGCCACGATGGCCAATGTCTCGATCGCCGCCCGGCTCAGCTTGCGGGTTTCGACCGTTTCCTTCTGCATCAGAAAGCCCAAATCCGGGGCGGTACGAATGGCCCACGCGTCACCGACCTTGACCACGCGCACACCGCGCCCTTCATAGCGTTTCTGTAACATTTCAATGGCTTGCGCGGCGTCGCTACCATGGGGCATTCGCGCCTCGAGGTCCGCAATCGTCACGGGTTCGGCACTGGCGAACAGCACGGCTTCGACCATACGTTCCTGCTCAGCCAAAGGTGGTGCTTCGAACAGAGTGCCGGTGCCTTCGTCTTCGGGGGCGTCAGTCACGTTTTTCGGTCCTCTTACGCAGATGGATTGGGGCAAAGGTTTCGCTCTGCTTGATTTCCATGTGTCCTTCCTTCACCAACTCAAGCGAGGCTGCAAAGGTCGCCGCCGTGGCTGAGCGTCGGCGCACCGGGTCAGCGTCCCATCCGTCTGGCAGATAGGTCTCCATATCCGTCCAAGTGCCCGCAAACCCGATCAGAGGGCGCATCCGTTCCAGCGCCTGCTCCATTGTAAACACGGCGTCGCGGTCCATGACAAAGGGACGGAATTCGTCGCGGGTGCGGATGCGGGCATAACCCTGCATCAGATCCAGAAGAGTGGCCGAATAGGTCACGGTGCGAATACGGGTGATGTCCTCACCCTGCCCCCGCTTGAAGAAATCACGGCCAAGCTGATCACGCGCCATCAGACGGGCGGCAGAGTCACGCATGGCCTGCAGACGCTCCAGCTGGAACGCCAGGTGGGCGGCCAGTTCCTCGCCCGAGGGTCCCTCGTCATCCGGATCAGGGGGCAGCAACAGGCGGGATTTAAGAAAGGCCAGCCACGCCGCCATCACCAGATAGTCGGCCGCCAGTTCGATCCGCAGCGCGCGCGCCTTTTCAACAAAGGCCAGATACTGCTGTGCCAGCGCCAGAACCGAGATTTTCCGCAGATCGACCTTTTGCGTGCGCGATAAAGTCAGCAGCACGTCAAGCGGGCCTTCGAACCCGTCCACGTCAACAATCAGTGCTTCGGCCGCCAGCCTATCCGCGACCGAGACCGGATCTTCGCTGAAAAGGTTATCGTTCATATACCTGCCCGCCCATTAGGGCAGATAGTTCCGCCTCGGCGGCTTGGATGTCAAGTTCCACAGGCTTCTGCCGCATCGTCAACGCCCGTTCTGCGCGTTTCTGAGCCAGATCGGTCATCTCTCCGGCGGATTCCAACACCTTTGCGCGGGCCTCAAATGTGCCATTGCAATGCAAGGCCACGTCGCATCCTGCATCCAGCGCTTGTCGGGCAATTTCCTCTGGGGCACCGCTAAGGGCCTTCATCGAGATGTCATCGGTCATGATCAATCCATCAAAGCCGATCTTATCGCGGATTAGACCAATCATTGTCGGCGAAATCGTCGCCGGTTGAGGATCGATCCGGTCGTAGACCAGATGCGCCGTCATCCCCATCGGTAGATCATTCAAGGCCCGGAATGGTACAAAGTCGGCCTGCTCCAGCGCGTCTTGCGTCAGGTCCACATGCGGAAGGTCATAGTGGCTGTCCAGCGTCGATAGCCCATGCCCCGGCATATGCTTGATCACTGGCAGCACGCCACCATCCAAGTGCCCCTTGGCGACGGCCTTGCCCATTTGGGAAACTGCTTTGGGATCAGAGCCATAGCAGCGATTCTTCAGGAATGCGTGCGTTTCCTCTCTGGCCAAATCAATCATCGGGGCGCAGTTGCTGTCGATGCCCAATTCGAACAGTTCACTCGCGATCAGACGGTATCGCAGATACATCGCCCGTTCTGCCTGGCCCCCAGCCCGTTTCGCATGATCCAGCGGAGGCAGCCACTCTCGCGCCAGCGGCGCGCGTAGACGCTGAACACGACCGCCTTCCTGATCAATAGTGACAGGGCAGTTGCGCCCCACAGATTCGCGGAACTCGTCACACAGCGCGCGAACTTGATCGGCGGTGTCGATATTGCGGGCAAACAGGATAAACCCAAACGGGTTCATCTGACGGAACAGCTTCTTCTCCTCGGACGTCAGGCGTAGGCCTTCGGCATCCGTGATCGCCGCGCCGAAAGTCACCGAGCAGCCACTGGGATGCAGTCAGCGCCCTGCGCCTCGAGCGCAGCACAGAATTGACGCGAGTCACTGAGGTCATCGAAACCCAGAACACGCAGGCGATAGAACGTCCGGCCACCGCGTGAGGTTTTTTGGATAACCCTTTGTTTTCCATCCATATACTCACCAAATCGGCCATTCAGACGATCCCATTCGGCCCTTGCGACATCCGAACTTTCATAGGCTCCCAGCTGAGCCATGCGCGTGCCCTTTGAGAGGGCGTTCGGATCCACATCCAAGCCAACAGCCGCCTTGACGGCGGCGTTGATTGCGTCTTCTGCGCTGCTGTTTGTTGTGATCGCATTGCGCGTGACACGCGCCGGGCGTGTGATCGGGCGCAAGGACCGGCGTACGCCGGGCAGAGCAGCCAGTTCCGGGTCGGGCAGTTGTGCGGCCAGATCCGCAGGATCAATTGCCGGCTCTTCCTCGGGCGTCACCAGAGCGGCCGGTTGCACGCCCTGCTCTGCCGGCGCATCAATCGACGGAACTTCACCCGCCAGTTCAGCGACCAGTGCGTCAACGGACCCCTGACGCAGTTGAGCAGCCTCTTGATTAGAGATTTCTTCCTCAACCACATGGACGGCGGGCGTGGCCCTTAGGGGTTCGGTCGGAGTGTCTTCATCGGTCAGCGACACCGGGCGAGGCGCAAGGATCAAACGATCTGCTGGCGGTGCTGCTGTGCCGACTGCGGCTACTGCGTTGACAGCCAGCCCCTGATGATCTGCGGGGGTCCCACCGGGATTTTCGGGCTGGATGCGCATCGGCCCTTCGATCGCCCGCACAACCGGTACGCCACTAACGTCGCGCATCACCAGCTTATAGCCCCAGACGCCAATCCCGGCCACCAAAGCCAAGGACGCAACGGCCCCCATGACATTGACGATACGACTCAAGCCAGCTGCACGAGGGGCTTCATCATACCCGTACTCGTCGTCGGAATATTCAAACCCATCCTGAGGATGCGGTTGATTCGTGTAATGCATCTGCTCGGGGCGCGCGTGCCCCGAGTAATCGTAATTTGCCATGTCCGCCTCACCGCCCGATTCACGCCAGAAAATAAGGCGCGCGGGTCATTTCTTGCCTACCTCGTACCGGCGCGTCGGGCAGTATTTGTTACCGCATCTCCTGCGCAGGGGTGACGCCAAGAATACCCAAGCCCGCTGAAATCACAACAGAAACAGCCCGGGCCAGTGCGATTTTTGACTGGCTTGTGGCAACATCGCCATCCTGAATAAAGCGCAACTGCGTTTCGTCGTTGCCCTTGTTCCACAGCGCGTGGAAATCACCGGCGAGCTCATAGAGGTAAAAGGCAACCCGGTGTGGCTCGTTGGTACGCGCTGCGATTTCCACCAGTCGCGGCCATTCAGACAGCTTCTTGGCAACGGTTAGTTCCGAGGCATGGTCAATCATGCCCAGATCGGCACCGGAAAGGGTTGCATCGTCTGCAGCAATCCCGGCCTCAGCCGCGCGGCGCAGCACGCTCATGACGCGGGCATGGGCGTATTGCACGTAAAACACGGGGTTCTCGCGGCTTTGCTCCAGCACCTTGTCAAAGTCGAAATCCAGCGGTGCGTCGTTCTTGCGGGTCAGCATCACGAAACGGGTCACATCCGGACCCACCTGATCGACCACATCGCGCAGGGTGACAAAGTTCCCTGCCCGCTTGGACATCTTGAACGGCTCGCCATTCTTCCACAGTTTCACCAGCTGAGTCAGCTTGATATCCAGAGGCACCTTGCCATCGGACAGCGCAGATACCGCTGCCTTCATCCGTTTGACATAGCCGCCGTGGTCCGCACCAAATACGTCGATCAGCGCGTCAAAGCCACGGGTGACTTTGTCGTAATGATAGGCGATATCAGGGGCGAAATAGGTCCAGCTGCCATCCGATTTCTTGACGGGTCGATCCACATCATCACCATGCTCGGTCGACTTGAACAAAGTCTGCTCGCGCGGCTCCCAATCCTCGGGCTTCTTGCCCTTGGGCGGCTCCAACACGCCTTCGTAGACCAGGCCCTTGTCGGTCAGCGACTGCAACGCCGCCTCGATCCGGCCGGTGCCATAGAGCGACTTTTCAGAGAAGAACACGTCCATCTCAACGCCCAGCGCCTTCAGGTCTGCGCGGATCAGGTCCATCATCGCGTCGGTGGCGAAGTTGCGCAGATCCTCAAGCCATTCGCTTTCCGGCTTGTCGATCAGGCTGTCGCCGTATTTCTCTTTCAGCGCCTCACCGATCGGGATCAGGTAGTCGCCGGGATACAGCCCTTCGGCTATCTCAGGGCTCAGCCCGTTGGCCTCGCGATACCGTTCGTACGCCGAACGCGCCAGCACATCCACCTGCGCGCCGCCGTCGTTGATATAGTATTCGCGCGTCACGTCATGGCCGGAATAGGCCAGCAAACTTGCCAGCGCGTCGCCGAACACGGCGCCCCGCGTATGGCCGACATGCAGCGGGCCGGTCGGGTTGGCCGAGACGTATTCCACGTTGACCTTCTGCCCCTGCCCCATAGTCGAACGGCCATAGTCAGTGCCCTTCTCAAGAACCGCTGCCAGCACACCCTGCCAGACGGACGGCGCAAGACGCAGGTTCAGGAACCCCGGCCCGGCCACTTCGGCACTGGTGATGCGGTCATCCGCCGCCAGTTTCCCGGCCAGCACATCGGCAATGTCGCGCGGCTTCATCTTGGCAAATTTCGCCAGCACCATTGCGGCGTTGGTCGCCATGTCACCATGGGCCGCATCGCGCGGAGGCTCAACCGCCACGTTGTCAAAGCTCAGCCCTTCGGGCAGCGCGCCTTCGGACTGCATCTGCGCCAGCGCGTCCAATACCAGATCGCGAATCTCGGAAAACAGGTTCATTTCGAATGTCCTTTTGCTTGCCGGGCGGTTTACCACGCAAAGCGGCAAGGTCAATGCAAGCGATCAGTTTAGGCTTGGAATGACCATAAACCGGGCTAATGTCGGTGAAAATCCAACCGGAGGACCTTCCATGCGCCTTGCCCTGCCCCTCACCTTTGCTTTGACATTCTCGTTGCCGGTTTGGGCCGA
Source organism: Ruegeria sp. BC1 (assembly GCF_056539305.1). Lineage (NCBI taxonomy): Bacteria > Pseudomonadati > Pseudomonadota > Alphaproteobacteria > Rhodobacterales > Roseobacteraceae > Ruegeria > Ruegeria sp. BC1. The sequence goes on from NZ_JBQFUT010000001.1 coordinate 798,276, forward strand.
CATGCCCGCCCCACAGGACCATGTCCTGCTGACGTTGGGCGGAGCGGTTGCCGAAACGAACCTGCCCGCCAGGGGTGAGAATGACGGCGGACTTTTGGGATATCTGGAGGTCCAGCACGATGGTGCCGCCGGTTTTGATGCGTCAATGCTAGACGGGTTGGAGCAGGTCGAAATCTCAATTCCCTATGGGCCGGAAGGCAATCAGCGCATGGTCGCGTTTTCCGGCCCGCGGCTGTCGGACGTGATGGTCATGGCAGGAGCTGAAGGAAAAACAGCGAAACCTATGGCAATGGATGGCTATCAGGCTGAAATCCTCTGGGACAGCATCTCGGCCTATCAACCGATTGTAGCGACCCATGCAGATGGTACCCCTATGGGTATTGGAGGGTACGGCCCAACCATGATTGTCTTCCCGCCTACGGACAACGCCGAATTGGCACAAAAGCAGGCCGGGCAGCAGGTTTGGGCTCTGGCCTATATCGGGATTGAATAATCAGGCGACCGTAAGTCTGGCATGATCCTGCAAAGCGAACCGATCGGTCATCCCCGCGATATAATCCGACACAATCCGCGCCAGTGCCGTTTCATCAGGCGCAGCATCGATATCGTCGTGCCAGCGCGCGGGCATCTGCTTTGGGTCGTTCAGGTAAATCGGGAATAGGTCCTGAACGACCTGGCTGACTTCAGCCCGAACTTTCATAACGCTGGGCGCACGATACATCCGAGTAAACAGGAACGCCCGAATTTCCTTCAGCTGCGCCCAAAGATCCGCCGAGAACTGGATCACCGGGTACCCCAGATGCCGGACATCTTCGACAGACTTAGCCCCTGAACTGGCAAGCAACGCCCGAGATGTGTCGATCACATCCGAAACCATGACACCAAAAACCCGCCGCAACGCTTCGTGCCTGCGTCGGTACGAAGCCAGACCGGGATATTTTCGATCCACTTCGGCATAGCACGCGCCCACGATAGGCAGTTGCTGAATCTCCTCATCCGTAAACAGGTTCGCGCGCAGACCATCCAATAGGTCATGGTTGTTATAAGCAATGTCATCAGACAGTGCTGCCACCTGCGCCTCGGCACTGGCATGAGTGTGTAGCTCAAGATCAAAGCCCTCGTTACACTCAGCTAGCGCCCAAGGCAGTTCTTCGGTTACCGGCCCGTTGTGCTTGGCAATCCCTTCTAGGCATTCCCAAGTCAGGTTGCAGCCGTCGAACTCTGCATAGTGACGCTCCAGTTTAGTCACGATCCGAATGGCCTGAGCGTTGTGATCAAACCCGCCATAGGGTTCCATAAGCGCGTGCAGCGCATCTTCACCGGTATGGCCGAACGGTGTGTGCCCCAAGTCATGCGCAAGGGCGACTGCCTCAGTCAGTTCCGGATTCAGCCCCAATGCACCAGCAATTGTCCGGGCAACCTGCGCCACTTCGATGGAATGAGTCAGGCGCGTGCGATAACTGTCACCCTCGTGTTCAACGAACACTTGGGTCTTGTGTTTTAGGCGCCGAAACGCACTGGCGTGAATGATCCGGTCCCGATCGCGCTGAAAGCATGACCGAAAACTGCTTTCCTCCTCTGGCACAAGCCGCCCTTTTGCGCAGCTTGGATCCGAGGCAAAACCCGCTCTGTTCAAAGGTCTTGTCCTTGTCGCCTGTCCTCAGATTTCATATATTGTACTGCGGTTAGGAAATAAACCTTTGGAGTTCGGCATGAATCTGCCCCCAACAGTCACAGAACGCGCCTTTAAACGTCTCGCCGAAATCGGTGCAGCGGATCAGGGTCAGGCCCTGCGCGTCGCGGTAGAGGGCGGTGGATGTTCCGGATTTCAATACGAAATCGCGCTGGACGAGCCAAAAGAGGACGACCTTATCCTAAAAGGCCAAGGCCAAATGGTCATCGTCGACTCGGTTTCGCTGCCATTCCTGGAAAACGCCGTGATCGATTTTACACAGGAACTGATCGGTGCGCGGTTTGTGATCGAGAACCCAAACGCCACTTCTTCATGCGGCTGCGGAACTTCGTTCTCAATGTAGCACTACGTGGGGGATTTGCCTCGCAACCGCCTTCGCTCTCTTGCCGCTGGATTGTATCTGAGCGATAGGTAGCCTTAGGCTTCGGAGGATTGCGCATGAAAATCGCCACGTTCAACATCAATGGCATCAAAGCGCGAGCCGAGGCTCTACCCCGCTGGCTGGATGACGCACAACCTGACGTCGTCCTGCTGCAAGAGATCAAATCGATTGACGAAAATTTCCCGCGCGAACTGTTCGAAGAACGCGGGTATAACGTCGAAACCCACGGGCAAAAAAGTTTCAACGGCGTGGCGATCCTGTCGAAATTTCCGCTAGAGGACGTGTCCCGAGGGCTGCCAGGCGACAGCGATGACGAACAGGCACGTTGGATCGAGGCTACTGTTATCGGGGAAAAGGCCTTGCGTATCTGTGGTTTGTACCTGCCCAATGGCAACCCGGTTCCCGGTCCGAAATACAACTACAAGTTGGCCTGGATGGAACGGCTTTACGACCGCGCACGCGAGCTAATGGCCGGCGAAGAACCTGCTTTAATGGCGGGTGACTACAACACCATTCCCCAGGCCGAGGATGCTGCCCGCCCCGAAGCATGGCGCGAAGATGCCTTGTTCCGCCCCGAAAGCCGCGCTGCGTTCCGTAAAATCCTGAACCTCGGCTTCACAGAGGCCTTTCGGGCACGCACCCAAAGCCCAGGCCATTATTCCTTTTGGGACTATCAGGCCGGCGCATGGAACAAGAATGACGGTATTCGCATCGACCATTTTCTATTGACGCCGCAAGCTGCGGATCTGATGCGGGATTGCCAGATTGACGCAGCCGTGAGAGGGCACGAAAAACCTTCGGATCATGTACCAGTCTGGGTTGATCTCGATGTGTAGAACATTACGCGGTCGCGTCGTATTCGTAAATCCACTCGTATCTTTTTGCCAACCGTGAACCTGCAGCCATGAGCGCCATCTGAGCCGCCAGTCGCATCGGGCCGCTCAAGTGGAAATTGCGTGCGTTAGCTCCGGCTGCAGCTACCACCCGCGCCGCTCTGGAGCGGCGGCGGGATTCATAATCGGCCAGAGCTTGTTTCACCCCAGACTGATCCTGAAATGATCGGATCAGAACCCACGCATCCTCAAGCGCAAGGCAAGCGCCTTGCGCCATGAACGGTAGTGTGGGATGCGCCGCATCGCCCAGCAATGCCAAGCGTCCGTTTTGCCAGCTTTGGGCCACTGGGCGCAGAAATAATGCCCAGAGATGCGCCTCAGTCACTTTGGCCAGAATATCGCCCACGGGCCCGCCGAAATCGGCGAAACGTGTACGTAGATCGTCCGGGTCGCCCTGCAACCTCCAGCCTTCTTCTTGCCAGTCCGAACGCTCTTCGATCGCCACCACATTCATCAGTTCTTGGTCGCGCAACGGATAGGTGACTACGTGGCGCCCCGGCCCCATGGTTAGCGAAGCGCACGGCGTCTCGTCCCGCTTCGACCAGGGAACGACGGCGCGCCACGCAATCTGGCGGGTAAACTGTGGAGTCTCTGTTCCGTTCAGGATCGGTCGGATCGCGCTGCGCCCGCCATCCGCGGCAATTGCACATTCCATTCGCAGGCGTTCGCCGCTGTCCAGCACCACTTCGGCTTCACCCGGATGTTTGATGACCTGAACCACCCGCGCGCCCAGCCGAAATTCAACGCCTGCTTTCAGCGCAGCCTGATAAAGCAGATCCAGCAAATCCGCGCGGTGATAATAATAGGTCGGGCCGGCCGAGGGACCGGGTAAGCGGCTGATGATGCGGCCTTTGTGGAAATCGCGCAGGATGGTGCCGTGTGATCTCTGCCCGGCTTGCGGCACTTCACCGACCACGTTCAGTGCCCGCAGAACCGCCATCCCGTTGGCGCTGATCTGCAAACCCGCGCCAACCTCGGTCAGGGCAGGTGCCTGTTCAAGAACCGTGACCTGCGCGCCACGGCTTTGCAGCGCCAGTGCGGCAGCTAGCCCCCCTATTCCGCCACCGACAACGAAAAATTTTAGACCCTCGATATTCATAGCACCGGCTTAACGCAAAAACGCCGGAGCAACATGCCCCGGCGTTGGTGTTTTCCCGAATTCCCCAGCGATCAATCGTCGCGGTGAACCTTCTCGCGGCGCTCGTGACGCTCCTGCGCTTCCAGTGTCATGGTAGCGATCGGGCGTGCGTCCAGCCGTTTCAGCGAGATCGGATCACCCGTCCTCTCGCAATAGCCGTACTCGCCCTCGTCGATCCGGCGCAGGGCCGAGTCGATCTTGGCCACCAGCTTGCGCTGACGGTCGCGGGTCCGCAGTTCCAGCGCGCGGTCAGTTTCCTCACTTGCGCGGTCGGCTACGTCCGGAATGTTTCGGGTGTTGTCCTGCAGCCCCTCGATCGTATCGCGGCTGCCCGCCAATAGTTCGTTCTTCCAATCCAGCAGCTTGCGACGGAAATACTCAAGCTGTTGATCATTCATGAAAGGCTCATCTTCGGCCGGACGGTAATCCTCCGGCAGAAAAACTTCCTGCTTCATTTTTGCTCCCTCGGTATGGCCAGAAACGTCGGTCGCGGTTGTTTCACCTGACATTTGGCACCCCCTTCTGCGGAGCGTTTATCTGACGCGCACTGGAATGTCACTACACAAACGTCGCGTTTGCACGTCGCGGCCCCGACTTGTCTAAATATGAGACATACAACAACAAAACCTTGTTTTTCTGTGGAAATTATCAGACGTTTTTTGGGCGACCCACAACCGGGGCGGCATCAATTATCGCCCGAATCACGTGAAAGAGACTGGAGTCGCTGAAAAATTCACGCTGAGCGACGCCGCGGCCTGCTTGTCAAAATCATCGCCTCTCTGTAACCGGAACACCACAATTTGCGCGCAACCACATGAGGGGCCCATGACCGCACGTTTCCAAGGCACTGCAGAATACGTTGCCACCGACGACCTGACCATTGCGGTGAACGCGGCCGTAACACTGGAACGCCCCCTTTTGGTGAAAGGTGAACCGGGTACCGGAAAGACCGAACTGGCCAAACAGGTGGCCGGTGCGCTGGGTCTGAAGATGATAGAGTGGAACGTCAAGTCTACCACCCGCGCGCAACAGGGCCTATACGAATATGATGCGGTCAGCCGTCTGCGTGACAGCCAATTGGGCGATGAGCGCGTCCACGACGTTTCGAACTATATCCGCAAGGGAAAGTTGTGGCAGGCGTTCGACGCCGACGAAAAGGTCGTTCTGTTGATCGACGAGATCGACAAAGCGGATATCGAGTTTCCCAACGACCTGCTTCAGGAACTCGATAAGATGGAGTTTCATGTCTACGAGACTGGCGAGACCATCCGCGCTAGGCACCGCCCCATCGTCATCATCACATCGAACAATGAAAAGGAGCTGCCCGACGCCTTCCTTCGCCGTTGCTTCTTTCACTATATCCGCTTCCCTGATGAAGCGACCATGCGCAGGATCGTCGAAGTCCACCACCCTGGCATCAAGGATGCCCTGCTGACCACTGCCCTGACCCAGTTTTACGAAATCCGCGATACACAGGGGCTGAAGAAAAAACCTTCGACCTCGGAGGTGCTGGACTGGCTAAAGCTGCTGCTGGCCGAGGATCTGACCGCCGAAGACCTGAAACGCGATGGTGCCAACGCCCTGCCCAAGCTGCATGGTGCATTGTTGAAAAATGAGCAAGACGTGCATTTGTTTGAACGTCTGGCCTTCATGGCACGCAGCAAAAGGTGAGATTGTTAAACATCCGGTGATCCCCGCTTGCCTTAGGCATAACCGGATGTCAGCATTCAACGGTGGTCGCTTGGTTTTTCCGAGCGACGTTGGATTTTGGAAGACGGGGCACTTAGATTGGCTGACACTTTTACAATTCGCGCACTGCGGCCGGATGATCGCGCTGAATGGGCCGACATGTGGCAGGACTATCTGGCCTTTTATGAAACGTCGGTCCCGGACGAGACCTATGACAGCACCTTTGCCCGTCTTCTGGGTGATGATCCGCACGACTTTTCCTGCTTTGTCGCAGAGAGTGACGGCACACTGCTTGGTCTGACCCACTACCTGTTTCACCGCCACGCTTGGAAAGTCGAATCCGTGTGCTACCTTCAAGACCTTTACGCCCGCCCCAAATCTCGTGGCACCGGCGTTGGACGGGCTTTGATCCAGGCGGTATATGACGAGGCCGACCGCCAAGGCGCGCCATCGGTCTATTGGCTGACGCAAGAATTCAATCACACGGCCCGCAAACTGTACGACCGTATCGGCAAAGAGACGCCTTTCATTCGGTACCAACGTCCATGATACGATGGGCCATGATCCTTGCTGGTCTGGCACTGGCAGGCTGCGCGTCGGTTGAACCGCCCGAGGTTCCTACTCGGGTCAAGGTGATTGAAGAAACCCTGCCGCCGCCCAAAGCGTTCACTCGGGCCTATCCGACGCCTCCGATACGGTCGAATGCGAATATCGCGGCGGATTTCATCTCGTTGCACTTCGCGCTGGAAGGCGGGGCAAAACTGCCGGTGTTTACACGGTTTGAAACCCCGGTCACCGTCCGACTGACCGGCACGCCCACACAATCAATGGAACGCGACCTCTCGCGCTTGTTAAGTCGGCTGCGAAGCGAAGCCCGTATCGACATCCGTCAAATCCAGGACGGTCAGGCAAACATAACGATCGAGGCCGTCAGTCAGGAACAAATCCACGCCATTTTGCCACAAGCCGCGTGTTTCGTGGTTCCGAATTCCTCAAGCCTTGAAGAATACCGACGTGACCGGCGCAAGCAGAAAAGCAGCTGGACCCGGCTGCGCAACCGCGAGCGTCTGGGCATTTTCATCCCCTATGATGCCAGCCCACAGGAAACGCGCGACTGCCTGCATGAAGAAATCGCACAAGCTCTTGGGCCGCTGAACGATCTGTATCACCTGCCGGACTCGGTGTTCAACGATGACAATATCCACACCGTTCTTACCGGATTCGACATGTTGATCCTGCGCACGGCCTATTCGCCCGAACTGCGCAGCGGCATGACCCGCGAACAGGTCGAGGCGGCACTGCCCCGTGTTCTCAGCCGCCTGAACCCGCGCGGAGACTCGGTACCCGCGGAACCGGATTCCGAGACGCCACGCGACTGGATCAACGCGATTCAGAAGTCCCTGCGACCACAATGGGGCGTTCAAAGGCGCCTGCGGTCGGCTGAAAAGGCTGCGCGCATCGGACAGGAGCAGGGCTGGACCGATCAACGCCGCGCTTATCCCTATTACGTGATGGGGCGCATGGGACAGTTCGACAACCCCCAGGAAGCGCTGCGCAATTACCAGCTTGCGATGCAATTTCTGCGTGCCACACCGGGTACCGAGGTCCATCAGGCCTACGTGACGACCCAAACAGCCGCTTACGCTTTGGCTCAGGGCAAGGGCCCCCAAATTCTGCCCGAGTTGGACAAGGCAATCGACGTGATGACCCGGGCTGAAAACGCCTCGCAACTGGCGACTTTGCTGTTGCTGAAATCCGAAGCCCTCAGCCAAGCGGGCAAGTTTGATCAGGCACGTTCCGTCAGACTGGACAGTCTGGGGTGGGCGCGATACGGCTTCGGCTCGGAAACGGTGGTCCGGTCGCTGATGCAGGAAGTTGCAGAAGGCCCGTCCAACAACAGAGGTGGGTAAGGCATGGTCGTAGTACTGGGAATGGCAATACTGGGGGCAATCCTTGGGGCGTTGACCGCCCGCAAGCGCAATGGCAGCGGTGCGGATATAGCCCAGTATGCCGCCGGTTACGGCATCGCCTTCGCACTGGTCGGGCTTATCCTGTCGCTGATCCTTGTGCGCTTTGTGGCTTAACCCATGTTTCTGCCCTTTTTCGAAAACCTCCGTAAAGCAGGCATTCCCGTTTCTCTGCGTGAGTATCTGACCTTTCTTGAGGGGATGAAAAAAGGGCTGGCCACCTATGATGTCGAGGCGTTTTACTACCTGGCCCGCGTGTCGATGGTGAAGGACGAGCGCAACATCGACAAGTTCGACCGCGCCTTTGCCGCCAGTTTCGAAGGGCTGGATGAGATCAAGTTCGAACAGGTGCTTGAGGCAGTCGATATTCCCGGCGACTGGCTGGCCAAAATGGCCGAAAAACACCTATCCGAAGAGGAAAAGGCCGAGATCGAGGCCCTTGGAGGCTTTGATAAGCTGATGGAAAAGCTGCGCGAGCGGCTTGAGGAACAGAAAGGCCGTCATCAGGGCGGCAACAAGTGGATCGGCACCGCAGGGACGTCTCCGTTCGGAGCCTATGGCTATAACCCCGAAGGTGTCCGCATCGGCCAGAAAGAAAGCCGCCATCAGCGGGCGGTCAAAGTCTGGGATAAACGCGAATTCAGGAACCTGGACGACACGGTTGAACTGGGCACCCGCAACATCAAAGTGGCCTTGAAACGCCTGCGCCGATGGGCACGCGAGGGCGCGGCAGACGAGCTGGATCTGGACGGAACCATCCGTGCCACTGCCGAGCACGGCTATCTGGACGTCAAAACCCGCCCCGAGCGTCACAACGCGGTCAAAGTGCTGCTGTTTCTGGACGTCGGCGGTTCAATGGACCCGCATATCAAGGTGGTCGAGGAACTGTTTTCGGCGGCGCGGACCGAGTTCAAGCATCTGGAATACTACTATTTCCACAATTGTCTGTACGAAGGTGTATGGCGCGACAACCGCCGCCGCTGGGACCAGCAGACCCCTACCCACGAGGTGCTGCGCACATATGGGTCGGATTACAAATGCATCTTCGTTGGCGATGCCTCAATGAGCCCATACGAGATCGCCTATCCCGGCGGCGCGAACGAACACTGGAATCAGGAAGCCGGGCAAATCTGGCTGCAACGCGCACGCGAACAGTGGGCATCTAATTTGTGGATCAATCCGGTGCCCGAGAAATATTGGGAATACACCCACTCTATCGGCATGATCCGCGAGATATTCGAGGATCGGATGGTGCCGATGACACTGGCCGGACTGGAACAGGGAATGCGGGAACTGACGCGGTAAAGCCAGTTCCCGGCGTTCGTATCACCCGGCTATCATCTGAATACCAAGAAACAGACCTGCTGCCAGCAGCGCCGCCGCAGGAACCGTAATCACCCACGCTGCAATGATAGTCAGGAAATGCGACCGGCGGACCAGCTTACGGCGACGGCGCTCCTCGGGGGCGACACGCGGACGCTCCGGAACGGCCATGCTGGCGCGTCTCAGTCGCCGCTCTGCATCCCATTCGCGGAAAAAACCCACTCCGAAAACGGCACCGACGGCGATATGGGTCGAGCTGACCGGCAGGCCGAGCCAGCTGGCGACGATTACCGTGATTGCCGCAGACAGCGCCACGCAATAGGCCCGCATGGGGTTAAGCTTGGTGATCTGGCTGCCAACCATTCGGATCAGTTTCGGACCGAACAGAAACAGGCCAAACGAGATGCCAAACGCCCCAATGATCATGACCCAGTAAGGGATACTGACAGCATGGGTGAAATCACCCGAGGCCGAGGCTTGAACGATTGCCGCCAGCGGCCCCACCGCGTTGGCCACATCGTTTGCCCCATGCGCAAAGCTCAGCAATGCAGCAGAAACGATCAGTGGAATCCCAAAGAGGGTTTTGAGGGATTTATTGCGGTTCTCCAGCCCTTCGGATTGGCGCCGGATTACCGGGATCATGGCCGCCCAGACCAGTCCGCCGCATGCCGCACCAATCAACAATGCGGTTCCGATGTCGATCTTGATGACCTTCTTGAGGCCTTTGAGCGCCAGATAGGACGCAAAGGCACCTGCCATGATCCCGACCAGCATCGGCACCCATTTACGTGCGGCGGCGATCTTGTCGTCCTGGTAGATGATTCGAGCCTTGATGAACCAGAGGAATCCGGCAGCGACGACCCCGCCGAGAACCGGAGAAATCACCCAGCTGGCGGCAATCTTGCTCATGGTGCCCCAGCTCACCGCTCCGAATCCGGCAGCGGCGATACCTGCGCCCATGACGCCGCCCACAACCGAATGCGTGGTTGAAACAGGCGCACCTATCCATGTCGCGAGGTTGACCCAAAGCGCAGAAGACAAAAGCGCTGCCATCATCGCCCAGATGAAGACATTCGCGGTGCCCATGCTTTCGGGCGCGATGATACCCTTTGCGATGGTCGATACCACATCACCACCGGCGATCAGCGCACCGGCGCTTTCAAATATCGCTGCGATCGCAATGGCACCACCCATGGTCAGCGCATTGGCCCCGACCGCCGGCCCCATGTTGTTGGCCACATCGTTGGCGCCAATGTTCAACGCCATATAGGCCCCGAACATGGCCGCGATCACGACAATGAGCATATTGCTGTCCTGTCCGAACAGGAAAGCCGCCACGAGACCCGCGATGACGATGAAGGCAAAGGCGATGCCGGATCCTACAACCGGGCGTCCGACCTGAGCGGTCGCCACTTCGAGGCGTGAAAAGCGTCGTAGATCTCGGTCGAGTGTTTCCAGGTGGCGGGCTTCGTAGTCTTTATCGGCCATGGGTTCCTCATTTATAGCGCCCCGTGGGTTAAGTTGGATCGACCTATTAATCAACAGTTCAGTCGCGGAAAGGCTGACTTACCGGGCGGCCCGAGGAGGTTCTCTTGTGGCAATTGCTGAACGGGTGCCCACGCTCTTTGCTTGCGCAATGCCTGCATTCGACCCATATCTAACCTATGCTCCGATTTACCCCGATCCTGCTGGCGATCGCTTATGCCATTGTGATGTACCGGATTTCCGTCTGGCGCACGCATCGCGAACTGGATGCCAAATCAACCGAGCTGGCCGATCCTGCCCTCAAACGAATGACCGATAGGTTGGCGGCCGCTTTGGAAATCGACCGGGTGCCCGTTTATATCTACGAGATCGATCCGGTGAACGGGTTGGCTGCCCCGGACGGACGGATTTTCATAACTCGGGGATTTTATCGTAAGTTTCGCAACGGCGAGGTTTCGGCCGAGGAGATGGCAAGTGTCATTGCCCATGAGCTGGGTCACGTAGCGCTTGGACATGCGCGGCGTCGTATGATCGATTTTTCCGGGCAAAACGCGTTGCGGGCGGCGTTGATGATGTTGCTGAACCGGTTCATTCCCTTCATTGGCGCATGGATTGCCAATATGTTGACGCATCTCTTGGCGTCGCGCCTGTCGCGTGGGGATGAGTATGAGGCAGATGAATACGCCGCCGCGCTTCTGACTAAGGCAGGAATTGGCATCGGGCCGCAGAAATCGCTGTTTCACAAACTCGAGGACCTGACGCAGCAGCGGGCGGGAGTGACTCCGGCGTGGTTAATGAGCCACCCGAAAACTGATGAGCGGATCGCGGCACTAGAAGCGCTGGAACAACGCTGGGGTGCGGGTGGATAAATTTGGGAAGTGAGGTGCCAGCCCCTCGCGCCTCTCGAAGTATTTTTAGCGCGATGTAGAAGAATTCGATCTAGGTGGTAAGCGCCTTACCCAGCCGTGGGAGACGGGCTTTTTTCATCAGAGCGCGTAAGCTCCATTGATCCCCGGACAGGCGGTTGGCCACGGCAAGGGTGCGATTGGCCGTGTCGGCCATGCCGTCAGGATCAGAGAGCCAGAAACCGTGCAGAAGTGAGTCTGGGTCTCGGCGCTGAAGCCCCTCTTCGGCCAAAATGTTTCGCGGAAAGTCTTTGGCATTGACCGTTACGATTACGTCTGCCGAGGCGGCTATCGCAGTTGCCAATACGTGTATGTCGGCACTGTCAGGCAGCCAAAGACGTTGCTCGAGCCCCGATATTGCCGGACGTTCCGCGCCAGGCCATTGAGCTTGTGTCAGAGCGATTTCAGCGCGCGCCTGAGCCTCGCCCTGCGGGCCCAACTTGCGCGCGGCGCGGGCCCATTCTTCGAGAATACGGGGGGACCAAATTGGGGTAAAATGGCCCAGCCTGGCGGCCCCCAGCAGCATTTCTCGCATCACCGTGGGATAGATGACACAGGTATCCAGAACCGCTTTCACAGCCGATAGAACACGGCTTTGAGGTAGCCGCTTTCAGCCAGTTGCGGCAATTGCGGATGGTCTGGCCCGGCGAAACCGGTGTGGATCAGCTGTGCCTGCCGCCCTGCCCGGCCAATCCCGCGCGAGGACGCGTCGCGGAACCGGCCCAGATCAGCGGCGTGCGAACAAGAGCAAAGGCCCAGATAACCACCGGGCTTAACTAGCGGTGCGGCCAGTCGCGCCACTCGTTCGTAGGCGCGCAAGCCTGCGTCCAGCGCCTGTTTCGATGGGGCAAACGCGGGCGGATCGCAGATGACCACATCAAATTGCGCACCTTCCGCTCCCAGTTGTGTCAGCACATCGAATGCGTCACCTTGCCGGGTTTGAAAGCGGTCGGCAAAACCAGACGCCCCGGCCCCCTGTGCAGCCAGTTCGAGCGCCGGGGTCGAGCCATCTACGGACAGTGCCTGTGCGGCCCCTCCGGCCAGCATCGCCAGACCAAATCCTCCGACATGGCTGAACACGTCCAGCACTTGCGCACCCGGCTGCACCAACTGTGCGGCAAAGGCGTGGTTGGGACGTTGGTCGTAGAAAAGGCCAGTTTTCTGACCTCCGGTCAGGTCGGCCATATAAGTCGCACCGTTCATTGGAACCGGCAACGGCGCGTCAGGTGCCGTGCCGCGAAGTGTCTGGTTCACGTCGTCCAACCCCTCGAGCCCGCGGGTACGGCCCGAGGCGTTTTTCAAAACCGTTGTAACACCGGTGACGGCGATCAGCGCGTCGGTCAGGGTCTCCAGATGCGCTTCGGCCCAGGCGGCGTTAGGCTGGATTACACAGGTATCACCGAAACGGTCGATGATGACACCGGGAAACCCATCGGCTTCGGCGTGGATCAACCGATAATAGGGCGCATTAAACAGACGTTCACGCATCTCTAACGCTCGGCGCAGCCGAGTTTCGAACCACTCCGCGTTCAGGTCCGCTTCGAGGTTGCGATCCAGTACGCGGCACATGATCTTTGAGTCAGGGTTCACCGCGACCAGCGCGACAGGTGCCCTCTTTTCGTCCTCGAGCACCGCCAATGCACCCGCCGGTATCTTGCGGGTGCGCCGGTCGGTGACGATGTCATTGGCGTAGACCCACGGGAAGCCGTGGCGCAGACCGCGCGCGTTGGCTTTGGGCTTTAGACGGATACGGGGGCGATCAACAGCTTGGGTCATGAGGCCCTCATAGTGAGGAACACGACGGGGGAAAAGCCCTAACGGGAGCGAGACCGCCAGCCACCGCGCCGTTTCGGAGACTGGGCAGATTTCAGCCCTTCAGCCAGCACCTGCGTCATTGGGTGATCTGCATCCTGCTCAACGTAGGAGGCATGCAATGAGGCCAGGGCCTGATTTTGATCTCGGTCGTCGGGCAGGCTGAGCGCCCAGTCAAGGAAGATACTGCGGCACTCGGGCAAAGTGATGCCCTCAATGCGGTAAGCCTCGCGGATCAGGCCCTTATGATCGTTTGGATCGTCACTGCGTGGCATCTTCCCCCTCCCCAATCACGTGGCCGATAATTTCAGCCGCGCTGGAATATGCATCTTGTACTGCGGCTTGCAACTGCGCGACATGTTCGAACCCGGTTGCCCGGCACAGGAAGGCGGAGCCTCCCTCGCCAATCTTGTCGGCCTCGATGGTCTTTCCGGACAGCAGACGCGCCGCGCATTGCACGGACCAACATAGATCGTAGCTATCCTTGAGCGTTTGCGCCTGAGCGACATCCAGCAAGTCGGCAGCGACAGCGCCATCCAGACCCGCGTGGACATCGCGTTGCGAAATGCCAGATAACAGCGCCCCCGTTTCAGCCATCAACTCGATGTCCATTAACCGTCCGGGGCCATTTTTAGCGTCCCATATCCCCGCCGGAGTTTTGGCGGCGGCCAGACGGGCACGCATTTCGGCAACGTCTCGCAGTACTTTCGTGCGGTCTTCGGGCTGAGCTAGGAAATCCGAGCGAAACGTTTCAATATCCTGTGCCAGTTCCGCGTTGCCCGCGACAATGCGGGCGCGTGTCAGGGCAAGGTGTTCCCAGACCCACGCCTCTTTTTGTTGATAGTTGGTGAAACTGGCCCAACTGGTGGCGACTGGTCCCTGATTGCCTGATGGGCGCAGGCGCATGTCGACCTCATAGAGCCGCCCCTGAGACATCGGGGCGGACAGCGCAGTGATCAACGCCTGTGTGAAACGGGCGTAATATGTACGCGTCGCCAAAGGGCGCGGACCGTCTGACATATCCTGATCAAGCGGATCGTAGATCACGATCATGTCCAGATCGGATTGCGAGTTGATCCGGCCCGCACCCAGCGACCCCATGCCCAATACCGCCGCACCGCGCCCAGGTGCCGGTCCGTGTTTGCTGGTGAAATGATCCGTCACACAGGGTAGAATCGCGGCAATTACAGACCCTGCCAGCTCAGCATATTGCTGCCCGGCTTGTGCGCCGTCGATCAATCCCCGAAGGTGATGAACGCCGATGCGGAAGTGCCATTCCTTGCACCAACGGCGGGCAAAATCGAGTTGCGTCTCATAATCTGCTTCGTGCGAAAGCGCCCGCTCCAACTCGGCCTGCAAGGCGGCCTGCCCCGGCCATTCGCTAAAGAAGCTGCCGCCGATCACGGCATCAAAAACCGAGGCATTCCGTGACAAATGCGCGGCCAGAGCGTGCGAAGTACCTACGATATCCACCAGCAAGTCGATCAGGTGCGGATTGGCCTCGAACAGAGAAAACAGCTGCACTCCGGCGGGAAGCCCGGACAGAAAGCCATCCAGCGCTTGAAGCGCCTCGTCGGGTTTTGCGGTTTTCGATAAACGGGACAACAGTTCAGGCTTTAACCGCTCGAATATCCGCGCACCCCGTTGTGAGCGCAGCGCCGGATATGTAGTCCACCGGGCCAGAACGCTCTGGTCGAAATGCGTTTCCCCAAAAGGCGTTGGCGTCGAAGATCCCGGAGCGAAAAACCCTTCGGTCAGCTCATGTACTTCAGTCAACCGACGGGTCAGGTCGGCCGTCAGTTCAGCGCTGTCGATACCCATCAGACAGGCCACACGTTCGATCCCATCGGGCGAATTCGGCACTTTATGGGTCTGGGCGTCGTGCACCATCTGAATGCGATGTTCGACTTCGCGGTGTGCACGGTAGTGATCGGTCAGCTTGTCGGCCACGTCCTGCGGAACCCAGTCCTTCTTCGCTAACGCCGCAAGTCCGGATACTGTGCCCCGCACTCGCAGATCGGCGTCCCGCCCCCCGGCAATCAATTGACGTGTCTGGGTGAAAAACTCAATCTCGCGAATTCCGCCCTGCCCCAGTTTCATGTCATGGCCAGGTATGGTCAGCGCGCCACCGGTGCCTTTGTTCTCACGAATGCGCAGCCGCATATCGTGGGCGTCCTGAATGGCCGCAAAATCCAGATGTCTACGCCAGACGAAAGGGCGCAACGCATCCAGAAAGCCTTGCCCCGCTGCCATATCCCCAGCGCAGGGTCGCGCTTTGATATAGGCAGCGCGCTCCCATGTTCGGCCAAGGCTTTCATAGTACCGCTCGGCTGCTTCGGTGGCCAAACAGACCGGTGTCACCGCCGGGTCGGGGCGCAAACGCAGATCGGTGCGGAATACATAGCCGTCAGCGGTCTTGTCGCTGAGCGTGGCGCAAAAGTTACGCGTCGCACGCACCATACCCTGCCGCGCTTCGAAGAAATCATCCAGGTCAAAACGAGTTTCGTCGAACAGAACGATCAGGTCGATATCCGAACTGTAGTTCAGCTCGTGTGCACCCATCTTGCCCATAGCCAGAATGATCATCCCGGCGGCCGTATCGACGTCATCTGACGTCATTCCCGGCAGCTTTCCGCGCCGGATTAAAGCGGCAATTTCAGCCTTGGCCGCCACATCCGCGGCCAACGCGCCAAAATCCGTTAAAACCGCTGTCACCTTTTCCAACGGCCATGCCCCGGCCAGATCGGCCAGCGCTGTCAACAACGCCAACCGTCGCTTGGCCTGTCGCAGCCCCGGCTTCAATTGATCCGGCGGCAAAGCCAGCGCCTCCGCCATCACATCGTCCAACGCCTGATCCGGGTGGTTCAATGCCTGCGGCACCCACTCTTTTTCCCTGTCGATCAGGCTTTTGAGGTACGGGCTTGACCCAGCAGCACCGGCAACCAACTCCCCCAGCTCGGGCGGTACGCCAGACACAGTCGAACGTGCTTCCTCGCCCAGCGACGGATCAAAAGCGCGCGGCACACGATGAACTGAGAGAGGCCCGGTCATTTGCCCTCCAGCGGCGTGTCCTGGCTGAAACTGTTGACCCAGACGTCGTGGCGGCGTTCCCATAACGATGAAATCAGCATTGCCTCCCACGTCTCGGCTTCGGGGCGCTGGTAATCCGCACGATAGGTAAGCAGAACGATATCCGGCGTTAAAATACGGAGTTTCGTTTCGCTTAGGTCGTACCGGGCCATCGTGGGGGCGTCAGCAAATTGCCCCACATGATCATCCCGGTTTGCAAATCCCGTGGGATACACCCCCAGAAAATCCGCGCTCAGCAACGCACGGTCGGCTGAGGCATTTCCCTCGACCAACGCAGCCCAGACCTGCTGTTCCAGCGCCAGAATGTCGTCAAGAGTCGGGGGGGGCGTTTTTTCTGTGTTCTGCATGGGTGTAGTTTGACACATCTATTTACAGTAACCCGGAACATGCCGAATTACCCCGGAAGAACACGGACAGGCGTTTAAAATAAAGGGTCATAAGTACCTCCAGCGATTCCAATGGGTTTCAACCTATTGCCTTTCAAACCCCGTTAAAACCGGCCTTTTACGGGCAATCATGAAATCTGCGACATCAATGTTTGCAAATGCCGTCAGCTTGGCAATGCGTCATGTAAAAAAGGTGTGTGTTGGCAAAGCGGGTTCAAATCCCACCAGGAAAACGCCTTCAAAGATCGATCTGAACCGGGAAAAATGCCGCCCAGTTATGGCTAGGATTCCCAGAAACGCAATTTTCGTTTTGTTTTCAATATTTTGACGAGCGCCCAGCTATTTGAGCGCCCGTCTATTCTGGGAAAGGATTTTGCGTCTAAGCTGCTGTGGCCATCAAGCGGTCTAAAAGCTCTGGTCGGTTTTGTTCATCAATCAGCATAGGCGCGCAAAGCGTTCGGTTGACAGATGGGTCGCAGCTCATCTGGAAAGGTCTGTACGATCGCCCATCCTCAACACCAGAAAATCGAGCGCCGCACGGTTTTGCATCATAGCCAATCGATCGCAACAAGCGGCCAAAGCTGGCGGGTGATAAAGAAATTAGAGACTGGCCACCATTCTTCCTGCTGATCCGGCAAAGCCCATAGACCACTGCCTTTAGTGCGGTTGCGCGTTCGTTGGCGCTCAATTCGCTCTCATCTAGCACCAACCGAGTGCATTCCCAAGTATCATGGGCTTCTGGATAATCAGACATCAGGTCGCCAGGAATAAAGCTCAGTTTGCTTTGATGGGCATCCTTGAGCATGTAGGTCCACCCCATCCAACTACTGGAACAGGGTAGCGCTCGCCCTCCGGCAACGGCTTTTCCTCCCATTGTCACAATCGAATAAGCGGCCTTTGGGTGATCGTATTGATCCATCTCGTAGGTGCCGTCGTGAGCCAGAGACCAGCCCAGTCCGTCTACAAACGCTCGCTTTCTGAGAGATAGATAGCTGGCGAAGCAATCGCCATGTTTGTGCAGGTTGGTGAATAAGAAAGTATGTAGTTCCATGTGAGCCTCCTAGATGGCCGCATGGAACTCCAACATTTAGTTTAAGTCATAGACAAAACGCTAAAACCAACCGTTTGTTATCGCAAATGATACTAGGGACGCAGACGAGAGGGTGCCGGTTTTTTCAAAACTCGTCCTTCTTCTCTTTCTGACAGTGGGAACGCTAATGTCCAGTTGTTCAGCGATTTCCTTGTCTCTTAACCCTGACGCCATCATTCGCACGACTTCAAGCTCGCCCGCACTTAAGACATTCGGGCATGTGTCCGGTGCGAATAGATGATGAATTGCACTAGCGGCAGCCTTCGCTTGGCGAACTTCCTGCGACCCCCACTTCTCGCCAGAACAGCTAACTATGGTGCTGACCCCTCCGAGTTTTAGGGAAAGCGTGTTACCTTCAACTAATCCAAACCTACGAGCTGCAGGAAATACTGGGTTGTCCGGGTAAAGCCTGTCCAACTCGGTCCAGGTGAAATGACCAACGTATTTTTGCCCATGAATGATTGTCGGATCATGAAGCAAGAAAGCCTGATCGACGTATGTGTCCTGCCAATCCTTCCGGTACGAGGAGTGGACATAGATTGGCTTGTTAGCATCAAACCCAACGCCAATGGAAAACCCCGCCGATGACAGTCGTGTGAGTACAGACAGAAAAGTAAATTCGGTATCACTTATCATATTGGCAATGCCCGTTATACGTGTATCGTACAGGACGCATATCGTACCCAGAAAAGTATCACAAGTGATAAAGTCTAAACAGAGCGCAAGTAAAGAACGGGCTTCTACTGAAACCCTTTTGGACATAGCAAAACACCTTGAACGCCTAGACCGAATAGGCCCAGACGTCATGGAAACGGAATTTGAGAAAGCAGTATCGACCCTAGAATCACTTCGGTCTGGCGCTGGCTAACAACTTACTAAGGAGCGAGGCGTCCTCTTCATTCAGATCCATCGCCTCGCTCAATTTGTCCGCAGCACGCTTGCTGGCATCTTCACTCATAAACAAATAGCTGGCTTCGATCCCCGCCACCTCACAGATCTTTATGATCTTGTCGACGGTCGGATTGATCCTGCCATTCAGCATCTTGCTGACATATTCCTCATTGAAGCCAGCTGCGCTTGATACCGCTTTATAATTGAGGTTTCGCGCATCCAAAGCCTCGCGCAGTCTAATGCGCCAGGGCTCCAATTCGCCTTGTTTATTATTGGCAGTCTTACTCATGCGGCAAACATCTCACGGAAATATATTTCGCGCAAATGGAAATGACAGCTTTTGCGAAATTTTGACTTCTACTGATTAGAAAAATATTTCTACTAAGTGTTGATTATAGGTTGCGTACTTAGACATATATTTCTATCCTCTGGAACTAACGGAGGTCAGCATGTCACGTAAACCAACCATCAAAGCCCCAATGAGTGGCCTCGAATTCCAAAAGTTCCTCAAGGAGGAGATCGAGCGACGCAACAGCGGTCTTGAAAGGCTCTACTTATCCGATCTCGGGAAACTGTGCGGTTGTTCTGGGCGCTATATCGGCCACTTGCTGGCTGATGATGATCCAAATCCAACAACCCGAATGATGCGGTGCATCCTCTTTACTTTGGGATACGCGATCGAAAAGCCGGAGGAGGATGTGATCCCCTTCCTGAAATCCAAAAGCGTCTACGACCCTGAAATACACGGCGTGGAGCGCAAGTAATCATGACCAAACATACCAAGATTACTCCCACCCAAGGTATCCACGGTGCGCCTATCCGAACACTGCCTACCTTGGGCAACTACCCTGACGGCGACGGGTTACCGCCGTCAGGGTCTTTTCCTGACACTGAATGCCGGCCACTCACGCCGCCAGCCTCCGGTCGCTCCGCAATTTCGGGTTGTGACCGGAGGCACCAACCTGGCCGAAAGATCTCTGACTGGCTCGGGGATATTGTCGGGGCGATTTGTGTTTTTGCTATCCCCTACCTTTTTCTTCTAATTGCGAGTGCCTTCCAATGAGCGCTGACGGCAAACTGATCGAATTTACAGCGTCTCCTTTGACGGATGCACAGAGGATGAAGGCCCTAATGGACGCAGTCGCTGCCCTGTCCACTTTGGAGGGTCAATCTTCGATCATCCGTTTG
Organism: Ruegeria sp. BC1; assembly: GCF_056539305.1. Lineage (NCBI taxonomy): Bacteria > Pseudomonadati > Pseudomonadota > Alphaproteobacteria > Rhodobacterales > Roseobacteraceae > Ruegeria > Ruegeria sp. BC1. Next base: position 818,208 of record NZ_JBQFUT010000001.1, read on the forward strand.
CAGCGCAAGACGGCAATGTCAGAGGGAAACTACGCTCTATCTGATGCTCTTGCCGAGCGTGAAACTGTGGCCGTCGAAGAAGAGGTGACGGCGATGTATGTCGTGGTCGCTCAGGTCAAAATCCTTTCTGGAACTGGCATTCTGGAACGGTGCTGCGATCACCTGAACGGGGAGGTCGCAGGACAAATCTGATGCACGAACAACAGGCCCTTCAGAACCCAACCTTTGTTCCCCTCAAATCGGCGCAAAAAGACGCTGAGGGAGGGCCTGTCGAACTCTCTAACCACTATCCAAATCTTTGGAGTAACCCAATGCGTGAAGCAAAACTGATCGAAACACGAAACATCCCGATCGCAGATATCGAAGTCTCAGACCGGCTTAGACCAGTCTCTGAATCTGCTGTTGAAAGCCTGAAACAGTCGATCGAGACTGTCGGGCTGCACAATGAAATTCATGTGCGGCGAGTCAAGAAAAGCGGAGCGCTGCGCCTTATTGCTGGCGGTCACCGAATTGCCGTCTTCGTTAGGCTCGGCCGAGACGAAATACCGGCCAAGGTCTGGGATTGCACAGATGAATGGGCTGAGCTTGCAGAGATAGACGATAACTTGGCCCACGCGGAGCTGAGTACCCTTGAACTCTGCGTCTTTCTGGCTCGGCGCAAGGACGTTTATGAACGGGCTTTCCCTCAAACCAAAGCAGCGGTTGGTGCGGAGCTGGCGAAGAAGCGCTGGCATGCGGAGGACAACGTGTCCGTCGCATCTTTTGTTGTGTCCACCGCTGAGAAGATGGGTGTCTCGACCCGTAATATAGGCCGTCTTGTCTCGGCCGGTCAGAAGCTGACAGCAAAGGAAGTGCGGGATCTCGAGAAAGCACCGAAACCCGTCACGCTCAAAGATCTTCAGGTGATCTCGAAGTGCGGCAACCCGACAGAACGTCAGGATATTGTACAGGCGCTGAGCGCGGGGGAAGCAAAATCCGCAAATGAAGTGTTGTCAAAGAAGAAACAGCCCGGCGCAGCCGTAGTCAGCCCCGTTGAAGCGGCCCAGAACAAGATTGCTGACGCGTGGGCGCGGGCTCCGAAAGAGGCGCGCAGGCGCTTTGTATCGACGCATCTGGCCGAGCTGCGCGAGTTGATTGACGACAATGACGCTGAAACTAGCGAAGTCGTTCAATTCCGGTCCCATGACAGGGAGGCACGCGCATGAGTGCTATTGAACCTCGCAAACTATGGTGGAGTGCCGATGAGTTGGCTGCATCGAACCTGCCCGAGCTTCCGGGCACAAAGCGCGGCATCAATGCTCTGGCTGAGCAACTGAGTTGGCGGAATGCGCCGGGTTGCACACGCAAGAAGCCGGGTCGCGGCGGTGGTTGGCTGTATCATTGGTCAGTGTTGCCACTGGCGGCACGCCAGGCACTGCTTAAGGACGCAATGCGGCCGGACGCCGAACCTGAAAAACAGCGCCTAGAACGCGGCGATGCGTGGGCTGCCTTTGACAGTTTGCCAGCTAAGACAAAGGAAACAGCGGCAAACCGGTTAAAAGCGATTCAACTTGTAGACACGCTTTACGGCACCGGTTTGAAACATGTTCAAGCGGTGGAAGCCGCTGCTAATGAACAAGGTGTTTCGGCCCGATCGATCTACAATTGGATTGAAATGATCGAAGGTGTCGCTGATGAGGATCGGCTTGCATACCTCGCACCACGCAACCGAATGGCCAAGCGTGAAAAGGTCAAGGCTACATGCTCCCCTGAGTTTTTGGAGCATTTAAAGGGGCTTTATCTGCGCCTCGAAAAGCCGACTTTCAAACAGTGCTACCGGGTCGCGGTCAAAATGGCTGAGAAGCGAGGCTGGGATATCCTCAAAGAGCGCACGGCCCTGCGGCGCATCGAGACCGAAGTACCACGAATTACCCAAGTCTTTGCCCGCGAAGGTGAGGCTGGCCTGATGCGGTGCTTTCCTGCCCAGATCCGTGATCGATCGACGATGACGGCCATGGAAGGAGTTAATGCGGACTGTCACAAGATCGACGTGTTTGTGCGCTGGCCCGATGGCACCATCAATCGGCCTCAGATCGTTGGCTTTCAGGATATCTACTCGGGGAAAGTCTTGTCCTGGCGCGTTGATCATGACCCGAACAAGGTCATGGTTATGGCTGCATTTGGTGAGATGGTCGAAGCTTACGGCATCCCCAAACACTGCCTATTCGACAACGGCCACGAGTTTGCAAACAAATGGATGACGGCCGGAAGCCCGACCCGTTTCCGATTTAAAGTCCGTGAGGATGATCCACTCGGCGTGCTGCCCCTCCTGGGGATCAAAGTGCATTGGGCGCAACCGGCGCACGGTCAGGCAAAGCCGATCGAGCGGGCGTTCCGCGACCTAGCCAGTGACGTGGCGAAAGACCCACGTTTCAGCGGCGCGTATGTCGGAAATCGCCCCGATGCCAAGCCGGAAAACTACGGTAGCCGAGCCATCCCGGCTGAGACATTTCTTGCGGTCCTGGCCGAGGGAATCAAGGAACACAACTCCCGCGATGGACGTATTTCACACACCACCGAAGGGCGCAGCTTCGATCAGACGTTTGCGGATAGCTACGAGACTGCTCCCATCTGCAAAGCAACCGAAGAACAGCGGCGCTTATGGCTTATGGGCCAGCACATTGGGATGCTGAACCGTCGCAACGGTCAACTGACAATCCACGGCAACCAGTACTATTCGGAATGGATGAGCGAAGCGGCTGGTCAGCAAGTGATTGCTCGATTTAACCCTGAAGATCTGCACGCGGGTGTCTATGTCTACGACGCCAAGGGTGGCTTTCTGGGGTTTGCCGAATGCCGCCAGAAAGTTGGGTTCTTCGACCTGTCTGGAGCCAAGGAAGAAGCCCGCCGCCGTCGCCGGATCAAGAAAGCTGAAAGGGAGCTTCTGAAAGCTCATCGCCCGGTTTCGATCGAAGAGATCGCCGCATCGATGGAGCCTGAAGCGCCTGAGCAACCCGAACTGGAAGCCAAAGTCGTTGCCCCAATGTTTGGCAAACGACTGGGTCCATCGCCTGCCCGCCCCGTTTACGACAGTGTTGATGATGCTGAACTGGACGCGGCGCAGAATGCTCTGATTTTGAGCATGCAGGGCCGTCAGGACGAAGAACCTGAGCCCGAAGAACCAGCGGAGTTTCAGGTGTCCGAGGATGCCGACGCCCGCTTTGTGCAAGCCCAGGACATTATTCGCCGGTCAGATGCCGGGGAACCTGTCGGACGCGCCGAGGCGCGTTGGGTGGCTAGTTATACGAGTACTGCGGAATACGAAACGCACCTTTTAATGCGCGAGCATTTTGACCTTGGCGGAGCCGGAAAGGGCCGAGCCTGAAATCGCCGCCGTCCGAACTCCACTCCGAGACGGCGGCCTGAGCAGAAACAGGAGACAAGATGTCAGATAACATGGCATTGGGCAACATCATCCAGCCGCTGCGCAACGTCGCTTCGCTGGTGAAGCTGATCAAAGAGGTGCAAACGCGCCAGTTTGGTTTGCCCGGCATCGGAGTGTTTTTCGGGTATCCGGGATACGGAAAGACTTATGCGGCGATCCATTGCACAGCCGCATTAGACGCGATCCACATTTCGGTTCAAAAACTTTGGACTAAGAAAACCCTACTGGATCAAATCCTGCGGGAGCTGGGCGTGTCGCCCAAAAAGACGCTGGCAGAAATGATGATGCAAGCGTGCGAACATCTGGCGATTGCCGGTCGGCCATTGCTGATTGACGAAGCGGATTATGCGGTCTCACGTGGGCTGATCGAGGTTATCCGTGACCTGCACGACGGCTCGGATGTGCCGGTGATCCTGATCGGTATGGAGGAGTTGCCGCAAAAGCTGCGGAATTGGGAGCTGATCGACAGCCGCATCATGGGGTATGTTCCAGCAGAGCCCGCCACCTTGAAAGACGCACAGTTTCTGGCTCGTATTTACGCGCCGGACGTTCAGATTGGCGATGACCTGCTTGCCCATATCATCGAGCGCAACACAGGTAACGTGCGGCGCACTGTGACCGATCTGGCGTATGTACAGCGCCGCAGCGCGACGATGGATCTTCAGGAAATCTCTCTTGATGACTGGGGTAACGCCCCCTTTCTGCGAAGTGACGCGCCCACACCCCGGAGGGGATTGCTGTGACGTTTCAAGACCCCGAACACAAGGTTATCTGGGACTTTCTGCACAGTCGTCAGCGCGTGACCTACAAAGAGATCGCGGCCGAATGCCCCGGTTCTGCCTGGAAGCGCGAAAACTATCTGCTGCGCTTGCGCAAAAGCGGTGTGTTGAAATTTTGCGGCCGCGAGGGATACGTCCAGTATTTTACCGTTTTTGATGTTGATAAAGTGAATGCCGAAGCGGCTAAATCCGCAACCATTGAAACAGACCAACAGTGGTCGGCCACCCGCCTGGACGCCAAACTGAAGGAGATGGCCGAAAAGGCGGAAGAAGCCCCCGAGGTTAGCTTTGAGCCTGCTGACAAGGATGAGGAGGCATTCTGGACTTTTGCCCGCAGTGTCGCCCGTTTCAACGCTGAGGATGTTTCAAAAGCCTGCGGTTTCTCGGAAAGCAAGCGCAATGGCATCCTGCGCAAAATGCTTCAATCGAAACACATCTGGGAATGGGGGCGGGAAAAAAGGGTTCTTTTTTATACGGCCCTTTCCCTGAAGGAACAGCACTCCCGCTCGAAGGATCTGCGCCGCACCAAAGTTGGCGACATCTGGACTGCGATCAGAATCCGTCGCGTGTTCTATCCAGAGGATATTCTGGCGTCCTTGGCGGCAAACGTGATTCCGATCAAGCTGCGGGACGTGGTTGATTACTGCAAAATGCTGGAGCAAGCCGGATACCTTAAGGAAATCCGCCAAACCAAATCCAAGCAAACGAACAAGCGATACCGCCTCGTCAAAAACACTGGTCCCCTTCCGCCAGTCAAAAAGCGTGTAGCCGTCGTCATAGATGGCAACGAAGACCGGATCGTTCACGCGGCAGGAGGTCGCCTCGGATGAGCGATCGGATGGACGCTGCACAGGCTGGATGGGGTGAGGTACCGGATTGGGTCGCCGCGCTGGTTCAGGCTTGTGACAACACCTCTCAGAACAAGGTAGCTGAACGGTTGGGTGTTTCCTCGTCAACCGTCAGTCAGACGATCCGCAACATCTACCCTGGGCGCACAGAAACCGTCGCAGACCGGGTGCGCGCAGTCTTTATGAATGACACGGTCAATTGCCCCGCGTTGGGAGAAATGGCCGCAGAGGCGTGCCTTAACTGGCGCGATCGGTCCAAATCCCTCGCATCGGCCAGCCCTATCCGCGTGAGGATGTTTAACGCCTGCAGACGTTGCCCTCGTAACAATCAGGAGGACGGCAAGTGACACAAGAACCTCTCCTCTCGTCTTTGGGAATTAGCGATTGGTGGGCCTTGGTTGTCCTAGGCGGAATTTATGCCTGGCTGTTCTGGACACTCTTTCCACCCTTTCGACCAGTCCTACAGCGGCTGGCAAGCTTTCACTTTCAACGCAGCAACCGGAGAAACTCCAAATGAGCGCACATTTTAAACCCCATCCGATTCCTGACGGGACAGTCCTGGTCGGCGGCAAAGAGTACATGCCGAACAGCAAAGGCGGGTTGGTTCCAGTGGAATTGGTGAAGCCGCAGGACAAACTGCAGGACGAAACCGTGCGCAAGATCATCGGATACGGCAAAGCCCTGTCCGATCAGGTCAGCCGGTTCAAGGCGCACACCTTTGGCGACATCAGCGACTTTGAAGCGATCTTGGCGCAGGAATATGAAACAACGATCGGCGGCAAGAAAGGCAACAAAACACTGATGACCCATGACGGGTTGTTCAAAGTTTCCGTCCAGGTCGCTGACAATATCGACTTTGGCCCCGAGCTTCAGATCGCAAAGGGACTGGTGGACGAGTGCCTGAACGAATGGGCTGCCGATTCTCGCCCCGAAATCCGCGCGATCGTGACGAAAGCCTTCAACACCGACAAGGAAGGCCAAATCAATCACTCGGAAATCTACATGCTGCTGCGGCTTGAGATCGAGGACGAGCGCTGGCAGCGCGCCATGAAAGCGACCCGAGATGCGATGCGTGTTGTCGGCTCAAAGACCTATGTTCGCTGCTATGAGCGCGCGGCACCTGATGCGCCTTGGCAGGCGATCACCATCGATCTGGCGAAGGCTTGAGAGGGCTGCGGAATGAGCCGGGAATTTTCATTTGACGAACGTGGAACCATGGCACGCGGTGCATCCCTTGTGATGCTCAACAACAGCCACGGCGACAACGATCAACCTGTATCTGGCGGGCATGGTGCGGTTCTCAAGCGCGGTGCACGGGTCGCGGCGCGGGATCTGGATCGCCAATTGCTGGGCGCTGGCGACGATACCGTGGCGGCGCTGGCCGAGTTGCACGGCAAGAGTGTTTTGGAGCTTCAGGGCCGTCAGCGGATCATTGACGAAGTCATTCAGCGCCAGTTTCTGGAGACTGGGTCATGAGCCGCGCACTACAACAGAAAATCCATGTCGGGTGCCGTGAACTTGGCCTCGATGCTGACGAACGTCGTGACCTCCAACTGGCAGTGACCGGCAAAGCGTCCATGCGGGACATGGATGAAAGTGACCTGAAGCTTGTCTTGAACCGGCTTAAAAATGACGGGTTTAAAGCCTCTTCAAAACATGGCTCCAAGGTCCAAAAGAAGGCACCTCGCGCGGATCTGCGCCTTGTCCACGTCCTCTGGCGCAAGCTAGGCGAGGCTGACAAACTGCGTGACCCGAGCCGGGCTGGACTGAACGCATTCGTGCGCACGCGGTTCGAAGGCACATGGAAATCGGTCCCGATAGACATCGACGCTTTGCGCGATGCCGGTCAGATCAGCCAGTTGATCAACGCGCTCAAAGACTGGTGCCGTCGTGAAGGTGTGACCCTGGACAAATGAACCTGCCCTTCAAGCCATATCTGCCGGGCGTACTTGCCCTGATCGCTGAGGAAATCAGTGAAGAGGTCGCCGTGCGCCTGGCAGAAGAACGTGGCGGTCGGGAAATCTATATCCCTCAGAGCGCTAAAGCCGGATCGGAGCTGGTGCGGATCTTCGGCGCAGACGATGCCGCCGAGCTGATCAAACTTCTGGGCCATGGCAAACTTGTCGTGCCCTGCGGCAACATTGGCGGTGAAGCCGGACGTCGCGCCCGCATCGTCGCCCTGCTTGGGCAAGGTCTATCACACTCGCAAATCGCCGCAGAGGTTGACGTACATGTCAGAACTGTGGAACGTACAGCGGCGAGCCTTCGTGATGACCGCGCTCCCAAACTCCCCTTTTAACTCCAAAATCTGACTAACCCCGACAGTTGTCCGGGCGCTAATGGTGCGGGCGTTTGCGTAGCTTCGTCGTGAACGACGGAGCAAGCAATGCGACCTATTTCCAAAATCATTATTCATTGCGCGGCGACAAAGCCGACGCAGCTTATCGGTGCCGCCGAAATCAAGTCCTGGCACACTGATCCAAAACCATACGGCAACGGCTGGTCGGATATCGGCTATCACGCAGTCATCCGCCGTTCTGGCGAAATCGAGTTCGGCCGACCAATTAGTCGAGCTGGCGCGCATGTAATTGGTCACAACACGGGCTCGATCGGGATCTGCCTTGTTGGCGGGCACGGTAGTTCGGCTAACGACAAGTTTCATGATCACTTCACAGAGGCCCAGCTCAAAGCGCTGATTGGATTTCTGCAAGGTGTGAAGCTGATGCTACCGAACGCAACAATCCACGGTCACAACGAGTTTGCGGCCAAAGCCTGTCCTGGCTTCCACGTCAAGAATTGGCTGCAGGAGGTCGGGCTGTGAAAACCAAAGTCAAACTAAAGGAAATCTTGGCCGCAGTCGCGCCCACCCTCGCCACCGCGCTGGGTGGGCCGCTGGCTGGTGTGGCAACCAAGGCCATCGCGGGCAAGCTGCTGGGTAAAGATGACGCCAGCTACGCAGAGGTCGAGGCCGCTGTTGCTTCGGCTTCTGGTGCTGATCTGGTGAAACTAAAGGCGCTTGAAATCGAGTTTAAACAGCACCTGAAAGACGCCGATATCCAGCTTGAACGCATCGCGGCCGATGACCGCAACAGCGCCCGGCAACGGCAGGTACAGATCAAGGACTGGACCCCAACCATTCTGGGGCTGGCAATCATCCTCGGGTTCTTCGGGGTGCTGGCTTATATCTTCCGCTTTGGCCTGCCTGACAACGGCGGCGAAGTGCTGCTGATCATGCTGGGTTCACTGGGTGCCATGACCACTCAGGTCGGCAATTACTTCTTCGGATCGTCCACTGGGTCCAAATCTAAGGACGCGATGATCGCGGAGCTGAAGGGTGCCGCGAAGTGACGATCGATTTTGACACCGGGCTAAAAGTTATCACCTTGCTCTTGTCCGTCGGGGCAATGATCTACAGCTTTTTGGCTAACCGGAAGAAAGACACCGACATCCGGTTCAAAGAAGGGTCCAAACGCATGGATGCGCTGGATCTAGAAATTGCGACATTGAAACACACGGTCGCCACCCTCCCCGGCAAAGACGACATTCATTCTCTGCAAGTCGAACTGGTACGCGTCACCGGAACGCTCGGTGAAATGCGGGCAATGATGGACGGTAATGCCAAGATAATGGCCCGACTGGAAAGCGTTGTCGGCCGTCACGAAGATCACCTTATTGATGGAGCCAAGAAATAGATGGGCGACTATGTAAGCACCCTCTCCAAACACCGCCGCCTCACGATCCTGAAGTTTCTGAAGGACAGCCCTGAATACACGTCCAACGCCTCGATCCTTGTTGAGGTCTGCAACGGATTCGGTGTGACTTCGACCCGCGATCAGGTTGCCGGTGACATCGCCTGGATGCGTGAGAACGGCATGGTGACCTATGAAGACCGCAGCGACTTCATCGTCGTCACCGCCACCGCGCGCGGCGTTGAGATCGCAGAGGGCAAGGCGCGGCATGACGGCGTTCAGCGCCCCCGGCCGGGGGCGTAAACATGCCGCCACGCCGCAAGATTGACCTATTACCCGCAGAGCTGCGCCGTTGGCTTCAGGAAGAGCTGAAGGAATGCGGATTTTCCGGCTACGAGGATCTGACCGAAAGGTTGAACTTCCGGCTTGAAGAGGAAGGGTTTGAACTGCGCATCGGCAAGACGGCCGTGCATGCCTATGGGCAGGAGTTTCAGGAATACGCCGTCATGCAGGAGCAGGCGCAGGACGAGATCCGCACGTTTCTGGAAGAAGCCAGCCTGAAAGACGAGGTCGATGTGACCTCGGCCCTGTTCCAGCAGCTCACCACGATCCAGTGGCGGCTGCAGATGATGATGGCCGATCCCGACAATCTGCCAGATCCGCGCGGCATAAAAGACCTGACCACAGCGCTGAACAACCTGATCCGGTCGACCAGCCTGCGGGACGGAATTCTGAAAGCCGAACAGGCCAAACAGAACGAGCGGTTAGAGCAAGCGGTCGAGGCTGGCGAAATCGACAAAGAAGCCGCCGAAAAGGCGCGCGTGATTATGGGGTTCGGCTAATGAACAACATGGCGATCGGCACGGTTGTCCTGGTCGGGGACTACAATTGGCGCAAAGGGCCGTTCTGGCCTTCCATTTGGGCGGTCCTATTCGGAAAGCGGCAGCGTTTTGAGCATCTGGGGATGCGCTGCACTGTGGCGTGGCGAAAGGACCAACCGTATCTGATCGGCATGCGGGAGATCGCATGACCGAACAAGTCATCAATTTCCTGCCGTACCAGAAGGCGTGGATCAACGACGATACGCGTTTCAAGATTGGTATGATGACCCGTCGTGGCGGCAAGACATTCGCCACGGGCGGCGAAGCAGTCAACGATTGCATCAAAGCCGAGATCGACCGGCGAAAGAGCAGATGGACGATCCTTAGCCGTTCAGAGGCGACAGCCAAAGAGGCGATCGATGAAGCTGTTCGTCCAATGACCCAAGCCTATTACGAAGTCTATTCGACACTCGCCAAACATGGTCGGCCGGAATTCACCGAAGAGGACTTCGTTGTCCCCGCCCATACCAAGCAACTGGTCCAAATGGGTCAGGTGTATGAGGTCCATGTCGAAGAGGCCACGTACAAGGCGCAGGAGGTTCGCTTTCCGGGTGGATCGCGGATCACGGCAATCTCGGCCTCACCTGACGCCGCGCGGGGTTTTGGCGGCAATCTGATCCTAGACGAGTTTGCCTTTCACAACGACAGCCGCAGGATCTGGGCATCGGCCTTTCCTGTTGCCGCGCGAGGCAATCACAAGATCCGCATCATTTCGACGCCGAACGGCAAAGGGAACAAGTTCTACGAGATCATGACCACAGCCGACAACGGCTGGTCAAAGCATCATGTGGACATTTACGAGGCCGTTGAACAGGGCCTTGAAGTCGATCCCGAAGAGCTGCGCAAGGCCCTGAACGACGAAGATGCCTGGTCGCAAGAATTCCTGCTGAAATGGATGGAAGCCGCCAGTGCGTGGCTGACTTATGAGCTGATCTCGTCCTGTGAGGATCTCCGCGCCGGTCATCCGGCCGCTTACACAGGCGGCCCCTGCTTTGTCGGTGTTGATATTGCTGCCCGGAACGACCTGTTCGTCATCTGGGTGCTTGAGCTGGTCGATGGCCAGTTGATCACGCGCGAGATCATCGAAGAGCGCCGGATCAAGTTTTCCCGTCAGGATGCTCTGCTTGCTGACGTGTTTCGCCGCTATCGCGTCGTGCGTTGCGCCATGGACCAGACAGGCATGGGCGAGAAGCCGGTCGAGGATGCAAAGGCAACTCACGGTGAAAGCCGCGTCGAAGGCGTCCTGTTCGGCGTAGCCTCAAAACTCGAACTGGCGATCGCGCTAAAGGAAAGCATGGAAGAGCGCGGTACGTTGATCCCGGAAGGCAACCCGTTGTTGCGCGCGGATCTGCATGCCGTCAAATCCGTGACTGGTGCAACGGGTGTTCGCCGCCTGGTCACTGAAGGCGACACGGACGGCCACGCCGACCGCTTCTGGGCAGCCGCACTGGCGGTGTCGGCCTCACAAACCGAATACCAGGCATTTGAATATCGCTCGGTGCCTCCGGGTGGCGGGGTTGACGCCGAAAGGATGATCAAGCTGACAGCCGGGTTTCGGGCCAAGGAAGGACTGTTTTAATGGCAAAGCTGCTGGATCAATTCGGGCGTACAGTCCGAACCCAAACCCTCGTCAAACGTGTGGCCGAACCGGGTATCACCGGCATCCGGCAAGCGTGGGCCCCAACGGTCGCCTCGGGCCTGACGCCTGTTCGCCTGGCTGGCATTCTGGCAAGCGCCGCCGAGGGCAACTTGCACGATTATCTTGTTCTGGCCGAAGAGATGGAAGAACGGGACATGCACTATCAATCGGTGCTGGGCATCCGCAAACGCGCGGTGTCCGGTGTAGCTCCGATCGTCAAGCCCGCCTCTGACAGCGCGCTAGACAAGAAGATCGCAAATGACGTGCAGGAGAACATTGCCGAGCATGACGGGTTTGCAGATCTGATCGAGGATCTGCTGGACGCACTCGGCAAAGGGTTCAGTCAGGTCGAGATTGACTGGCAGCGCGGCAAGCGGAGCTGGTCGGTTCGCGAGTTTATCCACCGTGATCCCCGGTTCTTCATGTTCGATCGAGAAACCGGCCGCGAAGTGCGCTTGGTCGATGAGGCTGACATGGTGGACGGTGTACCGTTGGCCCCGTTCAAGTGGATCGGACACAAGACCAAGCTGAAGTCTGGCCTGCCTGTACGGGGTGGGCTCGCCCGCCTGGTCGCATTCGGCTTTTGTTGCAAGGGATATACGATCAAAGACTGGATGGCCTTTGTGGAAACCTATGGCCTTCCCCTGCGCCTCGGTCGCTACGGTCCAAGTGCCACACCCGAAGACGTTCAAATCCTGTTTAATGCGGTTGCGAATATCGGCACCGATGCCGCCGCCGTTCTGCCGGAAAGCATGCGGATCGACTTCGAACAGATCGCGGCCGGTCCCGGCAATGACATTTTTGAGAACTTCGCGCGCTGGACAGACGAACAGATTTCAAAGGCGGTGCTAGGCCAAACAATGACATCGGACAACGGTTCGTCCGAGTCACAGGCCAACGTACACAACGAGGTGCGCCATGACATCGCCCAGGCGGATGCGCGATCGGTCACCGGCACCCTGAACCGCGACCTGGTCAAACCATACGTCGACCTCAACTATGGCATTCAAGCCAGGTATCCGAAGCTGGAGATCATTGTCGAAGAGGCCGAAGACCTCGACATGATCATGCAGAACGTGGATCGAATGGCGCAACGTGGCGTGAAGTTCAAACAGACCGAGATCCGGCAACGCCTCGGGTTTTCTGAACCGGACGCTGACGATGAGGTCATTGGCGGTACCGAAAAGAAAGCTGACGGCGGCACGGCCGAAGCCCGAAACCGCGCGACCGAGCCTGATCCTTACGAGGACGTTTCCGACATCGAGGACGGTTTGAATGCCGATTGGGAAGATGTGCTTGCCAATGCGCTCAACCCGGCGCTGGACCTTCTGCAGACCGCCACCAGCTATGAAGAGGCAATTCAGCTCGTCAAAGAAGCATTCCCCGGTATGGGCAGCGAAAAGCTGATTGAAGCGCTGGTTAAAGCGGCCGTTAAATCCCGAGCTGAAGGGGAAGGAGAACCGATCTGATGCTTCGGCTGATGGACCTGTTCAGCGGGATAGGTGGTATGAGCCTCGGGTTGGAAAAGACGGGCGGCTTCAAAACGGTCGCATTCTGCGAAAACGCCAAGCACCCGAGGCGGGTGTTGCAGAAGAACTGGCCGGGCGTTCCGGTCTTCGACGATGTGAGGACAATCGAGTATGACGGCCCAATCGACATCATTACTTCCGGCGACCCCTGCCAGCGGGAAAGCCGTGCCAATGCAAGGCGTGACGGGAGGAGTATGTGGCCCTGGACTCTGCGTTGCGTCCGGCGACACCGACCTATTTACGTGCTTCGAGAAAACGTTCTTGGAAATATCGACACGGGAACCCTTGAACAGGTTGAAAGTGACCTTGAAGCCGAGGGCTATGTCGTCCGGTCGTATGATATACCAGCTCGCTCCGTCGGTGCCGGTCACGATCGACCCCGGACGTGGACGCTGGCCTACTCCGACAGCTTCCGACGCGAAAAATGCCACGATGCCCCCAAGCCAGGCACACCGGAACAATGGAACTATCCCGTGCTTACTGGCCCGGATGGGCTTTGTTGGCTGGGTTCTGAACCCCCGGTTTTACGAAGAGCTGATGATGTACCCTATCGGGTGGACCGAATTAGAGAACTAGGGAACAGCCTACCTCACCGCATCCCCTACCTATTCGGTCTTTCGATACTCCGACACTTAGAGGCTACGAAATGAACGGTTTCACCGACAAACCCGGCTATGCCTTCACTCCCGGCCCACCGCCCGAGGTGTCCAGCTACTTCCGCAACAAATCATTGCGCCCCAGCTTCAGTTGGCAGGACGTAGAGCCCGAGGAACACGCCGTCGCCTTTACCGTTGCCAAGGCCATGAACATGGACGTCCTGGAAGCGATACAGGACGCAATGCAAAAGGCGATCGATGAGGGCATCCCATACGAACAGTTTGCCAAAGAGCTGAAGCCGCGCCTGCGCAAGCTGGGCTGGTGGGGCGTAAAAGAGCAAGTTGATCCGCTGACAAAAGAGGTGCGTCCGGTTCGATTGGGAAGTCCGCGCCGACTGAAAACGATCTATCGCGCCAATATCCGATCAGCTCGCGCGGCTGGGCAATGGGATCGCATCCAGCGTACCAAACGCGCCCTGCCCTATCTGCTCTACCTTTTGGGACCGAGTGAGCGCCACCGACCGCACCACCAAGCAAAGGCTGGTCTTGTTCTGCCAGTCGATGCTCCGTTCTGGCAGACCTGGTATCCGCCCAACGGCTGGAACTGCAAATGCCATGTGCGCCAGCTCACCAGACGCGAGGCCGAAGATTACGGGATCTCGGAACACCCGGAGATCCCGATGCGCGAAGTAGTGAACACGCGCACGGGCGAGATCAAACGTATCCCGTCAGGCATTGATCCCGGCTGGGAAGGCAACCCTGGTCAATTTCGGCAGCGCCAGATGGAACGGTTTCTGACCGAGAAGCTGGACGGCACAGATCCCGACATCGCCCGCGTGGCCGCCCGCGACATGGCATCCAGTTGGCGGCTGCGTCGCATCCACGAAGGCTCGGCAACCGGATCGGTGCCGGTCGCCATGCTGCCGCAAGAGTTGGCCGATGTGATTGGTGCACGAACACGAGTTGTTCAGTTTTCAGACTACACAGCAGCTAAGGGTCGCAGGAAGCATGGCGAGGCCACGGCCGACGAATATGTCCGGGTTGCCGATATGCTCGAGCGCGGCTCGGTTGCGCATGAGACATCCCCCAACGGGACGGAAAGCCTGATCATCGAGAGCGGTCACGAAAAGCGCTGGAGGCTGGTGCTGAAACGCACGATTGCCGGGGATGAGATTTTCCTAAGCACGTTCCACCGAAGTACACTTGCGAAGTGGCAAAAACTGCTTAGAAGTCGCAGCATTAAATTAGTTAGGGAATAATGCACGTGGAGGGGCGGAAATTCCCTCGCGGCTCAAGACCGGCTTCCCTAGGCTCACGTGCTAGAAAAATGTAAGACTGAAATGAATAAAAGACAAGAGAAGCGAACGATCCCAAGAATGATCGACGGAGATTTCCTTCAATGGATCAAAAAGCTCTCGTTTGTAGAACTGGCTTCCATAGCCTCTATCCTCGTATTGCTCTGGTTGGGTAGCGCTGGGGCGTATCTTTTGGGAGTGGTTCTATCTTTACCTTGGGAAATCACTCGTCTTTTCAACACCAACACGATTGTCCATATCACTGGAAATCTGACGTTCTTGATTGTTGTAATTTATGCTTTTTTTAAGTGCACTAACGTTCTTGTTCATGCTGCGGCCTACTTTTGGACAACTTTGTATTGCCACTTGCTGCTCGCTCGGAAATACCCTGGAGGTTACAAAGATCCCGTAGTCAAACGTTATGCACTCTATCGTCATAAACGGACTTCGCTACATCAGCCCGAAAAACGCCGTATGCAAATCACCCGGGTTCTATTGACATTGTGCTTTGCGTTCTTCGCGACTTATGGCTTCAGTTTCGGCACCGTCAAAGCATCTACTGGACCCGGAGCAATAATTAGTTTCATTACGGGTGGCTGCTGTGGCATCGCCTTTTATTCGGTGCTGCAAGAAGAAGCCCTAGTTAAACACGGTGAGTTCAAAGTGAAATGGACTAGTGTTAGTCGAGATCTACTCGTAGCACTGGTTCTTGTGTGGGTAACTTTGATCGGCAGTGTTCGAACAACCATACTGACAAGTACTGGCGGCTTAGTTTTTGGAGAAGAACCAAATCACTGTTTGCTTTCAGCTTTCTTCCCGGTGATGGGAGGAATCCTATACTTCGACTTGGATTCGAAGCAGTACATAGTTTTGAACCAGCAAGGCGATGGATTGTATCTAAACCAAAAGCCGGAACACGCTGCTCCAGCTTGTCTTTCGTCGGAAAACTGAACCTGCGGACCTAGGTATTACGCGAACTTCGATTTTAAATACCATTTAAACGGGTCAGGAGCGCCCTTGCGGGTTTCCTCGCCGCACGATAGCGTTCAGACAGTTTCGGCACTGTACGGGCCGCTGAGCGCCTGAAGCCAAATCCTCTGACAACCCAAAATACTGACCCCGACAGTTGTCAGGGCACCTATCCGTCAGCAGGCGGGGCAATTTGCCCTCATGAAGCTGACCAACTCCATCCAAACCATCGCCCTGGCACTTAACGCTGAAGGTGAAGCTGTTCCTGCCTGGATACAGCTCACTCCGTCCGGCCCAAACATCGAAGGCCGCGACGGGCGCAAGTGGTCCCTGTCGAACCCTGAAGCGGTAGTTGCCGCCTTCAGCACGAACGGCATGGACCTGCCAGTGGATTTCGAACACGCCACACAGGTCAAGGGAGCGCAAGGCGAAGCCGCGCCCGCCGTTGGCTGGATCAAGGCACTCGAAGTTCGCAATGGGGCGATCTGGGGACAGGTGGAATGGGGCGAGGAAGGTCAACGTGCGATCGCCTCGAAAGGATACCGCTATGTAAGCCCAGTCTTCACCTTCACGAAGACCGGCGCGGAGATCGTCAAGATGGTCTCGGCCGGTCTGACCAATCAACCCAACCTGCAACTTGCCGCCCTGAATTCGGAAGAAAACGGCGGCGCTGATGAGGAACCTGCAATGAACAAGGCTATCCGTGATGCCCTTGATCTGCCGGGAGCGGCATCCGACGTGGATGTGCTTCAGGCGATCAACACGCTTAAAGCCAACGAGCAGACGGCGCTGAACCGTGCCGAACGCCCCGACCCGACCAAGTTCGTGCCCGTAGCGGATTACGAACTGGCACTGAACCAGATCAAAGACTTCAAGGATTCCGAAGCCGAGCGCCACGAAGAGGCGATCAACACCGCCGTCGATGCCGCGATCGAGGCGGGCAAGATCGCCCCGGCCAGCCGCGACTACCACGTCGCAGCCTGCCAGGAAGAAGGCGGTCTGGATCGCTTTTCCAAGATGGTCGAGGCCAGCCCCGTCATCGCCGGTAAGTCCGAGCTGGATGGCAAAGACCCAACGGCCAAAAACAAAACCGCCCTGTCGGAAGAGGAAGTGGCAGCTTGCCGCGCCCTCGGCATGTCCCAAGAGGACTTCGCTGCCGCCAAGGCCGAAGAGGCGAAGGAGTAACCCGCCATGATCGTAACAGCAGCGTCGATTACCGCCCTTCAAGTGGGCTTTAAAAAGAACTTCCAGGACGCGTTCAACAAAACCCGTCCCGAGTCCGACTTCACTAAGGTAGCGACCGTTGTCGCATCGAGTTCGAAGTCGGAGACTTACGGCTGGCTTGGTAAGTTCCCGAAAATGCGGGAATGGGTTGGTGCTCGTGTCGTCAAGGATATGGAAGCCCACGGTTATACGATCACCAACAAAGATTTTGAAGCAACAGTTACCGTTGATCGCAATGACATCGAAGACGACAACCTTGGCATCTACTCGCCATTGTTTCAGGAGATGGGTCAAAGCGCGGGTCAGCAGCCTGATGATCTGACCTTCGGTCTGTTGGCGAGCGGTCGGACAGAAACCTGCTATGACGGGCAGTACTTCTTCGACACTGATCACCCGTCTTTTGACGCAGCCGGTGGTGACATCACGGTCTCCAACGTCGATTCGTCAGGCCAAGTCGGTGACCCCTACTGGTACCTTCTGGATACTTCGCGACCGCTGAAGCCCCTGTTCTATCAAGAACGCAAGAAGCCGGAGTTCATCGCCAAGACGAACCCGAACACTTCTGATGATGTCTTCACCAACAAGCGCTTCACATACGGCGTAGATTGCCGGTGCAACGTGGGATTTGGGTTCTGGCAGCTGGCTTATGCCTCGAATGCGGCCCTCAACAGCGACAACCTGGACGCGGCGATCGAGCAGATGCGCAGCCTTCTGGACAGCAACGGTCGGCCGCTTGGCATCAAACCGAACCTGCTGGTTGTTGGGCCGAAACTGCGGTCGGCCGCAAACAAGACCGTCAAGGTCATGTTGGGCGA
Organism: Ruegeria sp. BC1; assembly: GCF_056539305.1. NCBI lineage: Bacteria > Pseudomonadati > Pseudomonadota > Alphaproteobacteria > Rhodobacterales > Roseobacteraceae > Ruegeria > Ruegeria sp. BC1. The sequence continues at coordinate 835,896 of NZ_JBQFUT010000001.1, forward strand.
CGGCGGTGCTTCGAACCCGAACTACAACGCGGTCGATGTCCTCGACACGCCTTGGGTCGCCTAAGCCTTACTGCGGGGTAGAGCAGCGGTAGCTCGCCAGCCTCATAAGCTGGAGGTCGCGGGTTCAAATCCCGCCCCCGCAACCAGGCTTTCCGAACCAATACACGAACCGAAAAAGGAGAGGCCCCATGTCAGGCCGTATGTTCATCGTTGCAGCAACCGTCGCACAAGGATTCTGGCGCTGTGGTCGTCACTGGACCAAGGCAGGCGTTGTTGTCGATGCCGCAGAATTCACCGAGGAACAGTGGGAGCGCATTACCAATGAGGTAAAGCTACGCGTTAAACCCGCCACTGATGAAGACACCGATGCTGTCGATGCGCGCACCGATCGGATTGCCGAGGCGATCAAGTCGCTGACATCGGCTGACTTCCAACGCGACGGCAAACCCAAGGTTGACGCACTGAACGACCTTTTGGGGGACGAACTGGAAACCAAGATCACTGCGCAGGAGCGCAACACGGTCTGGGATCTGCTGGTTGATGAAGGGTTCAAAGCGCCCACAGCCGACGAATAACGCATACCCCACGCGCCCGCCGACAGGCGCGATCCTCTGAACGGTACTGCAGCGGCGGGGCGGTACCACCTCATTCAGATCCGATGCGAAACGAGCCGGACCCCCTCGGGCCTTCCACCGCATCGGCTAAAGCCCGATCGGCAGTTTGGCAGCTCTGCTGATCGGGCACCTTAAAGAGAGACCCGCCCATGGCCTACGCCACGCAAGACGACATCGTCACGCTCTACTCTCAGGACGCGCTCTATGTGGCCGACCGGGACGGCGACGGCGTGCCTGATGCTGACGCGATCACACGGGCTCTGGAGCTGGCTACAAGCGAAATCGATAGCCATGTGGGCGCGCGGTATCCCCTGCCCCTGCCCGAGGTACCGCCCCTGCTGATGCAATTCTGCGTGGATATCGCCGTCTACCGCTTGGCACTCGGCCGGGATGTGCTGACCGAAGAAATCCGCACCCGTTACACGGATGCTATCAGCAGCCTGAAGGGCATCGCAAAAGGCACCGCCTCGCTCAATCTGCCCGGCCCTATCGATCCTGATACCGGCGAGAACACCGCCGCGCCAAGACCGCGCCCGATCGTATCGGGTGGCCCCGAGCGCGAGTTCACCCGTGAAAAAATGCGGGGGCTTTGATCCATGGCGGGCGTAACAACAACCCTGACCACCACCGGGCTTGAAGAGTCGATCGGCAAAGTCGCCGCGCTGGGTGGCTTTCATCTGACGGAGCTGACCGACGACGCGGCTGCGATCCTCGAAAGTTCGACCCGTGGCCGTTTCGAGACGAAAGAAGCGCCTGACGGAACCCCATGGGTGCCCTGGTCGGATGAGTATGACGAGACCCGGAAACACGGCGTTCATTCGCTGCTGGTTGAAGAAGGCGATCTGAACGACAGCATCGCCAGCTTCTCAACCGGCACCGAGATCCACGTCGGCTCCAATTTGGTTTACGCGGCGCACCACCAGATCGGAGGCGAAGAGATCGGCAGCGGTGTCCCTGCCCGCCCTTACCTTGGCGTCTCGGACGAAGACGAACGGGATCTGCGTGACCTGGTCATCGGGCGTGTTGAGGATCTGTTTCAATGAGTGACACCCTGCTTTCCGATCTGCCAAAAACCGTTTGTGATGAGCTGAAGGTGATCCTGCCCGCCCTTGAGGTATGCCGACCGCATGCTGGCAAATTCTCACTGGCCGAGTTGCAGAAAAAGGGCCTGCCGTCTCCTAGTGTGCTGGTGTCAGTTCTGGGTGCGAAACAGGACGAGACATACGCAGGCAGTGCGCATTCGTTCATGCTTCAAATGGCCGCTTATGTCGTCACGAAGGACAAGCTGAATGCGCCGCGCGACATCGTGGCGGCAAATATCTGTCAAGCCATCCTCGCGCTGGTACCGGGCAAGTTCTGGGGGCAAGACGCGCTGGGAGAGGCGCGCAAGGTAAACCTGCATACGCTTGTGTCCGGTAAGACGCGGGATCATGGCGTATCGCTGTGGGCTGTCACATGGGACCAGCCAATCAGCTTCTACAAACCGGAAAAGTTGCCGCTCGGCCTCGAGCTGTACGTTGCACACGGCGACGGCAACCACGAACAGGTGGGGGGCTGATCGATGTCGTTTCAAGCTGCTGAAGCCGATCGCCGTATTGCCAACCTGATCCGCGTCGGCCGGGTTGTTTCCGTCGATGCCGGTAACGCAACCGCCGTGGTCAGTTTCGGGGATCTGAATTCGCCGGCACTTCCGGTCGGACAGCTCGGCGCTGGTGCAATCCAATTCTGGTGGATGCCCAGCGCTGGTGAACAGGTTCTGGTCGCATGCCAGGGCGGTGACATCGCGCAGGGTGTGATCGTCGCCTCGATCTACGCCAGCAACGCGCCCAGCTCTGACGGCGCGGTGCCCATGATCAACCTCGCGGGCGGCAAAATAATCATCGACGGAACCCTAGAGGTCACTGGCGATGTGAAGGTGACAGGCAAGGTCGAAGCAGGCGGAGCCATTTCGGCGGGTCAGGGCATCACCGCCCAAGGCGATGTGAAAGGCGGTTCTGTCAGTCTCAACAATCACACGCACCAGGGCGTTACAGCCGGGGGCGACAACTCAGGAGTGCCAAACCAATGACCGAGAAACTCGATTATGTCGTCAAGGCCGATGGCTGGGTCGCGGGCAAGTGGCGCAAAGCTGGTAGCCCGATCGAGATGACCGCCACGCAGGCAAAGTACGAAACGAACCTCGTGCTGGCCTCTGAGGCAGAAGCCGAAGTGCAACTGGTGGGTTCGCTCGATGATCCGTTGGTGAAGTCCACTGGGCTGGCCGAGAAAACCAAATCCGAAAAAACGAAACGGAACCGCACTCGCAAATGACCGGCATGAACAGACATACCGGCCGCACGCTCGACGGTACCGCGCATCTGGCCCAGTCGATTCACGACATCCTGACGACGCCGAAGGGCTCGATAGTGATGCTGCGCGACTATGGCTCGGACCTACCCGACATCATCGACCAGCCGCTGAACGGCGAAACTATGATCGATGCGTACCAGGCAACGGCCGAGGCGCTGGATCTGTGGGAACCGCGCATCGATCTGGCGCGGATTAACCTGGTCAACGCCGGACCCGGCTATGCCGAGTTTGAATTGACGGACGCCAACGGCAACGTGATCCCGATGCCGATCGATCTGAAAAGTGAGGGCGCAGCATGAGCGGCTTTAGTGCGATCGACTTGAGCAGGCTCCCTGCGCCGAACGTTGTCCAGACGGTCGAGTATGAAAGGTTGCTGGCCGAAATGAAGGCCAAGGCAATAGAGGAAATGCCCGAGCTGGCACCCTTTCTGGAACTGGAAAGCGAACCCGCGACAAAGTTACTGAGGGTCTGCGCCTATTTCCGCATGCTTGACCATCTGGAATTCAATGATCGCGCCGGGGGCTTGCTTTTGGCCCAGGCAACCGGAGCCGATCTGGATCAATTGGCCGCGTTCTGGGGCGTAGAAAGGTTGATCGTTCAGCAGGCCGACGACACGGTCCAGCCGCCGATCCCCGAGATCCGCGAGAGCGACGACGCGATGCGCCGCCGAGTACAGCTGTCCTTGGAAGGTCACACAACGGCAGGGCCACGCGGTTCTTATGTGTTCTGGGCGTTGACGGCGTCCGGCCTCGTAAAGGACGTTGCTGTCCTCAGCCCTGCTCCCGGCGACGTACAGGTTACTGTGTTGTCACTGGAAGGCGACGGCACGGCTTCAAATGACCTTTTAAACTCGGTCGAAACGGCTTTGAACGATGAAGATGTGCGGCCTCTGTGTGACATCGTTACCGTCCAGAGCGTCACGATCCTAACCTACGAAGTCGAAGCCGTTCTGACCCTATACGAAGGCCCTGGTGAAGCCGAGGTTTTGGCAGCCGCCGAGGCTTCACTGGAAACCTATATCGGTGAAATGCATCGCCTTGGTCACGACATCAAGCGGTCTGGCCTGTTCGCGGCCTTGCATCAGCCGGGCGTTCAAAATGTTGAACTGACCAAACCCGCCGCCGACATCGAAGTTGGTCCGACACAAGCCGCGTTCTGCGCATCCGACAGCCTGGTCGTCACGGTCGGAGGGCGCGATGTTTGATACAAGCTCGATCTTGCCGCCCAATCGGACCACCGCTGAAGGTGCGCTTGAGCAGGCAATCCGACTTGGAGATCCCGAGCTGGCCCCAGTGTCTACCTTATTGGACGCAGACACCTGCCCACCTGAGTTGCTGGCATATCTGGCGTGGGCAATGTCGGTTGATGAGTGGGATGTGAACTGGTCCGACGATTCCAAACGCAAAACGATCGCTACGTCTGTATCTATCCACCGCCGCAAAGGCACCATCGGCGCAGTTAAAGCGGCCTTGGCCGCTGCCGGATACGGCGAGGCGCAGGTTGTCGAACGTTATGGCTGGGAATTCCACAACGGCGTTCATTTGCGCGACGGCTCGATTACCAGAGAGCCCCTAGATCACTGGGCAGAATACCGTGTGATCCTGACGCGGCCGATCAGCATCGAGCAGGCCGATCAGGTGCGTTCAATCCTGAAGAATGTCGCCCCTGCCCGCTGTCATCTTAAGGCGCTGCAATTCACCCAAGCGCTGAACCTACACAACGACACCATCAAACGTGATGGCACTTACACAAGAGGAGTTGCCTGATGGCTGGCTTGCCCGAACAAATCCTTTGGGAACCATTTATTTATCAGTGGGAGAACTCGGACCCGGTTGTCGGTGGGGTTCCAAACCCCGCGACTGGCGAAGGAATGGACAACATTCCGACCCTTCAACTTGCCAACCGAACCCTGTGGTTGAAAGCGAAGCTGGACGCCATTTTGGACGGAGCAGACCCCGCTCTGGACACCCTGGTTGAACTGGCGGCCGCGCTGAATGATGACGCGAATTTCGCGGCAACAGTCACAGCAGACCTCGCCAATCGCGTTAAGCATGACAGCTACATCACTGATCTGGACGCGCTTATCGGGTCTCAGGTCGGGCACTATGATAGCAGTGCAGTTGGCGCACCGGATGACGGAGACGGGCGGGTTCTGCACATTGCACGCAACGGCGACGGCGAGGAATGGTCGCAAATCGCCATCTCTTACCGTGAAAAAATCTGGTTTCGAGATAAGGATTGGGTGGGAGATCCTGGGCCGTGGCGTGAATTCTGGCACAGTGGGAATTCCAGCTTTTCGCGTGCGTTACCCGGTTACGAAGTTTTGCCCAGCGGATTGATCCTGCAATATGGCGTCTTGTCGGTGGGCAATAACACAACGATTTCCTTCCCGATTGCATTTCCCAATGCAGCGCTGGTTGTCCTGGCATCGGATGTGAACGTCGATGCGACAGGCACCAACGCGCACATTGTTGGTGTTCGGGAACTGACGACAACCACTTTCAGACTCACGGTTCGAAATCATGATGGCACCAGCGGTGGGACAAACGGCGCGCACTATCTGGCATTGGGGTACTAACCATGAAATTTGCACACTATGACAGCGACGGCCTTGTCACCTTCTACGCGCCGGAACATCTGCCGCCCACCGGGATGCCCGAACCCTATATTGAAGTCAGCGACGAAGACTGGGCGCGTCATGTATCCGGTGGTGTGTTTTGGCGTGTCGATACAAGCGATCCCGCCGCAGGGCCGAAGCTGGTCGAAAGCACGCCACCTGCGTTGACGCTGGAAGAGCGCAAGGAAGCGGCGATTGCCGAAGCGCAAAGCATTGCCAGCGACATTCGTCGGAAAGTTGCCGAAAACGCGTCGGTCGAGCGCGCATTGTCGTGGGTCAACAAAGTGCCATACGCAGCGTTCTGGAAGCTGCATGAGGACGGCGGCGACCCTGCGGGGCCGTTTGCAGGAATTGCCGCCGAAGCCGAGGCCGGGTTCCAAATCGAGGCGGATGTGAAGAACACAACCGCTATCGCCCTGCGTGATCGCACCCTTGCCAAAAACGCCACGTTCTTCCGGGCCACGCAACTGGTCGAAGGCATGGAAGGGCTGGCCGAAACGGTCATCCCAGCAGCGGCTAACGACGACGAGTTTGAATCCGCAATCACCCACCTCCAGACCCTGCAAGCGCAGGCCATGGTTCAGTTGGACGCAATCACATCCGCCTGACGCGGATCGCAATCGCCCAGGAAAGGAGATCAAAATGCCTGAGCAGTTTCTTCACGGGGTCGAAGTCATCCAGATCGATGACGGTATTCGTCCCATTCGCACCGCCAAAAGTTCGGTGATCGGCATCGTCGGTACCGCGCCTGATGCAGACAATACCGCGTTCCCGCTGGACACCCCATTGCTGATCGAAGGGCCGCGCAAGGCCGCTGAGCTGGGCGACAACGGCACCCTGAAAGACGCCTATGAGGCGCTCTATGCGCAGGGTGCGACGGTCGCTGTCATGATCCGGGTTGCCGAAGGTGCAGACGCCGCCGCGACACTGGCCAACGTGGTTGGTGACGCAACCGCGCAATCTGGTGTCTGGGCCTTGGAAACGGCAGCGTCCAAACTGGACCTTGTCCCGCGGATCTTGTGCGCGCCCGGCTTTACATCCACCGCGGCTGCAGACCCGGCTAGTCCGGTTGTCACCAACCTAATCGCCGTGGCCGACAAGATCCGCGCAGTGGTCGTCTCGGACGGCCCCAACACCAACGAAACCGACGCCAAGACTGAGCGGCAGAAATGGGGTTCGGATCGTCTGTTCATCGTGGACCCGGCAGTGCAGGTCTTTGATACCGTCTCGGCCAGCTACGTGACCCGGCCGTCCTCGGCCTACGTCACTGGTCTGATCGCCAAGCGCGATATCGAGCGCGGGTTCTGGTGGTCACCGTCCAACCAGGTGATCAACGGAATCTCTGGCACATCGCGACCGGTCAGCTTCCACCTCAGCTCGACTGAAACCGAAGCCAACCGGATGAACGAAGCAGAGGTCGCCACCATCGTGCGCCGAAACGGCTTCCGCCTCTGGGGCAACCGTGGCGCAGAAATTGATCCGCAATGGGCATTCCTGTCCGTGCGCCGCACAGCCGATATCGTCTATGAAAGCATCGAGAACGCTCTGCTTTGGGCCATGGATCGCCCAATGTCGGCACAGTTGTTTCTGGACATCCGCGACAGCGTTCAGGCGTTTGGCCAGGGACTTGTCAATCAGGGTGCCCTGATTGGCTTCAATTGCTGGCTTGATCCCGAACTGAACACTGAAGCCACCCTGAAGGCCGGGAAACTCTATCTCGACTTCGATTTTGAGCCGCCCGCGCCGCTGGAACACCTGATCTTCCGTGCCCATCGCAACGGCGATTACTACGACGATCTGATCGAGCAAGCTGGTCAGGCGGCGTGAGGGAGGCCCAGGTTGAAAAAGCTTCTGAAACACATGGATTTCTACTTTGAGTACGCCGTTAAGGGTGCTGGGTTGGCGGCAGGTTTCGCCGTTGCTCAGCATCTCTTCGACACTCGGGTCGCTATCCTTTTCTTCTAAGAGGACAACATTATGCAGTACCCCCGCAAAATCCGAAACTTTGGTGCCTTCCTTGATGGCCGCAGCTACGCCGGTCTGATGACCGACGCAAAACTGCCGGAGCTGAACCTCGTGATTGCCAATCATCGCGGCGCAGGAATGGACGGCACAGCCGGGCAAGACATGGGCATGGAGGCCATGAACGCCGAGGCGACATTGGCAGAATGGCCGCCCGAGCTGATCAAAGTGTTTGGCACACGCCAGCGACTGGTCCTGCGCCCTACTTCGCGCAGCGAAACCGATTTCTCGGCCGACGCCTATGTCTGCACGATCGGCGGCTTGTGGTCGATGGTCAACTTCGCGGATCTGAAACCCGGATCGGACGTTCCGATGAAGCTGAAGCTCGAGGCCGATTATTTCCGCATGGTGCGTAACGGCGAGGAGCTGTTCGAGATCGATGTTGTCGCAGGCAAGCGCGTCGTCGGTGGCGTCGATCAGTTGGCTGAAATGCGCAAAGCCATGGGCAACTAAGCCCCTATTTCGGGGCGGGTTACACCGCCCGGAAACACCCTTTTGATACCTGTTTAAAACCGGAGCTGCACAATGACCGATAAGCCGAAAACACAGTCTGTGACCCTGTCAAACCCGATCGAGATTGACGGAGAGAAAGTTAGTGAAATCACCCTGCGCAAACCCAAGGCAGGTGAGCTGCGCGGGTTGAGCATGGTGGACATCCTGCGAATGGATGTCTCGACAATGTTCCGCCTGTTGCCCCGCATCACTCAGCCCCCACTTTCGGACGTTCAATTGTCCAGCGAAGTCGAAATGGATGATTTCACAGCGATGGCGGCAAAGACCCTGCTTTTTTTCGCCAATCCGACGCAGATGCACTTGCCGGACTAAAGCTGCCTTCTGAAGTGGAAGAGGCGATGGCTGACATCGCCTCAATCTTCCACTGGCCTCCTGACGTCATGGACCGAATGGAGATCGAAGAATTGGCCCTGTGGCGCGAAAAAGCGCGGGCGCGGGCCGAAGCCGACCAAAGCGTGATGAATCAATTGGCTGGGATGGGAAATGGCAATCGCTGATCTGAACATCGCAATGATCCTGAAGCTGATCGACCAGGTCAGCGCACCCGCGAAACCCGCGATCGATGCTTTGCGCAAAATCGGGGCGACATCTGAGCAGGTCGGCCGTCAGGGGATGGAATGGTCCAACCGCCAGTTGGAAGCCAACCGCGCCCGACGGCAGGCCATGCAGGGCGAGGTGCTGGAAGTCATCGCTCTGGGCGGCAGTCTGCTGGCCCTGACCGAACCTGCCATTCAAGCCGAACGTCGGCTGGCCGAGGTCTCTAAGGTTGTCGATTTTGAAGCCGAAAACGGCTTTCAGATTTTGCAACGGGATATCCGCGAACTGGTCACGTCCGACCTGATCGGCGCAACGGCCGAAGGCATTACGGATATCGTCGCTGCGGCCGGTCGGATGGGCGTGGTCGATGAGAACCTGCCAGACGCACGAAAACGCGCCGAATTGCTGAAGTTCGCGGCCGACGCCAGCAAGATGGCAATCGCCTTTGGGATCTCGGCCGACGAATCGGGCGAGACTTTGGCTAGGTGGCGCCAGAACCTCGGCTTGTCGCATGAGGAAGCGATGCTGTTGGGGGATGCGGTCAACCTGCTGGGCAACACCATGGCCACCAACGAGGCCGATATTCTTCAGGTGATCAACCGGCAAGGTGTGGTCGCCAAAACAGCAGGTCTAGCAACTGATGAAATCGCAGCGCTAAGCGCCGCCCTCCTCGCGGCCGGTGCTGCGCCTGAGATCGCTGCAACCGGGTTGAAGAACTTCACCAATGCCATGACGCGCGGCGAAAGCGTGACCAAACGCCAACAGGCTGTCTGGAATGAGCTGGGATTGGATGCAGTCGCCACCGCAAAGCTGATGCAGGAGGATGCCAGCGGGGCAATCCTGACCGTTCTGGAAGCCTTCCAGGACATCGAACCCTATCGCCGCAGTTCACTGATCGGAGATCTGTTTGGCGAGGAAGCAAAGGGCGCAATTACGCCGCTGGTCGAAAACACCGAAATGCTGCGCGAGGCACTATTGAAGACGGCCGACGCGTCTCAACTGGTCGGGTTGATGGAGGCGGAGTATCAGCGCCAGGCAGCGACCACCTTTGCCCAGCGACAGCAGTTTCTTGAATACCTGAAGGGCCTGTCTGTCGTGGTCGGTTCGGTTGTCCTGCCTCAGCTAAACGAATTGATGGCAACCACCGCGCCTTACATCACAATGTTCACAGAATGGGCGCAAGCGCACCCTGAGCTGATCGGCTTTTTGTTCAAACTGGCAGGCGGATTGTTGGTCCTGCGATTGGGTGCCTTGGCGGTGACCTTTGCCTTTACGGCCCTACTGACGCCGATCCTACACCTTATCCGGGCGGGCAGTTGGTTGCTGACGATGTTGCCCGCTGTGGGACGCTTTTTGGCATGGATCGCAGCCGGACCGATCAAATGGTTGATCGCAGGGATTGGCCTGGTCGGTAAGGCGCTTGTTCGACTGTTACTCTTGGCATTGAACAACCCAATCGGCTGGATCATCACGGCCGTCGCCGCCTTGGCTTATGTTGTCTACGACAACTGGGACAAGGTGGTCGCTCATGTGACTGACAAAGTCGAAGTTGTCCGCGCCGCCTTCGATAAAGGTCTTCTTAATGGTGTGCTGGCCGCTTTGGCAGAGTTCAACCCGTTTCACCTGATGCTCGACGGCATTCAAGGGCTCCTGGTTTATCTTGCCGAGTTGGTCGGCGTTCCCGAGGCGATTATCGCGCGGATGAACGAAATCGATCTTTGGGATACCGGCGTCCAGATCGTCAAAACGCTATGGGATGGGATGCTATCCCTGATCGACCAGATCGCCAGCTCGATCGGGGACCGGCTGGCCGCGATCAAGCCGCAATGGTTGACCGATCTGCAAGGATGGGTCAGCGGCGGAAACGAGACCGCGATCCCCGGCCGGGACGGCGGTGGGCCGGTGCGGGCAGGCATGCCCTACATGGTCGGGGAACGGGGTAAGGAAATGTTCATCCCGGATGTATCCGGTTCGATCCTACCGACCCGCGCTTTGAAAGCGGCCATAGCCGCGACGGCTTTGACGGGTTCACTACCGGGCGTCGCGTCTGGTGGTGATGTGTCATCCCTGATTGACAATCGCCCGGCTATCTCGGGCTTTGCTGGCGGGGGAACGACCATCCGCCAAGGCGACACTTTCCATATCTCTATCGCACCACCGCCCGGCACGGATGAGGCGCTGATCGCGCGTATGGTCGCGGATGAGATTAAGCGCCGCGATCGGCAACGCGGCGGGGATCTGCATGACGGGTGGAATTACCAATGAACTTCGGCGGGGTCATGATGGCGCTAGGGGCATTCCGTTTCGGGATGTCTAACGACGGATACCAGAATTTTGCCCGCAGCGCGGGGTATCGCTGGTCCGAAGTTAATCGGATCGGCCGTGAACCTGCCCAGCAATATGCGGGACTGGGTTCCCAACAGGTGACTATTTCAGGTGTCATTTATCCCCACTTTAAAGGGGGCCTGCGGCAGGTCGATCTGATGCGCGCTCAGGCCGGATTGGCTCAGCCTCTGATGATGGTCGATGGGCTTGGCTGGGTTTGGCGGCGTTGGGTGATCACTCATGTTGAAGAAAGCAAATCATACCTGATGGCAGACGGGGCCCCGCGCAAAATTGAGTTTTCGATGACGCTGAAATCTTACGGCCGGGATACTCAGGGAGTGACCGGATTGATCGGGAGGTTGCTATGACCACTTATCGCACGATCGACGGGGACATGGTCGATGAGATTTGCAAGGCGCACTACGGGCGCGAGGATTATGCTGTTGTGGTGTATACCGCAAACCCCGGCCTTGCCGCACTGGGGCCGGTTTTGCCTAAAGGACTGGTGATCACCCTGCCCGTGGTTCCGCAAGACCCTGTTCGAACCCCAATCAGGCTGTGGGGCTGAGCTGTGGAAATCGACTACCGCATTCTGGCCAACAACGTGGACGTCACCGAAACGTTCCGGGATCGCCTGGTCAGCATTACGATCCAAGACGAGGCCGGATCGAAATCAGACACCGCTACCCTTCGGGTCGATAACCGCGACTTTGTCGTCGCCCTACCCGAGACCGGCGCAGTCCTTGAGATCGCCATGGGCTTTAAGGGTCAGTTGGTCAGCATGGGACGTTTCGTAGTCGATGATGTTTCAGGTGACTTTCTTCCGGCGACCATAACGATCGACGCCAAGGCGGCCGATATGCTCGGGGATATCCGCGCCCGGAAAACCCGTGCCTGGCCGAATACCTCGATCGACAACATCGTCAGCAAAATCGCGTCTGAGCATGGATTGCGGGCCGTGGTAGCCGACAGCCTGAAGGGGCAAGCCTTCGAGTACCTGGCACAGACATCGGAAAGCGACCTGAACTTCCTGACCCGTCTTGCAGACGATCTAGACGCCGTTGCCAAACCCGCTGGTGGAGCGCTGATCTTTGTCAAACGGGGCGAAGCAAAGTCAGCCAACGGAGACCCCCTGCCCCTGTTCAATTTCCATCTGACCGACTTCCAATACGGCACCTTCCATATCGAGGGGCGCGGCCGCTATGGCAGCGTCGTGGCGGAATGGGCCGAATTGGGCAGCGCAACCGTCCACAAGGTTCAGGCTGGTGACAAACAGCCTCAGCACGCCCTGCGACACCGTTCCAGCACCGCCGAGGAAGCGCGCCGCGCAGCACAGTCCGCGCTTGATAAATCAGAGCGCGCATCCGGGTCAGTTAACATTGGGCTGGGTGGGTTCCGGGGCGATCTGATGGCCGAGGCAAAGGTCGATCTGCGCGGCGTGAATCCGGAGTTAGAGGGTGAATGGTTGATAACCCGCGTCACGCACCGGATGACGAACACCCTGACAACTGGTTTTGAAGCCGAACGAGACAACGAAAAGGCACAGTCATGAAGCGACCCAGTTTTGATGATCTGACAGACGAGCAAAAACAGAACTTCGGCAACGGCGTCGGTCCGTATTGGTTGCCTGACAGCGTCCGCAAACTGATCACCAACACCGCCAGTTGGTTCTTTAAGGACGCAAGCTGGCGGCATCATGACTTTGGCTACATCGTCGGCGGTGATCGCTGGGATCGCGCCCGCTGTGACTGGAAGTTCCTCGTGGCAATGGTCAAGGACGCGCTGACCCAACGCTGGCCCTGGGCGATTGCCACCATTCCGGCCGCACTGGTGATCTCGATCGTGTTCTACATCGCCGTGCGGATCGGCGGTCAGTTTGGTTCATTCGAGTACCGCGACGGGTACGCAGACCTCGCGCAGGTTCTGCTTGAGATGCAGGAGGACTGAACGTGGTCAAGGTTCGGGATCTTGAATGGGAAGGCCACGGCGACAGAATTGATGCGCCCGCATTGGGCCTGAAGGTGTTTTACCGGGTCGAAGGTAAGCCAGGAGATTGGGTTCTAATCAGCCCTGGCGAATCCAACTATGTCCGAACCCCGGGGTACAAGACACAAGCTGATGCCAAGAATGCAGCGCAAGTTGATTTCAATCGCCGCATCCGGACTGAGTTGCGATAGATGGCCGACCTACACCTCCCCCTGAAGGCTGAATACTTTGACCTAATCAAGGATGGAACAAAGCCATTCGAGTATCGCCTAACCACGCCTTACTGGCAAAAGCGTCTGGTCGGCCGAGACTATGACCGCATCATCCTGACGCGTGGCTACCCGCGCCGGAACGATCACGAAAAGCGGCTGATCCTGCCCTTCAAAGGTTTTGAAGTCACCACCATCACACACCCGCATTTTGGGTCGCATCCCGTAGAGGTATTTGCGATCGACGTGCGGCAGGAGGCTTGACCAATGCCGAACCCGATCCTGAAGCACTTCGATTACCGCAAAGAGCCGCCTCAGATTGGCGAGGTCATCAGACCGTTTGCCAAGCTCGCATGGGAAATGGACCAGACGCTTCCTGACGGCCCGGAAAAGTCGGCCGGGCTGCGCAAACTGCTGGAAGCCAAGGACTGCATGGTCCGCGCAAAATCCTCCTGAAGGGGAGGTCACAGAGCGCGCCAACGCTCTGCAACACGGGGCTGATCGCCAAACCAATCCCCGCCGACCCGCGTTAGCTTAAGGCCGCTCCCGACCCCTGATCAGGGTAGCGGCACAAAGGCATGATTCTACCTATGATGGAAAGACCCAAACTGACCCCTGCTGACCCTGTGTTGCCCGTTGCCCCTTGGCTGGGCGGCAAGCGCAATCTGGCAAAGACGATCACCGCGATCCTGGACAAGACATCCCACCGCACTTATGCCGAACCATTCGTTGGTATGGGGGGCATATTTTTGCGCCGATCGATGCGCCCACGCGCCGAGGTGATCAATGATTTTGGTCGTGATGTCAGCAACCTGTTCCGAATCCTACAGCGCCACTATCCTCAGTTTCTGGAAGTGCTGCGCTTTCAACTGACCACCCGCGCCGAATTCAACCGTCTGGTCGATACAAACCCAGACACCTTGACTGACCTCGAGCGCGCCGCCCGGTTTCTCTATCTGCAACGCACCGCATTTGGTGGCAAAGTGTCCGGCCGGAACTTCGGTGTCTCAAAAGATCGACCCGGCCGATTCAACCTGACCACTTTGGAACCCATGCTTGAAGATCTGCACACCCGGCTGGCAGGCGTGGTGATCGAGTGTCTGGATTACGCCGAATTCATCCGGCGATATGACGGCGCTGAAACTCTGTTCTATCTCGATCCGCCCTATTGGGGTTGCGAGAAGGATTACGGCAAGGACATGTTCGGCCGGGATGACTTCACACAGATGGCCGAGCAGCTCGGCGGCATCAAAGGTCGCTTCCTGATGTCGATCAATGACGTGCCCGAGATCCGCGAAATTTTCAGCGCTTTCAACCAAAGGCAGGTTGCGACGACTTACTCGGTCAGTAAGGTCACGGAAGGACGAGGCCAACGCGCAGAGTTGTTGATCTCGAATTTCAAACTCGACTGATTGAACGAAGGAACACCGTTTATGAAACTAGTAGCATCGGCCGCACTGGCCTTGTCCCTGATAACAATGCAAGCCGCCGCCCAGGACACGGCACCGGATGCTTGGGTCACTCAGGCCACGTGTGCCGATGTTATGCACCGCATCGACAACCCGATGGATAACAAAGGATTGTCATCCCCAATTTCCGGGGTTGCCTACTTGGGTGCAATTGTCGGTTATATCGAGGGCTACCGTGCCGGACTGGAAGTACCTATGACACCGGACGAATTTAAAGACGATGTGTTCAGTAGATGTGTAAATCTGCCCCATATACCGTTTAAAACCTCGGTCGAACTAGCTGCTTCAGACCCGGCTTAAACACTTGATCACCAAAAAAGGCAGTTACTGCAAACATGTCTGTCTGGCCTAACAGCATCCCTTACGACCTCGAATGTGAGATTTTGGCGCGCGATGCGAGGGACTGGGAGTCCGCCGTGCGCGCCTGGGCAAAGACCCATAAGCTGCGTCTGAAGGTCCAGTGGTTCGCCGCGCTTCAGGTAGAGATGAAGACCTTGGACAGCTTCCGATTTACGCCGGGACCGCAGGATAGATGGCTTTGTGTGAAGGAATGGATGGAAAAGCACGACGTCCCGGCCGTCCCCAACCTGCCCCGCCGCCCCGAGCTGCCGAGCCACGGAAACTAGGCGTTCAGATCAAAACTGAGTTGCTGCAAACAACCGTGTCAAAGTTTGAAAGAAACCGTGGCGCGCTACAACCTGCGCCTGATCCGAGCCGAGGTCAACCGCAGAACGCGCGCGCCCCGTTCAATGTAAATCTTTTTTACATGGACCCCTTGCAACCAGCCAAACTCCCCCCATCTTAACAATGTGAAAACGATTTACATCAACCCGGAGAACCAAAATGACCGCACTGTCCGACCCCGCCGTCCCTGAAAATCCGGGATGGCTTCACCGCATCGAATCCTGGCTGGACGACAAGGGCAAAGGCGCCTGGATCGCCGTAATGGTCCTTGGTTTCATCTTTTTCTGGCCCGTTGGCCTGGCCCTTCTGGCCTATATGATCTGGAGCAAACGTATGTTCAGCAAATCCTGCAGTCGCCGCAAAACCTGGCACAGCCACATGAGCGCCATGAAACCATCGGGCAACAGCGCTTTTGACGCCTACAAAGCAGATACCCTGGCTCGGCTGGAGCGCGAGCAACAGGACTTTGAATCCTTCCTGCGCCGCCTGCGCGACGCCAAGGACAAGGCCGAGTTCGACCAGTTCATGGACGAACGCGCTCGCGAAAACCGCGACGAACCGGAAAACGGCGATCGCGCCTGATCCAAGCTTGCCCTGTCCCGCCATTCGGGACAGGGTAAATCCAGACAATTACTCGGAATTCGCCAAATGACTCACCTGCCCGATCCAGACAGCCAGCCTGAGTTTTATCAGTCTGTGGCGACCAAACGCTTTGTCGCGTGGCTGTTCGACATCGCATTCATCTCACTGTTGTGTACTGTTGCAATCCTGCTGACCTTTGGCATGGGGTTCTTCATTCTGGCCCTAATTTATGCGGTCATAAGCTTTGTCTATCGCGTCGTCACCATTTCAAACGGGTCCGCTACCCTTGGAATGCGCTTTATGGGTATTGAACTACGCGACGCCTTTGGAGCGCGAATGGATTTTGGCAAAGCCGTGGCCCATACAGCCGGCTACTTTGTCAGCATGACCTTTTTTGTGGTCCAGATCATCTCGATCATCATGATGCTGACCAGCACCCGAGGACAGGGACTCACGGACGCGTTCCTTGGAACTGTGATGATCAACCGGCGGGCATAAAAAACTGCACGGTAAATCACTTGGCGGCTTAAGGAACCGTTGTTATCATCCTGTCTCAGGAAACACGGAACCTTCATGCGACACACGCTGCCAATCGCGCCGCAATTCTATGTGACAGCCCCTCAGCCCTGCCCTTACCTTGAGGGCAGGATGGAGCGTAAACTGTTCACTGCACTTCAGGGCGAAGGCGCCGATCAGTTGAACAACTCATTGTCGCAACAAGGATTTCGCCGCTCTCAAAACGTGCTGTACCGACCGTCCTGCACCGATTGTGCAGCCTGTCTTTCGGCACGCATCGATGTATCGGCCTTTCAACCCAGCAAAAGCCAGAGACGTGCGGTCAGGCGAAACAACTATCTGCAACGCAGGGCGAATTCTCCCTGGGCGACGGACGAGCAATACGAACTGTTCCGCAGGTATCTGGACACGCGTCACGCCGATGGCGGTATGGCCGATATGGACGTTTTCGAATTCGCAGCAATGATCGAGGAAACCCCGATCCGCAGCCGTGTCGTTGAATATGCCGACCCCGACACAGGCAATCTGATCGCTGTCAGCCTGACCGATGTTCTGGATGATGGGCTGAGCATGGTCTATTCCTTTTACGACCCCGAACAGCCCCAGAACTCACTGGGGACTTATATGATCCTCGATCATATAAACATCGCACGCGAAGCGGGACTTCCCTACATTTATCTGGGTTATTGGGTGCCGGGCAGCCCAAAGATGGGTTACAAAGCGCGGTTTTCGGGTCTCGAAGCGTATATCCAGGGCTGCTGGACACCTATTAAAAACCCGTCAGAAATGGATGATGCCAGCCATCACCCTCTGTCCACGGCGCCCATTGCGGAACAGGTTGCCAGCATCCAATTGCCCGACCGCCACCCCACCAAGAGCTGATATCCCATGCGTCAGAACCTCTATGCGGTTACCTTGGTGGTGCCCGATTACGATGCTGCCATCGCTTTTTACACGCAGGTGTTAAGTTTCACCCTCGCAAAGGACATAGATCTGGGTGGCGAGAAACGGTGGGTGCTGGTGACCCCTCCCGGAGCGGGTGGTGGATCGCTTTTGCTGGCACGGGCAGACGGACCAAACCAAATCGCCGCCGTCGGAAATCAGACCGGGGGCCGCGTCGGCTTCTTTCTGGAGACTGATGACTTTACCCGCGATCACACAGCGATGCTGAACGCGGGTGTCGTATTCGAAGAAGCACCGCGCCACGAACCGTATGGCACTGTGGCCGTCTTGCGGGACCCGTTCGGAAACCGGTGGGATTTAATCCAGTTTGCTGCGTGAAAATGCCATAGGCGTCCCGCCCTAGAAACACGCAACAGCAACCTATCCTGTCTGAAAATTAAATAAACTTAATCCATGTCGCTTAGCACGGGTGGTTGAAAGGTTACCCTACGTCACCACCTATCTTCGATCCTCGTGCAATTTCGCACATCGGTTTCTGTCCGGCTGACCGGGCGCATTGACTAGGTTCTTGAAACAGCAGGTCCACCGGCCTGCTGTTCTGTTTTTGGGAAGAGGACGGAAAATGACTTATGTGCTGCGCAAGTTGCTTTCAGCAAATCTGACGACGCAGATCCTGACCGCACTGGCCCTTGGGTCAATGCTGGGTTTGCTACTGAACTATTGGGAGTCACCACTGCTACAGGACAATGTGGTTAACGGTCTGTTCGCCATGGTCGGCCAGATGTTCCTGAACGGGCTTCAGATGCTGGTGGTGCCTCTGGTTGTGTTTTCATTGCTGTGCGGCGTCGTCGGGATCGGCGACATCAAGGTACTGGGACGCGTGGGAGGCCTAACCTTCGTGACCTATCTGGCAACCACAGCGCTGGCGGTGGCAACCGCCCTGCTGTTTGCCAATCTTATCAACCCCGGCGTCGGTTTCACTGCCATGCATCTGGCTGATCAGGATGTCTCGGTCGCGGCGCAACAGACCCCTTGGCAGATTCTGGCGAACATTGTCCCCAAGAACCCGGTGCAGGCACTGGCGAATGGAGAGATGTTGCAGATCATCTTTTACGTGATCGTTGTGGGTGTTGCCGTCCTGATGCTGGGCAGCCGAGCCAAATCCTTTGTTGAAGGCTGTACGTTCATGAACGATCTGGCGATGAAGATTGTGGAGATCGTGATGGCCTTTGCCCCAATCGGCGTGTTCTGCCTGATTGCCAGAACCTTTGCGCTGGAGGGGTTCGGTCTGTTCGCCCCCGTGGTCGGCTATCTAGCGACAATCAGCCTGACACTGGTCTTTCACCTCTGCGTAACCTTGATGGTACTGCTTTTTGCCTTCACCGGGCTAAGCCCGCGTGCGTTCCTTCGTAAAATGCGGTCGGCTCAGGTATTTGCATTCTCGACCTCAAGCTCGAACGCTACGATCCCGGCGAGTATGCAATGTGTGACACAACGCGTAGGCGTTGACCGGTCGGTCGCTTCGTTCGGTGTCCCGCTGGGCGCTACGATCAACATGGACGGAACTGCCATCATGCACGGAGTGGCAACGGTGTTTCTGGCCAATGCTTATGGCATTGATCTGGGTCTGGGTGGTTACATGACGATCATCTCGATCTCGGTGCTGGCTTCAATTGGCACCGCCGGGGTTCCGGGTGTTGGCATCGTCATGCTGGCAATGGTTCTGAACCAGTTGGGCATGCCGCTGGATGGGATCGCCATCATTCTAGCCGTTGATCGTATCCTCGACATGATGCGCACGGTGGTGAACGTGACGGGAGACGCCGTTGTCACCACAATCGTCGCGGATAAAGTTGGCAAACTGGACCGCGCGGTCTTTAACGACCCCAACGCCGGCATCCTGTCCACGCAGTCTTTAGAAATCGACCATGAGGCTGAGACCAGTTTTGCCCAGCTCACCCATCCCAAGGCGGATGCCTGAACCAAAAAATCACCGGAGGCCAAACAGGCCTCCGGTCTTGCATTGGGTTTATCTCGGATCAGTTCGGAATCAGATCGGGCACAATGGTCACGATCGACGGGAAGGACCACAGGATCGCAATCCCGACCACCTGAATGATCACGAACGGTATGATCCCGCGATAGATATGACCCGTCGTGACTTCTTTCGGCGCGACTCCTCTTAGATAGAACAGTGCAAAGCCGAAAGGTGGTGTCAGGAACGACGTCTGAAGGTTCACCGCCACCATGATCGTCACCCATTTTGGATCGAATGATCCGCCATAGATCACCGGGCCCACGATGGGTATCACGATGTAAATGATCTCGAGGAAATCCAGCACGAAGCCCAGAATGAACAGCACCAGCATCACGATCAGGAAGACCGTAAATTCGTTGTCAAAACTGCGCAGAAACTGCTGGATGTAGTGCTCGCCCCCGAATGAGATCACCACCAGGTTCAACAGCTGTGACCCGATAAGGATGGTAAACACCATCGAAGTCACCTTGGCCGTCTCACGAACCACTGGGGTCAGAACACCGCTGGAGAACAAAACCCAGCAGGCGTAAATCAGACCGAACAGCGCATAAAGGTAAGCCGCATAAGCCGTGATGAATGCAATCCAGCTTTCGACTGACACATCGCCCTGATTGATGCGCAGGTCAAAGTTGACCCCCATCAACAAGCAGATAAGCAAGGCAAACGTCGACATGATGATCACCTTGCCCGACCTCTCCTGATCGTGCAGCTTGCGATAGGCCGCCAGCATGATTGCCCCGCCCGCCCCCAGTGCAGCGGCAGGTGTTGGGTTTGTGATACCGCCAAGGATTGAGCCTAACACTGCGATGATCAGAACCAGCGGCGGAAAGACCACACGGATCAGATCGTTGGTTGCGCAGCGTTCAGCGGCAAATTTACATCCATAGATAGCCAACGCAAACGGCACCGCCATGATCAGGAATGTGGCTCCTGACGAAGTCGTTGGCGTTATCACCAACACGTCCGCCAACAGCATCAACAGCAAACCGATGGCACCGATAATCAGAGGCTGTGTGGGCTTCGACGGTGCGATACCGCGCCCCATCACCAAGGTCAGTCCCAACAGCACCACAATAATGGCGACACCGGTTCCGATCGGCGCGGCGGCAGCTATCTTGGCGTCCCGCGCGGCGGTCATTTCCTCTTCGGTCAGGCGCTGCGTTTCAGCAACCCCACCAGCCGCTTCAATCGCTTCGTGTTCGGCCACGGCCTGATCCCAGGCAGATTGGCCATGCAGTTCGATCATCGACGCCTTGCATTCTTCCGACACATTGGTGCGCAACGATACACCCTGACCGATATCCGAAAACGCCGAGACGGTGGTGTTCTGGCTGCCAATCACGCCCGCGCTGGTCAACAGGATTGCGCCCACGATCAAAGCGATTGGTGCACCCAACAACCAGGTCAGACCTTCACCGCGGGTGATCGGCTCGCCGCTTCCGCCAGACATAGCCACAGCCGGAGCTTTCTCGGGGTTCAGCAACGCATAGCCAAAGGCATACAGCGCATAAAGCAGGGCCAGCATGATGCCCGGCAGCAGCGCCGCCTGAAACAGGGTCCCGACCGACACCACCGCTGGTTCACCCAGATAGGTCAGCGCGTCGGTACACCCCGCCTCAACCGCGCGGGTTTCCTGAGCGGTCGAGTACAAATCTCCCGCTAGCGTGCCCAGAAGAACGATCACGATAGAAGGCGGAATGATCTGCCCCAGTGTGCCCGATGCCGCGATCACACCCGTCGCAAGTTCCGGCGAATAATTGTTCCGCAGCATGGTCGGCAAGGCCAGTAAGCCCATCGTAACGACGGTGGCACCTACAATCCCGGTCGAAGCGGCAAGGAATGCGCCCACAACTACAATCGACACAGCCAAGCCGCCCGGTAGTGGGCCAAAGACACGCGCCATCGTGGTCAGCAGATCATTGGCAATCTTTGAACGTTCCAGTGTGATCCCCATCAGGACGAACATCAGCACGGCCAACAGAGTTTCGATGGACTGCCCAGCCAGAACACGTTCGTTGATGCGGTTCACGATGAACGAGACGTTGCGGTCCAGTGCAGTTTCCCAGCCTGACGGGAAGACCGGCTCGCCTATGGTCGGTAAATCCGGGTATCGGAACACGGATATCGTTTCGGGTTTTACACCAGAATTCACCAGATCTCGATAGGCTTGCGTGCCCGAGTCTATCGCTTGATGTACCAGTAGCCCGGCACTGTCCAAGGCAGCGATGATCCCGAATGAGATGATCCCGGCCCCACCGATGGCAAAAGCCACCGGGAACCCGGAAAGGATGCCCCCGAAAAGGCAAAAGAATACGATAATGAGGCCTATTTCGACGCCATCAAGTCCGAATAGCATAGTCTGGGTCTCCGTCCTTAATGCACGCCTTCGTAGGCTTCTTCACCCTCACCAAGGCTGTCCTTGTCGAGGTATTTCCCGTCACTTTCGGGGCCTTCCACGTATTCCAGATACGACCGGTACAGGAATGCGATTGCCTGTAGGAAGACCAGCCCTGCAAAGGCAACCAGCATGATCTTGAACAGGAAATAAGCTGTAAACCCGTTGGGGCTGAACCCGATTGTTTCCACGTTCCAGCGCATTGCTTTCGACTTCAGCATCAGCCTTTCAAGGGTGTCACTGGCCGAAGGTTTCGGCACGATCAGGTGCCGCCACATAAAGTACCAGCCATACATCCAGACCAGCACCGCCAGCGGCATCATGAAGAATACCGAACCCAGAATGTCGATCACCTTTTTGGTGCCGAACCGTGCTGGGGCATAGAACAGATCAACCCGCACATGTCCGCCCTGCACAAAAGTGTACCCCACACAAAGAGACACCACTAATGCATTGTAAAACTTCAACATTTCCGCATACCAGCTGATGTCGTACTGCAGCGGAATGCCAAAGGCGATCACGATGTCAGGGCGGGTGAAAATCCGCTGCATGATCACGATGATGATTTGCTGTAGCACCATCAGCAGACCGGCCCAGGCAAAGAACCGGCCCAGAGTGTTGGTGAAGCCCTCAAGTCCGCGCACACACCCCCACATGAAGTTGTTGCGGACCATGCCAATGATTGTGATGACCAGAAAAACGGCAAAGACTGCAAAGAAGAACTCAACCGATCCGCCGTAGTAGACGAAGCGCATGACAGCTTCTTTGTCGGACCAGTCCAGCCAGAGGCTTGGATGGGTCACCGCGTAGCCGATGTTGTAGAAGGCTTGCACCAGATTTTGCAGAACCCAGACAATCCCGCCGCCAATAGCAGCAAGAGCGTCGGTCATTCCAACCGAGCTGCTGTCGTCCATGATGTCCCTCACTCAGCTGAGTATCTGTCGCCGCAATAGTAGCGCGGTTCTTCAGATTCAGCGAATACGCATTGAAAAGAGACCCCGCACTTGCGAGGCCTCTAAGGTTTCGGGCGTGTGTTTAGCCGCCCAGAACGCGCACGCGCTGCTGGACATAGTAACCGTCCGATTTGTTGATCCACGAAGCCGACGTAGCCAGCGAATCCTCGAACGAACCGCGGATTCGCGCGAACAGCTCATCATCCATATTCTCGTCCATGACTTCAGCAGACGCCTTGCCGAAGGCATCCCAGACGTCGTCAGAGAACTGCAGCGTCTTGACACCCTGCGACTGCAGGCGCGCCAGAGCGGCACCATTGTTGGCCAGCGTTTCCGCCAACTGATATTGGGTCGTGGCCATCGAAGCATAACGCATGATTGCCTGCTGTGCAGGCGTCAGTTCATTCCAGACGTCCAGGTTGACAGATGCGGCCAGACCCGATCCCGGCTCGTGGAAACCAGCGGTGTAGTAAACCTTGGCAACCTCCTGGAAACCGGCGCGTTCGTCAGCCATCGGGCCAACCCACTCCAGCCCATCCAGAGCGCCCGAAGACAGCGCCTGATACAGTTCGCCACCGGGGATGTTCTGAACCGATGCGCCCAGTTTGCCCAGCACTTTCCCGCCCAGTCCGGGCATACGGAATTTCAGACCGTTAAAGTCCGCGGCTGAGTTAATTTCATTGCGGAACCAGCCGCCCGATTGCGAACCCGAGTTACCGGCTAGAAGGCCCTTGAGGTTAAAGATCTGACCCAACTCATCATGCAGCTCTTCCCCGCCGCCGTGATAATACCAGTTGGTCAGTTCCTGCGCGGTGCCGCCAAAGGGCACGGCTGTGAAATAGGCATAGCCCGGGTGCTGACCGATAAAGTAATAGTCAGCCGAGTGATACATGTCTGCCTGACCCGATGAAACGGCATCGAACACTTCCAGCGCGCCCACCAGTTCGCCAGGTGCCTTCTTTTCGATGGTCAGCTGGCCATCGGACATTTCGCCCACCATCTGCTCCATATAGCTGGCGGCGTCATCCAGCACGGCAAAACCGCGCGGCCAGGATGTCACCATCGTCAGGGTTCGCTTGCCCTGAGCATATGCCGGTGCGGCCAGCGCAGTCGCGGCGGCGGCACCACTTCCCAGTGCCGTGGTTCTCAGAAATGAACGACGATCCATATTGTTAGTCCTCCCGATATCGTAGTCTGCCTTGACGGCAGTTGATCATTGTCGATGGCGCGATCATATCGATGGATCGGATGATGAAAATACCTACTACTACGTAGAAACGGGCATTCCTGGGGTCAAAATACTGGTTTTGCAGTTTAATTTTGACTGTTTGCCCCCAG
This sequence comes from Ruegeria sp. BC1, assembly GCF_056539305.1. Classification (NCBI taxonomy): domain Bacteria; kingdom Pseudomonadati; phylum Pseudomonadota; class Alphaproteobacteria; order Rhodobacterales; family Roseobacteraceae; genus Ruegeria; species Ruegeria sp. BC1. The sequence goes on from NZ_JBQFUT010000001.1 coordinate 859,946, forward strand.
CCACACATTGCGCGCCCTTGAATCCGCGGTGCGGTCCGGCTTTGCTTTTTGGGCATTTTTTGCCTATCGCAGACATATGGGGAGATTACGCGACACCTTTCGGCCGAACTATGCGCAAAAGCTGTCCTTGCTGGCGACGCTTCCGCTGATCGTGGCGGTGGCTGCGATTGCGATTCTTGTCGCGCACCAGTCTCGCAAATTGGCCGAGCGCGAAATTTCCCAGCTGGAAACACAATTGATCGAGGCCAAGAAAGCGGAACTGCGCAACTATCTCACGCAGGCGCGCAACGGATTCTATTTTGTCTACGGCTCGGCACAACCCGACGATCAGGAGTCCAAGGATCAGGTTGCGCAAATCCTTTCGGCGATGATCTACGGCGATGACGGCTTTTTCTTCGTTTATGACTATGACGGAAATAATCTGGTCAGCCCCCGCCAGACTGAGTTCATCAACAAAAACTGGAGTGGCCTGACCGACAGCGAAGGGACTCCGATCGTTGACGAACTGATCCGTATCGCCCGCCAAGGTGCGGGGTATCACACCTATTTATGGCCCAAACCTTCAACCGGGGAAGAGGCCCAGATGATCACCTATGTCACCAGTTTCCCAAGCTGGCGATGGGCGGTGGGAACTGGCGTATTCATTGACGATGTCGTCGCCTCTATTGCTGCCGCTCAGGCCGAGGTCGAGGCCCGGGTACGCCGAACCTTCATTTATATCGGCGGCATTACTTTGGCCGCAGTTCTGATCGTCTTTGCCTCGGGCATGTTCCTGAACCTGCGAGAGCGCCGATTGGCGGACGCCAAGCTGAAAGAGTTGACCCAACGCGTGTTCGACGCGCAGGAGGAAGAGCGCGGACGCGTGGCACGCGAACTGCATGACGGGATCAGCCAGATCCTCGTCGGTGTCCGTTATGCCCTCGACAACGCCCGACGACGACTGGCCCGTGGAGATGACGCCGGTGCAAGCACGCCACTGAACAAGGGGATCGACAATCTCGGCACCGCAATCACCGAGGTCCGCCGCATCAGCCGCGATCTGCGACCGGGCGCGCTGGATGATCTGGGCCTTGGTCCCGCGGTCAAGACACTGACCGACGATTTTCGGGAGCGCACAGGGATCGAAACCGAGTTCTCGACCGTCGTGTTCCGCAATCGTCTGGATCAAGATGCAAAGATCGCCCTTTACCGTATCGCACAAGAGGCCCTGACAAATATCGAGCGCCACGCGAACGCAACACATGTGACCGTAGACTTGCGCGGCCACAAGAAAGGCGCGACCATGCGTATTACGGATAACGGCCTCGGCCTGGCCCGTGAACCAGGTCATGTCAGCACAGGGATCGGTTTGCGCAACATGCAGGAACGTATCGAACAGCTTGACGGATCGCTGCGTATTCTGTCATCACGCGGACCGCGCGGCGGCACCGTGATCGAGGTTACGCTGCCGCTTAGCCACCTGCTGCCTCCGCAGGAAGACTCGCCACCGAACCGAAAGGCCGGCACATGAGCATACAGACGATCCGGGTCCTGATCGTGGATGACCACCCGATGGTGGCCGAAGGGATTCAGTCGATCCTAGAGAGCTATCCCGATATTGACGTCGTCGGAACACTCGGCACCGGGCAAGAGGCTGTTGATCGGGCTGCCGACTTGTCCCCGGATGTCATTCTGATGGATCTCAACATGCCGGGGTTGGGTGGTCTCAGTGCAACTGAGATCATCCTCGAACGACTACCCAACACCCGCATCCTGATCCTGTCGATGCATGACAGCCCGGAATATATCTCGACCGCCCTCAGCCACGGCGCCAAAGGTTATGTCCTCAAGGATGTGCCGACGGATGAGATCAAACAGGCCATCGACGTGGTGATGCGTGGTGAGCAGTATCTCTGCACCGGTGCCAGCGGGTCCCTGCAACCAAAAGAGAACAGCGCGCGCGAGGCGCTGACCGGACGGGAACAGACGATCCTGCTGGAACTCGCGCAGGGCAAATCGAACAAAGAGGTCGCACTTGTCCTGGAAATCTCGGTCCGAACTGTTGAGACGCACCGCAAGAACATCAAACGCAAGCTGGGTATTTCGTCCACAGCTGGTTTGACCCGCTATGCGCTAGAACATGGCGTATTACAGGGCACCAGCCCAGGCTTCTAAACCCACAGCGCAGAGCGCTGCCCGGCCCAACCATTGGAGATGCACCAAAGGTGCAGTGACAACGGGCGGGAGCACCTACCCTCTTGGGCGGATGTCCTCGCCAAAAAACACCAGCGTCCCATCCTCATCCAAAACATGAAACTCCCGTTGCAGATAAGGCTGGTCGAATGGCGGGCGCACACGACCTTCGGGCAGGTCCGCAAGGTTCGGGCGTAGGCGTTCAAACAGCGTGTCGATGCTGTCGACATCTATGTAAAACGACTGATTTTCCCCCAGCGGTCGACCGTCGTCGCGCGGTGGGCATTCCAATAACCGGATTGCCACTTTGCCCAAGGACAAAAACGCATAATTTTCCTGCTGGAACCCGCATGTGAACCCCAAACGGTCACAATAAAAATTTATCTGCTTCTGCAATGACGAGCACAAAACAAATGGAGTTAGCTGCAATATTTCAGGCACCAGACCCTCCGGTTTGCTAATGATCCTGCCTTAAACTAACACGACTCAATCCAACAGTTGGTCCTTTCTTAGCCCCTCGCGCTCATGATGATGGGGCAGAACGCGTCCGTATAGCTGCCGTGTGCGCTCAACACCTCCACACATGCCCTCGGCTTCTACAAAAGAAAATATGCCGACATACCGTTTCCGCACGCCTTTCACCGGGGCGACACGATGCAGGGAATAACGGCCCTTGAAAATCTGCAAGTCGCCGGGCTGCAACTCCAACTCGCGCACTCTTGCCTTATTGCCATCCAGAACCGAAGCCACCGTGTGAAAGTTCTCATCCTCCGGGCTGCGAAGGTTGGGCACATATTCAAACGTGCCCCCGGCCTCGCCATTTTGAATGGCTAGGGTGACGGTGTAGTTGTTGGTATCAAAGTGCCATGGAAACCCCCGCCCCTCTTCAACCACGTTGATGATCACATCGGCCAACGGATCATCGTAGCGAAAGAATCGGTCTTCCGGCTCGTCCAGTGCGTTTCGTATGAACGGCATGAAGCTCTCATACTCGTATATCCTGCGCAGAGGACCTGATTTGACAAAGTTATCTGCTGGCACAAAAGCATTCGACCGGTCGTAAAAGCGGCGTATTGGATGACCGATCCCGAACCGAGGATCATCCTTGGTGAAATAGGCGTTTGTCCTGTTGAATGACCGGTGCGCCTTGGGCGCGACCTCATCCGCCTCGCGCACCAACTGTTCCAAACCACTTTCGTGAACAAATCCGGGCAGAACTGCACAACCGTCCTGATTCAGTTCGCGCCGCAAATCGGCTATCAACTGGTCATACGCCCGCGACCCAGGTCGATCGATGGGATACCGACCCAAATCTATCAAGTCCTGTAACACATTCCGCCTCCCAAACCCGTTCAGCTGGGATCAGCGTGACTCAGTCACAGACGCCTCTCATGTCAATTTCGGACATCGCCTTGACGCATTCAGACAAGTCGAAAATTGCCCCCTACACCCGACCCACGCACCCATTTTCGCGGAAGTTCCCGGAGTGCGGCAGTCTGCGCAATAAAATGTCGCAAAATTCACCCCCTGAGATAGAAAATTGGTGCAATTGCCTGTTGACGCCCCTTTCGCCCGCCCATAATGTCCCCTCCAAGCAAAAAGGAGCCTCTGGCGATGAGAACGCTAGTCGTAATCGTAGGAACCACGCGCATGGGCCGGTAACGGTAAACCATAATCGAACCCATGCGCCTCCGAAAAATCTCGGGGGCTTTTTTTATGCAAAACGCAAGACACATGTCGCGAACGGAGCAAAGCAGATGACACGTGAGATGACCGGCGCAAAGATGGTGGTTCAGGCCCTCAAGGATCAGGGTGTGGACACAGTATTCGGATACCCTGGCGGCGCCGTGCTACCGATCTATGATGAAATCTTTCTGCAAAATGATATTCGCCATGTACTGGTGCGTCACGAACAGGGTGCGGTCCACGCGGCAGAAGGGTATGCCCGATCGACCGGCAAACCCGGCGTCGCACTGGTGACTTCAGGGCCCGGCGCGACCAATGCGGTGACCGGCCTGACCGATGCGTTGCTGGATTCAATCCCGATTGTGGTTCTGACCGGCCAGGTTCCGACCTTCATGATCGGATCCGACGCCTTTCAGGAGGCCGACACCGTTGGCATCACCCGCCCCTGCACCAAGCACAACTGGCTGGTAAAGGACACGGATTCGCTTGCCGATACTATCCACGAAGCCTTTCACGTTGCCATGTCGGGCCGCCCCGGACCGGTTCTGATCGACGTTCCTAAGGACGTTCAGTTTGCCTCAGGCGAATACAGTGCGCCGAATCCGTCGTCCTCGCATTACCAGCCGGTGATGAAAGGCGATCTGGAAGAAATCACCGAACTGGTTGCGGCAATAGAAACCGCCAAGAAACCGGTCTTCTACACAGGTGGTGGTGTCATCAATTCTGGCCCTGCGGCTAGCCAACTGCTGCGAGAACTGGTGGATGCAACCGGCTTCCCGATCACCTCGACCCTGATGGGGCTGGGTGCCTATCCGGCTTCGGGCAAGAACTGGTTGGGCATGCTGGGTATGCATGGCCTGTACGAGGCCAATCTGGCCATGCATGACTGTGACCTGATGATCAACGTCGGCGCACGATTCGATGACCGGATCACCGGGCGGATCGACGCGTTCTCGCCGAACTCGAAAAAGGCACATATCGACATTGATCCCTCGTCCATCAACAAGGTGATCCGTGTAGACATCCCGATTGTTGGCGACGTAGCACATGTGCTTGAGGATATCCTCAAGGTCTGGAAAGCACGCGGTCGTAAGACAGATGCTGCGTCAGTCAAGCAATGGCAAAGCCAGATCGACGATTGGCGCAAGGTGAACTGCCTTGCTTTCACCAACAGCGAGAAGACCATCAAACCGCAATACGCGTTGCAACGTCTTGAAGAGCTGACCAAAAACCACGACCGATACATTACCACTGAGGTTGGTCAACACCAGATGTGGGCCGCGCAGTACCTGGGTTTCGAAGACCCCAACCGCTGGATGACCTCCGGAGGACTGGGCACGATGGGCTACGGTTTCCCGGCGTCTGTCGGTGTACAGATGGCGCACCCGGACGCGCTGGTGATCAACGTCGCAGGTGAGGCGTCGTGGCTGATGAACATGCAAGAGATGGGCACCGCGGTGCAATACCGTCTGCCGGTGAAACAGTTCATCCTGAACAACGAACGTCTGGGCATGGTTCGCCAGTGGCAGGAACTGCTGCATGGTGAGCGGTACTCGCATTCCTGGTCCGAGGCCCTGCCCGATTTTGTCAAGCTCGCCGAAGCGTTCGGAGCCAAGGGCATCATGGTCAGTGACCCTGCTGACCTGGATGATGCGATCATGGAGATGATCAATTACGACGGCCCCGTGATCTTTGACTGTCTGGTTGAGAAACACGAAAACTGCTTCCCCATGATCCCATCAGGCAAGGCGCATAACGAGATGCTGCTGGGCGAAGCTGAAACGCAGGGTGTCATTCAGGCCGGCGGCGCGGTTCTGGTCTGACAAATATCGAATTTCGTCGGGCGCTCTAAGCGCCTGACATATATGGATGACGAAAGGGACATAAATGTCTGCCCTACATATCAAAAAAGGCTCCACCCGCCATTCGGCCTACAACCTACGCCCCACTTTCTCGGACGTGCAGGAGCGCCACACGATTGCGGTTCTGGTCGAGAACGAGCCGGGTGTTTTGGCCCGCGTGATCGGCCTGTTCTCGGGCCGTGGTTACAACATCGAAAGCCTGACTGTGGCCGAGGTCGACCATACCGGCCACCTCAGCCGCATCACCATCGTCACGACTGGTACGCCGCAGGTGATTGAGCAAATCAAGGCGCAGCTGGGCCGGATCGTGCCGGTACATGACGTGCATGACCTGACCGTAGAAGGTGACTCGGTCGAGCGCGAACTGGCTATTATCAAAGTAGTCGGAGCCGGTGACAAACGGGTCGAGGCCCTACGTCTGGCGGATATCTTCCGCGCCAATGTGGTGGACAGCACCCTGAACTCTTTCATCTTCGAAATCACAGGCGCGCCGGACAAGATCGATGCGTTTGCTGATCTGATGCGCCCCTTGGGCTTGGTCGAAGTGGCCCGCACCGGTGTGGCAGCCCTTCTGCGAGGCGAGTAAACATTATCCCCACCCAATTCGCCTAGCGATGCGGGTTGGGGCATCCGATTTGCCAACCCAGGTTGAAATGCCACGCGTGGTATTTCGACGGTCTTCGGCGTGATACCGCCGAAAAGATCACGCAAAATAACATAAAGCCTATTGCGTTTGTTGCTTTGAACGTTAGCCTCAAGGCAAGACGTGGCGTTGGGATGCGCCCGTTCGTGTCATCTGTACGATTTCCGCGTTGTATCGGCCAATAGGTCGCAAATATCGCGTTTTTCAAAACACAAGTCGCGAGAACCTGGGACACCAATGACCAAAGACCTCCGCAACCCGGACGAATTGCGCAGGATGTTCGGTGCCAATCTCAGGCACCTGTCACAGCAATACTCATCGATATCAGAGCTTTGCCGACAGCTTGGGATTAACCGGACGCAATTCAACAGATACCTTGGCGGTGAGAGCTTTCCCCGACCGGATGTTCTGGATCGGATTTGTCGTTTCTTCGAAGTCGACGCCCGTATCCTTCTGAGGCCGCTCAACGAAATTGACCGCTTGCCTACACATCCAGCAGCGTCGGCCCTGACAGATTTTCTGGGTTCCGGCCCGTCAACCTTGACGGAAAACCTGTTTCCGGCCGGGTTTTATTATGCCACCGAAACGGAAGTGAACGAGACCAAGCCTTCAAGGCACCGGTTGTTTCACGCGCGCCGATTGCCCCAATGCACTCTGGTCCGGGGATATGAACCTCGTCCCGGAATGCCCGGAGCTGCACCAATCGACCGAGAAGTTCAGGGAATCGCTGCCTGCGCCGGGCGGCAGATTTACATACTGATGTCCAGCCGGGCATCGCAAAACAGCCGGATATATCTGGTGACCCGCGGAGCCGAGGAGAATTCGGACCGTTGGCGTGGCGTTGCAATTTGCCTTTCGAAAACAACGGCCAGTGCAACGACAACCCGCCGGATTCTGCTGCGTCATCTTGGCGAAGATCCGGGGGCCGTTCTTGCCGCGGCGCGCACCGCGCGTAGGTCGGAACAGCCTGTACAAAAAGCCCCGGCCTAGGGATCTTTTTCCAACGCATTGTTGTGATCTGAGGCCTGTGTGATCAACCGGTACAAATGCCAGCTTGCGTGCCCAAGCAAAGGCAGCACGATCAACAGGCCCAGAAACCACGGGATCATGGCCATAAAGGTCAGGATCGCAATGAATACTCCCCATCCCAGCATCACCATCAGATTGTCTCGGACATAACTAAAGCTGGCAATCATGGCTGTCACAAAGTCCAACTCCCGATCCAAGAGCATCGGGATCGAAAGCACTGTAATCATGTATAAAACAGTTGCGAACACCGCCCCCACAGCGGTTCCAACGGCCAGCATCGTCAGCCCGTTTACTGTCAGATACACTTCTAAGGATGTCGACACATTAGTCATGGTCGAAAGCCCCATAAACAGGGCAAAAATCATGTGGCCCAGAAAAAACCAGAACAGAAACATCACGACGATAATCGCGCAGATCGATGGCAGTTGCCGCCGGCCCTGTTGTACGACTACTCCAAAAATGGCTTTAAAATCCAATGGTTCATTCTGTTCCAGCCGATGCGATACCTCATACATCCCGACCGCTGCGAATGGGCCAAGAAGCGGGAAGCCAATCGCTGCCAGCACCAGCCAGAAGGACGTGCCCGTTTGCACAGTGACCCACGCCATCGCCCACCCGGCCACCACATAAAAGCCAGCGAATAACAGACCAAAGACCGGAGCACGACGAAAGTCGGCCCATGCCTGCCGGAGGGCCTCACGCAGCATCCCTACGTCCACCGGCGCCATAGCCGGAACGCCAAATGGCTTTTCCATTACCTTTTCTCCTCCCTGTCCGGCCCTGAACTCAGGCCGGTCTTATTTGTGGCCACCCAGTGGCGGCATGATAAGCTGCGCCGATCGCCAGTATCCGATCGTCCGACCCTCGCGGACCAAAAAGCTGCATCCCCATCGGAAGCCCTTCACCTCCAAACCCGACCGGGACAGACAGGCAAGGCAGACCAATCAGACTAACCGGCACCATAACCTCCATCCAACGATGATAGGTATCCATCCCTTTTCCTGCGATTTCCGTTGGAAAAGGCGCTTCAATGTCAAATGGCCATACCTGTGCGGACGGCAGGACCAGCAAATCAAAGTCGTGAAACAACTCGGACGCGCGCCGAAACCATTCGGTCCGGATTTCGCTGGCCCTATGCACCTGCATCGCCGTCAAGGCCAGACCTCGGTCCAATTCCCATTGCACCGTGTCTTTCAGGGCCGCTCTATTCTGGGCCAAAGGCGCAAGACTTGCCGCGATACTCCATGATCGCAAGGTGGTCCAACTCTCCCAAAGCTGCTCGGCCTTGAATGGTGGTGCTACCAGCTCAACCTCGGCACCAAGTTGACTGAAAACGGGCAACGCAGCCCGGCAGAGTTCGCGAATACCGTCCTCGAAGGGAAAAGCACCGTCCCAATCTTCGAGCCACCCGATCCGAAGACCCGCCATGTCCGCAGCCCGTACGGGAGAAACATTCAGGCAAGACATCTGATGCGGCTGCCGGGGGTCAGGCCCCGAGATCACATCAAGCAACAAACCCAAATCCTCGGGGCTGCGTGCCATCGGGCCAAGCGTGGACAGCTGATGCAGGTACCCATCGCCACTAGGCTCAGGTGGTACTCGCCCCCAACTGGGACGAAATCCGTAAACATTGCACCAGGCCGCCGGGTTGCGCAGGCTGCCCATCGCGTCTGACCCATCCGCCAACGCCACCATTCCAGCCGCCAGCGCGACCGCTGCGCCCCCGGACGAGCCACCGCATGTCCGCGTCGAAACGTAGGGATTGAGCGTCGCACCATAAACCGGGTTGAACGTATGAGAGCCCAGCCCAAATTCAGGCACATTCGTCTTGCCGATCAGAATCGCACCTGCCGCGCGCATCCGGGCCGCGATCAGGTCATCCTCTTTCGGTATGTGATCCCGATAAATCGGAGATCCCTGCGATGATACAACCCCTGCTACATTCACCAGATCCTTTACCGCAATCGGCAATCCGTGCAACGGACCTCTGTTCGGACCTTGATCCAATGCGCGCGCTTCGGCCAGCAAGTCATCCGCATCGCGCAAAGCAACGATTGCATTCAGATGTTCATTGGTTTCTGCGATCCGGTCCAGCGTTGCGCGCATCAACTCAACCGCCGACAGCCGCCCGACAGAGAGCGCATTCACCAACTCGATTGCAGTTGTCTGGCTCAGATTCATCCCGGCCCCATCCCGATTACAGGATTAGCCTAGCCGGGGGGCATCGTCATTTAAACCCACTGTTTGAATACATCTTTTCGCAATGACCACGTTGGATCATCGAGCATTCAACCCAAACCGCAAATTGCTGTCGTGACCAAGAAAGTACTTTAGACAGAAAAAGATCGACAAGATGCTCAGCGCAAGCCAAGCACCGCCCCAAAGCATCGCAGTGCCGCCGAATTCTTCGGCCAGCATATAAGCGTCCGAGCGCATGCCCGAACGCCGGATCGTGTCGTCAAATATATCATAGGGAACATAGATCATGCTGGTCAGCCCGATGACCCGCAGAAACAGATCGCACAATGGCCGACTGAGAAACCATGCCATCGCAAGCATCGTAGCGCCCACTCCGGCACTGAAAGCCATTGCAAAGGGTTCGCGGATGTAAAGCAGCGTCACCAAAAGCATGAGACCGCCGAAACCGCCAAGCACCGCCCTGTCCCAATGTGTGTGCAGCGCAATGATCAAAAGCCCAATTCCAAGCACCAGGGATCCCAGATAACCCGCAGACAGGCTCAGAAACCGGTTACCACCGCGACCGGTGACCAAACCGCCCTGCTCGGGTGAGATGGTGAAGTTCTCGACCGATCCGCCCGTCAGAACTATGGCCAACGCATGTGAAAGCTCATGCAGGAACACGACCAAAATCTTCAACGGCAGCACCACTGGCGTACTCCAGAGTGCGAAAACTAACGCGACGATTGCGATCAGTTGCCAATGGCCTTTGATCAGGGACATCCTAGGCATCGCGCAGGTTTTCTGTCAGCCTTCACCTTGCGCTTCGGACCGGCTTTTGCCTGCCACGTTCAGCGCCAGAGTCGCCGCCATGAACCCGTCCAAATCGCCATCAAGAACACCCTTGGTGTCCGAGGTCTCATGGTTGGTCCGCAGGTCCTTGACCATTTGGTACGGCTGCAAAACATAAGACCGGATCTGGTTGCCCCAGCCCGCATCGCCCTTGGCCTCGTGCGCCGCATTGATATCAGCGTTACGGCGGTCCAGTTCTTGCTGGTACAGGCGCGATTTCAGGGCCTTCATCGCGATATCACGGTTTTGGTGCTGCGATTTCACGGACGAGGTCACAACGATCCCTGTCGGGATATGCGTAATCCGAACTGCCGAGTCTGTGGTGTTCACGTGCTGACCACCCGCCCCCGATGACCGGTAGGTATCGATACGGATATCAGAAGGGTTCACTTCGATCTCGATATTGTCATCGACCACCGGATAAACCCAGACCGAGCTGAACGAAGTGTGCCGTTTCGCCGCCGAGTCATAGGGCGAAATCCGCACCAGCCGATGCACACCGCTTTCCGATTTCAGCCAGCCATAGGCGTTGTGGCCGGAAATCTTGTAGGCGGCAGATTTGATCCCCGCCTCTTCGCCTGCAGTCTCTGACTGCAGTTCGACCGTATAGCCTTTTTTCTCGGCCCAGCGGACATACATTCGTGCCAGCATCGAGGCCCAGTCGCAGCTTTCGGTGCCGCCCGCGCCTGAATTGATTTCGAGGAACGTGTCATTGCCATCGGCCTCACCATCCAGCAGCGCCTCAAGCTCTTTCTTGGCGGCTTTGGCTTTCAGGCTTTTAATGGCGTTTTCAGCGTCGGTGACAACCTCGTCGTCCTCTTCCATCTCACCCAGTTCGATCAGTTCGATATTGTCGCTCAGATCAGTTTTGATGGATTCATAGGTTTCGATGGCATCAACCAGCATCTGACGCTCGCGCATCAGTTTCTGCGCGCTCTCGGGGTTATCCCACAGGTTGGGATCCTCGACGCGCGCATTAAATTCTTCAAGGCGATGGGGCGCGGTTTCATAGTCCATACGCTGCGCCAGCAGCTCCAGCGACTTTTCGATTTCCGCCACGGTGTTCTGGGTTTCGGCGCGCATGGTTAAGTCCCAACTTTCTCAATCAGGCTTGCGTGATAGCAAGAGGTTCGGGGCACCACAAGACAGCGGACCCCCGAAACATATCAGTTGTCAGTAAAGGCCGCCGCCCTGTAGATCACCCTGGCTGGCGTTGGGGCCAACCGTGATGGTGTTCCCGGTTGAGGTGGTGACCTGACGGCCCGAGCTTGCTTCTTCGAACAGAGGCAGATCCGAGCCCATGGCAAAGCCACCATCGTAGACGCGGTCGATGAACCCATCGACGCCATCGCGGAAATATTCAGCGACGACAAAGTCACCGGTCGCATCAGCAGGCAGGCGCGCGCCGCTGAAACGGTCGATCTTGATGAAATGACCGCCCGGAGGCACTTCAAACGGGCCGCCGCCGTATTTCTCGACGGCTTTTTCCATAAAACTCTGGAAGACAGGACCACACAATGTGCCCCCATATGCCCCCCGCCCCATTGGGCGCGGACGGTCGTAACCGATATAGCACCCGGCCACGATATTCGAGGTAAAGCCGATGAACCACGCATCCTTGGATTCGTTGGTTGTCCCGGTTTTACCAGCCGTCGGTACCGGCAAGTTGACAACGCGTGATGCGGTACCGCGATCCACAACGCCCTTCATCATCGAGGTCAGCTGATAGGCTGTAATCGCATCCATCACCTGAGAGCGGTTGGTTTCGATGGTGGGCGACTCGTCCCGTTCCAGCCAGGTGGAGTTACAATCCAGACACTGGCGGTCGTCGTGGCGATAGATCGTTTTGCCGAACCGGTCCTGAATGCGGTCAACCAGAGTGGGCTCGACCCGCTCACCGCCATTGGCGAACATCGCGTAGGCCGCAACCATTTTATACAGCGTCGTTTCCTCGGACCCCAGAGAGTTGGCAAGGAATGCGCCCATCCGGTCATAAACACCGAACCGCTCGGCATAGCCCGCCACGACGGGCATAGTGACTTCTTGCGCCAGTCGAATGGTCATCAGGTTCCGCGACTGTTCGATCCCGGTACGCAGCGGCGTCGGGCCATAGAATTTGTTCGTCGAGTTTTTAGGGCGCCACAAGCCTTGTGGCGTGTTCACCTCGATCGGCGCATCCACAACAATGGTGGCGGGGCTATAACCACTGTCCAAAGCTGCAGCATAGACAAAGGGCTTAAAGCTCGACCCTGGCTGGCGCTGCGCCTGCGTGGCGCGGTTGAACACCGAATCCTGATACGAGAACCCGCCCTGCATTGCCAGAACCCGGCCCGAGTTCACATCCATAGCAACAAAGCCACCCTGCACTTCGGGGACTTGACGGGCGGACCATTGCCCCCCTTCCCCGGCCATCACCAGAATGACGTCACCGCGTTTGAAGTTGGCTGCGAAATCCCCCTGCATCCATTGGATATCCGAGCGTGGGATGATGCCATCGCTTGGCCCATCCTCAATACCCACGGTCAAGGATTGATCCGCCACGTTCAGCACAACGGCCGGATACCATTGCGTCGGCAGCACCACGTCGCGTGGGATTTCCATAATGGCCAGCGCCTCACGCCACTGGGATTCATCGGACAGTTTTTCTTCGGGGATTACCTCACCCGTGCCGCGCCACTTGCCGCGCGAACGGTCATATTTTTGCAAGGCCGTGCGCAGGGCCTTGGCAGCTTCGACCTGCATCTCTTCATCCACCGACGCACGGACGGTAAAGCCGCCGGTAAAGAATTCCCCCTCGCCGAAATCCTCGCTCAGCTGACGGCGGATTTCGTCGGTGAAATAATCGCGCGGGGGCAGCGCCGTACGGAAGCTTTCGAAATCACCATTCTGAACCGAGCGCAGAGGCATTTCGACTTCGGACTCATAGGTCGCCTGATCGATATAGCCATTCTGCTGCATTTCGCGCAGTACATAGTTACGGCGGGCCAGCAGCCGGTCTTTTTGCTGAACAGGGTGATATTTCGACGGGGCTTTGGGCATCGCGGCCAACATTGCCGCCTCATGCGGCGCCAGTTCCTGCAGGGTCTTGTTGAAATAGGTCTGCGCGGCGGCGGTCACACCATAGGAATTCTGGCCAAGGAAGATCTCGTTCATGTAAAGTTCGAGGATCTGTTCTTTGTCCAGCGTGTCCTCAAGCCGTGTGGCGAGGATGATCTCCTTGATCTTACGTTCAGCCCGACGGTCGCCCGACAACAGGAAGTTCTTCATAACCTGCTGCGTGATCGTTGATGCACCGCGAACGTTTTCACCCTTGGATTTCACTGCCTCAACGCCCGCCGCGATGATGCCGCGTGGGTCATAACCCTGATGGGTGTAGAAATTTTTGTCTTCCGCCGAAATGAACGCCTGCTTTACCAGATCGGGAATTTCCTCGGACGGAGTAAACAGGCGGCGTTCCTGCGCGAATTCATCAATCAACTGCCCTTTGCCCGAGTAAATCCGGCTGATCGTCGGCGGCTTGTATTGCGCCAGCGATTCATGGCTGGGCAGGTCCCGCCCATACATCCAGAAGACCGCACCGATCACCAGTGCAGCCATAAAAATACCCAGGGTCACGAGGCTAAAGATCGCCCCGAAAACGGAAAGAATGAAACGGATCACGTTGCTGCCTTTTACTCGCTGTGCCGCCTATATAGTGATGCCTCGGCGCAGGGTCAAAACACGATAGCCAATAATAGCCGGTTTGCGCCGCAGGGTCACTGACCAATCATTGACCGTTTGATCGCATCTTCCTGACGCCATTGTTCAAGACCGCTCAGAATTCCGCGCGCCATTCCCGCGCGCCATTCGGGATTCTGTATGTTTTTTAGATCTCTGGGGCTAGAAAGGAATCCAAGTTCTACCAACACCGACGGGATGTCCGCCGCCTTTAATACAGAAAACGATGCTGTGCGGATCGGTCTGCTATTCATCGGCCCGCCCTGCTGCGTCATTCCATCCGCCAATGCCCGCGCTAGGGCATCGGTGCGGGGTTTTGTTTCTTGTCGGGCGATATCCAGCAGCACATCGGCCACCTGATCATCAGCACCGCTGAGATCAACGCCCGCGATCAGATCACCCCGATCATGCCGTTCGGCCAGTTTGTGGCTGGCTACGTCCGAGGCATCGTCGGACAATGTGTAAACCGCTGCGCCATGTGCGCGACCTTCGGACAGCGAATCCGCGTGCAGCGAAATAAAGACATCCGCACCGGCCCGATGCGCCAAAGCGATACGCCGTTCGAGACTGACGAAATGATCGTCCACTCTTGTCAGCACCACCTGGTAACCGCCTGCCCGCAATAAGGTTTCGCGCAGCTCTCGGGCGAAAGTCAGCATCAGGGTTTTCTCGTCTGCACCCTCAACCTCGGCCCCTGGATCAATCCCGCCATGCCCGGGGTCCAGCATCACTAGCAGAGGCCGCGTTCCATCCCGGTTGGGCCTGGCCGGGGTTATTGCGGGCTCGGGCAAGTCCCACCCCGGCTGGCGCGGCGCACCCGCGCTGGCGGTAAAGCTGTCGAAATCGGTGCCGCGCAGATTTAGAACCAGCCCGGCCTCACCCTTGACCTGATCTACCTTTAGTTCAGACGTATCCACAGCCAGCGGCGCTCCAAGCTCCAGCACCATACGGGACCACCCCGGCACATAAGACCCAAATTGCACACTGCTGATCCGGTTGCTTTGCAAGAAGGTATCGCCATCGAGCCCGGTCCAATCGACCTCCTGAAAATCCAGAACCATGCGGTATGGATCGCGCAGAGTGAAAACCCGGTACGGCACCCCCTGACTGAGGCCCAGTTCAACACGCACCCCAGCGCGACCGTTATCGGTGATGCGGCTTTTATCCGGCAATACGCGTGCGAGTGCGCTGAAATCGTGTGCGATTGCAGCGCCGGTCAGCGCCCAGATCAGGGCGAAAGCGTAGAAGATCCTGCTCATGGCCTCAAGTTTTCCCGAGATCGTTTGACCGCCAGCCTACCTGACCAGCGCAGTTTTGTGAACGGGCTACGCCGGTGCCGCAATAGCACCGCGTTCCGCCATGAAACGGCGCAGCCGAAGCAGCCCTTCCTCGATATCCGCCGTTGAGCGCGCATAAGAAAACCGCAGCGTTCTGTGCCCCCGCTGAGGATCAAAATCCAGCCCTGGCGTAACGGCCACCCCGGCTTTGTCCAGAATTTCGGCGGCAAAGGCCCGGCTATCCTCAGTAAGCGCGGACACATCCGCATAGACATAGAATGCCCCGTCTGGCGGTGCGATACTGGTGAAGCCTGCCTTGGGAAGTCCCTCAAGCATCAATGTTCGGTTGCGGCGATAGATGTCCAGATTGGCCTGCAACTCTTCCTCACAGTCCATCGCGGCCAGCGCTGCAACCTGACTGGCATGCGGAGCGCAGATGAACATGTTCTGGGCAATCCGCTCGATCACACGCACCTGATCTTCCGGCACCACCATCCAGCCAACGCGCCACCCCGTCATCGAGAAGTACTTAGAGAACGAATTGATCACATAACACTCATCCGTCAGCTCCAGCGCGGTGACGGCTTTGGCCTCGTATTCCAGCCCGTGATAAATCTCGTCACTAATGAACGACGCCCCCTGCCCGTGGGCTGCGTCGATCAACGCGCCCATAGATTCATGGTTCAGCATGGTGCCCGTGGGATTGGCCGGAGATGCAACCATCAGACCTTGCAGGTCCAGCCCGGCAAAATCTTCAGGCACCGGCTGCAGGCGGTTTTCCGGCGCGGTCGGCAGATCGACGGGCACCAGACCCAGCGCCTTGAGAATCTGACGGTAGGACGGATAGCCCGGCGCGCCGATGCCCACGCGATCCCCGCTGTCGAACAACGCTGTGAATGCCAGCAAGAACCCGCCCGATGAACCGGGCGTAATCACTACCCGATCCGGGTTCAGGTCGACATCATACCATTCACCATAAAGCCGGGCGATCCTCTGCCGCAAAGCTGGCAACCCCAAGGCCACCGTGTACCCCAGCGGCGCTTGCTCCATCGTCGCAGCCAGCGCATGAACAGCACCCTTGGGCGCGCCGGTTCCAGGTTGACCGACCTCCATATGGATGATGTGGCGCCCTGCCTCCTCGGCTTTGCGCGCAGCCTCCATCACGTCCATCACGATAAAGGGATCGACCCCGGATCGGGTTGAGTTTCTCATGCCCATCTCCCATGTTGCAGCCATGGCTTTTGAACGCTTATTCAGGGTGTCGTCAATCCCGGCCCTGTTACTGGTGGCAGTGACATGGTTCGCGAGTGCTGTATCATCCGCCGCGCAAAGCCTAATCCGCGACCCTGATATCGAATATGGATTGCGCGAACTTGCTTTTCCGATCTTGCGCGCAGCCGGGCTAAATACCAACCGGGTCCAAATATTGGTGGTTAATGACGGCACCTTCAACGCCTTTGTTATCGACCACAACGCGATCTACCTGAACTATGGGCTGATTTTGTCCGTCGATTCCCCAGATATGCTTCAGGCCGTCATTGCCCACGAGGCCGCCCATATCGCCAATGGTCATTTGGCCCGCCGGTCTGAAAACCTACGATCAGCGAACCGAAATGCTGGCTTTGGCACCGCGCTGGCCCTTATCGCGGCGCTCGCCGGTGGTGGAGAAGCTGCTGCCGGCATAGCGGCAGGCACCCAAAGCGTGGCGCTGCGCAGTTTTCTGGGACATACACGCGCCGAAGAATCTTCGGCTGACCGCAGCGCTGCCAGCTATCTCAGGTGGGCCGGAATTTCCCCCAACGGGATGGTCGCGTTGCATCGAAAATTCGCAGGTCAGGAGTTGCTGAACACCGTTAATCAAGACCCTTATATGCGGTCGCACCCTACCAGCCGCGAACGTTTGCGCGCGGCTGAGGCATTTCTGGACGAATTCGGCGACAAGGCGCAACCAGCCCCGGATGCAGATTACTGGTTCGCGCGGGTCAAAGGCAAATTGTCGGCTTTTCTGCGATCTCCAACCTGGACTATGCGCAGGGCCAAGGAAGAAAACGCGCAGGACATCCGGCTGATGCGCGAGGCTGCTGCATATCACCAGAACAGAGACCTAGCCAATGCCCGCGCAGCGATCGACGGCGCCCTATCCTTTCGCCCTGACGACCCGTTCTACTATGAACTAAAAGGGCAAATTCTACTTGAAAACAGAAGAATACAGGAAGCCGTTGTAGCTTACGAGCAGGCGGTGGATATGGCCCCGAACAACGCGTTGATCCAGGCGGGCTATGGTCGCGCCTTACTGGCACAGGGTCAGATAAAGCCCGCCCTGCAAGCACTGGAACAAGCGCGGGCCAGAGATTATCGCAACGTCCGCCTTATGCAGGATCTTGGGGTCGCATATGCCAAGGTCGGAAACAACGGAATGGCATCGGTCGTAACCGCCGAGCGTTACGCGCTGCGGGGCAATCTGGCCGATGCGGGTATTCATGCAAAACGGGCTCTTCGGCGTTTGCCCGAAGGGTCACCGGGTTGGCAAAGGGCGCAGGATGTGCTGATTGCCTCGGAACGCGCCAAGAAAGCAAAAAGGAAACGATAATGATCCTCAGACACGCAGCTCCCGCCCTTCTGGGGCTTTCCATGATTGCCAGCTCAGCGCAAGCGCTGGACCTGAACGCGCTCAGCGACGCTGAGAAAGAAGAATTTGGTGCGCAGGTCCGTGAATATCTGCTGGAAAACCCCGAAGTGATCATTGAGGCGATCAATATCCTTGAACAGCGCAACGCCGCAGCCGAGGCGCTGGCGGACAAGGAGCTGGTCGCGGACAATGCCGATGAGCTGTTCAACGACGGTTACAGTTGGGTTGGGGGAAATCCGGACGGTGACATCACTTTGGTTGAATTCATGGACTATCGCTGCGGCTACTGCCGCCGCGCGGTTCCCGAGGTCGCCAGCCTGCTGGCCGAGGATGGCAATATCCGCCTGGTGATCAAAGAGCTTCCGATTCTGGGCGAGGCATCCGTGTTGTCGTCACGCTTTGCCGTTGCCACCAAACACGTTGCCGGTGACGACGCGTATAAGCAGGTGCACGACGCGTTGCTTGAATTCAGCGGCGAGCCGACCGAAGTAACCCTGCGCCGTATCTCGGACGGTTTGGGTCTGGACAGCGATGCGATCATCGCAGCGATGGACAGCGATCAGGTGACCGATGACATCAACAGAACACGCGCACTTGCGCAACGGATGAAGATCTCGGGCACTCCGTCGTTTGTTCTTGGTACTGAGTTGCTGCGCGGCTATTTGCCAGCCGACCAGATGTTGCAAATCGCCAATGGCGTGAGGGCGGAACAGGGCTAGGCTTAATGCACCGCCAGGACAATGATCGTGGGGCGGATTGCGCAAAAGGCGCCTGCCCACGATGCATATCGTGCTGGATTTTGCACCACAGAGCCTTGACTATCGGTTTCAACTACAGGGAATCTTTAACACCTCGTCAGAAACGCTGTGCAGGGATCTACAATGGCAAGTTTTGACAGCAAGAAAGCCGCAAAAATCCATCGCGAGCTGCACAGTCACTTACCGTCTGATCCCGCCTTAAGGGTAAAGGCCTTGGAAAGCTTGATGGTAGAAAAGGGGCTGATCACCTCTGAAACGATCAATTCCTGGGTTGAAGTGTATTCAGAGGAAATCGGCCCCAAACGCGGTGCGCAGGTCGTCGCACGGGCGTGGCTTGACCCTGGATTCAAGGAACGGCTGCTGGCCGACGCGGCGACAGCGATTGAAGAATTCGGGTTTGAAGGCGAGGCAACCGGGCACCTGAAAGCCGTAGAGAATACGGATGATATTCATAACCTTGTCGTTTGCACTTTATGTTCATGCTATCCGTTTTCTCTTCTGGGGATTGCGCCCAACTGGTACAAAACCGCGGCCTATCGGTCCCGAGCTGTTCGTGACCCACGTGGGGTTCTGACTGAATTCGGGGTGTCTTTGGGGCCGGATGTCAAAATACATGTCTGGGACAGCACAGCTGAGCTGCGATACCTAGTGCTGCCACAGCGTCCTATGGGCTCCGAAGGGATGAGCGAACAGGAATTGGCCAAACTCGTCACTCGCAACGCGATGATTGGCACGGACAGAAACCTGCGCATCAACCAGGCAGGGCACGTGAATGGATAGCGTTCACGATCTTGGCGGCAAACACGGGTTTGGCCCCATTGATGTGGATGAGCCCGTCGAACCCTTTCACTCTGACTGGGAAGCGCGCGCGTGGGCTTTGTCCAAAAGTTATGGTGGGGGCGCGCCGGATATAACTATCGATTGGTGGCGGCACGTACGGGAAACAACTGTTCCCCTTGATTATCTGACCCGTCCCTATCTGGACAGCTGGCTTGAGACCGACATGGTCACGTTGGTTGATTCAAATGTCTGCACGGTCAAGGAATTGGCGACCGGGGTATCCGCCACTCCGGCAATTGGTGAGGCCCCGCGCCTCAGCGTCGCGGACGCGCTTGCGGAAAATCGGGCAAATGCCACCAGATTTGACCGCCCGGTTAACGTCGCGCCTCGGTTTGCAGTGGGTGACGAAATTACCACGCAACAGAATGCATCTCCGGGCCACACCCGGCTGCCTGCTTATGTTAGGGGTCGCCCCGGAACCATCCACGCGCACCATGGGGCGCATCTATTTCCGGATGCGGTAGCAAAGGGAATTGACGAGGCTGAACACCTTTACACGGTTGCATTTGCAGCATCCGACCTTTGGCCCGAAGCAAGAGGCAGTGACGATGTGATCTTTGTCGATCTGTGGGAAAGCTACCTTGACCCAAGATGAACTTCACCGACCGCAGCCGCTAAAGGATTTGGATGGTGTGCCTGCCTTTGAGCACGAATGGCAAGCACAGGTTCTGGCAATTGTGGATACTCTGATCGTCAACAGTTCGATTGATCCGGCCAGTTGGTCCGAGAGTTTTGGCAAAGGGCTACGAAAGGCCCATGCGGAAGGACAACCGGACGACTTGGGAACGTACTACGCCGTCGCGCTTGAGACTTTGGAAATGCTGGTCACAACGCAGTGCAATTGTTCGGGCGAAGAACTGTCAAACAGACGGCAAGCTTGGAAGCAGGCCTATTTGAATACTCCACATGGCCAGCCCGTCCAACTACAACAACAAGGTAGCAAAGCACCCGATTGAACTGCTGACATGTTGGTCACGGGCGCGGAAGAAGTGGCTCTACCGACCCCCACGCCATTCATTGCCTGAAGGAGCAGCCCGTGGCGCTTACTCAGCCGCCTCTGCTGCGGCATCCAGTTCGGCCGCTTTTTTTTCGACCTCCTCGACGATGTGGTCAATCATTTGATCGTTCGACATCTTGTGGCTGGCCTTGCCCGCCAGATAAACCATGCCGGACCCTGCCCCGCCACCAGTAAAGCCAACATCAGTCATCAGCGCTTCACCCGGGCCGTTCACGACGCAACCGATGATAGACAGGCTCATCGGGGTCTTGATGTGCTCCAGCCTATGCTCCAGTGCCTCGACAGTCTTTATGACGTCAAACCCTTGCCGTGCACAGGACGGGCATGAGATGATGTTCACACCGCGATGGCGCAGGCCCAGAGATTTGAGTATCTCATACCCAACCTTGACCTCTTCAACCGGGTCGGCGGACAGGCTGACGCGGATCGTGTCGCCGATGCCCATCCACAACAGGTTACCAAGACCTATGGCGGATTTGATCGTGCCCGAAACCAGCCCTCCGGCCTCGGTGATACCCAGGTGGATAGGCGCGTCAGTAGCCTCGGCAATGCCCTGATAGGCGGCGGCCGACAGGAAGACGTCACTGGCCTTTACGCTGATCTTGAAATTGTGGAAATCGTTATCCTCAAGGATACGGATGTGTTCCAACCCGCTTTCGACCATAGCGTCGGGGCATGGCTCGCCATATTTTTCAAGTAGATGCTTTTCAAGACTGCCCGCGTTTACGCCAATACGGATCGAGCAATTGTGGTCGCGCGCGGCCTTGATGACCTCTTTCACCCGCTTTTCATCGCCGATATTGCCCGGGTTGATCCGCAAGCATGCGGCGCCAGCCTCGGCGGCTTCGATGCCTCGGCGATAGTGAAAATGGATATCTGCCACGATGGGCACAGGGCTTTCGCGCACAATCTCTTTCAAAGCCTTTGCGGATGCTTCATCCGGCACCGACACCCGAACGATGTCCGCTCCAGCTTCGGCTGCGGCTTGAACCTGCGCAACTGTGGCCGCCACATCGGTCGTCAGCGTATTCGTCATCGTCTGAACTGCAATCGGGGCATCGCCCCCGATGGCAACGTCACCAACCATGATCTGACGGGATTTTCGGCGATAGATATTGCGCCAGGGGCGTACATGATTGAGCGACATGAGGACGGGTCCAAGACAACCTGAGTTGGGTCTTTAGATAGTCCGCATAACAGGGTACCGCAATGGCTAGATCACTCGGCGGGTTCTTCAGCCACCTGTGCCTGAAGTTCGGCCACCAACTGTTTGAGAGCGCTATTCTGTTCCGCTTCCAGATCAGCGACAATGTAGTCTTCCGCCACCGCATCCTTGGACAGCACAACACCCTTGGCGACAGTTCCTGGTGCGCCCACCGGACCGTAATGTTCGCCATTCATCGAGAAAAACACCGAACCCGCAGCACCTGCGCGCAGCAGTGGCGGTTCTTCGGTCAGCGGCACCTCGAACACACTGCCTTGCTCGACAGTACCAAGGGTGCCTTCGAATATCACGCTGCCATCAGCTGAGGTGACGCGCATCCAGGCAGGATTAACCGCAACGATCTTGAGCGTTGTATCGATCTGTTCGACCACCTGCGGCAAGGCCGGGCGTTCAACCGTGTGAACTTCGGCAATTTCCACCTGCGGCAGTTCCTGCGGCTGGAAGGCGCCAACCGTACGCGGATCCAGCGTTGAAATCGGCGCGTCGCGGGCTACCAGAACCGGAACATCCAGAGCCTGCGGGCGGTACAAACGATCCAGCGCCTCAGCGCTGGGTGCGTCGACAGCAGCAACGTCAGTGTCAGGAGTGCTGCGAGCAGCGTCCAGCGGGTCAAGATCGGACAGAACCACCGGGGCCTGTTCGACCGGGCTGACCTGCACTTGTTGGATCTTGTTCAGCACCGACCAGCCGCCATAACCAATTCCGCAGATGACCGCGACCAGCACCAACGACGATCCAATCGCCCGAGGCTCAATCTGGCTGACAAAGGAATCCCGCCCAGGAACATAGGGTGTGTTGGGCGACATAAATGGGTCGTGTCCGATCGGTCCACGCGCAGGCAAGGCACCCGACGGCTTGCGCACGACCGAAGCCTCAGCCGACATACCATGGGCAACTTCGAACCCGCTTTCCTTGCAGAAAGCCGCAAAAGTTTCATCCGGGTTCATGCCAAGATATCTGGCGTAAGAACGCACATACCCGGCAATAAAGCCGGGTGTGTCGAAGGCGTCAGGATCGGCGTCTTCGATGGCAGCGATATAGTTAGCTTTGATCCGCAGTTCCCGCTGAACATCCAGAAGAGACTTGCCCATTGTCGCGCGCTCACCGCGCATCATGTCGCCAAGCCGAACCTCATAATCGTCATACCCCTTGGGTCTGACGTCGGTGTCACCTTCGGATTTGCGCTGAGATCTGCGCCCAATCATCCCTGCTGCCCCATTCTGCCTGTGCGTGTTTCACGCTAACGGCGAATCGCCCAATTATGATTCGTCCGCCACTTTTGTTAGCCTAAGCTTAACACGCAGCAAGCAAGTTGCACACTTTAGCGTGAGGTTATCCTGCAAGTTCGGCGCGATTTAGCGCACAATGTGACCAAAGTTCGTCCATTGCCTGCACCAGACGGTTCATTTCGTCGGGCCCATGCACTGGCGACGGAGTAAAGCGCAGACGCTCGGTTCCGCGCGGAACGGTCGGGAAATTGATCGGCTGCACATAGATACCGTGGTCGTCCAGCAGACGGTCGCTGAGGACTTTGGTGTGCACCGGGTTGCCGACGATCACAGGAACGATGTGGCTTCCGTGGTCAATCAACGGCAGACCCAACCCTTTGAGGCGCAGTTTCAAAATCTTCGCCTGCGTCTGATGCTGTTCGCGCAGTTCGGGGGCGGTTTTGAGATAGGCAACCGAAGCCGCCGCACCGGCTGCGATTGCAGGCGGCAGGGACGTAGTGAAGATAAAACCCGGAGCATAGGACCGTACAGCATCACACATCTTGGCACTGGCCGCGATATATCCACCCATCACGCCATATGCTTTGGCGAGCGTGCCGTTGATAATATCGATACGATGCGCCAAGCGGTCACGCTCGGTCACGCCACCACCGCGCGGGCCGTACATGCCAACAGCATGAACCTCGTCGATATAAGTCAGAGCCCCAAATTCGTCGGCGAGATCACAAATCTCCTGGATGGGACCGAAATCGCCGTCCATCGAGTATACCGATTCAAACGCGATGAGCTTGGGTGCTTTCGGATCGTCTGCCTCCAGCAGCTCGCGCAGATGCTCAACGTCATTGTGCCGGAAGATACGCTTGGCACCGCCATTGCGACGCACACCTTCGATCATCGAGGCGTGGTTCAGCTCGTCCGAATAGATGATCAGCCCGGGGAACAGTTTTGGCAGGGTGCTCAGCGTCGCGTCGTTGGCGATATAGGCACTGGTGAACAGCAGCGCAGCCTCTTTGCCGTGCAAGTCCGCTAGTTCGGCCTCCAGCCTTTTGTGGTAGACCGTGGTGCCCGAGATATTGCGTGTACCGCCCGACCCTGCTCCGGCTGCATTAACGGCCTCGTGCATTGCGTTCAGAACAACTGGGTTCTGGCCCATGCCCAAATAGTCGTTGCCGCACCAAACAGTGATATTCTGCTCCGACCCGTCGGGGCGTGTCCACACCGCATGCGGGAAATGGCCATTGCGGCGTTCGATATCAATGAAGGTCCGGTAGCGTCCTTCATCATGTAGCCTGGCAATCGCTGAATCGAGCTGAGCAGTATAGTCCACCGATGTCTCCTTACGTGCCCGACCGTACTGTACTTGGCCGAGCGTCTTTTTCGACGCCCGCATCGAACGAATCCGAATAGCGCCAATGCGTTCCCTTGTGCCCATCACGTATAAACGACATTGGGATCACATATTTGATTTGCATCAAATATCCCCTTGCACCGATCCAGACAAGCAAAGTTACGGCTATCAGACGCGAGGAAACGACGCAGGGGTGGCCTAGCTTACCAGCGGGTTTCCCAAATTATACCATATTCCCCGCAATGCGCACTAGACTGCGCCGATGGCGCTGATAGGGTTCGGCCAAATCTCAATAGCAGGAGAACCCTATGTCGCTTGACGCTGTTCTGGACCGCATCGACGCTGATCTGCAAACCTCGATCGACCGCCTGATGGAACTGCTGCGCATTCCCTCAATCTCGACTGACCCGGCCTTCAATACAAAGGTCAGCGAAGCCGCAGACTGGCTTGTATCCGACCTTCAAAGCATTGGCATCGCTGCGGAAAAACGCGAAACCACTGGCCACCCGATGGTCGTTGGTCATTTCGGCGAAGACAGCGACGCGCCACATGTCCTGTTCTATGGTCATTACGACGTACAACCGGTCGATCCGCTTGAGCTGTGGAACCGTGACCCGTTCGACCCCGCCATCGAAGACACAGACAACGGCCCGGTTATCCGGGGCCGCGGATCGTCAGATGACAAAGGCCAGCTAATGACCTTTGTCGAGGCCTGTCGGGCGTGGAAAGCCGTACACGGCACCCTGCCCTGCCGCATCACCTTTTTCTTCGAAGGCGAAGAGGAATCAGGCTCCCCTTCACTGGTCCCGTTCTTGCGTGAAAACGCGGCCGAACTAAAAGCCGACCTGGCACTGGTCTGCGATACCTCGATGGTTTCCCGCGGCGTGCCGTCCATTGCGTCTCAACTGCGTGGAATGCTCAAGGACGAGTTCACAATTACCGGACCCCGTATCGACCTGCATTCAGGCCATTACGGCGGCCCCGGTCTGAACCCACTGCGGGAACTGTCCAAGATCGTCGCCTCATTCTACGACGACGAAACTGGGCGCGTGGCAGTCGAGGGGTTTTATGACGGCGTCCACGAAGTACCCGCCGAGCAACTGCGCCAGTGGGAAGGCTGCGGCTTCGACGAGGCCGAATACCTGAACTCGGTCGGTTTCTCGCAACCGCATGGTGAAAAAGGATACTCGGCGCTGGAACAGCAATGGGCACGCCCAACGCTTGAGGTAAACGGGCTGTGGGGCGGCTACAACGGTGCGGGTTCAAAAACGGTGATCCCGTCGCAGGCGCATTGCAAGATCACTTGCCGTCTGGTCGGCGACATGGACCCAGACGCCCTGCGCACCAAGATCCGCAAACATGTCGAAGAGCGTCTTTCACAAGATGCAACAGTCGAATGGGACCACGACCTTGAAGGCGCTCCTGCTTCCGTCATGAACCTCGACCGTCCCGAATTCGAAGCCGCCCGCGGCGCGCTGTCCGACGAATGGGGGCGCGAAGCTGTGTTCACCGGTATGGGCGGCTCTATCCCCGTCGTAGGGTATTTTAACACCGAACTTGGGTTGGACTCGATGCTGGTCGGCTTTGCAAATGACGACGACGCGATCCATTCTCCAAACGAGAAATACGACGTGAAAAGCTTTCACAAAGGCACCCGTTCCTGGGCCCGTATTTTAGATGCGTTGAGTAAGTAAGGGAACTTTTTGGGGCGAGGCTCTGCCTCGCACACCAGGATGCTTAAAGCCAGATGAAGAAAGGATCTCAATCTTCATCTGGCAAAATTTCCCGGGGAGTCGCCCGAAGGGCGGCAGGGGCAGAGCCCCCTGACCGCAAGATTATTACATGTGAATCACGCGCCCATAGGCGTCCAGAACGCTTTCATGCATCATTTCTGACAGCGTCGGGTGTGGGAAGACGGTGTTCATTAGGTCTTCTTCAGTGGTCTCCAGCTGACGCCCGACGATATACCCCTGGATCAACTCAGTCACTTCGGCACCGATCATATGAGCGCCCAGCAATTCACCTGTCTTGGCGTCAAATACCGTTTTGATCAGGCCCTTGGGCTCACCCAGTGCGATGGCTTTTCCATTGCCGATAAAGGGAAAGCGTCCGACCTTGATGTCATAGCCCAGCTCCTTGGCTTTGGCTTCGGTGTATCCGACCGACGCCACCTGAGGTTGACAATAGGTACAGCCAGCGATGCTTTCTGGCTTCACCGGATGGGCATGTTTACCCGCGATGAGTTCGGCCACCATAACGCCTTCATGGCTGGCCTTATGTGCCAACCACGGCGCACCTGCGATGTCACCGATAGCATAAAGGCCATCAACACCGGTACGACAGAATTCATCGGTTACAACATGGGTGCGATCAATTTTAACACCCAAGGCTTCAAGCCCCAGATTCTCGACATTACCGACGATACCAACTGCCGAGATTACGGTGTCAAAATCATGTTTCTCCACCTTGCCGTTGCTTTCGATATGAGCGGTGACCTTGCCCTTGGCACGATCCAGTTGCTTGACCATCGCCTTTTCTTTGATGGTCATTCCCTGTTTGGTAAATGCCTTCTTTGCAAGCCCACTGATCTCCGCATCTTCAACCGGCAACACACGATCCATAACTTCGACGACGGTCGTATCCGCACCCAAAGTATTGTAAAAGCTAGCGAATTCGATCCCAATGGCTCCCGATCCGATGACCAATAGTTTTTTTGGCATCCGTGGAGGCTGCAACGCATGCTTATACGTCCAAACGAGATCTCCGTCAGCTTCCAGGCCCGGCAATTCGCGTGCCCGCGCGCCTGTTGCCAGAACGATGTTCTTAGCGGTCAGGTCCTCGGAACCTTTTTCCGTTTTGACCAAAACTTTACCTTTGGCCGGGAGTGTTGCTTCTCCCATGAAAACGGTAACCTTGTTTTTCTTGAGCAGGTGCCCAATGCCACCGGAAAGCTGCGCTGCCACACCACGCGAGCGCTTAACTACTGCATCCAGATCATAACCCACCTTGTCGGCTTTCAGGCCAAAATCCTTGGCGCGCTCCATCAGGTGGAACACTTCGGACGAGCGCAACAGCGCCTTGGTCGGAATACATCCCCAGTTCAGGCAGATACCGCCCAGGTGTTCACGTTCGACTACAGCCGTTTTCAGGCCAAGTTGGGCTGCACGAATAGCAGCTACATACCCGCCCGGACCGGCGCCGATTACGATCAGATCAAAAGATTGTGCAGCCATGTTTCCCTCTCGGCCCAGGTCGATTGAAAATTAGTTTACCATTAAACTAAATCTCAAGATGCATCAACACGCTGCTCCCGCGACAAATGCGACGCGGGGTCAACTAACGTTGGTTATGCGGTTTTCAGCCTATACCGGGCATTCTTCTAAGGCTAGAACATTGGTGACAAGACCACCTGCTCTTTCCTAATCACAAATTATTCGAGAGGC
The DNA here is from genome assembly GCF_056539305.1 of Ruegeria sp. BC1. Classification (NCBI taxonomy): domain Bacteria; kingdom Pseudomonadati; phylum Pseudomonadota; class Alphaproteobacteria; order Rhodobacterales; family Roseobacteraceae; genus Ruegeria; species Ruegeria sp. BC1. Next base: position 887,852 of record NZ_JBQFUT010000001.1, read on the forward strand.
TTACCATGGCCAGAACACTAAAGGATTTGCTGCTTGCTCTGCTCAATGCCACCCTCATTCTGGTGGCGTTGTGCCTGTTTCTGGGTTGGAAACTGGCCTCTACCGTAGAGGGCGTTACTTCAGCCTTTTCAGAAAAAGTTCAGATTGTCGCCCCGTTAAGAGATGAAATTCGCGGCGTCCGGGGCGAACTGGCAGCCCTGCGCAGTGAGCTCACCAATATCCAGGCCGACAACGGTGTCACTAGCGCGTTCAATAATCAGCGTATTTCCGAGACGCTAACCAGGTTGAAAAATCTGGAAGAGAAGATGCAGACCTCGCAAGCCCGCATCACTGAGATCACCGACTCACCGGATGAACTAATCAATTCGGCCATTGAAAGCACGGCCGACACAATCGCCGACCGCATCATCGCTATTCGAGGATGCGAACCGCTGTCTTAAGTAGCGGCTTGCAATTCCCGCACGGTGCTGCCGTAACCACCCATGTTCACATAAGCCACCTCGTGCTCGGTCATCGGGCGCGATAAGGCTTCGTTGCGATAAGGGAAGCGGCCGAATTTGCGGATCACTTCGCGATGAGCCCGCGCATGCAACAGATTGCTTGGATCGCTGTCTGTCATGTTCTGGCACATTAGGCGCACACAGCGCTCCTGATCGCACAGGTTTTCCGAGTGCATCATCGGCAAATAAAAGAACTGCCGTGCGGGCTCGTCAATCTTCAGATCCCAGCCCTTGTCCACCGCACACTTCGCAGCCGATAGGGCAGCGCGATCCGTCGCGAATGCCCTGGCATCACCTCTGAACATGTTGCGTGGGAATTGATCCATCAGGATAATATAAGCCAGTACGCCACTTGGATAGGTCAACCAAAGAGAAAACCTGCCTTCATTCGCGGCTTCCCAGGTGGTCAAAAACCTTTCGCGAATGTCTGCGTCCAATGCGTCGTCCTGTAGATACCAACCTTCGGGACCGACTTCATCTAACCAATAACTCAATACTTCTTCAGGACCTACCATTGCCCTAAACTCCGTCGTGTTGCCCTCCCCAGGGACGTAAGATCATTTAAAGCTGTTTTACAGATTTGTTACAGTAAAAAATTGCAACACTTGCGACATATTCTTGTGTCCTAACCAACATCTTGCGTTTCAGCCTCGGCTTCAGCGGCTTCAATGGCCACTTCCTGCGCCACTTCCAGGGCCACAGGTGATGCCGTCGGATAGACCGGAGACATCGTGCCAGTTTCGTCAACCGGAATCGCGGCACGCTGGGTCATGCGGAACAGCGCGTATGCCGCCATCGTGACCAACAGCGCCGCGATGAACAGGAAAAAGCCCGGAGGTCCAAAGACGGCATCCCCCATCAGCCAACCGGTGATCAGCGGCCCCGCAATGGCCCCCATACCATTGATGAACAACAATCCACCGGACGCGGCCGCCATGTCTTCATGTTCAAGAAAGTCGTTCGCGTGGGCAATCAACAACGAATAGAGGGGGTTAGACATGCCACCAATCACAAAAGCCGCACTCAGCAGGATTGGAAATGTCACCCCCAACACCATGCCCACAATCGCCGCGCAGCCTCCCACCCCCGCAACGAGCATGATCAGAAAACGGCGATCCATGCGATCAGACATCCAGCCCAACGGATACTGCAGCACCAAAGCGCCGATATAGAAAGCGGCGATAAAAGTCGAAATCTCGGCCAGAGAAAGCCCGGCCCGCGCTCCATAAACTGAGGCCATGCCAAACTGTGCCGAGAACACCCCGCCCAAAAGGAACATGCCGACGCAGCCCAGCGGGGAATACCCGAAAAGTTCACGCAGGGTCATCGGTTTGGTTGTGTCAAATGCTGGTGTGGGTGAAATCGACAGCAAAATCGGGGCAAATGAGACCGAAACCAGGATCGACGCGATCACGAAAGTGTCAAATCCCGCCGGGTCGCCCAACAAGACCAACCCCTGTGCGCTAATAATGCCTGTCATCTGGAAGATCATATATAGCGACAGCGCCTGACCACGGTTCTCGTTGCTGGCCGCGTTGTTGAGCCAACTTTCCGCAGTAACGTACACACCGGAAAAGCAAAATCCGATCAGGACGCGGCCCAAAATCCATATGACCGGATCGGTCATCAACGGGTACAGGATCATAACGGCGGAAATGAATGAGGCCAGTGCCGCAAACACTCGAACATGACCAACCCGACGGATCATCTCGGGCGCCAGACGAGATCCACCGAGGAATCCCATGAAATACGCCGACATAACAAGCGACATTTGCAGGGTCGAGAATCCTTCGATCTCGCCTCGAACACCCAAGATCGTACCCTGAAGGCCGTTGCCGACCATCAACAGCCCCATACCAAGAAGAAGCGCCCATGCGCTGGACAGGACCTGAATCATTGGGGCCTCCGTAATGTGCCGACCGGAAATTTGGATTCGTTTTGATATGAAAAACTGCTCTGGTCCCGCTTGTCTACGACATTGCGAAGCAACGATCCCGACAACGCGCCCTTTAGGGGATCAAAAGCGACGCGTCACCGTAAGAAAAGAAACGATATTTCTGATCAATCGCATGCGTGTAGACGTCCCGCATCCTGTCCAGCCCCATCAGCGCCGAGACAAGCATCAGCAACGTGGATTTGGGCAGGTGAAAGTTGGTCATCAACGCGTCAGTGACGTGGAATTGGAAACCGGGGTAAATGAAGATATCCGTTTCGCCTTCCCACGGCTCGATGCAACCGGACCGCGCCGCGCTTTCGATCAGCCTCAGCGCAGTGGTCCCGACAGGAATAACGCGCCCGCCTGATGCCTTGGTGGCCTGAATTTCAGCGGCGGCGGTTGCGCTGACCCTGCCCCATTCAGCGTGCATCTTATGAGTGGTTACGTCTTCGACTTTGACCGGTAGGAATGTACCCGCGCCCACGTGCAGTGTGACATGGCTGAATGTCACGCCACGAACCTCAAGCGCTTGCATCAGAGCATCGTCGAAATGCAAAGACGCCGTCGGTGCGGCAACCGCCCCCGAATTGCGCGCCCAAATGGTCTGATAGTCGGTCTTGTCCTGTTCGTCCGCTGGACGTTTTGCGGCGATGTAAGGCGGCAGCGGCATTGCGCCCGCCTGTTCCAGTGCCTGGTCGAAATCCTCGCCCGTCAGATTAAACCGCAGATACGCCTGGCCATCTGCGACCTTCTCCAGTTGGGCAGTAAGATCTTCAGAAAACCGGATGTCTTCACCCAGTTTCACCTTCTTCAACGGCTTGATCAGTGCGGCCCAAGTGCCGTCCGCTTGCGGATCCAGCAAAGTCGCTTCGATCGCGGCGGACACCGGACCCTGGACGCTGTCGCGATAACGGCGGCCACTCAGCCGTGCTGGGATGACGCGCGTGTCGTTCAACACCAGCCGGTCGCCGGGTTGCAGCCAGCCGGGCAGATCAAAGACCTGCGCATCGGATATCGCATCACCGTTCGCAACCAGCATTCGCGCGGATGACCGCGGGCTGGCTGGTCGTGTGGCAATCAGGTCTTCGGGCAGGTGGAAATCAAAATCGCTGAGTTTCATGCGCGCGCCATACATCGCCTCATCAGATTCGGCCACAACTCCATTCAACGATCTGAATTGGGTGCTCCAAAGGTATGTTTCGGCTTATCCGGTTTTACGGGCTGTGCATTTGGGCCATCAGAAACGGTAGGAGCTGGTGTTCGCAGCAAATTTCGCAGGAACAAAGGGGCCAGACCGGACAATGGATTCACCGAGACTTTTGGCTGCCGCAGAGGGCCGGTCAAGGTGTAATTAAAGCCGATAACCCCTTCACCTTTCTTTGTAAAAATACTCCCGATCGCGTTCACCAGATAGATCGGAGAAATCGCGCCACGCAAGTTCAAGGTTCCCGCAACAGTATCGATCATGCCGTCAAAGGACAGGCCCATCGACGGTCCAACCGCGCTGCCGCTGAGAACCTTGATCTCTGTTGGCGTTATGCGCATCCGACTGTTAATTGTCGAAAAAAAGATACCCTGCCCCGCCAGTTCGTCCAGCAAACCAACCAGACTGATGGCATTCAACAGCGCGGCCATTGCCGGGGCGTCGGTAATCCGCGTGTTGGTGATTTTGAGGATCACGTCATAAGTTCCCGGGCCCGCGACCGGTTCCAACTGCAGGTCCATTGCCCCACCCTTTGCCTGGGTGATGACGCCAGCCGAGCGTAAGGCCGCACCAGCATTCGCCGAGGTCAGCGTGACCGCACTGCGACCGCCACGAGGCGAAACTTGCCCGCGCACCTGGGCGCCGCCGTTCACATTGGCCGTAAAGCTGCCATTCACACCGCCGGTGGTTTGGAACACGCCCTTGAACCCCGTCAGGGCAACTGTCTCGGTGACCTGCAAGCGATCCAAAGCCACGTCCAATTTTGGCCCCGCGCCTGAACCTCCACCGCTACTATTGCCAAAGGTCGCACTCCCAAGGTTCATGACCCCGCCCAGTACACGAATATCTGGCACCGCGCTGCCCCGGCTGACCAGTTCGGCGGGAACCGCCAGCCAGTTGCCCAGATCGAACGAACTGAACCGCACGCGTTCGAAATTTCCGTCAACAAATGAAATCGACGCCTTGGTGCGCAATCCGGCCGCATCCAGCGTAAGCTCGTCCACGCTTAGATTTTCCCCCAACGTTGCCGCAAGCGTTAACGTCCCAGGCGTAGTCGGTCCCTTACGCCAACCCAACTCGGGGACGGACAAGGTAACGCCCGTCAGATCAGAAGACGCCGCCAATTTCGGCGGCTCCCCCGCACCAATACCCAGTTTGATATCGGCTGTGCCCTGACCGGTCAGCATCCCCTTCGGAAGCCCGGCCTTCAGTTCTGTCATGAGCCTCGGCGACAATTCAATCTGGCCCGCCAGTTCACTGCGCTGGGGTTCGGTGCCGCCGATCGGCTGACGCCACGTAGCCTGAATAGGGACCTCCCCGAACAGCCCCTGACCCGTGACCTGAACCCCGGTTTGATTGCCTTCCAACGCAAGCCGGGCTGCGCTGACCGAGAACCCGGGAACCAGCCGGTCGCTTTGAACGTCCCCTATGTCACCAAGAAAGTGGAATTCCGTTTCCTCGAATTTCAGGTTCTTTTTCATAGGCAATGACAGCGTGCCCGACACGCTCACTTCACCCTCTGCCAGATCAACAGGCAGGTTTGCCTTGGTCAGCAACTTTAACGGTGGGCGATCTAGCAATGACATTGCTGCCGTTACGCTGCCTTTGGCCATGATCCGTGTGATCGCCGGAGAAAGTTCTTTGATCGTGGTGTCCGGTATGATGAACGAAGTGCCGGACGCATCGATCGCGCCGCCCTCATCGGCAATGACAACCCCGGATTCAGCCCGAACTGTGAACCTGTTGTTGATCAGGCTGGCTTGCCCGACACCGTTCTGAACAGGTGGTAGTGTCTTGGCGAACCGGACTTTGGCGTTTTCGAAACCAAAATCCAGGTAGATGTTGGGCTTTCCGCCGGGGCGTAGCCGCAAGGCGAAATCGACGTCTGACAAATGACCTTCATACAGGTTCTCCGACACCCAAAGGCGTGGTTTCGGGGCCAACAATTCTGGCCAGTAGTTCAGCAGTTGATCCGCCTCCATACTATCCAGATGCGCATCAACTTCAGCCGCCCATCCTTCCTTTTCGCCGATCAGCTTGCCCGAAGCGCGTAACCGGTGATCTGCATCTTCAATCGTCACCTGCCCGAGGTTCACCTCAAACGGCGCCAACGTCATCTGCATGTCCACATCGGCACGCGCCAGGTCCAAAGGCTCGGGGAACAGGCTTGCTGGATTTATATGAATGCTGCTGAGACGAAGCTGCGCCGTCAGGCTTTCTAAAGCGCCGCTTTCTATACCCAGCAAATAGGCCTTGCCCTCGGCGTGAAATGCACCCCACGCGGACTCGACAGTTATTTCGTTGAAATCCAACTCATGATGGCCCGGGTCATAGGTGAAATAGGTTCGGGCGGCCTCGAACGGAATGGGCCGTGTTTCCGGTCGTGGTTGCACCGCACCCGCTCCAAGGTTCAATGTCGCAAAAAGCGGGCCCAATGCTGCTTGGCCGTCGATGCTTCCGCGCAGAGCCCCGGAGATCGGCGCATCCAGAACCTGCAACCATGACAAGGCCAGGCTCTGACTGGCGATATCCGCAGCCGGAAGGTCGGTGATCGAGACACCGAAACTTGCCTGCGGTGTGCCTAGAATGCTGGTATAGTTTGCTTCGATTGAACTGGCATATTCGCGACCAGTCAAAACCGAAAACCCCGTAGCCAGTCGCATTTCTTCGCCACTGCGAGTGATTGTGATGTGCCCTCCATCGAACACCCACGCCCGACCCAATCGCAAATCCTGGTAATCCAATGTGAGGGCTTCAAGCTCGACCGACCTGAGCCCCGAAAGCAAGGGCGACAGGAACACCTCGTCCGATGCTTCAATCAACTGCGCCAGATCTGGCGCTTGCTGCACCGGGGCACTTCCTGACCCGACGGTCAGAGACAAAGCGCCATCCACCCCGCGGGTCAGGCTGATCTGCGCGTCCCGCAGTAAAATGCGGCGTGGACGTATCTGCCCGCGCAGCAATCCACGCATGGACAACCGAGTCTGCAATTCCGCGACCTGCGCAATCTGTTGCCCGGCAGCATCACTGATTGTCACGTCGGTCAGCCGTAACCTGGGACGCCATTCGTTGTTCACGATAAAGCTGGCATCTCCAAAGTGGAATTTCAGCCCGCCAAGGCTGTGTTCCAGCCGCTGCTCGACCTGTTTGCGCACCCACTCTGGTGCATGCACTTGCTGACCGAACAGAAAGAACCAACCAGCGAAAACCATCAGACCCAGCGCCAGAACCGTCCAGAGCGAGAAACGCGCAGCAATACGACGACGCGAACGACGACGCGGAGTTTTCTCCGGCTCAGTCGCACTTTTGTCTTCGTGCTGCACCAATTTACTATCCACGCCTTCCAACCGGCTCGCGCCGCCCTATGATGTCCGGCAGCCCTTAAAAAACTTTAGCGGAGTTTCCAATGCCCGACGTTACAGACATTGCCCCTGATTTTACCTTGCCCCGCGACGGAGGCGGCGAAGTATCCTTGTCGTCCCTGCGTGGCGGCACAGTGGTTTTGTTCTTCTATCCCCGCGATGATACGCCGGGCTGCACCAAGGAATCCATCGGTTTCTCGGAACAACTTCAAGACTTTGCCGATGCGGGTGCTCACGTTTTCGGCATTTCGCGAGACAGCGTTGCCAAGCACGACAAGTTCATCGCCAAACACAATCTGACGACGCCCCTGTTGTCGGATGAAGGCTCTTCGGTCTGCGAGGATTATGGTGTTTGGGTCGAAAAGAACATGTATGGGCGCAAGTCGATGGGGATCGAACGCTCGACCTTTGTCATCGACGCCGACGGAAAGATTGCGCGGGTCTGGCGCAAGGTCAAAGTCCCCGGCCACGTGGAAGAAGTGTTAGAGGCGGTTCGCGCTTTGTAACCCCTCTCGACCACGGGCGCCATCCGGTCTAAGACCCGCGCAACTCAATAAACGGAGAATGCCGGTGTCCAAGACGCTGACCCAGATGGCGACCGAAGTTCTGACAACGGCGGATGGGCGGGACAAGACCGCCCTGTCCAAACGCCACGCGGCGGCATGGTTTGCATCGCGCAACGGGGATGCGCCTGCGATTGAGATCGGAACAGCGACACCTCCGCTGCAACCTGCCCGACCCGACCGGCCCGAATTGCTGTCTCCGCGAGAGGTTCCGAAACGCAAACCCGGAACCGAGGCAGGACGCATCGCACTGTTGCACGCTGTCGCGCATATCGAACTGAATGCGGTGGATCTGCACTGGGACATCATCGCACGCTTTGGTCACGTACCAATGCCAATTGGCTTCTATGACGATTGGGTCAAATGCGCCGAAGAGGAATCACGCCATTTCGAGATGGTCTGCGATTGTCTGGAAAGCATGGGCAGCCACTATGGCGCCCTGCCCGCGCATGCAGGCATGTGGCGCGCCGCCGAAGACACGACTGAAGACCTGATGGGACGGTTGGCCGTGGTTCCCATGGTGCTTGAAGCGCGCGGGCTGGATGTCACGCCAGGCATGATTGATATCTTCCGCAAAGCCAAAGCCGAACAGGCCATCGCCGCGCTCGAAGTCATCTACGCCGAAGAAGTGGGCCATGTCGCCTACGGTTCGAAATGGTTCCATTTCCTGTGCGGGCGTGAGAATGCCGATCCCAAGGATGTGTTTCACCAACTGGTCCGGCGCTATTTTCACGGCACCCTGAAACCGCCATTCAACGAGGAAAAACGGGCAGAAGCCGGATTGCCCCCCGATTTCTACTGGCCCCTGACCGAAGATCTGCCCCCACCCGGTCGCGCGCAATAAGCACGCTCAAGTTGACGTTATCGGCAATTTCCCGCCGACAATGGGCGGGAAAAACATGGTTTCGTAGGGGAACCGGTTAACAAACTTGCCCAAAGCACAAGCGCCCTCTATGCACTTCGCCCAAGGGACGGCTATCACTCACGACCGGTCCCGAATCTTGGGGATGAGAGGTGAAGACGCGTGCGAACACGTCTGGCAATAAAACTACACTCACTGCTCGAACGGTATTTCCCGGAACGCCGGGTTTTTCTGAAATCTGATAACGACACGCGGTTTATCCGACTCAGTTCGGAAACGCAGGTCGTGGCCGTGGCCGGGGTTTCTGTGATCGTCGGCTGGACCGCCGTTGCAACGGCGATTCTGCTGATGGATAGCATCGGATCGGGCAATTTCCGCGAACAGGCGAAACGGGATCAGGCGACCTATCAGGAGCGTCTGAACATCCTGTCGGCGGAACGCGATACCCGCGCGGCCGAGGCGCTGGCTGCACAGGATCGGTTCAACGCAGCGCTGGAACAGATTTCGGCGATGCAGTCCGAACTGCTGGCGTCGGAAAACCGCCGCCGCGAGTTGGAGACCGGGATCGAGGTCATTCAAACCACCCTGCGCGCGACCATGAAGCAGCGCGAAGAGGCCCGCACCGCGCTTGCCGGTATGCAGGTCGAGGCGGGCGAAGGCGATATGTATGCAGCCGCGCTTGCCGACCCCGAACAGATGAACTTCATGACCGAGGCGCTGGTACGCACCGCGCAGGAGCGTGACCAAATCGCCTCGGATGCGCAGGACGCGCTGGAACAGCGTGACGAACTTGAACTGGAAATCCGTTTGATGCAGGAACGCAGCGACGAGATTTTCCGCCAGCTGGAAGAGGCTATGGTGATCTCGGTCGAGCCTCTGGACAAAATGTTCCGCGAGGCCGGTATGCCAACCGACCGCATCATCGAAGAGGTCCGCCGCGGCTACAGCGGCATGGGCGGCCCTCTTACCCCCATTTCCTTCAGCACGCGCGGTGAGGACCTGACCCCCGACGAAATCCGCGCCAATAACCTGCTGCAGCAGATGGACCAGCTGAACCTTTACCGCATCGCCGCCGAAAAAGCCCCCTTTGCCAGTCCGGTGCGAGATGTCGTGCGATTCACCAGCGGGTTTGGCACACGCCGCGATCCCAAAACCGGTGGTCGGCGCATGCATAACGGCGCAGATTTTGCGGGTGCACATGGCACCGATATTTTCGCCACCGCCGACGGCGTGGTGACGCATGCAGGCTGGCAGTCCGGTTTTGGGCGGCTGGTAAAGATCCGCCACGCCTTCGGAATTGAGACACTTTATGCCCATAACACCAAGATCCGGGTGAAGGTTGGCCAAAGGGTCTCGCGCGGGGATCATATAGCTGATATGGGTAGCACCGGACGGTCTACCGGCACGCATCTTCACTATGAGGTGCGCGCAAATGGAAAACCTGTAAACCCAATGACTTACATCAAGGCTGCGAGAAATGTTTTCTAAGAGCAAAATCAACGAGCCCGGATCCAAAGAGACCGAAGCGGCAAAACCTGCTGCTCCGGCAACTCCGGCTGCCCCTGCACCGTCGGAAACCAAGGCCAGCACGGCGCCCAAGCCCAAGCCTCCGGCATCTGTTCTTTCTTCGGACCTGCACATCACCGGCAACCTTAAGACGTCCGGCGACATTCAGGTTGAAGGCACAGTTGAAGGCGACATCCGCGCCCACCTGCTGACCATCGGCGAAACTGCGACCATCAAAGGTGAAGTCACCGCTGACGACGTTGTAATCAACGGCCGCATCGTCGGTCGCGTGCGTGGCCTGAAAGTACGCCTGACCTCGACTGCGCGCGTCGAAGGCGACATCATCCACAAGACTATCGCCATCGAAAGCGGCGCGCATTTTGAAGGTTCTGTGCAGCGTCAGGACGACCCACTGAACCCAGGTCGCAGCGCCAAGTCAGGCGCCAACCCGGCGGCTGAGGTCAAGCAGTAACGCAGGACCGAATATACGAATGATCGAGCGCCGCGGGACATCCTGCGGCGTTTTTCTTTTGCCCTTGCCGTTGTGCCCAAGCGGTATAAGGTTCTGACATGTTGATCTTTTTTGCTATTCTGCTGCTGATCGCAGGCCTTTTTGCGTATCGCCATTGGTCTAGATCCCAGGTCCGTCAGGAACTGCTTTCCACGCCGCTGACCGACCATCAGCGCAGCGTGATCGAACGGCAGGTGCCGCTGATCCGCCGCCTGCCCTCTGACCTGCGCGCCAATCTGGACGGCAAGGTGAACCTGTTTCTGGATCAGGTTCAGTTTCAGGGCTGCGACGGACTGGAAGTCACCGAAGAGATGAAACTGGCCATCGCGGCGCAGGCTTGTCTGCTGATCGTCAACAGTGACCTCTGGTATGACCACCTGACAACGATCCTGATTTATCCAACCGCGTTCAAATCGCGGCAACGCAGGCAGGACGGCTATGTCGTCAGCGAAAAAGAAATCATTCGCACCGGTGAAAGTTGGGATCGCGGGCCGGTCATTCTGTCCTGGTCCCACAGCCAACAGGGCGCCGCGAATGACCACGACGGGCAAAACGTTGTTCTGCATGAATTCGCGCATCAGATCGACGATCTCTCGGGCGGCACCAACGGCGTTCCGATCCTGAGTGACGGACAGAGCTTTGCCGAATGGGAACGCGTCTTTCTGACTGCCTATGACGCTCATGTACGCGCTGTCGAGCACCACCAGCACACCGTCATTGATCCTTATGGAGCTGTGGGTCACGAGGAGTTCTTTGCCGTCTCGGTCGAGGTCTTTTTTGAACAGCCAAAGCAACTGAAAGCAGCCGTTCCAGAGGTCTACGATCAACTATCCAAACTGTTCCGGCTTGACCCGGTAAGTTGGAATTAGAACGCTGTCGGTTCGGCATGTCTTCACACCAGTTTCACAAAAATCGATTTTTGAATTACACTGAAACCCATTGTTTTCAGGAGGGCTTTTCATGTCATCAAAACTCATGGCCGAATTCTTCGGCACGTTCTGGCTGGTGCTGGGCGGTTGCGGCAGCGCTGTTCTTGCCGCTGGTGTTGCCGATGTGGGTATCGGCTGGCTGGGTGTATCCTTTGCCTTCGGCTTGACGGTTCTGACCATGGCATACGCGGTCGGTCATATCTCAGGTGGGCATTTCAACCCGGCGGTCAGTCTCGGCCTGATGATCGGCGGTAGATTCCCGGGCAAGGATCTTGTTCCCTATTGGATCGCGCAGGTAATCGGCGCGATTGCAGCCGCTGCCGTCCTATACCTGATCGTCAGTGGGGCACCGGGTTTCGAAGGTGTTGGAAGCTTTGCCTCGAACGGGTACGGAGACGCCTCACCCGAGGGCTATTCGATGATGTCTGCATTGGTGATCGAGATCGTCCTGACCGCCTTCTTCATCCTGATCATTCTGGGTGCCACATCCGAACGCGCGCCTGCCGGGTTCGCTCCGATTGCAATTGGCCTGGGTTTGACGCTGATTCACCTGATTTCGATCCCGGTAACCAACACCTCGGTCAACCCAGCCCGTTCGACCGGCGTGGCGCTGTTTGCCGATGGCCCTGCCCTTGCGCAGCTGTGGTTGTTCTGGGTGGCACCTCTGATTGGCGGCGCAATTGGCGCGCTGATCTACAAGGCCTTGGGCGACGATTAAGCCCCTGAGTGTTGGAAAGCCCCGACGGCATCTGAACGCCGGGGCTTTTCCTGTTATTCCGTGACGGTGACTTTTTTCATTACGTCCGGCTGGCCGATCACAGCGCCGTTGGGACCGTCGCCGCGCTTGATCGCATCAACTACGTCCATACCGTCTGTCACCTGCCCAACAACCGTGTACTGACCATTCAGGAACGGACCGGGATCAAACATGATGAAGAACTGCGAATTCGCGCTGTCGGGGTCCTGCGCCCGCGCCATTCCAACGATACCACGGTCAAAATTGGTGTCCGAGAACTCAGCCGGCAGATCAGGACGATCTGAACCACCCGTTCCGGCGCGACGCATATCACCACCGATACGGCCATGCTCAACATCACCGGTTTGTGCCATGAACCCGTCGATCACACGGTGGAACACCACGCCATCGTATTTGCCTTCAGCGGCCAACGCGCTGATCTGCTCGACATGTTTGGGGGCGAGATCTTCGAACAGGTCGACGGTGACTGTGCCGTTCGCACCCTCACCTTCGATCTCGATCTGAAGACCCGTGGCCAGCGCAGGGCTGGCCAACAGGGCAAAAGCAGCGGCCAGCTTATACATCGGCCGCCACCTTGACGCTGATCATGCGATCGGGGCTCGCAGGCGGCTCGCCACGCACGATGGCGTCCACATGCTCCATGCCGTCGATGACGCGACCGTAAACCGTGTATTGGCCATTCAAGAAGTGGTTGTCCTTGAAGTTGATGAAGAACTGCGAGTTAGCCGAATTCGGGTTCTGCGAGCGCGCCGCGCCCAGCGTGCCACGGTCGTGCGGCAGCTTTGAAAACTCGGCCGGAACATTCGGCAGCGAGGACCCACCGGTGCCCGCCATACGCAGGTTGAATCCGTCTTCCATATCCCCGTGCTGCACGTCGCCGGTCTGCGCCATGAAGCCGTCGATCACACGGTGGAAGGCCACGTTGTCATACTCACCACCACGCGCCAGCTCTTTCATCCGTTCACTGTGCTGCGGTGCCACGTCGGGCAGCAATTCGATGACGACATTACCGCCCTTCAGTTCGATGATGATTGTGTTTTCGGGATCCTTGATCTCGGCCATCTGGCCCTCCTGTCGTTAGGTCTTGCGCAAATACCTATGACGCGGGGACATGAATGCCAAGTGACGCATTGACCTGAAGGCAAAATGCAGGAAAAGAACCGCCTAAACCTGTTTCACATTTCCGAGGATTGCACGATGGGCTGGAAAACACTGGACGACATGGACCTGAACGGAAAGCGCGTACTGGTGCGCGTCGATATCAATGTGCCGGTCGTGGACGGGGTTGTGACAGACGCGACCCGCATTCAGCGTATCGTTCCAACCGTGCGAGACATTCTTGCAGCCGGGGGCAAACCCATTCTGCTGGCCCATTTCGGACGACCGGGTGGCGAGCGGCGTGAGAACCTGTCGCTAAAACAGCTGATCCCCACTCTCGAGGACGCGTTCGGGGCCAAAGTCCTGTTCGCCGCCGATTGCGTGGGCACCGAAGCCGAACTGGCCGCCGAGGCGCTACAGCCCGGTCAGGTGCTGCTGCTGGAAAACACCCGCTTTCACGCCGCGGAAACCAAAAACGACGCTGATCTGGCCGCAGGCATGGCCAAGCTGGGCGAGGTTTACTGCAACGATGCCTTCTCGGCCGCGCACCGAGCCCACAGCTCGACCGAAGCCATAGCGCGCCTGCTGCCCGCATGCGCCGGTCGCCTGATGCAAGCCGAGCTTGAGGCGCTTGAGGCCGCTTTGGGCGCGCCCAAGCGTCCTGTGACAGCCGTTGTCGGCGGCGCGAAGGTTTCAACCAAACTCGAGCTGTTGGGCAACCTGATCGACAAGGTGGATTACCTCGTGATCGGTGGCGGCATGGCTAACACATTCCTTGTTGCCAAGGGCCTGAACGTTGGCAAATCTCTGGCCGAACGCATCATGAAAGATACCGCGGCCGAAATTCTCGCCAAGGCTGAAACCTCGGGCTGCAAGATCGTATTGCCGTGCGACATTGTTGTGGCTGAAAAGTTTGAATCACACGCACCGTCACAAGTTCTGCCCGCCGACCAATGCCCCGAGGACGGCATGATCCTGGATGCCGGCCCGGATAGCGTGGCCGCGATCACCGATATTATTGCCAAAAGCCAGACCCTGATCTGGAACGGCCCATTGGGCGCCTTCGAAATCGAACCCTTTGACGCGGCTACCAATGCAGCTGCCCTGAAAGCGGCAGCCTTGACCCGTTCAGGCAAGCTGGTTTCCGTTGCAGGCGGAGGCGATACGGTCGCGGCACTGAACGCATCGGGCGCGGCAAAGGACTTTTCCTACATCTCGACCGCAGGCGGGGCTTTCCTGGAATGGATGGAAGGCAAAACGCTGCCCGGCGTAGCTGCGCTGGAACAATAATCTGGGGTCTTCTGTTTAGGCTGATTTTTGGCTTTCGTGGTAAAATCTCAATTTGAACAGGAGATTTGCCATGAAACCCATTGCGATCATTGCCGTTGTCCTGATCCCTTCCATTTCTGTCGCGCAGTCCGAGTGCAGTGGCCAAACGCAGCTTGAAATCAATTTCTGCGCTAAGGAAAAATGGACGATAGCGGACACTGAACTGAACCGGCTCTGGAAAGAGATCAAGCCGGTAGCGGATGCGCGCGGTGAGGGGCAAGCGTTACTGAACGAACAGCGCGCCTGGCTGAAAGGGCGCGATACCACCTGTGAATTGGAACTGACTTCGGGTGGTAGCGCCGATACCATGTTCTACTGGTTCTGCATGGAAGAGCAGACACTGAACCGCAACAAGGCGCTGGTGGCATGGCGCTGATAACGCTTAGATCAACTAACAAAATACAAAAATGGCGAATCAGGGGATTCACAACCCGAATCACCTATGACATAGTGTTTTCAGATGCCCGCAAAGGGCACGTTATTGAGGCAGTTCATACGGCGGTAAACAGAGTGTCCCGTTCCCATCGGCCCGGTTTGGGCGCAGTCGTTTTCTTCATGGTGGCTTTTATGCTGGGTGTCTATTTCACCTTTGCCGCCGTGCAGGGCGACTATGGCCTGTTTCGGCGGGTCGAAATTGCAGCGGAACGGGACGCCCTGTCGCGCGATCTCTCGAAACTCGAGGCTGAGATCGCGGAAATGGAGAACCTCACACGCAGACTTTCTGACACGTATCTTGATCTCGACCTTCTGGATCAGCAGGCACGCTCGGTTCTGGGCATGATCCGGTCGGATGAAATCGTGATCCGCTAACTCTATTCAACGCTTACTTCAGAACATCTCCAGCCGGATTTCGCGCGACTGGACGCTGCGTCATATTTCCCCTCGCCAGAAAGCAGGAAATGCTTTATGAAATAGTTTAACGCTAAACTATCTGTCCGAAAGGGGGAGATCGCCACAATGGCTGCGCGAAAAACCACAAAGAAACCAAATGTTTCTGCGGAAGAGCTTCAAACGTACTACCGCGAAATGCTTTTGATCCGTCGATTCGAAGAAAAGGCGGGTCAGCTTTATGGCATGGGTTTGATCGGCGGGTTCTGCCACCTTTATATCGGCCAGGAAGCCGTTGTTGTGGGCCTTGAGGCCGCAGCCCAAGAAGGTGACAAACGCATCACCTCGTATCGCGATCACGGCCATATGCTGGCTTGCGGTATGGACCCGGGCGGCGTGATGGCTGAACTGACCGGGCGTGAGGGCGGCCTGTCCAAGGGCAAGGGCGGTTCGATGCACATGTTCTCGAAGGAAAAACACTTTTATGGCGGCCACGGTATCGTTGGCGCGCAGGTTCCGCTTGGCGCAGGGCTTGCATTTGCGGACAAGTACAAAGGCAACGGCGGTGTGACCTTCACCTATTTCGGTGACGGTGCGGCAAACCAGGGTCAGGTTTACGAAACCTTCAACATGGCCGCCATTTGGGAACTGCCAGTCGTTTTTGTCATCGAAAACAACCAATATGCGATGGGTACCGCACAGGCCCGCTCGACTTCGACGAAGGACATCTATCACCGCGGCGAAGCGTTTGGCATTCCTGGCGAGATCGTCAACGGCATGGACGTGCTGGCTGTTAAGGAAGCTGGTGAAAAGGCGGTGGCCCACTGCCGCGCGGGCAAAGGCCCCTATATTCTGGAAGTCAAAACCTACCGCTATCGCGGCCATTCGATGTCTGATCCGGCCAAATACCGCACCCGCGAAGAGGTTCAGAAGGTGCGCGAACAAAGCGACCCGATCGAACATGTACGCGAGCTGCTGTTGTCCGGCAAACACGCGACCGAGGATGATCTGAAGGCGATCGACAAGGAAATCAAAGAGATCGTCAATCAAGCCGCTGAATTCTCGAAAGATAGCCCCGAGCCTTCCGTCGAAGAGCTCTGGACCGACATTTACGCCTGAGGGGACGATTAAGACATGGCAACCGAAATTCTCATGCCCGCCCTTTCACCCACGATGGAGGAAGGCACACTGGCCAAGTGGCTGGTCAAAGAAGGCGACACCGTATCGTCCGGCGACATCATGGCCGAAATCGAAACCGACAAGGCCACGATGGAGTTTGAAGCGGTCGATGAAGGCATCGTTGGCAAAATCCTGATCGCCGAGGGCTCCGAAGGGGTAAAAGTCAACACCCCCATCGCGATCCTGGTTGAAGAAGGCGAAGACGCCTCCTCCCTGCCCGCGGCTGCACCAGCTGCTGCAGCGGTGACCGAGGCCGCCCCTGCGGCGGTTGAGGCCCCCGCTCCTGCGGCTGCCCCCGCAGCTCCGGTCGTGGACTTGTCGCCCGACTGGCCCGCAGATGCAGAAATGAAATCCGAAACCGTCCGCGAAGCCCTGCGCGACGCGATGGCCGAAGAGATGCGTGGCGACGAAGACGTCTACCTGATGGGCGAAGAAGTCGCCGAATATCAGGGCGCCTACAAAATCTCGCAAGGTCTGCTGGACGAATTCGGCTCAAAACGCGTGATCGACACCCCAATCACCGAGCACGGTTTTGCCGGTATCGCGGTTGGTTCGGCCTTTGGCGGTCTGAAACCGATTGTCGAGTTCATGACTTTCAATTTTGCCATGCAGGCAATTGACCAGATCATCAACTCCGCCGCCAAGACGCTGTACATGTCCGGCGGTCAGATGGGCTGTCCCATCGTGTTCCGTGGCCCCAACGGCGCCGCCGCGCGCGTTGCGGCTCAGCACTCTCAGGATTACGCCGCATGGTATATGCAAGTGCCCGGCCTGAAAGTTGTAATGCCCTATTCGGCCGCCGACGCCAAAGGCCTGCTCAAATCTGCCATACGCGACCCGAACCCTGTCGTATTCCTGGAAAACGAAATCCTCTACGGCCGTTCCTTCGACGTGCCACAAGTAGATGATCTGACCATACCGCTGGGCAAAGCCCGCGTCTGGCGTGAAGGTACTGATGTAACTATCGTCAGCTTTGGCATCGGCATGCAGTTCGCTTTGGAAGCCGCCGACAAACTGGCTGAGGAAGGCATCAGCGCCGAAGTGATTGATTTGCGTACCATCCGTCCAATGGACACCGGTGCGATCATCAATTCAGTGATGAAAACAAACCGTCTGGTGACCGTCGAAGAAGGCTGGCCGCAAGGCTCTGTCGGCAGCTATATCTCGTCCGTGGTGATGCAGGAAGCGTTCGACTACCTCGACGCCCCGGTCATTAACTGTACCGGCAAGGACGTTCCGATGCCCTACGCCGCCAACCTCGAAAAACTGGCGCTGGTGACCACCGAAGAGGTGATCGCTGCCGTCAAGCAAGTGACCTACCGGTAAGGAGCGACACAGATGCCTACAGAAATTCTGATGCCCGCCCTGTCGCCGACCATGGAGGAAGGAACTCTTGCCAAATGGTTGGTAAAGGAAGGTGACACAGTATCGTCCGGTGACCTGCTGGCCGAGATCGAAACCGATAAGGCCACGATGGAGTTCGAGGCCGTGGACGAAGGCACCATTGGCAAGATCCTGATCCCCGAGGGCACCGAAGGGGTCAAGGTCAACACCGCCATCGCAGTCCTGCTAGAAGATGGCGAAAGCGCCGACGATATCGCAGCCACACCAGCCACACCAGCCGCAGCCCCCGCGGCTGCCCCTGCAGTCGCCGCGGGCAACGAGGCCGCCGCGCCAGCGGCGTCTGAGGCGTCCGCCCCTGCCCCAGCTGCTCCGGTCAAGGCCGATGGCGGTCGTATCTTCGCCTCGCCTCTGGCCCGCCGCATCGCCGCGCAGAAAGGTCTGGATCTGGCGCAGATCACCGGCTCCGGCCCGCATGGCCGTATCGTCAAAGCCGATGTCGAAAGCGCCTCGGCGGCTCCGGCAACGGCCGCTCCGGTCGCAGCAGCGCCCGCAGCACCCGCAGCGGCAGCGCCCTCCGGTCCATCGGCAGATGCTGTCGCCCGGATGTACGAAGGTCGCGAGTATGAAGAAATCAAGCTGGATGGCATGCGCAAGACCATCGCCGCCCGCTTGTCCGAGGCCAAGCAGACCATCCCGCATTTCTATCTGCGCCGGGATATCAAGCTGGACGCGTTGCTTAAGTTCCGCAGCCAGTTGAACAAGCAACTGGAAGGCCGTGGCGTAAAGCTCAGTGTCAACGACTTCATTATCAAGGCCGTTGCCAACGCACTACAGCAAGTTCCTGAATGCAATGCGGTTTGGGCGGGCGACCGCGTGCTGCAACTGAAACCTTCGGACGTGGCGGTCGCAGTTGCTATTGAAGGCGGGTTGTTCACGCCGGTTCTGCAAGATGCTGACACCAAATCACTGTCAACTCTGTCGACCGAGATGAAAGATCTTGCAGGCCGCGCCCGCGAGCGCAAGCTGGCACCCCATGAATATCAAGGCGGAACTTTCGCGGTCTCAAACCTGGGCATGTTCGGTATCGACAATTTCGACGCCATCGTGAACCCGCCGCATGCTGGTATCCTCGCAGTCGGCACCGGCCTCAAGAAACCTGTCGTCGGTGACGATGGAGAGTTGACGGTTGCCACAGTCATGTCCGTCACTATGTCAGTCGATCACCGCGTCATCGACGGCGCACTTGGTGCGCAGCTGCTGCAAGCCATCGTTGATAATCTGGAAAACCCGATGGTCATGCTGGCCTGATCCTTCAGAGATAAGTCAAAAAAAAGACCGCCACACTCAGGTGAGACGGTCTTTTTTAATTTAATCATATATACTTACTGGTCTTTACCCAGCATGTGATCCATCGAGATGGATGGCTGGTCGCACCCAGCCTCACCCACGATTTTGGCCGGAATACCCGCAACGGTTTTACATTCAGGAACGGCCTGCAATACGACGGAACCCGCGGCGATACGGCTGCAGGACCCAACAATGATGTTGCCCAGAACCTTGGCCCCGGCCCCAATCAGAACTCCGTCTCCAATCGTTGGATGACGCTGTTCCTCTTCCTTGCCGGTTCCACCCAGAGTGACCGAATGCAGCATCGAGACATTGTCGCCGACCACTGCCGTTTCACCGATCACAATCGAATGCGCATGGTCGATCATGATACCTTTGCCGATCTTCGCGGCCGGGTGAATGTCGATCCCGAAAATCTCGGATGAGCGCATCTGGAAGAAGTACGCCAGATCATGCCGACCCTTGTTCCACAGCCAATGCGCCACGCGATATGCCTGCATGGCCTGATAGCCTTTGAAATATAGGATCGGCTGTAACAGGCGGTGGCAGGCCGGGTCGCGTTCGTAGACCGCCATCAAATCCGCACGCGCCGCTTCGATAAGCGAGGCGTCGTTGGCGTAGGCTTCGTCCACGATCTCGCGAAGCACCATCATAGACATTTCGTTCGAACACAGCTTGGCCGATACCCTGTACGACAAGGCCCGCTCGAGGCTGCGGTGGTGCAGAATACAGGCATGTACCAACCCACCCATCAATGGCTCGTTCTCGACCGCCGCCTGGGCTTCGGTCGTGATACGGGTCCAAACCGGGTCTACCGGAGTTACCTGACTGCGCTTTTCCAACATGGCTTTCGATCCTTTGCTGCGCCTAGGATGCCATTTAGTTGTAAAATTACCAAACGCAAACCCGTGATCGGCAAGGTAACAAAAATGAATAAATCCAAGTTGGCAGAGTTTGAAGCAAAAATACATGCACGTCTGGCCGAACTTGCGGATCATTCAGCTTCGGAAAAAGGGGCGCGAGCCGTTGTTGAACTGGATCAACAAGCCATTGGCCGCCTCAGCAGAATGGACGCATTGCAGAATCAAGCGATGGCCAAGGCACAACAAGCCAACAGGGATTTAGAGGTTCGACGACTTCAGGCGGCGCTGGCACGTCTTGATGAGGGTGAATTTGGCTATTGTGAGGATTGCGGCGACGAAATTCCAAATGGCCGGTTAAGCCTTGATCTCGCCGCCACCAAATGTGTTAGCTGCGCAACCGGCTGATCTGGAATCGGACCAGATTGCGCAATACCATCTCGAAACACTGACAGTATTGAAGATCGTCAAAGCTTGGCTCATCCGCAAGCCGCCTGTTGCGTGCAACCGCCATTAGGGAACCGTTGCCGAACAATGGATGAAGCTGCCCGGTCTGGCCGACAAATTTGTTGGCCAGTTCTGCTTCCATAATCATGCGAATACAAAGGCGACTACGATCTGCTGGTGGAACCGTAAGCAGCACGCGTGCTGCAGCGCTGACATCTCCGTGCAAAAGTGGGCGCATTTATGCTTGTTCGACAGTCAGTTTGGCGGGCAATCCTGGCCCATAGCTGGCCGAGACCTGCGCCACCGTAACGTCATACGGGCCGCTGACCCCATCCGCAGCTTTCGCCGAGCTCTGGTAGAGCCAGTTTGGATCGGGAACGACCTGCTCGCGAACCACGGCGCCATTGGCGCGCACTTGAACGAGGTAGGCTTCGCTCTCTTCCGCCAAAGGCACATCCAATCCTGACCAGTCGTCCCCGTCTAACCGGGTGCGGCGGGTCCACGAAAACTGATCGCCCGAAGCCGTGGGGGAAACCTTCAAGTGCACAGGTGCATAGGGCCGCAAACCGTTTCCATCGAACGCCTCAACGAGATGAGAAAATGACGGATCATCGTACCCCCGCGTCGCCGGACCAATGCGAAAATGTTTGGTCACGCGACGCTCTGACCGCAACAGACTGGTTTGGTAAACTCTTTGATCCAAAAGGACAAACATGGATCCGTCGGGCCAGACATCGGGCATTATCGTGTCCGTCCCAAGTTGGCCGCGCAATCTGCCAGACAATGTGAAACGGCCGTCTTCTTGCAAGGTGGCATCGGCGAATTGAAAGATTTCCCAGTTGCCGGGCGAACCGTCCCCGATTGCAGCCAGATTGGCACCATTCAACAGCGCATCCCGTGGGCGCGATTCCAACAAGCCGTCGATAAGCTCGACATGCAAAGGCGTGCCTTCGTCCCAAACACCAACACTCGCCCGCATGAGGGGTGACTTGGTGAACCCGATGACAGCCTGACCTGAAATCACGTCTTGCAGTTTATAGCCTTCGTCGCTGGCGGCGGAATACACGGCAACACTTCCGGGCCAAGGGTTCGCTGACGTCGCCAGGTAAGGCGCATGCGGTTGCTCGGACCCGTTGATCAGTGGCAAGTCCATGAACACTGGCAAAACGGGCACCGGCGCGACAAAAGGTTTTGCCGTCACGACATCGTCCGGCAGATCAGACGGAGCGTATATGCCGGGTTCAATTCGCACCGCTTCAGCCAACTGCAGATCGGATTGTTCCAAACGGTCGATGCGATAACGTGTGCTCTGCCCGTCTTTGGTCAGGCTAACCACGTCGCCCGCGCCCAAGTGCAGCATCGACGGAGGCAACGCGAACCGGGTCGTCTCACGCGATACCCTGGCTTCGCTCAACCAGCGTTCGGCAGTTTGACGGCCCTCGACGCGCGTCATCGACAGTGGCATTTCGTTATCCGACACCGAATGGGTGCGTGTGTCCGGCAATACGGCTTCCTCGGATACGATGTCGTGATCCGAATCCGATTGCACGAACCGCAAACGCACACGGCCCGTTAATTCAGCCTCACCCTCTCTGCGATACTCAATTCGACCTTCGATATCGGAACTGTCGGCCAGAAGATCGGTATCCAGCGCCAGCGGCCTACGTCCATCCCTCATCTGGAATAACAGAATGCCGTCCCTCTCGATCGCATCGAAGCCATAGCGCAGCATCAATGGCTGCAAGGCGGCACGGGCTGTGGTTACGTCGCCAACCACATATCCACGGACAACGCCATAAAGTCGCGACACATCGATATTCGTCACCCCGGCATCATGGCAGATTTCAGTAACCACCGAAGCGAGTGTCCGCGACCCCGATCGCCCATTCAACCAATGTCCCCGCGCATAGTTTGCACCATCGCTCCACTGGCTTCGCAGGTTGGGAAACGTCGGAAAAGGGCGTGCATCCCAAGCCCAGACATACGTATTCGCCATATCCACCATCCGGCCGCCATACTCATGCGAAACAGGGTTAATCTTGGGGTCTGACCAATAGCCCAGAATAGCCTTGAGGTATTGCACCTGAACAAAGTCGTCACGCAGCCCATTGGAATATCGCGGTAGGCTGGATTCGGAAGACTTTGGATCAAGGAATTTGTTGGGCTGGTTGGTTCCCTTGTCGATGGCTGCGCAACCGACTTCGGTAAACCAGATCGGTTTCGAACCGGGCACCCAGTCTGTCCGGTTTGCTTGCCGAACGCCGCCGATACGTTCGTGATGCGGTTGCGACCACCAATTACGCAGGTCCTTGTAGCGCCAGATCCACGCCTCGTCGTGTTCGCTATCCTCAATCGGAGTCCTTATCTGGGCTTCAGCCTCTTCGGGAGACGCGTAGTACCAATCATACCCTTCACCGCCTTCGATGTTGCCGCGCAGGTAATCAAGTTCATAGATCGCATCGGCCCCTGCTTTCAGGTCCAGATGATCCTCGCCGTCTCGCCAGTCCGAAAGAGGCATGTAATTGTCGATGCCGACGAAATCGATGTTGTCGTCAGCCCAAAGTGGATCAAGGTGGAAATACCGATCCCCTGATCCATCGTTGGGCTGATAGCCGAAGTATTCGCTCCAATCCGCCGCATAGCCGATCTTGGTCTCGGGTCCCAAAATCGAGCGGACCTCTGCAGCCAAATCGCGAAGCTGTTCCACAGCTGGAAAGCCTGCCGCGCCACGGATTTGGGTCAGGCCTCGCATCTCGGACGAAATACAGAACGAGTCCACGCCACCTGCGGCTTTGCACAACGCTGCATAGTGCAGGATGAATCTTCGCAAGCCCCATTCTTCTGGGCCGTTATAGGTGACAACACCATCCCCGACGACAAAATCGGTGGCACGGGCATTTCCAAAGAATACCGCCACCTGCACATCCGCCGCTATCGTCTGATCCGGTGAACCTTGTCGGCCCGGCGCAGCGCTCTGGGTGATCCGACCACGCCAAGGCAAATGCGGCTGCTCTGCGGCGTCAGACCACGGGTCAGGCAATCCGTTGCCGGGCATCTGATCCATTAGGATAAACGGATAGAACATCACCCGCTTGCCATTAAATTTTAAATGGCGGATCGCCTGCACCACCGACTGATCCGCCGGCGTAGCGCCATAAACGGGGCGGTCATTATCGTGTTGTACAACTTTGGCCGCATTGCGATCTACCCCAGCCACCTGCCAGGGCATGTTCTCACCCTCAATTTCTTTGTGCAGAACCTTCGGTTGGATCTGGCATTGCGCGCATCGCAGGTCATCCCCGAACCAGGACACGATCAATGAGGTCGCGTCGCAGGATGGCAGTTCCTTTTGCAATGACCGGACGGATGCCACCAGATCCGGTAGACCAGAGACGGAATTGACATTTGCTGCCCAACTCTGGCCCGGGCCTTTTGTGTAATTGATCTGCTCGTTGGCAAGCGCGTACTCGCCAGTACCCGGCATAAGTGCAACGCCACGAACTGTTCTGGACAAGGCTTCTGGCGTATCCGGCATAACGGGTTGTTCCTGACGCACCACTTCGAATGAGAATTGCGGCACCCGGTTTCCGAATGCGGCCAGTTGCAGGTCCTCGATCACAACGTAGGCCGTACCCCGATAAGCTGGGACATTTCCCACGCCTTCAATGGATTCGATCAACGGATCCGGCAGTTGATGATGGCCGCCGCGATAGACGCGAATATTCAGGCCTGCGCGCTCCAGTTCCTCTCCATCCGCCCAAATACGCGGAACATCCGAAATCTGGCCGGCCCCCACTGCGATCGCCAAAGAAATCGAGTAGCTGTAGCTGTGCGTTGTCGTCGTGACCTCGGGCGCCTTGGGTGAGCCCTTTCCTCCTCCGCCGCCTTGTGTCGTAGTACTGGTGCTTTTGGTTTCCAAAAAATCCG
This sequence comes from Ruegeria sp. BC1, assembly GCF_056539305.1. Lineage (NCBI taxonomy): Bacteria > Pseudomonadati > Pseudomonadota > Alphaproteobacteria > Rhodobacterales > Roseobacteraceae > Ruegeria > Ruegeria sp. BC1. Next base: position 912,341 of record NZ_JBQFUT010000001.1, read on the forward strand.
AGGCCCAAATGACCTGACCGCCCACTCGCATCCGACCAAACACTCTGGCAACCGGGGCCCCTTCACCGGTTTCGGTCAGGCGAAACCGGTCCAAGCGGCCAGTCTCGACCACTTCGCTTCCCCCGCCCATGATAGATTGACTCATCAGCCGTTGGTCGATGACCCGGCCCAGCGTTGCGCCAATCGCTCGTCCGATGACCGCCGTCGAAAGCCCCAGGACAGTGCCGCCAATTGCACCACCAACTGCGGCCCCTGCTGCAGAAAGAACAATTGTAGCCATTCACTTTTCCTCCAGCGGAAATTCAAAACAGGCGACCACCCGGCGGCGCCAGGGATCGCTGAGAGTGTTTTCGACAACTCCATGGCCGGAATAGGCATGAATGAATCGGGGCACAGTCTTCACGTTGCTGACGATACCTATATGCTTGGCGACACGTCCTTCCCGCATGCGGAACAACAGAATATCACCCACATCAGCGTCGGCCGGGCTCTTTTCGGTCAGGTGGCGACACGCGGCAGCCCACAAACGTTCCTCACCCTGAGGCTCGGACCAATCCATGCTATACGTCGGAACCGCTTCGGGTTCGCACCCAATTAGTGCGCGCCAAACTCCGCGCAATAATCCCAGACAATCCGTACCGGCGCCCTTTGCAGAAGCCTGATGGACATACGGGGTCCCCAACCAGCTACGCGCCTCATCAACAATATCTTTTCGGCAGGTGATCATCGTATACTGCCTCCGTTGTTTGGATTGCCCTGCTTTGGCACGGCCATCATCCAATCCTCCCCCGGCAGGTCAGGAAATCCCTGATAATTCATCATGTTATTGAACTTCAGGCGGCACATCCCCATGCTTTTATCGCACCCAGCCGTCAATCTGACACGGTCACCGATGGCCAGGCCTCCACCGATCCCGGACCAAAGCTTGATATTGCGCCCCCCCGCAATTCGCTCATCCTGCTTTACCGATGCCCACAAGCCCGACGCCTTGCCGGAGACGACCTCCAGACGACCACGCGCAAACCAACCCGGAACCGGAGCTTTTGCGCCCTTCAATTGCAAAGCGCTGCCTGCGGTCACGCGCGTAATTTTCGCCTCGGCCCAATATCCCGGAGCGTCCGTGTTGAATGCACAGGCACTGTCTCCCAAAACGGCCGTGCAGGGCTTTTGATAAATCCTGCCCAGCGGCCGGTTGAGCAAATCGGTCAACCCTCTAAGTTCGGCATGGAAGGCTCCACCTGCGCGGCGCAACTCACCGATTGAGCCGCGAAATTGCAGCTTGCGCTGATCGGGCACGGCCCAGTTTACAAGCCACGCACGCACCTGAGCGCCATCAAAACGACCAGCTTCAATATCCTCTTCCGTCACCGCCGCATCCGAGAACGCGCCCATCGCCTCGGAATTGTCGATCGACAGACCTGTGGCTTGCTCAATCGCCGTTGCGGTCAGTCCAGTGCTGGCTTTGAAAGTCAGTCCGTCAAAGCTCAACTCCATGTCGTGATCGGTAAAGCCATATTCCCGACCATCAGAGCGTCGGATTGCCCAGCACCGGCAGGTTGTGGTTAGCCCGCTCTGCAAGTGAGCGTGCAGCCCTTGTTTGTCTCCGCTCATCAGACACGCACCTCGACCACCGGAACATTGGGGACATCACCCGCCTGAAAGCTGGCGACGCTGGTTTGGATTTTGTCGGTGTCGAACCGGACCGGAACGTCAAACTCGAACCCGGCTGTAATTTCCACGTCCTCGGGAGGAGGAGCCGCAAATGTGATCAGCCCGCCAAAAAGGTCGACTTCAAAGTCAACGCCTTCGTGCATTTCGTCCTGTTCGATGCCAATTCTAACCGTCCCAAGCACGGGCTTCACGATTGGGCGAACATAGCTGAACCCGCCAGAGCTGTAGGTTTTGACCAATTGAAACGCCGTCTGAACACCGTCGCCGCGTGCAATAACCTGGTCCCCCTGATCAACGTCCACTGTTGCCGGGCCAGATTTGTAGTCCGACCAATCCTTCCAGCGGAAGCCGAACATCTGACCCTGACGCGCCTCGAAGAACGAAATCAGTGTTTCGATGTCATCCAGAGACCGCATCCCCAACCCTGCGTCGTAGCGCCGCCGAGAATGTGCCCAAGGGGTGTTGCGCTCTTCGAACCCATTGGCCAGCGTCACGATATCTGTGCGCCGTTCCGGGCCACCGACCGAGCCAAAACTCAGGTTCGCGGGAAACCTCACTTCGTGGAAATTCATGGCCTGCTCCCTGTTTTATCTATTGCGATTACCGCGTCCCAGCGCGCGGCTCATCTGAGCGGCAATCTGACCTTGACTGCGCCGGAAACCCTGTACGTCTGGAGTGGTGATGTTCATCACGACGTTTACGGCGCGCGCGCCACCGGATGTGCGCACACCCAGCTTTCCATCAGGACCGCGCGCTAATGGCATGATTGCCTCAGGACCGGCCTCGCCCATCAATCCCGTACCTCCGCGCATGGGAAATGTGGTAGGACCACTGATTACGCCGCCATTGGCAAAAGGCATCACCCGACCCTGGGAAAAGCTGCCACCGTCCGCAAATGGAAGAATGCCTTGCACAAGACCGCCCACGGTATTGGCCAGCATTCCACCGAAATGATCCGTCACCGGTTTAATCGCTGCTGCATACGCCGTCTGGATCATCGAGTTTTTCAGCACATCCAGCGCGTCGGACAGGTTCATCCCATCCAGCACCACACCGTCGAAGGCTTTTCGCAACCCGCCCGACATTCCACGTTCCAACGTGGCGACGTCCTTGCCGGTTTCTTCGAAAGCTGCGCTGATCCGCTTCATCTGGCCGTCAAAAGCTGCCGCCATCGACGCCGCATCCCCCAGCGAGTCGCCCAGCGCCTCTCCCCGCTCTTGCAGGTCATCCAAGCCGTCACGATCCGTCATCACGCTCTCCTTGTGTCTTGTCCGGATAGGCTGCCAACAGGGCATCCAGCCCCGCCCGGTTCATCGCCGGAAGTCCCGTGCCCTGCCCCAGCATCAGCCGCAGTTCGGCCGGGGTCAGACGCCAGAACTGTTCTGGCGTCAGGCGCAGTCCGACCAATCCCGCCCGCATCAGCGTGGGCCAGTCGAACCCGCTCATGTCTGTTCTGGAACCATGAAGGCCCGCGCCAGCAATTCAGCCGCAGCACGCGCACCCGCCATCGGACCGCCATCGATATCTGTACGCAGCAGGTCAGCGCGGGACACATCGGCCCCACCACCCCGCAACCCCGCTACGATCAGCGCTAATACGTCGCCGCTGGAATAGGCACCACCTTCGAACCGCTGCACCAACTCCACCAAAGATCCGGTGCCCAGTTCCTGTTCCAATTCCGCCAAAGCACCCAGCGTCAACTTGAGCACCCGCCGCTTCCCATCGATGGTCAATGCCACCTCGCCCGTCCACGGATTCGTCATTGGATTACAGCGCCGTAAAGGCCAGTGCGCCGGCGCTGGCCAGGCTCATCTCATATGTCGCCTCGCCATTGTGCGAACCTGCATATTCGATCCCCGTCACCTGAAACGGCCCTTCGACAATACCGAAATCGGGAATAACCACTTGAAAACTCGGCGTCTCGCCGTCGAAAAAAAGTTGCCGAGCGCGTTCGTCCGTACCCGCGTCCCTGAACACGCCCGAACCCGAGATCGCAGCTGATTTGACACCAGCGCCCGACAGCAGCTCGCGCCATCCCCCCTGACTTTCTAAAGTCGTCACATCCACACTTTCTGCGTTTAAACTAACCCGCGTGGCACGCAGCCCCGCAATGGTCTCGAACAGGCCCGAGTCGTTCATATCCACTTTGACCAACAGGTCTTTTCCGTTCTGGGCAGCCATATGCTCTCTCCGTTGATTGCTTAGTCGTCTTCCACGCGGGCGCGGAATCTCAGGTCGATCTGGCGGATCGCGCCTCCAGTTCCCGTTCGACGAGCCGAAGCGCGTTCGAACCAAAGCCCAACCATCCGCCCGCGGTCGAGGTTCAGCGCTGAACCTTCCAGCGCATCACACACCGCACCGGCCAGAGCTTTAGCGGCACCAAAACCAGCGACCTCGGATACCACTGAAATTGTGAGGCGATGCGTGGTTCCGCTACCGGACTGATCCGAGGCATCCCGAACATCCTCGGGGCCCAGCGTTACATAGGTCTGAGGCACAGAACCGGCTGGGACCGCATCATAGATCGCTCCCCCTGAAAGTGTGCCAACTTGCGCGTCGCTGGAAAGCAGTTGATACACCGCCGCCTGCAAAGCGGCTGAAACGCCATAACTCATGCCGCCACCTCCTCATCCGCGAAACAAGTCAGGTACTGACCGCGTGGATCACGCTCGGCGACCGCACGAATGACAAAGCGCCGGGAGCCGTCTAAGAAACGCTGATCGGGAGAAGGCCTCATTGAAGACCCTTCGGGTGCTCCGCGTACGACAATGCGATAGCTTACGCGAGACACCGGCACCCCAGCCACCTGACGTTCAGCACCGCTGCGTGCGGTGACCTCGGCCCAAACTGTACCCAGCGGTTGCCAGGTTTCGGTGAAACCTCCCGCGCCATCAGCGGCGCGAACCGAAGTCTCAAGCATCAATTTTCGGTTCAACTGGGGGCACTTCATAGCGCAACCCCAGCACCAAAGCGCACCACACGATATCGCTGTATAAGGCTGGTCACGCCAAATGGCATGCAACCTGCTCCCAAAGCGGTTTCATCCCGATACTCGTAGTAATGCGCTGCCAGCAGCAAAACCGCCTGCCCCAGATCGGCGGGCAAGCCGCCCCAGTCCATCGACAAGCCTGCGGAGAACAAGATCTTCACCCCACCTCCCGTCGCAACTGCAGGCAACCTCGAACCCGTCGGGAGCAGCCTTGGGCGCTGGCTATCATGCTCCACCCTATAGACGTCTGCCGGGATCGCTGTTTCGGTACCTGCGGCGTCAGTCAAAATGACCGCATCCACTGTTGTTACCGGAGCTACAGGCAGCAATTCGCTCGTCGTGTCGCGCCATCCGTTCAGGCTCCAGGAAAATGCGCGCTCGATCAGCACTTTACCAGTGCGCGCTTCAATCGCGGCAATCGCCGCCCGCAGAAAACCTTTGAGCACTTCATCCTGCACGCTGCCCTCGGCAAAGCCGGTTCCCAGCCGCAGATGCGCCTTGAACTGATCCACCGGCAGCACCGCATCCGCGATGGCGGTTTCTTCGATCAACATCATCCATTCACTCCGCAATCTCGGACCCCTCCGGGGCCGTATTCCTTGGAAATTGACGGGCACGCACCGCCCCACGTTGCTCGGACGGAGGGGAGCAGCTAGACAACGCAGGGGATCTCACCCCGGCCCGTACCCGCCGCCCGAGGGGCCGAGGCCCCTCGTATTCAGCCCGCCTTAAGCGGTACCGAATTTCACCAGCTTGATCGCTGCAAAGTCGCTCACATCACCACCCACGCGCTTGGTTGCATAGAACAGGACATGCGGCTTAGCGCTGAACGGGTCGCGCAGGACGCGCAAATCGGGGCGCTCGGCAATGGTATAACCAGCCTGGAAATCACCAAAGGCGATCGAGAAGCTGTCGGAACCTGCATCCGGCATGTCCTCGGCGATTAGCACCGGATAGCCCATCAGACGTGCGGGCTCGCCCGCGGCCAGACCGTCCGACCACAAGAAGCGGCCGTCGCTGTCCTTCAGCTTGCGGATCACGCCAGCGGTTTTCGAGTTCATGACGAAAGTGCCATTGACCCGATATTGTGCACCTAGCGCATAAACAACATCGACAATCGCATCCGCATCGACGCCACCATCGATACCCGTCGGTACATAGCCTATATTGCCCCAGGCCCAGACGTCATTGTCGACCTTGGCGTGATCCAGAATACCTTTGGGCTTATCCATCCCATCGCCCGAGATGAACGCCGCAGCCTCGGCACGGGCGAACTTGTCGGCAATACGGCCAGCCAGCCAGCCTTCGACGTCGAAAGCGCTGTCATCTAGCAGGCGCTGCGAGGCCTTGGGCAGCGCGCTCAGTTCGTGAAGCGCAATCGAGATACGGTCAATCGACGGGGTCGCCGTTTCGGTCGCAGCAGAAGTTTCATCGGCCCAGCCCGCGCCCACATCGGTGTGGTCGATCAACACGTCGAAAGAGTTCGCTTCGACATTGACAACCGAAGCTATCGATCGGATCGACGCCGTGGACTTCAGTACGGATTTGATGATCTCGGCAGTTTGCGGATCGACCAGATAGCCACCGTCGCTGTTAACCGCGCTGGATAGCGATTTCGACTCCATTTCCAACCCGCGCAGGCCGTCATCTTCACCCGAACGCACATAGGCGTCAAAGGCCTTCTGGTGCGGGGCACCGTCTTCGATGGATGCCGCAAGATGCGGGCGCGCCGCTATGGTTGATTTACGATCCAGCATGGTCAGTCGCTCTTCTGTCTGTTGCAGTTTGGTTTTCATTTCAGCCTTCAGGCCCTTAAATTCATTCACGAAGCCAGCCATCGCCTGCTTCACCTCCTGAACCAGGGGCGCACCCTCTCCGGTCAAGGCCGGGGTCTCGGTCTTGCTCATCAGCACTTCCTTTTTGGGTGAGGTTTGAGGCGCGCTAGGTCCGCGCCAGCTCCTGCCGGGCATCGTTGAACGCCTCGGCAATACTGCGCAGGGTGTCTTCGGTATCCAGGGTCGTCCCCTTTGCCGTCACCCGCGCACTGGGCAGCATTGGGAAGGTCACAAGCGACACCTCCCACAGCTCCAGTTCAGTCAGGACCCGCTGGCCCTTGTCATTTTTAATAGCCCGCTTAGTACGATAACCAATAGACAGACCATCCATCGCGCCCGCCCGGATCAGTTCCGCTGCCTCGCGGCCCTTCTGCGTGGCCTCCAAGAGACGCCCTTTGACCCACAATCCCTTGTCGTCTTCGCAGACCTCATCCCAGACGCCGATGGGCTGCGCCGGGTCGTGCTGCCACAGCATCTTGACCCGCCGACCTGCATTTTCCAGCCCATCAAGCGAGGTTCGATAAGCCCCGCGCTGTACCACGTCACGACCTTGATCAACTTGCCCAAACAGGCTGGCATAGCCTTCGATTACCGCGTCCTCAGTCACGGAAAGCTTGTCGCCAAACCGCGCAAACTTATGTTCCAAATCCATGAACTTCTCCATGCAACCCACTGAATTCATGGCGTTACCACCAAGATAGATTGAAACGCCTGCGCTAGGATCACCGCCACCACGCCATAGACCGTCAGCCACAATCGCTTCTCCAGCCTCTCCATCATTTCTTCGATCTGATCCAACCGCCTGCACAAATGCGCATGCTGGATCTCGGCCACCCGCTCATGCGCGGCCAAGCGCAGGCCCGGCGCGCATTCAAACGGAGGATACCCGTCAGACATCGGCACGCTCCGGCAGCCCCAGTAGCGCGCGCTTTTCGGCATCCGTCAGGAAATCGGCCCGGTTGACCCGCGCCCATTGCGCGTCGCGTTCAGCAGACAGTGCAGGCACCTGATCCAGATCGGGCTTCAGCACCAATTCCTCGCCGGTGAAGCCCGTCAGCCATTCCGACACCGCCGCCGCCACCCGCGTCACCAGGGGCAGAACGGTCAGGCGATAGAACGCCCGATTGGCCTCCTGATAGTTCGAATAGGTCGCGTCACCCTGGATTCCCAGCAGCATCGGCGGGACCCCAAAGGCCAGCGCGATCTCGCGGGCAGCGGCTTCCTTGGTCTTTTGAAACTCCATGTCCGAAGGCGAGAACCCCATCGGTTTCCAATCCAGCCCCCCTTCCAGAACCATCGGTCGCCCCGCATTGCGCGCTCCGCGATAGTTCTGCTCGATCTCGTCTGAAAGCCGACGGAACTGATCCTCGGCCATCACTCCATGGCCATCGCCATTCCACACCAGCGCCCCCGAAGGCCGCGCCGCATTATCCAACAGCGATTTCGACCACCGAGACGCGCTGTTATGCACATCAATGGCCATCGCCGCCGCCTGCATCGGCGAGAACCCATAGTGATCATCCTGAGGATGGAACGACTTGATATGGCAGATGTTTTCCGCCGCAAACCGGTGCTTCTTACCGCCCACAGCGTAATCATACGCCTTGGGCCAGCCATCGGCCCCCGGCACCACGCTCATGCGATCCGAGCGCAGAACATGTAGCTCAACCGGCAACCCCTCGTCGGCCTGAACTGCCTCGACATAAGCATTGCCAGACAGCAACAGTTGCCCAAACAGAGCCTCCATCAACTCCGCCCGCCCCTGCGCCGCATTCGGACGGCGCATGAGGGACAGGATCGGATGCGCGTCATACCGCTGCGCCTGATCCTGCAGCACCAAAGGCAACGCCGCCGCCGCCTCGGCAATCAGTTTGACCGAGCGAAACCCCACTGGGTTCCCCGAGAACCCCGTCCGCGTCAGCGACACCGTATCCCGAGGGCTCCACGCCACGCGCCCGCCCGTCTGCCACGCCACAACAGGTCCCGCTGCGCTCGCCTTTGCCTCGGGTGCCTCGCCAGCCGATCCACGACGCAAGAAATCGAATACCATCTGTGCTCCTTTCTGCCGCCGCTCTGCCCGGCTTGTTGAAAGGAGTTATGAGGGAAAAAAGTTTAAGGCTTGGGAATGGGGCGTACGGGGGTTGGGCAACACTGAGGTGACCGGAAACAATCCAATTCACCACAAGGTGGTATATATCCCGAAATCACCTTCCGACCACATAGTTGTACGAGTCCAGAACCAACATGAAAACCACATCAAGCTCGTCCTGCGAGGAAGGAGTGAAAATCATCACAAAGCCTTCCCATCCCGGCCGTTTTTGCGACCAAGGGTGAGCAACGGCCCAGCCTGCATCTATCGCGAGCTGCGCTGTTTTGGGATCCAAAGATGCATGGAGTGAGCCGTCAGGATGCACATGAGCAAACTCCCGACCTCCAACAATCACTTCCGGATGCTTCAGTGGAAGGTTGTCTGACAACCAGAACCCCTTGGCTCCGGGCAGCGAGACAACAGTCTCACGAATTTCCACGTCAGGAATTTCGTCGACGCGTCTTAGGAGGTCTTCGGTTAGCTCGGGAATCGCCTCAACCCCAATCTGGACATGAGGAACGCCATCTGTCGTTTTCGGAATTGGCGACAGCCGATCTGGCAATGCAGCGATTTGCGCTGCAACCGGACTGCCTACGACAACAATCACGGCCGCAATAATGTTGCCTAGAAATATTCTCCGGATGTTCATGGCTTTGCCTCCGTAAGGCAATAGTCTCATCAGGTGCAGTGTAAAGCAACACTCCCTCAGGAGCAGCACACGGTCAGATTTCTTATCATAATCAATTGATAATTTGGCCTCTTGCCCAGGTTCAACTACAAACTCCGCACCCTCGGCCGCCGATACGCCCCCGCAGGCCCCACAACCAACTCATGCAGCGCCCAGACCAGCGCGTCGACCCGGTCGGGCGAGCCCTGCCCCTCGAACCCGCACGCGGTCATCTGGCACATCTGCTCCTCCAGCGCGTCCAGCCCGGCCACATGGCGCACCCGCCCCTGCTCGTACAATGCCGCCACAGGCTCAGCCCGCGCGACCTTGCCGCGTGAGGCCCGCACCGCCCGATATGGGACCAGAGGGTCCACCTGCCGCACCACCTCTTCCACCAGTTGCCCGCCCTGATTGACCTCGGCCACCAGCCGTTCGGCCCCGAATTCATCCATCGCGTCAATCGCCGCCTGCGCCCAACCCGCCGGACCCGCGCCCTGCACCGTCCGGTCAGCCAGCACATAGGCGCGCCACTCCTCTGCTGGCCCCTGTAGCTGCGCGCCCACAACCACAATCCCGCAGGCATCCGCATCCGCCCCCGCCGTAACCGCCGGGTCCAGCGCCACCACGATCCGATCCAACACGGGCACCTGCGCACAGCGCGCCGCCTCCAGCATCGAACCGGTCCACAGAGCGCCCTCAGCATCCGAAAGCAGCACCCCGTCCAACTCCTGTCGCCCCAGCCGCGTGCCTGCATAGCGTGCGCGCACCTCTTCCAGAAAAGAGTCCGCCAGATTGGCCCGGTTCGCCTCGGTCGGTGCATGGGTCTGCACAGTGGAGGGTGACGAAAGCAACTCCTTTAAAACCTTAACATTGCGCGGCGTGGTCGTCACACAGACCCGAGGCCGATCCCCCAACCGCAGCGCAAATTGCAGCATATCCCAGGTCTCGCCCGCCTTTTTCCACTTGGCCAACTCATCCACCCAGGCCGCATCGAACTGCGGCCCGCGCAGCCCCTCGGGATCATGCGCCGAAAACGCCTGCGCCTCGGCCCCGTTGGGCCAGATCAGTTTTCGTTCCGAAGCCTTCCACGCGGGGCGACGATCCGGCGGTGAACACTGGAGTATCCCACTATCGCCAAAGATCATCACATCCCGCACCTGATCGAATGTCTCACCCACCAACGCCACACGGCCGGCCTCGCCGCGATCCAACGGTTTCGCCCCTTCAACCATCGACCGCACCCATTCGGCCCCGGCCCGCGTTTTGCCGGCCCCACGCCCGCCCATGATGACCCAGGACCGCCAATCGCCCTCGGGCGGTAACTGATGCGGCAGCGCCCAGAACTCAAACAGGAAAGGGAGGGCACACAGCCCCCCCTCCCCGATCTCACTCAGAAACCTGTTCCGAACCGCAACATCGGCGGAGGCGAGCCAGCCTGCACCCGATTTCAAATCGAGCGCGCTCAAGGTCGAGCGCATACCCCCCTTGGGCGATTCCGGCTTGTCTGTGATGTTGTTCGACAAAGCTTGTCTCCACTTTTTGACAACTTCGGATCAGCCCCTCTAACTGACCAAGTTGCTTGGTTGAACCAGCAAGATCTGCATCCTCCCCGGCTCCGATCTGCCTGCGCAGTTCTTCTGCTGCTTTGCGCAAATCGCGAATGGATGCCTCCAGCGACTGCAGTAAGTCTGCCGTCTGAGAAATCCGCTCCTCCGGGGTAATCAAAGTCATGTTTGCGTATTGACCTCATGCGTGAGTTTTTCCGCACGAGAGAAACGAAAAACGGCCGCCGGGTCACCCCGGGGCCGTTGCCCACTTCTTCTAGCATGACATTATCAATACGGCATAAAGTACGCAAAGTCAATGCGTTACGCAACACAGACGCAACGCAAGGCGGGCGGTGTGGTAATCATTGCGACTCCCTAAGCTTGACATTTACCCCGATACCCATCATGTGCCCACAACAACAAAGCGCTGCCGCGTGAGCATAAGGGCATCAACGGTCCCTACAGCGCCCTACCCCACCAGTTCCCATTCACGCAGGGTTCTTGACGCGAAGACCGGATGACGCAGGACCCGCCTGCCCATCCTGAGGTCTCGCCGTAACCCCGCCGGTCGCTGAAGCGGCCCATTATGAACTGCCCCTGCGCTGATGCAAGGGCACTAAAGGATAGTTATTTGTTCGATTTTGATATGCTGGGCCTCGCCCCAGCCCTGAATGACGCTCTGAAACGCGCCAATTTCACCCAGCCCACTCCGATTCAGAACAAAGCGATCCCGCTTGCGCTGCAAGGACATGATGTCCTCGGCTTAGCGCAGACCGGAACCGGCAAGACGCTGGCCTTCGGTCTGCCGCTGATCGACCACCTTCTGGCGCAACCGGGTAAACCGGCCCCCAAAACGGTCAAGGCCCTGATCCTAGCGCCTACCCGCGAGTTGGTGAACCAGATCGCCGAGAGCCTACGTAACCTGACCCAAAAGACAAAGCTGCGCGTTGCTACGGTCGTTGGCGGTCAATCGATCGGGAAGCAGATCTCGTTCCTGTCACGCGGCACCGACATTCTGGTGGCCACACCAGGGCGCCTGATCGACCTAATGGAACGCGGAGCGGTCGATCTCAGCTCTGTTCGTCATCTGGTACTGGACGAAGCGGATCAGATGCTGGATATGGGCTTTATTCACGCCCTTCGCAAAATCGCACCACAACTTGGAACACCACGCCAGACCATGCTGTTTTCTGCTACCATGCCAAAACAGATGGAGGAGCTCAGCCAAGCCTATCTGAACAACCCTCAGAGGGTGCAGGTGTCGCCTCCGGGCAAAGCGGCAGACAAGATCACGCAATCCGTCCATTTCCTCGCCAAGCCTGAAAAGCCTAAGAAACTGCGTGAAATCCTCTCGGCCGATATGGATGCTCTGACATTGGTCTTCGCCCGCACGAAACACGGCGCAGAAAAGCTGATGAAGGGCCTTGTGGCTGACGGTTATAACGCGGCTTCAATCCACGGGAATAAAAGCCAGGGTCAGCGAGACCGTGCCATCAAGGCCTTTCGCGCTGGCGAAATCAACGTTCTGGTCGCCACCGACGTGGCCGCGCGAGGCATTGATATCCCCGGAGTGGCCTATGTGATCAACTATGACTTGCCCGAGGTTCCCGATAACTATGTTCACCGTATCGGTCGAACCGCCCGTGCGGGACGAGAAGGTGAAGGTATCGCGTTCTGCGCACCGGACGAATTGGATCAGCTCCGGCAGATTCAGAAGTTGATGAAAATCGAAATTCCGGTGGCAAGCGGAACCATGCCCGAAGTCGCGGAACCCAAGAAACCGCGGAATCGCGGCGGTTTCCGTGGGCGTGGGCCAAAGCCTCAGGCGGCGAACGCAGCCTCAAAACCTGGAACGTCCAAGCGTCGTCGGCCTCGCAGGCGTCCCGCTGCATAAGAAAAAAAGAAGGGCCGCGTTTTGTAACGCGGCCCTTTTTCTTAGTTGCCAGAGCTTTGTCGTTCGGCCTCAATCTCGCGCCACTTGGCGACGTTGCGATTATGCTCCTGAAGCGTCTCTGCAAAGGCATGCCCGCCCGTTCCATCCGCGACAAAGAAAACATAGTTTGTTTCTTCCGGCGCCACGGCAGCCTCAAGGCTTGCCAATCCGGGATTAGCAATTGGCGTCGGCGGCAACCCATCAATCACATAGGTATTCCAAGGCGTTGCCCTGCGCAGCTCACTCCTACGCAACCCACGTCCCAGCACGCCCTGACCCTTGGTGACACCATAGATCACGGTCGGGTCTGTCTGCAGCTTCATCCCCTGCTCAAGACGATTTACGAAAACGCTGGCAACCTGACCACGTTCATGCGGGACACCCGTTTCCTTTTCGATGATCGACGCAAGGATCAGCATTTCTTCCGGGCTACTGATGGGAAGATCGTCCTGACGGTTTTCCCAAACTGCATTGATGCGCAATTGCTGCTTATTCTGCATGTCCTGCAAGATCGCAGTTCGGTCGTCACCCTCGGTCAACTCGTAGCTGTCTGGCGCCAGCATACCCTCGGCCGGAATTTCTGCCACTTCGCCCGTCAGCGCATCAATCCCCTTCAGTGCTTCGGCCACCTGCCACGAGGTCACACCCTCGGCAACCGATACACGATACCGTGTGTCAGCATCCTGACGCTTTTCAGTATACTCGGCCGGGGTCTCATCTTCACCCGCTTCGAAGCTGGCAATTTCAACAAAATCCAATGTGGCCGGATCCAATTCCCGCACGCGAGTCTGAACACGAGTTACACCAATGCGATACTCAATCTCGGACCCGCACGTGCTGGCACCGCTGCTGGTGATCTCATCGATGATCTGCTTCATCGACGCGCCTTCGCGGACTAGAAAACTGCCTGCCTTCAACTGCTGCGACTTTTCGGTGTAGTCCGCACCAAGCCTGAAGATCAGAGCGCTGCTAATGGCTCCGTCATCTTCCAACTGCTGGCTGACCCGCGTCATGTTCGAACCGCTTTTCACCTGCAGGCACACAGCGTTTTCCAATGGGCCTTCGGACTTGTACTGCGACTGCCCCCAAAGGATCAGGCCGCCGATCAGAAACAGGCCAACCACCAGGATGGTCAGCGCGTTCGATGCAATGGCCCGCCACATTTAACTGACCTTCCCGAAGATCACGCTGGCATTGGTGCCGCCGAATCCGAACGAGTTCGAAAGCGCCACGTTGATCTCACGCTCGCGCTTTGCGTTCGGAGCCAGATCAATCGGCGTTTCAACCGCCGGATTGTCCAGATTGATCGTTGGCGGAGCAACCTGATCCCGAATTGCAAGGATCGAGAAGATCGCCTCGATTGCACCGGCTGCCCCCAACAGGTGCCCCGTGGCCGATTTGGTCGAGGTCATGGTCGCGTTGCCCGCATGGTCGCCCAGCAGGCGTTCCACAGCGCCTAGTTCAATCGTATCCGCCATGGTCGAAGTGCCATGCGCGTTGATATAGTCCAGATCCGTCGGCTCCAGCCCGGCACTGCGCAGCGCAGCTTTCATCGACCGTTCAGCGCCATCTCCATCCTCGGACGGCGCAGTGATGTGGTACGCATCGCCTGACATACCGTAACCCAGAACTTCCGCATAAATCTTCGCGCCACGCGCCTTAGCATGTTCATATTCTTCAAGAACCACGATGCCTGCGCCTTCACCCATGACGAAACCATCACGGTCCACATCATAAGGGCGACTCGCTTTCTTCGGATCGTCTGCATATTTGGTCGACAACGCCTTGCATGCGTTAAAGCCTGCAATACCGATCTCGCAAATACAGCCTTCACCTCCGCCAGCAATCATGACGTCAGCGTCACCAGCGCGGATGATGCGGCTGGCGTCGCCTATAGCATGGGCACCGGTCGAACAGGCCGTCACCACCGAGTGGTTCGGTCCCTTGAAACCGTGGCGGATGGACACTTGGCCGGACGCCAGGTTGATCAGAGCACCTGGAATAAAGAACGGCGATACACGGCGCGGGCCTTTGTCGCGGATCAGATTAGCGGTGTTGGCAATCGAGCCCAGACCACCGATACCCGAACCAATCAGAACACCTGTCCGCAGACGGTCTTCCTCATCTTCCGGCAACCAGTTCGCGTCCTTGCAGGCCATTTCCGCCGCCGCGATGGAATACAGGATGAAATCCTCAATCTTGCGCTGTTCTTTTGGCGGCATCCAATCGTCGGGATTGAACGTCCCATTGGTTCCGTCACCACGTGGCACTTCGCAGGCGTAGGTCGTAGTGACCCCGCTTGCTTCGGCATCGAAATGAGTGATTGGGCCCGCACCGGATTCTCCGTCCAGCAGCCGTGACCAGGTTTCCTCGACCCCACTGGCCAAAGGAGTGACCAATCCAAGACCGGTTACAACGACTCTGCGCATGAAATGCCTCTTGCCTGCTTCCTGTTTGAGAAACGCTAATACCCCGGCCCGGGGTCCGGGGGCAAGAGCAACGACCCATTCCCTTCCAGCATCATCTTGCCTAAACCGAAAGAAATACTGTGTGCCGCTGCTCGGAAGAGATTGAAACGGAAAACCGCCTTCTGCCAACGGGGGCAAAAGGCGGTTTTCACATTGCTAACTAATTATTGGAACTGCGCCACTGGTTCATGCGCGGCTTTCGCCACTTCCAGAGCTTCCTCCAGGCTCAGCGACTTGCGGAACAGTGCCCGTCCGACAATCGCGCCGGAAATGTTGGGGATATACGCCAACCGAGATATATCGTCCGCAGTACGCACCACACCGCTGGCAATGATCGGGGTGCGGGACTTTTCCGACAAGCCCGAAATCAAACCCAGCTGCGCTTCGACATCTTCCATATCGCTGTCGATATCCGTCACCAAAATTCCGGCAAAAGGAGTGTCTGCAAAGGCGTCAATGAATGCCTCCGGCGTAAACGCGCTCTGGCTGCGCCACCCTTCGGTCATGACAAAGCCCTGCCAGACATCCACCGCCAAAACGATCTGATCCGGATAGAACTTGGCAAGTTCCTTAACAAGGTGCGGGTCTCTTGCCGCAAGTGTGCCGACGACAATCCGCCCTGCCCCTTTGTCGATCCAATGTTCGATTTGTTCGCGGCTGCGCATACCACCGGCCAACTGAACTGGCATCTCGGCCGAGCGGATGATCTCTTCCACCAGTTCGGCATTGGTATCGCGGCCCTCAATCGCATCGAAATCCGTCAACTGCATCCACTCAGCCCCAGCGGCCGACCAGCTGCGCGCTGTTTCAACCGGGTCCACATGCCAGATCATGGCATTGTCCAAACGGCCTTTGTCCAATGTCACACACCGGCCGTTTTGCAGTTCCATAGTGGGGTAAATCCTCATGAGCCCGTTCCTCCGCTCAATCGCAATGCAAATCCACTATATCATACACGCCGGACTGACCCTGGATATTACCAGTTTCGGCAAACTGAGAACATTTTGCGGCATCGCCGAAAAAGGAATTACGCCCGCCGCGGAGGTCCGTTCCTACGCAACAACACGACCGGAGTGTCGTTGTAGTCGCATTCGCGCATAGCGACGTAACCCAACTTTTCGGCCAGTTTCTGTGACGTCGAATTTGCCAAATTCACCATTGCAACCAAGGGGCCTGGCATAATTCGGTCAAACCAATCATGCGCCGCCTGAGCAGCTTCCAGACCCAACCCCTGACCCTGAGCCTCGGGCACCAGTATCCATCCAGCTTCGGGGAAACTGTCGAAATCCTCACCGATCGCACGATTGCCATAGAAAAATCCCGCCTGGCCGATCATCTGTCGATTCGATTGCTGTACTACGGCCCATTGACCAAAGCCGGCCATCTGCCAATGCCCGGCGTTTCGCAAAAAGGAATCCCACGCTTCTCCTCGCGACCTCGGTTTCCCGCCAATGTGTCGAACGATACATGGGTTACGCCAGATTTCGGCGAACCGGTTGAAATCCTCGGGCCGCATGGCGCACAGCGTCAAGCGTGCCGTGTTTATCATCGGGGTGGATCTTATCATGCCCTAACCCGCTCGGAATTTTGCCTCTGGTAAATAGTTGCGAGTGATTTTCGCACCTGGCAAGCCTGAATCCCAAGCAGACATGAAAAAACGGCGCCTCCGTTGCCCGGAAGCGCCGCTTTTACTGATTTCGAAGCGATTAGGAGGCTTCGGAGATGAATTTGACGGCGTCGCCAAAGGTCTGGATGGTTTCGGCTGCGTCATCAGGGATTTCGATGCCGAACTCTTCTTCGAAAGCCATAACCAGCTCAACAGTGTCCAGGCTGTCTGCGCCCAGATCGTCGATGAAGGAAGCGTTTTCTGCTACTTTGTCTTCTTCAACACCCAGGTGCTCAACAACGATCTTTTTAACGCGATCTGCGACGTCGCTCATGACTATTCCTCATTCCATTTCAGGGCGTAGTGCCCGGTTCTGCCCTTGCCCGCTCAGGCTGGCTTTGATTTGCCCGGTCCGGGCGGTTTGGGTCCCGGTTGACCGGGAAAGTAGAAGGTCGACCACCCGGTCGACCCCTGCATTCATGTGCCGCCTATAGCACAGACGACACCCAAGGCAAACGCTTTCGCACCCGCCTTGATCCGCGCTCACAACATGGCCATACCGCCGTTAACATGCAAGGTGCTTCCGGTAACATAACCTGCCTCGGGGCTGGAAAGGTACAGAACTGCCGCCGCGATCTCGGTTGGCTCACCCATGCGACCGGCCGGAACCTGTTGCAGCAAACCAGCCTTCTGATCGTCGGTCAGCTTTTCAGTCATCGCCGTGGTGATAAAGCCTGGGGCGACCGCGTTTACAGTGATCCCGCGCGAGGCAACTTCGTGCGCTAACGCCTTGGAAAAGCCCACCATTCCCGCCTTGGATGCAGCATAGTTTGCCTGCCCCGGATTACCAATCGCACCTACGACAGACGAGATATTCACGATCCGGCCCCAACGAGCCTTCATCATGCCGCGAATAACGCCTTTGCACAATTTCATGGTTGCGGTCATGTTGACGTCGATCACGCTTTGCCATTCGTCATCGGACATGCGCATGAACAAGTTGTCACGGGTGATCCCAGCATTGTTGACCAGAATATCGACCGAACCCATCGCTTCGGCCGCTTGTTTCGGCAGCGCCGCTACCGCCTCGGAATCGCTCAGGTTGCAGGGAAGGACATGGGCACGTTCGCCCAGTTCGTCCGCCAGTGCCTGCAGCGGCTCGACCCGTGTGCCGGACAGCCCAACCGTTGCACCCGCGCCGTGCAGAGCACGCGCGATGCCGCCCCCGATACCCCCGGACGCACCCGTGACCAGCGCGTTCTTACCTGTCAAATCAAACATTCGGTTTCCCTCTTGGTGCGTCAGCTAAGACGTGTTTTGAGCTTACGATTCGGCCTGAACGGCCTTTTTAACATCTTCAGGAGTGCCCACAGCCTTGCCCGCAATTGCTCGGTCGATCTTACGGATCATGCCCGACAGCGCCTTGCCCGCACCGATTTCCCAAGTCTCGGTGACACCTTGTGCAGCCATGTACTGTACGCTCTCGCGCCAACGAACCGCACCGGTAACCTGCTCGACAAGCAATTGCCGGATCATGTCGGGGTCTGTAACGGCCTCTGCACGCACATTGGCCACCAGTGGCACGGCGGGCGCATTAATTTCAACGTTGGCCAGCGCGTCAGCCATCACATCAGCGGCAGGCTGCATCAATGCACAATGGAACGGAGCGCTAACCGGCAGCATCACCGCACGTTTGGCACCTTTCTCTTTGGCGATTTCTGCCGCGCGTTCAACGGCGGCCTTGGTCCCGGATACAACGACCTGCGTTGGGTCATTGTCGTTCGCAGCCTGACACACCGCACCCTGCGCAGCCTCATCTGCGACGGCACGAACGGCCTCAAGATCCAAGCCCAGAATAGCGGCCATTGCACCCTCACCGACGGGAACCGCACTTTGCATCGCCTGCCCACGGGTCCGCAGCAGGCGCGCGGTGTCGGCTATCGACAATGTGCCAGCCGCAGCCAGCGCCGAATACTCACCCAGTGAATGTCCGGCAACAAACGCGGCGTCTGTTACGGATACCCCTTCAGCCTCCAGCGCGCGCAAGGCCGCCATTGAGGTCGCCATCAGCGCCGGCTGCGCATTCTGCGTGAGAGTCAGTTCTTCAATCTCGCCGCCCCAGATCAAGCCGCTCAGTTTTTCGCCCAGCGCTTCGTCCACCTCATCAAAGACGGCCTGAGCAGCGGGGTATGCCTCGGCCAGAGCTTTGCCCATTCCGATTGTTTGGGCACCCTGCCCAGGGAAAACGAACGCGCGTGTCATTACAACCTCATGGATGACGTTAGGTTGCGGCGGGGTGTAAACCGACACGGGGCGCGGCACAAGTAGGGCCTGTAGTCTGCACTGTGGCACTCTTACTGTGCACAGCACGCTATTGTGTCCTGCCCCCATGCCTTTAGGTTGATCAAAACATCCCTTCCCGGAGCGTCCGATGTCGAAGACCAATACTTTTTCAAGCTACGGCAGTGTAACGAAAACGTTTCACTGGCTGACGGCTCTTTTGATTTTCACCGCCCTGCCGCTGGGTTGGATTGCCAATGATCTGGCCCACGCAATCTATGATCCCGCCATCGCGACAACCGAAGATGACATCGCGCGTGCGGCGCGTTTGTTCTCGCTGCATAAAACAGTCGGCGTCACAGTGTTCTTTGTTGCATTGGCTCGCATTCTGTGGGCTTGGACGCAAACCAAACCTGGGCTGTTGAACGCCGACAACAAACCCGAGGCTTTTGCGGCCGAAACGGTTCACTGGCTGCTCTATGGCTCGCTTGTATTTGTACCTCTCTCAGGTTGGGTGCACCACGCAGCGGCCGAGGGCTTTGCCCCGATCCTCTGGCCCTTTGGCCAAAACCTGCCTTTTGTACCGAAATCAGCGTATCTGGCCGAGATCACTGCCGGGCTGCACTGGCTGTTCGTCTGGACACTGGCAGGTTCGTTAACTCTTCATATCGCTGGCGCACTCAAGCACCATGTCTTGGACAGGGACCGCACACTTCGCCGAATGCTGCCCGGTGCATCGGACGCGCCTGAGCCGCCAGAACAGCACCACTCTGCTCTTCCTGCCATCTCCGCCCTAGTTGTCTGGGCCGCAGTGCTGATCGGAGGGTGGTCCATCGGGGTGTTCTCGCATCATTCACCGGCCGCCACCGACACGGCGGAGTTGACCGAAGTGCAATCGGACTGGCAGGTGCAAGACGGCACCCTAGCCATAACCATCACCCAATTGGGCAGTCCTGTCTCAGGGCAATTCGCTGACTGGACCGCCGCAATCGCGTTCGAAGATCCCGCCGAACCCGGACTTGCCGGAACGGTGGAGGTGACGATTGCCATTGCTTCACTGAGCTTGGGAACGGTCACGGATCAGGCCATGGGCGCAGATTTCTTTGATGGAACCCAATTCCCAACCGCTCAGTTCAAGGCTGACCTGTTCAAGACGGACACCGGTTACGAGGCTCGTGGTCCTCTGACGATCCGCGACAAGACCGTTGATGTCGTGCTGCCATTTGATCTTGAGATACAGGACGATATTGCCACGATGTCCGGAGGGTTGGAATTGAACAGGCTGGATTTTGACGTTGGCAAATCCATGCCCGCTGAAGATTCCCTGGCCTTTGCGGTGACTGTATCAGTTAATCTAACAGCCAAGCGCGCTGAATAAAAAAATCCGCCGGGGTCAAACACCCCGGCGGTATCATTTCAAACAGTCGAAACTGAGTTACTCGGCTTTTTGCGCCTCGATCGAGATTCGAACCTGGACCTCATCGCTGACGAAAGGTGCGAACTGACCTAGGTCGAATTCGCTGCGGACCAGCGTGGTGGTCGCGTCGAAACCCGCCCAGGGCTTGTTCGCCATCGGGTGATCCGCAACCTGGTTCAGCTTGGCATCTAGTACAACAGATTTGGTCACGCCATTCATGGTCAGATCGCCTGTGATGTTGGCAGTGTTTTCGCCAGTGACTTCGATAGCGGTCGAGGTGAAAGTAATCAGGTCTCCTTCGGTTACACCAAAGAAATCCTCGGTCATGAAGTGATCTTCGCGCGGTTTCCATCCGGTGAACATCTCAACAACCGGCATAGATACCGAGACGCTCGACGCAGCAGGGTTTTCCTGATCAAACATGATCTCGCCTTCAAAGCCCGAAAACATGCCTGTTGTGGTCGAAAAGCCCAGGTGGTTGTAGTCAAAAACGACCTGGCTGTGGCTTGGGTCCAAAACGTATTTCTCGGCGCTGGCAAATGCCGAGGTCGCCGTTACGACCAGTGCAGCAGCAAGGAGTGTGGATTTCATGACAATCTCCAAAATGTTGTGGATGCAAACCAATTGGGTTGCTCAAACAAGAAAATGTGCCGCCCTAGGGCGGCACACAAGTCTCATTCTCTCACAATTTCTGTTCTTTTTTGAACAGAATAAAAATCAGGCAAAGATTGTTACACTTCCGCTCAGTTGCCCCTTCAGCGCTCGGCTGACATCCGCCGATTGCAGCGGCAGCTTCATCAGAAGGCTGCCATCGACATCAAACAATTCAACCTGATCATCGGCAAAGCGGGCACCGCCGAGGGTTTCATAGCTGCGGCGCAAAACAGTTTGCGGGCGTCCGTTTTCATTCTTTTGCAGAACCCGGACCTCACGTCGGATCGGATCAAAATAGGCGTCCGGACGAGCATCAAGGATCTGAATCGTCAGCAGGCTGACGCCTACCAGCAAGAACATCAGCGATGCGGCCAGCTTGATCGGCCACACTTCGGTGGCCATCGCCGACCCCGGCACCAGCCACATAGAAAAGGCCATGACAATCAGAAAAGCGCCCACGACACGGGCCAGAACCATTCTGACTTTCCAGTTTGGTGCGAAGGTGATCAATACTGGTACAGATTTCTCATAGTTCGCGGTATTTGCGGACTCTTCGAAGGTATTCGTGTTAATCGCAGTCATTTTTTTCGCCCTGTTCTCAGGTTGCCGTCTTGGGTTCCGGCTGTTCGGATAGTCCCCGGTATGCAAAACAACTTTGAGCCGAAAAGCGTCAGGAATTAGGCAACGCAAAGGAAATAGCACGACTTCACAAAGGCATGTGCGGCAGGTCTTGTCCTTGGCGCTCAAACGTGTATATGGGGCCATCCTTCGCAAATTAGATGAATCGCGCAGCCTCTCGTGGCAGGGTCGCGAAGGACGAAACGGCCCCGCCTATGAAATGCGCCTTGATAGAAACAGGAGTGCACATGCCACTGTATGAGCATGTAATGATCGCGCGTCAGGACCTGTCCAACGCGCAGGCAGAGAGCCTCGTCGAACATTTCGGCACCGTTCTGGCTGACAACGGCGGCAACGTCGTCGAAAGCGAGTACTGGGGTGTCAAGACGATGGCCTACAAGATCAACAAAAACCGCAAAGGCCACTATTCCTTCCTGAAGACCGACGCCCCAGCTGGCGCCGTTCAGGAAATGGAGCGCCTGATGCGCCTGCATGACGACGTTATGCGCGTTCTGACCATCAAGGTTGACGAGCACGCCGAGGGCCCTTCGGTCCAGATGCAGAAGCGCGACGAGCGCGAAGGCCGCCGCGAGCGCCGTTGATCAACGCCTGACGAAAGGACATAAACCATGGCCGCAAAACCATTTTTCCGCCGCCGCAAGGTCTGCCCGTTCTCGGGTGAGAACGCACCGAAAATCGACTATAAAGACACTCGTCTGCTGCAGCGCTACATCTCTGAGCGTGGCAAGATCGTACCTTCGCGCATCACCGCCGTTTCGGCGAAGAAGCAGCGTGAACTGGCCCGTGCTATCAAGCGCGCCCGCTTCCTCGCTCTGCTGCCCTACGCCGTGAAGTAAGGAGAGACTGACATGCAAGTTATCCTTCTGGAACGCGTTGCGAAACTGGGTCAGATGGGCGACGTCGTTGACGTCAAGCCCGGCTACGCCCGCAACTTCCTGCTGCCCCAAGGCAAAGCGCTGAGCGCGTCCGAGGCCAACATCGCCTCGTTCGAAGCCCAGAAAGCCCAGCTTGAGGCCCGCAACCTGGAAACCAAGAAAGAAGCTGAAGCCCTGGCTGAAAAGCTGGACGGTCAGCAGTTCATCGTGATTCGCTCGGCATCGGATGCTGGCGCGCTGTACGGCTCGGTCACCCCGCGTGACGCCGCAGACGCCGCCACCGAGGCAGGGTTCACCGTCGACAAGAAGCAGATCGTTCTGATCGCTCCGATCAAAGAACTGGGCCTGCACACTGTCGCTGTGAAACTGCACCCCGAGGTCGAAGTCGAGATCAAAATGAACGTTGCCCGTTCGGAAGAAGAAGCCGAACTGCAGGCGTCGGGCAAATCGATCCAAGAACTGGCTGCTGAAGAAGAAGCCGCTGCCGAATTCGAAATCGCCGAGCTGTTCGACGATATCGGTTCTGCCGCATCTGAAGATGAAGAACTGGTAGCCGAAGAAGCTCCAGTTGAAGAAGACGAAGCCAAAGCCTGATTTGGCTAAGCTGTACGTTGAAGGCCGCACAATTTGTGCGGCCTTTTTTCATGCGCATCTCAAACGGGCAAAATTCAGCCAGAATTCAGACCTATGGTTGCAGCCGGCACGCCATTTCCTATCATCGCGGCCTGAAAGTCGGAGTTTAGTTATGACATCATTCCTGCGCCGCAGCGTCCTGACCATGCTGCTGATAGCCCCCTTTGCTGCCTGCGGCGGGCCAGATACAGCGTCACAGGCCGCTTTCGATCCCCCACTCTATCCCAACGAAACGCCGGAACTGCGTGCATCAATCAACCATTGGGCGGATCACTATGATTTACCACGCGAGTTGGTCCACAAGCTGGCTATCCGCGAAAGCACGCACCGCCCCTGGGCTGTAAACCGCCCCTACTATGGCTTGCTGCAAATCCTGCCCGCTACCGCCCGCTCCATGGGGTATACAGGCAATGCCAAAGGGTTGCTGGACGCAGACACAAACCTTGAATTCGCCGGCAAATATTTGCGTGGCGCATGGCTGTTGTCAGATGGCGATCAAAAGCGCGCAATCTTCCTATATGCCAAAGGCTACTACCCCGAGGCCAAAGCCCGCGGAATGTTGGTCGAAACAGGGCTGGTTGCAGCTCAATAATACTACGTTCAGCCGAGACACATCAAAACTCATTGTGCGCAAATAGTGGCAATTATGCAGTGTTACTCATTACGTGCTCGAAAATGCGCAGACAATTAGTAGGTCACCTTGTCATATTACCCAAAATGTGATGTGCTTTTTGACGTTAGGTCAGATGGGGTCGAATTGATCCCTTCACGGGGATGAATATGCAGTCGACCTGGTAGCAGAGGACTGTTGGTATAAGCAGTATGGAAATTGTCGATCTGAGTACCCTTCCAGATTCAGAAACTCGGTACACCGAGTTTCTGCGGCAGGTTTGCGAAAAGCACGACATGGATCATGCAGCATACGCGGGCATGAACCCAGCAGCGGGCAAAGTCTCGGGCTATGTGACTTACGGCGATGACTGGAAGGAACATTATCAGAAACAGGGTCTGATCATGATTGACCCAACCCTGCACATGAGCCGACGCAGCATCGCCCCCGTCGATTGGAGCCGCCTTGAAAGAAGCCCTGAATTTCAAAGGGTTTTTCGCGATGCGCATGACTTTGGACTCCCGGATCAGGGCATTACTATTCCCGTCCGAGGCCCCTATGGTGACATTGGCCTGCTGAGCGCGACCAGAGATTGCAGCAAGGATGAGTGGAAGAAACTGGTCCCCAATGTCATCTCTGACCTGCAATCCATGGCCGTGCACATTCATGACTCGGTTGTAACGTCTGAGGCCACTTCAAGCGCGCTTTACCACCCCACCCTGTCAACGCGCGAGGCTGAGATATTGCAGTGGGTCGCAGCCGGAAAGTCTCAGCAGGATATCGGCGACATTCTGTCTATTTCACACCGTACGGTCGAAGTGCATCTGCGGTCGAGTCGCGAAAAACTTAGCGCGTTGACCACGCCTCAGGCCGTCGGACGTGCAATTGCGATCGGGTTAATTACGCCTGGTTGAACAAAAAATTGCCCAAAACCCCGTCAAAATACGGGAAACCCCCAATAGAAAATCTTCCCCACACCGGTAACCTTTGAAGTACCGAATAACCACTCGAAGGGGGAAGAAATGATCATCGTGGTAGATGGGCTGAACAGGCATCTGTTCAGCGAAGTTCTTGACGAAATGTTCGAGTTGCGCGCGCGTGTCTTCGGAGGGCGCCTCGGATGGGACGTTAACATCGAAGATGGCAAGGAAATCGACGATTTCGATCATCTGGACCCGGCCTACGTGATTGGACTCGACGACGGGGGGAATGTCGTCGCAGCCGTGCGTGCCCTTCAGACCACCGGCCCGCACATGTTGGCGGATGTTTTTCATGCGATCTTGGACGGCGAAGCACCTATCCGAAGTGCAACAATGTGGGAATCGACCCGCTTCTGCGTCGATACGCAACGCCTGTCGCGCGGGAAGGAGAAGAACTCAGTCTCTTACGCCACCTGCGAACTTATGATCGGCTCGCTTGAATATGCACGCAGTGCGGGCATTCAAGATATCATAACGGTGATTGATCCTGTCATGGATCGGGTCCTGAAACGGTCGAACTGCGCCCCATATGACTATGTCGGAAAGACAGTGCCGATGGGCAAAGTCCCCGCGTTGGCCGCTCTGCTAGACTGCACAGAAGAGCGTATTTCAGGGCTTCGTGAGTTTGCGAATATCCACGAGGACGTCTTTATCGACGAAGACGCTGCGCTGGAGATGTTCGAAGCGAAAAAGGCAGCCAATCTGAACCCGGCCAACCGGGATCACAAACCGCTTTCGGATCTTGAGAAATACTTCGTTGAGCAGATGCATTCTGCGCGCAACGAAGAGGAAAGGCAGGCTGTCCTGAAGCTGATCGAAGCACTTTCCGATACCTTCACGCCAGAGCAGAAGATCGCTCTACTAAGAACCCCCCGTGCTTTTGCTCATGAGGCCTGACCCCCTCACCTCATAAGTTAAAAGCCACCCACACGGAGCCGTCTACTTAAAGACGGCTCCGTTTTTTGGTGTGCCCATGCGAGGATGGGCGGAAGAGGATTATTCCTCTTCCAGCGCCTCAACGGCTTTTTCCAGATCGTCTTTGCTGACTTCTTTGTCTGCAACCTGCGCCAGCTCGACAATGTAGTCGATGACCTTGTCTTCGAAGATCGGCGCACGCAGCTGCTGCTGCATCTGAGCGTTCTGTTGCACAAACTCAAAGAACTGACGTTCTTGACCCGGGTACTGACGCGCCTGGTTCATGATCGCTTGTGTCATCTCAGAGTCGGTCACTTCGACCTCGGCCTTCTGACCCAGCTCAGCCAGCAGCAGGCCCAGACGCACGCGGCGTTCGGCCAGCTTGTTGTGTTCGTCGGTGGGCTCGATCTCTGCGTGGTCGTGGCCTTCCACTTCCGGGTTTTCTTCGTGCCACAGCTGGTGTGCGATCTGCTTGGCTTCTGCTTCAACCAGCGACGGCGGCAGATCGAACGAGACTTTCTCGTCAAGTACGTCCAGCAGCGCGCGCTTCATAACCGCGCGCGATGCACCGGCGTATTCCGCTTCCAGACGCTCAGCGATTTGACCTTTCAGCGCGGCCAGATCTTCGGCACCGAATTTGGTGGCCAGCTCATCGTTGACCTCGGCAGCGACGGGCTCTTTCACCTCTTTCACAGTACAGGTGAAAACAGCGTCTTTACCGGCCAGATGCTCGGCACCGTACTCTTCGGGGAAGGTAACGTTGACGTCTTTGACTTCTTCAGCTTTTACGCCAACCAGCTGCTCTTCAAAGCCGGGGATAAAGCTGTTGGAGCCCAGAACCAGCGGGTAATCTTCCGCCGAACCGCCTTCGAACTCTTCGCCATCAACCTTGCCAACAAAGTCGAATACGATCTGATCGCCGTCCTTGGCTTTCGAACCTTTGCGGCGGGCTTTAAAGTCCTGCGCGGTTTCGGCCAAGTTGTTCAGCGCTTCTTCGACGGCGGCATCGTCCGCTTTGACAACCAGCTTTTCCAGCTCAACCGATTTCAGGTCGACTTCGGGGATTACCGGCAGAGCTTCGTACGACATCGCAACTTCGACATCGTCGCCTTCTTTCCAGTCCTCATTGGTCATCTTGACCTCGGGCTGCAAAGCTGGGCGCTCACCGCTGTCTTCAAAATGCTTGTTCATCGCACCGTCGATGGACTCTTGCATAGCTTCGCCCAGCAGGCGCTGACCAAACTGCTTTTTCAGCAGCGCCATCGGCACTTTGCCTTTGCGGAAACCCTTCATCTCGATTTCAGGCTGCGCTTCGACCAGTTTCTCGTTCACTTTGTCGTCTAGCTCAGCCGCGGAAACGATGATGTTGTAGCCGCGTTTCAGACCTTCGTTCAGCGTCTCGGTAACCTGCATTATGGTAGTCCCCATAGGATTCGGGGCGCGCAAAACGGCGCGCCGGGCAAATTTGACGCCTTCTATTTGCCCTGCCGTCCGCGTGCAAGGGGCAAAGCCCGGATCAGCCTTGTTTTGCCGTCGATTTGAACAAAAAAAACGCCCCGGAAAGGTCCGGGGCGTGTTTGGTTCTTAAGGAATTCAATCAGAACCGCCAGCGGGCACCCAACACCCAGGCTTCGTTATTGTCAAAAGAGGTGCCATCGTCGAAATCGTGGTTGCGATATTTCAGATAGACATCCGTGTTGATGGCTTCGACCTTTTGCACAACCGCAATGCCCCAGGCGTCCGTACTCGATCCGTCTGTGTTGAAATCTGCGCCGTTGTAATAGTCGATCCCGACCCCGGTCTTACCCCAGGAAATCCAGTCACCCTCGTACGAAATCTTACCGTACCAGTAATTCGGATCGCTCGCGCCGGATTGTTCATCGTCACGCGTACCGGCGGCAACCGTGAAACCCAACCCGCTGGGCAATAGGACCGAAGCCGACCCGATCGTGTCGTTGCGATCACCTGAATTGTCGTCGCGGTCCCGCACCGCGTAAGCCGCACTTGCCGCAAATTCGATACCACCGGCAAAGGTGTTCGAGTAGAACACGCCAACATCGTAATAGGTGTCATCGTCGCTGCTGGACAGAATGTTCTCACCATAAGAAAAACCGGCCGAGAACCCATTGAAATCAGGCGTATCGTAACGAATTCGCCCACGACGCGCACCATCAAAGTTGCTGCTGCTGTCACCAACGGTAATCCCACTCAGAAAGCCGTTTGTTTCGCGGTAGAAAAAGCCCGAGTTCTCATCGTTGGTAAACGAATAAAGAGCGTTCCCAACAAACGAGAGATCAGTTTCCGCAGCCCCATCAGACACCATGCTGCCCTGACCAGCCGAAAACTTGCCGTAGCTGCCCTTTAGTGCAAAGTCGACATGGCGAATGTCTTCCCGTGTCCACCCACTGAAATCGGTACCCAGCTGATTCCATTCCGTCGAATTGGGCAGACCCAATGCGGTTTCGAAACGGAACGTAAACTCATTGGCTCCGTACGGTTGCATCAAACGCAGGCCCACACGGCTGTTGGACAAATCGTTGTCCAGAACCCGTGTATCCGTTTCCTGCCCGTCATCCACCGAGATCAACGCAGGGCTCAACTGTCCATATAGCAGGACATAACCACCGCTGTTGTTTTCGTATTTCAACTCTGCTGCAGCTGGAATTGCCGTCGTCACAACCAGCGCTGCGGCAACTGACGGGATTCTCATCTTCACTGTCATTTTTCTCACCATTAGTAATTCGGCATTGGAAACTGTTAACCAATCGACCTAGAGCGACAGTTCCAACACCCATTGAACCGATCAATTCAGTCTTCGAGTTTTTGCCTTACGGCTCAAATCGGCAAAAACTAAATCACATTTATTTCAACACATTGAGCACAATGCCCCAGAAGACACCAGAGGCATCTGGGCCAAGTCTGACACTCTGACTCACGCCTTACAAAACATACATTTGAATTACTGCATTTTTTGCAGCCATTTCCCGCCTACCGCAGCAGAAAGCGGCTGTTTTCCGCCTAAGCTTCAGCACTCCAGGCTCTGAAGGACTTTGGGCAACTGTTCAGGCAAATCTTCCGCAATAAGGCCCGGCCCAAAACTGCGCGCGCATTCCACATGCAACCAGGCCGCTGTTTCCGCCGCTTGCATCGTGTCAAACCCGCGCGCCAGCAACCCCGTGATAAACCCCGCCAGTACGTCGCCCGCACCAGCCGTCGCCAGCCACGGAGCCGCGCGTTCATAAAACGCCGCGTTGATCGAGCACCGCCCGTCCGGCGCAGCGATCACCGTATCCGGCCCCTTGAAAAGAACTACGCACCCTGCCCGCTTCGCCGCCTCACGCGTTGCGTCAACCTTGGAGTAGGCCGGACCTTTGGTGGGAACTGCGTTCAGTTGTTCGGCAATGTCCGGGAATAGTCGTGCAAATTCGCCACCATGCGGAGTCAGAACGCATTTCTCGTGCAGCATCCCGAATAACTCTGCGGGATCATCTGCATAGGCAGTCAGGGCATCCGCATCCAGAACCGTCGACCGCCCTGTGGCCAAAACAGTCGACATCAAGTCACGCACGTGCCCTGTTCCCATGCCGGGACCAACGCACAAAGCATTCAATCGTTCATCCGACAAAATTTCCGACAAACCTTCCGCGCCCTCAACCCGACGCAACATGACTGCCGTCACCTGCGCCGCAACCTCCATCTGTGCTGCCGGAGGCACCCCAAGCGTCACCAGCCCCGCCCCGATCCGCAAAGCCCCCCGCGCGGCCAGTCGTGCGGCCCCGGTTTTACCAGCACCGCCAGACAGGATAAATGCGTGACCGTGAGTGTATTTGTGGCCTTGCTCGAATTTGATGAGTTCACGTGGATCAGCGGATATATAACCGTCGGCATTCAGATTGACCTCAGCCAACCGCACCAAATCAAAGCCACTCCCAAGGGAAACATCCCTTTCAAGACCAATCGATTTGACGACAACCTTTTTACAGGCCTGAACACCTTCTGAAAGAAACTGACCAACTTTATTTGCATGAAATGTAACCACCAGTTCGGCATGATAGCTGCACCCAATCGACTTTCCGCTATCGGAACATGTTCCGGACGGAACATCGACGGCCACGCGTTTGACATTCTCATGCGAAACTAGGTTTTGAAGAACTAAATCGAACCCTGAAATATTGTCCTGCAATGGCTTGGACAGCCCTGTACCGAACACGGCATCGATGAAGACGACCGGCACAGCGGATGCTACAAAAACATCCATTAGATCGAGACGCTCATTAGTTGACAGGTCTAAAGGCGGATGCACTTCTCCTCTTTCCAGCCACCTCTCGTAATTCACACGCGCATCTGGCGGCAGCTTCTCTGGATCCCCATACAGAAAAACCTCCACCTCCCAACCCTGTTCTTTCAACAGCCGCGCGACAACGAAACCATCACCCCCATTGTTCCCCGGTCCGCACAGAACCACAGCCCGACCAGGCGATTTTGCCAGTTCCGGCCACTCTTCAATAATCGCCTCGACAACGCCCCGCCCGGCCCGCTCCATGAGCTCCAGCCCGGTTACTTCACCAGACTCAATCACGGCCTGTTCGATGGCTCGCATTTGTGCAGCAGTCAGTAATTCCGTCATACAAAACCCCCTGGCGATTCAATTCCGATTACTTTTTGTGCAACTCGATCAAAATTTCATCCAGCGCCTATTTTCTCCGCACCGCCGCACGGCCTTTTCCGCAATCACATTGCCGCCCGATCTTAGACGTGGTCAGTGCCATCCTGACAAGCGTTAAAGGGAGCCCGGGATGAAGAAGATCGAAGCGATCATCAAGCCGTTCAAACTGGACGAAGTGAAAGAGGCGCTACAGGACGTGGGTGTCCAGGGCCTGAGCGTGATCGAGGTAAAGGGTTTTGGCCGTCAGAAAGGTCACACCGAACTCTATCGCGGCGCGGAATACGTGGTCGACTTTCTGCCCAAGGTGAAGGTCGAGGTTGTGCTGGACGACGATCAGGTCGATGCCGCAATCGAAGCTATCGTATCCGCTGCAAAAACAGACAAAATCGGCGACGGCAAGATTTTTGTCTCACCCGTTGAACAAGCCATTCGCATCCGTACCGGCGAGACCGGCTCGGAAGCACTGTAACAAGACCAAATCTTCAATTCAGAGGAATCAAGAGAATGAGCAAGGACGCAGTTCTTCAGCTGATCAAGGACGAAGACGCCGAATACGTCGACGTTCGTTTCACCGACCCCCGCGGTAAACTGCAGCACGTGACCCTGATGGCAGATCAGGT
Source organism: Ruegeria sp. BC1 (assembly GCF_056539305.1). Lineage (NCBI taxonomy): Bacteria > Pseudomonadati > Pseudomonadota > Alphaproteobacteria > Rhodobacterales > Roseobacteraceae > Ruegeria > Ruegeria sp. BC1. Next base: position 943,435 of record NZ_JBQFUT010000001.1, read on the forward strand.
CGACGAGGACTTCTTGGAAGAAGGGTTCATGTTTGACGGATCGTCCATCGCGGGCTGGAAGTCGATCGAAGCATCCGACATGAAGCTGATGGTCGATACCGAAAGCGCATATGTCGATCCGTTCTATGCAGAAAAAACCATCTGCGTGCACTGCTCGGTTGTCGAACCCGACACCGGCGAAGCCTATGAGCGTGACCCGCGCGGCACCGCCCAGAAGGCCGAAGCATACCTGAAGGCATCGGGTATCGGTGACGTTGCCTATATGGGGCCCGAAGCCGAATTCTTCCTTTTCGATGACGTACGTTTCTCGAACACTATCAACAAAGTATCGTACGAAGTTGATGCAACTGACGCGTCGTGGAACACCGACACCGAGTACGAGATGGGCAACATGGGCCACCGTCCTGGCGTCAAGGGCGGTTACTTCCCAGTCAACCCGATCGACGAAGCGCAAGACCTGCGGTCCGAGATGCTGTCGACCATGAAACGTCTGGGAATGAAGGTCGACAAACACCACCACGAGGTTGCTTCGTGCCAGCACGAGCTGGGCCTGATCTTCGACAGCCTGACCAAGCAGGCCGACGAGCTGCAAAAGTACAAATATGTCATCCACAACGTAGCGCACGCCTATGGCAAATCGGCGACCTTCATGCCGAAGCCGATCGCAGGTGACAACGGCACCGGCATGCACGTGAACATGTCGATCTGGAAAGACGGCAAGCCTCTGTTCGCTGGCGACAAATACGCCGACCTGTCGGACGAGGCCCTTTGGTTCATCGGCGGTGTTCTTAAGCACGCCAAAACCCTGAACGCCTTCACTAACCCGTCGACCAACAGCTACAAGCGTCTGATCCCGGGCTTCGAGGCCCCTGTTCTGCGCGCTTATTCTGCTCGTAACCGCTCGGGCTGTGTCCGTATTCCTTGGACCGAAAGCCCGAAAGCCAAGCGCGTCGAGGCCCGATTCCCCGATCCGGCCGCAAACCCCTACTTGGCGTTTGCCGCTCTGCTGATGGCCGGCTTGGACGGCATCAAGAACAAGATCGATCCGGGCGAAGCCATGGACAAGAACCTGTACGATTTGCCTGCCGAAGAACTGGCCGACATCCCGACAGTTTGCGGCTCGCTGCGTGAGGCTTTGGAATCTCTGGCGGCCGATCACGACTTCCTGCTGCAGGGCGACGTGTTCACCAAAGACCAGATCGACGGCTACATCGCACTGAAGATGGAAGAGGTCGAAACCTACGAGCACACCCCGCACCCGGTTGAATACGGCATGTACTACAGCTGCTGATCCGGTTCTGGGTTCAAATCTGCAGGGGCGTCCAATTGGGCGCCCTTGTTTCGTTTGACGCGATCTTCCACACTTGTCCTACCCGGTTAGGAGAGATCGCATGACGTCTGACACCCCTTTCTCGCGATACAAGGATTTCGTGACCTCGGAAGAGGAGCTTGAGCAAATAACCGGTGCGCCTCTGCCCCAGATAATCGCAAAAGAAATACCCGCACTGGATCAGATGTGCCGCGACTTTATCGCCGCATCCCCATTCTGCCTGATTGCATCTGCCAATCCCGGCGGACACCTGGATATCTCACCGCGAGGCGACCCGGCGGGGTTTGTTGACGTGCTGTCCGACACCTTGATCGCTATACCGGATCGGCCGGGCAATAAACGGGTCGATACGTTTCACAACGTCCTTCAGGACCCCCGCGTCAGCCTGATTTTCTTTGTCCCCGGCAAGATGGAAACGCTGCGCCTGCGCGGCACCGCGCGGATTTGCAAAGACCCTGACCTGCTTAAAGATATGGCCGTGAATGACCATGCGCCCAAACTGGCTTTGCTTATCCATGTCGATACGGTGTTTGCGCATTGCCCCAAATGCGTCATCCGCGCGAACCTTTGGCAGCCCGATCAATGGCCGGACTCATCAGATCTGCCGAATATGAACGCGATGATGGTCAAACATGCGAAGATCAATTCTACGCCAGAGGAATGGTTCGAAAGCCTGAAAGAAACTGGGGAACTGGATCTGTATTAACTCCTTTTCGGAATTCAAAAGGCAGCGTAGGCTTGCACAGATTTTTTTTGTTTTGGAATTCTCTCATGCTTCGCTTGGCCCTCATACTCTCACTATCCCTGCCAACGCTGGCTGTCGCCGCGCCCTGCGGCAATACCAGTCAGGGATTCGAAGCCTGGAAGCAGGATTTCGCCAAACAGGCCAAGCGTGCCGGCGTCAAAAAGAAGGGGCTTCAGGCGTTGGCCCAGTCGCAATACGCAACCCGCACGATTGCGGCGGACCGTAATCAGAAGAGCTTCAAGTACTCGCTGGATAAATTCATGCGTGTACGCGGAGCTGACACGATTGTTGCACAGGGCCGCAAGCGTAAAGCACGCAATCCACAATTCTATGCCGCGTTGGAGCGTCAGTATGGCGTTCCAAGCGGTGTTCTGATCGCAATTCACGGAATGGAAACCGGATTTGGGAATTTTATGGGCGACAGTCAGGTTGTTTCAGCAATAACAACTCTGGCCTATGATTGTCGCCGATCCGAGTTCTTCATACCCCACGCGATCGGCGCTCTGAAACTCGTCGATCAAGGCAGCATTACGACCGCCACCAGAGGGGCGAAACATGGCGAACTTGGGCACACACAGTTCCTGCCAGGAAACGCTTTGACCTATGGGGTCGATGCCACTGGTGACGGCAGGGTCGACTTCTACAATATGACGGATGCGCTGGCCTCAACTGCCAATTTTCTACGCCAGAAAGGCTGGAAGCCGGGGCGTGGCTATCAACCTGGGCAACCTAACTTCAAAGTGATCCAGCAATGGAACGCTGCATCGGTCTACCAGCAATCAATCGCAATTATGGCGGCCCGAATCGACGGCTGACAATCGCCGCAATCTTGCACCGCTTGCCCCTAATCCGGACACATTTTCGCCACAGACGTTAAAAAGCCCTTAAAATGCCTAGGTTTCCATAGAGTAATCAATCCTTTCGATTTTTCACTTTTTTCCATTTTCGCCAAATTCTGCCCCATATCCGCTGTTAACTTGGTTCCCAAGACAGGATGCGACAAAGGAATGCGCGGTGACTCCGAAGCACAGCTATCACGGTGGTCTGCAATTCAACGGCGAGATCGACGGCGCGATCGAACGCTTCAGCACCATTGTTGCAACGACTCTACGAGATTATGGTCATCTGGTCGAACGTCAGAACGCCCTGAGTTCCACCGAAGCCAGCATTGTCTCCAGTCAGTATCTGGTTCGCCTAACCCTCGACACTCAGGTGATCGGAACCGAAGATCGGTTCGAACGCTTGGACCGCGCTGCGGGTCTTAAGACCGCTCAAAGACCGATTGCCACCCTGCCACAGAACCGGCTGACGATCACAATCTCTCCGGTGTCCGCACTGTTAGACGACGCCGAGATTTCAGAACTGATGCTGGTGGTCATCCTGTATCGCATGGTCGACATCTGCGCCACCCAGCGAGTCGAATGGTTGTCGCCGAACACTGTGCTGACCATCGAACAGTTCATGAGCGCATTCGACACTCTTACCCCCTCCAAACCACGAAACAGGAAACAAATATTCGAGGCAGTGACAGGTCCGTTCGCGGGTCTAGACATTTCTGAAGAAGAACTGGATGAGCCACAAAAAGAGGCGCAGAAACCTGTAGCCCGGCCAATCCAGCTGTCGGATGAGCAGTTGCTCAGCATCGCCTTCCGGACAGAACCTACCGAGCAGTCAACAGATGGAGACGAAGGCACGCGCTCCCTCGACCACGAAAAGCCCAGTGATATCCTGCGACTGACCAGTTGGGGATTGACCGGGGCCGTGGCTAGCGTGTCGGTTCCCATCGCGGCCTCCATGGCCGCAGTGAACCTGATCAGGGGCGAAGATTTTCGCTTCAATACTCAGGTACTCGCCTACACCGTCGCAATCTCGGCTCTCAGCACAAGCGGAGCTTTCGCCGGTGTCGCCAACGCGTTGGGCATTTAGCACTGAACCTTAAGACCCTCCTTGGAGGCCCCGCCATCAGGCGGGGTTTTCCATTTCGTGCAGGTGTTCAGCTGCAAGCACGTAGGTATGGATTGAAAAGACTACGGCCTGCGTTTCTGGTAGACGCAATAAGGTTTGCCGCTCACTGCGTAGGTAACGCGCCGTTTTCGGCCCTTTGATTTCCCTACGATTGTCGGTGCTGCGCGGCTGGTGCAACTCGGCGTCATCATACCACAGCGTATTGAACCGCCACAGCGGCCGATCCGGTTGAATTCCATCAAACAACCGCTGCACGCGACGCGCGATATCCGCATCATAGTTGGCGACGGGGATGTGAATATCGATCAGCGGACGCATGAATTTTTCGGACAGTTGCCAACTGGCCGGGAAACACAGAATGGCACCGGTCAAAACGTGCTCGTCCCCGTGCTTTTGCAGGACACAGAAGTCCTCTTGAACCAGCTTGCACAAAGTATCCATGGGGCGATCCCGATCGACCTGAACCTCACGTCCGTCCGGGCGGGTCACATGATCTGTGCATCCCGGATTTGCGTGAAGCAGAACCATGTCTAATAGCTCTTGCACCGCGGGCTCTGCGCTGGGGTCTAACACCAGAACATCCGGGCGATGCTCGGCCAGTAGCGACTCGCGCCGCGCCATCTGAGCAGCATACGCGTCGTCAACGTGCAACCAGTTTTCCATGCTGGTTGGCTGGATACCCGGCAGAGGGCGCGGTTTCAGCGGATCATAGGGAATCGAGGTTTGCAAAATCGGTGTCATAACATCGGCCTAACACTTGGCCGTATTCATGTCGGTCAAAAAGCGACTGGTAGGCGGTCGCAATCATTCAAGACGCCACAGAAATGATTCTCCACGCTTGAATCAGGCAGGGAGGCCCACCATGAACCAGCATTACCGCGACAGCCGCAAAATTGACCCAAACAAGGGCACATCACTGGGCGACGGCACACCCAATGACAATGACCGGATCGAGATTGGACCGACCCAACTGGCCTTTGCCGAATGGGAACAAGCCGGACTGGTCTTGCCCGACCTTGCCCAGATGCGGGAATATCGGTGGAAACGCCTGACCAAAGCAGTCGTAGATCGCGGTTATGGCGGGTTGTTGATGTTTGACCCGCTGAACATTCGCTATGCCACCGACAGCACCAATATGCAGCTGTGGAACACACACAACCCGTTTCGGGCGGTCCTCCTGTGCGCCGATGGATATATGGTGATCTGGGACTATAAGAACTCTCCGTTCCTGTCGAAATTCAACCCTCTGGTACGGGAACAGCGCTCGGGCGCGGACCTGTTTTATTTCGACCGTGGCGACAAGGTAGAGGTTCAGGCCGACGTGTTCTCGAACGAGGTGCGCAAACTGATCGAAGATCACGGCGGCGGGAACAAACGCTTGGCGGTGGACAAGATCATGCTTCACGGCCTGCGTGCTCTGGAAGCGCAGGGATTCGAGATCATGGAGGGTGAAGAAGTCACCGAAAAATCCCGTGCCGTGAAAGGGCCCGACGAAATCCTGGCCATGCGTTGCGCTCACCATGCTTGCGAAACCGCCGTGGCCGAGATGGAGAAGTTTGCTCGTGCCAATGTGGGTGACGGAAAGACATCGGAAGATGATATCTGGGCCGTTCTGCACGCTGAAAACATCCGGCGTGGGGGTGAGTGGATCGAAACCCGCCTGCTGGCTTCAGGTCAGCGCACAAATCCGTGGTTTCAGGAATGCGGCCCTCGGATCACTCAAAAGAACGAGATCATCGCCTTTGATACCGATCTGATCGGGTCCTACGGCATCTGCATCGACATCTCGCGTACATGGTGGATTGGGGACGAAAAACCCCGCCCCGACATGATCTATGCGATGCAGCACGCGCATGAGCACATCATGACCAATATGGAAATGCTCAAACCCGGCGTTATGATCCCCGAATTGACAGCCAATGCACATAAGTTGGACGGCAAGTTTCAGGCGCAGAAATACGGCTGCCTGATGCACGGAGTCGGCCTGTGTGATGAATGGCCCCTTGTCGCTTACCCGGACAAGGCAGTGGCGGGCTCCTATGACTATCCATTGGAACCCGGCATGGTTTTGTGCGTCGAAGCCGCGGTCGGCGAGGTTGGCGGTGATTTCTCGATCAAACTCGAAGATCAGGTTCTGATCACCGAGGACGGGTATGAGAACCTCACCACCTACCCATTCGATCCCCAACTGATGGGATTGGCGTGACCGATTAGTTCGTCCAATTCGAACGCCGAACGTTACCGTGCCAGTCTTCTGACACGATATGGCCTGCCTCGACGTTGGTCGGGGCAGCCTGCGGCCAATGCTGTCCGAGAGTGAAACCGATAACCCCGGTCACAGCGATAACAATCAAAATATCCGGGCGAAGAACGACGCCACGCGGGGCGGATGCGGTATATGACATTTGAGCCTCCATGATTGGGCGATTGAGATAGCTGCAATATGAGGGCTTTGACGATATTCCGGAAACGAATATTTGAATGCCATGCGATCACGAAACGTGATGCATTTCAAACCACGGACGCTGACGTGTCTGACCCGATCAACTATCCTGCTCTCACCTTCCCGTGACGCGTCTTACAATGGGGTTGAGCCACCCGACGGTTGCACACAGTATTAGGTTCATCCCGAAATGTAAGGAACTGTCATGCCCACCGAACGCATTACATTTGCCGGTCACGACGGCAACAAGTTGGCTGCGCGTCTGGATTTGCCGGATGGGCCGGTGCTCGCGACGGCTCTGTTCGCGCATTGCTTTACCTGCTCTAAGGACATTCCCGCCGCACGTCGCATCTCTGCAAGGCTGGCGGCGATGGGTATAGCTGTTTTACGCTTTGATTTCACGGGGCTGGGTCATTCGGGGGGCGAATTCGCCAATACAACCTTCACCTCAAACGTCGAAGACTTGATTGCCGCTTCGCATTATCTGGCGGGTCGCAACATGGCGCCAGCGATGCTGATCGGTCATTCGCTGGGCGGCGCAGCCGTTTTGCGTGCGCGTGCCGGAATTCCAAGCGTCAAGGCCGTGGTCACGCTGGGCGCACCCGCCGATCCCGGGCATGTCGCCCACCATTTCGAAGATGCGCTGCCACAAATCCAACAGGACGGTTCCGCCGAGGTCATCTTGGGTGGTCGCCCCTTCCGGATCAGCAAAGCCTTTGTCGACGACATCTCGGAATCAGCTTTGACCCCTGCGATTGCAGACTTGAAGGCCGCACTTCTTATTCTGCATGCGCCACGGGATGAGACCGTCAGTATCGACAATGCCAGCGCGATTTTTCTCGCCGCCAAGCACCCCAAGAGCTTTATCACACTGGATGATGCTGACCATCTGATCACACGGGCATCAGACGCTGAATACGCCGCAGAAGTGATCGCAGCTTGGGTCAAGCGCTATGTCGCCCTGTGCCCGCCTGCCCCGCCGCCCGGCGCACCTGAAGGCGTCGTTCGCGTAACCGAGGTTGATCCGGCCGGGTTCCTGCAAGACATTCAGTCTGGCCCCCGCCACCACGCCGTGGCAGACGAACCCGCATCCTATGGCGGTACCGACCGGGGCATGTCACCTTACGGTTTTGTGTCCTCGGGATTGGGTGCCTGTACGTCAATGACAATCCGCATGTATGCACGGCGCAAACGGTGGCCGTTGACGGGTATAACGGTTGATGTTTGCCACAATAAGGTTCACGCACAGGACGCTGGTCTAGTTGGTGATGGCAAGATTGACCAGTTCCGTCGAAAAATCCGCCTGGAAGGCCCCCTAGATCAGGAACAGCGCACGCGTTTTTTGGAGATCGCGGACAAGTGTCCGGTCCACCGTACGTTGGAAGGCTCAGCCCATATCACCACCGAACTGATTTCGAACTGAGCCCCGCCGACGGACAGCGAGGATTTCAATCTTGATGCGTTTGTAAGCGACTGTTAGCCATGCGGGCATGGAAAAGCAGATTGTTTGTATCAATTGGGGCACCGCTTACGGCGCCCCATACATAAACCGGCTCTACAAGATGGTGCGCGCGAACACGACGCCGCCATTTCGGTTTGTCGCCTTTACCGATACCACCGAAGGTGTCGATCCAGGCGTCGAGTGTTTCGATCTGCCTGAAATGCCCGGATTCATGCCGGAACGGACCATCGGGAAGTGGCCCAAGTCCCGCTTGTGGGCGCCCGAATTAGGCGATTTGAAAGGCCCGTTCCTGTTTCTGGACCTTGACGTGGCCATCACGTCTTCGCTGGATCCATTCTTTGAGTTTGGCGAGGAAGATGACGTCGTCTTGGCCCGCAACATTGCCAAGCCTCTGCACAAACTGGGGCAGACGTCGATTTACCGGATGCCGGTCGGCGCTTTGGCGCCGCTGCAGGACATTTTCGCAGCAGACCCACAAGGCGTCGCCGACAAGTATAGGTTCGAACAGCACTTCGTCACCAAGAACGCCCCGAACGGTATTAAATTCTGGCCCACGGGATGGGTGCGCCATTTTCGGATCGAGTGCATTCCGACCTTCCCGCTGAACTACTTCATCGAACCCCAAGAACCCAAAAAAGCGCGTGTGGTCATTTTCGCAGGCGGCCTAAACCCGACCGACGCGATACTTGGTCAGTATAACGACGCAAACCCGCACCTGCCCCCTTGGCAGCACATCAAGCGTGCCTTGAAGTCCAAGAAAAAGATCAAATCGCTGAGACAGTTCATCTGGCCCGCAACCTGGGTCAAAAGGGTGTGGGAACAGGCCGGTCAGGATCAGAAACCGACCTAAATTCACCGCACACTCCTGTCGGGGTCAAACCGTCATAAAGCCTGACTCCGGATCCATTCACCGCCGCGGTCTGGCCGGGCGGTGGATTGGTGGACGGGCCGTAGGTGGACGCGCTACAGGTGGGCGCGGCCGTGCAGGAGGTTTGGCAATCGGTGGTTTTGGCCTTGCAGGCGGCTTACCTTCCGGCGGCTTCGGCCTTGGTGGCCGGTCCACGTCAATGTCCACATCGACATCATGGTAATAATCATTCCAAAGCATCGAGTCATAAAAAGGGTCATACCCATATCCCACCCCGACCGTGACTCCATCGCATGCAGACAAAGTCAGGCTGGCTGCTCCAAGACTCAATGCAAGAAACGCACGTTTGATAAATCTGGGTGTCATTTGTGCGCCTCCTTACTGCAAGGACCGGAACGATGCGAACACGGCGTTCAGATCGTCGACATATGCCGGATCAGCCCCATCGCGCAGGATAGCGACAACAACCGCCACGCGTCCTCTCGGCAAGTCGATCACGGTGGCCGTAAAGTTTATGCCCCGCCCGTCCCGGTTGCCGGCACCCCGGATCACCCGTGCGGGCAGTCCGCCAACGCGGGTGTCTGATGTACTGGATATCTTCGGGTCCTTGACCAGAAACTTGTCGATATCCTCAAGATACTGCAGCCCGCCTTCGATCGAAGCGACGCCCGTAGGCGATACAAACCCCATCCAGACATTGTCGTCAGTCACAGGCCGCACTCCCATGACGCGGGCAACAGCACGAGGATCGCCCAACTCGGTATCCTCAATCTCTCGCGGGCCGCCTGTGCGCACAGCCCAAAAGTCTGGTACGGCGAAACTGAATAAGGCACGACCTTCGTCGGTATAGGTAACCGGAGTATCCGCTGATGCCGGTGCCGCGGCGCCGAACCAAAGGGCGGCGCAGGCACAAAGGCATGATCCAGATAAAATACGCATATCTCAATAACCTGATGATTTCACTGACATCAGATTGACCTTTACCGACCCGTTTTGTCCAGCACTGGGTTTGTCTGTCAGTTCATCGCACAAACGCCCACAGCATCATGCTGGCCGGTATCAGAGGGCTAAAAGCAGGGCAAACCGTCTCATGCCTGCACTCGCGGCTTGTTCCCCAAGGGTTGCACGTTTAAACCCCGCGCCAACGCCTCATCCAAATTACAAAAGGTCCTGTCGCCAATGATCCCCCGTTATTCCCGCCCTGAAATGGTTGCTATCTGGTCGCCCGAGACCAAGTTCCGCATCTGGTACGAGATCGAGGCGCATGCCTGTGACGCCATGGCCGATCTGGGCGTGATCCCGCGTGAAAACGCCGACGCCGTATGGAAGGCCAAGGACGTGGAATTTGACGTCGCCCGCATCGACGAGATTGAGGCCGTCACCAAGCACGATGTCATCGCTTTCCTCACCCATTTGGCCGAACATGTCGGCAGCGAAGAGGCGCGTTTCGTGCATCAGGGCATGACCAGCTCGGACGTGCTGGACACCTGCTTAAACGTGCAGTTGACCCGCGCCGCCGACATGCTGATTGCCGACCTCGAAGGTCTGCTGGCTGCGCTGAAGCGCCGCGCCATCGAACATAAGGACACCGTCCGCATCGGCCGCAGCCACGGTATTCACGCCGAGCCCACCACCATGGGCCTGACCTTCGCGCGCTTCTACGCCGAGATGGACCGCAACCTGTCGCGGATGCGCGATGCCCGTGCCGAGATCGCCACCGGAGCAATTAGTGGTGCGGTCGGCACCTTCGCCAATATCGACCCCCGTGTCGAAGAACATGTCTGCGAGAAATTGGGCCTTGTCCCTGAACCAATCAGCACGCAGGTAATCCCCCGCGATCGCCACGCCGCCTTCTTTGCCACACTGGGCGTCATCGCCAGCAGCATTGAAAACATCGCTATCGAGATACGTCACATGCAGCGCACCGAGGTGCTGGAGGGGGCTGAGTTCTTCTCGATGGGTCAGAAAGGCTCCTCGGCAATGCCGCACAAGAAGAACCCTGTCCTGACAGAAAACCTGACCGGTCTGGCACGCATGGTGCGCGCGGCCGCGATCCCGGCGATGGAGAACGTGGCGCTGTGGCACGAGCGCGATATCTCGCATTCCTCGGTTGAACGCATGATCGGGCCGGATGCCACCATCACGCTGGATTTTGCGCTGGCTCGGCTGACAGGTGTAATCGACAAGATGTTGATCTTCCCTGAGAATATGATGGAGAACATGAACAAGTTCCCCGGTCTGGTCATGAGCCAGCGGGTTCTGCTGGCACTGACCCAAGCCGGTGTCAGCCGCGAGGATGCTTATGCCATGGTGCAGCGCAACGCGTTGAAAGTGTGGGAACACCGCACTGACTTCAAAGAAGAATTGCTGGCAGACGCCGATGTCACTGCGGCACTGAGCCCTGAAGAGATCGAAGAGAAATTCGACCTTGGCTATCACACCAAACATGTCGATACGATCTTTGCGCGCGTGTTCGGCGAATAAGTAAAGACTAATCAACTGGTTCCAGGGGCCCGGTTCGCATGTCGCGACCCGGGCCCTGTTCTTTTGCCAGACGGGACAAAATCGGCTATGCTGTCGTTGTATTTCCGAACAGGAGAAACCGCATGATCCGTACACTCATTTGCGCATTGGCCCTAAGCTTTACCGCCTCCGCCGCTCTGGCATGCAACGGCCATTCTAAGCAAACCCAGTCCTGCGCGGACGGGACATACTGGGATACCGAAACCCAGACCTGCGCAAAAATCGTCAACAGCTGAGAAAACTTTTCCTACTTGTGAATAAAAGCGAGGGCGCGATTGTTAGCTTTTCATCAGATCGCGCTAGCTTGATGAGAGCAGCCTAAAGAACGGAGTAGGAAAATGCGCCTCGTATTAGTTTCAGCTATTGCCTTTCAGGCCTTTGTCTTCGCACCTGCATTGCACGCCGCAGGCGGCGACGCGGGTGCCCCACCCAAACCAACGAATACAACCAAAAAATGCCTGTTCGGCCGCGTTTACGACAAAGACGCCGGGCGCTGCGTGAAGCCCAACAAGACCAACTTTACCGAAGACGAGCTGTACGACGCCGTGCGCGAGCTGGCCTATGACGGGCAATTCGCACACGCGCAGGACGTTCTGCGCATCATGGATCAAAACGACGACCGCGTTCTGACCTACTGGGGATTTACCTACCGCAAAATGGGCGAGCTGGAGCTGGCCAACACCTTCTACAACAACGCAATCAAGACCAACCCCGACAACATTTTGGCCCGCAGTTACATGGGTCAGGGCTTTGTTGCCGAAGGCAAAACCGATCTGGCCATTGAACAATGGCGCGAAATCAAGGCGCGCGGTGGCGAAGGCACCTGGGCCGAGGCGTCGCTGCGCGAAGCAATCCGGACCGGGCTGACCTATAGCTACTAGGCTTCAGCCTTTCTTTACCCGACTCTTCCTACACTGCCTGTGGACTTAAACTTTGAAACCGCAGGCAGATGCAGGAAACAAGCACATTGATACAGGGGGCAACGGCATTGCCAGGGATTAGCGACGACGCACCTCGTGTCGTTCCACAGTCCCTCAGCAATCGGCAGAAGGCCGCGGTGGTTGTGCGGCTGTTGTTGAACGAAGGCGCGGATATTCCGCTGGAAGAGCTTCCCGACGCGTTGCAGGAAAAGCTGACCCATCAACTGGGTGAAATGGGTCTGGTGGATCGCGTAACACTGGATACTGTGGCTGGCGAGTTTGCAGATGCGCTCGACAGCGTCGGCCTGTCCTTCCCACACGGATTGGCAAGCGCGCTAGACGCTGTTGATGGCAAGATAGCCCCGTCGACGGCCGCCCGCCTTCGCAAAGTGGCGGGTGTGCGCCAGATCGGTGACCCGTGGGACCGCCTGCGCGAAACCCCCACTGAAGATTTAGCCGTGATGGCACAGGCGGAAAGCACTGAAATCGCCGCCGTGATGATGTCCAAACTGGACACGGCCAAAGCTGCGCAACTGTTGGGACAGCTGCCTGGTCCCGTCGCGCGCCGGATTACCTTTTCGATCTCAAAAACAGCCAACGTCACGCCCGAGGCCGTCGAGCGCATTGGCTGGTCGCTTGCCGCGCAGTTGGATCAAAAACCGTCGCAAGCCTTCGCCGACGACCCCGGCGCGCGCGTTGGGGCAATCCTGAACCAATCGTCTGCATCCACCCGCGATGGGCTGCTGACTGCACTGGACGAAGAGGATTCGGATTTTGCCAGCGTTGTGCGCCGGTCGATCTTTACCTTCGCACACATTCCCACCCGGATTCTGCCGCGCGACGTACCTTCGATTTTGCGCGGTGTGGACCAAGGTGATCTGGTCACCGCCATGGCTGGCGCTGCATCTGAAGGTGACCGAACCACCGCAGATTTTTTGTTGTCGAATATGTCCGGCCGGATGGCCGATAACCTTCGCGAAGAGATAGATGAGCGTGGCCAAGTCAAGCAGTCCGAAGCAGAAGAAGCTATGACGCTTATCGTCGGCGCCATTCGGGCGTTTGTCGATGACGGTGTAATAAATCTCATTGAAGAGGATACCGACGATTGACCGCGCCGCGTCGTATCCTTTGCTGTACAATTGATCGGGGCGCTTGTGGTCTGCGAAAGCGCCTTGTATGTCTGACCCGGCAAATTGCAACAGCCGGTGATACCAGATTATGCCCGTCGAAAAGTCGAAACTAAGCCGTTGGGCGCTTCGGAAATACTATATCACCGGATTGTTCCTGAAAGGTGTGATCGGCGCCATGCGCCTGTTGCCTTACGAACGGCGTATCGCAACAATGGGGGCTATTGTGCGCAATCTTGCCCCTTTGGTCGGGTTCACCAAACGGGTGCGGTATAACCTGAACCTCACCTGCCCTGACATGCCCGAAGCCGAGGTAAAACGCATCTGCCGCGAGGTGCCCGACAATGCGGGTCGCGCCATCATGGAGCACTTCTCGCCCGAAGGCTTCACTGAACGTCAGAGCAACGCAAAAGTGTCTGGTCCCGGTGTAGCAGCCTTTGACGCCGCTGTGGCCGAGGGGAGGCCGGTGATGATGATCACGGCCCATTTCGGTCACTATCTTGCAGCGCGTATCGCCCTTCAGGCCCGCTGCGGCCAACCCATCGGCTGTCTGTATCGCCGAATGGCCAACCCGTACTTCAACGACATGTATGTCGAGGCATTCTATAAGACCGGCTCGCCCATGTTCGAACAGGGCCGCCGTGGAATGGTCGAAATGGTCCGCTCACTCAAAAACGGCGGCATTATCGCCATCGTTTCGGACCTGCACGTCTATGGCGGTGAAAAGCTTAAATTCTTTGGCAGACAGGCCATCACATCCGTTGTGAACGCCGAACTGGCAATAAAACACAAGGCCGAGTTAATCCCATGCTACGCCGTGCGTCAGCCCAACGGCATTGATTTTGAAATCGTTCTGCACGAGCCGGTACCGCATACCGATGCCAAAACCATGACGCAGTTTACCAACGATGATCTGGAGGCGATGGTCAGGCAGCATATGGGTCAGTGGTTCTGGATTCACCGGCGCTGGAAGGCCTTGAACGGAATGATTCTGCAGCCAGAAGACCAGAGCTGATCATTCGACCTTTGCGGCCGCGACGATCGGGCCGTGCCCAGCTCTTTGTATCAGGACAACCGCTGGCAAGTCCGTGGTTAACTCGGCAGAGAACTGTTGCGGCGCGATCCCGTCCCATTGCCCTGCTATTAGCCAGGTTTCCACGACATTCGCATAGTCCAGTTCATGCCCGGCCAGTTCCCCCCGGCGGATCGAGGCATGGCGCAATGGTGAATACTGTACCAGCCGGACGTCATAGGATTCGCCAACCGGTAGCTCGACCGGAGTGGCATACACGGTCACATTATTGCCGGAACGCCGGGCCGTAACCGATGCCTCGGGAGCGGCTTTCAAATGTGCTTCGATCAGCCGGTCCAACTCGCCATGTTTCGCTCCGACTACATCGTGTTGACCATTCACCACCATCTGCGGAGTATAGATCATCGTCCGCCCACCTTGACGCGCATATTCACGTTGGCGATTGGTGTGGCCGGGATCGGCATACTCATCCTTCCACCCGATATAGTCCCAGTAATCGACGTGCAGAGCCAAGCCGATAACGTCGTCCCTTTTTGCCAGGTCATGCATAATCCGATCCGCTGGCGGACAGGATGAACACCCCTGAGACGTAAACAACTCGATCACCACAGGATCGCCTTCTGCCGCGACCGGGGCGGCAACAAGCAGAGAAAGTGCGGTGGCGATGGCGGCGGATCTGAACATGTCTGACCTCGGGCTGACAACTTTTTTGTCTGATTTCGATAAGGGACTTAAATGGTTTACCCCCTTAGCGCTTCACCCTCCAATCAAGGTTTCTTGAAATTTTGCTACAGGGAAGGCCAAAAATGTGTGCAACGGTATACAAAATTGCAGAACAACCATCTTGAGCCTTGAACCATCTGGAAACGTGTTACAGATATCAGTCAGCGAGTCCCATACTTCACGTCATTTGAGAGGGAGGCCAAAGATGCCCATCAAAGTCGGACAGGATACAGCCAAAACACGCCGCAACCTGAGCGTGAATGGCAAATCAGTTTCCTATTATTCGATACCCGCCGCACAAGAGGCCGGTCTGGGCGATTTTTCGCGCCTGCCCGCTGCATTGAAAGTTGTTCTGGAGAACATGCTGCGGTTCGAGGATGACGGGTTTTCCGTTTCGGTCGAGGATATCAAGGCGTTTGCCGAATGGGCAAATAACGACGGCAAGAACCCGCGTGAGATTGCCTATCGCCCTGCCCGCGTGCTCATGCAGGATTTCACCGGCGTTCCGGCGGTGGTCGATCTGGCCGCAATGCGCGACGGTATCAAGGGACTGGGCGGTGACGCACAGAAGATCAACCCACTGAACCCGGTTGATCTGGTCATCGACCACTCGGTCATGATTGACGAATTCGGCAACCCGCGCGCCTTTCAGATGAATGTGGATCGTGAATACGAACGGAACATGGAACGCTATCAGTTCCTGAAATGGGGTCAAAACGCGTTCAACAACTTCCGTGTTGTCCCCCCCGGCACTGGCATCTGCCACCAAGTCAATCTGGAATATCTGGCCCAAACCGTCTGGACCGACACCGACCAGAACGGAGATGAGGTCGCGTATCCTGACACGCTGGTCGGCACCGACAGCCACACCACCATGGTCAACGGCATGGCCGTTCTGGGCTGGGGCGTCGGCGGGATCGAGGCCGAGGCCGCGATGCTGGGTCAGCCGATCTCGATGCTGATCCCCGAGGTGGTTGGCTTTGAGCTGACCGGCCAACTGGTCGAAGGCACCACCGGCACCGATTTGGTTCTGAAAGTGGTCGAGATGTTGCGCGCCAAGGGTGTGGTCGGCAAGTTCGTCGAATTCTACGGCGAAGGTTTGGATCGTCTGCCTCTGGCCGACCGCGCCACAATCGCCAATATGGCGCCTGAATACGGCGCGACCTGTGGGTTCTTCCCCATCGACGGTGAGACCCTGCGTTATATGCGCAATACCGGCCGAGATGAGGATCGTCTTGCGCTGGTCGAAGCCTACGCCAAGGAAAACGGCTTCTGGCGGGATGAGAACTATGCACCAATCTACACCGACACCCTGTCGCTGGACATGGGCACCATCGTTCCTGCGATCTCGGGGCCGAAACGTCCGCAGGATTTCGTCGCCCTGACTGACGCAAAAACCGCCTTTACCAAAGAAATGGCTGAGACCTTCAAACGCCCCATGGGCAAAGAGGTTACCGTCAAAGGTGAAGATTACACGATGGAATCGGGCAAGGTCGTGATCGCCTCGATCACCTCCTGCACCAACACGTCGAACCCATACGTGATGATCGGCGCGGGTCTGGTTGCCAAAAAGGCGCACGAGCTCGGCCTGAACCGTCAGCCCTGGGTCAAGACTTCGCTGGCACCCGGATCTCAGGTCGTCTCGGAATACCTCGAGGCTGCTGGCCTGCAACAGCATCTGGACGCTATCGGATTCAATCTTGTCGGTTATGGCTGCACCACCTGCATCGGTAACTCGGGCCCAATCCAAAAGGAATTGTCCGAGGCGATCGCCGAAGGCGATCTGGTCGCCACCTCTGTCCTGTCAGGCAACCGAAACTTTGAAGGGCGGATCAGCCCGGATGTCCGTGCCAACTATCTGGCGTCACCACCGCTGGTGGTTGTGTATGCCTTGGCGGGAACAATGGATATTGATCTGACCTCGGAACCGATCGGTCAGGATAAGGACGGTAATGACGTCTTCATGAAAGACATCTGGCCCACTCAATGTGAAATTGCCGAGTTGGTCCAACAAACCGTTACGCGCGAGGCTTTCCAGTCGAAATACGCCGATGTTTTCAAGGGCGACGAGAAATGGCAGGCGGTCGAAACCACCGATGCCGAGACCTATGACTGGCCGCCCGCCTCGACCTATATCCAGAACCCGCCCTATTTTCAGGGTATGGGCCCGCAGCCAGGCACAATCTCGAATATCGAGGGCGCCAAAGTGTTAGCGGTGTTGGGCGATATGGTCACCACTGATCACATCTCGCCAGCGGGATCGTTCGCGACAACCACGCCTGCAGGTAAGTACCTGATTGAACGTCAGGTACAGCCGCGCGAGTTCAACTCGTACGGGTCGCGACGGGGCAACCACGAGGTCATGATGCGCGGCACCTTTGCCAATATCCGCATCAAGAACGAGATGCTGGACGGTGTAGAAGGCGGTTACACCAAGGGGCCGGATGGTCAGCAGACCTCAATCTACGATGCGTCGATGGCCTATCAGGCCGAGGGTGTGCCGTTAGTCGTCTTTGGTGGTGAGCAATATGGCGCGGGCTCGTCTCGCGACTGGGCGGCCAAGGGCACAGCGCTGTTAGGGGTCAAGGCCGTGATTGCCGAAAGCTTTGAGCGCATCCACCGCTCGAATCTGGTTGGCATGGGGGTCATTCCGTTCGAGTTCACCGGCGGTGACAATCGTAAAACACTTGGCCTTACAGGAGATGAGACAGTCTCGATTCACGGCTTGGACACGATTGAGCCGCTGCAAGAAGTCCCCTGCACCATCACCTTTGGCGACGGATCCAAAAAGACCATTACGCTGAAATGCCGGATCGATACCGCGCCCGAGATCGAGTACATCGAAAACGGCGGGGTGTTACAGTACGTTCTGCGCAACTTGGCAAAGTCTGACTGAGGCAAATCAGCCACTCGCCAGCCGACTCTGGGCAAACCCTGTCAATAGCAGGGTTTGCTACTTTACGTTGTTTTTGTTCTGAGCAATACTTTTTAGATAAAAACAATTATTTAGGGTACGTGAAATGACACTTTCTACTGAACAGCAGATGCTGGTTGAACAACGCCTCAGCAATGAAAAGAAATCGACCGCAGTTGCTTATCTGCTTTGGCTTTTCCTTGGCGGCTTTGGTGCGCATCGTTTCTATCTGGGGCGCACAGGCACAGCCGTTGCGATGTTGATCATGTTCATTGTCGGCTGGGCCACAGCTGCGTTTGTGGTGGGCTTGGCGCTGCTTATTCCACTGGGCATCTGGATGCTGGTTGATGCATTCCTGATCCCGGGAATGATCAACGAAGACGCCAACAGCAAGCGTTCGGCTATCGCCAACGAGATTTCCGTAATGTCGGGCGGAAACTAATCAACACGGGCGGCTGGGTCAGCTCCCTGCCGCTTTTTCCAACGCCGGGCGGATCGTACTTTCGATCACGCGTTGGGTGATCGGACCTGCAAAACGTAGGATAATGGTGCCCTCACCGTCGATCACATAGGTCTCCGGCACTCCGTACACGCCCCAGTCCAACCCCATGCGCCCCTGCTCATCCCGACCGATACCACGATAGGGGTCACCCAGTTCGGTCAGAAAGGCATCCGCGTTGGCAAGCTTGTCTTTGTAGTTGATCCCGTAAACCGGGATACCTTCCTCGGACAGGGCTTCCAGATTGGGGTGTTCGGCACGGCAAGGCGCGCACCAACTTGCCCAATAGTTCACCAGCTTGACCTCTCCGTCGCGCAATGTCTCGTCGCTGAACATCGTCTTGCCGGGGAATTCGGTCAGGACAACTGGCGGTGCAGGCTGCCCCTCGCGGGCAGACGGCAGCGCGTTGGGATCGTCGCGGAACATCCCTATCCCTGCCAACACGGCAAACGCACCGAAGATCAGGGGCGGCGCAATCATCAGGGGCGAGATCTTAGCCATTGCGCGTCATCCTTTGTTCGATCTTTTCCATCTCGGCCCGAACCTTGCGACCGCGCGCGATGCTGAACACGACCAACAGCGCCAACAGCACGATTGAGGCCGCGTAGGACCATAGGACCGTATCAGCGTATTTTCCAAGATCAGGGATCATTCGCTAACCCTTTCCCGCGCCAATAGCGCCTTGATCCGCCGCGCCCGGATTTCTGTTCCGGTGCGGTACAGAACCAGCGCGATGAACAGCAGCACAAACCCGATGATGCACAGCAGCAGTGGGTAGAAATAAATGTTGCTGACTTTTTCTTCGGTATCCGTTCCTGTCACCGCAGCCGCGCGCATCACCGACGCGCCCTGATGCAGCCCCTGGTTCCAGAAATTCACCGCGTACCGGCTGAGGAGTGCGAATACTGATCCCACCAAACACAGGACCGAAGTCAGATCGGCCGCAGTGTCGGGGTCTTCAATCGCTTCCCATAGCGCAACATACCCCAGATAGAACAGGAACAGGATCAGGAACGAGGTCAGGCGCGGGTCCCACTCCCACCAGGTGCCCCACATCGGCTGGCCCCAGATCGCGCCGGTGATCAGCGCAATCAGCGTCATTACAATACCAACCGGAGCAGCGGCGCGGGCTGCCAACGCGCTGACGTGGTGCCTCCGCACCAGCCAGACCAGCGAGGTCGCCAGCATCATCAGCCAGCAATTGATCGCCATCAGCGCGGCCGGAACATGCAGGTAGATGATCTTGACGGTCGAGCCCTGCTTGTAATCATCCGGTGTGAAGAAAAAACCCCAAACCAGCCCGACCACAATACAGGCGAGCGACGACACCCAGAAAAACGGCATCACCCGTTCACTGGTGGCAAGGAACTTGCGCGGATTGGCGTATTCCCAGAGGGCGTTGGCTTTGGCTGCGATAGACATGGGCCTTATCTAGTCCGAGTCGGGTGTGTTCTCAATTGACATCAGTCAAAGTTTGACCGCGTCACCGAAGGTTGATGCGCAACACGGCAGCGCTGGCGAAAGGTAACAGGGCAATGGTGGCGGCGGTGATGCCTGCCAGCATCAGCAGCGGGGTCTGTGTCTCCATCCCGGTGGCGCCACGGCGCGCGACTTCTGCCCCGAAAATCAAGGTTGGCACATATAGCGGCAGAACCAGCAACGATAGCAATAGCCCCCCGCGCTTGAGGCCAACAGTCAGGGCCGCGCCAAACGTGCCGATAACGCTCATCGCCGGAGTGCCGATCAGCAGCGAGACGACCAGCCACGAGAACCCCGGCACAGGCAGGTTCAGCAGGACACCCAGAAAGGGTGCGGCCAGTACCAGCGGCAATCCTGTCGTCAGCCAGTGCGCCAGCGCTTTGATCGACACAACTGCCTCCAGCGGCAGTGGCGCCGTGGCGAGCAGGTCCAGAGATCCGTCCTCCCAGTCCAGCGCCAGCAAGCGGTCCAGTGACAGCAGGCAGGCCAAAAGCGCGCCCAGCCACAGCACACCAGGCGCGATGGTCGACAGCAGCGAGGATTGCGGGCCAACCGAAAACGGCACCAGAACTGTCACGATCAGGAAAAACGCCAAACCAAGGCCAAATCCGCCGCCTGCACGGAAGGCCAGTTTAAGGTCGCGCAGCAAAAGGGCGATCACAGGAAACCTCCGTCGAAGTCGTCGATGGGTTTGGGTTTGGCCTTATTTGGGCCGACATCCAGAACCTCTCCGTCCAGTCCGAGGTCGATATGGGTGGCAATCAGGGCCGAGCCGCCCTGCCCCAGATGCGCGCGTACCGCATCGGCAAACATCTGCACCGCGTTTCGGTCCAGCGACACAGTCGGCTCGTCCAGCATCCAGATCGGCCGCCCAGTCACCAGCATCCGCGCCAGACCCAGCCGACGTTTCTGCCCCGCCGACAAGTTACCTGCATGACGATCGGATAGTTCGTTCAGCGCAAATGCGTCCAATGCGGGCTGAATACCGTTTGTGCCAAAGACTGACGCCCAGAAGGTCAGGTTTTCGACTACGGTCAGCGTCGGCTTCAACCCGTCGGAGTGCGAGGCATACGCGATCTGGTCCTCTGCCCCTTCAATCTGGCCGGCCAGAGGAGGCTGCAACCCGGCCAGTGTCCGCAGCAGAGTCGTCTTGCCGATTCCATTGGGCCCACGCAAAATCAGCGCTTTGCCGGGGTGCAAAGCAAAGCTCAGCCCCTCAAGAACGGGAACGCCGCCTCGGGCGATGGCCAGATCGGTCACGGTTAATGTCATGGGACCCGCTTATCTCATTGCTGTCAGACGCAAAAGGTGAGATTTGCCGCAGGCCCTGCGGCTGAGTCAGACCGGCAATAAGGCCAGCGCAACACGCCGCCCTTCGGACAGCAGCACGTTATAGGTACGGCACGCCGACGGAGAGTTCATGATCTCCACCCCGATCCCAGCCCCTTCCAACGTGGATCGCAGCTTGGACGGGATATGCGCCAGCTCAGGGCCTGTTCCGATGAACAGTACGTCGATGTGATCCGATAGGGCCAGCAGCGGTGCGGCATCCTCGTACCCGCCCCACCCGGTCGTTCCAGAGGGGCTGGTCAACACGGCCCCCTCGTAAACCTGCCCTCCGATGCGGAAAAACCCCGGGCCATAGCCGTCAATAGGAACTGCGTTGTTGTAGGTGATCTCATTCAGGCGCATGCCCATGTTCTAGCCCCAAAGCGGCAGGCCCGACAAGGCCGCAAGCGCAATCGCCAGATAAGCCGCCGCGCGATAGAGTTTCTCGCGCTCAGGGCGGAACAACCATCCGCCCAGCCAGTTGCCCAAAAGGTTGGGCACGGCCAGCAAAAGGCCCAATGCGGCGGTGGGCAAAGTAATCCGCTCCATCCCCATCAGAAATCCAAGGATCAGGAAATCAAAACCAAAAAGGAACAATAGGATCGTGGCACGGATGACCTCGACCGGGACCGCGCGGGACATGTAGAACAGGATGACTGCCGGACCCGGCAAGCCCGCCACGCCGCCCAGAAACCCAGCCGCTGCGCCGATTCCAGCAACCATGCCGCGCCCGACATGCCCGTGATAACGTACTCCAAGTATTAGCACCGCCAGCATCCCAAAGGCCAACAGGCTGACCGCATAGCGGAAGACCTCAGGCTCAACCTGCGTCAGCGTCCACAGTCCAACTGGTAACAGCAGCGCGCACCCCACCAATAACCGCAGCAGGTCTTTGCGATGCACCGCACGCCACGCGCTGCGGAGGTTCGGCAGTGGGCCAAAGAGATCCATGATGGTCAGGCCGATGATGGCTCCGAACGGACCAAGAAAGGGAGTGGCGATGGGAATGAAAATCAGTGCAGTGCCGAAACCGGAAAACCCGCGCACGATGCCACCTAGGAATGCGGCAAAAAGAATAACGGCCAGCCCTGTTGGGGACTGGCCGAAAATCTCAGGCGTCGATGTTTGCAAACTGGTTGCCTGCAGTGTTCGACGGCTTGGACCAATCCCGCTTCACGCCCAGCCACAACAAAATGGTCGAGGCCACAAAGACCGATGAATAGGTCCCCACGATCACACCCCAGATCATCGCAAAGACAAAGCCGCGGATCACGTCCCCGCCCAGAACATAAAGCGAGATCAGCGCCAGCAGCGTGGTAACCGAGGTCATCACCGTCCGACTGAGCGTCTCGTTGATCGAGATATTCAGAACCTCTTTCAGGTCTTTCTTCTTGTACTTCCGCAGGTTTTCACGCACCCGGTCGAACACAACCACTGTGTCGTTCAGCGAATACCCCACGATGGTCAGAAGTGCCGCGATGATGGCCAGATCAAACCGGATCTGAAGTTCCGAGAAGATGCCGATGGTCAGGATCACATCATGCACCAGCGCAGCCACAGCACCCAGCGCGAACTGCCATTCGAAGCGCAGCCAGATGTAGACCAGAACTGCTCCGATCGCCAAAACCACAGCGATCACGGCGGTCTGGATCAATTCGCCCGAAACCTTGGGGCCGACGGATTCGACCGACACGAATTCAATATCCGGTGCTGCGACCTTCAGCGCTTCTTCCACAGCTGTGACAATCGAGGCCGACACCGACTCGGCGTCTTCTTGCGCCTGAATGCGGATCATTGCGACGTTTTGGTCCTCACCAAAGGTCGGATCGAAAATTTCAGTGATCGTCACATCACCTAATTCCAGCGGAGCGATGGCGTCACGGTAGGCCCCAACGTCAATCTCTTGCGCGCTTTCAGTTCGGATCGTCGTGCCACCACGGAAGTCGATGCCGAAATTCAGTCCTTGCAGCATGAAGGATGTGAACGCCACAACCATCATCAGCGCCGATATACCCAGCCAGACTTTCCAGCGGCTGAAGAAATCGAACGAGGTGTTTTGCGGTACGAGTTTCAGTCTCATGTCAAACCTCGATCATTTTTGGACGGCGGCGTTCGAACCACATCACGATCATCAGGCGGGTCACGAAGATCGCCGTGAAGACCGAGGTCAGAATACCCAAGCCCAGCGTGATTGCGAAACCTCGTACCGGTCCGCTGCCCATGGCAAACAGGATGACGGCGGTGATGAACGTGGTTACGTTTGCATCCAGAATGGCTGACAGTGCCTTTTCATAGCCCAACTCGATTGCTCGCGCAGGGCCTCTGGCTGACTTGAGTTCTTCGCGTATACGCTCGAAAATCAGCACATTGGCATCCACCGCCATACCGACCGTCAGAACGATCCCCGCAATACCCGGCAGAGTCAGCGTGGCCCCGATCAGCGAAAGCAGGCCAAAGATCAGCCCCACGTTGATGATCAAAGCGATATTGGCGAAAATGCCAAACAGACCGTAGCTGAGTGCCATGAAGGTTAGAACCGCAACAAAGGCCACGATGGTCGCAACCTTTCCCGCGTCGATGCTGTCCTGCCCCAGTTCCGGTCCGATGGTGCGTTCTTCGAGGAACTCCATCCCCGCAGGCAAGGCACCGGCACGCAGCAGAACGGCCAGATTGGTGCTTTCCTCAACTGTGAAATTACCGGTGATAATGCCCGATCCGCCCGGAATATGGCTTTGGATCACGGGGGCCGAGATCACCTCGTCATCTAGCACAATGGCGAAGGGCGCACCGATATTTTCCAGGGTATAGTCGCCGAACTTGCGCGCGCCAGAGGTGTTGAACCGGAAGCTCACCGCCGGGCGGCCGTTCTGGTCGAACGAAGGTTGCGCGTCGACCAGTTCCTCACCGGTGACAACGGGGGCGGCTGCAATCGTGTAATAAACACCATCCTGATCCAGCGCTGGAACGAGTTTTTCACCTGGGCGAACCGACGCGTCAGGGTTTGTCGTCTGCCCGCCAGTGACGGAATTGAAGGTCAGCTGTGCCGTTGTCCCGATGATGTCTTTCAATTCACCTGCGCTGCCGATTCCCGGCACTTGGATCAAGATACGATCCGCGCCTTGGCGTTGGATGGTGGGCTCACGGGTGCCGACCTCGTCGATCCGGCGGCGAATGATCTCCAGCGCCTGTCGCACCGTGCGGTCGTCGGATGCAAGTTTCTCTGCCTCGGACAGTTGCACAACAACCGTGTCACCTTCGGCACGAGCCTCGATATCTGTTGCGCCAACCCCGGTCAGGGTCTGCACCTGACGGGCCAGGCCGCGCACAACCTCCAGCGCGCGGGGCATGCCTTCGGGCTGGCTGATACGAACGCGAATCTCATCGGGGGCTGACTCTTGTTTGCGGATCGTGCCAACAGTTGCGCGTTCATCCCGAAGTGCGTCGCGGACTTCGGGCCACATCGCCTCCATCCGGGATTCGTAAACATCTTCGACTTTCACTTCGGCCAACAGATGCGCACCGCCCCGTAGGTCGAGGCCCAGATTCACCAGCGAAGACGGCAGCCAATTGGGCCACTGCGCCGCTTCGGCCTGCATTTCAGGTGTATCAATGCCAAGCTCAATCGCCGCTTTGGCATCGTTGGATTGTTCAACGCGCGTATAAAACGCATTCGGCAGGGCCATGAGCAGGCCGATCACACAGACCGACCAGATCAGAACCCGCTTCCAGGTATTAATGTGCAGCATTACCCTGCCTTTTCAAGGGATTGTAAGGCGAAGTTAGTTCGCAGGTTCGGTCTTGTTCAGAACCTGCGCAATGGTCGATTTGACCACACGCACTTTCACGCCTTCGGCAATCTCGACCTCGATCTCGTTATCGCCTTCCTTGACCTTGGATACTTTGCCAATCAGACCACCTTGGGTGACGACCTGATCGCCCCGGCGCACCGCCTCGACCATGGCTTGATGTTGCTTCATCTTCTTCTGCTGCGGACGGATCAGCAGAAAATACATGATCGCAAAGATCAGGATCAGCGGGAGAAACTGGGCGATTGCGCCACCTTCCATGGGATATTCCTTTGTGTTGATGTTGCGGCACCGTTCCGCAAATTTGGCGGGAACCTATGCCCTGAGATGCGCGTTTGCAAGCGATGGCGGCGCTGTAACCCACCTGAACCCCTTCGCGTTGTCGCAAGATCAGGAAAAGCGTTGCAGATATGTCCTAGGAAGACGCCTTATCTTGGCTATAGTCGTTCATCAGGAGGAATGATGTCGATCCTATACAAACCTTTCCAATCGTTGATGCTTTTGCTGTCGGTTGTAGTATTGACGGCGTGCCTAACCACGCCCGCCGGGGCGCAGGATGCGCCTGTCGATATTGCTGAGACCGAGACAGATGAAACGGGCAGCTTCAAGGCACCGGTCATCGTGGATGGCGAAATGCTGTTCTTCCTGCGCGGGTCCAGTGCCCTGCCTGCACCAGAGCGGGCTGAAAGGGTACAAAACAGCATAATAGAAGTCGCCGAGTCATCCGAAGACCCAAGCGTTGACATCACCTTTGAAGAGACCGAGCTGGGCATACGCATCCGGGCCGACGATGTGATAGTGTCGATCGTCACCGTTGCCGATGCCGAATTGGATCAGATGGAGCTGGACGTTCTCAGCTTGCTGCACGGGGATGCCATCAAAGAGGCCATTCTTTCTTATCGCGCCAACCGAACCGAACAAGCCCGTGTCTCAGGTGCCATCGAAGCCGCAGGTTGGACATTGGGGTTTGCCGCCTTTGTCGTATTGATATTGTGGCTTCATCGCAGGATCAGGCGGCGCACGCTTAAATTGGTGAAACGCCACCTGAAGGATGTGGAAACCGCCACAGCAAAAAGCGTTCAGGCCGAAGCGATAGCCGCGCTTGTGCGATATGGACTGAATTTTGCCCTTCTGATCATTTTCTTTCTGGGCTTTTACTACTACCTCTCGTTCGTCCTGCTCGCCTTTGCCGAGACGCGGTATTTAGCGCAACTGTTGCTAACCTATCTGACCGAGCCGGTCCTGCTGATTTTCAAAGGTATCCTCAGCTATATTCCAAACATGATCATGCTGGGTCTGATCACGTGGGTCACGATGTACGTCATCAAGGGCATGCGCGTGTTCTTTGACGCGGTCGAGGCAGGCTCGTTCGATATGGGCGATTTCGAGAAACACTGGGTCAGCCCAACTTTCAACATTGCCCGGGTGGTCGTCATCCTGATCGCTTTGGTCTTTGCAGTGCCCTATATTCCCGGGTCAGATTCAGCGGCGTTTCAGGGGCTGACCATCCTGGTCGGGGCCATGCTGTCACTCGGGGCCAATTCGGTTGTATCCAACATGCTGGCAGGGTTGTTCGTAATCTACCGGCGCTCGACTTCGATCGGAGATCGCATCCAGATCGGCGATCATATCGGGGATGTGGTACAGATTAAGCTGATGGAAACGCATCTGAAGTCCATCAAGAACGAGTTGATCTCGATCCCCAATGCCCAGTTGATGAACTCGGATGTGGTTAATTTTTCAAAGAAAACAGACGGAAGCGGGCTGTTGCTGCACACAACAGTTGGGATCGGCTACGAAGAACCACCCGAAAAGGTCGAGGCGATGCTGATCGAAGCAGCCAACCGCACCAAGGGGATTAAGGCCAAGCCTGAACCCTTTGTTCTGTGGACCGCATTGGCGGATTACGCGATCAACTACCAAATCAACGGCTATACCACCCGTGGCAGCATCATCCCCAAAATCCGGTCCGACCTGCATCGCAACATCGTAGCCGTATTTAACGAGAACAACGTACAGATCATGACGCCGTCTTACATGGCCGATCCGCCCGAACCAAAGATCCCGGCTGGGGATTGGGACGGCCATTTGGCGCATGAATCAGCGGAAGACGCGGACAAGTAGACGCTTTTTCCATCGCGGCGCTACACCCTGCCATTCAGATGGTGCATAAGCGGCTTTAGTGATTCACGCATTAAGGATCTGAACCATGCACGACATCCGCGCCATTCGCGAAAACCCAGCCGCCTTCGACGCCGCCCTTGCGCGCCGTGGGGACGCGCCGGTGTCGTCAGATTTGCTGAGGCTGGACGAAACCCGCCGCGCCAAGATTCTGGCCGCCGAAACCGCTCAGGCCGAGCAGAACAAGGCCAGCAAAGAGGTCGGTGCCGCCAAGGCGCGTGGGGATGAGGACGAATTCCAGCGTTTGCGTACGTTGATGGCCGACAAAAAGGCCGAGATTGCCCGGATGCAGAACGAGGCCAAGGATCTGGATGCATTGCTATCGGATCAGTTGATCCGCATCGCCAACTTGCCGGCCGAAGACGTGCCCGAGGGCGCCGATGAGAACGACAATGTCGAGATCAATCGCTGGGGTACTCCGCGTACGCTGGATTTTACACCCAAGGAGCATTTTGAAATCCAAGCCGTTCAGAACGGCATGGATTTCGAAACAGCGGCCAAACTGTCCGGCTCGCGCTTTGTGCTGCTGTCCGGTGGCGTTGCCCGTATCCACCGGGCTTTGGCGCAGTTCATGTTGGACACGCATATCAACGAGAACGGGCTAACTGAAGTGAACGGCCCAGTTCTGGTTCTGTCTGAGATGATGCAGGGCACCGGCCAGTTGCCGAAATTCGGTGAAGACAGCTATCAGACCCGCGAAGGCTGGTGGCTGATCCCAACGTCCGAGGTTTCGCTGACCAATATCGTCAACGACTCCCTGATTGAAGAAAGCTACCTGCCCCGCCGTTATACCGCGCATTCGCTGTGCTTCCGGTCTGAGGCCGGATCGGCCGGCAAGGACACGCGCGGCATGCTGCGCCAACACCAGTTCGAAAAGGTCGAAATGGTTTCTGTCACGCATCCCGATAAATCGGATGAAGAACAGAAGCGCATGCTGAGCTGCGCCGAGGGCATTCTGGAAGCTCTGGGTATTCCCTATCGCACCGTGATCCTGTGCACCGGTGATATGGGGTTCGGCGCGCGCCGGACGTACGACATTGAAGCCTGGCTGCCGGGTCAGGACACCTATCGCGAAATCAGCTCGGTTTCGACCTGTGGTGATTTCCAGGCCCGCCGTATGAACGCGCGGTTCCGTCCGGAAAGCGGAGGGAAACCGGAATACGTCCATACCCTGAACGGGTCAGGTCTGGCTGTGGGGCGCTGCCTGATCGCAGTGTTGGAAAACGGACAGAACGCGGACGGAACCGTAACGTTGCCCGAGGTTCTAGCCCCTTACCTGGGTGGTAAGCTGACGTTGCAGCTGGATGGGTCATTGGCATAAAAAACCGACGTGACTGAGGCCCCGGCATCCCAAATGACCATAAGGCGAAGAAGGGTTACTTCTTCGCCTTCTTCTTTTTGTCACTCTTTTTGACGTCTTTCTTTTTGCCGCCTTTTTTCTTATCGGCTTTTTTCTTGTCGTCCTTTTTGGACTTTTTGTCCTTTTTGCCCTTGGCCTTCACTTTGTCTTTGGCTTTGGAAAAAGCAGCTTCCATCTCCTGAAGTTTTTTGGCTGCTTTTTCAGCTTTTGCCTTGGCTTTGGCTTTCTTACGAGCCTTGGCCTCGGCCGCTTCTTCAGCAGCTTTTTCTTGTTCGGCTTTGCGTGCCGCCTGTTCGGCTCGTTTTTCCGCAGCTGCGGCCGCCTTCGTTTTTTTGGCCACAGGACGTTTTACGGTTTTTCGGGCTGGTGCCGGTTTCGCGGCTGCGGCTTTCCTGACCGTTTTTGCCCTGGCGGCAGGCTTGGAAGCCACGGCTTCCTTTGCCGCTGAAATCAGCAATGACGCGCGGGCTGGACCAATTCGGGGGACTGTGACCAAGTCCGCAGGGTCTGCCTTGGCGATAGCCTCTGCGGTCTTGAACCCTTTGGTGGTCAACGCCTGCGCCAGCGTCTCACCTACCCCTTTAACATCAGTCACTTTGGTCATAATACGTCCTTTCCTTCTCTCCCTGACAATTTGCATATGCGCCGAAAATAAACGCCTGCAAGACGCGGTATCGATAAAACCGTCCTTTGGACTTAACCGGAGTGGGCCAGAGTGCCCGTTGCGCCATTTTTGGGAAACGGCACGAGGCGCTTGGCGTCCTCATCCCAAAGTTTCAGATTCAGTGCCGCGACGGCCTCGGGGAATTTGATCCGACGCGGTGTGAATTCAGGCGGCAAGTTGTAATGGCATGCACGCAACCGGTACGACGGAATGCGCGCGTTAAAGTGATGAATGTCATGCAGCGTAATACAGGCCACCGCATTGTCGAACCACCACCCGAAGTCCAGGGCGGACGAGCCCTGAAGCGCAGCCAGTTGCGGATCCAAATCTGGGCGACGGTCCCAGTAAGTGTCCTCGAAATTATGCTGCAGGTAAACGAGGAACACTCCCAACATCCCGCCCAGCAGGGAAAAAACCAGCCAGACCAGAATGCCCGTGACTCCGGCAATCATGTATAGAAGGCCCAGAAACACAATGATCGAGAGATTGTGCAACACAACCCCCATCACACCGAACCGGACTGTGTTCTTTGGCCAGCGGTATCGAATAAAATAAGTGAACAAGGCCCCTACGGGCACCAGAATCAACGGATTCCGGTAAAGACGGTAAAACAAACGCGTTTTCCAATTTGCCGCATTCCATTCGCGCAGGGTCATGGTGTGAATTTCACCGGTTTCGCGATGTTCCAGATTGCCGATCCCTGCATGGTGCAGATTGTGGTTCTGCTTCATCACCTCGAAGGGCGCGAAGGTAAACGGCGACAACCCATGCCCGGCCCATTCGTTCTGCTCTCTGTTTTCAAATAGAGAGTGATGGCCGCAATCGTGCTGAAGCACATAGAGACGCACAGCAGAGAACGCGAAAACAATCCCGGAGGGGATCATGACATACCAGCGGTCGACATAAGTGATCGCCAGCGCCAGTGACGCAAAGTAGACAGCAAATGTTCCAAAATAGCTGAGCGCAGCCAGCCGGTTATCCTGCACCGCATATTGCCGTGTGTATTCCCGCAAATTCATTCAGCCTGTCCCCACGTTTGGCGCAGATAATACCAATGCGAAACTAAATGCGTTCTACTCGTATTCAAGCAGCGCACGCAAAAACAAATGCACGCCGCTGAATGCTAACGCGCAGTCAGGGGCGTGTCACGCCCCCGTACTGAAAATGCAGCGAATTGGCGCAGTTACGCCCTGCCCTTGAGATGTTTTGCTAGTGCGCCTGCGTTTTTCTTACGCCGGCCTTTGTACGGGTTCTTATCACCCTGCCCACGCAATGTCAGACGGATTGGCGTACCTGGCATGTCAAAATCTTCGCGCAAGCCATTGACGAGGTACCTGGTATAGCTGGCAGGCATCTTGTCCGGGTGCGAGCACATGACCACAAAACCTGGCGGGCGGGTCTTGGCCTGAGTCATATAGCGTAGTTTGATCCGGCGACCCTGTGGGGCTGGCGGCGGGTGCTGTTCCAGCATTGCGGTAAGCCAGCGGTTCAATGCGGCCGTAGGCACACGGCGGTTCCAGACATCATGGGCGCGCAGAATGGCCGCGCGCAGACGCTCCAGACCCCGGCCCGTCTTTGCCGAAACCGTAATCAACGGCGCTCCGCGCAATTGCGGCAGCAACCGTTCGAACGATTCCTTCAAATCGCGCAGCTTTTCCTGCTTGTTCTCTTCCACATCCCATTTGTTGATGGCAACGACGACGGCGCGACCTTCGCGCTCGGCCAGATCCGCGATGCGAAGATCCTGTTGCTCAAAGGGGATGGCCGCATCCAGCAGAACCACCACGACTTCGGCGAATTTCACAGCACGCAACCCGTCCGAAACCGAAAGCTTCTCGAGCTTTTCCTGCACTTTGGCCTTTTTGCGCATACCAGCCGTGTCAAAGATGCGCATAGGTGTGCTGTCCCCGTCCGGGTCTGCCCAGTCGATCCGCAGACTGATCGCGTCACGGGTGATCCCGGCTTCGGGACCAGTCAACAATCGGTCTTCGCCGATGATCTTGTTGATCAGAGTGGACTTGCCCGCATTCGGACGCCCCACTACAGCCACCTGCAATGGCTTTGCGGCCGTAATCAATGGGGTTTCGCCTTCACCATCCTCATCCAGCTCGATGTCCGTCGCCGGGGCGTCGTCTACAGCCTGTTCCTCGGCGGCATCGGCCAGTGGCATAAGCTGAGCGTAAAGGTCGGTCATCCCCTCGCCATGTTCGCCAGACAATCGAACCGGCTCACCCAGACCCAGATTGTAGGCTTCAAGCACCCCTGCGTCGGCCGCGCTACCTTCGGCCTTGTTGGCGGCAAGGATCACGTGTTTGGAACGCTTACGCAGGATTTCAGCGAACATCTCATCGGTGGGGGTCAATCCCACACGTGCGTCGATCATGAACAGGCAAACGTCGGCCATATCCACCGCGCGCTCAGTCAATCGACGCATGCGGCCCTGAAGGCTGTCATCGGTTGCATCCTCCAGACCCGCCGTGTCGATCACGGTAAAGCGCAGATCCCCCAGACGCCCTTCGCCCTCACGCAGGTCACGCGTCACGCCGGGCTGGTCGTCGACCAAGGCCAGACGTTTACCCACAAGGCGATTGAACAGAGTGGACTTGCCCACATTCGGGCGCCCCACGATGGCGAGGGTCAGCGACATGATACTCAACTTTCAAGACTCAGACGCGCCCTTTAGCGCATCTTGTCGTCAACGGAAAGCGTGTAGATCACCTTTGGCCGACACGACATACAAGGTCTGTCCGGCAACGACCGGAGCTGTTGTGGCTCCGCCGGGCACTTCAACCTGATGAACCAACGCGCCGTTGACGGGGTTGAAGAACCGCAGGTAACCGTCATTCGAGGCGATCACGATCCGACCACCGGCAAGGATCGGGCCATAATGCGCAAAGATCGGCCCCCGGCGGTTCGGTTTGTCTTTTACAAAGCCCGGCAGGTCCTGCGCCCAGACGATGGATCCATCCGCAGTGTTCAGCCGCACCAGCTGGCTACGGTCGCTAATCAGGAAGATACTGTTGCCCGCTGGCCAGACCGTATCAACAGCACCCTCGTCAGCGGTCCAGATACGTTCACCCGAACCGGCGTCGAATGCCACCGTGCGGCCCGAATGGTTACCGATGTAAATTCTGTCACCCACAACCATAGGCCCGCCGGTCACATCAACGATCTGCGCCGCCGCACGCCCTCGGCGCCCGCCAGCAACCGACGCGTTCCACCGCCGAATACCACCCCGACGGAAGGTCGCCGCAATATCGCCGGAACCAAACGCAAAGACCGCCAAATCCGACGCGATCACCGGTGCCGGAGCGCCCAGAACATTACCCACGCTCGGCGTGCCTGGAATCTGCCAGGCGATGCGGCCATCCCTAGCGTCAACGGCCCAACCCGTTTCGTCCCCAGCAACTAGGTACAGCAAACCGTCTTTTACCAGCGGCGCACCACTGCCGGTCGCATTCAAACGTTTCTGCCATTTGATGCCGCCCGTTTTCCCATCCAGGGCGGTCAGACGTCCAAATCCCGAAGATACGTAGAGAACGCCATCCGCATAGGCCATCCCGCCGCCTGTTGCGTCCGAGTCTCCATCGCTTGCCGGAATTAGGTTTGTGCTCCAGGCGACTTGCCCTTGTGGCGTCACTGCCGAAACCGTGGCCCCGGAATCCAGCGTATAAATCAGACCTCCGGCAACAACCGGTTCGGCGGTAATACGTTGTTTACGGGAATCCCCGCTGCCAATGGATGTTGACCAGATACGTTGCGGCGTTGTGCGCAACGACGCGTTGGCTGTTCGGAATGCCGGGGTACCCGCACTTTGCGACCAGCTGGCGTTTGCTTTTTGTGCCGGCAGGCTGATTGGCTTCGAACCCTGCGTTTCCAAGGTTTCCGTATCGGCCGCAGGACGGATATCTTCACGCGCGCCGGGCAGGATGACTTCGGGCTCTTCACAGGCGGCCAGCACAGTCAAAGATATTGCCGCGACCGACAATCCAATGCGGGGAAAAAGACTTGTCACCATGATACTCCGAACTCGCCTGTCAATGTTTCCGCCGCCGGATCAGCCCTGCTGGGCTACCAATGGTTCCGGTTCGCCACCCAGGGCCACAATCAATTGTGCTGCACGCTGCTGAAGGTCAACGCCGATCTCGGCGTCTTGGCGTATCGCCTGCAACCGCTCGATTGCCGCGTCTACATTTCCCTCGGACACATCGATCAGCGCCAGTTGCTCCTCGGCCAGCAATCGCAACGGGGCACCCGGCGCTGCCAGGGCTTCAAACTGCTGGCGACGATCCGCGGCCGGAAGGGACTCGGTCTGCAAGAGCAACGCCTTGAAGGTTGCTATGGCGCGATAGATTTCCGGCAGTTCACCTTGAACAGCGATGGCGTTGAGGCTATCGACAGCCTCCTGCCGCGATCCGGCCTCGATCTGCGAGGATGACAGCAGCATGTTCAAAACAGCGTCGCCACCAGGCGTAGCCGCATCGACACTGGCAAGATCAGCCGCACGTTCTGCCGAGTCATTCTGCGCCAGCGCGCCCAGAATCGCGTCACCCAGATTCTCGGCCTGACTGGTCGCCCGCGCCTTGCGGAATTCGTTGAATGCGGCGCCGCCAACAATCAGAACCACGGCCAGTACACCAATCCACCCCCAACGGCGCAGAAGCAGGAACAGGCGATCGCGGCGGACCTCTTCGGTCACCTCATCAATAAAACTGTCGGTGTCGCTCATCCCTGCTCCCCGGGCTGTATCCTGTTGTATGGCGCCATGTCATACCCCGGCGCCATTGTTAAGCCAAGGGTCCGATTTTGCACATTTTCGCAGGGCTACGCCACACTTGCGGAAAAAAGCAAACCAAACTATTCAGTTCAGTGTGGAAAAGGTGCCTGTCCGACCCCATTTTGAGACATGCACGCCGAAGGACAATCGGCGAAGAATTCTAGGAGAAGTTCTGTATGCGTTTGATTTCATTCGTAAATGCGTTTCTTGTGGTCGCCGCACTTTACTTTTTGGTCTTTGAACGAGACTCATTATTTGCATTCGCCGGGCGGGGTGACACCGAGGCGGAAGCGGCCTCTGCAGCGGATTCGGATAGCAATACGCAGCTCGCGCAGGACGCAATTCGCGTGGTTGCCGTAAGGTCAACTGCACAGGAAATTGACAGCGCCGTGTCGCTTCGCGGTCAAACCAAAGCCAATCGTCAGGTCGAGGTTCTGGCCGAGACCACTTCGACAGTGATTTCCGAACCCAAACGCAAAGGCGCTTTTGTCGAAAAGGGCGATCTGCTGTGCGAACTGGACCCTGGCACCCGCCCTGCCAGCCTGGCCGAGGCCATGGCCGCCAAGCTGGAGGCTGAAAGCCGTGTGCCCGAGGCAGAAGCTCGTCTGGATGAGGCCCACGCCCTTGTTGCAGAGGCTGAAATCAATCTGACCGCAGCGCGTAAACTGTCGGAAACCGGATTTGGCTCGGAAACCCGCAGAATCTCGAGCGAGGCCGCGATGCGGTCCGCCGAGGCAGGCGTGAAAACCGCCGAAGCCGGGCTGGAAGCCACTCGCGCCGGTATCGAGGCTGCAACCGCAGAGGTAAAAGCCGCCCAGCGCGAGATCGACCGCCAGACCATCGAAGCGCCGTTCAAGGGGCTGTTGGAAAGCGATACTGCGGAACTGGGCAGCTTGATGCAGCCCGGCTCTTTGTGTGCAACGGTCATCCAGCTTGATCCGATCAAGTTGGTCGGCTTCGTTCCAGAGACCGACGTTAACAAGATTATTGTAGGCTCAGAAGCATCTGCACAACTAGTGACCGGGCTGCAGGTTTCTGGTCGCGTGACGTTCCTCAGCCGATCGGCAGACGAGACCACTCGCACCTTCGAGGTCGAGATCACAGTCCCGAACCCGGATCTGGCAATCCGCGACGGTCAAACCGCCGACATTCGTATCTCTGCCGAAGGTGCCAAAGCGCATCTGCTGCCGCAATCTGCGTTGACCCTGAACAACGAAGGTCAGGTCGGCGTCCGTACTGTTGGTGCCGAGAATATTGTCGGTTTCATGCCGATCCATCTGCTGCGTGACACCGCAGAAGGTGTTTGGGTGGACGGTTTGCCCGAAACGGCCGATATCATCGTCGTTGGGCAGGAATTTGTGACGCAGGGCGTCACTGTCGAGCCCACTTATCGGGAAGTTGAACAATGACCGGCGTCGTCGCTTGGGCCGCTGAACGGGCCCGCATGGTTCTGGCCTTCATCGCGATCTCACTGATTGTCGGCGGGTTCGCTTATGTTGGCCTGCCCAAAGAAGGTGAACCGGATATCGAGGTGCCGGTTCTGTTCGTTTCGGTCCAGTTCCCCGGTATTTCCGCCGAGGATTCGGAAAATCTGCTTGTCAAACCGATGGAAACCGAACTGGCAGATCTGGACGGCCTCAAAGAAATGACCGGTACAGCCGCCGAAGGCTATGCCGGTATCCTGATGGAGTTTGATTTCGGCTGGGACAAGACATCGATCATGGCGGATGTCCGTGACGCGATGAACAGCGCCCAAGCTGAATTCCCGGAAGGGGCCGAACAGTATTCTCTGAACGAAGTAAACCTTTCCGAGTTCCCCATTGTCATCGTCAACCTTACCGGTGCGGTGCCTGAACGGACGATGGCCCGTATTGCCAAGGACTTGCAGGATGAGCTTGAGGCATTGGATTCGGTGCTTGAGGCCGGGATCGCTGGCAATCGTGACGAGATGCTTGAGGTGATTATCGACCCCTTGCGCCTTGAGGCTTACAACGTCTCGGCGGACGAGTTGATCAGTGTGGTGCAGAACAACAACCAACTGATTGCTGCGGGTGAGATTGATACCGCGCAAGGTTCTTTCTCGGTCAAGATCCCTTCGTCGTTCAAAACTGCCGAGGACGTTTATAGCCTACCCGTCAAGGTCAACGGCGATCGCGTCGTAACCATGGGCGAGCTGGCCCAGATCAACTACAC
Source organism: Ruegeria sp. BC1 (assembly GCF_056539305.1). Taxonomy (NCBI): domain Bacteria; kingdom Pseudomonadati; phylum Pseudomonadota; class Alphaproteobacteria; order Rhodobacterales; family Roseobacteraceae; genus Ruegeria; species Ruegeria sp. BC1. The sequence goes on from NZ_JBQFUT010000001.1 coordinate 979,776, forward strand.
CTTCGAGGATCGCGAAGGCACCGCCCGTTTTGACACAGAATCAACGGTCGCGTTGCAGGTGGTCAAGCGCAAGGGTTTCAACCTGATCGACACGGTGGCAGACGTCAAAACGACGCTGGCCGCAGCGCAGGAAAAATGGCCCGCCGAATTGCGTGCCGCTGTGGATGTAGGCACCTCGAACGATCAGAGCCGCATCGTCGACTCGATGGTGCGACAGCTTGAGGGGTCGGTTCTGACCGCCATCGCGCTGGTGATGATTGTGGTTCTGGCATCGCTGGGGACCCGCGCCGCGCTGCTGGTAGGTTTTGCAATCCCGACCTCGTTCCTGCTGAGTTTTGCCTTTCTGGCCGTCATGGGCGTCAGCATCTCGAACATGGTGATGTTCGGGCTGATCCTGGCCGTGGGGATGCTGGTCGACGGAGCGATTGTTGTGGTGGAATACGCCGACAAGCGCATCAGAGAAGGCATCGGGCCGATGCACGCCTATGTCGAGGCGGCACAGCGGATGTTCTGGCCCATCGTGTCCTCGACTGCGACGACGCTGTGTGCCTTCCTACCGATGCTGTTCTGGCCCGGCGTGCCCGGCGAGTTCATGAAGATGCTGCCGATCACGCTGATCTTTGTGCTGTCTTCGTCGCTGATCGTGGCACTGATCTACCTGCCTGTAGTCGGCGGTGTGTCCGGGCGCATGAGCCGGACGTTTGACCGTACCTCGAACTGGCTGCGTGGTGTTGCTCCGTGGTGGGTACGCGCGATTCTGGTGCCGCCGTCGCTGTATATGATCTTCCTCGGGGCGATGCAGATGCTGAATCCCTCGTACCTGCTGCCCGGAGGTGTGCTCGCGGGTGCCCTGCTGTTTATCTTTGGCGGTTTCGCCGGGTCGGTGACGCTAAGCGCGGCCAAGATCGAGCGCCACAAGGAAGAACGCGTTCACACTGCGAGTGAACACAGCCTGTTTGGCCGTGTCGTCAAGTTCCTGGTCGGCAACCCGATCATGCCAGTCGTTTCCATTCTTGTCGTCGCCGGCGCTGTTGTGTCGGTCATGGGCGCCTACATGAGCAACAACCGCGGTGTCGAGTTCTTTGTCGAAACCGAGCCCGAACAGGCCACCGCATATGTCCGTGCACGAGGCAACCTGTCGCTAGAGGAAAAAGACGCAATGGTTTTGGCCGCCGAAGCGGTGATCGGTGCCCACCCTGCAGTGACCAACATGTTCGCTTTCGCCGGTGAAGGCGGCCTTGATCAGAACGACGGTGGCGCGCAGGCTCCGGCCGATACCATAGGCCGTGTGCAGTTTGAAATCACTCCTTGGGAAGACCGGCCGAAAGTTACCGAACCTGCTTTCTTCGGGCTGTTCGATCGGGAAATCATCGACCCGGAGTATGACGGAAACACCGTTCTGGATCAGTTGAATGCTGAACTTGCGCTCCTGCCCGGCTTTATCGTTGAGATCCTGCCGCTTGAACAGGGGCCAGCCTCGGGCAAGCCCGTTCACCTGCGCATCAAGGGTGACAGTTGGGAGGAGTTGGACGCGGCAACGCAAACCGCACGCGCCGTGTTTGACGAAACCCCCGGCCTGATCAAGATCGAAGATACCATGCCTCTGCCCGGCATCGATTGGCAAATCGATGTGGACGTTGCAAAGGCGGGCCGTTTCGGCGCCGATGTGGCCACGGTCGGCGCGATGGTGCAGCTGGTGACACGCGGCATCCTGCTAGGTGAGATGCGCCCCGAAAGTACCGACGAAGAGGTCGAAATCCGCGTTCGCCTACCCGAACATGACAGGGTGCTGTCGACCCTGGATTCGCTCAAGGTTCGTACGCCCGATGGATTGGTGCCTCTTTCTAACTTCGTGACCCGTAAACCGGTTGCCAAACTGGCCGAGATCAACCGGATCGACCAGCAGCGGTACTATGACGTCAAAGCAGACGTCGAACTGGGCTTGTCCAAAGTGGTTGTCGATGGCCCGGACGGGGCTGAACAACGCCTGGCCATTGTGCGTGCTGTTGAAGCGGGCGCTGACCCAACTGGAACCAGCATCACGTCGCCGGACGGGGCAGTATATGAACTTGTCCAGTTGACCGATGGTAACTCCGTCGATGACCTGCGAGCCGAGATCGAAGACGGGAATGCGCGGTTCACCCTGATCAACCCGAACGAACGGATTGCAGTACTGACGGAATGGCTGAACACGAACCCGTTTTCGAGCGCCATCAGCTGGGAGTGGACGGGCGATCAGGAGGATCAGGAGGAATCGGGTGCCTTCCTGATGAACGCCTTCATGGGTGCGTTGGGGCTGATGTTCGTGATTCTGCTGGCGCAGTTCAACTCGTTCTACAACTCGGTGTTGGTGCTACTGGCGGTGATCCTGTCCACCACCGGCGTTCTGATCGGGATGATGATCATGCAACAGCCCTTCTCGATCATCATGACCGGAACGGGCATCGTGGCGCTGGCAGGGATCGTGGTGAACAACAACATCGTTCTGATCGACACCTATCAGGAGTACAGCCGCTATATGCCCCGGATCGAGGCCATCGTGCGCACAGCCGAGGCACGTATCCGCCCGGTTCTGCTGACCACGCTGACGACGATGGCCGGTCTGACCCCGATGATGTTCGGCCTGTCTCTGGATTTCATCAACGGTGGTTATTCGATCGACAGCCCCACGGCGCTGTGGTGGAAACAGTTGGCCACAGCCGTGGTGTTCGGTTTGGGTATCGCGACGGTCCTGACACTGATCGTAACCCCGTCGCTTCTGGCGCTGCGAGTTTGGGTGTCGACCTATGCGGTGTGGCTGGGCAAGGTTCTGGCCCGCGCCACGGCTGGCCGATCCAGCCAGGTCGCGCAGGACATGGCCATCGGCAAGGCTGCGCGTCAGGCACAGGCGACCGAGGTTCTATGGGAAGACGATGCGCCCCCCACAGACCCTACAGACAAGGCTTCGCCGTCTTCCGACCGTCCACCTGGGGCCCCGCTTAAAGCTGCGGAATAAAATGATGGCGAACCCTTGGGTTCGCCATTTTACTTTGGGAAAGCTGATCACTCTGCGAATACGAATTCACCCAGCTCGCACAGGTCCAGATCGTAATCCTCGACCGAGGAACCGTCATCAAAAACACCGCGAATGTCATAGACGCAGGTTTCCAGCCCGTCTGCGATCAGCACCCCAACTTCGTATTCCGGAGCCAGATACCCGCCGCTCAACAGGTTTTCTTCCCACTCATCCGATGACGCGGAAGAGACGTTAAATTCGACCAAATCCGAACTGGTTTCGTTGACCAGCAGGAACTCCAGATCTTCGGCCGAAGCGGCAGAGGCGAAAAGCAACGCCACAAGAATTGGCGCAGCAAAGAACTTCTTCATTAGGTTTTTCCCTGATTTAACTTCCAACACATATAGTTGGTATTCAGGGTCTTAACGGTCTGGCGCGCCTCATCAAACACCTGCTAACAATGATCAGGCATGTAGCTTGAAAGATAGACCCTCAACCAACAACCCAACGATCTGTCGGCACCTCACTTGGACAGTCGAGTCCACGTCTGGTGCCCACACACGACATGCTCACATCCGCGCACGGTCAGGGTGTTTCCAGACAAGGTCATCTGCGGGTCTACATCGACGTCAATCAATGGAACCCAGAAATCACCACCGCCATATTTGCCATCGCCTTTGCTGGCGACATCCCAAAACAACTTTTTTCCGATATTGGGAGTTGTCACCTCTTTGCCGGAACTGTCATAGGCAGACAGGATCTTGCCGCAGAATTTCCCACCACACTCGGAGATCTGAATATGCGAGGTCAGGTTCTTGCGATCCGGCTGGGTTTTCCAGACGCCCTCAATCGGGTCTGCCCCAGCCTGCGCAGCAATCGAAAAACTGGCTGTGAATGCAGCAACCGCAAGCGCGCGTAGTTTCATGAGCTTCATCTTCGGACACTCCATCCCTGAAACATTGAAATAGTAGTTCGAAATTTCTTTATCCCTGATCCAAAACTTGACGAAATCGCACGAGATCACAATCGCTCAATAAATGGTCAAAGGCGCGTCCGGTTCAGGCGGCGTTGTCTTCGGATTGCTGACGGCTCCAAAGTCGCGCATAGCGACCTTCATGCTGCAACAGGGCATCATGCGTACCTTGTTCTATGATCTCGCCAGCCTCAAGGACGACGATCCGATCTGCTTCGGCAATGGTGCTGAGGCGGTGCGCAATCGTGATCACCGTACGCCCTTCGCCTGCTCGGGCCAGCGCCTCTTTGATGTCTTTTTCGGTATCCGTATCCAATGCCGAGGTCGCCTCGTCCAGCAGTAGGATCGGTGGGTTCTTCAGCAACGTTCGCGCGATGCCCACCCGCTGCTTCTCGCCACCGGACAGTTTCAATCCGCGTTCACCCACCTTGGTGTCGTAGCCTTCGGGCAAAGTGACGATGAAATCGTGGATTTGTGCGGCCTTGGCGGCGGCTTCTACATCGTCTTGCGTGGCCCCGTCGCGGCCATAAGCGATGTTGTAGCGGATCGTGTCATTGAACAGAACGGTGTCCTGCGGCACCACGCCAATGGCAGCGTGCAGGCTGTTCAAGGTCACATCGCGCACATCTTGCCCGTCGATCTTAAGCGCCCCGCCGGTCACGTCATAAAACCGAAACAACAGTCGCCCAATTGTAGATTTACCCGACCCTGTGGCCCCGACGATGGCCACTGTCTGCCCAGCTGGTACGGTCAAGGAAACACCCTTTAGGATTTCCCGGTCCGCGTCATAGCCAAACCGGACGTTGTCCAGGGTCACTTCGCCACCATTGACCACCAGATCCGGCGCGCCGGGTTTATCTGAAACCTCGGTCGGTTGCTCCAACAGATCGAACATCTGCCCCATATCCACCAGAGACTGACGGATTTCCCGGTATACCGTACCCAGAAAGTTCAGTGGCACGGTAATTTGAATCATGTAGGCGTTGACCATGACGAAGTCGCCCACCGTCAACGTGCCCTGTTGTACACCAATGGCAGCCAGAACCATCACGCCGATCAAGCCGCAAGTGATCAGGAAAGACTGGCCAAAATTCAGGAAGGCCAGCGAATACGCCGTCTTGAGAGCAGCCCCGGCATAGGCCTTCATCGACACATCGTACCGTTCAGCCTCGCGCTGTTCAGCGTTGAAATATTTGACGGTTTCAAAGTTGAGCAGGCTGTCGATGGCACGCTGGTTGGCTTCGGTATCCTGGTCATTCATCTCGCGCCGCAACTTCACGCGCCATTCGGTCACGGCAAACGTGAACCAGATATAAAGTGCGATGGTCACGGCCACGACAACCAGATACCAAACATCGAACAGCCACATCAGGATAATCGCAACCAGCAAAAGCTCGAGGATCAGAGGCCCGATGGAGAACAGCAAAAAGCGCAACAGGAATTCCACGCCCTTCACCCCGCGTTCGATGATCCGGCTGAGCCCGCCGGTCCGGCGCGTCACGTGATAGCGCATCGATAGCTGGTGAATGTGTTGAAACGTCTCCAGCGCCAGCGCACGCAAAGCCCGCTGCCCCACCGGAGCAAAAGCCGCATCGCGCAGTTGCTGAAACCCAACGGTCATCATCCGCGCAACGCCATATGCAACGGTCAGACCAACAGCGCCCAACGCCAAGGGCGGCACGCCCTCGCCCGCCAAGCTGTCGACCGCACCCTTGTACAGGATCGGAGTGTAGACCGCGATGAGCTTGGCCAGCACCAGCATGCCCATGGCCAGAACCACGCGCCGCTTTACCCAGGGCTGATCCTCGGGCCACATATATGGCGCAACTTTGCGGATGGTACGCCAGCCAGAGCGGCGTTCGTCTGTCTGAGGCATGTCGTCAGAATGCATAGGAGCTGTCCGTCTCATCACGTACCTGATCTTCGGTCAGAGATAGTAACCGGCCCCGTAAAGGGCCAGTCGCAGGGGTTTATTCGGGGATCGTAAATATCTGGCCGGGATAGATCAGATCGGGATCGCGGATCGAGTCTCGATTGGCTTCGAACAGCTTCACATAAAGAACGCCGTCCCCGAACCGATCACGCGAAATAGCCCACAGCGTGTCACCTTCCTGAACGGTGACCGACCGGATCGCAGGCGTATCCGCCTCTGGCTCTGGCTGATCCCCAGTTTCGGCGGCACGCAGCACCTCTGGCGCCTCGCGTTTGAACGGGGTTTCAAGGCGGCTGACCACGGTGCCATCCGTACCAACCTCGTCCACGCGCAGGGTATAGATGCCCGGGTCGACACCTTCCAGCTCACTGCGCCATTTCCCGTCATCCTCCGGGGTCAGATCATCGACAAGCCGATTGTCCAGATACAGACGCACCACTGATCCATCCGGCACCCGCCCTGTCAGTTCGACCTCACCGGCGTCAGAATAACCAATCGTATCCAGGGCAACCTGTTCCGGTGTCTGCGGCTGCTCGGTGGGGCTCTGAATCAGTTCAACGCCCTCTTCACCTGAGCGCAGAACGGCAACCGGTTGGTCCTGCGCATCCTCAGTCGTCTCCTGAAGCGCGGCTTGCTCCGTCTGATCTTCTTGCTCGTCTGTTTTTGCTGTCGGAGCGTCCGCATTTTCAGTGGTCGTCTGGTCCTGATCGTTGCCCACCTGGCCAGGTTCATTGGCCTCTGTCGCATCGGATTCGACGTTAGCCGTCTCAGTCGCTTCCTCGGACGGCACCGGGGTCTCCTCGGGCTCAGGCGCAGGCAGGGCTGCAATCACGTAGTCATCCGACCTCAGCGGCTGATCACCATCTGTTTCCAGCGTCAGGCCACGTGCGTTTTCGGAAAAGGGGATCGACACGAATTCGGCGAACTGCCCGCTCGGATCTACCGTAAAGCTGTGGACCTGTTTGCCATCAAGAAGAACGTTTACTTCGGTGCCCGGCTCTGCGTTGCCGGACAGAACCGCATTGCCATCCGGTTCGACAAAGATTTGATCCAGAGTTGGGGGTGTCGCCTGTGGCTCAGCTTCGGCAGTGACCTCTTCTTCAGCTGGCGCCTCGATTTCGGGTGCGACCGTCTCATCGGGTGTGTCTTCAACGGGCTCCGCCGCTGCGCTGTCTTCCGTGGTCTGTACTGCGATCTCGGCCTGTGGCTCCGGCTCTTCAGGCGCCGACCCGAATATCCCGGACAGGTATAGCCCACCCGCTCCGGCCACAACCACGATACCGGCAATCACCCCCCAGAGGAAAGTACCGGAGCTTCCGCTTCCCGACTCGGCGTTCATTCTTTTCCTTTCACTCCGCAGGGCAAGTGCTTTGTCCGAAACACATTCTGCCTGACGGTTGAGCCAATCTATCAATACCGCTATCAGGGGTCAAAACCCCAGGCACAACCCCAGAGAGGCCCTCGGATGTCCCAGAAATCTGTCTGTGTGTATTGCGGGTCACGCAATGGCGCCAATTCCACCTATTCCGAAGCCGCAAAAACATTCGGGACCCTGCTGGCACAGGAAGGCTGGCGTCTGGTTTATGGTGCCGGCGATGTGGGGCTGATGGGCGAGGTTGCGCGCGCTGCGCAAGCTGCCGGAGGTGATACGTTCGGCGTAATTCCTGTTCATCTGCTGCAACGAGAAGTCGGTAAAACCGATCTGACTCGTTTTGTGATCACCGAGACGATGCACGAGCGCAAGAAAGTCATGATCATGAATGCGGATGCGGTCGTGGTCCTGCCGGGCGGACCGGGCTCGCTGGACGAGTTGTTCGAAGCCCTGACATGGCGACAGCTTGGCCTGCACGACAAGCCCATATTGGTGATGAATGTGGGCGGTTATTGGAATGCACTAAAAGACCTTGTGCATCAGGTCATCGGCCAAGGATTTGCAGATGCGTCTCTGGCTGAATTCATCACGTGGGTCGAAGACCCAGAGATCGCGATGTCGACACTGCGTGAGTACCTGAGCTAATCGCCAAGACCGGGCGGCCACTGGCCGCCCGCAAGGGTTTCGCGGTTCAGACCGCAGGCTTCAACCGATTATTCAGGACCTTTTCAACCTTATGCAGTGGATGGTTGGTCAGTGTCTTATCGACCTCTGCGATCACCTTGGCCAAAACCTCGCTGTGAAGTCGGCGGCGCAGCAACCCCAAAACATGCGGGCTGGCGACCAGCACCAGACGATTGAACGCGCCCTTTAGACCCTTACGGTTCAATAGGTTGGCCACATCCTGAACAAACAGAGATTTCGCATGGGTTTTCCAGTTTGGTTCTTCCAAAGCAGATTTCTGGTTCGGTCCGCTGTCGAAACGCCGCCCTGCCCGATCGGTCGGGCGGTTTTGCGTCTCTTGTTCTTCGACCGAAACAACGACCAGATTGGGGTCTTCGGCATCGGTGATATTCTCAACGAACAATGCCTTTTCCCCATCGGCAATGACAACCCAGGTTCCCTGTTCAAGTGCGACCATCGTGCTCTCCTTTAGTGGCTTCTGTGCCATCCTCATTCATCAGGCACAGGTATACCCTGACGCGACCGCATGAATTTGGCGCGTTGCCTGAATGTGTTACTGTTGATGTGCGGTTCTCTCCCTCCGCTTCACCTAAGGTAAGCACTGCGGGGCGGCAGACAATCCTGTCTCAGGATGAAACTTTCTTAATAGGCAGGTTTCCACCTGTCAGGCGGACATCTCAACCACGGTGATCTCGGGCGTCACACCAAAGCGCACTGGCAGGATCGAACAACCGATACCACCGGACACAACCAGATCACGGTTTCCTTCGCGGACATGTCCGTATGCATACCGGTTGCCAAATTTCGAAGGCACCACGGGCGACCAGCCGAACAGGCGCACCTGCCCGCCATGGGTGTGCCCAGACAAGGTAAGCGCTACACTGTCAGGTATTTTGGGGAAGATATCAGGCTCATGCGCCATCATCACCACAGGGGCGTCATCAGTGATTTGCGCCATCGTTCCAGGCAGGTCGTCCAACCCCACAAGACCACCTTTGCGTCTGAAGGCAAGCTGATCCTCAAGACCGGCAAGCCAGATGCCCGGTTCATCAAGGCGCACCGCCTCATTGGACAGAACCTTGATACCGTTCTCTTCAAATGCTTCGGAATATTTGTTTGGCCCGCGACCGCGCCGCTGGGCCTCTGCGTCATCCCACCAGTCATGATTGCCCAGAACTGCGAACACACCGTTCCTGGCCTCAAGCTCGGCAAGGACCGGCGCCAGTTCAAAGGGGTCGACTTGCTCGGTGACGACTTTGTGGTGCCCGGCATAGTCGCCCAGCAACAGGACCAGATCTGGTGCCAAAGCATTGGTGCGCCGTACCACCTGCCGGATTCGATCCAGACTTACATACGGTTCACCCACATGCAGATCGGACAGCACAGCGATCCGCAAGGGTTGGGCGGTCCAATCGTCTCGTCGCACACGCCACTTGCGCACGCGCAAACGCACCGACGGTTCGACAAAGAAACCGTAAGCGGCAACAAACAGGCCTGCCAGCGTGGTCGCTAGCAGGCCGTTTATGAACCGTCGGCGGGTCAAGTATTACATCCGCGATGCAACGTTTTCCCAGTTCACCAGATTGTCGAGGAAGTTCGACAGGTAAGCCGGGCGCTTGTTGCGGAAGTCGATGTAGTAGGAATGCTCCCAAACGTCACAGCCCAGCAGCGCGGTCTGGTTGAAACACAGCGGGTTCACGCCGTTCTCGGTCTTGGTTACGGCCAGCGAACCGTCTGCGTTCTTGACCAGCCACGCCCAGCCCGAGCCGAACTGACCAGCGCCTGCTGCGCTGAACTGCGATTTAAACTCGTCAACCGAGCCAAAGCTTTCGGTCAGAGCTTTCTCAAGCTCACCGGGCATGGCGTTGTCGCCAGGGCCCATCATCTCCCAGAACTGGTTGTGGTTCCACAGTTGGCTGATGTTGTTGAAGATGCCGTTTTGTGCGACGGCGTTTGCGTCGTAGGTGCCAACGATTATCTCTTCCAGCGACTTGCCATCCCACTCGGTGCCTGCAATCAGCTTGTTGCCGTTGTCGACATAGGCCTTGTGGTGCAGGTCGTGGTGATATTCCAATGTTTCCGCGGACATACCCTTGGCTGCCAGCGCGTCATGTGCATAAGGAAGATCAGGAAGTTGAAAAGCCATCTCGGCCCCCTGTTGAAATGAATGTTGCGGTTTCCAAAGGTTACATGCTTTGGCAAGCGCCGCAGGTCAAGGGCCGAGATAACAAAACCCGGAGGCCCGCGATGCTGACACAGGCGCGCAAGATGTTTTACCGCGCCCGCGGATACTATGCGGGCACCCTGAACGGTGAGCCGTTTCGTCTGGACCCCTATCATTCGAAATTCTGGCGCAAGGCGTCGGCCGGAGCATGGGAGCCCGAGACTTTCGCGATTCTGGACAAGTATCTGACACCGAACAGTGACTATCTAGACATCGGCGCCTGGATCGGACCCACGGTTCTATACGGGGCCCGCAAGGCGCGGCATGTCTGGTGTTTCGAACCCGACCCAACGGCGTTTCGGCATCTGGCGTGGAATCTGGATCTAAACGACATCCGCAACGTCTCAGCCTTTAGCGTGGCGCTGTCGGATCAATTCGGAGTTGCTCGAATGGCTTCAGTTCGGGGAGAGCCCGGCGACTCCACCAGTTCGCTGTTACACGATGGCGCGCATGGCAACGCAGCTCTGACGATTGCATGGGATCAGTTCGAGGCTGTGAATGATCTGTCAAAAGTTTCGTTGGTGAAGATGGATATTGAAGGGGCCGAATATATGGTTTTGCCCACTCTTATCCCATTTCTGAAGAAACATCGCCCTGCCCTTTACCTGTCCACGCACGCGCCTCTTCTTAACGAAACCGAGCGCAAGGACAGAATGTCCGAAATTGCAGAGCTTTTATCCTTTTACCGGACTTGCAAGAAAAGCGACGGATCCGATACGGGGCTGAGTTATCTGACCAAAAAGGCCGCACTGGCGGGGTTTCAGACTTTTTTGCTAACTGATTGAATGCCCAAAGCCATGGGCATTCAATCAGTCAATGCTTTAAAACAGGTTGGGCGACGATACCGGCTTACACGAACCGAAGCCGCTGGGACGATTGGTGACATTGGCTTGCGGAAAACTTGCCGTCATTTTGAAGCCATTTGTCTTGGGATCAACGGTCGCCGTATAGGCCACACGAAACTGGCGCGTGCTGCTGGACGACAAAGTCAAACGCCAGGACATACGATATTCGCCCTTACGAGTTACCTTTAACTTTGCATCGGCGGGCGTTTCATCCTCAATTTGTGCCAGTTCATTCGCAGACCGGATCGCCCCGTCAAACGCACGGGCCCGTTTGTTTTCAGCATCAACGCTCAGCAGCACTCTGGGTGGGATCCAGCCTCGGTCTTCCATGCTGTGAAGTTCGCAGTCATAGCTTTGCACTTCGGCTTGAACGGCAGTCGCAAAAAGCCCGACCGCCATGGCGATAGAAATAAGTTTCAACAGAATTTTTCCCTGATTTAAGATTTTGGTGCTGCGATGAGTTTGCACCGGCCTTTTGCAAAACCGTCTCTAGGAAGGTACGTGCCGAAAGTGGCTGATTTAGCAATCGCCTTCATCGTCTTTCGGTCGAGCTGCAACGAGAATTCCAGATCACGCAAATCAATGGCGTCATACCTGGATTCGTTCGATGCATACGTGCGACCGCTTGCTGAATACCTGTAATCCTGACCAACCCACGCGATAGAAAGGAGTATTGGTGTGTCACGCCTGATCCGGCCCGATCCGACATTGGTATCGATCTTGGGTATTTCGACTTCATGCAACAAAGCAGAACGGCCAAATTCATCCACTGAAAACACCACTCGTTCTGGTGTTGGTCGATTGGCAAGACCGCGTCCGAACTCACATTCAAAGCTTTCCTTGTATGTTTCAGAAATAGCTACTCCTGGTGCAGCGAACATCGCTGCGAGACAAATCGCTAGTGTCCTTGAAAGCCTCATTAGACTAATTGTGCTCCTACTATTTTTGTCCAAGCTTCACCGAGCTCAGATCATTGTTTTTCCCGCGTTGCGAGAAGTTCCGTAGTTTTACGCCTACCATTAGGTGTGTAGATTCACCACTTCGGTCTGAACACAAGAGAAGCGACAAAACAGCACGTAAGTTTTTGAGTTTCTAAAACATGTGCAAAAAAGCCGCCCGCATAAGCGGACGGCCTGTTAGTTCGACGCTAGGGCCAAAGTCAGTAAACCCCAACCTCGCTGCCCGGTTGCGCCGCAACCTTGAGGAGTTTGAACGCGTAGTCAGCGGCCGACCGGAAGCAGACAACGCGAAATGTCTCGGTGTCGTCCATCCAGAACGCGCCCGCCACCTGAGCCAGACGTGAGCGGCGGATTTGACCGGGTTGGAAGGCCTCGACCGAAAACTCGACCGGGGCCACTTTGCCCATAACTTCGCGTGCGCTGGCGCCCGAAATGCGAAATACCGCACGAGCGTCCGACACATTGACTGCCAAGGCATGCGTGCCGCTGAGCGCGTTGTTCATCGCGGCCAGTTTGGCTTCGACCTCGGCATAGGGCACAAGCACCAGCAGTTCGTCGGTCGACATCCAGCAGACGCCGGTATCGCCGTTGACCAGTGCTTCGCGCTGACCGGGCACTTTTTGCCCGGTGGCGTCCTTGACGGCCTTGGCCAGCACCTTGTCGGAGAGATCGCCGCGCAGGGTGATCATACCCTGCAGGCCGCATTCCTCGACCTTGGCGATGCCGTCATAGCTGGCCTGGTTCAGTGCGCTGATGGGTTCAGACATTTTGCTTCTCCCCGTCCTTGTCGAAGAAGATCGGGTCTACGATCTTTGCCTTGTAGGATTTGCCATCGGTGCCCGGAAACTCGACAATCTCACCCATGCGATCCGGGCCGTGCTTGATCAGGCCCATGGCGATGCCCTTGCCCAGATTGGCCGAGTAATAGGTCGAAGTCACACGCCCGATCATGTTGCGCTGACCATTGGCGTTGACGCCCTCGCCCACTGCATAAGCGCCGTCCGGCAGAACAGAACCATCCACAGTCTCGAGACCGACCAGTTTCCAACGTTCGGGATCAGCCATATGGCTACGGGAATGGGCGCGTTTACCGAGGTAGTCTTCTTTCTTTTTCGAAAGCGCCCAGTGCAGCCCCAGATCCTGCGGGATCACGGTGCCGTCGGTTTCGTCCCCAATCATGATAAAGCCTTTCTCGGCCCGCAGAATGTGCAGACATTCGGTGCCGTAGGGCATCACTCCGAACTCTTTGCCTGCCTCCATCAGAGCATCCCAGAACGCCTGCCCCTGAGACGCGGGAACCGCGATCTCATACGACAGCTCACCCGAGAATGAGATGCGGTAAGCGCGGCAATCAAAGGCACCGATTTTACCATCTCGCCACTCCATGAACGGCAGCGCTTCCTTGCTGACGTCCATACCGCCCAGCTTCTCCAACACCTTGCGAGCATTGGGCCCGACCACGGCGACCTGAGCGTATTGCTCGGTCACGTTGGCAACGTAGACTTTCCAGTCCCACCATTCGGTTTGCAGCCACTCTTCCATATGGCCATGGATACGCTCGGCTCCGCCGGTGGTTGTGTGGCACAGCCAGGTATCCTCGTCGATCCGGGCAACAACGCCGTCGTCGATCAGGAAGCCGTTTTCCGAACACATCAGGCCATAGCGGCATTTACCGACCTTCAGCGTGGACATCATGTTGGTATACATCATGTCGAGGAATTTGCCGGCATCCGGGCCTTTTACGATCAGCTTACCCAAGGTTGAGGCGTCCAGCAGACCAAGGTTTTCACGAGTGTTTTTAACTTCGCGATTGACCGCTTCATGCACGGATTCACCAGGGCGAACATAGGCATAGGTCCGACGCCAATGTCCGACCGGCTCCCAATCGGCGCCGTTTTTGTCGTGCCAGTTATGCATCGGTGTCTGACGGATCGGCTGGAACACCTCTCCACGCGCTTCGCCACCGATCGACGCCAGAGAAATCGGCGTATAGGGCGGGCGGAAAGTGGTTGTGCCGACCTTCGGAATTTCCGATTCCAGCGCATCAGCAAGGATCGCCAAGCCATTGATATTACTTAGTTTACCCTGATCGGTTGCCATGCCCAGCGTGGTGTAACGCTTGGTGTGCTCTACGCTCTCGTATCCTTCGCGCGCCGCCAGCTGAACGTCCGAGACTTTAACGTCGTTCTGGAAGTCGAGCCAGGATTTCATACGCAGCTGAACTTCGGCATTGGCGGGCATCAGCCAAACGGCTTCCATCGCCGCCTCTGCTGTGGTCTCGCCGGAAGGGGCCTTGGTGTTCTTGGGCTTGAATCCTGCCGCTTTGGCTGCGGCCTTCCCCGCGGCATGAGCATCAGTCAGAACGTCAGCCAAGGCCAGCGGACCATTGGACGAGCCCGCAGCAACGACAAAACCTTCACCATCGGCCCCTAGCGGAGGACGCTGCGGATCAGGGCGGAAATGGGCATTGGCCTCATCCCAGATCAGCTTACCGCCACAGTGCGACCACATGTGAACGACCGGAGACCAGCCACCCGACATGGCAACCGCGTCGCATTCAACTTCTTCGCGAGCGCCCCCGATGCCTTCCTGATTGCAGATCGCAACCTTCTTGACACGCTTACCGCCTTTGACTTTGGCAATCGCCTTGCCGGGGTCGACGCGGATACCAAGCTGACGGGCCTCTTCGGCCAGCGGCCCTGCGGCTGACCTGGCGTCAACTATGCGCAAGATATCCACACCCGCCTGTTTAAGGATGATCGCAGTGCGATATGCATCGTCATTATTGGTCGCAACGATTACCTTTTCACCCGGAGTCACCCCCCAGTTCACAACGTAATCGCGCATCGCCGAGGCCAGCATCACTCCCGGCACATCGTTGCCCGCAAAGGACAGCGGGCGTTCGATGGCACCAGTGGCGGTTACGACCTGTTTGGCACGTATACGCCACAGGCGATGACGTGGGCCTTGCGTACCGGGTTTATGGTCGGTCAGACGCTCATATCCCAGCACATAGCCATGGTCGTAGACACCCGCCCCCATGCAGCGCAATCGCAGGGTTACGTTGTCCATTGTTTCGAGTTCGGAAACTAATTGCTCCACGAACTTATCCACAGGCTCACCGTTGATGGTTCCACCATCGACCGGCGCGCGTCCGCCCCAATGGGCGGTCTGCTCCATCAGCAAGACCTTGGCGCCGGATTGTGCAGCCGCTTTGGCCGCCTGCAAACCAGCCACACCACCGCCAATCACCAGTACGTCGGTGAAGGCATAGAAGTGTTCATAGGTGTCCGCATCCCGCGAGTCTTTGTCGGGCGCTTTGCCCAGACCGGCCGACTGGCGGATGAACGGCTCGTAGACGTGTTTCCAGAACGGTTTGGGATGAATGAACGTCTTGTAGTAGAACCCGGCGGGCAGGAACCGCGCCAGCGCTGTATTTACCGCGCCGATGTCGAATTCCAGGTTCGGCCAGTGGTTCTGCGAAATCGCAGTCAGGCCGTTGAACAGCTCGGTTGTGGTGGCGCGCTGGTTCGGCTCGAACCGGTTGCCCTGCCCCAAACCAACCAGCGCATTGGGTTCCTCTGCACCGCTGGCGACAACGCCACGCGGACGGTGATACTTGAACGACCGGCCCATCATCATCTGATCATTGGCCAGCAGGGCCGAGGCAAGCGTGTCGCCCTCGTACCCCTGCATCGAATTGCCGTTAAAGGTAAATGTGACCTGTTTCGACCGGTCAATCAGACGGCCTTGTTTTGCGAGACGGGTGCTCATGGTGCGGACCTTTCGCAGGTAGAGGTGTCAGTGCCTCCGGCGGGAGTATTCTTGAAAAGACGGATCATACGGAGAACTCTCTCCACGCCCATCCCGGGCGCTTGGCAGTGATGGCGTCTTTGATTTCCTGTGGCGGCTCGGTGGTCTGAGCGGAATACGTTCCGAAAACCTCAAGCGTTTGCGTGCAGCGCGCAGCGTGGAACCACTTGCCGCAGCCATTGGCATGGCGCCAGCGTTCAAAATGAACACCTTTGGGGTTTTCACGCATGAACAGGTAATCGTGGAACTCATCATCCGACGATCCGGGACCGAAACGCTTCAGGTGCGCTTCGCCACCGGCGGCTAGTTCGGTTTCCTCGGCGTCAACGCCGCAATATGGGCAATTCAGGATCAGCATATGTTCATCCTTTTTGGCGGTCGGTCAGCGCAGGGGCCGACCAGTATTCTGTTAGCAAGCAAACTTGGGCAGCGCCCTTAGTGTGCTACCCCGGCGGCGACGCTTTCGTCGATGAACCGGCCCTCTTTGAAACGATCCAGCGAGAACGCCTCGGTCAGCGGCGAATGGCCAGTTGCCATCAGCTGTGCCATACCCCAACCGGACCCCGGGATCGCCTTGAAGCCACCCGTGCCCCAGCCACCGTTGATGAAACAGCCTTGCAGCGGTGTTTTCGACAAGATCGGCGAGCGGTCACCGGTCATGTCAACGATTCCGCCCCATTGGCGCAGCATCTTCAGGCGCGAAATCATCGGGAAGGTTTCAACAAGCGCACGGACGGTTTCTTCGATGTGATGGAACGATCCGCGCTGGGTGTAGTTGTTGAACCCGTCGGTTCCGCCACCAATCACCATCTCACCTTTGTCGGACTGAGACATGTAGCCGTGTACGGTGTTGGCCATAACGACCACGTCCATACAGGGCTTGATCGGTTCGGATACCAGCGCCTGCAGCGCGATGGCTTCAAGCGGCAAGCGGAAGCCCGCCATCTCGGCCAGTTGTCCCGAGTGACCCGCTACGACAATACCCAGCTTGTCACAGTCAATCGCGCCTTTGGTGGTATCTACACCGACAACGCGGCCATTGTCCGAGCGGACCCCGGTGACCTCACATTGCTGTATGATATCCATGCCCATCGCGGAACAGGCGCGGGCATAGCCCCAGGCCACGGCATCGTGACGCGCGGTACCGCCACGTTCCTGCCACAACGCCCCGAGAACCGGGTAGCGCGGACCGTCGATATTGATGATCGGCACCAGTTGCTTGACACGCTCGGGTCCGATCCATTCGGTCTTGACGCCCTGCAGCGCGTTGGCATGGGCCGTGCGCTGATAACCGCGGATCTCGTGCTGGGTCTGCGCCAGCATCATCACGCCGCGCGGGCTGAACATGACATTGTAGTTGAGGTCCTGGCTAAGGTCCTCGTACAGGCTGCGGGCTTTTTCGTAGATCGCTGCTGAAGGATCCTGCAGGTAGTTCGACCGGATGATGGTCGTGTTCCGGCCAGTGTTGCCGCCGCCCAGCCAACCTTTTTCGATAACCGCGACATTCTGGATGCCGTAGTTTTTGCCAAGGTAATAGGCGGTCGCCAGACCGTGCCCCCCTGCTCCGACGATGATGACGTCGTACCGCTTTTTCGGTTCGGGCGAGCGCCAGGCGCGCTCCCATCCGGTGTGATAGCGCAGGGCCTCCCGCGCGACAGCAAAGGCTGAGTAATGTTTCATGAGCGAATCCATCCGGTTCGGTGATTGCCGCAGGTATGCCGCGTACAAACAGTTTACCCCTGCCGGACAACGCCACAATATCGAACTATTGCGACATACCCCCCTTTATTGCGACATGACGTCCTCGCGCGGCCATTTGCCTCTTTTGTCACCCCGCCGAGAGGTCTAAGTCAGGGCAGCCATATCGGAGAAACCATGTCGTTCTGGGCCCTCACCATCCTAACCGCGCTGCTGATTGCGGCATTTCTGGGTTTTTCGTTGCTACGCGGGCGAAAGCTGCGCGAGCCTGCTGCGGCGTATGATCTGCGTGTTTATCGGGAACAATTGGCAGGCGTCGATCGCGATCTGGCCCGTGGCGTAATTGGTGAGGCCGATGCCGAACGGGTACGAACCGAAATCTCTCGCCGGATTTTGGCTGCTGACGCGCAGATTCAGGCGCAGACCGATCAATCCGGACCGCCTCGCTGGGTCAGCGCAGCCGCAATGGTTGTAATCGCTCTTGGGCTAGTGGGCGGAGGTGCCTGGATGTATCGCCAGATGGGGGCTGCCGGACTGCCTGACCAGCCTTTGTCGCAACGACTGGAGATGGCTGAAGAATTGCGGGCCAAGCGGCCAAGCCAGACCGAAGCCGAAGCTGCGGCGCCCCCCGTTGAACTGCCGCAGCTGGACGAGAGTTATGCCAATCTTCTCAAGCAATTGCGTGAAACAGTTGCGACCCGCCCGGACGACCTGCAAGGACATACCCTGCTGGCGCAGCACGAGGCAAACGCGGGCAACTTCCCTGCCGCTTATGCCGCTCAGCAGCGGGTAATAGAGCTTTCGGGCGAAACCGCCCCGGCTGATGCTTATTCGCATCTGGCCGAGATGATGATCCTGTCGGTTGGCGGCTATGTCTCACCCGAAGCAGAAGAAGCCCTGCGTCAGGCGTTGCAACGGGATCCCCGCCATGGACCCGCACAATATTATTTGGGTCAGATGATGGTTCAGATCGGGCGGCCAGACGTCGGATACCGCATCTGGGTCGATGCCCTGCGCAATGCCCCGGCAGGCGCACCCTGGGCTGACGCTATCCATGCACAACTGGATGAACTGGCCTTCCGTGCGGGCGTGTTCAACGCACCCGACATTCCCGCCGCCGCCCCTAGCCCCAGCCAGGATGACGTTGCCGCAGCTGCGGACCTGACCCCGGAAGAACGGCAAGAGATGATCCTTGGCATGATCAATCAACTGTCGGATCGACTGGCCACCGAAGGCGGCACGCCCGAGGAATGGGCCCGTCTAATCGCGGCCCTTGGCGTTGTTGGCGACAGCGACAGAGCCACCGGAATCTACGAGGAATCTCAAACGGTTTTCGCAGGCAATTCCGAGGCTCTTGAACTGCTGAAGGCCGCAGCCGGTCAAGCCGGGATCACACAATGATCCACGACGCGTTTGAAGACTTCGCGGCCTCGCTGCCCCCGATGACTGCACTGATGGGGTTGGACTTAGGTGAAAAAACCATCGGCGTTGCCGTGTCCGACCGAATGCGGGGCGTGGCCAGCCCGCTGGAAACCGTAAGGCGCAAAAAGTTCACTCTGGATTCCGCGCGTTTGCTTGAAATCATCTCGGACCGCGAGATCGGCGGTATCATCCTTGGCTTGCCGAAAAACATGGACGGCAGCGAGGGCCCTCGCTGCCAGTCGACCCGCGCTTTTGCCCGCAATCTGTCACGGCTGACCGAGGTTTCCATCGGTTTCTGGGACGAACGACTCAGCACGGTTGCGGCTGAAAAGGCACTGCTTGAGGCGGATACGACACGAAAACGTCGCGGACAGGTTATCGATCACGTTGCTGCTGGCTATATTCTGCAAGGGGCGCTGGATAGGTTGCGCTTTCTTTAGACTAAACGGGGTAAGCCGATGACGAACATGGTTTGGAAAAGGAACGAGGTCGAAAGCCCGTGCGTCCAGATCTGTGTCGTGCACCCGACTGAACGGATTTGCACAGGCTGCTACCGCACGTTGGACGAGATTTCCGGCTGGTCAAAAATGGACAGCACAGAACGCGCCGACATCATGAGCGATCTGCCCTCTCGCAAGCCGCGTCTGGCCAAACGTCGCGGTGGCCGTGCCGCGCGCGTCAATAAATCCTAAGCCAGATTTTACCTTTTGAAGGGGCTGAGCCTGCGCCGCTGCAGGCTGGTTTGAACTTCGAGGGGGTCAAGTTCGAACACGTGTGGTGAGTGAGTGGCAACCCACAGCGGCGCGCTTCAGTATTGATGCTCTTCCGCAGTGGTTAGACGGAAGATCTAATCAATTGTTACCTTTCTTGACCGATCAATCAAGAAAAACAAACTTTACGATTACATAACTTTACGTAAACGTAATTCTGCGTACTGACTTACCCCGCAGCAAGCCAGGACTTAGCGTTTTCGAAATCCTCGGGCGGAAAGAACTGAGTCCGCGTTCCCAAAATATGACTGGCTGCCCTCTGCGCCACTTTCTGCCAGGTTTTGTCGCCCACGATTGCCGCACGATCCAACATGCCAACGTGTTTGCGCACCAGCTGGAAATGCGAAGCCAGGGCGGACAATCCTTGCCACCCATCAAACTCGCGCAAGTCGATCAACAAGCGGAATCCGTCTTTGCCCTCCAGAAGAGTGTCCAAATCCACTTCGGCCCTGGCGTATTCTTCGGGGTCCAATTTTCCCAACAGGCTGACCTGAACACAAGCGCCGCCCAGATCGATCACATGAATGGCGCCCAGCGACTCGCGCATCCAACGGCGTGCACTTTCCAGCTCGGAAAGATCAAAAACCTGAACGGGGCAAGGCAGGATCGGTGCGGCCAAGCGAATACCGGTCTGCACCCAGCCCTGATCCGCAGCAACGGCAATGCGGTCAAATCCGCGCCAATGGCTGAGCCCGAGCTTGGTATCCGCCCATGCAGCCCCCAGGTCGTACCCCTTGAATTCGGGTTGAACGACGGCGAGCAGGCGCACGGTGTCATGTTCGGCTAGTGCTGCCTCAATCGCGGGGACCAGAGTTTCGCTATAATCGCTGCTGGTCACTTCACCTGACAGCTCCACTTCGATCAGCGCACCGTCGGAATTTGTGTGAACGGTTATCATCGAAAATCCTCCAAATCCGAATAATGACAGGAGGTTAGGCGGATTCGATCCATTCGGCTACTCCCCCTGCGCATTCGGGGCGGAAATAAGCGATCATACGACCATCAGGTCCGGCCGAAGCGTTTTCGCCCCACGGGGCCACACCATGAAGGCAGTGGCGATGCAAAACATACGCCTCGCCCGGTTTGGCGGGAAGTTCGATGCGTGGGCACGTGTCGAATACCTCACGGCGAGCGGCCTGATAGATATCTGTAACGTCCACTGTGTGCAGGCGGTCACGGGGTTGCCCGGCCAGTGCGCGTTCAAAGGCTGCGCGAAGGATTTTGTGACTGCCTTCCCACAGGACCATGGGTGCTGCGTCAGCACTGGCTTCGGTCAGGGGAACGCCCAGAATCCACGCATGAGGCTCATCCACATGACGTCGGCGATCCAGGCCCGACGAGCGCAGCCCATCAACATGAGCGGCATCACGCTTTGATCGATACCGAGCGGCACCTTCATTTTCACCCAGCCGCGGACGCGGATAGCCTGGGTATATAACCGAGACCTGGGCCCTGTGCAGCGGCAGCTCTCCATACTGTTCGGCGAGGAAGGCCATCGCCTGACCTGACAGCGCGTCCGAGCGCCCCACCCTGCCCCATGGGTCATTGTCCAAGGCATCGACGCCGATGAACCACGTCCCTTCGCAATCCAGCCATTGTGCATGGGCCGGATCGGTGACAGACGCGCGCGCAGCAGGCAGAGCATGGTCGACCCACGCCGCAAGCACTGGATCATAGGGAAATTTGACCCAGCCTTTTTCGTAAAATTCACTCACAGCCCAAGCGCCTTGCGCAGCATGTTCAGCGCTACCAGCGTCAAAAACACGGCAAAGACACGCTTCAGTGGCTTGGGGTCCATAGCATGGGCCAGCTTCACCCCCCAGGGCGCGGTGATCATCGTCATGGCTACGACAATGGCAAATGCGACCAAGTTGACAGCCCCGATTGTCAGCGGCGGACGGTGTTCCGGTGCGATATCGAGAAACAGAAATCCCAGTACCGAAGGCACCGCGATGATCACCCCAAACCCAGCGGCGGTTGCGACCGCTCGGTGGATCGGGGTGTTGAACAGGCTCATCAACGGCACACCGAAACTGCCTCCGCCGATCCCCATCAGCACCGATAGAAACCCGACCGAGGGCGACAGCACCGCGCGCTTGACGCCTTTGGGCATGGCATCGCCAAGCCGCCACTCGGATTTGCCCAGACCAAGATACGCGCCAATGACCATCCCCAAAACGCCGAACAACGCCTGCAATGCCTCGGTCCGTAAGGCGGAGGCAACCAGCACCCCGGCAATCGCACCAACTGCAATCCCCGGCCCCCAGCCGCGCAGGATAGCCCAATCCACCGCGCCTTTCTTGTTATGCGCAAGGACCGAGCGGGTCGAGGTCACGATGATTGTCGCAAGAGAGGTCGCCAGACATAGCTGCATCAACTGCGGTCCGCCATAGCCAAGCGTTTGGAAAGTATGAAAAAATGCGGGGACCAGAACGATGCCACCGCCGACCCCCAGCAATCCGGCCAGCACGCCGGCCAGCGCCCCGATCACAAGCAAAAGGCCCAGCATCTGGGCCAGCAACATCGTCTCGGGCATCTTTCCCCCATACCGGCCAGTGGCCTTACTTTATACCTCTACCACAGGCGCCACACGCTCCAGCGCCTGCAGCATCACCTCGGGGCCTGCGCCCTCATGCACGGCCCCTTCGGACAAGGCCCGCCGCCAAGCGCGCGCGCCAGGACGTCCCGCAAACAAGCCCAGCATGTGCCGAGTGATCTGGTGCAACCGGCCACCTTTGGCAAGGTGGCGTTCGACATAGGGCACCATTTTCTGAACGACTTCAATCGGGTCGGCCACCCGACCGGTTCCAAATATCAAGGCATCGGCCTCAGCCAGAATATCCGTTGGTTGATGATAGGCTGCACGCCCGATCATGACGCCGTCCAGCCCTGCCTCAAGATGCGCACGGGCCTGATCCAGAGACGTAATCCCTCCGTTTATCGAGACATGCAAATCAGGAAACGCGGCTTTCATCTGATGGACAAGATCATAATCCAAAGGTGGAATATCACGGTTTTCCTTGGGACTAAGACCCTGCAGCCATGCCTTTCGCGCATGAATTGTCACGCGCTCGCAGCCTGCGGCGCGGATTTTTTCCAGAAACTCAGGCAGAACTTCTTGGGGGTTTTGCTCATCCACACCGATACGACATTTGACGGTGACGTCTACATCCACTTCGGATCGCATAGCCGCAACACATTCGGCCACCCGGCCCGGGTCTTTCATCAGAACCGCCCCAAATGTGCCAGATTGCACCCTATCCGACGGGCAGCCACAATTCAGATTGATCTCATCATACCCGGCTTCTACCCCGAACCGGGCCGCCTGCGCCAATTCTTGAGGGTCGGACCCGCCCAACTGCAACGCAAGCAGGTGCTCCTGCGGATTATACTCCAGCAAGTGCAGTGCTCCGCCCCTCACCAAAGCCGGAGCTGTGACCATTTCAGTATAGAGCAAGGCCTGCCCGCTCAGCAGCCGGTGCAGGTAACGACAGTGCTTGTCTGTCCAATCCATCATCGGGGCCACGCTTAATCGCGCCGCTGTATGTGCCTTGCCGGTCAAAGCGATGTCTCCGTCAACCTTGAAACATGTGTTGTGCCGGGAACGCAGGCCACCTGACGAATCGGCCCCGATGACCTAGCACAATCATCGGCAGCCTTCCTACCAGCCTATTCCCGGCTGTCAGGGCCGTATCGGTGCATCATCATTTCGACGCTTCTCTCGATGGTATCAGTCATTTCGGCCTCGCTCAGAACCGAGCCCGTGAAGACCATCGGCCAGAAGGCCCGGGATTTGATAAGACCAATGAACTCCTGCCCAGCGCGTTCGGGGTCGTCGATTTGCAATTGCCCATCTTCAGAAGCAGCGGACAACATGTCGATGAAAATCGGAGTCTTATCCAGTTTACCCTGCGCCGCAGCCGCAAGCTCGGGGTTTCGCAGGGTCTCGCTGATGATCATCCTCGCCATGGCCATCACGTCGGGCGACATCAAAATCCGCCCCTCAGCCCAGGCTAGTTCGGTCAATTGCTGGCGAATATCGCGGCCTTCTTCATAGCGGATCTCGAACACATCGGCAAAGCGGTTGGACAACTCGACAACGATAGAACGAAACAGGTTTTCCTTGCTTTCAAAATACTTGTACAGGGTCCGTTTGGACACTTCGGCCCGCGCCGAGATGCGATCCATGCTCGCCGCAGCAAAGCCCTTTTCCTGGAACTCGGCCACGGCTGCTTCAATTATCTGTGCGTGCTTGGTCGCATTCGGCGCGCTGCATTCAATCATGTCAGAGCTATAGACCTGTTGGCAGGGTTGGGTCAAACCCGCGTGTAAACTCGAGAGTTTACAAATCGGAGAATCCGTGCGATGTAAACCCGTCAGTTTACCGACTCAGGTACCCAGCCAACAGGAGAGCCCCAATGGCTTTGACTTTGAAACTGAACGGCGAAACCCACACGGTTGACGCCGAACCCGGCACCCCTCTGCTGTGGGTGATCCGGGATGAGCTTAAGCTAACCGGAACTAAATTCGGCTGCGGAGTTGCATCCTGCGGCGCGTGCACCGTGCACCTGAATGGTGAGCCCGTGCGTTCGTGCCAGACTTACATAGAAGATGTTGAAGACGCCGAGATTACCACGATCGAGGCTGTAGGAGATGATAATATAGGCGCCGCCGTGCAGCAGGCATGGGTCGAACTGGACGTGGTTCAGTGCGGCTATTGCCAATCGGGTCAAGTGATGTCGGCGGTTGGGCTATTGTCTGAAAACCCCAAGCCCTCCGCCGAAGAGATTGACGAATACATGCACGGCAACGCCTGCCGTTGCGCCACCTATCAACGCATCCGCGCCGGTATTCAGCGCGCATCCGAAATTCTGGAGGCCTGATCCATGACAATCAACACCTCTCGCCGTGGATTTCTGAAAGGTGCCGCCGCTGCCGGTGCTGTTCTGTTGGTTGGCGCGCGCGCAGATGGTGCGCTGGCTGCTGCACCGTCTGAGACCGCCCAGTTCAACCCGTTCGTCAAGATTGACGCCGACGGCACCGTCACGGCCATCGTCAAGCATTTTGAAAAGGGTCAAGGGCCCGCGACCGGCCTGCCCACGCTGATCGCCGAGGAAATCGGCCTGCGTATGGATCAGATCGAGTATGAGTTCGCACCGTCCAACCCGCAGGTCTACAACAACCTTCTGTTCGGCCCGTTCCAAGGCACCGGTGGATCTACCGCGATGGCGAACTCGTGGCTGCAATACCGTCAGGCGGGCGCTGCTGCCCGTGAGATGCTGATTGACGCCGCTGCTCAAAACTGGGGCGTGGAAGCATCAGGCATCACTATCGAGGAGGGCATCGTAAAGGCCGGGAACAAATCCGCACCGATTGCCGAATTCGTGGCGGCGGCCTCGCAGTTGAATGCCCCCTCTGATCCGCGTCTGAAAGACCCGTCCGAGTTTCGCCTGATTGGCAATGACACCGTAAGGCGCAAGGATTCAGCCATCAAGGGCAACGGTCAGGCAAAATATGCCATGGACGTTCACCTGCCCAACCAGATGGTTGCCTTGATTAAACGACCGGAATCACGTGGGAGTGTCGTCACCGCCTTCGATGACAGTGGATCAAAAGAAGTCAAAGGCTATATCAGCGCCGCCATTCTACCGAACAAGGCAGGCGTGGCTATCTATGCCGAGAACACATGGGCAGCGATCCAAGCCCGCAACGCGCTTGAAGTTGACTGGGACATGACCGGCGCCGAAACCCGTGACTCAGATCAGGTAAAGGCCGAGATCATGGCCGCTCTGGACGCTGAACCCGCTTACAATGTGAACAAGGCCGACGCTGCAGCGGTGTCTGCGGCGATAGACGGCGCGGACAAGGTCATCGAAAAGACCTTCTACTTTCCGCTGCTGGCGCACGCCCCGATGGAGCCGTTGAACTGCACCATCGAGCAAACATCAGACGGCACAATCGTCCTGCACGATGGCAGCCAGATGCCGACAGGCCCGCATATGGCCTATCAGCAGATATTCAATCTTCCGCCCGAGAAAATCCAGATCAACACGATGCTGGCCGGAGGGTCGTTCGGACGTCGCGCGACGCCAGACGCCGACTATCAGGTCGAGGCCGCGCTGGCCTTCGCGATCACTGACCGCACGCGCCCAGTCAAACTTGTTTGGACACGTGAAGATGACATCCGCAGCGGTTACTACCGACCCGCCTTTGGCCACAAAGTGCGCGTTGGCCTGAATGCAGATGGCGTTATCGTCGGTTGGCAGCATCAGGTCGCAGGGCAGTCGATCCTCAAGGGCACGCCGTTTGAGGCAATGTTGGTTCACGATGGTGTCGATCACAGCTCGATCGAAGGCATTGCCGACAGCCCTTATGCCATCCCCGGTATGGCGGTGGGACTGACGGACACCTCCAAGGCAACATCCGTTCTGTGGTGGAGATCCGTGGGTCACACGCACACGGCCTATGTCATGGAGACAATGATGGACATGGCAGCGAAATCGGCTGGACGAGATCCCGTCGAATTCCGCCTCGCCCATCTTGCGGATGAAAGCGATCCGGACCAGAAGCGAAAAGCAGCAGTGCTGAAACTGGCTGCAGAAAAAGCGGGCTGGGGCAATGCAGCTGCGGGACGCGCGCTGGGTGTAGCGGTCCATAAATCCTTTGGCTCGTACGCGGCTCAGGTGGTCGAAGTGTCCGGTGACCCGGAAAACGGGGTCAAAATCGAAAGGGTCACCTGCGCCGTGGATTGCGGTATTG
Source organism: Ruegeria sp. BC1 (assembly GCF_056539305.1). NCBI lineage: Bacteria > Pseudomonadati > Pseudomonadota > Alphaproteobacteria > Rhodobacterales > Roseobacteraceae > Ruegeria > Ruegeria sp. BC1. Next base: position 1,006,223 of record NZ_JBQFUT010000001.1, read on the forward strand.
CCGTGAACCCCGATGTTGTGCGCGCCCAGATGGAAGGTGGTATCGGCTATGGCATCGGGCACGTGATGCGGGATCAGATCACGCTGACTGACGGTGCGGTCGATCAGTACAACTTCCCTGATTACGAACCGCTTCGGATCGGAGATATCGCCGTAATTGACGTACATATCGTCCCTTCGGCTGAAGCACCTACCGGCGTCGGCGAGCCTGGCACGCCCCCGTCTGCCCCTGCGCTGGCGAATGCGATCAACGCCATGTCAGGAGTCCTTGTGGCCGAGCTGCCAATGGCCGAAAACGGCATCCGTTTCCTCTGATACGCTCTCTCCGCGCCACTTTCACTGTGGCGCGGAGTTTTTGCCTGTGGATTCCACATTTGCAAAATTTGATCAAATTTCGTGACAAGTCGCTCAGTCTCAATTACATCTCGGATAACCTGAATGATGGAGACTCCGATGGACCTGAGCGCCCTACACAGTTTTCGCGTAGCAGCCTGTGATCTAAATGGCCAGATGCGCGGCAAGCGTGTGCCGCCCTCATATTCCGACAAATTGAAAAAGGGGACGGTGCGGATGCCGTTCTCAACATTGAACGTGGATTTGTGGGGCGCTGATATTGAAGACAGCCCTCTGGTGTTCGAATCCGGGGACGTGGATGGCATGCTTTTGCCGACAAATCGTGGTCCGGTTCCGGTGCCTTGGCTGTCTGGCGATACGGCGCTGGTTCCGATGTGTCTGCATGACGACGACGGAACCCCGTTTGCCGGCGACCCCCGACATGCGTTGTCGGCTGTGCTGGAACGCTATGCACAGCGTGGCTGGTCTGTGGTTGCCGCGACCGAGCTAGAATTCACCTTGCTCGATGCATCTGGCTCGCAACCGCAGGCCCCTGTCAACCCGACCACAGGGAGGCGACTTGCAAATGAAGCAGTCCTGTCCATGGCCGAACTGGACGCTTTCGACGCTTTTTTCACGGACTTGTACGACGGCTGTTCGGCGATGGGCATTCCCGCGCAAACTGCCATCTCCGAAGCCGGTATTGGCCAATTCGAGATTAACCTGAATCATCAGGATGCCCTGCGGTGCGCCGATGACACGTGGCTTTTCAAGGCGTTGACGCGTGGTCTTGCTCGCAAACATGGGTTTACAGCGACATTCATGTCCAAGCCCTATGCCGACGACGCGGGTAACGGAATGCATGTGCATTTTTCGGTTGTGGATCAGCATGGCCAGAACGTATTCGACGATGGTGGGCCTGAAGGCAACCACCTGCTGCGCTGGGCCGTCGCAGGATGTTTGGCGGCGATGCCCGGCTGCACGCTGATCTTTGCACCTCATGGAAATTCCTATACCCGCCTGGTTCCCGGTGCTCATGCACCGACGGGCGCGAGCTGGGCGTATGAAAACCGCACCGCTGCCCTGCGCATCCCCGGCGGTGCACCCGCCGCACGTCGGATCGAACACCGCGTTGCAGGTGGTGACATCAACCCCTATCTGATGCTGGCCGCCGTGCTTGGTGCCGCGCTGAACGGGATCGAAGACCAGCAAGACCCGCCGGCCCCGATCAACGGTAACGCTTATGAGATCGAAGGCCTGCCGCAACTTGCCGAGGACTGGCCGTCGGCCATCGCGGCTTTTGAAACTGATCCGCTTGTTGCGCGCATCTTTCCGGCCGAGCTGATCCGCAATCTTGCGATGACAAAGCAGCAGGAAATTCGGCGGTTTTCTGAGCACCCGCCCGAGACTCACTGGCTTAGCTATCTCGAAGCGGTGTGACCCCCCCTTGCCCACTTAGCTTTGGTGGGTTAATGTAAATTTGATCAAATTTTGGTGACCTATGAAAATCGGTATCCTTGTGACCGGCCACCCTCCTGCCGAGTTGAATGAGCAATTCGGTGAATACGACGCGATGTTTCGCGCACTTCTGGACGGCAATGGCTTTGAATACGAAACCTATGCCGTGGTGGATAACCAGTTCCCCGAAGATGAATATCAGGCTGACGGCTGGATTATTACCGGCTCTCGCCACGGTGCCTACGAAGATCATGCGTGGATTCCCCCGCTTGAAAACCTGATCAGGGCGATACAGAAAAGCGGCCGCCCACTGATCGGCGTGTGCTTTGGACATCAGATCATCGCGCAAGCACTTGGCGGCAAGGTCGAAAAATTCAACGGCGGCTGGGCCGTTGGGCGGACCGAATACGACTTTGGCGGACAGACCGTAACCCTGAACGCCTGGCATCAGGATCAGGTCGTCGAACTGCCCAAAAGCGCACGTGTAACCGGTACAAACGAATTCTGTCGCAATGCGATGGTGTCCTATGGCGACAGCATATGGACTGTACAGGCGCACCCGGAATATGGCGACGCTTTCATCAGAAACCTGATGGAGACACGCGGCAAGGGTGTTGTGCCTGACGCGATCATGGCAGCAGCCGCAAACCGTCTGCCCAGCCCGGACAGTGGCCCGCACATTGGGCGATTTATGGCTGAATTTCTAAAAAAGGAGAGAGCGTGATGGCCGACTGGAAAGATCAACTGCCTCAGGCAGCGAAAACATATGTTGACGGTCGGCGGCTGGACGAGGTCGAGTGCATCATCTCGGATCTGCCCGGCATTGCGCGCGGCAAGGCTGTGCCTGCAACGAAATTCGCACGACAATCCTATTTCCACCTGCCCGACAGCATCTTTTACCAGACCATCACCGGCGACTGGGGAGAAGCCGCAGGCGACGATGGTTTCATCGAACGGGACATGATCCTGAAGCCCGATTTCTCGACCGCATCGGCCGCGCCGTGGACTGGCGACTGGACCCTTCAGGTTATCCATGACGCATATGACCGAAACGAAGAGCCCATCCCCTACAGCCCCCGTAACGTGCTGAAGCGCGTCGTACAGCTGTATCGCGACAAAGGCTGGGAGCCGATCGTCGCCCCCGAGATGGAATTCTACCTGGTCGCCCGCAATGTCGACCCATTGCAGGAAATCAAACCGATGATGGGCCGTTCTGGCCGTCCGGCTGCTGCGCGTCAGGCCTATTCCATGACCGCCGTGGATGAGTTCGGCCCAGTGATCGACGACATCTATGATTTCGCCGAACATCAGGGTTTTGAGATCGACGGCATCACGCAGGAAGGCGGCGCGGGCCAGCTAGAGATCAACCTTCTCCATGGTGACCCGGTGAAACTGGCTGATGAGGTGTTTTATTTCAAACGCCTGATCCGCGAGGCAGCTCTGCGTCACAACTGCTTTGCCACCTTCATGGCGAAACCCATCGCGGACGAGCCCGGCTCGGCCATGCATATCCATCATTCGGTCATCGATACCGCAACGGGCAAGAACATCTTCTCGGATTCTGACGGGGGCGAGACGGACGCGTTCTATGGCTTTATCGCCGGGTTGCAGAACCATCTGCCCGCCGGTTTGGCCGTTATGGCACCTTATGTGAATTCGTATCGTCGATACGTGAAAGACCATGCCGCGCCAATCAACCTGGAATGGGCGCGCGACAACCGGACCACCGGCATTCGCATTCCCCTGTCGGGTCCTGCGGCGCGTCGGGTCGAAAACCGCATCGCGGGGATGGACTGCAACCCCTATCTGGGTATCGCGGTGTCGCTGGCGTGTGGTTATCTGGGCATGATCAATAAGGAACGCCCGCGCGAAGAGTTTCACGGCGATGCTTACGAAGGCGAAGGCGACATTCCGGAAGTCATGGGCAGCGCATTGGATATGTTCGACGAGGCTACTGCCCTGCACGAAGTTCTTGGCCCCGAATTTGCACGCGTTTACAGCATCGTCAAACGTGCCGAATACGAGGAGTTCCTGCAGGTCATCTCTCCGTGGGAGCGTGAGCATCTGCTTATGAACGTCTAGGCCCTGAAGTGGTCTGAATATCCAAGTCTAAAGCATAAAGAAGATGAGGCTGGCGATGAACCTGCTGTATTCCAACGACCGCAAGGCAGAGTATCCGCAAAGCTGGTACGCGGCTACAGCCAACCCGACAGAGCCTTTCCCGGCCCTGTCCGGCGAAGTCAAAGCCGATGTCTGCATCGTCGGCGGCGGCTATACCGGCCTGTCGGCGGCCTTGCATCTGGCCGAGGCCGGGTTCGATGTTGTTCTTCTCGAGGCGCATCGCGTGGGCTTTGGAGCCTCGGGCCGCAATGGGGGGCAATTGGGCAGCGCGCAGCGGATGGATCAGGAAGACCTGGAACGCCTGGTCGGCGACGACGACGCCGCCAAGCTTTGGACCCTGGCAGAGGACGCCAAGGACCTTGTCAAATCGCTGATCGCCAAACATCAGATCGACTGCGATCTGAAACCCGGTATCGCGGGCCTTTGCCTGTCTTCCTCTGAGCAGAAGGAATTGCACGAGCACGCGGCGCATCTGTCTAATCGGTATGGCTATGATCAGATCGAATTACTGGACGAAGACGCGGGTCGTGCGTTGTGCCCCTCGCCGACTTACCGCGGCGGCTATCTGGACATGGGTGCCGCGCACCTGCACCCGTTGAATTTTGCGCTGGGGTTGGCTCAGGCTGCGGCCAAAGCTGGTGTACGGATTTTTGAAGGCACCGAAGTCACCGGCATCTCGGAGACCCGGCCTGCCGCTGTGCAGACCACACAGGGCAAGGTTGAAGCAGAACATGTCATTCTGGCCTGCAATGGCTATCTCGGCGACCTGAACCGCAAGGTGGCGGCCCGGGTCATGCCGATAAACAACTTCATCGCGGCAACCGAACCCCTTGGGGATGACGCCGCGAAGGTCCTTACCCAGGATGTCGCAGTTGCGGATACCAAATTCGTTGTGAATTATTTTCGCCTCAGCGCCGATGGTCGCCTGCTGTTTGGCGGCGGCGAAAGCTATGGCTATCGTTTCCCCACCGACATTGCCGCCAAGGTGCGCAAACCGATGGCCGAGATATTCCCGCATCTGAGGGATGTGAAGATCGACTATGCTTGGGGTGGCACGCTGGCCATCACTATGCGCCGTATGCCCTATCTGGCGCGGGTTGCGCCCAATATCCTTTCGGCCTCGGGTTATTCCGGTCACGGGGTCGGTACGGCAACCCACGCGGGGCAACTGATGGCAATGGCGATACAAGGACAAGCCGAAGGGTTCGACACCATGGCCCGCGTTCCCGCCCTACCCTTCCCGGGCGGCGCTGCTCTGAGGAGCCCGTTGCTGGTGCTTGCGATGACGTGGTTCTCGCTGAGGGATCGCCTCGGGATCTGAACCCCTTAAATTACGACAGATTGGTGAAATTTCGCCGCAGCGGCGAATGGGGGCTTGGATTGCCCCTGCTTTAGATTTACATTCCCCAAAGATAGAATTTGGGAAAATCAAATATGACGCTTCCACCTAACGTTCACGACGCCGAACCCATCCCCGCAGCCGCGCGAGAGGCCATCGATGCCCTCATGCAGTCTGGCGACCTGTTCCGCTATACCGCACCGCAAAATGCACCGGTCGCTTTGCTCGAGGCCGAGTTTGCCGCCTTGCTGGGTTCAAAGTACGCTCTTGCAGTTTCGTCCTGCTCTGCTGCGCTGTTCCTGTCGCTGAAGGCGTTGGACCTGCCGCGGGATGCGCGGGTACTGATCCCAGGCTTTACCTTTGCCGCGGTTCCTTCTTCGGTCGTGCATGCCGACTGCATTCCGGTCCTGTGCGAAGTGGGCGAGAACTACCGCATCGACATGGCCGATTTTGAGGCCAAGCTGGATAACGTTCAGGCAGTGATCATCAGCCACATGCGCGGCCATACTTCTGATATGGACGCAATCATGGCCTTGTGCGACGCGCGCGGTATTCCGGTCATTGAGGATGCCGCCCATTCGCTTGGCACCATCTGGCACGGGCGCAACATCGGCACCATCGGCAAGGTCGGTTGTTTCTCATTCCAGTCCTACAAGATGATCAATGCGGGCGAAGGCGGCATTCTGATCACCGACGACGCCAATCTGGTAGCCCGCGCCGTCATCATGTCTGGCGCCTATGAACATAACTGGAAAAAGCACAAAGGTCCGCACGGCGACAACTCGCCGGAGCTGGAACAAGCCTTTGCCCGCTGGCAGAACCAGTTGCCACTGTATAACCTGCGGATGAGCAACCTGAGTGCCGCGGTAATCCGGCCGCAAATTCCGGAACTGGCACGGCGCGTACGAGACGGGTTGGCTAATCATGACCATGTGGCTGAACGGCTGAATACATCGCCCTTTATCGACGTACCTGCCCCGCTGTCGCCCGAACGCCGCGCGCCGGATTCGATCCAGTTCAATCTTGTGAACCTGACCGATGACGATATTCGCGCCTTTGCCGCAGCGGCCGAAGCGCGTGGGGTCAAAGTGCAGGTGTTTGGGCTGAGCGAAGACAACGCCCGCGCATTTTGGAACTGGCAGTTCCTGCCCGAAAAGGTTGAACTGCCCAAAACCCGCGCGATGCTGATGAAAGCCTGCGACGTGCGACTGCCTGTTCGGCTGACGCGTGAAGAGCTGGACGTGATCGCGGATATCCTGCTGGCGTCGGTTGGCGAAGTGACCGGTCCGGTGCCGGTCTACGGCACCTGATTAATCCTGCGTACCGAGGTCAAAGACCTCGGTGGACAGAAACAGCGCTGTAATCCCGTCGGGGGTTGCAGCCACACGTGATAAAACTCCGGCAACCTTTAAACCCGTTGGCGTTTCGACCAGTAACGGCGCGCCCGAATCCCCCATCATCACTGGGCAGATCGCTAATAGAACCCCGTCGGCATGGCGTCGAGGTGCGCAAACTTTAGTCCGGCTCAGAACATGGGGGCGAAGGCCCGGATATCCGGCCACGAATGACGCGACAGTTTCCTCATCTGCAAGCGGCAGGAACCCAACTTCGTGACCTATCGGATCAGCCAGTTCCAGCACTGCCCAGTCAAGATCGGCTTGGTTTGCGAACGCACGGCCAATGTCTTGACCCGATGCCAATCGATAGGCTGAAACCTCAGAAACGGCGACAGCGGCACCGCGCTGATACCCGGCCGCGAAACGAATGCTGGAAGGGGGAATCCACCGCTGCCGTGGTGTGTTGTACAAACAATGCGCGGCGGTCAGAACCTGCACGTCCGAAACAAGAACGCCCGTGCAATGCGACTTCTGATCCCGACTGGCGAAATTGATCCGCCCTATGGCGCGCCACGGCGGCATAGCCGCATCCAGAATCTCTCGCGCGAGAATGTCATCGCATCCGGCTTCCGCCTTTGCTCCGATCGAGCAGACCGACGACCAGTTTTCAGAAAACTGCCCCTGCGCAAAGACAGGCTGTGTCCAAAGTAGAGCGAAACTCAGGACCAGCCAGCGCATGATCGTTTCCGTCAGTTCAACTTGGAGAGTTTTTTCTGCAACTCAGCCAGTTGCTTTTTGATGTCGTCCAGATCTTCGTTGGTTTCGGGTTCGGCACCCTCTTCCTTGTCGGGACCTGACCAGTTGCCAGACAACCCACCGGTCATGGCCTTCAGGAACGCCTGCTGCTGCGCCTGCATGGCTTCGAACCCAGGTATCTGCGACATGGGGTTCATGGCGTTCATATTTTCCACCATTTTGCTTTGGCTCTCGCGCAACATCTCGAACGAGCTTTGCAAGAATTGCGGCATCATCCCACCGCCCGGGATCATATAGCTGCGCACCAGATCGTTCAGCACGTTGACCGGCAGAACGTTTTCACCACGGCTTTCGTGTTCGGCAATGATCTGCAGCAGATATTGACGGGTCAGATCGTCCCCGGTTTTCAGATCGATGATCTGCACTTCGCGCCCGTCACGGATAAAGGTCGCAATATCCTCGAGCGTGACATAGTCGCTCGTCTCGGTGTTATACAGCCGGCGGCTGGCATAGCGCTTGATCAACAGCGGTTTTTCTTGTTCCGACACCGCTTATCCTCCCCGTGAATGATGCGTTGCAGCAGAGATTATGCGACCGCAGAACAAAAAGAAAGGGCAGGCCATCAGACCTGCCCAGCGCGAGTGCACCAGATTGGGAGGAACGGGTGCGTGTCGCGATATTCTTTACTTGGCAGCAGCTTTCTTAGCAGCAGCAGTCACGTCGTTGGTTGCTTTTTGAACGGCAGCAGTTGCGTCTTCTGCTGCTTCTTTGCCGGCAGCCATCAGCAGTTCGACGGTTTCAGTCTGAACTTTTTTCGCGATTTCAGCGAAAGCAGCCATATTTTCAGCAGCAACTTCGGCCGACGCGCTTGCGAAATCGGTTGCCGCTTTGGCGTAATCAGCAGGCTCTGCCTTTGCTTTCGAGATCTCGGTCAGTTTGGCCAGAGTGTCTTTGGTCCACTTGTTCGAGATTTCAGCCGATTTCTCAGCTGCTTCCAGAGCAACGCCCGACAGCTTTTCGTTCAGCGAAGCGGTCGATTTGAAGGCACCTTCCAGAGCGGTGGTGTCAACGGGGAATGCACCCATCATTTCTTTCAGGGTCGCGGTAAAGTCTTGAGTCTTTGCCATTGTCCTAATCCTTTTTGCCGAACCGGGCCCACCCCGGCTTTCATCAGCTTGAGGACAATATGATTTCTGCGTCGCAGCATTTCAAGTTTTTTTTGCTGCAACGCAGAATAATTTAAGTTTCATTATGAAATCAATGATTTGGATCGGCGACCACATAGGTTCCAGGGGCCGGTGCCAGGCTGGGATGCTCCGAATCGCCGATATCACGGGCTGGAACCTGCTTGCCTGACCGCTTCTTCAGCCAGGCCTCCCACATGGGCCACCACGAACCTTCGTGGAAGTCGGCCTTCTTCATCCATGTCGCAGAGTCCGTACTCAGATCAGGATTGGTATAGTGACCATACTTCTTCTTGCTGGGCGGATTGACAATCCCGGCGATATGCCCGGATTCCGAGACCACAAAAGTCTTGGACTTAGAGCCCATTTTCTGCACCCCGCGATAGCAATCCTTCCAGGCTGCAATGTGGTCAGTCTCGCACGTGATCGCCATTAGGGGCACGTCTACATCACCGACATGCAATTTATGACCAAACAGTTCAAAACCGTCCGTCGCGAATTCATTGCGCTGACAAAGACCGCGTAGATATTCAACGGCCATCTTGGCGGGCAGGTTTGCGCCATCGCCGTTCCAGTACAGAAGATCAAAGGCCGGAGGCACCTCGCCCAGCATATAGCTGCGAATGGCAGGCCCATAGATCAGGTCGCGAGACCGCAGGAAGGACATAGTTCGCGCCATGATCCAAGACCGCAAAACGCCCTCTTTGTTGACCTCTGCTTCGATTCCGTCAATGAAATCGTTTTGCAGGAAGGGTGTGAACTCACCCTGATCGGAAAAGTCGGTCAGCGCCGTGAACAATGTGGCTGACTTAATCGACTTATCGCCGCGTTGCTTTAGCAATGACAGGGTCAGGCTCAGCGTTGTTCCCGCGATACAATACCCGATCGCATTTACCTGTTTGACCTTGCAAATTTTCTTGGCTTCTTCGATCGCAGTCAGGAAACCGTCCTGAATATAGTCCTCCATCCCGGTTTCTGCATAGCTTTCGTCCGGGTTGACCCAGCTGACGACAAACAGGGTATAGCCTTGCTCGGTGATCCATTTGATCAAGCTGTTCTGAGCCTTGAGATCCAGGATATAGAACTTGTTGATCCAGGGTGGGAACAGAACGATGGGTGTCTCACAAACCGTTTCAGTCGCTGGCTTGTACTGGATCAGTTCCATCATTCGATTGCGATAAACGACGTCGCCCGGCGAGGTCGCCAGATTTCCACCGACCTGAAACGCGCTTTCATCGGCCAGCTTGACCACCAGTTCGCCGTCATTCGCCTCGAGGTCCGAGACAAGGTTTTCTAGCCCCTGGATGAGCGACTGACCTTCGGTTTCCACCGCCTTTTGCAGGGCGTCGGGGTTTGTCGCCAGAAAGTTCGTGGGCGCCATCATATCTATGATCTGTTGCGAAAAATACCGCAGGCGCCGCTTGTCCGTTTCTTCCAGATCGTCGACCGAAGCGACGGCCTGCGCAATGGCATCTGCATTGGTCTGGTACTGCTGGTGAATCAGACGGAAATAAGGGTTGGTTTCCCACAAAGGGTTTGAAAATCGTTTGTCGACAGGGCGGGATTGTTCGTCGGAAACCTCGCCGGATGCCAACGCTTTTTGGGCTTGGGCAAAGTTCATAACAGACTTGCCCCAAAACTCGATTTGTTGCTCCAGAAGCTTGGCCGGATTTTGCCAGGCTTCGGACCAATATGCCGTTGCTGCTTTTGCAAAAAGTTCCTGATTCGGACCGTCCAACGCGGGCGTATGCGGCTTTTTTACCGCCATAACTTCGACCAGTCGTTTCGACAACTGCTCGACCTTGTCCATATTTTCCTTAAGTCGTTCAAGGTGTTCTTCGGTCAATTCAGGCATTTGGTCTTCACTTGTTGTCATTTTAACAATTCCGCCCTAACTTCGCTGCTACGCAGAATAACGTCGTGAGTGTCGGGGGGCAAAGCGGCGAATAGTCCGAACTTACTGGCTGACACTCAGGAGGCCCCTTTATCATGCGTTACATGATGACTTATGACTTGATGGAGACGATACGCAACACAAACCAATGGATGGGTGCTACCGCCAGCGCAATTGCATCCTACCCGATGTTTTCGATGGTGCCTAACCCTGCGTTCAGCATGATGGCCGCGTGGGGTGAAGTGACGGAACGTACATTCCAGCGCATGATCGTCAAGCCCGATTGGGGCATTCGCACTTTTACCTGCGAAGACGGCAAGGACCATCTGGTCGATATTACAACGATCGTCGAGCGCCCTTTTGGCGACCTTGTCCATTTCCGCGTAAATGGCCGCGAAGAACAGCCGCGCAAAGTTCTGTTGGTGGCACCGATGTCGGGGCATTATGCAACGCTTTTGCGATCGACCGTGAAAAGTCTGCTGGTCAACTGCGAAGTCTACGTTACCGACTGGCATAATGCGCGCGATATCCCCGTGTCCGAAGGCAAGTTCGATGTCGAGGATTATACCCTCTATCTTGTCGATTTTATGAAAGAGCTGGGCCCGGATATCCATGTCGTTGCCGTTTGCCAGCCTGTACCGCTGACACTGGCCGCAACCGCCTATCTGGCCGAAGTCGAGCCCAGCGCGCAGCCCAGCACCCTGACTCTGATCGGCGGCCCCGTCGATCCCGATGCCACCCCGACCGACGTGACCGATTTTGGCCGTCGCGTCACAATGGGCCAACTGGAAGAGACCATGATCCAACGGGTCGGTTTCAAGTACAAGGGCGTTGGCCGCATGGTTTACCCTGGCCTGCTGCAACTCGCGTCTTTTATGTCGATGAACGCGGACCGGCATTCGCGGGCGTTCTCGGATCAGATTCAGCGCACCATGCGCGGTGAGGCATCGGATCACGATGCACACAACCGTTTCTACGACGAATATCTGGCGGTCATGGATATGACTGCAGAGTTCTACCTGTCGACAGTCGAACGGGTCTTTAAGAACCGCGAGATTGCGCGGAACGACTTTGTCGTCGCTGGCCACAAAGTGGATATCGGAAAGATCACCGATGTGGCGGTCAAAACGGTCGAAGGGGCGAACGACGATATCTCGGCCCCGGGCCAATGCATTGCAGCGCTTGATCTGTGCACAGGACTGCCGGAATCGAAAAAGGCCAGCCATGTTGAACCCGGCGCGGGTCACTATGGCATTTTTGCCGGGCGGAGTTGGCGCAATAATATCCGGCCACTGGTGATCGACTTCATGAACGCCAACACCCGCAACCCGAAACAGCGCGCAGCCAATAGCAACAGGGTCGCCTGACGAACATGCGCAGGAGATCGGCACAGGAAATAGCCTTCTCCTGCACGTGCGGAACGTTGCACGGGTATATTACTACGAACGGAGTTCGATCTGGCACGCATGTCGGGTGTTTTTGCCATGATTGCCGCGCGGCCCAACTGTATTTCGGGCAACCCGACCCGGCCCCCGGCCCTGTCGATGTTCTGCAGATGAGCCCGGAAGAAATAATAATCGAAAGCGGTCGCGAACACTTGGCGCTGATGCAGCTTAGCCCCAAAGGAATGCTGCGTTGGTATACGCGTTGCTGCAACGCCCCCCTCGCGACGACCTCACGCACAGCGAAAATTCCTTTTGCTGGGTTCGACGTTAAGCGCCTTTCTGATCCCGTTGCGCTTGGGCCAGTCACCACCCTAGGCTTTGTTCCGCAACCGGGTGGCAAGCAAACCCACAAAAAGCTGCGCTATGCTGCGGTTGGACTGCTGTCGCGCCTCTGCCGTTCGTGGTTGTCGGGCAGCTGGAAAAACACGCCTTTTTTCGATATCGACACTGGCGCGCCTGTGGCCACGCCAACGGTCCTCAGCAAAGCTGAACGCGCAAAGTTTTATACATAGGCCGCCCGGGCAGGCGCACTCAGCCACTGCCCCAGCGCATCATTCACTAGCTGGGGAGTTTCAAGGGGCGGCAGATGACCGGCGTCCTCGAAAACCCTCAGTTCGGCACCGGGGATCAGCTCTGCCATAAAGGCGTGTTTTCTTTGGGGGGTTAGGGTGTCATGCGCCCCGCACAGAACTAGGGTCGGCACTTGAATGTGTCGCAACGCGCCCTGTTGATCCGGTCGCCGTTGCAGCACACGAATCTGACGCTCGAACACCTCCGGCCCCAAATCCAGCGCCATTGATACGAGGCTGTCCAGGATCGGGATACGCTGAGGCCCCGGCGCCAGAGAATCCGACCCGATAATCCTGCGCATGACATCCGCAAGACGTCCGATTTTTGCACCAATCAGCAACTCTTCGCGGGCCGCTGCAAGCTGAGGCGTATCCGCCTGCGCATCGGTTGCCACAAGACACAATCGCGTCACTCGATCTGGCGCCCGCCGGATCAGTTCAAGCGCAACCATGCCCCCCATTCCAAGTCCCCCCAGCGCGAACCGATGCGGAAGCTGATCCAATAGTGCTGATGCGATTTCTTCGATACGTTCCCCAAATGAGATCGGCGCAACGGTAACCGCCCTTTGGCGCGACAGATAGCTGATCTGATGTTCGAAAAGCCGTGCGTCGCACATAAATTCAGGCAGTAAAACCAGTGGCTCGATCACACGGGACCTCGCAGTATTCGACCTTTGGGGCTTAGCATCACCATCGAAGATGAGAGGTTTTTGAGGATCGGGCAAGTTAAACTTCAAGGATAGTTGATGCCTCGGAAAGTAGGGAAATCCGCGTACCGCTTGCGGCGCGTGTTCAGGTTTTCGTCCGGCTCGGCCCCTGCCTTTAGCAGACTCCCCCGTGGCGCAATGTAGCTGTCAATCCGGCGTTGAGGATTGGGCCGCCAGACAAGGTTGAAAGCGCATAGCTTGGGAAAGAACCAGATCTCGGAATAGTCCAGATGGTCGTGCATCCACCACGCCAAATCCCGCCAATCGCGACCTTCTGCGTATCGGTCAGCAAACCAGGGAATGACTATCGACGCCCCGGCAATGCGATCATCGCCCCGCCCCCGATCCCAGATATGGCATTCCAACGGGTGATTATTCCGCGCGCAGTTCAGGCGGTTTTCGTTCCCAAACCGATTGAGCGAAGGCGAGCGATACCCGGATCGGACCGCAACACGGCCAAAGGTTTCCTCCAAAGGATCCAACAGCGTCTGGCAAAATGCGCGCCCGGTTTCTATAGCAAGGTCGGGATTGTCAGGAAGGTTCTGTTTTTCATGAAAATTCCCGATCTCGGAATAAAGAAAGTCCCGCATGAAAAAATGCCGGGACAAGCGTACACGGCCAAGCGTCTCAAGGCTCCACATGCTGCCCGGCTTACGCATTGTTATTCCACCCCAATTCCTTTGAGCCAGTCCAGAATACCCGTGACAGTGACCTCCGTCTGACCCGGTGACATAAGACGCCCCGCCACCACGTGCGAGCTGGGATCGTCGCCCGGCCCCATCGTCACCAGCTGCACCGTGGCAGGTCCACCCCAGGCTTCGGCCACCTGATGCGTCACATCCGGCCGCACCACTTGATCGTCGTCCGAGAACCAGAACAACGCTGGCACCTGCGCGCCAGAAAAATCCAGCGCATAGACGGCTTCAACCAGCACTGTCATCGGCACTACGGCTTCCCACGGATACACTGATGACCAGTATTTGTTCTTTTCCGGATCAGCGCTTGAGACATCGCGATCCTGCCCCATCACAGCAGGCAGCCACGTACGCGCCCAGGGCAAGCCAGGCAACCAGGCACCCGGAGTGTTCACTCCAAAGTTCGGAGAAACAAATACAATTCCCACGACATCGCGGCTTAGCTCTTCATCCAGCGCGGCAGCCGCTGCCAAGGTTCCGCCGGTTGAAGTTGAGATAACAACGACCTTGTCTCCGACAGCCCGCGCTGCGGCCAACCCTTCGGCCATGTCGTGCATCCAACCCGTAGCCGTTCCTTCGGCCATCGCGCTTCCATCCCGGCCGTGCCCTTGCAGCCGCGTATAAACCAGATTGGCACCCAGAGCGTCAGCCACCATATCAGGCACCGGCCGGATTTCTTCGGACGAAGCCGAGAACCCGTGTACATAGAGCACCGAAACCGGTGTGCGCTGTTCCTTGAAACCATCCTGCCAGACCACGCGCTTTTCAACGCCCGGCACAATGTCATCAAAGGCGGATTCGGTGCTTTCAAAATAGACTTGGACCCCTTCGCCAAACTTGCGCGGATCAAAGCGCGGGTGCAGGTCAACTTCTTCGCGTGGCCCGAACAAATAAAGCAGCCCGCCAACAACAACCAGCGTCAACAGCAGCCGTCCGAGAACCCACCCGACGCGCTGCATCAGTTGTTCCCCATCACGTCGAGAACGGCCTGTTCGATCATGCCCAAACACGGCCCGTCCGAGAAGCGATGGTCCGCATCCTTGACCAGCAACAGACGCATGTCTGGTCCCGCCGCGTGCTCAAGCAATCGCACTGCGGTTTCAGTAGACACTGCGGTATCGGCCGTACCCTGCAGGAACCGCACCGGGAACGGCAGATCCAGCGGGTCCCGCAGAACCAACCGTTGCCGCCCGTCCTCAATCATCCGCTTGGTGATGATGTAGGGCTCCATGTAGTCCGAAGGCAGTTCCACATGACCGACACTGTCCAGCGCAGCCTTCTGCACATCACTGAACGATGCCCAATAGCCATCTTCGGTGAAATCCGGCGCGGCGGCGATCGTGACCATGCCCGCAATCCGCTCGGGCATTGCTTTGGCCAGCAATAGCGCCTGCCATCCGCCCATAGAGGACCCCACAATGATCAGAGGCCCCTCGGTCAGCGCTGCGACAGCTTCAACCGTATCCTCATGCCAGTCCCCGATGCAGCCATCGGTAAAGGCCTCAGAACTTTCACCATGACCGGAATAGTCGAACCGCAAAAACGCCTGTCCTCGTGCCTTTGCCCAGGCTTCAAGGTGCACCGCCTTGGTGCCCTCCATATCCGACTTAAGACCACCCAAGAAAACTACCGTTGGGCCGGTGCCCTCGGTTTTGTGATAGGCCAGCCGTCGCCCTTGAGCCGTGTCCAGAAAATCCGTTGCTGCCATGAAAACCTCTTTCTCTTTGGGTGACATCATGCACGACAGCCCGGTGGTCGCAATTGCCGAATTCCACCATCCCGCAGCGTCAGTGCGTCAGCCTTCTGGTCTTGACAGGTAATACTGCACCTGCCACATGAGCCAGACACAAATAACCCGCAACCGGGCGTTCAGTGGGCGCCAAACCGACGAGGAGAGCCAATATGGCCCTGGACTCACAGTCAGTCTCCCTTACTTTTCCCGATGGCAATGCACGATCTTACGACGCAGGCGTTACGCCCGCGCAGGTGGCTGCCGAAATCTCGACCTCGCTGGCGAAAAAAGCCATCTCGGCCACGGTGAACGGCCAGCACTGGGATCTGCAATGGCCTATCGAAACCGATGCCAACATCGCCATCCACACCATGAAAGACGAAGTTCAGGCCAATGAACTGATCCGCCACGATTTGGCGCATATCATGGCGCGTGCGGTGCAGGAAATCTGGCCCGACACCAAGGTTACCATCGGCCCCGTTATCGAAAATGGCTGGTATTATGACTTCGACCGCGCTGAGCCATTCACGCCCGAAGACCTCGGCCTGATCGAGAAAAAGATGAAGGAAATCATTAACAAGCGCGATCCCGTGACCACCGAGGTCTGGGACCGTCAGCGCGCGATTGATTTCTACACCGCCAATGACGAGCCTTATAAGGTTGAGCTGATCGAAGCCATTCCGGGCGACGAGCCGCTGCGCATGTACTGGCACGGTAACTGGCAGGATTTGTGCCGCGGACCGCACTTGCAGCACACCGGTCAGGTTCCGGGTGACGCGTTCAAGTTGATGTCGATCGCAGGCGCATACTGGCGCGGCGACAGCAACCGCGCGATGCTTCAGCGTATCTATGGCGTCGCCTTCACCGGCAAAGAAAAGCTGAAAGCTTACCTGCATATGCTGGAAGAAGCCGCCAAACGCGACCACCGCAAACTGGGCCGCGAGATGGACCTGTTCCACATGCAGGAAGAAGCGCCGGGCCAGATTTTCTGGCACCCGAACGGCTGGACTGTCTACACCCTGCTGCAAGACTATATGCGCCGTCAGCAACGCAAAGGCGGGTATGTTGAGGTCAACACACCGCAGGTCGTAGACCGCAAGCTCTGGGAAGCTTCGGGGCACTGGGACAAGTATCAAGAAAATATGTTCATCGTTGAAGTCGACGAGGAGCACGCACGGGAAAAAGCCGTAAATGCGCTGAAACCGATGAACTGTCCCTGCCACGTACAGATCTTCAATCAGGGCCTCAAATCCTACCGCGACCTGCCCTTGCGTATGGCTGAATTCGGATCGTGCAACCGCTATGAACCCTCAGGCGCGCTGCACGGCATCATGCGCGTGCGCGGTTTCACTCAGGATGATGGTCATATCTTCTGCGCCGAAGACCAGATTGAATCCGAGACCGCTGAATTCATCCGGTTCCTGTCCACGGTCTACAAGGATCTTGGCTTCGAGAAGTTCTCGGTCAAATTTTCGGACCGCCCAGAAAAGCGTTCGGGCTCGGACGAAGTTTGGGATAAAGCCGAAGCTGCCCTGCTCAGCGCCACCCGCGCTGCCGGTATCGAACCGGAGCTGAACCCCGGCGAAGGTGCTTTTTACGGACCCAAGCTGGAGTTCGTTCTGACCGACGCGATTGGACGGGACTGGCAATGCGGCACACATCAGGTGGACTTCGTTCTGCCCGAACGTCTGGACGCCACGTATATTGGCGCGGACGGCGGAAAGCACCGCCCGGTCATGCTACACCGTGCGACACTGGGTTCGTTCGAACGATTCATCGGCATCCTGATCGAAGAACACGCTGGCAAGCTGCCGTTCTGGCTGGCTCCGCGTCAGGTTGTTGTCGCCTCAATCACATCCGAGGCGGATGACTACGTGATGGAAGTGGTTGAAACGCTCAAGGCTGCCGGTGTCCGGGCCGAAGCTGACATTCGCAACGAAAAGATCAACTACAAGGTCCGTGAACATTCGGTTGGTAAGGTTCCGGTCATTCTGGCCGTTGGTCACCGCGAAGTCGAAGAACGCACCGTAAGTGTCCGTCGGCTGGGCGAAAAGCAGACGCAAGTTCAGCCGCTTGAAGCTGTAACAAATGAGCTGTCTCAGGCGGCCACTCCGCCGGACCTGCTGTAACAATTGGCGCCATATCGCCAAAAAACCGGCCCCCAAACAGGGGCCGGTTTGAAACATTTCCCCTTTTATTGATCAAAAACAGTTTGTTAAGCTTCAAGGGGGCATTACGCTCTTTGACGCGCTTGTGAGACACGGGCTCGTGAATTCAACTGAGGTCCCCAAGCCATTAACTTTGTCATTGTCACAAGCAGACATACGCAGTCATCAAAAGGGATTACCGAGATGTCGAACACCGCAAAAACCCTGGTCATCGCAAGCGCAGTTGCTGCTGCTGTTTCAGGCGCCGCCACAACCGCATCAGCACAAGCCAAAGAGAAATGCTATGGCGTTTCGCTTGCTGGCCAAAACGATTGTGCCGCAGGCCCCGGCACCACCTGCGCAGGCACCTCGACCGTAGACTACCAGGGCAACGCCTGGACACTGGTCGACGCAGGCACCTGTGCCGATATCGAACTGCCGGACAACCGCAAAGGTTCGCTGGAGCCGCTGGAACGCGACCTGCCTGCATAAGCCTGAACTTTCAGGAAATGAAGGGGCGGGCCATATCGCCCGCCTCTTTTTCGTGAATGGGGAGCAAGCGAATGTTGGATAAAACAAGCAGATCAGACAGACTGCCTGCAGCGCCGGGCGTTGGCTACAAGCCCCAGCACTTCGCGCAGATTCTCGACTATGCGAACCCTGTTTCATGGCTTGAAATTCATGCCGAAAACTACATGGGTGATGGTGGACGGCCTCTGGCTCAGTTGCGCCATCTGTCCGAACAGTTTCCAATCTCGGTCCACGGTGTCGGCCTGTCGATCGGCGGCGAAACCCCGCTGGACACCGAGCATCTGGCCCGCCTGAAACACCTGGTCGGCTGGTTGAACCCAGCTAGTTTCTCGGAGCATCTGGCCTGGTCCACACATGACAGCCATTTTCTAAATGACCTGCTTCCCCTACCCTATACGGACACGACACTTGCCCGCATCTGCGCGCATATCGATCAGGTGCAGAACGTAGTCGGACGGCAAATGCTGCTGGAAAATCCCTCCAGTTATCTGGCGTTCGAAGAAAGCACATGGTCCGAACCCGATTTCCTGCGGGAAATCGCACGACGTACCGGATGCGGACTGCTGTTGGATGTGAACAACGTCTTTGTGTCAGCCACCAATCTTGATTTCTCACCTCAGGGCTACATTGACGCCTATCCGCTGGACAAGGTGGGCGAGATTCATCTAGGCGGACATGATGAAGACGAAGATGACCATGGCCACCCACTCCTCATCGATAGCCACGGGCGCGAAGTGGTCGACCCGGTTTGGGCGCTTCTCGATTATGTTCTGGAAAAATCCGGGCAGAAACCCGTATTGATCGAATGGGACACAGATGTCCCAGACTGGCCCATTCTTCGGGCTGAAGCAGAACGCGCACAGGCGGCCTTGGACCGCGTTCCGGTATGAGCGTTTCGCAGACAACCTTTCACGCCGCGCTACTGGATCCTTCAGCTGCCATACCAGAAGGGTTATTGGACGCCGCAGCCCAACCCGCTGGCCGCCGGTTCAGCGTATATCGCAACAACGTAGCGGTGTCATTGACCGAGGCGATGCATCAAGCCTTTCCGGTGATCACCAAACTTCTTGGCCCCAAGAACATGGATGGTCTGTCAGGGATTTTCCTGCGCAAGCATCCCCACTCTTCGCCTCTGATGATGTTCTATGGTGAAGACTTCCCTGACTTTCTGTCCGGGATGGAGCAGCTATCGCATCTGGGTTACCTGTCTGACGTTGCCCGTCTAGAACTGGCCTTGCGCCGGTCCTACCACGCGGCGGACAGCACAGCCGCCCCGGCGGATGCGCTGGACGTGCCTCCAGAGGACGTTATGCGGGCCCGACTGAGGTTCGCGCAATCAATGCAGGTTCTGGAATCGGACTGGCCGGTCTTTTCCATCTGGCGCTTCAACACCGAAGACGGCGCACCCAAACCCGAGCCCGGCGCGCAAGACATTCTGATCACTCGGCCCGACTATGACCCGGCACCGCACCTGCTGCCCAAAGGTGGCGCACATTGGATTGCGAGCCTGATTGCCGGACAAACCATTGGTGGTGCGTTTGAAGAAACGGCAGCCAAATTCCCCGAATTCGACCTTGGGGCCACTCTGGCGCTGCTCTTACAGGGCGGTGCAATAACCTCTGTGACTATCGAAAGGCTGGCAACATGACTGCCCTGATCTCATTGCACAACAACACCCTGGGAAGGTTGGAAATGACCTCCGGCTGGTTGACACCAACCCTAGCCCGGCTGGTCTTCGCGGCAACATTGCTGGTGTATTATTGGAATTCCGCCATGACGAAACTCGGCAGTGGGTTCTTTGGATTTCTCCGTCCCTCTGACGGGGCATATGTGCAGATCTTTCCCAAAGCGATGGAAGCCGTCAGCTATGACAGTTCACAGTTGGGTTTCATGTACTGGCTCATCGCCACATTGGGCACTTGGGCTGAATTCCTGCTGCCTGCTTTGATCGTTGTTGGGTTGCTTTCACGTGTCGCAGCGCTGGGAATGGCCGTTTTTGTCTGGGTTCAGACAATCGTGGACGTCAACGGGCACGGGGCCGCACTTGGCACTTTCTTTACCAACGATCCCAACCTGCTGGACACCAGAACACTGTGGACATTCCTGTTTCTTGTCATCGTGATCAATGGCGCAGGCCCGCTGTCGCTGGACCGCATCCTGCGCATCAAGTGATCTAGAAATGCGCCTTGGGCTCGTCCGGTTTACCCGCGGCCAGCCCAAGGAGGCCCGCCACGGCCGCAAAGGCAACCGGGAACATGGTGAACACGTTAAAGCCAAAAGCGTAGTACATCCCAGCGGCTGAAATCAGCAACAATACTCCTCCAACCAATGCTCGTGCATGGGCCATCGCGCCTCCGGCGATAGCCAGCAATGGAGCAAGGATGGATGCCGTCTGAATGACCTGAGCGTTGTCCACTTGTTCTGCCAACCCTTCGATCTCACCATACCGGTCAATCAGTTCGATATAGCCATAGCCGAAAAAGCCCACGATCATTCCGATCAGCCCGGCAATGACACCCAGAATCATAGCTGCGTTGCGCATTCACAAACCTCTTTTCTGCGTCAATTCAGATAGTCACCCCATCACGCAACGCCAAGGTCTGACCGCGTCTCTGCTGTCCAGCCTAGATACAACGCTCCGTTATGCTCGATCAGAGGCCGCTTCATCAGGGTCGGGTGATCAGCCAGGAGCGTCAGAGGGGGGCGTTTGCGCTCTTCCTCGTTCAATCCACGCCAGGTTGTAGACCGTGTATTGAGCAAAGCCTCGCCGAAGGTTTCCAGAGCCGATGCCAACACGGAATCAGGGACTCCCTGCGAGCGAACATCTATAAATTCCGCATCTGGCAGCGATTTCAACGCCTTGCGGCAAGTATCACACGTTTTCAAGCCATAAAGGCGCATTTTTGGTTCGCTCCTGTCTGTGATTTAATTTTTGGCAATTTTGCCTGCTTGTTCCGGTAATTCTTGATTTTTTACTTCACCGTGCAATGTTGAAAAAGACGAAACACGCAATTCGGGCTGTATCGTGTGGGCGATGCAGTGATGATTTGCGGCGGCGTCAACCACTACCCCCACCAATTATGTGGGACAACGTGCAAGTAGAAGGAGACACGGGAAATGCCAACTGGCACCGTGAAGTGGTTTAATACCACGAAAGGCTATGGGTTTATTGCACCTGACGAAGGTGGCAAGGACGTTTTTGTTCATATCTCGGCCGTAGAACGATCCGGTTTGACCGGGCTCGCTGACAATCAGAAAGTCTCGTATGAGTTACAAGACGGACGTGACGGTCGCCAAATGGCATCTGATTTGAAGCCGCTGTAGAACACCAGCTTTTGCCGGTTCTTAAAACAGGTCAACGGCCAATTTCCGGCCGTTGACCAATAATCAAAGGTTTTCTGACCTTCTCTCGTGCTGAATCAATTCGGGCGCGACTAAGTGTGTTTTGTTCGCTCGGAACAGGACTAACGCCCCAAAGCGAAGTTCCATTGGCATTTGAAAATGGCCTGTTGCGGCTGCACCAGGCCAATCAAATCTTAAGCGAGAAAATCACCCGACAGATGCATTATCCTTCGCGGATTACGGCCTCAAACTCACGCCATTCACGCGTGGTCATGCCCGAGTTTTCCTGTGTCACCGTTTCGCCAGCCAGCATTCTGCGCAGGCTATCGACCATTTGGGCCGACAGATTGACCGCGCCCAGACGGTAATCCTCGAACGCTTTGTAAGCAAAAGGGACCCAGTCGGCGACGATGTTGCACATCGCCTCGGCGTACACGCGAATCTCGTACTGCGCATGCGGGTCGGCCCGCAGACGCAGGAAGTGGAACAAGTTGTGCAGGTCCACCTTCCAATACCACTGCGTATAGATATTCGCAGGCAGGTTCATCCGTGCCAGTTCGCGCGCCAGACCCTGCTGACCGTCCTGGTTGATCATCGCTTCATAGTTGTCATAACAACGCGCACTGTCGGCCTTGAGAATATCCAGAACGCGCGCCGCCTCTTCCCCCTGCAGGGCGTCACCCCGGCCTTGGTTGTTCACCTCAGACTGTGCGGCGACGTGGTCGGGTGCCGGAATGTAGAACTCGCGATCCAGAATCGAATAGCGCGCCGAATATTCGTTCACATTCGCCGTACGGTGGCGGATCCATTGCCGGGCCACGAATACCGGGAGTTTGACGTGCAGCTTGATCTCGCACATCTCAAACGGGGTCGAATGCCAATGGCGCATCAGATAGCGGATCAGCCCCTCATCATTCTGTACCGACTTGGTGCCTTTACCATAGGACACCCGCGCCGCCTGACAGATCGCCGCGTCGTCTCCCATATAATCGATCACACGGACAAAGCCGTGATCCAACACCTGATGAGCAGTATAGAGGTGGTCTTCCATTCCTGCGGCCACAACGCGGCGAGTAGGATGCGATTGCGCTCTTTGCGCTTCGATCTCGGCCAGTTGATCAGGGGACAGCGGCATGAAAGTTCCTTTCCAGCAATGAGTCGCTAACCACTATATCTCGCCAAATCCTGGACCGGAACCGCGACATGTGCACCCATCTTCGCATTTTCCAAAATGTGTCCGCGCTGCCTCTCGACACCTTTGCATCGCGCGCTAAGCTGCTGCGCATCATTTGAACAGAAAGGAAGCCACAATGGGGCTGACATATCTTCACACCATGGTCCGCGTAAAGGACCTGGAGAAGTCCATGGCGTTTTACAAGCTGCTGGGCCTGAAGGAGACTCGCCGTTACGACAGCGAGGCGGGGCGTTTCTCGCTGGTCTTCATGGCGCCTGAGGGGCAAGAAGACCGCCCGATCGAACTGACCTACAACTGGGATGGCGACGACTCCCTGCCCAGCGACAGCCGGCATTTCGGCCATCTCGCCTATGGTGTCGATAATATCTACGAAGTGTGTCAGCACCTGCAGGACAACGGTGTCGTGATTAATCGCCCGCCCCGCGACGGGCGCATGGCTTTTATTCGCTCACCTGACAATATCTCGGTTGAGTTACTGCAACATGGCGAAGCGCTGGAGCCCGCTGAACCCTGGGCCAGCATGGAAAGCACCGGCCACTGGTGATCCGCTGGCTTATAACATTGGGCCTGGCCGGTATGGCCAGCCCCCTTCGGGCCGAGACCTGTCGGCTTGCCCTGGCATTGGCTCTGGACATCTCGACTTCGGTGGACCCGACCGAGGATGCGTTGCAACGGCAGGGTCTGGCCGCGGCCCTTGTCGCTCCCGAAGTCACTGAAGCATTTTTTTCTTCCCCAATGCCGGTGGCCTTAGCCGTTTATGAATGGAGTGGTCAGACCAATCAGCGGATCATTTTGAACTGGACTATGATTAATACCCAGGCAGACCTTTTGCTGGCAGCGTCAACAGTGCAGCAATCTGTTCGGTCAGACAGCGGATCGGCGACGGCAATGGGTTATGCGCTGGCGTTTGGCGCAAGGTTGATGCAGCAGGCACCAACCTGCCTTTTCCAGACCATCGATCTGTCGGGTGATGGATCGAACAATGATGGCTTCGGCCCGGATTTGGCGTATCAGCATTTCCCTTTTGGAAACATAGTGGTCAATGGTTTGGTCATCAATGCCGCCGATTTCGAAGGTAATCTGTACCTAATCCCCTTTTTCGAAAACAATGTCCTTCGCGGACCCGGCGCATTCCTTGAAATTGCGGATGGGTTTGAGGATTTCGAACGGGCAATGCGCCGCAAACTAGAGCGTGAGTTGCAGGGGTTTGAAATCGGGTCACTCCCAAGGGCGGATTGGAAATGATGCGGGCTCTGGCAGCAATCATGTATCTGGCGGCTGGATCGGCTGCTTCGGAATGCAGACAGGCATTAGCCTTGGGGCTGGACGTGTCGGGTTCGGTAAATAGCAGCGAATATCGGTTGCAGCTGGATGGCCTCGCCGCTGCGTTGCTGGAACCGGAGGTGGTACAGGCGATCCTGTCGAATCCGATGGCGCCGGTAAAACTGGCGATCTTCGAATGGAGCGAGCCCGGACACCATCGCCTTTTGCTCAACTGGACAGACATTCGCTCAGTTGGCGATCTAGACCGAATTTCTACCCAGTTGCACAACACTCTGCGAAGCAACGCTCCGCAAGGCACCGCTGTGGGGTCCGCGATGTTGTTTGGGGCCGAGTTGCTGTCGCAACAATCCCAGTGTTGGAAACGCACGCTGGATCTTTCCGGCGACGGCAAACACAATCTGGGGCCCAATCCGCGCGACGTCAAAAAGACATTGTCCCCCACCGGAATAACCATCAATGGGCTGGTCATTGGCGCGGACGACACCAGCAATGGCGATAAACGCTATGTTCAGGTCGGAGAGCTTTCAGCCTATTACGGCGCCTGGGTTATTCTGGGTCCGAATGCCTTTGTTGAAGTTGCCCTGGGCTTTGACGCCTATCAGGACGCGATGACGAGAAAGCTGGTACGTGAACTGGAAGGACTGATCCTGTCGGATACCGGCAAGACCGACATGCCCCGGTCAGTAGATATAGCGGATCTGATCGGTCCAATAGCGCTCAACCCGGCGCAGTGAAGTGGTGATGTCGTCGATCCCCTCCAACCCAAGCACGCCTCGGGTTTGCAGGCCTTCCGCGTGACGCGAAAACAGGTCGGTTACGATGTCTCGGATTTCCCGCCCGCGTGGCGTCAGCCGGACCCGAACTGAACGCCTGTCAATCTCGCATCGCTGGTGATGCATATACCCCATCTCGACCAACTTCTTGAGGTTGTAGCTGACATTGCTGCCCTGATAGTAACCTCGGCTTTTCAATTCACCTGCCGTCACCTCATGATCTCCTATGTTGAATAGCAATAGGGCCTGAACGGCGTTGATCTCCAACACGCCTACACGCTCGAACTCATCCTTGATGACGTCCAGCAACAGACGGTGCAGCCGTTCAACCAGGGCAAGCGCCTCAAGATAGCTGGTCATGAACCCTTTGGTTCCCGGCACCGAGACCTGCATTTCAATACTCATCCGACCCTCCGATTCAGTCGCGCTGTTTCGAACACGATGAAGGGAATTTCCGAAAAATCGGTTAAGCCTGATTTTCTTTATTTTTGAAAGGTTTGTGCGATATCTGCAATCAAGTCAGCGAACACCTGCGGCGGTTGAACCTGCCCCGTGACCCATTGATACAGGTCCTGATCATTTTCGTGCAGCAGCGCATCATATTGATCCAGACCAGCTGTATCCATCGCCACCAGATTGCGCTGAGCATAGGCAGACAGGATCAAATCCATCTCCTTGATACCACGGCGCATCGACCGCATCTGCATGCGCTTGATCCTGACTTCGCGGGTTTCGCTCACTTTTTTTGCTCCAGCATCAGACGCAGTTTTTTCTCAAGCCGTGCAGCCCGCTCGGCGCTTGCACGCATCTCACCCCGGATCGCGCGCAGTTCAGCCACTGCATCCGTCAATTCAATATCACTTTCACCCTCTTCCAAGGGGGCGTCCATACCCTCACCCTCACCGGTCAACAACCACATGATCGAGACATTGATCATGCCCGCCATCATCGACAAACGGTTGGCGCGCGGCTCGGACAGGTCGTTTTCCCAACCTGCGATCGTCGCCTTTTTGACACCCAGGCGACGTGCCAGCTGGGCTTGGGTCATCCCAGCCGCTTCGCGTGCGCCGGCCAGCCTGTCTCCGAATGTCGCAGATTCGGGGCCGAACCAGTCGTTATCGTCACTCATCTAGGTCTCCAATTCCGTAGTTCATATCGCTTGATCGTCATTCGGGCGCACCCTATGACAGACAAGTTGAACATACAAACTGAGGCCGCCCATGAGTTTCCTGTCTGCGACACTGTCACGCGTAAAACCATCGCCTACAATCGCTATGACGGCCAAAGCGGCCGAATTGAAAGCTGCGGGACGCGATGTAATTGGCCTCAGCGCCGGTGAGCCCGATTTCGACACCCCGCAGAATATCAAGGACGCAGCCGTGGCGGCAATCGCTGCGGGCAAGACCAAGTATACCGCTCCTGACGGTATCCCCGAGCTGAAACAGGCGGCCTGTGCCAAGATGAAACGCGATCATGGGCTTGACTACACACCGGCGCAAATCTCGGTCGGAACCGGCGGCAAACAGACGCTGTACAACGCACTGATGGCGACGATGAACGAGGGCGATGAGGTTGTCATACCCGCCCCTTACTGGGTCAGCTACCCGGACATGGTTCTGCTGGCGGGGGGTATTCCGGTCGTTGTGGAAACAAGCCTTGAAAACAATTTCAAACTGACGGCCGAGCAGCTTGAGGCCGCTATCACGCCCCGGACGAAATGGTTCATCTTCAACTCGCCGTCGAACCCGACCGGCGCGGGCTACAGCCGGACCGAGCTGAAGGCGCTGACCGATGTGTTGATGCGCCATCCGCATGTATGGATCATGTCCGACGATATGTACGAACACCTGGCCTATGACGGGTTCGAGTTTTGTACACCGGCTGAGGTCGAGCCCGGCCTTTTTGACCGCACGCTGACCTGTAACGGCGTGTCCAAAGCCTATGCCATGACCGGCTGGCGCATCGGTTATGCCGCTGGCCCGGTTGAGGTCATCGCAGCGATGCGCAAGATCCAGTCTCAGTCTACCTCGAACCCCTGTTCGATCAGCCAGTGGGCGGCGGTTGAGGCGCTGAACGGCACGCAGGCGTTTCTGGCTCCGAACAACGAAATCTTCAAACGCCGCCGTGATCTGGTTGTGGGTATGCTGAACCAGATTGACGGCATCACCTGCCCGACGCCCGAAGGCGCGTTCTATGTTTATCCGTCCATCGCAGGGCTGATCGGCAAGACCACTCCTGCCGGCACAGTGATCGACTCGGACGAGGCATTCGCCACCGCGCTGCTGGAAGAGGCTGACGTGGCTGTTGTCTTTGGCGCGGCCTTTGGTCTGTCTCCAAACTTTCGGGTCAGCTATGCGACATCGGACGAAGCTCTGACCGAGGCCTGCACCCGTATCCAGCGTTTTTGCGCATCCCTGACCTGACCGGAGGCCCCATGACCTCAGAGTTGCCCGAATACTATTTCCGTGTTCGCGAAAACGGCGCGGCGGTTTTCCGGATCAATACCGAGAACCGCCAACGCCGGATCGAGATGGACCAGATTGCAGTCATCAACATCCGCAATGGCGAAGTAAAACCGCAGGGACAGCGCACGCTGACCGAGGCCGATCAGGCGGAAATCACCCGCTGGATCGACGCGCGCAAAACGCTGCTGGCGCAACGCGATATCGACGATATTCACCGCGCGGTCGATTATCTGAACCTGACCACGCAATGGGCGCAGTCCAAAGCGACGGACGAGCAGCTTGAGGACGTTACTGACCGGTTACTGCTGGCGATGCACGATCTGCGCACAGTTCTAGTGCGTAAAAAGGCGGATCGGCTCAGCGACGTCTGATCGGGCTCTTATTCAGCCGGGACTCCGACGATGCGAACTGACCGCAACCAAAACCGTGCCATCAACAGGATGGCTGCGCAGGCAAGGCCCAGTACAAGACCCAGCCAAATCCCGATCCCCTCCATGTCTCGAACGAATCCAAAGTAGTACGACGCTGGAATCCCCACGACCCAATAACTGAGGCCAGCCATTACCATCGGTATCTTGGCGTCTTGCAACCCACGCAGCAGGCCCAATGCAATCACCTGCGCCCCGTCCACCAATTGGAAAAGCGCCGCCATTGCTAGAAGCCCGGTGCCGATAGCCAGAATTTGCGGGCGCTGCGGATCGTCGAGCTCTACGAAAATAGAGATCAACGGCTCAGCACATGTCACAAACAGGATGACTGTCATTACGGACACGATCAGGGACATCCCTGTCACCGCAATGGCCCCTTTTTCGAGATGCGGCCTATCCTTTCGACCCAAGGCGTTCCCAGCGCGAATGGTTGCCGCGTTGGAAAGGCCCAAGTGAACCATGAACGTGGCCGAGGCCAAATTTAGCGCGATACCATGCGCTGCCAGTGGGACCTTGCCGATCCAACCCATCATGAAAGCCGACATTGCGAAAAGGGAAACTTCGGCGAGAAGTGTCAGGCCGATGGGGATACCCAGGCGCAGGACGCTGAACAGCATCTCCCAGTCTGGGCGCCAAAACCTTTGGAACAGGTTGTGTTCGGGTAATACGCGCACGGCATAAAACACTACGGCGATCAGTGACACGATCTGTGTAACAACCGAGGCAATGGCGGCCCCCATCACACCCAATTCCGGTGCGCCCCAGTTTCCGAAAATCAAAGCATAGTTGGTAAGCCCATTAACCACAGCCGCTGCAACGGTGATCCACAAAACGATCTGTGTTCTCTCCAACGCTGCCAAATAGGATTTCAGCACCATGACCACGAGAGCAGGGAACAGCCCCCACCCTGCGACACGCAAGTATTCCGAAGCGGTTTCAGCAACTTGAGGGTCCTGTTTGGTCGCTATCAAAATGGGGAACGACCACCACAGCAAAGGTATCACCAACATACCGTACAAAAGGGACAGCCACAGTCCCATGCGGGTCGAGCGACGAATGCTTGTTTCATCGCCCTCAGCGGCGGCGGTCGCCACCATCGGCATAACCGCCAAACCAAATCCGCCCCCGAACAGGAATAGTACGAAATAAAAACTACTGGCCAGGGTCACCGCAGCCAACGCCTCGACCCCGTACCAGCCCAGCATGATCGTATCGGTCAGACCAATGGCAAACTGCGCCAGATGCCCACCGATCAGGGGCAGACCCAGCACTGCAATCGCCCGGAAATGGGCGCGATATGTCATCACCTTGCTCATCGCATCAGCCTTATTCCCGGCCTAAGGCCGGGACAAGAGCAGATCGATAAAATTTCAAATTGAGACCGCTAGGACGAGACCCGAGACGAACCCCCGACCTTCAAGTTACCGCGCATCGGGGTGCAGAGAATTGCCCAGAATATGCTCGGACCGTTGGATCACATGGTGGGCCTGTCCAACGATCAAGGGATCAGGTTCCCCAACAATGCTGTGGTCTTTGTCCGGGTAATCCAAGGTGGACAGGAAATGCCGCATGCAGTTCAGGCGCGCGCGTTTTTTATCGTTCGACTTCACGATGGTCCAAGGTGCGTCGGCGGTATCGGTGTAGAAGAACATAGCCTCTTTAGCCTCGGTATAGTCGTCCCATTTCCCCAGACTGGCCTTGTCGATCGGCGACAGCTTCCATTGCTTCAGCGGGTCGGTTTCGCGGCTTTTGAACCGGCGCAACTGTTCAGGCCGCGTGACCGAGAACCAGTATTTATAAAGCTGGATACCAGAGCGCACCAGCATCCGCTCCAACTCGGGCGTCTGACGCATGAATTCAAGGTATTCGTTGGGCGAGCAGAAGCCCATGACCCGTTCGACACCCGCGCGGTTGTACCAAGACCGGTCGTAGAAAACCATTTCGCCAACGGTCGGCAACTCCTGAACATAGCGCTGATAGTACCACTGGCCTTTCTCTTCCCAGGTTGGTTTATTCAGCGCGACGACGCGGGCCTGACGCGGATTGAGATGTTCCATGAACCGCTTGATCGTCCCCCCTTTGCCAGCTGCATCCCGCCCTTCGAACAGCAATACGAACCGCTGGCCGGTTTCCTGTGCCCACAGCTGCACTTTCAGCAATTCGGCCTGCAACTGGGCTTTTTGCGCCTCATAATTGCGGCGGGCCATTTTGCGGTCATAAGGGTACCTGCCGCTCTCGAACGCGTGCCGGATCTTCTCGGGGCTGGGCTGAGAAGGATCGGGGCTTGGAGCCGGGGTGATGTCGATAGAGGGGTGTTCTTGCTGGATAGGCGCCGCAGCTTCCATTCAAATACTCCTTGTTTCACTGTCCGGAGAAACGGCTAGCAGAAGACCGGGATTTACGCTTTGATTGGTGTCAAACAGACACAACTTTAATCAACAAATTTGCCACCACCTAAAAATCCCTGTTGCGGGTCTGACTATGGATACAGAACTTATCGACCTGAACGGCCAGCCTTTCTTTTTGCGCAAATGGGGAAGCCCGGACCTACCGCCCTTGCTGATGTTGCACGGGTTTCCCGAATTTGGCGGTGCGTGGAGCGATCTGGCTCCAAGTTTGACTAGCCATTTTTACTGCATCGCACCCGATCAGCGTGGTTATGGGCAAAGCTGGGCGCCCCAGGGTGTTGAGAATTATGCGCTGTCAAAACTTGTGTCCGACATGGCGGCATTGGCCGAACGACTTGGTACACCAATCACTGTGCTTGGCCACGACTGGGGCGCGTCGGTCGCTTATGGGCTGGCCATGTTCCGGCCTGATCTGGTCAGAAGGTTGATTATTGCAAACGGCGTCCACCCGGTACCGTTTCAGCGCGCGATGGCGTCAGGTGGCGCTCAATCCGCTGCATCGCAATATATCAACGCCCTGCGTACGTCGGATGCCGCATCGCGATTTTCAGCGGATAATTTCGCCAGGCTTGAGCAGTTCTTTCGCCATGGCATGGGTGTCGACTGGCTGCCCGAACGACGCATGCAGGATTATCGCGACGAATGGGCCAGACCCGGACGGCTAGAGGCAATGCTGAACTGGTATCGTGCCTCACCGCTGGTCGTCGCCAAGCCCGGCACACCGCGCACTGATGTGCCCGAATTCCCGCTGGAACGGCTTATGGTCCGATGCCCCCACCTGTTGCTGTGGGGGCCAGACGACAAGGCGCTTTTGCCCGAAGCAACCACCGGGCTAGAGGAATTTGCACCTAACCTGACACGCATCGACATTCCCGGAACCGACCACTGGCTGCATCACCAGAAACCGGAAGTTATCGCGAGGGCCATACTGGACTGGATTGCCGAGTGATCCCTATCTATGTCCCCAATCACCAGGATCGTCCGAATTGTTCGGTGACAATCCAAGGACATCCCCATCCGTCGAGCATCCCAACCCAAGAACAGTTCTGTTCGCATAGGAAAAATAGGCGCAAACCTGATTGATCTCGAGGATTTCGCCGTCGTCCCATCCGGCGTCCCGAAGGGCTTGAACATCCGCCTTGACCATTTCTGCAGGCGCTTCGGTCAGCTTGCGCGCATAACAAATCGCAGCGATCTGAGCGTCGTCCAACGGAGCAGATTCAGGCGATCCGGCCTCGATGGCCGCGCGAATAGCATTGCCCCGCTCAGGCTCCCCTAACAGACGCTGAAGACCGCTAAAATGATGCTCGACGCAATAATTGCACTGGTTCAGGGAGCTGACCCAGACCCCAAGCACCTCAAGAAACCATTTCGGAATCGTATTGGCAGAATGATGCAGGACATTCTTGTAAAGCGCCATGTGCCCTTCCATCGAATGCGGCCGTAGGGAATGCGCCATCATAATGTTGTCTACATTAGCGTCTGGCCCAGTGACCCGCTCATACAGCTTTTTCAACTTGCCCGTTGCCTGATCAAACGGAACAGTTTTAATCCAACTCATTTCTCCCCCAATATTTTTTCTAATATTGCGTCGCCGCCCTGGTTTCGATCACTCACCGTCCATGAGACGAAACTGGATCACTTCAACATGTCAAGATAAGCTCGTAAAACACAAGGGAGACAGCACCCAATGGAAAAGGCGGAAAAAATTGTCGCGGACTGGTATGCCAGCCACCCGATTTCTGCCCCCCATATCCTGACAAAGCTGACCAACGGCCACGGTTCATTGGACGGGCTGACGCCAAAGGACCTCTATCCCTATGATCAGGATCATTATGATGGTCTGAACGCGAACGCGCGGTTAGCTGATAATACAGGAATGAAACCCGGCGATAGCGTCCTCGATGTGTGTGCCGGCCTCTGCGGCCCTGCGCGCTGGTTTGCGACAGAGCGCGGTGTTGATGTTACCGGTGCCGACATCAGCCCAAATCGCATCGACGGAGCGAAAGAGCTGAACACACTGGTCGGGTTGCAGGATCAGGTCCACCCGGTGCTGGCCAGTGCGATGGACCTGCCGTTCGATGATGACCAGTTCGACGCAGCGGTCAGTCAGGAATCCTTTCTGCATATCCCAGACAAATCGCAAGCTCTGCGCGAGGTGTTTCGCGTTCTTCGCCCCGGCAAACGCTTTGCCTTCACCGACTGGGTGATGCACACCCCTCTGCCCGATGACGAGTTTGAGCAATACCGCCAACGTTTCGCTTGCCAATCTTTGTTGAGCATACCTGAGTATGAAGCCCAGCTTAAGCAGACCGGTTTCAACATTGTATTTACCGATGACGTAACCGGGTCCTGGGGAGATATTCTAGCGCGGCGACTGAGCATGTATCAAACCCTAGATGCCGAGGCCGAACGCGCGGGAAACCCGTCCAAAGGCGGTGAGTTTCTGAAGATGTACGCGAAATTTGTCAGCGATGTGCAGCAAAGGCGGATTGGTGGGGCGCGCATAACCGCTGAAAAACCTGAGTAATCGCGCATCGGGGAATAGAACCCGGCAAATTATTTTTTAACATTCTGGACTGTCAACCGCCCACAACACCTCGCGCCCCTCTTCCCCCGCACCACATCACCTGCCATAATGGGTCAAACCCAAAAACAAGAGCAGCACTCATGCCCGACGACCTGTTGACGCCCAGCGCCACCACCACCTACGACGCCTCCTCGATTGAGGTGCTTGAAGGGCTGGAACCCGTACGCAAACGCCCGGGCATGTATATTGGCGGCACGGACGAACGCGCGCTACACCACATGGTCGCTGAAATCCTCGACAATTCCATGGACGAAGCGGTCGCGGGCCATGCCAACCGGATCGAGGTTGAACTGCACTCAGATTACGCCCTGACCGTGCGCGACAACGGACGCGGTATTCCGATTGATCCGCACCCTAAGTTCCCGGACAAGTCAGCGCTTGAGGTGATCCTGTGCACGCTGCACGCGGGTGGCAAATTCTCGGGCAAAGCCTATCAAACCTCGGGCGGTCTGCACGGTGTGGGTGCGTCGGTTGTGAACGCCCTGTCGGATTCGATGGTTGTTCAGGTGGCGCGGGACAAACAGCTGTTCGAACAGCGGTTTTCACGCGGTATCCCTCTGGGTCCGGTCGAAAAGGTCGGCGCAGCCCCCAACCGGCGCGGTACCATGGTGACATTCCACGCCGACGCCGAAATCTTCGGCCATCACAAGTTCAAACCCGCGCGACTGTTCAAATCGATCCGTTCCAAGGCCTACCTGTTCTCAGGCGTCGAAATCCGCTGGAAATCCGCCATCGACGATGGCGAAACCCCGACCGAAGCCAGCTTTCACTTCCCCGGCGGTCTGTCCGACTACCTGAAGGAAACGATGAACGGCTCGTCCACCTATGCCGAGCAGCCCTTTGCCGGCACCGTGGACTTCAACGAAAAGTTCGGCACCCCAGGCAAGGTGGAATGGGCGATCAACTGGACGCCCTCGCGCGATGGGTTCATCCAATCCTACTGTAACACTGTCCCCACCCCCGAGGGCGGCACTCATGTGGCCGGGTTCTGGGCGGCGATCCTCAAGGGGATCAAGGCGTACGGAGAGCTGATCAACAACAAGAAAGCCGCGCAGATCACTCGCGATGACCTGATCACCGGCGGCTGCGCTCTGGTGTCGTGTTTCATCCGCGAGCCGGAATTCGTCGGCCAGACCAAAGACCGCCTTGCCACCGTCGAGGCGCAGCGACTGGTCGAAAATTCGGTCCGCGACCATTTCGACAACTGGCTGGCCGCGGACACAAAATCCGCCGGGGCGATCCTGGACTTCCTCATTCTGAGGGCCGAAGAACGCCTGCGCCGACGGGCCGAGAAGGAAACACAACGCAAGTCCGCCACTAAGAAACTTCGTCTTCCCGGTAAGTTGGTGGACTGCTCTAGTTCAACACGCGACGGAACCGAATTATTCATCGTCGAGGGCGACTCGGCGGGTGGATCGGCCAAAATGGGCCGCGACCGCAAAACGCAAGCCCTCCTGCCCCTGCGCGGCAAAATCCTGAACGTGCTGGGCGCGGCCAGTTCCAAGCTGGGCACGAATGCCGAGATTAACGACCTGACGCAGGCGCTGGGCGTGGGGCTTGGCACCAAGTTCAACGTCGACGACCTGCGCTATGACAAGATCATCATCATGACCGACGCGGACGTGGACGGGGCGCATATCGCCTCGCTTCTGATGACGTTCTTCTTCACCCAGATGCGCCCGATGATTGATGCCGGCCACCTGTATCTGGCCTGCCCGCCCCTCTACCGCCTGACCCAGGGCGCCAAGCGCGTCTATTGTCTGGACGAGGCCGAGCGCGACGAGTGGCTTGAGAAAGGTCTGGGCGGCAAGGGCAAGATTGACGTGTCCCGCTTTAAGGGTCTGGGCGAGATGGACGCCAAGGACCTGAAAGAGACTACGATGGACCCGGCATCCCGCAAACTGATCCGCGTCACCATCGATGAGGACGAACCCGGCGAAACCGGCGATCTGGTCGAGCGCCTGATGGGGAAAAAACCCGAACTGCGGTTCCAGTACATTCAGGAGAACGCGCGGTTTGTTGAGGAGTTGGATGTTTGAGAATAGGATTCCTCGAAATTAGCGACAGAAATGTTGGTTAAGGATTTCCAAGAAACCACTAATTTAAATAAATTTTCTCCACTCCGAGTCTTCGGTACTGTTGGTCGGCACAATACCAAATTCACTCTTTGCTTAACTCTCTAACAACTCGAAAGCCTGACGATTTTGATCGCCAATCTACGCCCCCACCGCCGCGAACTGCGACTCGTGAAAAGTCCATAGCAAGTGGATAAGCCCCACCTTTTGTAACCCACCTATAACAATCGACGGATCTCGCCATTTCCAAATGCTGGCTGGACGTCGACCAACCTGGGTGCGTCTCTGTCCAGCAGGACATAGTTTTTTCTCCAACGTTCCCCGACATATGTCGTAGGCCCCACGCATTGGCGGCATCAAGCTCCTCTACCCGAACCGGATAGCCACGCCACACCAAGTCCGGTAGCTTTTCGCCAAGCATCTCTTCTGTTGGTTTGGCATGGAAATTTACCTGATCTGTCGTGACCTCTTCCCCTTGTGCAAATGGGGTCTGCGTTCCGGCACGGGCTGCGTATTCCCATTCGGCTTCTGTTGGTAAGCGGTAGGCATCTATCCCAAGCTTCTTGTTCAGCCAGTCCGTGTAGGCCAAAGCGTCCAGGTAAGACACATCATTCACCGGGTGGTTGCCCGTAAGCTGTATGCGTTCAAAACTATTGCCAATGTGGAAGTCTTCGGGGACATAACTGCCACATCCCCCGTCCTCTACACAGGCCATCCATTCATCGCGGGTGATTTCGTTGCGTCCCATGGCGACAGGCAGATCGACCTTTACCAGATGTACCGGTCCTTCATGATGAGCGATATAGGGATCTTCTGGGGTCGCTGGGCGACGGCCTTTTTTGTCCCAGTGAAAGTTCCTTTTGGATTCTCCCGGTGGTCCGCCCATTAAGAACTCACCCAAAGGCAACGCGATCATCTCGGGGCAGACGTCGCATTCCTGAAACAATCCCAGCGGTTCGATCTCTGTTCCGTCGTCTAGATGGTATTCAGCGGATGCTATAACAGCCCAAAACTGCAGGGCTCCTGCAACAGCAGTAAGTCTGAATTTGTTCAAAGGTCATTCCTAGAGTCAGTTGGCTCAAAACAGGTGTTGAGTCGTTGTCGAACAAACTGGAGGGCAACTCAAGGCTGGTAAAAAATATCTGGCAACGGACAAGGCTGCGGAGGCGGGTCGGGCGCGCGCTTGATGCTCTACATCAAGCATTGGTCGAGTAATACACCACACGCCCACAAGCCACCTTAAAACACCCCCCTTGCCTAACCCGTTGATCTCGTTCACACTTACCCTCAAACCGTCATTCAAGAACGACATTTGAGGTTCCGGGCGTCCACGACCCAATGAGACGAACAGATTTTCGAACGGGAGGACGACATGAAAACACTAACCCTCGGGCTGGCCTTTGCCCTGCTGGCCTCACACGCATCTGCGCAGCAGACGCTCAGCCTCGCATCGCCCATTCCAGACGGGGCCGAGACCAAGTTCTGTTATTACAACGGCATGGCCTATTCCGAGGACGCTTTTGTCCTGCTTGTGGGTGACAACACGGTCACAGATACAGTCCGCACGATTCAGGAACGCCTGCTGCGGTGTCACCGTGAGGGCGACGGCTCGCTGAAATGGAAACCACAGAGCACATTCTCAACCAACAACTGATCAGATGGTGGGCACCCTAGCCCACCTTCCCCTCCAGCCAGTCCGCGATCTGTCCGGCAGGTTTCTCCCAGCCGGGCTCCATGAACAGAAAATGCGCGTGGTTTTCTACGGGTAGAAAGGTCGCGCGATCCCCGTACAGGTCCACCAGCGCGCGGCAGGTGTTGGGGTTCACGGCGCGATCCTCGGTGCCCGAGACGACCAGCACCGGGCAATCAACCTTGTCGATTTCCACCTTCACCGCGTGGTGATCGTCGAACATCCAGAAGAACATCTCGAACATCACGCGCCCGCTTTCAGCACCCAATTTGTCGAACACCGCGTGCTGCTGCGCCTCGGGCATCTTGTTCAGCGCAAAGGGGGCCATCAGGTCGAACTCGACCCGCATGGGCTGTTTCCAGAACGCCCCGCCCTCCATCAGTGCGCGCGGGATGGCGCGTTCGTCGTCGGTTTCGGGCAAGCTACCCCACGGTGCGTTCGGGTTGATCAGGACGATGGCACAGGCCAACCCACGCGAGGCCACCTGCTGCGCCACAACCCCGGCAATGGCGTGCCCCAAAATGACGGGTTTACTATCCAATCCCTGCACGAATTCAGCAATATCATTGGTATAATCCATCACGCTGGTATTGGTCAGGCCTGGATCGGGTTCGGCGTTGGGGTCTGCATCGTGATAGCGCAGCGCCGGGGTGTGTACGGTCCAGCCCCGGTCACGGAAGAACCCGGCGTAATCCTGCATGCACCACGGCCCGGCAAAAGCTCCGTGGATCAGAACAATCTCTTTGGTCATGAAATACTCCCTCGCACCCCGCCACTATGAGAGATCAAAAAGGCATTCAGCAAGTTTGTCGTGCAGGCCGCTAAACCGCCAACCCGATCAGTGCGACACCAATGGCCATAAGTACTGCAGACCCCATCCGCCGCATCCAGTTGCCTTCGTGCAAGAAGATGAAACCGATCAGCGCGGCAAAGATCACCGAAGTTTCCCGCAGAGCAGACACCGCGCCCAGAGGGGCGAAGTTTTTGGCATAAAGCACAAGCCCATAGGCCGCCATCGACACCAGCCCACCCAAGAGACCAACCACCCACACTTTGGCAGGTAAATCCGGCAAGATATTGCGCCTGCGGATAGCGACGAACCCGGCGATAAACAAGTGCAGGAATGCCCCCCAAGCCCAGTAGCTGAGTGTATTCCCGGACAACCGCACGCCGATGCCGTCAAACACGGAATAGACTGAAATACATACCCCTGTGCCCAGCGCAAATAGCAGGGCTGACCGCCCCAATCCCGACCGCAGCGCCTTCCAATTGCTGAGCTGGATACCGACGGCAATCAGCGCGATGCCAACCCAGGCCTGTAAGGGCAGCACTTCTCCGACCAGCAGCATCGCCCACAGCGCCACCAGCGCCGGTACAATCCCCCGCGCGATGGGGTAAACAACGCTGAGGTCGCCATGCTGGTAGGCTTTGCCCAACATGAAATAGTACCCGAAATGCACGAAGGTCGAAATCAGGATGTAGGGGATGCTTTCGGCGCTTGGCATCGGCAGCGTCACAACCATGATCGCTCCGGGGATGGCCTGCCCCAACGCGACAAGCCCCATTGTCGTCGTCCGGTCCGCTGCCGACTTAACGATTGCGTTCCACACTGCATGCAACAGCGCAGCCGCCAGAGTCATAGCGACAACAAACGAGGTCACATCCGAACCTTTCGTGAAAAAGCCGGCCCGTCATTCGGGCCGGCAATCTACTGACACACAGTAACGCAGATCACAACGCGGTTTTAAACAACGTGGTCAGGTTGTCCTCGTTCAGTTCGATTGGGTTCCCACCACAAGACGGGTCGATGACCGCACCTTGCACCAGTTCTGGGATGGCGTCCTCGGTTACGCCAAGATCAGACAGTTTGCGTGGAATACCGAGGCTGTCGTTGAACTCCTGAACAAAGGCGCGGAAGCCGTCAAAGCCACCGTCAATGCCCAGGTAGTCCGCCGCCATCTGGAACCGATCGGAAATGGCCGGGGCGTTGAACTCGAGCACTGTGGGCATGCAGACGGCGTTGGTGGTGCCATGATGTGTGTTGAACACTGCGCCAACGGGGTGGCTCATGGCGTGGATCGCGCCCAGCCCCTTTTGGAACGATGTTGCCCCCATCGAAGCCGCGCTCATCATATGCGCGCGG
This sequence comes from Ruegeria sp. BC1, assembly GCF_056539305.1. Taxonomy (NCBI): domain Bacteria; kingdom Pseudomonadati; phylum Pseudomonadota; class Alphaproteobacteria; order Rhodobacterales; family Roseobacteraceae; genus Ruegeria; species Ruegeria sp. BC1. The sequence continues at coordinate 1,044,863 of NZ_JBQFUT010000001.1, forward strand.
GCCTCAATATCATTCCCGTCAGCATAGGCACGTGGCAGGTATTCCTTGACCAGGCGCATGCCCTCCAGCGCGATGCCCTGCGACATCGGGTGGTAGTGAGGGCTCGAATACGCCTCAACACAATGCGCGAAGGCATCCAACCCCGTACCGGCGGTGATGAACTTCGGCATGCCCACAGTCAGCTCGGGGTCGCAAATCACCACGGCCGGCAAAACCTTGGGGTGGAAGATGATCTTCTTGGCATGGGTTTCGGAATTGGTGATGACGCTGGCGCGGCCCACCTCAGACCCTGTGCCGGCGGTTGTCGGCACCGCGATGATCGGCGCGATGGCATCAGCGTCGGCGCGGGTCCACCAGTCGCCGATGTCTTCGTAATCCCAGACCGGGCGCGTCTGCCCGGCCATGAAGGCAACCATCTTGCCCAGATCCAGCCCCGAGCCACCCCCAAAGGCAATCACCCCGTCATGGCCACCGGCCTTATAGGCAGCAACACCGGCATCGAGGTTCTTTTCATTCGGGTTCGGGTCCACGTCGCTGAACAGACCGCGGCCCAGACCTGCAGCCTCCATGATGTCCAGCGTCGCTGTGGTGATCGGCAGATCGGCCAAGCCCTTATCCGTGACCAGCAGCGGTTTTTTCATTCCCGCAGCGGCGCAGGCCTCGGGCAATTCTTTGATACGGCCAGCGCCGAATTTGATCGCGGTCGGATAGGACCAGTTCCCAACAAGTGTCATGTCAGAGTTTCCTTTAAGATAGTGGCCTGCCTCATCCAGAGGGGTACAAGGCAGGCAGGTCGACCTCAGCCCGTAACCTTTTTCAGATGGTAGGATTTTGGCCGCGTCAGGTTGTGATAGCCGATGACTGACAAGCCGCCGCCGCGCCCGGTATTCTTACACCCGGTCCAGCACAGACCCGGGTCCAGATAATCGGCACGGTTCATGAACACGGTGCCGGTTTCGATCTGATCCCCGACCCGCGCCGCCCGATCCACGTCGCTGGTCCACAGGCTGGCAGTCAGACCAAATTCGCTGTCATTCATCAACTGGATTGCCTCGTCATCCGAGGACACTTTCATAATGCCCACAACAGGCCCAAAACTTTCGTCTCGCATGACGCGCATGTCATGTGTAACGCCTGTCAGAATCTGAGGGGTCAGATACGCACCGCCATCGTCCTCGGGGAATGTGTCAATGTGGGCCACCGCGCCCTGAGCGACCGCCTCGGCAATCTGGGCGCGCACCTCATCGGCAAAGCGCACATTGGCCATCGGGCCCATGGTGGTCTCCGGATCCAGCGGGTTGCCCAGCTTATAGCCTTTCACTACCTCAACCGCCTTGGCGACAAAAGCATCGTAGAGGCTTTCATGCACGTAAATTCGCTCGATCCCGCAGCAGCACTGACCGGCGTTGAACATGGCCCCGTCGATCAGCGTATCGACCGCCGCGTCCAGATCGGCGTCGTCCATGACATAACCCGGGTCCTTGCCACCCAGCTCGGTTCCAACGCCGGTAAACGTGCCCGCCGCCGCGCGCTCCATCGCCTGGCCGCCACCGACCGAACCGGTAAAGTTCACAAAGTCGAACGCGTTGCCCGCGATCAGATCATTGGTCACGTCATGGCTCAGGAATACGTTCTGGAATACGTCCGCAGGCACGCCCGCCGCGTGGAAAGCCTGCGCCATGCGCTCACCCACAAGCAGGGTCTGCGTGGCGTGCTTCAGGATCACCGTGTTGCCCGCAATCAATGCCGGGGCCACCGTGTTGATCGCCGTCATATACGGATAGTTCCAAGGTGCCACGACAAACACCACCCCATGCGGGATACGCTTGATGTAGCGTTTGAAGGTTTCGTCCTCGCTCACCGCTATATCCGCCAGCGTCTCTTCGGCGATCTCTGCCATATGGCTGGCGCGCTCATTAAAGCCACCAAACTCACCGCCATAGCGCACCGGGCGCCCCATCATATGCGCAAGCTCTGGCACGATCTCGTCATTCATCGCACCCACAGCGGCCACGCCCGCCATCACCAGATTGATCCGCTCTTGCAACGGACGCGCCGCCCAACCCGCCTGCGCAGCTTTTGTCTTTCGCGCCACTTCAAACGCTGCCTCGCGCGACAGTGTTTCGCGTTCAGCATATACCGATCCATCAATCGGTGAGACACATTGCAACATCTGCCCCATATTCACTCCACTTCTGAAAGAAACAGGATCCCCTGCTTCATCTGACTAAAAATTTCTTCAGGAGCCGCCGTTGGTACGCCATTGGTTTGAGCGCCAATGGCGGCTGAGCTGGCCCCTTGTTTCCGCCCGCTAAGCCCGCTCGAACCCGCGGGCAATTTCCCAATCCGTCACCACGCGCTCAAACTCCTCGATTTCGACTTCCGCCGCGCGGGCGTAGTGATCGATAACGTCATCGCCCATGGCAGCCCGCAACATCGCCGACCCATGCAACGCATTTCGCGCGTCCTTCAACGTCCCCGGAATCATGCCTGTCTCACCCTGATAGACATCTCCCTTGGTAGGCGGTTGCAACTCCAGACCTTCCTCGATCCCCGCAATCCCGGCCGCCAGCATCCCCGCCATCGCCAGGTAAGGGTTCATGTCCGAGCCGGGGATACGGCATTCCACCCGAACCGCCTTGGTGCCATCGCCACACAGGCGGAACCCGGCGGTGCGGTTATCCACGGACCAGATGATCCGCGTTGGGGCAAAGGTGCCCTTCATGAACCGCTTGTAGCTGTTGATGTACGGGGCCATGAAATACGTGTAATCGGCTGCATATTTCAGCAGGCCCGCCATGTAGTTTTTCATCACCGCTGACATGCCCAGCTCATCCCCCGAGTCGTAAAACGCAGGTTGGCCATCGGCCCACAGCGACTGATGCACGTGGGATGAACTGCCCACCTTGTCGTGACGCCATTTCGGCAGGAAGGTCGCCGCGTGGCCATGCTGCCAGGCGATCTCTTTCACAGCGTTCTTGGCGATCGAATGATACTCGGCCGTTTCCATCGCCGCCGCGTATTTGATATTCAGCTCTTCCTGCCCGGTCTCAGCCTCACCTTTAGAGTTCTCGACCGGTATCCCCGCATCCCAAAGATGGTTGCGGATTGGGCGCATAACATGTTCTTCCTTGGTGGTCTGAAGGATGTGATAATCCTCGTTATAGCCCGAAATTGGCTCCAGATCGCGAAATCCCTCTTTGCGGATCTGGTCAAAGCTTTTCTCGAACAGGAAAAACTCCAGCTCAGTCGCGCACATTGCGTCATAGCCCATCGCCTCCAGACGCTTCACCTGCTTTTTCAGTATCGCACGAGGTGAATGCGGCACTTCTTTGTGGGTGTGGTGATCCAGCACATCGCACATCACCATCGCTGTACCTTCAAGCCACGGAACAGGGCGCAACGTGCTGAGGTCTGGCTTCATGACGTAATCGCCATAGCCCCTTTCCCAACTGGTCGAGGCATACCCATCCGGCGTTGCCATCTCCAGGTCGGTAGCCAGCAGATAGTTGCAGCAATGCGTCTCCTCCCACGCACCCGCAATGAAATGGCCAGCATGGAACCGCTTGCCCATCAATCGACCCTGCATATCCACCATGCAAACCAAAACGGTGTCTACTTCGCCCGCGTCGACCCTGGCCTTCAATTCAGCCAAACGTGTTTCAATGCCCATCCTGGTTTTCCCTCGTTCCATTCTGGGGCCTTGGCCCCATTCTCCCTTTGGCGGACCTCAATCCTCGGCCGCTTCCTTTTCCATTTCCATGACCAGACGCGTTTCCAGAACTTGCCCATTCCGATACAGGATCGGATAGGCAACCGCTGCTATATGGCCGTGCAAGTCCCGCATGGCGCGCAATGTCTCAAGATGCAGATCGCTGGACTGGAAGCTTTCGGTTTGCCCCCGCTCCAGTCGTTTCAAATGCGCCTTGCGGCTGTCGCGCGACAGTCGTTTGACTTCGGCCTTGTCCAGCACCAGCCGACGGGCACAGTCCATGTCGTCGACAAGCAGCACATGCCGCGCCAGTGAGAAGCTCTCAAGGATAGCCGCGTGCATATCCTTGAGTTCTTTCCAACCTTGGGCCGAAAATTCTGAGCGTTCCGTGTGTTTGATCTGCGCTGTGCGTGTCATACGGTTCGACACAACGTCACCCGCGGCTTCCAGACGGATGGCGTATTCCACCAGCCCGCGTGCCGCCTTGATCTGCGCCTTGCTCATGTTCTGGCGCGGCATACGCGCAACATAGCGGCGGATTTCGGTCAGTTGCGCATTCACGCGCTCATCCTGCTGCCACAGGGCAGAAATCGCGTCACTGTCGTCCTGTTCGTAAAGGTCCAGCACTGGGCGAAACATCCGTTCGACCTGAGTGACCATCTGCAACAGCTCATGCCGCACCGAGGACATCGCCACATTCGCCCCCGACGCACCCGGATCACCCAGAGGGCTCAGCGCGCCCGAAAACTGGTCCATCACATTGGTTTCGACCGAAGGTTCAGGCAACAGCGCGGCCATCGGGCCCTCAAGCCAGTTTACAAACCCTGTAGCCAGCAAAAAGACGGCCAGGTTGAACCCTATATGAGCAAAAATCAGCGACTGCCCCGGCCCGGCAATCATCAGCGTGTCCTGTGCGTCGGTCACGTTGACCACGAACAGCATGACAAACGCAGCACTGCCCCGCAGCAGTAAGTTGGCGACAGGAATGCGGCGGGCCGAGACGGTCAGGTCGCGTGTCAGCCAGATCGGGATGAAGGCCGAACCCAGATTGGCCCCAAGCACTAAAGACAACCCGGCCGCAAACGGGATGGCCCCGATCTGTACCAGCGTCACGCACATCAGAATTGTCGCAACCGAGCTATGCATGACAAAGGCCAGCACCGCACCGACAATGAAAGCACTGAAATAATCGGTTTCCAGATAGCCCGCGATCGCTGGAAGAAAGGCGCTTTCCCGGATCGGTTCAACCGCATCGCGCAGGAACTGGAGCGAAACCAGAATAAAGGCCACACCCAGAATGATCCGCCCCATCAGCCGCACATTGGCCCGGTCGGACTTGAGGTATAGCCAGCCCCCCAACGCCAGAAGCACCGGTTGCAGCCAGCCCAGATCGTAAGACAGCACCTGAATGATCAGGGCCGACCCCAGATCAGCCCCAAGCACACCGGCCAGCGCCAGACCAAAGCTGACCATCCCTGCCGCAGCAAATCCTGTGAGCAAAACCGCAACAGCAGCCGAGCTTTGCAAGATCGTGGCCAGAACCATACCGGCGCCACCTGCAACGAAAGTGTTGGAATGTTGAGTCAGGATCGACTGAAACAGCGCGCCAAAGCGTCGCTCGATCCCTGTGCGCACGAGACGCACGGCAAAAAGCAGCAACATCGTCGCTGCAAAGATTTCGATCAAAAAGCCTGCGATGGCCATGTTACAATACCTCAATCATCGGGGTTGCGTCGCGTCGCCCCCGGTATCTGATTTTTGCTTTCAAATAAGTAGTTAGCATACGAGGTGTTGTTTCCATCTGTTCAATCCCGACGCGCTATGTAGACCACACGTCGGGATCAGTGAGCTTTTAACCGTAACGATAAGGCCGACCAGCCTTGAGCATTTCGGCGTTATAGCGTTTGAAGATGTCTACTACTTTCGCCTTGATTTCGGATTCCGCGGCGATTTCATCCCAGAATTTCACCGCTGCCTGCTCAACTGTCGCCCATTCCTCGTCCGGGATAGTTGTCAGTTGCATCTTTGTGCCATTCACACGCAGGTTGGCCTCGCCACCCCAATACCACCATTGGCGATAGTAATGAGACTGATCGCAGCACACCTTGAACAGGGTTTGAAGGTCTTCGGGCAGTTCGTTCCAACGGTCCATGTTGGCAAAGAAGTGGCCTGCCCACGCCCCTGAAATGTTGTTTGTCAGGAAGTAGTTGGTCACATCTGCCCATCCAACAGTGTAGTCTTCTGTGATGCCGGACCATGCCACACCATCAAGTTCACCAGTCTGCACCGCAACTTCGATGTCTTCCCACGGCAATGTCACGGGGACCACGCCGAACTGGCTCAGGAACCGGCCCGCTGTTGGGAAGGTAAAGACACGTTTGCCCTTCATATCCTCCAGCGAATTGATCGGGTCCTTGGTCGCAAAGTGGCAAGGGTCCCAAGCGCCCGCACTGATATGCTTGACGCCAACCTTGGAATATTCCTCGTCCCAGATCTCGTTCAGGCCCCATTGGTTGAACAGTACCGGCACATCCAGCGAGTAGCGCGAGGCAAAGGGGAAATATCCCCCAAAAACAGTCAGCTCCGTCGGCGATGCCATCGAGTCATCATCCGACTGCACCGCGTCGATTGTGCCCTTCTGCATGGCGCGGAACAGTTCACCGGTCGGTACGATCTGATCGGAATAAAACAGCTCGATCTGCATCCGATCACCGGCGATCTTGTTGAACATCTCGATCGCGGGATCAATCACGTGTGCGGCCAGTGCAGGACCGGCATAGGTCTGCATCCGCCATGTGATAGTGTTTTGCGCCAGCGCCGGTGTAGCCAGCGGCGCGGCCGCAACGCCGACCCCCGCTGTTTTCAGAAACTTACGTCTTGTCGTCATGTTATTCTCCTCTCCGTTAAATTTAGCGCGCCCGTTCTCCAGGCATTCTTGTTAGTTTCCATATACATAACCGGGCAGCCAAAGGGCGATTTCCGGGAAAACCATTATGATTGTCAGCGCCAGAACCATCACGCACACGAACGGGCCAATCGAACGATAGATGTCCTTCAGGCTGATCTCGGGCGGGGCCATCGCGCGCATCAGGAACAGGTTGTAGCCGAATGGCGGCGTCATATAAGCGATCTGCGTGGTGATCGTGTACAGCACACCGTACCAGATCAAGTCAAAGTCCAGCGCACCGACCAAAGGTACATAAAGCGGCGCCACAATCACCAGCATCGCAGTATCGTCCAGAAACGTGCCCATGACGATAAAGCTCAGCTGCATCAGGATCAGAATCGTCCACCGTGACAGGCCCAGTTGATCGGTAAACAGATTCTCGATGGCTTTTACGGCACCCAACCCGTCGAACACCGCCCCAAATCCAAGTGCGGCAAGGATAATCCACATGAACATGCAAGAGATCGCCAGCGTCTGCTTGGTGCAATCTTCAAAAATCTTCCATGTCATCCGGCGCTTGACCACCGACACAATCAACGCGGTCAAGGCCCCGATGGCCGAGCTTTCCACCAGTGAAGTCCAACCGTTCACAAACGGCACCATCATCGCGGCAAAGATGACCAGTGGAAGCGCCCCTGCCCCCAGCAGCCGGATTTTCTCGGCCCTGGGCACCTCATGCGCATCTTCCATCGCTGGGCCAAGCTCGGGCTGAATGCGGCAGCGGATCCAGATGTACAGGATGAACAGACCCGCCATCAGCAGGCCCGGAAGAATACCGGCCAACCACAGCTGACCGACAGGCTGGCGCGCGATCATCGCATACAGAACCAGAACCACGGATGGCGGCACGAGTATCCCAAGGCTGGACCCAGCCTGAATAACTCCTGTCACCATGATCTTGTCGTATCCGCGTCGCAGCAACTCGGGCAAAGCAATGGTCGCGCCGATGGCCATACCCGCAACGCTCAACCCGTTCATGGCCGAGACCAAAACCATCAGACCAATCGTGCCGATGGCCAGCCCCCCATTCACCGGCCCCATCCAGACGTGGAACATCCGGTACAAGTCATCCGCCAGACGACTTTCGGACAACACATAGCCCATGAAGATGAACATCGGCAGCGTCAGCAGCGGGTACCATTTCATCAGCTTCATGGCGGCCGAAAAGGTGATATCCTGCCCGCCGGTCCCCCACAGGGCCAGCGCTGCGATGGTGGCAACCGCCCCAATCGCGCCAAAAACACGCTGCCCAGTGAACAGCATCAGCATCATCGACGCGAACATGAAAATGGCGATGTATTCCTGGCTCATGCCCGTGGCACCCCGATTTCTTGCCCGTTGATCCGGGCTATATCTTTGAAAAACTCTGAAATCGCCTGCAGCAGCATCAGGAAAAATCCGAACACCATAATGGCTTTGACTGGCCAGATATACGGGCGCCAAGCGGTGGACGAACGTTCCAGGCGTCCAATCTCTTCGCTGCCTGTGAGCAGGCCGATGAAATAGGACACAGGCTCATCACCCCAATATCCCAGGCTATAAGCCGTTGACCCCAACCCGCCATAGAAAAGAACTCCCAGATACAGGATCAGCAGGATCACGGTGAAAGCATCGAACCATGCTTTTTTGCGCGGGCTCCAGTTGTGATAGAACAGGTCCATTCGTACGTTAGAACCCAGCTGGATCGAATACGGACCGCCCACGATGTAATAGGTCACCATCGCGAACTGCGCCATTTCCAGCGTCCACAGGGACGGCAGGAAAAACGTTTTTGAGATCGAGGACCACAGCAGGATCCCCATCATCACGAACAGCCCCCACATCATGACCCGGCCGATCCGATAGTTTATCGCATCGACCACCCGCACATATGACGCCATTGCCCCGATCACGCCACGCCCCTTTCCTGCAACCCGGTCAGAGTTTCGCTGATCCACGGAACAAGGTGTTCGGCCATTGCCTTTTGTTTTTCCGGCGTGCGGATCAGATCATTGCGAACCTCGATCATCACGTTCATCAGGCCGTGCGGCCATGCCTGAGTGTCCAATGTATGGGCAACCCCGTCTGCTGCCGAATAAGGTTCGTTCAGCCGGGTCTCATAACGTGGACTTAGCGGCACTGCCCCCATCATCGCCTGTGCAAACCGGTCGTCGCGACCGTGCAGGATACCCAGCTCAACCGCCCGCTGCTTGCCGTGGTAAACCGGCGTGAAGCTGTGCATTGTTACCATCAGCTGCAAAGAACGACGGTTTTGTTCGATCTGATCAGCAACAGCACGGGTAAAGGGAACATAAATGCCTTCAACCCGCCCCTGCCTTTCATCAGACGTCATGTTGGCGTTGGCGGGGATCTCGTAATCCTCGCTTCGGGCCGGCATCGCACCTGCGGCTTCGGGTGGTCGATTGCAATCATAGACCAGCCGGGACACGCCGCCATGGACCAATGGCGCAGACATTCGGGCCGCCATATGCTGTGCAACACCCAGCGCACCGGGATCCCAAGCGATGTGGCTGTCCCTTGCTTCGGCTGTCAGCCCCATGTCGCCGAGAAATTCCGGAATTCTATTCGAGGCATGTTCGCACACCAGCAAAACCGAAGGTTCGCTGTCTGTCGTGCCTGTATGAACAACAGTTCCAAAGTCCAAAGTGCTACCTTGCGAATCCGTGAAAAGACGTTTGTGGGAAAAATTTCACATCAAGCATTCACTTGTCAATATTTTTCCTGTACAAATTTCAACACACCATTAAGTCCTGAAAATTTTTTCACGGATCACGTAAAACAATCCAAGGAGGACACATCGGTGCGGTTAACAGACAGGCTGATGGCTCATCGGGACAAGATGACTCCGTCCGAGAGACAGTTGCTAAGTGTCTTGCTGGATGACTACCCAATGGCAGGTCTTGGCAGCATCACCGAACTGGCCAGTACTGCCTCGGTCTCGACGACCACGGTGGCACGGATGCTGCAGAAAACCGGTTTTGACGGCTACCCGCAGTTTCAGGCCGCCCTGCGCGGCGAGGTTAAAGAGATGATCTCGGACCCGATCGCCAAGCGGGACGTCTGGCAGAACGACCTGCCCGAAGAGCACATCCTGAACCGGTATTCCCAACAAGCGCTTGCCAACCAGAAGCGCACGATTGATGAGGTCGATCCCAAAGAATTCGACAGTCTTTGCAACCTTCTCAGCGATCCCAACCGGCGTATCTTCATAACCGGCGGTCGCATCACTGGTACGCTGGCGCAATATCTCTACCTGCACCTGCAAATGATCCGCCCCGACATACGGCTGTTGCCGTTTGCTGCATCCTGGACACATGACCTGCTGGATGTCCGCAAGGATGACGTGTTGATCGCGCTGGATGTGCGGCGCTATGAAAACTCGACCATGTTGATCGGGCAGCTCTGTCAGGAGCGTGAGGCCGAGATCGTTCTGTTCACGGACCAATGGCGCTCGCCCATTCACCAGTTGGCCAAACACACCTTTGCTGCGCGAATTGCGGTGCCGTCTGCGTGGGACTCGATGGCTGCCATCGTGATGCTGCTGGAATGCGTAATCGCCGAAGTTCAGGAACGTCTATGGGATTCGGTCAAAGAGCGTACAGATGAGCTGGAACAAGCCTTTGACCGCACCAAGCTGTTTCGGAAATTCGGCCAAAGTACTGGCTCTTAACCCCGTATTTCTTACAACTGAACGTGAGGAGTGTTGCCAGCACCCCCGCGGGTGGTCACTTTGTAATCATGACATTTGTGACCGAAAACCAGCTGCCCTTGCTTATCCTGTTCTTTCTGGCCGGATCGGTTGGCACCGCGTTCCTGTTCCGCAAGCCTGCCGGGCATCGGGCGTGGAAACTGGCGGATCTGGTCTGGGTCGTTCTGGGCGGCATAGGTGCGCTGGTGGCAGTTCTGGCTGGACTTTACGCATCGGACAGCTCGCGTTTGGATCGGCAGATCGACGTTGCCTATGCCGCGACACTGGCATTTGATCGCGACGCGGCGCGCTTTCGGCTGCGGTTTTGTGATCCCGCTTATGATCCGGATACCGCCGTGTTGTGCGACAAGGTAGAGTTCCTGTCTGCTTCAACCGCCAGCAATGCTGACCTGCCTCTTTTCATCGAAGTGACCAACGAGGTCGCACCACTGCAAGGGTTGCGGTTTCTGTTGGGGCAACGCGCGAAAGAGGAACAGGACGACATGCGCGCCATGGCGGCCAAGGCGGACGCATTCAGCATTGATCAGTTTCTTGTATTCACCACGCTCGACGACGAAACTCAAACTGCCATCGACAATATGCGCCGCAAAGTTCCTGCAATCGCAGGGGACTATCTGATCCTTGCCCAAAGCTATGACGATCTGGTCGCGCAGGTTGGGAAATTGAAACATGAATGGGAATACTTGCAGGCCAACGCACATATTCTGGTGTTGCAGATCATTGCCCTTTGTCTGGTCAGTTTCGCCGCGCCGTTCCGTTTGGGGAAATCCCTGGCCGAGCTGCGCATGACACTCAGCGCCGATACGCCTGCGCCAACCGCTCGGGATCAGCACCCAGAAAATACCGGGTCAGAGTCCACAGGTTCCGCGCGCCCCGACGAACCCACCCTGCCCGAGCATAGCGATCAGCACTCGTAATAGCGCGTGCTTTCAACAAGATAACACCACGCAGGGTGCGTATCAGCGCAACGTCTTCCATCAAGGGCTGATCCGGGAAGCCACCGGCCTTTAGGTAGGTTCGACGCGGAACCAACAGCCCCTGATCCCCATAGGGCAACCCAAACGCTCGGCTGCGCAGATTGGCCCAGCCCGCAACCCACGCCGGACCGAACCCTGTCGCACCAAAAGCCAACCGAAAAGCGGCAGGGTTGCCCGAGGGCAGATGTTCGGCAACCTCTGTGCTCCACCCCTCCTGCAATACCGTGTCCGCGTGCAGAACCAACAGCCAATCCCCTTTGGCAACCGCGCATCCTCGCCGCAACTGTCCACCGCGTGACGGCGGGCCGGTTACGATCTCAGCCCCTGCCTCATCCGCGATTTCAAGCGTTTGATCCGTCGACCCCCCATCTGTAACGATCAACTCGCGAATCAACCCCGCGTGCAGCCCCTCGATCAGCGCCTGAAGGGTTGCGGGCAATGCTTCGCCCGCATTCAGGGTCGGGATGACGATGCTGATTGGTGCAGGCAAGGCGGATACCCTCTGGTCATGTCGGCGGGAACTCCTATATCACGGGTCCGAAGGAAAAGACGAGGACCACCCAATGCCCACTCGCCGCATCTTGCGCCTCAGCGGCGCAGACACTGACAGCTTTCTGCAAGGGCTGGTCACCAATGATATCGCGGGGATGGAAAACGGTCTGGTCTATGCCGCTCTGCTGACCCCTCAGGGCAAGTATCTGGCGGATTTCTTTCTGAAGCGCGGTGAAGAGTCGGTGCTGTTGGATGTTGCCGAAGATATCGCGGATGGGCTGGCCAAGCGACTGGGCATGTACAAGCTGCGAGCCGATGTCCGTATCGAGGACAGCGGCCTGAACCTGCAGCGCGGGACTGGCCCTGCCCCCGATGGTGCCCTGCCCGACCCCCGCCATCCGGATATGGGGTGGCGGGCTTACACAGCCGATGCCGAAGACGATGACGGCACGGATTGGAACGCGATCCGCGTGCTCCACTGCATTCCCGAAACCGGTATCGAGCTGACACCGGACAGCTACATCCTTGAATCCGGGTTCGAGGCTTTGAACGGCGTTGATTTCAAAAAGGGTTGCTATGTCGGGCAGGAAGTCACGGCGCGGATGAAACACAAGACCGAGCTCCGCAAAGGTCTACGAATTGTCCGGGTTGATGGCGTGGCACCTGTGGGTACAGATATCACATCCGATGGCAAACCTGCAGGAACCCTGTTCACTCAGTCCAATGGTCGGGGAATTGCCTATCTGAGACTGGATCGTGCAAAGGGCGACCTGCAGGCTGAAGGGGCCACCATTACCCTTGAAAACTAATATGTTGCCTATCCGGCACGGCCGAACCTGCGACCTTTACCATACAGTTTGAACAAGCCGTTTGGCGCTGTCACACTGGCCGTGGTTCATGAACGGATGCGCATATGTTTCAACTGTACCGGGCAATCTGGCGCGTCAGCGCCGGGCGTCAAATCATCCTTATCATTTTGTCCTTAGCCATTGCAGCCCTAGCTGCGGTGCCGCTTGAATTTCAACGCGACATCATTAATCACCTCACCTCGGACGATATCGCCTCCGAGAGGTTGATCTATCTGGGAACGGGCATGATGTCCGTGATCCTCCTCAGCCTCGCATTGAAATGGCTGCTGGGTTATCGCGCCGGGACGCTGGGCGAGGATATTATCCGGTTGATCCGCCGACGGCTTTTGCTGCGTGCGTCCGACGTGAAGCAAACCGGCGAGACAGTGCGCAAAGGCACCATGACCACCGCGATTTCCGCTGAGGCGGAAGAGTTGGGCAAATTCGCCGGTGGTGCCTTTTCTGATCCGGTCGTACAGATCGGAACGCTGATCAGCGTGATTGGCTATATCTCATCGACCCAACCCGGGCTGGGCATGATCGCCTTATCAATGATCGTGCCTCAGATCATCATCGTGCTGATTTCGCAGCGCAAAGTGAACATCTTTGTGGCCGAACGTGTCCGCATCCTGCGCAGTTCTACCGACAGGCTGACTATCGAGGACATAGACGCTGTGGCACGCGACGTCGAAGCGCAGTTCGACGATATCTACAACACTCGACGCCGGATGTTTCTATGGAAGCTATCCGCCAAATTTCTCCTGAGTGTGATAAACGGCGCGGGCACGGTCGGTGTGCTGATGCTGGGCGGCTATCTGGTTCTGAACGGCAAAACGGATGTCGGCACCGTTGTAGCCGCAACTAGCGGGCTTGGTCGCATTCAAGGCCCCACTGCGTTCCTGATCGCCTTTTACCGGCAAGTCAGCGCAAACCGCATAAAATACGAACTGATGTTGGAACTGTTCGGCCCCAATCCCGAAAAATACCGGAAAATGCAAGGGACCAGATAAAAAAGACCGCGCGGCCCAGGCCAACGCGGTCTTCAAACGGTTCCAAGCGGCGCAGGGTTAAGCGCGCTCGGAATATTCCATGGATTCTGTGTTCACCACGATCATTTCGTCCTGCCCGATGAACGGCGGAACCATGACCTTCACACCATTATCCAGGATCGCGGGCTTGAACGAGTTTGCGGCGGTCTGACCTTTGACCACCGGCTCGGTCTCAACGATCTTGCAGGTCACTTTCTGCGGCAGCGTGGCGTTCAGCGCCTCGCTTTCATAAAATTCGACAACGATGGTCATGCCGTCCTGCAGAAACGGGCGGCGCTCGCCCAGCAGCTCGGCAGGCAGTTCGATCTGCTCATAGGTCTCAGAGTCCATGAAGACAAGCATGCCGTCGGATTCGTACAGGAACTGCTGATCCTTCTGCTCGAGGCGCACGCGCTCGACCTTGTCGGCCGACCGGAAACGTTCGTTCAGCTTCGAGCCGTTGCGCAGGTTGCGCAACTCGACCTGCGCAAAAGCACCGCCTTTACCGGGCTTTACGTGATCCACCTTAACAGCCGCCCACAGCCCGTCGTTATGTTCAAGCACATTGCCGGGGCGAATTTCGTTCCCATTTATCTTGGGCATGACATAAATCCTTCACAAACGGTTGATGCATCAGTTGACGCCCCTATATCTGGCGGGACCACACCTGACAAGACAACGACACCTAGTGCTGCACTTGCAGCAAGCCATGCAAATGACGCAACGCAACTATGCATTTTAGCTGTATCCGAATCGCAGCTAATAGGTCATAAGGACCGTCACGCCGAAAATGCAAGAGCAAGAACAACAAGGAAGACGAGATGAGAGATTTCGTTGACGGCACTGCCTTTAATAACGAGCAAGGCAATCGTGCACGTAAACTCTTTGCAGCCGTTGTACTGGCTGCTTTGGATGACGCAATTGCTGATGACAAGAAATATGGCAATGGCCCTGAACAGATCGCCCGCTGGGCACGCTCGCGCGATGGCCGCGAGGTTCTGTCCTGCGCGGGTATCGACCCGAACGAGAGGGTCGTTGGCGGACTGATGGAGTTCGTTGGACGTGGCGTGCGCACCTCGGTCGCTTTGTCGCGTGAAGAAAGCGAGCGCCGCAACGCCGCTCAGCAAGCTGAAGCCGCCTAGTCTACGGCGACTTCCGGAGGAAAAAACGCGCTCCCGTCAGAACGGGGCGCGTTTTTCTTTTGGCCCTCAGAAGAACAAGAGCCACTGGCGGGCAACCCAGATTTCGGCCGCCAACAGAACTGCAAAAAACAGCTTGGCCGAGATGGTCAGCCCTCTGTTCCAAAGCACCACGTAAGAGCCCGTACAAACGACGATGGATATCGGGGCGATCCAAAGGGCGTGATGGGCGTTGTCCCAATAACTGACAGGGCTGTGAAACACCCAATCGCTCAGCGGCCAGAATTGCGGGCGCCCGTCGCCTGCGTGCAGCAGGAAATCCATCGACAGGTGCAAAAGTCCTGCCGACGCGGCGATGGTCAGAAACCGCCAACCACGCCATACCCCAAGGGCCAATGCCACCCCCCACAGGATGAACGAATTGTCGATGGCAAACACCGTTTGCCAGGCGGACGAAAAGTATAACTGCCCAAACACCACCTGCTCGGGAATGCCCAAAAGGAACAGAGACGTTCCAGCCATCACGTATAGCGACAGGTCTGGCAACAATGATCCCAACAGCGCCGCCCACAAAATCCGCCCCTTGGCTGGGCGCGCAAAGGCTGCGGCACCGATCAAAAGATGCGCGGGCGTGTTCATCCGGGGCTTTCCCTTTGGCTTCAAATCAGGTCATGTGCGCGTCAGGGTATAGGAGACGGCCATGGTACGCGCCATCATGATTCAGGGGACCGGCAGCAACGTTGGTAAATCGGTTCTGGTGGCCGGTCTAGCGCGGGCGTATACCCGGCGGGGTCTGAGGGTGGCACCGTTCAAGCCGCAAAACATGTCGAACAACGCGGCGGTGACCGAAAACGGTGGTGAGATTGGCCGCGCGCAAGCCCTGCAAGCGCGCGCTGCCATGCGCCCGACACACACAGACATGAACCCGATCTTGCTGAAACCTGAAACTGACACGGGAGCGCAGATTATCGTACAGGGCCAACGTGCGGGTACGATGAAGGCCGGGGATTACCGTAATGACAAGTCCAAATTACTTGGTGCTGCACTCGATAGCTTTGACCGGCTGTGCGGTGACGCTGATCTGGTTTTGATCGAAGGGGCTGGCAGCCCGGCGGAAACCAATCTGCGCAACGGTGATATCGCCAATATGGGCTTTGCTTGCGCTGCCGGGGTGCCTGTGGTTCTGGTCGGCGATATCCACCGTGGCGGCGTCATTGCTCAGATCGTGGGCACACAAGCCGTTCTGGAAGATGACGATCAGGCCATGATTCAGGGATTTGCCGTCAACCGGTTCAAGGGGGATGTGTCCCTGTTCGACGAAGGGCGGGATGATATCGCCGCGCGCACCGGCTGGCCCTGCCTTGGGGTGGTTCCGTGGTTCAATGACGCGTGGAAACTGCCAGCTGAGGACATGATGGACATCCGCTCTCATTCAGGCGGCGCGTGTAAAGTCGTTGTGCCTCAGTTAGAGAGGATGGCCAATTTCGACGATCTCGATCCGCTGTCGGCCGAACCCGGTGTCACGGTCGAGGTCATCCCCGCAGGACGCCCCCTGCCCGGAGACGCTGATCTAGTGTTGCTGCCGGGTAGTAAATCCACCATCGGCGATCTGGCTTATTTCCGGGCCCAAGGCTGGGATATAGACCTGTACGCCCATGTCCGCCGAGGTGGCCACGTACTGGGGCTGTGCGGGGGTTATCAGATGCTGGGCAAAACCATCGACGACCCAGATGGCGTTGACGGACATCCAGGCACGGTCGAGGGTCTGGGGCTGTTGGATGTGACCACCGTGATGGCTGGTAAAAAGCAGGTCACATTGCGCACCGCGCGCACTGTTCCGGGCAATGAACCCGTCACGGGGTACGAAATACACATGGGTCGGACCGAAGGTCCCGATTGCGCCCGCGCCTGGCTTGAGATTGAAAACCGACCGGAAGGCGCATCCGACCGCTCAGGCCGCATACGGGGAAGCTACCTGCACGGTATATTCTCATCCGACGCCTTCCGTGCCCGCTATCTGGAACAGCTGGGCGCGACATCAGGCATTTCCTACGAGGATGGGGTAGAGGAAACGTTGGACGCTTTGGCAGACCATCTGGAGACACATATGGATCTGGATCGCCTTTTGGCGACAGCGAAGCCCCCCAAACGGCCGTAGCGTTTAGACCAGCTTTTGCTCAGCCAGAGCGCGGGAAATTTCGCGTCTCACCATCTTACGTACATTGCGGGTGATACGCTGACCCAAAACGCCTTGCAGCTCTTCCCGAACGACCTGAGCAATCAAGGCACGCAACGCCTCTTCGTCCATGGTCAGCTCAACTTGCTGAGCCTGAGAATCGGATTCACCTGTCGCTTCGGTGATCGACGCGCGCTGCCCTCGGATAAAGGTCGCTTTCATGGCGGTTTCCTCCTCATCATCGTCGTCGTCATTTTTGACATCAACGATGTTGAACTCTTCTTCCGCCCCCCACACTAGCGTCGCATTGGATGTACCTGCATAGGCGTCATCGCTGTCGCCATCGGGTTCCCACTGATCTTCGGTTTTGGCGATTGCCGCTTCCAATGCTTCGATTTTTGCACTCAGGCTAACGGAAGGGGTATCTTCTGGTTTTGCTTTCGCTACCTGTTCGACGGCAGGTTCAGCATGATTGACGATATCGCAGGTCCGCAGAAGCATCGGCTTGACCGAATCTTCTGCCCTATAGGGCAGTTCAGGTGAATCGGGATGTTCATCAACAGCCACCGGTTCGCCGACACGCAGGGCGTCGGTCAATACCAGCCTTCCGGGTTTTCGCGCGATGGATGTGGACAGCAACCCCGGAATTTTCCGCTCTTCTTCGCTGACCAACCGCTTGATCGAGGACAACACATCCTCGATCCCCGCTTTTACGACTTTGTCCGTCATTGTTCTCTACCGCTCTAACCTTACAAGCGAGTGTAGCCAAACAATTCAGACCCCACAACAGGCAGTATTAGTCGTCAGTCGCGACGCAACGCCTTGAGGACGCGATCCAGATCCCGGCTTTGTCTGCTGACCTGTGCCGGAGCTTTCTTGACCAGGTTATAGTACAGGGTCGGATCATAGATCTGAACGGCCAGACCCAGACGCTCGGCCGTCAGCAGGCCTTGCGCCTGCAACAGCTGATATGCAGCACGCGAACGTTCCACCCGCGAACCGACTTCGGCCAGTTGCGCGTCAAGCAAGTCCTGCTGAGCGTTCAGAACGTCCAGCGTGGTCCGCGCACCCAAAGTCGCCTCTTCCCGAATGCCATCAAACGCAACCTGCGAGGCACGAACCCGCTCGGTCGAGGCCCGCAGACTGGCCGAAGCCGCCTGAAAACCGGCGTAAGCATCTGCAACACCCTGAGTGATATCTTTCTGCACGTTCAACAAGTTGGCACGCGACGCGTCCCGCGTTGCCATCGCACGGCGCACGTTTGCAGCCAAACGGCCACCGGCATAAATCGGCTGGTTCAAGCTCAGCGCAATGGCCGCGTCTTCAAGGCTGTCGTCATTGTCATAGCTTTCGCGGATACCCGCGTTGGCGTTCAGGCTGACATTCGGCCCAAGGTTGGCACGTTCCTGCTGAACGACCAGGTCTAAGGCCCGCACCTGATGCTGTGCCGACAGGATCGAGGGGTGATTGCGTTGCGCCAAGCTAACAGCTTCGGCTTCGGACCGCGGCAGGTTCGGCAGGCTGGGCTGACCAGCTGTTCGCCCGGGGGCCTTCCCGACCGCGTTGACATATTCGGCCTGCGCTTGTGTCAGAAATCCGCGAGCAACCGCCAAGTCAGCTTGCGAACTGGCAAGCTGCGCCTCGGACAGTGCGACGTCAGTGCGCGTAACTTCGCCGACATCAAACCGATCCTGTGACGCCCGGAGTTCTTCTGCCGACACGTCAACGTTGTTCAACCGGATCGAAACGGTCTCTTCCTGCAGCAAGACGTTCAGATAGGCGTTGGCCGCACGAAACAAAACGACCTGTTCAACATCAAGCAGCGTTTGCCGCGTGGACAGTACGGTTTCCTGTGCCGCTTGCTTGCCCAACACGGCAAAGCCGCCGTTGTAAATCAACTGGCTCAGCGTGAGGCCGGTGAAAAAGTTAGAGGGTTCACTCCGAGTGACGCCCGGATTGATCCCGCTAGTGGTCGAGGACCTGCTATAGGCCTGGCTGACTTCAACCGTCCAGTTGACGATCGGACGCAGTGCCGACAGTGCGATGGCAACGTCTTCATCCGCTGCGCGCAGCAACGCGCGGTTCTGCTCCAAAAGACCGCTGGTATTGTACGCTCCGATAAATGCGTCGGTCAGGTTATCAGCCCATACCGCCCGCCCTGGCATTGCACTCAGCGCCAAACCCGCTGTCAGCGCCAATGCCTTAACAATCCCCCGCCCTGTTGATGCACGCATAACGAAATCCTTCTCAAATCAAAATTACGCTGCCCTGAGCGTAGTTTGCGCGTATGTTTTCAACTAATCAAGGCAGCAGAATAATATGCAATCAAACTATAGCGAAAATGCACACTCGGCGGAAAATGCCTGCAAAACCGGCGCATTGGCGTTGAATGCATGACGCCACGTCACCCGATCACCTGATTTATGCCCGATCCGAACGGTTCCAAGCTCTCCGTCCACGAAAAGACAAGCAATGCGTCCATGATCCTTCAATTGCGCGGTCAGCGCTTCGGGCACCTGTTCAACCCCACCCTGAATCATGATGACGTCATAAGGCCCGTGCTCGGTCGCGCCTTGCTCTAGTGGCCCCACATGCACAATCGCGTTGTCGGCGTCTGCTTCCATCAGGATCGTCTGAGCTTCGGACGCCAGGGCCTCATCCTCTTCGACGGCAACAACCAACTGCGCCATACGCGCCGCGACGGCGGTCGAATACCCCAGGGTCGGAGCGATATCCAATACGACCTCGTCATTTGAGATATTCAGCACGTCCAGCATTTTGGCCAACGTCCGCGGCTCCAGAAGACAACGCCCGCCACCGAACTCGATCACACCTTCTGCATAGGCTGCTTCGCGCTGAGAGTCCGGCACGAAATTTTCCCGCTGCACGGTTAGCATTGCATCAATGATAGGAAATTTCGTCACATCAGAGGGCCGGACTTGCGTATCAACCATCGTACGGCGCCGGGTTGCGAAATCAGTCATTGGATCGCTCACTTTAATCCCAAGTATGCCGGGCTTGTGCCACATCCAGACGAAACCGGCAACGGCTCTGGCGATGAAAGTTGCGCCTGAATGCAAGAACTTCGGGCACCGCCGAGATACATCGAGATGCGCGGATCAGGATTTTTACAACCTACCCTCTGGACGCCTTATGCGAAAGGTGTTAAAACGCCTGCCACACCACAGCAAGTATTTGATTTTACTTGAAAAGGCGAGTTGGCGGAGTGGTGACGCAGCGGATTGCAAATCCGTGTACACCGGTTCGATTCCGGTACTCGCCTCCACTCCCCTTAACTGACAGTCGTTCTCAACTGCTCGAGTGTTGCGTCATTCAGCCCCACGTCCTTGGGGGATAACTTCGTAGCCCGGCTCTTCCGGCTCATCGTCCATCATCTCTGTCGGGAACCCGGGTGCCGTGATGTCCAAACCGGTCGCGTCTTCTAACCTTCTGATAATGTTTGGCGAAAGCTCTCGATCGCCGTAGCGGGCAATGCCGTCATCAAAGATATTGATCATCACCGGATTGATTTCCAAAGGCACTCCGGCTCGATCTGCGACCTCCTGAAACAGGCCAATATCCTTTTTGACAAGATCCATTGTGAACGAGATATCGCGAGACCCATTCAGGATGACCTGGCTTTCCGTTTCGTGCACAAAAGAGGTGCCCGACGAGATTTTGATCGCCTCATAAGTCGTGTTGAGGTCCATCCCTGCAGCTTTTGCCGTCACAAGGGCCTCGGCGCAGGTGATCAAGTTCGCTGTGGCCAGATAATTTGTCAGAACCTTCAGAACAGACGCCGATCCCAGATCACCCGTGTGCAAAACCCGCCGCCCCATGGTGGTCAGAAAGGGCAAGATCCTCTCAAAAGTATCCCGGTCACAGCCCGCAAAGATCGAAATATTACCAGTTGCCGCCCGGTGGCACCCGCCGGACACGGGGCAGTCGACGGCAGCGGCTCCACGTTCGATCACCATCGCGCCCAGGCGTTTGACTTCGGCCTCGTCGGTGGTCGACATCTCCATCCAGATTTTGCCCGGACCAACCTCGGGCAGCATTTCCTTCATCACTGCATCCGAAGCGGCAGGTGACGGAAGGCAGGTGATGACCGCATCGCAATCCCGCATCATCTGTGCCGGGTTTTCAGCGGCTTTCGCGCCTTTGGACACAAAATCAGCCACCAGTTCTGGGTTGAGATCATGGACCGTCAGGTCAATTCCGTTCCGCAAGAGCGAGCCCGACAGCTTGCCGCCCACATTTCCCAGACCGATAAATCCGACTTTCATGATTTCCTCCCGACGGATGCTTTTGGGTCGAGTATCTCTGTTGCCTGATAAAAACTAAAGTGAATAATAATGACATTTATGGTCTAAAATTTTTGGTGGTAAATGGACAGGCTTCCAAATCCTACATGGCTGCGCAGCTTTGAATGTGCGGCGCGGCATCTGAATTTCACGACGACAGCGCGCGAACTTGGCCTTACACAGACAGCGGTGTCGCTGCATATCCGGTCGCTCGAGGCAGAACTGGGGCAAAAGCTGTTCACCCGAAACGCGCGACGTCTGGAACTGACCGAACTGGGGCAATCCTATTCGCTGACAGTTCGGCGTGCTCTTGGCGATATCGCGCTATCTACAAACAGCCTGTTCGGCCCTGCCTCTCGCCAGACGTTGACAATCCGAGCGGCAATTTCAACCGCGACCTATTGGGTCGCAGCAGAACTGCCCGATTTTACTGCCCGCCACCCCGACATTCCGGTTCGGTTGGTCTCACACATCTGGAACGACAATATCGCGCCCAACGAAGTGGACGTGGAAATTCGGCTGGGATATGGCGATTGGCCGGGGGTGCGCTCTGAAAAGCTGACTGAAGAAAAGCTGGTTCCGATCTGCAGGGCAGCAGCCGACCAACCTGAACTGAATGCACTGCGCGCCGGCCCTCTGATCCATATTCTCGGGTACGAGGACAATTGGGAACGCTATTTTCAGGCCAATGCCGTTGCGCCCCCAGGCGCTCTGCACCAGCATTCAGTGGATACGTCGGTGGCTGCATTGCAACTTGTGATGGCGGGCGCGGGGTACGCGACGATATTGGAACGGTTTGCAGAAAACGCGATCCGGCAAGGCGCGCCGATAGCAATTGCGGGTCCGGCGATTCCCTTTGCGCAATCGCACTATCTGATCAGCCCTCAGAGTGGCGCTCATCCGACGGCGGCGGCAGGGTTGTTTTGCTCGTGGTTACGGGATCGGTTGGCTGCGAATGCCGCTGATTGACTTTGGCAAGTCGCTTTTCCGATTTGATAGGTTTCTACCTGCCAGTCATGCTTGACAAGCCCCCCGCCCGTGCCGCATGTCCGCTGAGTTGGTGTCCATCTACGGATGGATGAAAAGGGAATGCGTCAACGGTTTTCCGCCAAACGCAGCCGCCCCCGCGACCGTGACCGGAGAGGGTGCCCAAAGCCACTGGCCTGCCAGGCCGGGAAGGCGGGACACCTGCCAGGGCAGACGCTCTGACAACCGCAAGCCGGGAGACCTGCCAGCAGCCGAAGATGTAACCGGGCGGGGTGTTCCGGTGTCGGGTCCATGTCGCAACACGTGGCCCGCATGAAACCCCGTCCCCCGCGAAGAGGATTTGGGGGGATGAGAGACATGACCGAGACTGCACCAGTCGAGCTGCTGGTCTGCACAACGTGCCGCCGCGGGCTGCCTGTCGAGGATGACGCGCTACGGCCCGGCACATTGCTTCACAAAGCGCTTGAACAGGCGGATCTTCCCGAAGGCATCACCCTGAAGGCCGTGGAGTGTTTGTCGAATTGCGATGAGGGCTGTTCTATCGTGCTGCGTGGTGGGCCGGATCGCTGGACCTTTGTCTATGAACACCTCAACGAAACCGACCATGTTGAAACAATTGTCGAAGGTGCCTCCAAGTATCTGGCCACCGAAGATGGCCTGGTCAAATGGCGCGAACGCCCTGAACATTTCCGCAAGAACTGTGCGGCCCGCATTCCCCCGATTGGAGCCCTGAAATGAGCAACCTCGAAAAACTCCCCGTCACTGTGATCACCGGCTTTCTGGGCTCGGGCAAAACCACACTGGTCAAGCACCTGATGCAAAACCCGCAAGGCAAGCGTCTGGCCGTTGTGGTTAACGAGTTCGGCGATGTGGGTGTCGATGGTGACATCCTGAAGTCCTGCGCCATCCCGGATTGCCCAGCGGAAAACATCATGGAACTGGCCAATGGCTGCATCTGCTGCACCGTCGCCGATGATTTCATCCCGACAATCGAGGCGCTGATGGCGCTAGAACCGCGCCCCGATCACATCCTGATCGAAACCTCGGGTCTGGCTCTGCCGAAACCATTGCTGAAGGCGTTCGACTGGCCGGATATCCGCTCGAAAATCACCGTGGACGGTGTTATCGCTCTGGCCGATGCCGAGGCCGTTGCCGCCGGTCGGTATGCTCCGAATGTCGAGGCGGTGGACGCGCAGCGTTTGGCCGATGACTCGATCGACCACGAAACGCCTCTGTCCGAGGTGTTCGAGGATCAGATCTCGTGCGCTGACATCATCCTGTTGACCAAGCCCGATCTGGCTGGTCCGGAAGGCGTGGCCAAAGCCAAAGAGATTATCGCCGCCGAAGCCCCCCGCCCGCTGCCGGTGGTCGAGGTTGCCGAAGGTGCCGTTGACGTCCGTGTGGTTCTGGGTCTGGAGGCCGCCGCCGAGGATGATATGGAGGCGCGCCCCAGCCATCACGACGGCCACCACGACCACGAGCATGACGATTTCGAAAGCATCATCGTCGAATTGCCGGAACAAACTGACCCAGCCCAGCTAGTCGCCAATATTGAACGTCTGGCGAACGAGCTGAACATCCTGCGCGTCAAAGGTTATGCCGCTGTGCAGGGCAAACCCATGCGTCTGTTGGTGCAGGCTGTAGGTGCGCGTGTCCGTCACCAGTACGACCGCCCATGGGAACCGGGCGAAGAACGCCGCTCGCGTCTGGTGGTCATCGCCGAACATGACGACATCAAAGAGGCAGCAATCCGCGATATCCTCGTGGGTGTGACTGAGGCCGCCGAGTAAGCCATGCACGTCGTCTTCCGCGAAAGCCACGGGCTCGAGGAAACCGAGACCCCAACTGATCTGGGCCAGAGCCCGGCGGATTTGGTGGTGCTGTCCTTTTCGGACAGCGACCTCGGCGCTTTCGCGGCGGGTTGGCATCGCGGTGGCGGTGCCGAAGGGCGCATGCCGACGATGCGGCTAGCCAACCTGACAGCGCTGAAACATCCGCTGTCCGTCGACACCTATGTTGAACAGACCCTTGAAGGGGCGAAGGGCATACTGATCCGCCTGATCGGCGGAGTGCCTTATTGGTCCTACGGGTTGCAACAGGTTCTGGCGCTGGCGCAAGACAAGGGCATTGCTCTAGCTGTCCTGCCTGCCGATGGACGCGAGGACACACGGCTGGACGAGTTTTCCACTTTGCCCGTCTCAACCCTGCGGCGTCTGGCGCATCTCTGCGACACCGGCGGCGAAGTCGCGGCGCAGGCCGCGCTGGCGCAGATGGCGCTGGCGGCTGGGCTTTATGCCGGGCCGGTGATGGGGGCCAAGACAATCCCCGAATGCGGCGTATGGTGCCCGGATCGTGGGGTAATCCCGGTGGAATCAGCCTTCACCGGCGACGCCAAACGCATCCTCTTGACCTTTTACCGCGCCTATCTGACCTCAGCCGACACCGCCCCGGTCGCGGCGCTGATCCGCAGCCTGCGGGCGCGCGGATACGAAGCGGTCGGTTTGTTCGCGCCTTCGCTAAAAGCCCCCTCTGCCGCTGATTGGCTACGAGAACAGGTCGTGGCACTGACGCCATCTGCGATCGTCAACGCCACTTCGTTTTCGGGCAAGGGTGCAACGGGCACCTCACCGCTGGACGCCGCCAATGTGCCAGTATTTCAGGTCGCGCTGTCCACGGCACGCCGCAAGGCCTGGGCCGAGGCGGAACGGGGTTTGTCCCCCGCCGACCTTGCCATGCATGTGGTGCTGCCCGAGGTGGACGGACGGATTTCCGCAGGCATCGCCTCGTTCAAGGAACCAGGCAAGCGCGATCCGCATCTGGAATACTCCCGCTTTGCCCACCGGGCTGAACCTGAACGGATCGAGGCGATCATCGACCGGGTGACCGGCTGGCTGAACCTACACGACAAGCCCAAGGCGGATCAGGTGCCCGCACTGGTGCTGTCCACCTATCCCGGCAAAGATTGGCAGATGGCCCATGCGGTGGGTCTCGACGCGCTTGCATCGACCGAAGCAATCCTGTCCGATCTGCAAGACAAAGGCTATGACACTGCACCCGCCGAACCTCTTGCCGACACGATGCTGGACTCCCGGATATCGTGGTCGCTAGAGGATTATCTGGTCGCACTGGCAGATATTCCGATTCAGTTGCGCGCGGACCTGGAGACCGTTTGGGGACAACCTCAGAACGACCCGTCCTTCTTCGATGGCGCGTTCCATTTCACAGCCCTGCGCCGCGGTAAGGCACTGATCGCCCTGCAGCCCGAACGCGGAACATCCGAGTTGCGCGAGGACGATTATCACGACCTGTCGCGCACGCCGCGCCACAGCTATGTCGCGTTTTACCTGTGGTTGCGCAAAAGCCTTGGAGCCGACGCCCTGATCCATATTGGCGCGCATGGCACGCTGGAATGGCTGCCCGGCAAATCCGTCGCCCTGTCCGCTGATTGCTGGCCCGAGGCGCTGATCCGCGATCTGCCTGTGATCTACCCGTTCATCGTCAATGACCCCGGCGAGGCCGCACAGGCCAAGCGCCGGATCGGAGCGGTCACACTGGGCCACATCCCACCCCCGATGAAGCAAAGCAGCACGCCGGACCGGATGGTGCGGCTGGAATCGCTGCTGGACGAGTTCTCGAACGCGGACGGGCTTGACCCCAAGCGCCGGGATCGATTGCAAGAGGATATCCGGAATGAGGCACAGGCCATCGGGCTGGAAAGCGATCTGGGTCTGGATCAAGCCACCTGCACCGCCGAAGCGATCACACGCATCGACCGTTTTGTCTGCGACATCAAGGAAAGCCAGTTCGGCGACGGGCTGCATATCTTTGGCCGTGTGCCAGAAGTAACCGGCAACTTTGACCCGATACCCTCTGCCCATGCTGAACGCAGGGCTCTGATCGACGCCCTGGCGGGGAAAAGGATCGAGGCTGGGCCGTCAGGTTCGCCGTATCGTGGGCGCTCGGACGTGCTACCTACCGGGCGCAACCTCTATACAACCGACCCACGTTCGGTCCCGACCCGCGCTGCTTATACTCAGGGTGTGAAACTGGCCGAAGAACTGGTTCGACGACACCTGCAAGAGGAAGGCGACTACCCCAAAGGACTGATCGTCGATCTGTGGGGCTCAGCCACCATGCGCACGGCGGGCGAGGAATTCGCCATGGCATTGCACCTGCTGGGGGTCAAACCGCTCTGGGACAAGGGTTCGGAGCGGGTAGCGGGAATCGAAGTACTGCCGATCACCGATCTCAGCCGCCCGCGACTGGACGTGACCCTGCGGGTCTCGGGTCTGTTCCGGGATGTATTTCCAACGCTTTCGGCGCTGTTTGGTCAGGCGATCCGAGTCCTTTGCGCACGGGATGAGGCTCCGGACTGGAACCCCTACGCCGGTCAGGAGCCCGCCGCTCGGGTTTATGGCCCCGCCCCCGGCAGCTATGGGTTGAACATGACCCATCTGTCCGAGACCTATACGGATGACGCCCGCACGCAAGCGGGCCAAGCGTGGTTAGATGCCAGCTCGTTCGCTCTGGACGGTGAGCAGATCGCACAGGACGCTGAAGGGATCAGCCAGCGCGTCGCTGGAGCCGATAGCTTTGTCCACCTTCAGGACCTGACCGAAACCGATCTTTTGCTGGCCAATGATTACGCCACGCACGAGGCCGGATTTGCCGCCGCCAAAAAAATCACCGGCGGCAGCGCGCAGCTGTACCACATGGACAATACCAACCCGGACACCCCTCGCGCACGCACCCTGTCCGAAGAAATCAGCCGAGTCGTCCACGCCCGTGCCGCCAATCCCGGCTGGATCGGGGGGATGCAGCGTCACGGTTTCAGAGGCGCTGCCGAGATTGCAGCAACGCTGGATCACATGGCCTCGTTCGCGCATCTGTCCGGCACTGTCGCCCCACATCTTTTCGACCTTTACCACGATGCCACGCTGGGCGATCCGCAAGTCGATGCCTTCCTGCAAGAGACCAACCCGCAGGCGCATCGGGCCATGCAGGACCGATTCCGTGCTTTGCTTGAGGCCGGGCTGTGGAACACGCGAAGAAACTCGATCCGGGCCGATCTGGAGGGGTTGGGATGAGCGCCCCGGTTGTGCAAGGCTGGTGCCCCGGCGCACATCATCCGATGATGTCCGGTGACGGGCTGGTGGTGCGGGTGCGCCCCCGACTGGCACGGTTGGACGCTTGGCAAGCATTGGGCCTGTGCGAACTGGCGGATCGTTTCGGCAACGGCACCATCGACCTGACCAATCGCGCCAACCTGCAACTACGTGGGGTGAACGAGGACGATCATCAGTCGCTGCTGCAGGAACTGGCCGCGCTAGACCTGCTGGATGCCGAACCTGGTATCGAAGTGAGGCGCAATATTTTGGTTTCACCACTCTATCAGGCAGGCGATTTGACTGCGCGTCTGGCTCAGGAGTTGATTGATCGTCTGGCTGAATTACCCGCCCTGCCTGCCAAATTCGGGTTCGCCATCGACACCGGAGCCGAGCGTCTGCTTGCTGGGGATTCCGCCGATATTCGGCTTGAAACCGACCATGACGGCCTGATCTTGCGTGCCGATGGGGCCAAGACCGGGTGCCGCGTGACCGAGGCCGAGGCCATCGACCAACTGATCAAACTGGCGCATTGGTTTGCCGAGAGGCACACCCACGACGCCCGCCGCATGGCGCGCGTGATTGCGTCGATGGACTTACCGCAGTGCTGGCAAGGCTCGGCGCCGTGTCCGGTTGGTGTACCGCTTCAGCCCGGCACATGTGATCTGGGGACGCTCTACGGAGCAGCCTTTGGGCAATTGCCTGCACCTAAGCTTCACAAGCTGATTAGGGACTCTGGTGCCACTGCTCTGCGCGTCACCCCGTGGCGGGTGATCCTGCTGGAAGGCGGGGCGGCGCTCGATACGGATGATTTTGTCACCGATGGCACCGATCCGCTAATGACCACCGACGCCTGCCCCGGCGCCCCGTTCTGCCCGCAGGCGCATATTGCAACCCGTATCACAGCCCAGGCACTGGCCCCTCTCGTGCCGGGCAGTCTGCATGTATCGGGCTGCGCCAAGGGATGCGCCCGTATGGGTGCTGCCGACGTCACATTGGTTGGCAACAACGGACGATTTGATCTTGTCAAACAAGGCCGCGCGGGGGATGAGCCAAGCCTGCGCGGGCTGACACCCGAAACACTCATGACGATGGACTTCACCTGATGCCCTATGAATACGAAACCGACGGCGCGGCAATCTACAAACAAAGCTTTGCCACCATCCGGTCCGAGGCCGATCTGGCCCGGTTCGATGCCGACGAAGAACAGGTCGCTGTCCGCATGATCCACGCTGCAGGCATGGTTGGGCTGGAAGAGTTTGTGCATTTCTCGGACGGGTTTGTCCCCGCTGCCCGAACCGCGCTTGAGAACGGTGCACCTATCCTGTGCGACGCGCGCATGGTCAGCGAAGGAGTGACCCGGTTCCGTCTGCCCGCCGACAATGAGGTGATCTGCACCCTGCATGACGATCGTGTACGCCCTCTGGCCGCTGAGATGAGCAATACCCGCTCGGCCGCAGCGCTGGAACTTTGGCGTC
Source organism: Ruegeria sp. BC1 (assembly GCF_056539305.1). Taxonomy (NCBI): domain Bacteria; kingdom Pseudomonadati; phylum Pseudomonadota; class Alphaproteobacteria; order Rhodobacterales; family Roseobacteraceae; genus Ruegeria; species Ruegeria sp. BC1. The sequence continues at coordinate 1,073,765 of NZ_JBQFUT010000001.1, forward strand.
CGCACCTGGAGGGCGCTGTGGTCGCTATTGGCAATGCCCCCACCGCCCTTTTCCACCTGCTGAACATGCTGGAAGACCCCAGCTGCCCGCGCCCCGCGGCCATCATCGGCTGCCCGGTGGGCTTCGTCGGCGCAGTCGAATCCAAGGACGCCCTGTGGGAGGCGCAGCCTGTGCCGTCCTGCATCGTCAAAGGCCGTCTGGGCGGGAGCGCCATCACTGTCGCCGCCATCAACGCCATCGCGAGCCGTGCCGAATGAGCGCGGGTAAGATATACGGCGTGGGCCTGGGCCCGGGCGATCCCGACCTGATGAGTGTCCGGGCTGACCGCTTGCTACGCAACGCGCGCCACGTCGCTTTCTTCCGTAAACCGGGCCGCAGCGGTCAGGCACGAAAAATCGTCAATGGCATGATCCCCGGTGACGCCGTCGAATTTCCGATGGAATACCCGGTCACCACTGAAATCCCCTTGACCGATCCGCGCTATAACGAGCTGCTGTCAGCGTTCTATAAGGACTGCGCCGCCCATCTGAAAGCGTTGTCAGATCAGGGCGAAGATGTCGTGGTCCTGTGTGAGGGTGACCCGTTCTTTTATGGATCATTCATGCATCTTTACAGCCGCTTGCGGGATGAAACTGACGTCGAAGTTGTCCCCGCCATTACCGGCATGTCCGGAGCCTGGACCGCCACCGGAAACCCGATCACCTGGGGCGATGATGTGCTGACCGTTCTGGTCGGAACCTTGCCCGAAGAAACGCTGGCCGAACGCATGGCGCAAACAGACGCGCTGGTAGTGATGAAGATCGGTCGCAATATCGACAAGGTAAAGCGCGCATTGAAGACCGCTGGATTGTATGACCGCGCGTGGATTGTTGAATTTGCCCAAATGCCCAACCAGACAGTGACGAAACTGTCCGAAGCGTGCGAAAAGGTCACCCCCTATTTCTCAATTATCATTGTGCATGGTCAGGGGCGGCGACCATGAGCGGTTGGGTCAAGATTGCGGGCCTTGGCCCCGGCAACGAAGATCTGGTGACGCCCGAAGTTTCTGCCGCTCTGGCCGAAGCCACCGATATCGTGGGTTATATTCCTTATGTCGCGCGTGTGGCAGAACGCCCCGGCCTGACCCTGCATGCCAGCGACAACCGGGTCGAAATCGATAGGTCCCAACACGCATTGCAGATGGCGGCTGAGGGTAAGCGCGTGGTCGTGGTCTCCTCAGGCGATCCCGGTGTGTTCGCGATGGCGGCAGCGGTGTTCGAGGCGTTGGAAAACGGCCCTGCCGAATGGCGGAACATTCCCATCGACGTGATGCCCGGGATCACTGCAATGCTGGCCGCGTCGGCCCGGGCTGGTGCGCCGCTGGGGCATGATTTCTGTGCTATCAACCTGAGCGACAACCTCAAACCCTGGTCGCTGATCGAAAAGCGCCTGCGTCTGGCAGCACAGGGTGACTTTGCGATGGCGTTCTATAATCCGCGCTCCAAGTCTCGTCCGGAAGGCTTTGTAAAGACACTGGAAATTCTGCGAGAGGAATGCGAACCTGAACGCCTGATCCTGTTCGCTCGCGCGGTCTCGCGCGCGGATGAGGCGATCCGTATTTCGACACTGGCCGAGGCGACGCCCGAGATGGCGGATATGCAGACTATTGTGATCGTGGGGTCATCCCTGACCCGCGTGATCCCACGCGACGGTGCCCCGATAGTTTACACCCCGAGGTTCACGCCGGAATGAGCCAGCCAGTCCAGAACCTGTGTCACGCTCGACAGTTCAACCCGCTTCGGCAGGGTCGGACGGTCGATCATGAGCACCGGCAAGCCCAGTGCTCGCGCGGCGTCCAGCTTGGCGCGGGCTCCGGTGCCGCCTGCGTTCTTGGACACGACCAGCTCCGTACCGTGTTGCTGCATAAGGGCAATGTCTTCGGCTTCGGCGAATGGCCCGCGCGACACGACAACATCGCAATTCGGCAGCGGCAAAGCGTCAGGTTCGTCTACCAACCGCAGCATGTAGTGGTGTTGAGGCTGGGCGGCAAAATCCTCAAGATGCATGCGTCCCACGGCCAGAAAGACACGCCGGGCCGGGCCGGACAAAGCCGCCACTGCGCCAGCGATATCGGGCACATGTTGCCATCGGTCGCCGTCCTGCACCTGCCACGCCGGTCGAGTCAGCGCGGCCAGCGGCACACCCACGTCTCGGCAGGCGGTAACAGCATTGCGGCTCATCTGCGCGGCAAAGGGATGGGTGGCGTCAATCACATGGGTAATTGCGTGATCACGCAGATATTGCAAAAGTCCATCCGCGCCGCCAAAGCCTCCGGTACGCACCGGCAAGGGTTGCGGCCGCGGTTTATCCACCCGTCCGGCGTAGGAATAGGTCGCCGGGATGCCCAGCTCGGCCACAGATTTGGCCAGTGCGTTGGCCTCGGTCGTGCCGCCAAGGATCAGGAGGTTGGACATGAATGAAGCTCCGTGGCTGACCGTTCTGGGCTTGGGCGAAGATGGACTGGATGGCCTGTCCCCCGCAAGCCGTCAAGTGCTGGAACTCGCCGATATCATCATGGGTCCACCACGCCACCTGTCGTTGGTCCCCGAGACCGGAGCCCAGCGCGTGGAATGGCCCGTCCCTTTCGTCGACGGCCTGCCCATTTTGACTGGGTTTCGGGGGCAACGGACCGTCGTTCTGGCCTCGGGCGATCCGTTCTGGTTCGGCGCGGGTTCGGTCATCGCGCGTAACTTCGATGTCGGGGAATGGTCTGCCGTGCCCGGTCAATCGACGTTTTCGCTGGCGGCTGCGCGACTGGGCTGGCCGCTGGAAGGTACTCAGACCTTCGGCCTGCATGCCGCGCCGCTGACCCGTCTGCGCCCGTATCTGTCGCCCGGCCTACGCGCCATTTTGCTGTTGCGCAACGGTGCGGCGGTGGCCGAGTTGGCCTCCTACCTGACTGAAACCGGCTTTGAGGACACACAGCTACACGTGATGGAGGCGCTCGGCGGCCCGCGTGAACGGTCACGCAGCGTGTCATTGACCGAGGCTCTGCTGGGCTCGTTCGACCACCCTGTCTGCGTCGGGCTTGAGGTCGCGGGGGCCGGTCGTGCCTTTCCCAAAGCTTCGGGCAAACCGGATGAGATTTTCGAGACCGACGGTCAGATTACCAAACGACCGATCCGCGCGCTGACCCTGTCGGCTCTGGCCCCGCAGCGGGGTGAGCATTTGTGGGATGTCGGCGGCGGCACTGGTTCGATCAGTATCGAGTGGCTGATGTGCGATCCGACCCTGACGGCCACAACGATCGAACCTCGCGCCGACCGCGCCGAGCGTATTCGCCGCAACGCCGATGCGCTGGGTCAGGACCGGCTGAACGTGATCCACGGCACCGCACCCGATGTGTTGTCTGGCCTGCCTTTGCCCGATGTCGTTTTCATCGGCGGCGGGTTGAGCGCCGACCTGTTGGCATGGCTGCGCGACGCCCTGCCTTCGGGTACGCGGCTGGTCGCGAATGCAGTGACGTTGGAAAGCGAGGCGTTGCTGGCCCAGTGGCACGGGAAACTGGGTGGAGACCTGCTGCGTATCGAGCTGGCGCACTCGGCCCCTCTAGGGCCGCGCCGGGGTTGGAAATCTGTCTACCCGGTAGTGCAATGGAGCGTGACCCTATGATCGTTGCTGGGCTGGGTTTTTCTTCTACGGCCACGTTGGAAAGCTTGCGCGCCGCCTTTGATCGGGGCAGCGCAGGGCACAACGTGGACGCACTGGCCACAGCGGCCGACAAGGAAGGCCACGCCGCGCTTGCTGAATTCGCTGCAGCCGCCCGCCTGCCCTTGTATTTCGTCGCGCCCGCCGACCTGGCCGGGCAGCGCACCCTCACCTGCTCAGCCCGCAGCCGCGCCACCTATGGCACCGGCAGCGTGGCCGAAGCATCTGCCCTTGCCGCTGCCGGACCCGGTGCGCGGTTGACCTCACCCAGACATATCTCGGACGACCGGCTTGCCACCTGCGCCGTCGCCATCGGAGGACAAACATGACCGTTCATTTCATCGGCGCCGGACCAGGCGCCGCCGACCTGCTGACCCTGCGCGGACGTGATATCATCGCCTCATGCCCCGTGTGCCTGTATGCGGGTTCGCTGGTGCCAGAAGAGATTCTGGGTCACTGCCCCGAAGGTGCAAAGGTTATCAACACTGCACCGATGGACTTGGATCAGATCATGGCCGAGATCGAGACCGCGCATCAGGCCGGTCAGGACGTGGCGCGGCTACATTCCGGTGACCTGTCGGTCTGGTCCGCAATGGGCGAGCAGATCCGTCGCCTGAAACAGATGGGTATCCCGGTCAGCGTGACCCCAGGCGTGCCCTCGTTTGCTGCAGCGGCGGCGGCATTGGGCGCCGAACTGACCCTGCCCGGACTGGCGCAATCGGTGGTCCTGACCCGGACACCGGGCCGCGCGTCTTCAATGCCCGAGGGCGAAACGCTGGAAAACTTTGCCCGTACAGGCGCGACACTGGCCGTCCACCTGTCGATCGGCAATCTCGACAAGGTAATCGCAGATTTGATACCGGCCTACGGTGCCGGCTGCCCGGTGGCCGTCGTGTACCGCGCCAGTTGGCCAGACGAGCGGATTATCCGCGCTACGCTGGACACTCTGAAAGAGGCGCTGGACCAGAGCATCTCGCGCACCGCCCTGATCATGGTGGGGCCAGCGCTGGCAGGCGAAGGTTTTGACGAAAGCTGTCTGTATTCAAAGGATTATGACCGCCGCTATCGCCCGCAAAGCGCTGACAGCCCGTGGTCGAGCTGGAGCCACGGTGATGACTAACCCCCCCGGCCTTTTGATTTCCGCCCCATCCTCGGGCACGGGAAAGACCACCGTGATGCTGGGCCTGCTGCGGGCTTTGGCCGAGGACGGATTGACCGTTCAACCGTTCAAAAGCGGGCCGGACTATATTGACCCGGCCTTTCACCGGGCGGCTGCGGGGCGGGCCTCGTTCAATCTGGACAGCTGGGCGATGAATGACGGCCTGCTGAACGCAATCTCGGCCCAGGCCGAAGGTGCGGAAATCGTGGTGGCCGAGGGCTCAATGGGGCTGTTCGACGGTGTCGCGAAGCCCGGAGAGCTAGGTCATGGGTCCAGCGCCGAAACAGCGCAGCGTATGGGCTGGCCTGTGGTGCTTGTTCTGGATGTTGGTGGTCAGGCGCAATCGGCGGCGGCCACGGCGCTGGGGTTTCGTATGTACAACCCCGACCTGCCCTTTGCCGGTGTGATCCTGAACCGCTGCGCCAGCCCCCGGCATGAGCGCCTGACGCGGTTGGGGATGGAGCGCGCGGGCCTGCCGGTACTTGGTGTCCTGCCGCGCCGTGGTGATCTGACCCTGCCCGAGCGGCATCTGGGGCTGATTCAGGCAGTGGAACATCCCGATCTGGAATGCGCCATCGCCGGATATGCCGCGTTTCTGCGTGAACATGTGGATCTCGAGGCGATCAAGCGGGCGGCTTCCTCGGGGCCCAATGGGCCATCGTCAGCCGCGCTGCCGCGCCCACCGGCACAACGGATCGCCTTGGCCCGAGATGCGGCTTTTTCCTTTACCTACCCGCATTTGCTGGAAGGTTGGCGCGCCGCCGGAGCCGAGGTAGTGCCGTTTTCCCCGCTCGCCAACGAGGCACCGGCAGAGGAAGCCGATCTGGTGTGGCTGCCCGGCGGGTACCCCGAGTTGCATGCGGGCACACTGGCCGCGGCAGACCAGTTTCTGACCGGACTGCGGCGGCATGCCGAGACAAAGCCCGTGCATGGCGAGTGTGGTGGCTACATGGCTTTGGGCGAAGGACTGGTCGACAAGGACGGCAACCGGCACAGGATGGCCGGATTGCTAGGTCTCGTGACATCCTATGAAAAGCGCAAGTTCAACCTAGGCTATCGTCGGGCTGAGTTGCTGGAACCGATGCCCGGGCTGGCCGCTGGAACGGCACTTCGGGGGCACGAGTTCCATTATTCCTCAATCGTCGAACAACCCGACGCACCTTTGGCACGAGTCTTTGACGCAGAAGGGGCCGAAGGGCCGCAGACCGGTTCGGTACGCGGCAACGTCACCGGAACATTCTTTCATTTGATCGCGGAGGCCTCGGTTTGAGCGGGTTTGTTTCATTCATCGGGTCCGGACCGGGTGATCCGGAGCTGCTGACGCTCAAGGCCGTGGACCGGATGCAGAAGGCTGATGCGGTGCTGTTCGATGACCTCAGCAGCGGACCCATTCTGAGCCACGCGCGTGAGGAGGCCGATTTGGTCGGCGTTGGAAAGCGGGCCGGACGTCCGTCGCCGAAACAGGATCACGTGAGCCGTCTGCTGGTGGATTACGCCAATACCGGTGCCCGCGTGGTACGGCTGAAGTCGGGCGATGGTGGGTTGTTCGGGCGACTTGAGGAAGAACTGGTGGCCTTGCGTGAAGCCGGTATTGAATACGAGATCATCCCCGGCATCCCCTCGGCAGTTGCAGCGGCGGCGGCGGCGGGCATCCCGCTGACCCGGCGCCTGACCGCGCGGCGGGTGCAATTCGTCACCGGCCATGATGTCAGCGGCAAGCTGCCCGAGGATTTGAACCTGCCTGCTCTGGCCGACCCGGACGCGACAACCGTAGTCTTCATGGGTAAGCGGACCTTCCCCCTGCTGGTCAATGCGCTGCACGATCACGGGCTACCATTGGAGACACCTGCGCTGATGGCCGAGTCGGTCTCGACCCCCGATCAGAATCTCTTCCGAGCGACAATTGGTGTGCTGTCGGACAAACTTGCGGCAGAAATCGGAACGGCTCCGGCGTTGATTTTGTATGGCCCGCTGGCAGAGTTCGACGATGTTTGACCTGACATTGATCGGTATCGGTACTGGTAACCCAGACCATGTGACATTTCAGGGCGCGAAGGCTATTCAATCTGCAGACCTGATTCTGGTCCCCCGGAAGGGTGAGAACAAGGCTGACCTTGCAGGTTTGCGCGAAGATATCATCGCACAGGTGACAGACACACAACCTCAGATCGCCTATTTTGACATCCCCAAGCGTCGTGCCGATGATGGATACCTGCGCGGCGTGGACGAATGGCACGACGCCATTGCCCTGCGCTGGCACGAGGCAATCTCGGCCCATCCGAACGCGCGCCATGTGGCTTTGCTGATCTGGGGTGACCCGTCGCTTTATGACAGTTCTCTGAGAATTGCGTCGCGGCTGAACCCACAGCCTAACACGCGGGTGATTCCCGGCATCACCGCTCTGCAAGCACTGACGGCGGCCCATGCGATCCCGATCAACGAGCTCGGCGCACCTTATGTTGTTACCACCGGACGACGCATTCGGGATGAAGGGTGGCCTGCAAACGCCTCGAAAGTCGCGGTAATGCTAGACGGAGAATGTTCATTCCAATCCCTCGATGTGGACGACTATGACATTTGGTGGGGCGCTTACGTGGGCATGAAAGAGGAAATCCTGATCAAAGGTCCTTTGGCGGATGTGGCGTCTGAGATTCTGTCCACCCGGGCCACAGCGCGCGCCGATCATGGCTGGATCATGGATGTCTATTTGCTGAAAAAGCGTGTGATCTGACATAAAACGTCGCAAATGACGATTGCGCCACCGCCGTCATAAAGGCTAAATGAAAGTGTCTGGTCCTGCCGGAGAAATCCGGATGCTAAGAGGGAATGTGGTGCGATTGCCCGCGTGATCAAGTCCACAGCCGCCCCCGCGACTGTAAGCGGTGAGCCCTGTTCAACCAGCCACTCCTGATCTTCAGGGGGAAGGCGAACAGAGGCACCGACCCGCAAGCCAGGAGACCTGCCAGGCGTAAATTGAAACACCGGCCGTCGGGTGCGGCGGCAAAGGAGAATTTAAGATGGCAACACAAACAAAAACAGCATCCGCCTCGCACGCTGGTATCCTTCCGGTCATGTTCGCGGTGGTTCTGGGTCTGGGCATCATCACCCTGACCGGTCACGTTCAGGCCGCGGCGCTGCACGACGCAGCCCATGACGTGCGGCACGCGACCGGCTTCCCCTGCCACTAAGACCATGTTCAGTCGTATATTGACCAGCGCGTTGTTCGCTGGTGCTGCAGCGGGGCTGATTGCCGCCTTGCTGCAGTTGGTCTTTGTGCAACCCGTTTTGCTGCACGCGGAACTGTACGAATCCGGTGAGCTGGTTCATTTCGGGGCCGAGGCGGTTTCGGCACATCCTGAACTGCCGGGCATGTTCTCGGAGCTGACCCGCGACGCGCTGAGTGTCATCTTCACCATGCTGACCTATACTGGCTATGCGCTGGTGATGGTTGCGCTGATGTCCGTCGCCGAAGGTCAGGGCCACACGATTGACGGTCGCACTGGCGTTCTGTGGGGGCTTGCAGGCTTCATCGCATTCCATCTGGCCCCCGGCTTCACGCTGGCACCTGAGGTGCCCGGTGTCGCCGCTGCTGACGTCTATGCCCGTCAGGTCTGGTGGTTTGCAACTGTGGCCGCCGCCCTTGTTGCGCTGTGGCTGATTGCCTTTGGTGGCAACCTGATCAGCTATGTGATCGCTGCAGCACTGCTGCTGGCACCCCATCTAATCGGAGCACCTGAGCCCGATGTCTTCACCGGCCCCGTTCCGACCGAGATTGGCGCTCTGTTCGCAGCCCGCGCCTTCGGTATCGGTCTGGTTGCCTGGGTTCTGGTAGGTGCCTTCGCCGGGTACTTCTGGCAAGGCGAAGGCAAACGCGCCGAAGCGACGGCCTGATCCAGGAACACACGCGCGCCGGGCCCTGCCCGGCGCGTTTCTTTTTGTCTACAAGGAAAGAAAATGGCACGCTCACTTGCCCTTTTTGCAATCGGCCTGGTTTTTGGCGGCGGGGCTGGTTTTGTTCTGGCCGCAGCCAATGGCGTCACCTTTAACGGCCACGACCATGGCGATCCGGCCCATCACGGCGGCTCGGCTGCCGAAGCCATGGCGCATGATCACTCTACTGCTGTAAACCTGCCCGCTGGCCCCAACGCGCCCGGTCTGGAGATCGCATTGAAGCAGGACCCGATGGCCGGTTGGAACCTGCATGTCATGCCGCAGAACTTCCGATTCGCACCGGAAAACGCGTCTGCAACCGACAAAGACGGCGAAGGCCACGCCCATGTCTATATCAACGGCGAGAAACTGGCGCGCCTTTATGGCAACTGGATCCATATCCCCGATCTGCCCAAAGGCGAGGTTGAGGTCTCGGTCTCGTTGAATGCCAACAGCCACAGCCCGCTGATGGTCGACAATGTGCCGGTCAGCGCCGCGGTGACGGTTCAGGTCGATTAGAGCGCCGGAATACGCGCACGCAAACACATCCGAAGCCGCCCGCAAGGTCGGGCGTCTTCGATCCAGCCTGATGGGCTGTCCAGATAAGCCTTGCAGGTTGCGGCGATATCATCGGCATCCTCTATGACGTTTATCCCTGAAAATACGTAAGACGCGCGACCCGCAGATTGCAGCGCCAACGCGGTCGGTTCGGTGCACCCGCTGAAACAGGCGTGCTCTTCGACTTCGACGCGATCCTCCAGCCCGGCGCGACTGAGCGCAACGCAGACGGCCTGCCTCTCGGCCTCCGGATCGCGCGTGCCAGCGCAAGTATTGCAGATCAGTAGACGTATCTGGTCCACGTGCGTCCTCGTTCGTGTCGTCCGCACGTTTCTGATGCTTTCTGCCTGTCGGCGCAATCCTGAATGCACACGTTATTGTGCGTGCGCCTTTCGTCGATTTCTGGCATTTTCCGAGCAGTCACGTCGAACGAGGCAACACGATGCGTATCCTATTGGGTTTTCTTTGCCTTCTGGCCCTGCCCGTTCGGGCCGAGGAACCTTTGGCGGGATGGGCGGTCTACCCCACAGCCAAAAGTTATGAAGACCTGGTTGCCGACACCAAGACTGCAGTGAAGGAAAACGGGTTGATCGTGGTCACTCAGGCCGGACCGACCAAGGCCGCTGCAGCGCGCGGAATCATCATCCCTGGCAATCTGGTGATCGGCGCTTTCAACAACGATTACGCCGTGCGCGTTCTGGAAACGTCGGTAAGCGCCATGATCGAAGCCCCGATCCGATTTTATGTCACTGAAAATGACGACGGCACCGCCACTCTGTCCTACAAAACGCCCAGCTTTGTCTTTGCGCCATACGTATACGAAGGCGGTGAGCCGCTGCGCGATATTGCCATAGAACTCGACACAAAGTTTCAGGCCGTGGCGGAATCCGCCGTCAAATAGTCACACTGGCGTGAACTTGCTTGCGTCCGAGGCTGTCCTCCGCAATCTGCTTCATAACACGAAACTCGGAGCAAGACTGATGCAGGACCTGTCCCCCCGTGCAGCTGACTTATTAGCCCAACGATTATTTGAAGCCGGATGCCGCCACGCTTTTGGCATGCCAGGTGGCGAGGTTCTGACCCTGGTGAACGCGCTCGAGCAGGCTGGCATCACCTTTCACCTAACCAAGCACGAAAACTCGGCCGGTTTCATGGCCGAAGCCGTCCACCATCGCGACGGTGCGCCTGCGATACTTGTCGCCACCCTTGGCCCCGGTGCGATGAACGGGATCAACGTGGTCGCCAACGCTTTGCAGGACCGGGTGCCCATGATTGTGCTGACGGGTTGCGTCGACGCGGATGAGGCGCTGACCTACACCCATCAAGTGATGGACCACACACAGATCTATCGCCCAATCACCAAGGGAACGTTTACACTGACGGCTCAGGGCGCTGACATTGTTGCAGACAAAGCGGTGTCGCTGGCCACGCAGCCGCGCCCCGGACCAGTGCATATCGACGTACCAATCTCGGTCGCCGATACGCGGGTATCAGGTGTCAAACGCCGCCGTCTTACTAAGGCCGCCGCCGTGGCCCCAGAAGGCAACTGCGTCGAGAAAGCCCGCCGCTGGGTGGCCGAGGCTGAACGCCCCATTGCGATTGTAGGGCTGGATGTTCTTTACGATGACTCGCGCAACATCGTGCAGGCGTTTCTGGAGCATTTCAGTATTCCCTTCGTCACCACCTACAAGGCCAAAGGTGTCATCCCTGAGGATCACCCCTTGTGCTTGGTCGGCGCGGGTCTTTCACCACTGGCCGATAAACATCTTGTGCCTCTGGTCGAACAGTCCGATCTGGTTCTTTGTCTGGGCTATGATCCCATCGAAATGCGCCCTGGCTGGCGCGAAATCTGGGACCCCGAGGAAAAGCGGGTCATCGATATCTCAGCTGTGGTCAATGACCACTATATGCATCAGGCCGGGTTGAATTTGGTGGCGCATACCGGGGCGACGCTGGAGGCAATCGCCAAGGGGAATCCGGCACGCGCGACATGGCCGAGTGGCGAGCCCGCGCAGGCCAAGGCCGCTTTAGCGCAAGCATTCCCAACGGATGACGAATGGGGGCCCGCGGCGGTTATCGCGGAAACGCGCGCGGTGCTGCCCGCTGAAACACTGGCTACAGCCGATAGTGGTGCACACCGCATCCTGCTGAGTCAGATGTGGAACTGCCACGAAGAACGCGGGCTGATCCAATCTTCAGCGCTCTGCACTATGGGCTGCGCGGTTCCGATGGCCATTGGCCTGAAACTGGTCGAGCCAAAGCGCCCAGTCATCAGCTTTTCAGGCGATGCCGGGTTCCTGATGGTCGCCGGGGAACTTTCGACTGCCGCCGAAATGGGCGGCAACCCGATCTTTCTGGTTTTTGTCGACGCCAGCCTTGCCCTGATCGAGCTGAAACAACGCCAGCGGCAGATGGGTAACAAAGGGGTAGATTTCGATCACCACGACTTTGCTGCCATGGGTAGGGCTTTTGGAGGCTATGGCCATACCGTCCGCAATCGAGGCGAACTGCGCGCGGCGCTCAATGACGCAGTGATGGCTGACAAGTTCACTGTTATAGCGGCCGAAATTGAACGCGGAGGGTATGATGGCCGGATCTGAAGGACCACTCAAGGGCGTTAAAGTATTGGACTTATCCCGTATTCTGGCGGGACCAACCTGTACACAGCTGCTTGGTGATCTGGGCGCCAGTGTCATCAAGGTCGAAAACCCCGCCACTGGGGGTGATGACACGCGCCAATGGGGCCCTCCTTATGTCGAGGATGCCGACGGCAACCGCTCGGACCTGAGTGCCTATTTCATGTCGGCCAACCGCAACAAGAAATCCGTCGCCATCGATATTGCGACGCCGGAAGGACAGGCCGAGATCAAACGGCTTGCCGCGCATGCCGACATCCTGATCGAAAACTTCAAACCCGGCGGGCTGGCGAAATACGGGCTGGATTACGCAAGCTTGTCGCAAGAGTTTCCAAGCCTCGTCTATTGCTCGATTTCGGGCTACGGCCAGACCGGCCCCAATTCATCCAAACCGGGCTATGACCTGATGGCGCAGGGGTTTGGAGGAATCATGTCTTTGACGGGTGACGCCGACGGCGCACCGATGAAAGTGGGTGTTGGTATCGCCGATGTCATGTGCGGCATGTATGCGACCGTTGGCATTCTGGCGGCGCTGCACCACCGGGATCAGACTGGTGAAGGTCAGCAAATCGACCTGGCGTTGGTCGATGCGCAGGTCGCGTGGCTGATCAATGAAGGCGTGAATTACCTGACCTCGGGCCAAGTGCCTCAGCGCCGCGGCAACGGACACCCCAACATCGTACCGTACGAGGTTTATAAAACCTCTGACGGCCACGTCATTTTGGCCGTCGGCAACGACAGCCAGTTCCGGCGCTTTTGCGAATTCATCGGGCATGATGAATTGGCCGACGATCCGCGATTTGCCACCAATCCAGCCCGTCTGGAACATCGCGACGCGTTAAACGCGGTACTGCGCCCTGCCCTGCGGAGCCATGACATGGCCACCGTTATCGCAGAACTAGAAACCCGCAAGGTGCCTGTTGGGCCGGTGCAGACCATGGATCAGGTTTTTGCCACCAAACAGGTCGCGGCCCGCGAGATGCAGATCGCCATGCAGGCCGCCCCGGGAGAGGTCCAGCTGATCGGAAATCCGCTGAAACTGTCGCGCACACCTGTCACGTATCGCAGTGCTCCGCCCGAATTCGGGGCTGACACACAGGCTGTTCTTGACGCCGAAAACCCATTCGAAGATTGAAACACTGTGCCTATTTCGGCGGCATGTTGCTGAAACATGCCGTTGAATCGGCGGTTTTTTTCAAGTTTTCCACACACGACCTTTCACCAATTCGAGAGCAAGGGCGATACTGATACGACGCCGATAGAGTCTCTGCTAAATCGATAATTGAAGAAACTCTCAATTGGATCGGACCGCCAGTATGAAACAAGACGTTTTTGGACAATTGAACACCCTCAGCCAGCCGGCTGGCGTCGAGGCGTGGAATGGTGTTCTGCTTGGGTTCATGGCGCACGCGGCCGTCACACCGCAACATCTGGGAACAGTGCTGGAGCTTGAACCAGACTTTGCCCTGGGTCACGCCGTCAAAGGTCTGTTCATGGTACTGCTAGGTCGGCGCGAGATGATGCCCGTCGCGGTCGAGGCACTGTCAGCGGCAAACGCTGCGATGGAGCGCCAACCAGTCTCGGCGCGGGAACGGATGTATGTCGAGGCGCTGGGGCTGTATCTGGCTGACCTCCCTTCGCAGGCGATTCAGAAATTCGAAGAGATTCTGCGTGCCCACCCGCAAGACACACTGGCGATGAAACTCAGCCATGCCACGCGGTTTGTGCTGGGCGACCCGGCCGGAATGCGCCGATCGGTTGAGCGGGTTCTGCCCGCTTATGAACCCGACCACCCCGGACGCGGCTATCTGCTGGGCTGCCATTCCTTCGCGCTGGAAGAAACAGGTGCCTACGAAAAGGCCGAGATTGCAGGGCGTCAGGCGCTGTGGATGGTCTCGGACGATGCCTGGGGCCTGCATGCCGTGGCACATGTACATGAGATGACGGGCAATGCGCAGTTGGGCCTGGATTGGCTGGCTGGACGTGAGGACGCCTGGGCGCATTGTAACAATTTTCGCTATCACGTCTGGTGGCACAAGGCGCTGATGCATCTGGATCTGGGTCAGGTCGATCAGGTGATGGAACTGTACGACCAGTACATCCGCCAGGACAAAACCGATGACTACCGGGATATCTCGAACGCGACCTCGCTGCTGTCACGGCTAGAGCTTGAAGGGATCGATGTCGGCAACCGCTGGGAAGAGCTGGCCGATCTCAGCGCCGCCCGGACCGAGGATGGCTGTCTGATCTTTGCCGATCTTCATTATCTTCTGGCGCTGACGGGCGACAACCGCTCGGATGCGACTGGCAAGATTTTGCAGCGCATCCAGAAAGACGCGCAACGTAATCAGGGGGACACCCCGATCCGCATGTCCGACCCGGGCGTTGCGGCTGCCAAGGGGCTTGAGGCCTTTGGCGACGGCCTTTACGGCGAGGCGTTCGACTTTTTGTCGAGTGCACGCAATGGAATGCAACTGGCAGGTGGCAGCCACGCCCAACGTGATGTATTCGAGCGCATCACAATTGATTCCGGCCTGCGCGCGGGCCAATTGGATGCTGTCGAGCGCATCCTTGACGACCGCCGCGCCAAACGAGCCGGGGGCGAGGACAATTACGCACTGGCGCGCCGCGCATTAATTGACGCGGCCCGCGATGACCGAGACGCACAAAGCGTCCCGGCTGAATAACAAACAATAAAGACCAAGAAGGACAGAAAACGTATGGCGACTTTATCGCCCGCTTCTGATTTTGCTCCGGTGACCGCTTCGGCGGCCGCCCCTGCCCGCACGCGCGACCCGCGCCTGGACTTCTATCGCGGGATTGCGATGTTTATCATCCTGATCGCACATATTCCCAACGATCCCTGGGCCAAGTGGATTCCCGCACGGTTCGGGTTCTCGGACGCGACCGAGATTTTTGTGTTTTGTTCCGGAATGGCGTCAGCGATTGCCTTTGGTGGGACATTCCTGCGAAAGGGCTGGTGGGTAGGCACGGCTCGCGTGGCCTTTCGCATCTGGCAGGTCTACTGGGCGCATATCGGGCTGTTTTTCTTTGTCGCCATGACCATGGCCGCGCTCAACCAAAGCGGACTGTTCGAAAAAAACTATATCTCATCCCTGAACCTTCAGCATTTCTTTAACGACCCAGCCCCGCAAATCGTCGGTTTGTTCACCCTGACTTATGTTCCGAATTACTTTGACATCCTGCCGATGTACCTGGTGGTTCTGGCATTGATGCCGTTTTTCATGGCTCTGTCGCGGATCGGGTTCTGGGCGGTAGCCGTGACATCAGTCGCAATCTGGCTAGTGGCCCAGTACGACTATCTGGATCTTCCGGCCGAGCCGTGGTCGGACCGTCAGTGGTTCTTCAACCCCTTCGGGTGGCAATTGCTGTTCTTCACCGGCTTTGCCTTCATGCGCGGCTGGATACCGGCTCCGCCAGTTTCCAAAACCTTGATATGGGTGGCGGCTTTGTTCCTGATTATCTCGATGCCCTTCGGATCTTGGAAAGTCTTCACCTGGATCAACACGGCGGCCCCTGATCTGGCCGGCGAAATCCGCAAGGTTTGGGCACTGACAGAAGGATTGCGCGGCAAGACGGACTTCGGCCTGTTCCGCTATCTGCACTTCTTGTCGCTTGCCTATCTTGGTTGGGTCGCAGCCGGTGAACACGGCCATCGCCTGATTGCAACCGGTCAGGGTGCGGCGGCCAAATTCTGGCAGTTCCTGCTGGCCGTGATCACCAAGGTTGGTCAGCAATCGCTTGCAGTGTTCGTATTTTCCATGGCAGCAGCGCGACTTATCGGCGTCGGGCTGGACCTGAGTGGGCGGGATGTTGCCAGTGTGTTTGTCGCAAACATGATTGGCTTTGCCATGATCATCGGCGTTGCTTATCTCGCGGCGTGGTTCAAGTCACACCCATGGAAGTCTAAAAAATGAATTTTACACGTCGCGCATTTCTGGCCTCGACTTCGGCGCTTTTCCTCGCGCCAGCCACGTTTGCCACCGGGGGTGAGTCTCCTTTTGACGGCAACGATGTCATTGCGATGGCCCGTGATCTGGCCAGCCGCCCCTATGCCGAACGCGAGATGGTTCCGCAGGAATGGCTGGACCTGACATACCAGCAGTATCGCGAGATCCGGTTCCGGTTGGACAAGGCGCTTTGGTTCGAAACCGATACGCCCTTCAACGTGGATTTCTTTACGCCCGGCCTGTACTTCCCGCGCACGGTCAAGGTTTCAACGGTCGAGGATGGCATCGCCACGCCGGTCGCCTTTGATCTGGAAATGTTCGATACGTCCGACGATGTGCCGGAATTGCCTATCGACGAAACGCTGGGGTTCTCGGGCTTTCGTCTGCGCACGGAAATGCACCGCATCGGCAAGACGGATGAGTTTTGTGTTTTCCAGGGGGCCAGCTATTTCCGCGCCATTGGTCTGCACGAGGTTTACGGCTTGTCCGCCCGTGGTCTGGCCCTGAAAACCGGTGACCCCGATGGAGAGGAATTCCCAGAATTCATCCGCTTCTGGCTGGAGCGTCCGAAACCCGGTCAGCAGGATATGGTTGTCTATGCGCTGATGGACAGCCCCAGCGTGGCCGGGGCCTATCGGTTTAACATCTCCGCCGGGGCCGACTGCGTGATGGACGTTCAGGCCACCTTGTTTCCGCGTGAGGAACTTAGCCATGTCGGTATCGCTCCCGGCACGTCGATGTTCCTGTACGATCAAACCAACCACAACCGGTTCGACGATTTCCGCCCCGCGGTTCATGACAGCGACGGCCTGCTGATCCGCAATGGCGCCGGAGAGGTGCTGTGGCGACCTCTGGCCAACCCGACCCGCCTGCAGATTTCATCATTTGTCGATATGAACCCGCGCGGGTTCGGCCTGATGCAGCGGAAACGCGAATTCTCCGACTACGCCGATCTCGAGGCCAATTACCACAAACGTCCCAGCCTATGGGTCGAACCCGGTGATGATTGGGGCAAGGGCTCGGTGACACTGGTCGAAATTCCAGCTGATCAGGAAATCTATGACAATATCGTCGCCTACTGGCGACCAATGGAACCTTATGCGGCAGGCAGTCAGGTCGATCTGTCTTATCGCCTGATCTGGGGTGAAGAGCCACAGCGTACGCCGATGCCGCGTGTGATCAATACGTCCATGGGGGATAATACATTTGGTGAAGGTCGACTGGCCGTTATCGATTTTGAACCCTCCGAGTTGTTCGACGACCTCGAGGCGATGACAATCTTCGTGAACTCGCCCCATGCCGAGACATCCGAGGGCGTGTTGCAGCGCAACCCGGAAACCGGCGGGCTGCGGTTAGCGTTTTCATTCCAGCCAGGCGACCGCAACCACGTGGAACTACGCGCGCAATTGCTAAAAGACAAACAGCCAGCCTCTGAGGTCTGGCTCTACCGTTGGACTTCATGAGCCGCGATTTACATATCATGCCTCCCGAGGCGCCCTTGGCCATGCCCGCGCAGGATTTCAGTGCGGAGTTCCGGGATGCACAGGTTCCCGAAGGCAAACGTGCCTCGGCCGGCTTCTGGCGCGCTTTGGCGTTTTCACCCGCGATGGCCGCGACTTTGGGCCTACTATGGGTAATGACCGACTGGTTCGGCGCCGAAGGGATCAACCTGATTGAAGGGATCTTGCTGGCGTTGATCTCATTCAATTTCTTCTGGATTTCCTTCACGGTTTGCACAGTTCTGCTAGGCATGGTGTCGCTGTCCCGACAGGAACAGCCCAAACGCGAGGGGCGTTCTCAGCCGCTGCGTGTTGCACTGTTGATGCCGGTCTACAACGAGGTGCCGTGGAACGTGCTGGGCAATGCCCGCACGATGCTGGAAGACCTGCGCACGCTTGGTGGGCAGCATGACTATGCCATGTTCATCCTGTCCGACACCCGCGACCCCGAGATCGCCGCGCAGGAACAGGCCAGTATCGAGGCACTGCGCACCACCCTTGCCCCGGGACTGGAGCTTTATTACCGCCGCCGCGAGCAGAACACGGACCGCAAGGTCGGCAACATCGCCGACTGGGTCAGCCGCTGGGGTGCCGATTGGGATGCAATGCTGGTGCTGGATGCCGACAGCCTTATGACCGGGCGTGCCATTTTGCGCCTGACGGATTCGCTAGCACGCGATTCCGGTGCGGGCCTGATTCAGAGTTATCCACAACTGATTGGTGCCCAATCGGTTTTCGCCCGGATGCAACAATTCGCCAATGGCGTCTATGGCATCGCCTTTGCCGAAGGTTTGGCGCGCTGGTGTGGGCAAGAGGGCAACTATTGGGGTCACAACGCGATCATCCGCACCCGGGCCTTTGCCTCGAGCGCGGGTTTGCCGAAACTGCGGGCGATGAACGGTCAGGAAAAGCTGATCATGAGTCACGATTTTGTCGAAGCCGGCCTTCTGCGTCGCGCCGGTTGGGGTGTGCGGTTCCTGCCGCGCATCCGGGGCTCATATGAGGAAACACCGCCCACCCTGATCGACCATGCCCTGCGGGATCGGCGCTGGTGTCAGGGCAACCTGCAACACCTGAAACTTCTGGGATCGGTCGGGTTCCGGGCGGTGTCACGGTTTCATATGTTCCACGGCGCGGTAGGCTATCTGATGTCGCCGCTGTGGTTCGCGCTGCTGGTGATGTGGGCGCTGATCGGTCAGGGCGAGGACGCCTCGGTTCTGCATTATTTCAGCCCCGACAATCCGCTGTTCCCGCAATGGCCCGAGATGTCGGAAACGCGTCACGTGCTGATCATTCTGGTGATGTATGCAATGCTGCTGGCCCCAAAAGTGCTGGGCGTTCTGGCCCTTCCGCTCAGCGGTGTGCGCTATGCTGATTTCGGCGGCGGCTCCAAGTTCCTGACCTCATTTCTGGCCGAGGTGGTCCTGTCGATCCTCTACGCCCCGATCCTGATGGTGCAACAGATGATCGCCGTGTTCCGCACCGCGTTGGGTATGCAAAAGGGTTGGTCCCCACAGGCGCGGGATGGCGGCAGCTACAGCGTGCGAACGCTGATCCTGTGTCACGGGCTGGAAACAGTCAGTGGCATCGCGCTGAGCGCCGGTATTCTGTCCGGCCTCGTCTCGATCTGGCTGGCACCGATTGCCATCAGCCTTGCGCTAGCAATCCCTCTGTCTGCCCTCAGCGGCGTTTCTGCCGGGGCGGCGCGGCGCATGGTCGGGATGAAAGAGGATTTTCACGAGCCAGCCATCACTCGGTCCGCGCGTCGTTACCGGACTGAATTGAAGAATGTGATCGAGGGCAAAGGCACCATGACCCCTGCCGAGTAATCAACCGCCTGGCAGGCCCTCGTACCAATCAACCATCATGTCGGCCCATCCGTTAGGAACGGTGTGCCCGCCCGGAAACAGCGCGAACTCCAGCATGCTGCCATCATCGCATCCCGTCCAATAGCGGCGCATAAATGGGCCGGTGGTTGAAAAACCGCTCGGCTTGGTATCGGCGCAGCCATTGGCGACCCGCCAGATTTCCAGGCCAGCAAAGATATCCCCCTGATGGAAGCGGCCTCCGCCCAGAATGCGCCCTTCCAGAGGTACGACGTTGTCGGTCCAGCCATGGGTGTGGAACATCCGCACCGGACCTTTGCAAGCCTCGGGATGTGGACGCCAGAACCCGCCCGACACCGGAACATAGGCCGAAAACGTATCAGGAGCGGCGCAGGCAAGATAATAGACCATGAACGCCCCGGCAGAAAAACCACCCAGAACAACCCGGTCCGTATCAATCCCGAACCGGTCCGATGCGTCCTGCACGGCTTCGGTCAGAAAGGCGGTTTCGTCCCGTCCTTCCCAACCGGGAAAGAAGTTCCAGCTTTGGCGGCCATGCCGTTCTGACCCTTCTGGGGCCATCACCGCGTAGCCGCGCGCCAGTAACGGCTCGACCATGCTGCGGTTTTTCAACGTGCCAACGGCCGAGCCGCCATACCCATGCAGGAAGACGACCAAAGGCGGGTTATCGCCCTCAGGCAATTCGATGTGATATCCGCCTGATGCGGTCTCGCACACGCCTTCCTGATCCGCGCAAGCTGCAAGTCCCGCCTGCCCGGCCAGCGCCAGCCCGGTTGCTAAAGTAAATGCCCGGATCATCCCGCTTCTCCTGTATCGTGTTGAACCGGCAAACCGGCACGTACCCATCCGGGCCCTGCAGCAGAGCCCAGCATGCCTTCGGGTACGTCGATAACATTTGTGAACCCAGCCTCGGTCAATCGGTTGCTCAACCGGGCTGATCGCACCCCTCGCGCACAAATCAGTGCGATTGGGGCGCTCTGGTCGCCGCCGACCAACTGCGCCAAGGCTTGTTCAAAGTCTTCGCGACGCATGTCCAGTGGGTGAGCCCCAGCGCCCACGCCAGTGGCTTGCCATTCCCGTGGGGTACGAATATCCACCAAAACTATATTTCCGACCGAAGCCTGGTTGTGCGCATCCACGACGCTCAGCTTATTGCCGGCATATGCCGGAGGGTTCAGATGAAATTCCCGAAGGGCGAAGCCTGCTGCCACAATTCCGACACCGCCCAAAAGAAACCATCGGCGCGTTCGGCTTGCCTTTTTCGCCACGTCGTACCCTCCTGTACTGGCCCGATGCTTTTATCACACCCTGGATCACGAATCTGCGTCGAAATTTAGCTGAAGGATCAAGTTCGCGTCAGGTTTCACACTCGAATTCGCATTTGTCTTTTCGGGCGCTGAAGGACGTGAAAACCTTGCAATCGCTGGACAGTTAGAAAATTATCCTTACAAAATCAGTACCACTTTTGACCGCTCAGATCGGAGTATCGCACTTGTCCCTATTCCTCATCGCGGCCCTTCCCTTCCTCGGAGCTGTTTTCCCAGCCCTTCTGATACGGGCAGGACGAAACGCAGCAGCATCGGCCGCGGGGCTGACGACATTTCTGGCGTTAATGGGGCTGTTGATTCACATCCCGTCGGTCATGCGTGGAGAGGTCGTAACTGCAAAGTTCGACTGGATTCCAGGGTTGGGGCTGAACGCGAATTTCATGCTGGACGGGCTTGGGTTTCTGTTCGCGCTTTTGATTCTTGGGATCGGACTGCTGATCATTCTTTACGCGAGATTCTACCTGTCACGCGAAGACCCAATGGGACAGTTCTATTCTTATCTGCTGCTGTTTCAGGGGGCGATGGTCGGAATTGTTCTGTCTGACAATATCCTTCTTTTGCTTATTTTCTGGGAACTTACATCGCTAAGCTCATTCCTTCTGATCGGCTATTGGAAACACCTGCCTGAAGGACGTCAGGGCGCACGCATGGCGCTGGCCGTGACCGGTGGTGGCGGGTTGGCGATGATTGCGGGGATGCTGATCCTTGGCAATATAGTCGGGTCCTACGACCTGAGCGTCATCCTACAAAACAAAGAGCTGATTCAGGCCTCGCCCTATTACATGCCCGCGCTGATCCTGATCCTGATGGGTTGTTTCACTAAATCCGCGCAGTTCCCGTTCCATTTCTGGTTGCCCCACGCAATGGCCGCGCCGACACCGGTTTCGGCCTACCTGCACTCGGCCACGATGGTGAAGGCCGGACTGTTTCTGATGGCGCGGATGTGGCCGGTGCTGGCTGGCACGGATGCGTGGTTCTATATAGTTGCGACCACAGGTCTGGTAACCATGCTGATCGGGGCCTGCATTGCCCTGTTCAAGGACGATTTGAAGGCATTGCTGGCATTTTCGACCGTGTCGCATCTGGGTCTGGTGACGATGCTGCTGGGCTTTGGCACCAAGATTGCAGTCGTCGCGGCCATATTCCACATCATTAACCACGCGACGTTCAAAGCCGCGCTATTCATGACCGCCGGGATCGTAGATCACGAGACCGGCACCCGGGACATCAAGCGTTTGGGTGGGTTGCGGCAGCTGATGCCGATCACCTTTACCATCGGCACCACTGCCGCCCTTTCGATGGCCGGCCTGCCGCCGTTGAACGGCTTCCTGTCCAAGGAAATGATGCTGGAGGAGACAGTTCACACCACGTGGCTGCATTCCCACTATCTGGTTCCCGGCCTGGCGTTGTTGGCAGCGCTGTTTTCGGCGGCTTATTCCTTCCGCTTTGTCGGCCACGTCTTTCTGGGACCACAGCGCAAGGACTATCCCGCGCATCCGCATGATCCGCCTGTCGGACTGTGGCTTGCCCCGGCCTTCCTTGTCGTACTGGTCGTGCTGATCGGCCTTTATTCGGCCGCCCTAGTCGGCCCTCTCGTCGCGGTCGTTTCAAGCGCCGTAATCGGTGGAGAGAAGCTTCCTTACTATTCGCTCAAACTTTGGCACGGTTTCACGCCTGCGCTCTATATGTCGGCTTTCGCAACGCTGGGCGGTCTGGTCCTGCTTGCCCTTCACCGCCGTGGCGAACAGTTCTGGAATGCCCTGCCCCGGCCCGAAGCCAAGGTTATTTTTGACGCCGTAATCGGAGCGTTTACCCTATTCAGCCGTTGGATTACCGACACGCTGCACAATGGGGTTATCAGCCGTTATGCGGTCCTTTTGATCGCCTTTACGCTTGGCCTTGGTTATTACGCTTATGCGACCGGTTCCATCGGGCCTGAAACGCGTGATCCACTGCCTGCGCCGATCATTCCGATCATCGGCTGGATTTGCCTCGTTGGCGCGACGCTTGCAATCATGTGGTGCCATCGCAACCGCCTGTTGTCCCTGGTCTTGATCGGCGTTGTCGGCCTGATAGTGTCGATGGCGTTCAACTACCTTTCGGCCCCGGATCTGGCGTTGACCCAGATCTCGGTCGAAGTGGTAACAATGATCCTGCTCCTGCTGTCGCTGAATTTCCTGCCCACGGATACGCCATGGGACAGCAGTGCAGGTCGACGCTGGCGGGACGCAGGTATTTCGGTCGTGGCCGGTATTGGCTCGGGCGCTTTGATCTATGCGCTGATGCTGCGGGACTTTGCCTTTCCTACCATCTCGGAATTCCATCTGGCGAATTCCTACAAAGGGGGTGGCGGCACCAATGTGGTCAACGTGATCCTGGTGGATTTCAGGGGCTTTGATACGTTCGGTGAGATCATCGTTCTGGGTATCGCCGCGCTAATCATCTTTGCCCTGACCGAGGCCGTTCTGAACTCGAACGTCCGCGCCTATTTGCTGAACCGAAAACCGCACTGGCCGCAATCGGGGGATTCACATCCGCTGATGATGGTCGTGGCAACCCGCGTGATGATGCCAATTGCGCTAATGGTCGGGGCCTACATCTTTTTCCGCGGCCACAACCAGCCGGGCGGTGGTTTCATCGCCGGCCTGATCGTCGCAATCGCCTTCCTGATGCAGTACATGGCCAGCGGATATACATGGGCGATCGAGCGGCAGCGGTTCTACTATCACGGCACCATCGGCTGGGGCGTGCTGATCGCAGCCGCCACCGGGATCGGGGCATGGTTCAATGAACGTCCGTTCCTGACCAGCGATTTCGGCTACCTTCACTGGCCACCTCTGGAAGAGTTCGAATGGGCCACCGCCATCCTGTTTGACACGGGCGTCTTCCTCGCCGTGCTGGGTGCGGTGATGCTGGCGCTGGACAGCCTGTCGCGGTTCGCCTGGCAGCCGGGTATGGCGCAGGAATTCCCGATGGATATCAACCCGCTGCGGGACGACCCGCCAGAAGAAGAACAAGAGAAGGAGCAGGCCTGATGGAAGCGCTCGTAGCCTCAGCCGTAGGCGTCATGACCGCAGCCGGGTTATTCCTGATCCTGCGCCGCCGGACGTTCCCCGTCATTCTGGGCCTGTCGCTGATCACCTATGCGGTGAACGTGTTCCTGTTCGCCACAGGGCGACTGGCACTGGACGCCCCCGCCGTTTTGAACAAATACGAAGAGGTCACTTATACCGACCCACTTCCGCAGGCGCTGGTGCTGACGGCCATCGTGATCTCGTTCGGGATGACGGCCGTGATCGTGATGATCTCGCTCAGTGCCTATCTTTCATCCAAGGATGACCATATCGACATGACCGCGCAAGACAGCGTGGACGGCGCAGGAGAAGACGCATGAACCATTGGATCGTTGCGCCGATCGTCCTGCCCGCGATCCTGGCCCCGTTCATCATCATGGTCCTACGATACCATCTGGACCTGCAACGTATCTTCTCCGTCGCCGGCGTTGTCGGACTGCTGGGTATAGCTCTGACCATCACGGCTCAGGCTTCGGGCGGGGATATACAGGTTTATGAACTGGGTGACTGGCCCGCGCCTTTTGGCATCGTACTTGTACTGGACAGATTGTCGGCCATGATGGTGCTGCTGACCGCCCTGCTGGCGTTGCCCATTGTTCTTTATGCCATCGCATCCGGGTGGGACGACCGGGGGAAACACTTCCACGCCCTGTTCCACTTCCAGCTGATGGGCGTCTGTGGCGCTTTCCTGACCGGTGACGCTTTCAACCTGTTCGTGTTCTTCGAGGTCCTGCTGATTGCCTCATATGGTCTGATGACCCACGGAGGTGGATCGGTGCGGCTGAAGGCCGGGGTGCAGTATGTGGCCTATAACCTGCTGGGCTCGACCCTGTTCCTGTTTGCTCTGGGCACGCTTTATGCGGTGACCGGAACGCTGAACATGGCGGATATGGCCGTGCGGGTGGCCGAGTTGCCTGCCGAAGATACCGCGCTGCTGCGCGTTGGTGCTGTGCTGTTGCTGCTGGTGTTCTGCATCAAGGCCGCCGTTCTGCCGTTGCATTTCTGGCTGCCTGCCAGCTATGCCAACGCTCCGCTGCCCGTCGCTGCCCTGTTTGCGATCATGACCAAAGTCGGTGCCTATTCGATTCTACGGATGTACACACTGGGCTTTGGCCCCGAGGTTGAGGCAACGCAGGGCCTTGTAGGCGCATGGCTGCAACCGGCGGCGCTGGTGACGCTGGCGGTTGGGGCAATCGGTATTTTGGGGGCTCAACACATCGCACGCATGGTGGCGTTTTGCGCCATTACCTCGATGGGCACTTTGCTGATCGCGATTTCGCTTTTCACCGAGACCGCCACTGCCGCTGCGCTGTATTACATCTATCACTCGACTTTGGCGACGGCACTGCTGTTCCTGGTGGCCGATTTGGTGATGGAGCGCAGGGGTGGTGCCATCGCACCCAAAGCCCCGATGCCGCAAAACGGGTTGATCTCGGCCCTGTTCTTTGTCGGCGCCATTGCAATGGCCGGTATGCCACCGCTGTCAGGTTTCATCGGCAAACTGTTGGTGCTGGACGCGGCCCGCGATGCGCCTGACGCGGATGCAATCTGGGCGGTGATCCTGATCGGGTCTTTCGTAACCATTGTTGGCCTGGCGCGGGCAGGCTCGCTGATTTTCTGGAAAAGCCACGATGCGCAGCACAACACGGAACACGACCCAGAAAACGACGAAGAGATCGTAGCGCTGCCTGCGCCCGAACCGCAACCGGGCCTGGCATTCACAGCCATCTTCGGAGCCGTTCTGGGCCTTGTCTTGCTGACCTTGTTCGCAGGCCCCGCGCTGAACTACGCTAGTCTGACGGCCGAGCAATTATTTACGCCCGAAAACTACATCTCGGCCGTACTGGGAGGAGAGGAATAAATGAGACTTCTGCATCGGATATTCCCTCACCCGCATCTGACGATCCTGCTGACGCTGGTGTGGATGCTTTTGGCGAACTCGCCTTCGTTGAACTCATTGGTTTTTGGACTGATCCTTGGGATAATTATTCCCTTCATCACCCAACCTTATTGGCCTGACCGCCCCAAGCTGCGCAATTGGCCGATGGTCGTGGAATATATGCTGGTGGTGCTGTGGGATATCGTCATAGCCAACATTACCGTCGCCCGGATCATCCTGTTCAAACGCGATGCCGACCGGCAACCCAACTGGATCTGCGTCCCGCTTGAGTTGCGCACACCTGAGGCAATCACCGTTCTGGCCGGAACGATCACTATGACGCCCGGCACGGTCAGCTGCGATCTGTCGGCGCAGGGGCATAATCTGCTGGTTCACTGCCTTGATGCACCAAACCCTGACGAAGTGCGCGATCAGATCAAACAGCGTTATGAACGTCGACTGAAGGAGATTTTCGAATGATCGACTTTGCGATTTTCTTTGCTTTTGCATGCTTTGGCGCCGCGATCATGATGTGCCTGTGGCGGATCATCACCGCCGACGGCGTTGGCACCCGCGTTCTGGCTCTGGATACGATGGTCATCAACACAATTGCCCTGATGATCCTGTACGGACTGGCCTTGGGGACTGAGATCTTTTTCGAAGCCGCCATGATCATCGCTATGCTGGGCTTTGTCTCAACCGTGGCCTATGCGCGCTTCATGCTGCGCGGCAACATTATTGAATGAGGGCATCATGGGTTTCATCTTCGAATTTCTGATCGCCTTCTTTCTGATCGTCTCGGGCATTTTCGGCTTTGTCGGCTCTTTCGGGATGATCAAACTGAAGGACCCGATGTCCCGCCTGCACGCGCCGACCAAGGCGACGACGCTGGGCGTGGGCGGCGTGTTGTTGGCCTCGATTTTCCATTCGGTATTGATCGAACATCACCTGTCCCTGCACGAATTGCTGATCACGCTGTTTCTTTTCCTGACCGCTCCGATCACGGCCCTGTTCATTGCCAAGTGGCACATTCACCGCCATGAATTGCCCGGCGATCTGCCGGATGCAGGCGAGGATGAGCTTTGGGCCACCCACGCCGTCGAACAGGTCGAAGACGTACCCGACCACAGCAAGTCCTGAGTTTCATGCACCAAGCACCGCTGCCCCTGACCCGCGATTTGGTTCTGATTGGCGGCGGGCATACGCACGCGCTTGTGCTGCGCAAATGGGGTATGAACCCACTGCCCGGCGCACGCGTGACCGTAATCAATCCCGGTCCTACTGCACCATATTCTGGTATGCTTCCGGGGTTTGTTTCTGGTCACTACCAACGGCACGAACTGGACATTGATCTGGTGCGACTGGCCCGTTTTGCCGACGCGCGTGTCATTCTCGGGCCGGTCGAAGGCATCGACCCACAGCGGCAGCAAATTCACGTTCCAGGTCGCCCACCCGTGCCGTTCGATGTGGCCTCGGTCAATGTGGGGATCACTTCGGACATGCCCACCCTGCCCGGTTTTGCCGATCATGCGATCCCGGCCAAACCGCTTGGTGCTTTTGCCTCGCAATGGGCAAGTTATCTTGAGGGCACCGGCCCGGCCTCGGTCGCTGTGATCGGCGGAGGCGTTGCGGGCGTGGAGCTGGTCATGGCTATGGCATTTGCCCTGCGCATCCAAGGCCGCGCGGCACAGGTGACACTGATTGACAACGCCTTGGCGCTGACGGCGACGAAAGACAAGGCGGCCGCGACTATCCGAGGGGCGATGGATGATCTGGGCATCGACGTGATCGAACAGGCGCCGATTTCTCGTATCGCTGAGGATCATGTTGAACTGGAAAACGGTCGTTCTATTCCCGCCTCATTTGTCACCGGCGCTGCGGGTGCGCGGCCGTATGAATGGATCTCGCAAACGGGGCTTGATCTGCAGGACGGTTACATCCGGGTAAATCGTTTTCTGCAATCCAGCGACCCGTCGATTTTCGCTGCCGGAGATTGCGCCCATCTGACCGAAAACCCCAGACCCAAGGCCGGAGTGTATGCGGTGCGCGAAGCCCCAGTTCTGTACAACAACCTGCGGGCCGCCCTGGGGGCCGGGCGCATGCGGCAGTATCAACCGCAGAGGGATTATCTGAAACTGATCTCGCTGGGTGGCAAATCCGCACTGGCCGAACGGTTCGGCACCTCGATCAGCGGTCCGTTGATGTGGAAATGGAAGAACCACATCGACCAGACATTCATGAACAGGTTTCGGGAATTGCCCCAGATGCCCGCCCCGGCCCTGCCCAAACAGCACGCCGCAGGAATGGAGGATGCGTTGGGTGATAAACCGATGTGCGGCGGATGCGGCGCAAAGGTCGGGCGCAGTGTCTTGCAGAGCGTGCTACGCGACCTGCCCACGTCGACCCGTTCCGACACTACGCCTCTGCCCGGAGATGATGCTGCCCTGCTGACGGTTGGAGGGGTGCGGCAGGTAATGACTTCGGACCACTTGCGCGGATTTACCGATGACCCGGTCTTGATGACACGCATCGCCGCCGTTCATGCGCTGGGGGACATATGGGCCATGGGAGCCAGTCCCCAGGCGGCAACGGCGACGATCATCCTGCCGCGCATGTCACCCACATTGCAGCACCGGACCATGGCCGAGATCATGACAACCGCCAAAACGGTCATCCAAGAGACCGGGGCCGAGATTATCGGCGGACACAGCTCGATGGGCGATGAGATGACCATCGGTTTTACTTTGACGGGCCTGTGCGAGAACGATCCAATCACCCTTTCGGGTGGACGACCGGGCGACCTGTTGATCCTGACCAAACCGTTGGGCAGTGGGGTGCTGATGGCTGCTGCAATGGCGGGTCTGGCCGATGGCGCTTGGGTTGCTGATGCCTTCCGGCAAATGATCCAACCGCAAGGAGACGCCTCGCGAATACTGGCAGGCGCACATGCGATGACCGACGTGACCGGCTTTGGACTCGCCGGGCACTTGCTGTGGATGTGCGAGGCCTCCGACTGTGGAGCGACAATTGATCTGGACGCGATCCCTTTGATGACAGGCGCGCTGGAGTTGAGTTCACAAGGGGTGCGTTCGACCATATTCGATGACAACCGATCATCCGCGCCCGATTTGCCGAAGGGCGGTAAAACCGATCTTCTGTTTGACCCGCAAACCGCCGGAGGACTGTTGGCTGCCGTAGCGCCAGAACAGGCGTATGGATTGTGCGAAGACTTGCGTAAAACGGGTTATCCGGCGGTGATAATCGGCCACCTGACAGACACACCGGGGATGCGTCTTCAAAGCTGATCCAGCATCCGCTCAATACTGGCCGCTGTGCTCTGCAAACTTGCAGCATCCAACGCTGGAGCCTTGATCCGGGCAATCACTTCGGCAGTCTTCGCGCGGCGGGACTTGGCATAAGCCGGGTCGTAGTGCTGCTCCATCAACGCCCGCGTCAGCGCATGTTTGTCCCCTGCATCAATCAACGCAAGCCAGCCATCGACCACTTCGTGCCCACGGTGAAATCGCAACGGAGACAAGCGATCGCGCAAACGATCAGCATCCGACAGGATGTCATCATACGCCGCAACCAGATAGGCGGTTCGCGCTTCGATCGGAGCATTGATCTGAATGCGTGGCGCCGCTCGCATGGCCGCCCAAAGGCTCGGTGGCAGGATCAATGTTCCGATCTTGGACGATTCCGCCTCGACGACAACGGGACGGGTTGCATCCAGTCTGCACAATGCTGCCGCCAGTGCCGATTCAAACGCCTTTTGGCTGGGTTGCCCGCCCGGCATTTCGCCCAACAGAGACCCTCGGTGATTGGCCAGTTCTTCAAGATCTAGAACCTGAACACCGCGCTCTTGCAGACAGGTCAGCAGATCGGTTTTGGCCGTACCGGTATAGCCATCCAGCACAACCATCCGGTGC
This sequence comes from Ruegeria sp. BC1, assembly GCF_056539305.1. Taxonomy (NCBI): domain Bacteria; kingdom Pseudomonadati; phylum Pseudomonadota; class Alphaproteobacteria; order Rhodobacterales; family Roseobacteraceae; genus Ruegeria; species Ruegeria sp. BC1. The sequence goes on from NZ_JBQFUT010000001.1 coordinate 1,103,262, forward strand.
GGCAGGGGATCGTCATACAGGAACCTGTTTACAAGCCGTCGGTAGGTTCGATATCCGCCGTCGACCACCTCGGCCCGCCATCCGATCTGTTGCAACATCCAGGTGAATGACCCCGACCTCTGGCCGCCGCGCCAACAATAGATCAGTGGTTTCCATCTGCCTTCGTGGTGCGACAGGCTGTATTCAATGTGATTGGCGGCGTTCCTGAACACCAATGCCGCGCCCAGCTTTCGCGCCAGAAATGGGCTTTGCTGCACATAAATAGTACCCACACGTGCGCGTTCTTCGTTGTCAAGAACCGGTAGGTTAATGGCCCCAGGCAAGTGATCTTCGGCAAACTCCGCCGGGCTGCGCACGTCGATCACCGTATCGAAGTCATGCACATAGAGGCTGGGTAAGTCCGTGAATTTCAGTGCCATGTCAGTGATCTACCCCGCGTGGACGGGAATTAAAAGACGCACGGTTAAGCCGGGATAGGTTGGATCAGGTCCGGTCCGCTGGCCCGGTTCGAGTTCACTGCGGGATCAACGCGGTAATAGTCCAGCACACTCTCATGACCAGGCTGCATCAATCGCGCGGCCCCCTTGCCCGTCTCACCAAGCCACAAGGGCCAGTCATCCGGTTCAACGATCAGCGGCATTCGGTGATGAATGGCACTCAGATGGCGATTTGCAGATGTCGTCACTATGGCACAGGTGCCTTGTCGACTATCATCCGCCCCCCACTCTTGCCAGACCCCGGCAAAAGCGATCGGGGCCCCGTCTCTGCGGCGAATATACCACGGCAATCGATCACCCTGTTCCGCCTTCGTCCACTCATAAAACCCGGTTGCCACGATCAGACAACGCCGTTCCCGGCAGGCGGCGCGAAAGGCGGGTTTGTCGGCCAAAGTCTCGGCCCGGGCGTTGATCAGCAAAGGTCCTGCGTTTTCGGTCTTATACCAATGGGGCAAAAACCCCCAACGTAGTGGGTCCAACCTGCGACCAGCTTCTCCGGCGCGTACGGCATGCACTTGATTTGTCGGGCACACATTGTAGTTCGGCACGTTGGGCAACGTATTTGCCGGTCGCGCAGAAAATAGCTGCGCCATCGCATCGCTGGGAAGGGTTATTGCAAACCGTCCGCACATGGGTAATGAACCATCAATAAAAGTTTTCCACATGCACAGGGTGTCACAGGGTCATATGCAAAATCAAACAGCGAAAACCCTCAAAGGCAAGGCGGTGGCTGCTCTGGAAGCGGGCAAGCTGAACCAGGCATTAAAAAACGCGCAATTGGGTGTCAAAAAGTTCCCAAAGGACTCAGACTTCCACGCGATCTCGGGCTTTGTCCTGACCGAGATGAAGCAGTACAGGAAATCAATTCCGCATTTCATCGAAGCATCCCGGATGAAACCCGATGACCCTCAGTTCGTGGAAAACCTTGCAAATGCCCTGATGCAAACCGGCCAGGTTCCCAAAGCACTGGAATACACCGAGAAAAAGCTGGAACAGTTCCCCAATAACCAAGAGCTGAACCGTGTTCTTGATGAGATCCACCTGAAGGGCAACAGCTGGCGCACGATCATAGAACATGCCAGCAAGAAGCTGCAAAGCGACCCAGATAACGTCATGCTTCTATCCAAACGGGCCAGAGCTTATGCCAAAATCGGGTTTGTTGATGATAACTCGCGCGATCTTACCCGCGCATATGAGCTGGACCCGGACAACACTGACATCGCGTTCCTGAAGGCGGTGAATTTGCATCAAAGTGGAAACAAGGCGGCGGCAAAGGACATTCTGCGGCGTATTCTTGACGACAACCCGGAGCATCCAAATGCGTTGCTGCAAACGGCGACGATGGCCAGGAAAGAAGAAGCGCCGGAAGTGATGGACGCGGTCGAGACTGCTATCGCAAACAGCGACAGTGAGCTGCAAGAGCTTGAGTTCGCCAAAGCGCATTTAATCTCAACCTCTGAGGGCCTGGGCAGCGCGTTGCCGCAATTTGCACGGGCCAATGCCATTCAACACGCGGGAAATCCGTATAATTTTGCCGATGAAGAAAAAAAGTTGGACAATATTACCAACATGTTCCCGGTCGGCACTGAAATTTCCAGTTCGGTTCCAAGCGACATACCCGCACCGATCTTTGTGTTGGGGCAACCCCGTTCCGGCACCACTCTGATGGAAATGATGCTCAGCTCTGTTCCCAACATCGCAGGCTGTGGGGAACTAACACTGGGTCCGGATCTGTCTCGTGATTTCGAGAATGGATCGTCGGAATTTGACTCGGGTAAAGCCGCTGAATTCGCAAAGGAATTCCGCAAGCTGATGCCCCCGATCCCCGACGGCTCGGTCGCCTTTGTCGACAAGATGCCGCACAATTTTCAGCGGGTAGGTTTTTTGCTCTCCGCGTTCCCAAATGCGAAGATCATCAACATGCTGCGTGACCCGCGCGACGTTGGACTTTCAAAATGGATCAGGCGTTTCCCGGCTGGGGGCATGCGCTATGCCTCAAACCTGAAAGCCATCGCACATACCGCAAACTTGTATCGGCAATACATGGCCCATTGGGACTCGGTTTTCGGAGACCGAATACTGACGGTTCCCTACGAGAAATTGGTGGCTGATCCGCAGACCTATAGCCAACAGGTGGCGGCATATTGTGATATTGAATGGCATGAATCCATGATGCGCCCCGAGGAAAACACCAAACAGGTGAGAACGGCGAGTATTGATCAGGTGCGCAACCAGATCTCTACCAAGTCTGTTGGCGGTTGGCAAAGCGTGTCCGAACATTTGCGTCCGATGCTGGACAATCTCGACCCGGCGCTCTGGCCGGAGTACAACTTAGACTAAGGTCGTCTGAATACATAAAGGCCGCATCACTGGATGCGGCCTTTTCCTTGTTCTGGCTGAAATTTACTTCTGTTTGATACGCCCATCCAAATACGGTTGGTACGGCGCATTTTCAGCCAGATACTCTGCCGTCACATCCGCAAGGTCGGGTCCAAAGTCATAGGCGTTTTTGTCGTCACCTTCGAACATACTGTACCCATCTCCACCATTGCGGACATAATTGTTAGTGACCACCAAATAAGTCGCCGCCGGATCAATCGGAACGAAACCGTCACCGTCAGCGACCATAACCTCTGTCACCCGACCCTCATTTGGTGCAACCGCAGGGTCCCACGTGAAGGTCATACCAGCCACCTGTGGAAAACGGCCTTTGACCTCTTCGACCTGGCTGACCCCGTTCTCGAGCGCGTCGATGACGCCCTGCCCGCTGATCTCGAAGGTCGACAGCGTGTTCTGGAAAGGCAGCACTGTCAGCACTTCGCCCATGGTCACTTCGCCCGGGTCTATCGAAGCCCGCAAACCGCCCGAGTTTGCTATGGCGATCTGAACGCCCTGATCCGCAACCCGAGCCAGCATTGCGTCAGCTACCAGATTACCCATCTCGCATTCCTGCACGCGACAGACCGACCGGTCTCCCTCAATGGAATCTGCTGCGTTTGCGACCACCTTGTTACGGATTTCATCCAGCGGCGCGGCCAGTTCCGCGATGCGATCCAAAGCGGCTTGATCTTCAGTTACTGAGTTATCCATGATCAACGGTTCGCCCACCGCCTCGACCACGTTGCCGTCATCGTCGAAGGTGACATTCAACTCACCCAGAAACTTACCGTACGCGTAGGCCTGCACGATCTGAACGCCGTTGACTACGGTCGGGTACGGCCCTGCGGCCTTGTCAGAAACATTAGACAGGTATGTGTTTGAATGACCGCCCACGATCACGTCTACGCCGCTTGTCTCTTGCGCAACGCGTTGGTCGACGCCATAGCCCGAATGGCTGAGAACAATAATCTTGTTCACGCCCTCGCCAGCCAGTTTATCGACTTCGGCCTGAACCGCCGGGGCCGGATCCGAGAATGTGATATTTGGCCCGGGTGAGGCCAAGTCATGCGTGTCCTCAGGCGTCAGGCCGATCAGGCCGATTTTTTCGCCTCCGACCTCGATCACCGTCGACTTTTTGATCCTGTCGGTCAGCAATTCTTCGTCGGCCACATCCGCATTCGACATCAGAACCGGAAAATCCACTGAGTCGATGAAACCGCGCAGAACCTCGGGGCCATCGTCGAATTCGTGGTTGCCCACGGTCATCGCGTCATAGCCCAGCTTGTTCATGAATTCCGCCGCGACCTTACCTTTGTAATAGGTGTAAAACAGAGACCCCTGAAACTGATCACCTCCATCAACCAGAATTGAGTTCTCCGCGCGTGCTCGGGCCTCTTCAACAGCAGTGACAAGGCGTGCCGATCCGCCAAAACATTTGCCTTCTGCATTGTCCTCGTCGCTGCACCCACTGTCGTATTTATTGATCGGTTCAATACGAGAGTGGAAATCGTTGGTGTGCAGAATTGTCAGTTTATAGTCAGCAGCCGCCATGCCAGCGGTCAGACCCAGAATGGCCGCTGACGTCAGAAAACGGGTGAACATTCTTGATACTCCCTATTGTTATTGGGGCGATGGTGCGCCTACTGGCCAGAAGAGTCAAAGGGGGAAATCCAGCTTGATTCTGCCCGCCTAGCGGGGCATCACGGCCCCATGCTGATTTACAAGATTTTCCGGGCCGACGAGTGGGCTATGTTGCAGGATCACGGTGCCTCGGACGGCGCACCGATAGATGTTGCGGACGGCTATGTTCATTTTTCGACCGCCGAACAGGCTGCCGAAACTGCGGCAAAACACTTTGCCGGAGTTGAAGGGCTTACTCTGCTGGCCTGCGACGCCGAAGCAATGGGGGTTGACCTGAAATGGGAGGTTTCCCGTGGTGGGGCCCTATTCCCTCATCTCTACCGCCAAATTCGAATGACGGATGTTGTGTGGTCACGTACCCTGCCCCTTGACGGACAGACGCACCAATTCCCCAAGGGAATGAAATGACAGCCTTCATCGACCCGGACCGCGCACAATTCGAGGGATTCAAAACTTTGGATCGGGATCACCCGATCGAAATGCTGAACCTGGTGAAATTCCGTGCCACAGCCAAATACCCCGAGGGACACGCATTGGCAGGTGCCGGTCTTACCGGAGCGCAAGCCTATCGCAATTATGGCTTGGATACTGCTCCGATCATCGCACGCCTGGGCGCGTCCATCCTGTGGCGCGGCGCATATCAAGCCACTCTGATCGGTCCTCAGGACGAAGCATGGGACGAAGTCTTTATCGCCCGCTATCCAACGGCGCATGCGTTTCTTGAGATGGTGACGGACCCCGATTACCAATCAGCGGTCGTCCACCGGCAAGCCGCGGTGGAAACTTCTCGGCTGATCCGCTGCGCACCCAACCAAACCGGAGAAGCATTCGGATGAAACTGACCGAAAAACTTGGCCTGGCCGTCCTGCACCGGATGGACCCGGAAGCCGCGCATGGAATATCGATCAAGGTATTGAAAGCGGGCCTCGCGCCAGCTCCGGGGCCAGTGACGTCGGCTAGGTTGAAGACACGTATCGCGGGTTTGGATCTGCCCAACCCGGTTGGTCTGGCCGCAGGTTTTGACAAGAACGGAGAGGTACTGACCCCCCTGTCACGCGCGGGCTTTGGGTTCATAGAAGTGGGTGCCGTGACCCCGCGCCCGCAACCCGGCAACCCCAAACCCCGGCTGTTTCGCCTGACCGAAGACAAGGCGGCCATCAATCGCTTTGGTTTCAACAACGAAGGGATGGAGGTCATGGCCCGCCGCCTGGCTGATCGCCCCAAGGACGCAGTGATAGGTTTGAACCTGGGCGCGAACAAGGACAGTGACGATCGGCCCGGCGATTTCGCCAAGGTCCTTGGACATTGCGCTGAATTTCTGGATTTTGCCACGGTCAATGTCTCGTCCCCCAACACCGAAAAGCTACGGGACTTGCAAGGCAAAGCAGCCCTTGGTGCGCTGCTGGGTGGTGTGATCAAAACCCGAGACGCCTTACCCAGCCCTGTACCGGTTTTCCTCAAGATCGCCCCCGATCTGACCGAAGCAGAATTGCAGGACATCGCAGAAGTGGCTGCCGAAACCGGCGTGGACGCGGTGATCGCCACAAACACCACCCTGTCGCGCGACGAACTGAGTAGTGCGCACCAAAGCGAGGCCGGCGGTCTGTCCGGCGCGCCCCTTTTTGAGAAATCGACGCGCGTTCTGGCCCGCCTCAGCCATCTGACCGAAGGGAAGATACCGCTGATCGGTGTCGGTGGAATCAGCACGGCCGAACACGCCTATGCCAAGGTCTGCGCTGGGGCCTCTGCCGTGCAGCTTTATACGGCGCTGGTTTACGGTGGGATATCTCTAGCGGCTGAGATCGCCCGAGGGTTGGACGAATTGTTGGCGCGCGACGGGTTTAGCAACGTCGCGCAAGCCGTTGGAAGTAAACGAGAGGACTGGCTGTGATTACATACTGGCACAACCCGCGATGCTCCAAATCCCGCGCCGGGCTGGCGCTGCTTGAGGAGAATGGCGCCCAGGTGGACATTCGGAAATACCTTGAGGATGCTCCTTCGACGGAAGAACTGCGCGTTGTGCTAGACCAGCTGGGTGTCGATGCCATCGACATTGTTCGCACCGGGGAAAAGCGGTTCAAGGAATTGGGGTTAACGAAATCCTCGCCCTCTGACGAACTGATCGCCGCTATGGCCGAAAACCCGATCCTGATTGAACGTCCTCTGGCCATGGCCGATGACAAAGCTGCAATCGGACGCCCACCTGAGAATTTGTTGTCTCTGCTTTAGGCCACCTGCGCCTCAAGTTTGGGGTAGCGCCACCCCAAGGTCACGCCACGCGCGATGTTCAGGATCATCAGCGCGGCCCAAAGGCCGTGATTGCCCAGTGTTGGCACCAGAATGAACAGCGCAAGGACATAGATGGCAACTGACTGGATCATCGCGTTGCGCATCGCGCGGGTCCAGGTCGCACCGATATAGATGCCGTCGAACATCCAACTGGCGACGCCAATCACGGGTGCCAGTGCGGCCCAGATCAGATAATCCCGCGCCGCTACGCGCACCTCATCCGACGTCGACATCAGGTCGATCAATGCTGGCCCGGCAACAAAGAAAACAACGCCCAAGGCGAAGGCTCCACCCACGCCCCATTGCGATGCCATGATCGACGCCCGTCGGACCTGAGGCCGATCCCGCGCACCGACGGCGCTGCCAACAAGCGCCTCGGCAGAAAAGGCAAACCCGTCCAGTGCAAAAGCGGTGATTTCCAGAAATTGTAGCAGCACCTGATTGGCGGCCAGGTTAACGTCTCCCAAATCAGAGCCCACGAACAGGAAGGTCGTGAATGAGCCGGTCAACAGGACAGAGCGGATCATGATATCTCCGTTCACCTGCATCATCCGACGCAACCGCGCGGGGTCGAAGATCCGAGGCCAATCACGCCATTGGTTTCCCCCGAACGCATCGCGACACAGCCACAGGCCCAATGCCAACCCGGTCCATTCGGCGATCAGTGTGGCGATGGCAACGCCTTCGACGCCCCAACCGAGGCCCAACACGAACCACAAATCCAATAGGATGTTCAGGCCGTTCATCCATATCTGTAGAACGAATACGCCGCGGGTTCGTTCTACTGCGATCAACCAACCAGTCACGGCATAAAGCGCAATCGTCGCCGGTGCGCCCCAAATGCGGATTTGCAAATAGTCGCGCGTCAGCGCCTCGACCTCGGGGCTGGCGGGCGACAAGGCAAATGCGCCCCAGAACACCCAGAATTGGGTCAGGACAAAGACCAATCCGGCTGTACCGCCCAGCAGCAACCCACGCATCAAGAGCGCCCCGGTTTCAGCCGTATCCCCTGCCCCACGCGCCTGGGCCGCAAGGCCGGTTGTCCCCATGCGCAGGAAACCAAAAATCCAGTAGATGCTGGCCAGAATGACCGCACCCATGCCTACAGCACCGATCGGCGCGGCCAGTCCCATTTGACCGACCACACCAGTATCCACCGCACCCAATATGGGAACAGTAGCATTGGAAAGCACGATCGGAACCGCGATCTTCAGCACTCGTTTATGTGTAAGGGATGCCGAAGCGTCTGACATTTTAGTCTACTCGGCGCTCGACTTGGGTTGCGGCATCAGGAAATGCCCGGTGGCCTGCGCAATCGGGCGGGCGCGATTGTCTTGCCAGGCTTCGACCCGAACCGAGGCATAGCGCCGCCCCGACCGGCTGACAAACGCGCGGGCGTAGGCGTCCCTCGGCAAGCCGGAGCGCAGGTAGTCCACCGTGAAATCGACAGTCTTGGGAAATCGCATGTCGTCTGACTTGAAAATTTGGTCCGCGTCTATCTCACCGCTTTCGATACGGGGAAAGAAATACTCCCAGCTCAGAGTAATAACTGCCGTAACCTCCAGAAACGCAGCTGTAACTCCGCCATGAAGCGCCGGCAGCAATGGGTTTCCGATAAGCTTGTCGTCAAAATTCAGCACCCCGGTCAACTCATCCCCACGCCGGTCGAAGGTGATATCAAGAAAGCGGATATAGGGGACGCCCTCGACTATTGCATTCAATGCCGCATCTCGGCGTTGCTTCACCACCTGCATGGGTTCAGGACGAGGACGCACCATTACAGACCCTCCACCGTGAATGATCCCGAAGCAGTCGCGACAGGATGTTCCTGATCTTCATCCATCGCGGTGGCCCGAACAAAGGCGACATTGCGTGTGATGTGGTAACAGGTGGCGTGGGCAGTGATATTCTGGCCTGGCGTAGCGGCCCTCATATAGTCGATCCTCAGGTCGATTGTGGCCGTCCCACCAGGGGCCGCCGGATGGCACATAACAGCCGCCCCGCAGCACGTGTCCAACGCTGTAAATACGGCTCCGCCATGGATAACCCCTGTCCGGGGGTCACCGACCAAGTCTGTATTATAGGGCATAGTGATGCTAGCACCGCCCTCACCGATAGTGGTCAGTTTCAGCCCCAACACCTTGGCATGCGGTATCGCCTCGATGAACTGGCGCGCAATTTTTATTTTGTCGACCATGTGGGTTAGCCCTTTTGATTTCGCCCTTTATGAGCCTGAGCCCTGTAAAAGAGCAAGCCCACCTGTTGCGCTTGACGTAACAGCGTCCTACGGTGCAGCCGAGGAGACCGCGAATGACCGACAACCGTTTGTCATTAAACGAGATGTGCGAAGAGTTCGACGTAACCAAACGCACACTACGTTACTATGAGTACATAGAGCTGCTGCAGCCGGAACGCGAAGGCCGCACCCGCTATTATGGTCCACGCGAATGCGCCCGAATGAAATTGATCATGCGCGGGCGCCTGTTCGGATTTTCGCTGGAAGAAATCAGACAATGGCTGCTGATCTACGAAGATCAGGGAAACCAAGCCCAGATGGCCGAATTCATTAAACTGGCCGACAGGCAAATGCCCGAGCTGCAAAAGCAACGTCAGCAACTGGACGAAGCGATGGACGAATTACAGCGGCTGCGAGATCAGACTGCAAAGTTGCTGCGCTAACCTGCGGCCACGGCCAGCATAGAAAACCACTACATTAAAAATCTCTGGTGTCGCGGGGCCTAACGGCCTTGCGCGTTAACTGGTGCTGGACAGTAAACCCCAAAAGTTCCGTTGCGTAACACTGCCAAAAGCCCGTCCCCCGCATCTTGACGTGAAGGGATGCTACGTCAACTTATGTTGTGACGCAGCGTTCACATTACGTGAACGTCAACTTTGTGTTGTAACGTGTGCATCGACTGCACAACTGACCCTTACAGACGCCAGTGACGAGAGTGCCGAGACCATGAACGAAGACCTGATGACCATCCGTGAAATGTGTGAGACATACGATGTCACGCCACGCACATTGCGGTTTTACGAGGCCAAGGAACTCTTGTTTCCTATCCGCGAGGGCCAAAAGCGGCTGTTCACCAAACGTGACCGTGCCCGCCTGAAGCTGATCCTGCGCGGTAAGCGCTTTGGTTTCAGCCTTGAGGAAATTCGTCAGCTTCTTGATCTTTACCATGTGGATGACCAGCAACTGACCCAGATGTCCCGCACGTACGAAATCGCATGCGAACGACTGGCTGACATGGAATCTCGTCGTGAGGAACTCACTCAGGCCATTGACGATCTGAAAGAACAGTTGCGCTGGGGTGAAAAAGTCATCGCCTCGATGAAGAACGAGAAAAAAGCCGACAACTGACGCTTGCGGCTCAAGCCCAGAACATCAGACTAAAAGGGAGCTTCAAATGCCCGTTTACAACGCGCCTACCAAGGACACACAGTTTATTTTGCACGATGTGCTGCGGATCTCGGAATCTGACATTCCGGGGTATGGCGAACTGGAGGCTGAGTTCACCGGTGCTGTTCTGGAAGAGGCCGGCAAAGTTGCCACCAACGTTCTGCACCCACTCAATGTTGTGGGTGACACTGAAGGCTGCCGTTTGGAGAATGGTGTGGTGTACCCGCCAACAGGTTTCAAGGACGCGTTCGATCAGGTGAAAGAGGGCGGCTGGACCGGTCTGGATATGCCTGAAGAGTATGGCGGCCAAAATATGCCTTACGTCATTGGAACTGCCGTAGGAGAGATGTTCTCGAGCGCCAACCAGGCGTTTACGATGTATCAGGGTCTGACGCATGGAGCGGCCTCGGCGATTCTGGTGCATGGCACGGAGGAGCAGAAGGCAAAGTATCTGCCCAACATGGTCAGCTGCGAATGGACCGGCACCATGAACCTGACCGAGCCGCATTGCGGCACCGATTTGGGTCTGATGCGGACAAAGGCGGAGCCGCAGAATGATGGCAGCTACAAGATCTCAGGGCAGAAGATCTTTATCTCGGCTGGCGATCACAACATGGCGGACAACATCATCCACCTGGTTCTGGCGAAGATCCCCGGCGGTCCCGAGGGCATCAAGGGCGTGTCGCTGTTCATCGTTCCCAAGTTCATCGTGAATGAGGACGGTTCGCTGGGCGAGCGCAATGGCGTGTCGGTCGGAAAGATCGAAGAGAAAATGGGCATCCACGGCAATTCGACCTGTGTGATGAATTACGATGGTGCGACCGGCTGGCTGCTGGGCGAAGAGCACAAAGGCATGCGCGCCATGTTCACGATGATGAACGAAGCGCGCCTGGGTGTGGGCATGCAGGGCCTTTCGCAGGCCGAAGCGGCGTATCAGAACGCGGTGGAGTATGCCAAGGACCGCCTGCAGGGGCGTGACGTAACCGGTGTGAAGAACCCCGATGGTCCGGCCGATCCCCTGATCGTGCACCCGGACATCCGCCGCAACCTGATGGACCAGAAAAGCTTCACCGAAGGTGCGCGCGCGTTCATCCTTTGGGGCGCAAAACTGATCGACCAGGCGCATCGCGCAGGTGACAAGGATGCGGACGGTCTGATCTCTCTGCTGACGCCGGTGATCAAGGGTTTCCTGACGGATCAGGGTTACGACATGACCGTTCAGGCGCAGCAGGTTTACGGCGGCCACGGCTATATCGAGGAATGGGGCATGTCGCAATACACCCGCGACGCCCGGATCGCGATGATCTACGAGGGTGCCAACGGTGTACAGGCGCTGGACCTGGTGGGCCGCAAGCTGGCGGCGGACGGCGGCAAGCATGTCATGGCGTTCTTCGAGATGGTCAAATCCTTCTGCAAGGAAAATGGTGGCAAAAATGAAGCATATGACAAGGCCTTCATCGAACCACTAAAAGCCGCGTCGAAAGACCTGCAAGCCGCTGGCATGTACTTTATGCAGGAAGGGATGAAGAACCCGAACAACGCGTTGTCGGGCTCGTATGACTTCATGCACATGTTCGGCCATGTCTGCCTGGGCCTTTTGTGGGCACAGATGGCCAAGGCGGCGCAGGAAGCGCTGGACGGGGGTGCCTCGGACACTGAGTTCTACGAGACCAAGATCACAACCGGCCGTTTCTACATGGCGCGCCGCCTGCCAGCGACCGCACTGCATCTGGCGCGCATACAGTCTGGCGCGGACACAGTAATGGCACTGGACGCAGAGAGCTTCTGATCTCAGTCTGGTTCCGGGCGTCGTTGCCCGGAACCAGTTCCCCAAGGAGACCCCATGCCGAAACGCTTTCGTCTGACCCGCCGCTTTCCCGTTGCCATGACCGAAGACGGGTATCGCAAGTTGAAGGGTTTCGCCCGCGAGGCCGGTTTGGATGAGGGAGAAGCACTGTCGTTCCTGTTTGAGAACTTCAACAGCGTGATCGACGAAGAGAACCTGACGCACCGGCTGCGCATCTTCAATTCCGAGCTTGAGGCACGCAAGAGATGAACACCGACCTGAAGACCGGACACCTCCGGCAAGGGTATTTGTGACAAGATGAAGCGGCGATGCACCCCGGCCACCGGTCGCACTTCATCTTTTCAAAAATACTCGGTTCCCACTGAACCACGAACGCCACGGGAGGGGTAATCGCATGACCATAGAACTGCACTGCTTCGGAGAAAGTGGAAACGCCTACAAGGCGGCACTTGCCCTGGAGATGTCGGGGCTGGACTGGACACCGGTTTTTGTCGATTTCTTCGGCGGCGCGACACGGACGCCCGAGTACCGGGCCGATGTCAACACGATGGGTGAGGTTCCGGTTCTGGTCGACGGCGATTTCCGCACCAGCCAGTCGGGCGCGATTCAGGCCTATGTCACCGAGAAGTCGGGCCGGTTCGGCGGCCGGAACCGGGCTGAGGATTATGAGATTCTGCGCTGGGTTCTGTGGGACAATCACAAGCTCAGCTCGACGGCCGGTCTGACCAGATTCCTGATCAACTTTTTGCCCGAGCAGCACCGCAACCCGGATGTGATCGCCTTCAATCAGGGGCGCCTGAAGGCGGCCTATGAGGTGTTGAACACCCATCTTGAGGGCCGCGACTGGATGGTTGGCGATGGTGTGACCAATGCCGATCTCAGCTGCTGCGGCTACCTGTATTACCCCGAGCCGTTTGGCTTTGACCGGGCCGACTGGCCCCATATCGACGCCTGGTTGACACGCCTCAGTGAACAGCCCGGCTGGAAACACCCCTATGACCTGATGCCCGGCAACCCGTCGGATCGAGCTTGAGGAGAGACCTATGACCGAAGCATATATCTACGACGCCCTGCGCACCCCGCGCGGCAAGGGCCGCAAGGATGGCAGCCTGCACGAGGTAACCTCGGTGCGCCTGTCTGCGCTAACCCTGAACGCGGTGAAAGAGCGTAACAATCTGGAAGGCCACGCCGTCGAGGACGTGATCTGGGGCAACGTCACGCAGGTGATGGAACAGGGCGGCTGCCTGGCGCGGACCGCGATTCTGGCCTCGGATCTGGACGAGCGCATACCAGGTCTGGCGATCAACCGCTTTTGCGCCAGTGGCATGGAGGCAGTGAACCTTGCGGCGAACCAGGTCAAGGCCGGTGCGGGAGATGGATATATCGCCGGTGGCGTCGAGATGATGAGCCGTGTGGCCATGGGCAGCGACGGTGCGGCGGTTGCGGCAGATCCTTCGGTGGCGATGGAATCCTATTTTGTGCCGCAGGGCATCTCGGCCGATATCATCGCAACCGAATACGGCTTTAGCCGCGATGACGCCGACGCGCTGGCAGTAGAGTCGCAGCGCCGCGCGGCCATTGCCTGGGAAGAGAACCGGTTTGAAAAGTCGGTGATCACCGTCAAAGATCAGAACGGCCTAACTATTCTGGACCGCGATGAATATATGCGCCCCGGCACCGACATGCAGAGCCTGGGCGGCCTGAACCCGGCCTTCCAGATGATGGGCGAACAGATGCCCGGTTTCGACAAGGTTGCGATGATCAAGTACCCGCATCTGGAAAAGATCAACCACATCCACCACGCGGGTAACAGCTCAGGGATAGTGGACGGTGCTGCGGCGCTTTTGATTGGGAATAAAGAGTTCGGCGAAAAGCACGGCCTGAAGCCGCGCGCGCGGATCAAGGCAACCGCCAAGATCGGCCTGGACCCGACCATCATGCTGACCGGCCCGGTGCCAGTGACCGAGAAGATTCTGGCCGACAACGGTATGCAGATCAGCGATCTGGACCTGTTCGAAGTAAACGAAGCCTTTGCCAGCGTCGTGCTGCGCTTTCAGCAGGCCTTTGATCTCGACCCTTCGCTGGTCAACGTTAATGGTGGCTCGATCGCGATGGGGCATCCGCTGGGTGCGACCGGCGCGATGATCATCGGCACGCTGCTGGACGAGTTGGAGCGTCAGGACAAGGAAACCGGCCTGGCCACGCTCTGCATTGCATCCGGCATGGGTGCGGCCACCATCATCGAACGCGTGTAACCGGCGGGATCAGGAGACTGGAAATGACTGAATTTACTCTGACCAAAGACGCCGACGGCGTTGGCATCATCACCTGGGACGTTCCGGGCAAGACCATGAACGTGATGTCCTTTGACGGGCTGGCACAGCTGAACGACTGTATCGATCAGGCGCTGGCTGACGACGAGATCAAGGGCATCGTGATCACCTCGGGCAAGGAAGGCTCCTTTGCCGGGGGCATGGACTTGAACCTGCTGGCGGTGATGAAGGAAGAGGCGGGCGACAACCCGGCCAAGGGTCTGTTCGAAGGCACCATGAAAATGCACGCCCTTCTGCGCAAGATCGAGCTGGCAGGCATGGACATCAAGACCAAGAAGGGTGGCAAGCCGATTGCCACCGCGCTGCCCGGCACCGCCGCGGGCATCGGCATGGAGCTGCCGCTATCCACGCACCGGATTTTTGCCGCGGAAAACCCCAAGGCGAAATACGGCCTGCCCGAGATCATGGTCGGCATCTTCCCCGGCGCCGGCGGCACCACCCGCATGGTGCGCAAGGTTGGTGCAGTGGCGGCGGCTCCGCTGCTGCTGGAAGGCAAGATGCTGGATGCCAAAAAGGCAAAGGGCGCCGGTTACGTCGACGAGATCGCCGCCGATCCGGTAGCCGCCGCCAAGGAGTGGGTGCTGAACGCCAAGGATGCCGACATCGTCAAACCGTGGGACGCCAAGGGCTACAAGATGCCCGGCGGCGCGCCCTATCACCCAGCAGGATTCATGAACTTCGTCGGTGCGTCGGCGATGGTCAACGCCAAGACCTTCGGGGCCTTCCCGGCCGCCAAGGCATTGCTGAGCGCGGTCTATGAAGGTGCGCTGGTCGATTTCGACACCGCCCTGAAGATCGAGGCGCGCTGGTTCACATCGGTGCTGATGAACCCGTCCTCGGGTGCGATGATCCGGTCGCTGTTCCTGAACAAGGAAGCGCTGGAAAAAGGCGCTGTGCGTCCTGCCGGTGTGCCGGATCAGTCGGTCAGGAAGGTCGGCGTTCTGGGCGCGGGCATGATGGGCGCGGGCATCGCGCTGGTCAGCGCCCAGGCCGGGATGGAGGTTGTTCTGATCGACCGAGATCAGGGAGCCGCCGACAAGGGCAAGGCCTATACCGAGACCTATCTGGACAAGGGCATGAAGCGCGGCAAGGTCACGGCTGAAAAGAAAGAAGCCATGCTTGGCCGCATCACCGCGACCCCCGATCTCGAGCACCTCAAAGGCTGCGACCTGATCATCGAGGCAGTGTTCGAGGATGTGGGCGTGAAAGCCGAGATGACCAAAAAGGTCGAGGCGATCATCCCCGAGGACTGCATCTTTGCCTCCAACACATCGACACTGCCGATCAGCGATCTGGCCAAGGCGTCCCAGCGGCCCGATCAGTTCATCGGCATCCACTTCTTCTCACCCGTCGAGAAGATGTTCCTGGTCGAGATCATCAAGGGCCGCGAAACCGGCGACCGCGCAGTGGCCAAGGCGCTGGACTACGTGCGCCAGATCAAAAAGACCCCGATCGTGGTCAACGATGCGCGCTTCTTCTACGCCAACCGTTGCATCATCCCTTATATCAATGAGGGCGCACGCATGATCACCGAGGGCATCAGCCCGGTGCTGATCGACAACGCTGCGCGGCAGCTGGGTTTTCCGGTCGGGCCGGTGCAGCTAACCGATGAGACCTCGATCGATCTGGGTGCCAAGATCGCACGCGCTACAAAGGCGGCGATGGGCGATGCCTACCCCGCCAGCGAGGCCGACGATCTGATCTTCTGGATGGAAGAACAGGGCCGTCTGGGCCGCAAGGCCAACGCGGGCTTTTTCGACTATGACGAAAAGGGCAAACGCATCGGCTACTGGAAAGGCTTGGCCGAAAAATACCCGTTGGCCGAAAACCAGCCCGACCTGATCGAAGTGCAGGAACGTCTGATGTTCGCACAGGTCCTTGAGGCTGTTCGCGCGCTGGAAGAAGGCGTGCTGGAAGACATTCGCGAAGGCGACGTTGGCGCAATCCTGGGCTGGGGCTTCGCGCCGTGGTCCGGTGGCCCGTTTAGCTGGCTCGACATCATCGGCGCACCCTATGCTGCCGAGCGCTGCGACCAGCTGACCGCAGCCTATGGCGAGCGCTTCACTTGCCCGTCTCTGCTGAGAGACATGGCTAAGAATGGCCAAACCTTCTACGGCCGCTTCAGCCCAAAAGCTAAAGCTGCATAATCACCAAAACGTTGAAGGCCGGCGCAATTTTTTGTGCCGGCCTTCATTGGATGTATCTATTTCTTTGAAATCAAATTGTCATGACAGGACGCCCAGGCCGACCCGGGCGGCGTGTGCCTCTGACCGGTCTCACCGGCACGATAGGGTGATCAAAAATGGGTGCAGGCACTGCGCCCAGTGAGTTCGCCAAAACGCCAATATCACCCCGTCGTTCAGCCAGGCAAATCAGGTTCGAGGCCGCTTCGGATTCGGCAACCACGTACGATTGCGCACCTGTCCGATTGCCCCCAAACCGGCCCGATGGACAAAATGCGCGAAAACCGCCTTCGATGTAGATCACCTCGTCATCATCAAAAAATAAGGTGCTGATATCAAAGAATGACGCTGGCGCGTCTGACTTGATACGGAACACCCCACTCAGCAACCTCGCGGGTACAATAGGTTGGTTTCTGGGGCCATCAAAGGCAGTGGGGCCCAGTTTGGCGCTGTCCAGCGCGACCCCTTGTTCCGGCATCAACCACACCGGGCGTCCATTAAAAGCGGTGTTTGACGGGACCCGGATCGGTAGGTTCTCTGTGTTGGAGACCCCCGGTGGGATCTTGATGCAATCCGTTGAAATGCGGCGCACGGGCTGGAACCCATTATCCAATGTGCGTATGCGGTCACCCGTCTGAATCTCTTCGACAAGTTTCCATCCGCCTTTCGTTGCTACTTTGGTCCCATGAACCAAACCGCCCCTACGGGCATTCACAGCGACTTGCGCGGTGCGCTTGCCCTTGTACCCCGGGCGCTCTGCGAATCCTAAAACACTCTCTACTTTCAACAAGAACCGAACCCACTAATTACACACAAAAACTGATGGCGAGGATTAACACAGGATTAAGATCGGTGACTTATTTTCGACATATTACGGCCCGATTTGCGCCGCCAAGACCTCAAAACCCAAGGCCTTACGGGACAACGCGCCTCCTGACTGCCTATTGGACACATATCCGAAACTATGAATTGTCCCCCGGATCGAAGGAATAACCGAATCTGCGAATGTCCTCGATACACGCCTCTGCAACTACCGACGCAGCGCGTTTGGAATAGTATCGGCGATAGTCGCCACCGCGCTCCGACCGGTTGAGATGCGGCAAGGTCACGCGGAACCCCAGATGATCGAACAACGGGGCCGCATCAGTGTCGAACTGTTCCAATCTGATGAAAAATCGGCACTGCTCTTCTCCGTCCGCGCGGGTCACATATCGACGCGCCGGGCTATTCTGGAAAGATAGCACTATATCCGGGTGCTGCACGAAACGCTCGAAGGCCAAGGATCGGGCTAAACTGACCGAAGGGTGGTCGAAACTCTGCTCACGCAGCCAGTGGTAATAGCTGACGATCCGATCCCAGGGATTGCGGACCATCGTGAAAACAGTCAGTGACCGCAATTCCTCGACCGAAAGAACCCCGTCTATATCTGCTAAGGAGGAGTGTTTCCACAAACGTCCCCTACCCGTCAGCGCCTTGACCCTTTTGCGGCGCCTAAGGGCTTTGGGTGTGTCGCCGATCAGGATGTCGTCCTTCATCGCCCGCTGCTCTAACGCCTGTGCCAGCGACGTCCCGCCAGTCTTGGGAATATGGACGAACACATAGCGACGCCCGCGTGAAATGATCACGCCGCCTGCCCCTCGGTTGTGCGCCCTGATCGCCAGCCCAGCAACGCCCCGGCGGCCGCAATCAACCCAATTCCGGCCACCTGCATCACTCCGATGGACTGACCGAACACGACCCAGGCAAAAAGCGGACCAAAAATCATCACCGAATATTCGAACACCGCCACATAGGAGGTCTCACCAATTTGGTAGGCTTTGATTAGCATGAAGACGGCAATTGTTGACCCCGCGGCTTGTACAACGATCCACGGCAGCGCGGGCTGCATCTGCCAGACCACCCCGCGTGTCACGAACCCGTCGGGCAGCGAGTGCGGCACGGTGGACAGAACAATCAGACCAATGGCCCCTGCCAACCCCAGTGTGACAATCATGGCTGCCAACAGCGCCACGGTGCTTTCCTGCGCGCAATGGCTGCGCGTGACAATCGCGCTGAGAGCGTAAAAGAATCCCCCGGCCACCGGCAGCAATGTTTGGACGTCGAACTCATACGGGTTCGGCTGAAGGACGCACAAAATCCCGGCGAACCCGATCAGAACCGCCAGAATGCGCCACGGTCCGATTTTCTGACCCATTGCCAAAGCCGAGATCAAAAGCACGAAGATCGGTGAAGTGAACAGCCCCGCCAGCGCCTGTGCAATCGGCATCAGGGCAAGCGAGGCAAAGTAAAACAGCATCGCCAGTGTTATCAGGACACTGCGCAACAGAACAGGCCCAAGCCGCCTCGGGCGCAGCCCTCCCAACCCCAGCAACGACAAACAAACAATCAACGGCAACATCATCAGAGCGCGGCTCAGGTGGAACTGCCAAAGACCTATCGTATCGGCCAGCAGAATGACCACGTTGTCGATCACCCCAATGATCGCCATCGCACACACCATCAGCACCGAGGCCAATATTGGTGAAGTTTGGGTATTCGCCTGCATGCTACGCCCCGGTTGCAATGTGGTATGCGGCGATATGATTTCCCGCGCATCGTGTTATCCAGCACATTTCACATTCCGGGTGCAACAGGTTTGCGCCTTTGGATTTTCGCGTGTTAAGCTACGGCAAAATAATCACGAGCAGCGTTCACCTTGAAGACGGCCCTTAAACAGTACCAGAGGATCGAAGCGACCGGTCTGTGGCGGCCCTCGCCCGAAGTTCAGCGGCGCGAGGTCGTAGTGTCGATTGGCGAAGCCACGCTGACGATCTCAGATTTCAATGAGCAGGCCTTGACCCACTGGTCTCTGGCAGCATTGGAACGCCAGAATCCGGGCACATTCCCGGCCATCTTCAACCCGGACGGCGACCCGGACGAAACGTTAGAACTGGCTGAATCAGAAACCACGATGATCGAAGCGATCAACCGGCTGCAACGCGCTATTGACCGGGCGCGCCCCCATCCCGGACGATTGCGCTGGTTGAGCGTCGCGGGTGTCGTCGCTGCCGTTGCTGCGTTGCTGCTCCTGTGGGCACCTGCGGCTTTGCAAAACCACGTTGTCTCGGTCGTGCCAGACATCAAACGTCAGGACATTGGCAATACGATTCTGCAACGAATCGAAAGAGTTTCCGGTCGGGCTTGCAACTCCGAAAGTACACAAGGCGCCTTGGATCAACTGGCTGCGCGTACCGGAGTTCGCAAGGTTGTCATTCTGCCAGCCGGGGTGCAAAGCAGCCTCAGTCTGCCGGGCGGAATCGTTCTATTGAACCGGGCGCTGGTCGAGGATCACGAAGACCCCTCGGTTGCCGCAGGTTACATCATTGCCGAACGCGCGCGTGCCGAAGCGCAGGACCCGCTGGATGACCTGCTGGACCGTACCGGTGTCACGACGGCCTTCCGCCTGCTGACGACCGGAGAGCTGACATCCGGGATAGTCGACAGCTATACCGAGCAGGTTTTGGCGGAACCGCGCACTTCCTTACCCGAAGACGATCTGCTGGCTGTGTTCGCCCAAACCGCTTTGCCATCGACACCATATGCCTACGCGACGGACATCACCGGCGAAACGGTTCTGGGCCTGATCGAGGCCGACCCGATGGCGGGCCGTCCTTTGCCTCAGGTTCTGCCGGATCGCGACTGGGTCCGGCTGCAAAACATCTGCGGTGAATAGATTACTTGGTGCCGAACATCCGGTCGCCCGCATCGCCCAGACCGGGCATAATATAGCCCTTGGAGTTCAGCTCACGATCCAGCGAAGCGGTTACGATTTTGACGTCCGGGTGTGCCTCTTTCATGCGTGCCACGCCCTCAGGCGCGGCCAGCAGACAGAGAAAACGGATATCGGTGGCGCCCGCTTCTTTCAGCAGGTCAATTGCAGCCGCCGAGCTGTTGCCCGTAGCCAGCATTGGGTCAACGGCAATGACCAGTCGATCTTTCAGCCCTTCGGGTGCCTTGAAATAATACTGGACCGGCTTTAGCGTCTCTTCGTCCCGGTACAACCCGACAAACCCGACCCGCGCCGATGGGATCAGTTCCAGCACCCCATCCAGCATGCCGTTGCCCGCCCGCAGGATTGAAACCAGCGCCAGCTTTTTGCCAGCAAGGATCGGGGCATCCATCTCCTCCATAGGGGTTTCGATATGTCGGGTGGTCAGCTTCAGCTCACGCGTGACCTCATAGGCCAACAGTAGGGTGATTTCACGCAACAGCTGACGGAATCCGGCAGTCGACGTGCCCTTGTCCCGCATGAGCGTCAGTTTGTGCTGGACCAGCGGGTGATCAACGACGGTCAGGTGTTCGCTCATGGTCTCTCCAGTCTTTTCTTGACCCGCGCGCGGGTGTCATCATCGCAAAAGGCGGCCGCAAGGGCCGTATTGTTCAGGGCTGCGAAATCCTCAGCCTCCCAGCCAAAGGCTTGGCTCAGCATCTCATATTCGCGCCGCATAGTGGTGTGGAAAAACGGCGGATCATCGGTGGAGACGGTGACATTGACACCTTGGTCACGCAAGTCCGCAATTGGATGTGCTGCAAAATCGGGAAACAGCCCCAGCACCACGTTCGAGCCAGGGCAGACCTCAAGCGTGATCTCTCGGTCAACAAGTTCCCGGATCAAGTCGTCGTCTTCGACGGCGCGGACACCGTGACCGACACGTTCCACACCCAGCTCCCGAACTGCATCACGAACACTTTCCGGGCCGCCAAATTCACCGGCATGCGTGGTCAGACGCAGACCTGCTTCGCGGGCGCAGTCAAAAGCCCACTTGAAATCGCCCTGAGTGCCAACGGATTCATTGCCTCCCATGCCGAACCCTGTAATCCAGTCACCCGCAGTTTCTGCCGCGCAGTGGGCGCTGCGTTTGGCCTGTTCCGGCCCGAAATGGCGGACGCAGGTAACAACGCCGCGTAGCGTGATGTCGAACTTACGCTCTGCCTCGTGGGCCGCGTCCTGAATGGCGTTCAGGTAATCCTGCCACGCGTGCAGATCACCGTCACCGCAAAAATCGGGGCTTAGGAACGTCTCGGAATAGACCACGCCATTGGCCGCGCTTTCTTCGAGGATCGCGAGCGTCAGGCGACGGAAATCCTCGGGTGATTTCAGCACCTCACAGGCGGCTTCGTACACGCTAAGGAAATGGGCGAAGTCGCGGAAGTCATAGCCACCGTCCGGCGTGAAAATTCCGCTTAGGTCAATGCGCTTTTCGTGGGCAAGCTGGCGGATAAAGGCGGGCGGGGCCGCGCCTTCGTGGTGCAGGTGCAGTTCGATCTTTGGCAGGTCGGCGACAGTCATAGAAAACTCTTCCCCGGCCCTTGTGCCGGTATGTTCAGATGGTGTGCGATGCTGGCAGCCACGTCGGCAAAACTGATCGCGCCGATCTGGCCCGCGCTGGGACCTGCGGTCAATACGGGCACCTGTTCGCGTGTATGGTCCGTACCGATCCAGCTGGGGTCATTGCCGTGATCGGCAGTTAGCAGCATTAGGTCGCCTGGACGAAGTTTTTTCAAAATCGTGCCGAGTTCACGGTCAAACCACTCTAACGCACGGGCATACCCGCTGATATCGCGGCGGTGGCCGTACAGACTGTCGAACTCGACGAAATTGGCGAAGGTCAGACTGCCCTCTTCGGCCTTATCGACCAGATCTGACAGGTGCCCCATCAGTTCGGCATCCGAACCTTTGCGCAGCGTGTCGATCCCCTGCATCGAAAAAATATCGCCAATCTTACCCACCGCATGAACCCGGCGGCCAGCGTCTTGCGCCCAATTGGTCAGAACGGGCGCGGGCGGCAGGATGGCGAAATCCTTGCGGTTTGTGGTCCGGGTAAATCCCTGTTCAGGCGAGCCCACAAAAGGCCGTGCGATAACGCGCCCCACTTTCATCTCGTGCAATCGCGGAGCCAGCTTTTTGCACATGTCCAGCAAGCGGTCGAGGCCAAAGCTTTCCTCATGCGCCGCGATCTGGAACACACTGTCGGCTGAGGTGTAGCAGATCGGCCAGCCGGTCTGCATATGCTCGACCCCAAGTTCGGCAATTATCGCCGTCCCCGAGGCGTGGCAATCTCCCAGAATTCCTTCCGTTCCGGCTGCGTCGGCAGCGGCGCGGCTCAGATCAGATGGGAAGGACGGCGTGGTATCAGGGAAATAATGCCAGTCCCACGGCACTGGCAGTCCGGCCAGTTCCCAATGGCCCGAAGGCGTATCCTTGCCCGGCGAATGCTCGCGCGCGCATCCCCAAAGGCCAGTAGGTGCGGTTTGCAATCCAGGCGTTTCCGCACCCGAAGCCAAACGCGTTGCGGCCCCCAGCCCCATCGCATCCAGATTGGGCAGGCGCAATGGACCCGAGCGCCCGTCTTCGGCCCGACCCTCGGCGCAGGCCTGCGCAATGTGTGCCAACGTGTTGGCGCCTGTATCTGGCGTCTCGCCGTTGAAGAACCGATCCGCATCCGGGGCACCGCCGATCCCCACTGAATCCATAACGACCAGAAACGCACGGGTCACGGCGTGATCCTTTCGTGGATAAGCACAGGCTCTGCGCGTGCGTCGGGGCTGATCGTGAACGCTTTTCGAACCGTATCTGCTGCCTGTTGCGCGGCATCTTCGCGGGCGGCGTGAACAACAGCCAACGGCGCGCCCGCATCAACCTTGTCGCCCAGCCGAACAATACCTGAAAGACCCACTGCCGGATCGATCTCATCGCCTTCCACCTGCCGCCCGCCGCCCAGTGCGACGACCGCAAGGCCCAGCGCCTCTCCATCTATTGCGGTGATAAAGCCGCCGGTCGAAGCTGGAATCTCAAGGATCACGCTGGCTTCGGGCAGGTATCGAGACCAGTCCTTTACAAACTGCAGAGGTCCACCGACCGCCGCCATCATCCGCCCAAACCGCTCGGCCGCGCGACCGTCGCGGATAACTTCGGCCACCTTGGCGCGACCTTCTTCGGCGTTAGCGAACATTCTGGCATCGGCCAATAGAACACCGCCCAACTCAGCCGAGATTTCGGCAAGCGGGGCGTCATGCGCTTGCGTCAGGACATTCATGACTTCGGCCACTTCCAACGCGTTACCCAATGCCGGTGCCAGCGGCTGATGCATGTCGGTAATCACCGCCGAGGTCCTGCATCCCGCCGCATTCGCGGTTTCGGTCAGTGCCTGTGCCAGCTTGCGCGCATCTTCCAGCGTCTTCATGAAAGCACCGCTGCCGACCTTAACATCTAGCACCAGAGCTTGCGGGCTTGCCGCCAGTTTCTTGGACAAGATCGACGCGGTGATCAGGTCTAGGCTTTCCACCGTCGCAGTCACATCGCGAATCGCATAAAGCCGCTTGTCCGCCGGCGCGATCTGTCCCGTCGCGCCAACAATGGCCGCGCCAGTTTCGCGCAGGATCTGGGTCAAGCGCTCTTGCCCGATCTGGGTACTGACGCCGGGAATGGCTTCGAGCTTGTCCAGCGTTCCCCCGGTATGCCCCAAGCCCCGGCCCGAGATCATCGGGACATAGGCCCCAAGTTCTGCCAGCGCAGGCGCCAACACGAGGCTGACGCAATCCCCGACCCCTCCGGTCGAGTGTTTATCGATCACTGGTCCGTCAAAATCCCATTTCAGGACGTCGCCGCTGTCGCGCATGGCGACCGTCAAATCGGCACGACCCTGCGCACCCAACCCACCCATACAGACTGCCATTGCAAATGCACCCGCCTGCGCGTCGCTAACGCCACCGTCGGCAAGGCCCTGTGCAAACCACTCCAGTTCTTCGCCGGTCGGCACCTGTTCGCGGCGCAGCTTTGCGATGATCGAGCGTGCGTCCATGGGCTCAGACATCCTCCATGTGCGACGCGTCGAACGCGCCTGGCAGGAGGTCCCCAATGGTAGTCACGAATTCTGCCCCATCGACCGTGGCCAACGTCACTGTGACGTCACGCCCGCCAAACTCGGCCAATTTCTGGCGGCACCCGCCACACGGCGGAACAGGTTGCGGAGACGAGGCGACCACATAGACTTCGGTCAATTGCTGCTCGCCCGCGGCAACCATGGCGGCGATTGCTCCGGCCTCGGCGCAAGTTCCTTCGGGATAAGCCACATTTTCAACGTTACACCCGGAATAGACCTGGCCCGAGGAGGACCGGATCGCTGCGCCCACCTTGAAATTGGAATAGGGAGCGTAAGCTTTTTCCCGAACAGACAAAGCCGCATCTTTCAAAGTCATAGCGATTCCCCATTTTTGATCATCTGGTCAGAAAGTAATATCCTAAAGGAAAGCGACCGGGGAATTGAAGCCCCGGGCGCGAATTTCATAGGCTAAATTTCTCTTAGTCCAACGTCGTGTTGAAAGTGCCCGGCAGCGTCACCTCGAGCAATTCGACGTCTTCGGACGGATCGGCAAGCCGCGTACGCATTCCCGGCGGGATGACAAAGGCGTCGCCCTGCTCAAGGCGATAGGGTTCACGCCCCTCGCCCTCCAGCGTTACCTCGCCATTCATGACAAAGGTAAAATGGATATCCGTGTCGTGCGCAGCCCAAACCGGGTCGCCCTGCCCTTTGCGTACGACTTGCACCCCGGCGACGCCCTTGGTGTTTTCGGCAATCGTCGTGTCGCGACAGATA
This sequence comes from Ruegeria sp. BC1, assembly GCF_056539305.1. Lineage (NCBI taxonomy): Bacteria > Pseudomonadati > Pseudomonadota > Alphaproteobacteria > Rhodobacterales > Roseobacteraceae > Ruegeria > Ruegeria sp. BC1. The sequence goes on from NZ_JBQFUT010000001.1 coordinate 1,128,430, forward strand.
TAGCCCGGCAGACGGAACGACCGCCACTCGGCCCCTTCGGCCTGATTGAAGACAAAACGCTGACCCTGCCATTCCCGCTCGGGGCGGTAGTGCGGAGTTGGCAGCTCCATCTCGTGGTCAATCTCGGTGACATGTTCGGCGGGAACGCCGATCTCGATCACTTGCACATTGTCCGATGCCTCAAGCACACGGTGGCGGATTTCCGGGGGCTGAATAAAGCAATCGCCAGCGGTCAGACGCATCTTGTCGCCCTGATCTTCGTAGACCACATCGACCCAGCCGTGGATGCAGAAGATCAATTGAAACCCAACCTTGTGGAAATGCACCATGTCCGGGACCGGGCCGCCGTCCGGGATACGAATGTGGCTGGCAATGATCGAACCGCCCAACCGATCCGGCACGAGATCACGGTAATGCATCCCCGCCCGCCCTATGATCCAAGGGGCCTGATCCTTGAGCCTGCGCACAACAAAAGAGTGCACCGTATCTGGCATGATCAGCGGTGGGTTCAGATCATCGATTTCCACCCGCGTGCCATTAGGGGCCACAAGGCTGCGCTGACCCTGTGCGAAACCATCCGGGTTTTCTGTCAGAATGCGCAGTGTTCCGGGGGCTTCGGGCGCGTCCTTCTCGATCCGAACACGCAGACCATGCCCCGAGAAGACAGCAACACGCGGATCATCTGCCGGATAGATCATATCCATCCGCATTCCCAGAACTTTGGTGTAAAACGGGATATCGTCACGCAGCTCTTGTGTCGGCAGGCGGACTTCAGCGCATGTCCGCGTTTGCAAATTACTCATGTAGTATCTCACCAGTCTTGGGTTTTGAGCATCCGACCAGAACAGCGGTAAAATGCCAATCTAAAAGAGTATCAAAAGCTTGAATTCCAGAATTCAGTCGACGACCCCGGACAGGGTAGTCTGTAAAACTACCAACATAGACAGCGAAAAACTCTGGCTAGATGACGCCACGTAGCCAAGCCACAAAAAATAGTTTAACTCTCAATCAAATTCCAAGAGGGAGCTGAACCGACGATGTCAGATACACCGAGCCTGCGGCAGGCCGCACTTGATTATCACGAACATCCAAAGCCCGGAAAGCTAGAGATCAAGGCAACGAAGCCAATGGCAAATGGCCGGGATCTGGCACGCGCGTACTCCCCCGGCGTTGCCGAAGCCAGCCTTGAGATCAAAGCAGACGCGGCCTGTGCCGAGCGCTATACGGCGCGGGGCAACCTTGTGGCCGTTGTATCGAACGGAACTGCGGTTCTGGGACTTGGCAACATTGGTGCGCTGGCCTCAAAACCGGTGATGGAAGGCAAGGCAGTTCTATTCAAGAAATTCGCTGGCATCGACTGTTTTGATATCGAGGTCGACCAGCCCGACCCGGAAAAGCTGGCCGATATTGTCTGCGCGCTAGAACCCACGTTTGGCGCAATCAATCTGGAAGACATCAAGGCCCCCGATTGCTTTGTGGTCGAGAAGCTGTGCCGCGAGCGGATGAACATCCCGGTCTTTCACGACGATCAGCACGGCACCGCCATTGTGGTGGGGGCTGCTGCCAAGAACGCGCTGCACGTTGCCGGCAAGAAATTCGAAGATATCAAGATCGTTTCAACCGGCGGTGGGGCTGCAGGGATTGCTTGCTTGATGATGCTGGTCAAACTGGGCGTCAAACGCGAGAACATCTGGCTGTGTGACATTCACGGGCTCGTTTACGAGGGCCGCAAAGAGGATATGAACCCGCACAAAGACCAGTTCGCGCAGAAATCGGACCTGCGCACTCTGGATGACGTCATCGGCGAAGCGGATCTGTTCCTGGGTCTCAGTGGACCAAACGTCCTGAAGCCCGAGATGGTGCAGAAGATGGCCAAGCGCCCGATCATCTTTGCGCTGGCCAACCCGACGCCTGAAATCCTGCCGCAAGCTGCGCGTGAGGTTGCGCCAGATGCGATCATTGCCACCGGGCGCAGCGACTTTCCCAATCAGGTCAACAACGTTCTGTGTTTCCCGTTCATCTTCCGGGGGGCGCTGGATGTCGGCGCGACTGAGATCAACGACGAGATGCAGATCGCCTGTGTCGATGGCATCGCCGAAATGGCCCGCGCCACCACCAGCGCCGAGGCCGCAGCCGCCTATAAAGGCGAGCAGCTGACATTCGGGCCGGATTACCTGATCCCGAAACCCTTTGACCCGCGCCTTGTGGGTGTTGTGTCGTCAGCCGTCGCCAAGGCCGCGATGGACAGCGGTGTGGCCAAGCGGCCGATCGACGACATAGATGCCTATAAAGAGCGCCTGAATCAGACCGTTTTCAAATCCGCCCTGCTGATGCGCCCCGTGTTCGAAGCCGCCGCTGTTGCCTCGCGCCGGATCGTGTTTGCCGAGGGTGAAGACGAACGGGTGCTCCGTGCCGCACAGGCTATTCTGGAAGAAACCACCGAAACCCCTATTTTGATCGGTCGTCCCGATGTTATCGCTGCCCGCTGCGAACGGTTGGGTTTGTCCGTTCGACCAGGAGAAGATTTTCAGATCGTGAACCCGCAGGACGATCCGCGATATTACGATTATTGGAACTCGTATCACGAAATCATGCAGCGCCGTGGTGTGACCCCTGATCTGGCCAAGGCGATTATGCGGACGAACAACACGGCGATTGCCGCTATCATGGTGCAGCGCGGCGAGGCCGACAGCATGATCTGCGGTACATTCGGCGAATACCGCTGGCACCTGAATTATGTCGAGCAGGTTTTGGGGAGCTCTGATCTGCACCCGCACGGCGCCCTGTCCCTGATGATCCTCGAAGATGGGCCGTTGTTCATTGCCGACACCCATGTGCGGCAATTGCCGACACCCGAGGAACTGGCGGAAAGCACCATCGGGGCCGCCCGTCATGTGCGTCGGTTCGGGTTGGAACCCAAAATCGCCTACTGTTCACAATCGCAGTTTGGCAATCAGACCGAAGGTTCGGGGAAACGACTGCGGGCGGCGCTGGAGATTCTCGACTCTGAGCCGCGCGACTTTACGTATGAAGGTGAAATGAACCTCGATCTGGCACTAGACCCAGAGCTGCGGTCACGAATTTTCCCGAATTCCCGTCTGGATGGATCCGCGAATGTGCTGATCTTCGCCCACGCGGATGCGGCAAGCGGGGTCCGCAACATTTTGAAGATGAAGGCAGACGGGCTGGAAGTCGGGCCGATCCTGATGGGCATGGGCAACAAAGCGCATATCGTGACCCCATCCATCACGGCACGTGGCCTGCTAAACATGGCCGCAATTGCCGGGACACCGGTTGCACACTACGGCTGACCCCTAAAACCGGTCTGGTGCCTGCCTGGGCACCAGACTGTAACCCGGCACCACTGATTCTTTGCACTCATAGATTTGCAAGTTTGCAAAATATCCCCTGCGCCGCGTTCAACGCTTCAATTCAAAACGGGTTTGCAAAACTTTGCAGCCCAATCCAACACGAAATGCAAAGATTTTGCGATAAAGTGACGCTCCGTCATTTCGCTTTCTTGTATGCCGCCTGCTGCCCGCCTAACAAACTGTTGAGGGAGAAAAAGGAGAGGCCATCGTGGCATATCAGGACGTTTACCAAAGCTGGAAATCCGACCCGGAGGCTTTCTGGATGGAGGCCGCTAAGGGGATTGATTGGGTGCAACCGCCGACCAAGGCGCTATTTGATAACAACGCACCGCTTTATGAATGGTTTTGCGACGCAAAGGTAAATACCTGCTGGAACGCGGTGGACCGTCATGTCGAAAACGGTCGCGGTGAACAGACTGCGATTATCTATGACAGCCCGATCACCCACACCAAGCGCGAAATCTCGTACGTTGAACTGCGCAACCGCGTGGCCACTCTGGCCGGGGCGCTGCGCGCAAAAGGTGTTGAGAAAGGTGACCGGGTCATCATCTATATGCCGATGATCCCCGAAGCACTTGAGGCAATGCTGGCGTGCGCCCGCCTGGGCGCCGTGCATTCGGTTGTGTTCGGCGGCTTTGCCAGCAACGAATTGGCAGTTCGCATTGACGACGCCAAGCCCAAAGCGATCATCGCCGCCTCGTGCGGGATGGAGCCGGGCCGAGTTGTGCACTACAAACCTCTGCTGGACGGCGCCATCGACATGGCTAGCCACAAGCCCGAATTTTGCGTGATCTTCCAGCGGGAACAGGAAGTGGCGCAACTGATCGAAGGGCGCGATTTCAACTGGCACGGTTTCCAATACGGCGTCGAACCGGCGGAATGTGTACCAGTGGACGGCAATGACCCTGCCTATATCCTATATACTTCTGGTACCACAGGCGCGCCCAAGGGCGTTGTCCGCCCGACAGCCGGTCATCTGGTCGCGCTGAACTGGACCATGAAAAACATCTATGATGTCGACCCGGGTGATGTGTTTTGGGCGGCGTCCGACGTAGGCTGGGTCGTGGGGCATTCGTATATCTGCTATGCTCCGCTGATCCACGGCAACACCACTATTGTGTTCGAAGGCAAACCCGTCGGCACCCCTGATGCGGGTACTTTCTGGAGGGTGATTTCCGAACATAAGGTCAAGAGCTTTTTTACTGCCCCTACAGCGATCCGCGCAGTAAAACGAGAGGACCCTACCGGCGAGATGATCGCGAAATACGACCTGTCCAGCCTGCGCGCTCTGTTCCTGGCCGGAGAACGCGCCGACCCGGACACGATCGAATGGGCACAGGACGCGCTAAACGTTCCCGTGATCGACCACTGGTGGCAGACTGAAACCGGCTGGACCATCGCAGGCAACCCGCTGGGGATCGAGGAACTGCCGGTCAAGCTGGGCTCACCCGCCAAGCCGATGCCAGGCTACGATGTGCAGATTCTGGACGAAGGCGGCCATCCGATGAAACCCGGCGAGCTGGGCGCGATTGCGGTCAAACTGCCCCTGCCTCCAGGGACGCTTCCGACTCTGTGGAATGCTGAGGAGCGCTTCAAAAGCTCGTACCTGAATCAGTTCCCCGGATTTTATGAAACCGGCGATGCGGGGATGATTGATGAGGACGGATACCTCTACATCATGGCGCGCACCGATGATGTGATCAACGTGGCAGGTCACCGCTTGTCCACCGGTGGGATGGAAGAAGTGCTCGCCGCCCACCCCGACGTGGCGGAATGTGCGGTGATCGGTGTCACGGATCAGTTGAAAGGGCAAATGCCGGTTGGCTTTCTGTGCCTGAATGCGGGCTGCGAACGTGACCACGGCGAGGTCGTGCAGGACGTCGTCAAGCTGGTACGCGAAAAGATCGGCCCGGTTGCGGCATTTAAACAGGCCGTAGTGGTGGACCGCCTGCCCAAGACCCGGTCTGGTAAGATTTTGCGCGGGACGATGGTGTCGATTGCTGACAGCAAAGAGTACAAGATGCCCGCAACCATCGACGATCCTGCCATTTTGGACGAGATCACAGTGGCACTGAAATCCATCGGGTACGCACAGTAAGATTGCAGCGGGCGGCATCCGACCGCCCGCCCCTCGCCTTTCCCTTGCAACCGCGATCAGGACCCCTACTGTCTGACCAAGGCAGTGAGGTCCCATGACACATACCGACATCTGGCGCCTGAGCGCCGCAGAACTGACTGCACGCACGCGCAATGGAGACCTGAGCGTCGAAGAAGCGGTGCAGGATGCCATCAACCGGATGCATCAGGTCAACCCCGCGCTGAACGCGGTAGTCGAGGACCTGAGCACCGAGGCGCTGGAACGCGCGCGTGATCTCGACCTGTCTCGCGCTCAGGGGGCAACACCCGGACCGCTACACGGCGTCCCGGTCACCATCAAGATCAATGTCGATCAAAAGGGCCACGCAACGTCTAACGGCGTTGTCGCGTTGAAAGACGTGATCGCACCTAATGACGCCCCCATCGTCCGCAACCTGCAACGCGCCGGAGCGGTTGTGATCGGTCGCACCAATACGCCCGAATTTTCATTCCGCGCCGACACCGACAATCCACTACATGGCCGAACTCATAACCCATGGGGCCAGCATATCTCGCCCGGAGGGTCTTCGGGCGGTGCAGGCGCGGCTGTTATGTCTGGTATCGGCGCGCTAGCTCATGGCAACGATATCGGAGGCAGCCTGCGATTTCCGGCCGCGGCCACCGGCGCTGTCACGGTGAAACCGGGCCTAGGCCGCGTGCCAGCCTGGAATCCCAGCCAGCAGGCCGAGCGGGGAATTCTGGCGCAATCCATGTCGGTGCAGGGGCTGATCACACGCTCCGCCGCCGACCTTCACTTGTCGATGCCCAGCCTGATTGCTGCGGACCCACGCGATCCGTTCCATGTGCCCATGCCCTGGCGCGGGGCGACACCCGGTGGCCCAATCAAGGTGGCCTTTACCAAGGAAACTTTCGGCTATGCCCTGCACCCCGAGGTCGACAAAGCTCTGGACACAGCACGCGATGCCCTGATTGACGCAGGTTACGTGGTCGAGGAGGTTAGCCCGCCGGACGTTTTCGAATGCGGTCGGATGGGATACCGCACGCTGATGGGCGAAGTTCTGACGCTGATGAAAAGCGATATCGAGGCAGCAGGGTCAGAGACAATACGCGAAATCTTTGATGTCTATTTTCAGGAGTTCCCCCCCATCCTGGGCACCGATCTGGTGCGCATGTTGGCCAAAAGCACGCATTATGCGCGGGAATGGTCGCTGTTTCTTCAGGACTACCCCTTGGTCCTTTCGCCCTTCCTGCCGCAACCTTTCTTCAGGCCGGACCGCGACACCGAAGGGGCGGAAGGCGTGCATGAGGTTCTGGGGTGTGCAGTCTATTCCTACGCGATGAATTTTCTCGGCTTGCCCGCCGCAAGCGTTCCCGCGCGGCTGGCCGACCTGCCGCAAGGACCACAGCCAATAAACATCCAGATCGCCGCTCAACGCTGGCGCGAGGACATGGCCGTTGACGCCGCCGCCGCTATCGAAGCCCGCGTGGGTCAGATGTGCCTGCCGCTTTGGGATAAAATGGGCGTGTGACACGCCCACAAAAATAGACCCCGGGTTATTGTGCCCGGGGTCCGCTTGCTAAAATAAGCCCGGAAATTTGATAACGAACGTAGCACCACCTACCTTCGCCAGCGCGAAAACTGCGCAATTATTCGACAACGCCGTTTGGTGGCCACTCACTCCCACCTTAGCGTGTATTCCGGGCAAGATCAGATTAACAAAGGATGAATCAATCTCCTGTGAACTGGATCACACAAGCCCCAAAAAAGGTTTGCTTTTGATACATCAGGTGAATTGTTCCGAGATCAAACGCTCTTCCAACCCGTGTCCAGGGTCGAACAATATGCGATGTTGAATAGACGGTTCCGAGCGGATTTCGACCCAATCGATATCAGCGAAAGAAACCGAATCCGCGTCGGCCATGACCGGTCGCTTATCTGCATCCAGAACGTCGAAACGTACCTTCGCGATCTTGGGCAAAAGTGCACCGCGCCAGCGTCTGGGCCGAAATGCAGCAATCGCCGTCAGCGCCAAAACATCCGCTCCAATCGGCAGAATTGGTCCATGCGCGGAATAGTTATAGGCCGTCGAACCCGCAGGTGTGGACAGCAATGCGCCGTCACAGACCAACTCGGCCATCCGCACACGTCCATCCACGCTGATTTTCAACCGCGCTGCTTGCGGACCGGCCCGCAGTAGCGAAACTTCGTTGATCGCCAGCGCTTCGTGCATCTTACCTGCCTGATCCATGGCCTGCATTGCCAGAGGGTTGATCACCTCTTCCTGGGCCGACGCCAGACGCTCAAGAAGGTCCGCTTCGTGGAATTCGTTCATCAAAAATCCGATAGTGCCCCGGTTCATTCCGTAAACCGGCGTATCGAGGTGCTGCATGTTATGCAGCGTATGCAACATAAAGCCATCACCTCCCAAAGCGACCACCACATCCGCATCCCGGGGCGCTGCATTTCCATACAGTTTCACAAGATTGTCCCGCGCGGACTGCGCCACCTTGGCATCGCTGGCGAGAAAGGCGATTCTCTTTGTCATCTTTTCCGGTTTCCGGTGTTGCACATTTGGTTCCGAAACAACCATACCTTTCCCCAATAGGCCAGACTTGACGCCGTAGCAGGTCAAATCGTCGCTTTATTGCTTTTGCATCTATGCCGTTTCCGATAGGAAATCTGCAAGTTTCTTCCCAACCAATCGGAGCCCCCATGAACGCCAATCTTCGTGACACCGGTTTTTTCACCCAGTCCCTTTCGGACCGCGATCCTGAGCTTTTTGGCTCGATCACATCCGAGCTGGGGCGCCAGCGCGACGAGATCGAG